>NZ_BAAAPU010000009.1:131670-195982 GCF_039531305.1 Terrabacter lapilli
CGACGTCGATGTGCCCAGGAAGCGGATCTCGCTGACCCTTCGCCTCGACGACGAGGTCACACCGGGCGGTCCCAAGCAGGACCGCGGTCAGTCCGGGCAGGGCGGCCGCCAGCGGAACCAGCCCCGAGGTGGCCACTCCGGCGGCGGTCAGTCACGCAGCGGCCAGGGCGGTCGGGACCGCGGAAGCGAGGGCGCTCGCCCGCGCGGGGATTCCGCTCCCGTCAACAGCGCCATGGCCGATGCCCTGCGCCGGGCCGGTTTCACCGGCTGAGGCGGTCATCCACGGGTCGGGCTCAGGCGTCGGGCCGCGCGCGGTGGTAGACGGCCTCGACGTTGTTGCCGTCGGGATCGCGGACGAACGCGCCGTAGTAGCCGGGGTGGTACTCAGGCCACAGGCGCGGCTCGTGCAGCGACTCGGCGCCGACCTCGACCGCCTTGGCGTGGAAGGCCTGCACGGCCTCGACGCTCTCCGCCCGGAAGGCGCAGTGCATCTCGCGGTTGGGCTCGCCGCCCTGCCAGCGGGTGATCCAGAAGTCGGGGTGGCCCTCGGTGCCGTAGCCGATGGCCACGCCCACGTCCATCTGCCGGCCGTAGCCCAGGACACCGAGCACGGCGTCGTAGAACCGGGCGCTGGCCTCGAAGTCGGAGCAGTTGATCCCGAAGTGGTCGATCATGCCTCGAGGCTAGGGCCGGGACGGGCACGCCGGGCCGGATCCGGGGACGTCGGACCATTGTCATCGCGGTCAGTCTTTGGTCGACTGTTCGGTAGTGGGTCCGGCCCATGAGGAGCCGGTCCGACCGACCCGGAGGTGCCCATGAGCAGTCCCACCCAGTCCGTCCCCGACAACGCTGCTCCCGGCGACGAGGACCGTGACCTCGAGGGGTCTCCCGCAGGAGTCCACTCGAGCGTCACCCTCGACGCGCCGGTAGACCAGGTGTGGCAGCACCTGATCAGCCCCCGTGGCACGGAGGCCCTCCTCGGCCCCGGCGTCACATTGGGCAACAAGGGCGAGTCGTGGCACAGCGCCGACGGCCCCCACGGCGTGGTCCGCAGCTATCACCCGCTCGAGCAGATCCGCGTCAGCTGGCACCCGCACGAGGACGGCCCCCTGAGCATCGTCGACCTGCAGCTCAAGCCCGAGGGCGGCAGCACGCGGCTCGACCTCTACCACGAGGGCCAGGGCATCGCCGAGGACGGCCCGGGCGACAAGTCCCGGTGGGACGCGGCCCTCGGTCGGTTCGCGCAGGCGCTCGACGGCTGAGCCACTCGACGGCTGAGCCTCCAGAATCCCAGGCCACCCGGCCTCGGTCAGCGGGTGGCGGTCACCTGACGATCATCACCGGGCATGCAGCATTGTGGACCACGCGGTGGCTCACCGAGCCCAGCAGCATGCCGGTGAACCCACCGCGACCACGCGAGCCGACCACGATCAGCCCTGCCGTCGCGCCCAGGTCGGCGAGTGACTGGCCCGGGTTGCCGTAGAGCACCTCGGTCGTCACGATCACCTTCGGGTGCTGCGACCTGACCCGGTTCGCCGCGCGGGTGACGAGCTGCTCTGCGCGGTCGCGGATCGCGTGGGTCTCCTCGGTGCCGCCCTTGGCCGTCTCGACGTAGGCCCAGGACTCCATCGACGGGGAGTGGGCGACGCTGACGATGTGCAGCACGGCGCCCTCGACCTCGGCGACCTCGGCGGCAGCGTCGACGGCGCGCTCGGCCACGTCGGAGTCGTCGATCCCGACGACGACGTCGTGGTCGCGTCCTGGCCGCGCGGGCATCGGGACGTCGTCCGGCTCCTGGCCCTCGGGCCCGCGCAGGACGACGACCGGGCAGTGCGCGTGCGCGGCGACGGCATACGACGTGGAGCCGAGCAGGCCGGCCAGGACGCGCCCGCGGCCGCGGCTGCCGACGACGACGAGGTCCGCCTCCTTGGAGGCCTCGACCAGCTGGGAGGCCGGGCTGCCGAGCCAGTACTGCGCCTCGACCTGCGAGGCGTCCAGCGTCGCTCCGGCGCGCTCCGCACCCTTGTCGACGACGGCCTTGGCCGCGTGCTCCATGGCCGGTTCGAACGTGGCAAGGTCCATGCCCGGGGACGCAGGGGCACCGGCGACGTTGACGCCGTGGAGCACGGTCAGGTGCTTGCCCTGCAGGCGGGCGGTCTCCGCCGCCCACTCGAGCGCGAGCTGCGAACCCACCGTGTCGTCGTAGCCGACGACGATGCCGTACGTCGTGCGCGCCTGGCCGTTCATGGTGCACCCCTTTGGGTCCCGGCCGGGGCCGATCCTCCGACCACCCCCATCCTGCCGCCCCGGGTGCACGGCCGGGGCCGGTTTGTGACGACCCAGACAGGAGCGACAGACGGGGGCGTATGCCACCCGCCCGGTCGGCTGCAGCCGTCAGCTCGAGCCCTTGCGGGCCTTCGCGGTGGCGCGGTCGTTGGCGTGCTGGATGGCGTCGACCAGCTCGTCCTTGCTCATGCGGGACCGGCCCCTGACGTCGAGCCGCTGCGCGATGTCGTAGAGGTGCTTCTTCGAGGCGTTCGCATCGACTCCTCCCGCCGTGTCACCGCGGTCGGAGCTGCGCCGTGCGTCCGCTCCTCGCCGGGCGGCCTGGGCATCGCTGGGGCCCTTGGAGTCCTTTGCCTCCCAGTGGTCCCCGACCTTCTCGAAGGAGTGCTTGAGCGACGAGTACGCGGTGCGGTGGGCGCGCTCGCCCTCGCCGTACTCCTCGACGGCCGAGTCGTGCGTCTTCTGCCACGTCTCCTGGGCCTTCTTCGGCGACCGTTCGAGCGTCGAGGGCAGGTCGGTCTTCGAGCTGCTGGACGAGCGCTTCTTGGCGGGCATGGCGACCTCCTCTGGTGCGTAGGACCGTTCGTGGGGGACGTACCCACCTGATCACGCGGCGTGTCGCGGCACCGGCGACACGGCATACGACCACGACAGCGGCGGCGTGAACCCAGCCGCCGGCGGGTAGGCAGCACGGCATGGACACCTCCAGCTCCCCAGACCTCGGCACCCCGGACGCGAGCGACGGGGGCCGCGGCCGGCCCGACGTCCCCCCGGACGAGCATCCGGACGTCCTGTTCCCCGACACGCTCGCTCCGCGGGCCCACGAGGAGGGGCGGCCGCAGGCCGACGAGGGGGATCACGTGGCGCGCGACTGATGACGCCCTGTGCCGCCGCGGGAAGCCGGCTGCATCGTCGGCGTTGCCGCGAGCGGTTCACGGGGTACGCATTCCCCGGTGATGACGTGCCCGGCATGCCTTCACACGGCGGTTAAGCGGTTCGGATCAAAGGAGATGTGATGAGCGAGGCTGTCGCACAACGTAGAGGCGGTGCCATCAGGAGCCTGGTGCCCGCGCGCATGGACCGGCTCCCGTGGACGAAGTTCCACTGGTCGGTCGTCTTCGGGCTCGGGGTCTCGTGGATCCTCGACGGCCTCGAGATCCAGATCGTGTCCGAGTCGGGCTTCCAGAAGTCCCTCGGCATGTCGGCCGCGCAGGTGGGCCTGACCGGCACCGTCTACCTCGTCGGCCAGGTGGTCGGCGCGCTCACGTTCGGTCGCCTGACCGACCGTCTCGGGCGACGCAAGCTCTTCATCATGACGCTCGTCATCTACCTCATCGGTTCGGGCCTCGCAGGCCTGTCGCCGAACATGTGGTTCCTCTGGGTGTGCCGGTTCATCGCCGGAATGGGCATCGGCGGCGAGTACACCGCGATCAACTCCGCGATCGACGAGCTGATCCCCGCGCACTACCGCGGTCGCGTGGACATCGCGATCAACGGCACCTACTGGGCCGGCGCGTTCTTCGGCGCCCTGGCGAACCTCTACCTGCTCAACCCCGACAACGTCGCCGAGAACATCGGCTGGCGTCTCGCGTTCTTCATCGGCCCGATCCTCGGTCTGTCGATCATCTACCTGCGCCGGCACATCCCCGAGAGCCCGCGCTGGCTGCTGACGCACGGGCGCGCCGAGGAGGCCGAGCGCACGGTCGACGAGATCGAGGAGCGCGTGCGCCGTGAGGGCGGCGAGATCTCCGAGGTCGACGAGAGCAAGGCCATCAACGTCAAGCCCGAGGACGCGATGGGACCGAAGGTCCTGTGGGACGTCTTCGTCAAGCGGTACGGCCGTCGCACGATGCTCGGCCTGACGATGATGGTCACCCAGTCCTTCCTCTACAACGCGATCTTCTTCACCTACGCCCTCGTGCTGACGAACTTCTACGGCATCTCCAAGGCGCAGACCTCGCTCTACTTCCTGCCGTTCGCGGTCGGCAACCTGGCCGGGCCGCTGCTCCTCGGCCACCTCTTCGACACCATCGGCCGTCGCAAGATGATCTTCAGCACCTACACGATCGCCGGAGTGGTCCTGCTGGGTTCCGCGTGGGCCTTCCATGCCGAGATCCTGACCGCGACGACGCAGACGATCCTCTGGTGCGTGTCCTTCTTCTTCGCCTCCGCGGGCGCCTCCGCTGCCTACCTCACCGTGAGCGAGATCTTCCCGCTCGAGGTGCGCGGCCAGGCCATCAGCTACTTCTTCGTGATCGCGCAGTGTGCCGGAGCCATCGCTCCGGTGCTCTACGGCGCCCTGATCGGCGACGGCAAGGACCGCGGCCCGCTCACGTGGGGCTACGTCGTCGGCGGCGCCATCATGATCTTCGGCGGGATCGTCGCCCTCGTCATCGGGATCGATGCCGAGCGCAAGTCCCTCGAGGACATCGCCGACCCGCTGAGCAAGGTCGCGGAGGAGTCGGGAGCGGCGGCATGAACGTCGCTCGCCTGGGCCGCCCGTACACGATCATCGTCGGGGTGAGCCCGACGAGCGGCTCCCCCGGTGCCCTCCGGTGGGCGGTCGAGGAGGCCGCCGTCCGCGGTGGTCGCGTCGTCGCCATCCGGGCGTGGCGCGCCCACATGCCGGAGACCGCGACCGGTGGGCGCCTGCCGACCGTCGTCTCGGACGAGACCACCTTCGCCGTCGAGCAGTCCCGCCTGGCCGACGACGTGGCCCACGTCCTCGGCCCGGACCACCTCGTGGAGACGCGTGTCGTGGCCGGCAAGCGCCGAGCGGTCCTCATCGAGGAGAGCCGCACGGCCGACCTGCTCGTCATCGACGCCGGCCACTCGACCGAGGTCGGCGCGCGCTGGCTCGGCAGCCGACTCGTGCACGGCGCCCACTGCCCCGTCGTCGTCGTGCCGCCCGCTCTCGGTGACCTGCCGGTCGGCGGTCTCGGTTCTGCCGCCGGCCGCTTCGAGCGCTCGGTCGAGCGGGCCGCCGCCACGGCGGGCAGGCCCGGCTTCCAGCGCCCGCTCGGAGGCTGACCCCAGCGTCGTGGGGCTCTTCCGTCGCTGGGTGACGGAAGAGCCCCGCGAGCCCCACGGCGCCGCCGTCGCGCGGCTGCTCCCCCGGCCGTATGCCGCCGGGCACGGTCTCGAGGCCCGAGTCCTTTCGCGAATTGCGAGGATTCGGGCCCGAGACCGACTTCTCGTCCCTAGAGTCTCGGGCGTCAGGGCACAGGGCACAGGGGCGGGGCATGACGGCAGGTGGGTCGGCGCAGCGTCGCGCCGACGAGCTGAGGACGCAGGCAGCACAGGCACGAGCGCGAGCTGAGGCGCTCGAGACTGAAGCGGGTGCGTGGGCCGCCGGCGCAGACGGCGAGCGCCGCGTGGGCGATGCCCTGGCGAGCCTGCCCTCGGGATGGCACGTGCTCCACGACCGCCTGCTGCGGCCCGGACGCGGACAGAGCAACCTCGACCACGTGGTGATCGGTCCTTCTGGTGTCTACCTGCTCGACACGAAGAACTGGGCCGGCGGCACGAGCGTGCACGAGGGAAACCTCTGGCAGCACACATCCGCCAGCTCACCGAAGGGTCGCCAGCTGGACAACGTCGGCCGCTTCGCCGGCGAGATGGAGAAGGCGCTCGGGCTGCCTGTCGTCCCGGTGGTCGTTCTTGCCGGCGAGGGCTCGGCCTCGTTCGTCCAGCAGCGCGTCCGTGGCGTGGAGGTCGTGCCTCGTGGCTTGCTGGTGCGTTGGCTGGTGGCGCAGCCGGGGACGGGCGATCCGCAGGAGACCCACCTGGCGATGCGGCGGGTGGAGAACCTGTATCCGGCCGCAGCACAGGGGAGCTCGTACGACTCGGAGCCGCTCACGGTCTCGGACGTCCTCCGAGCCACCGAACGGAGTCGAAACCCCGAGCGCCGTCGTCGGCCTGGGACACGGGCGAGAAGGCGACGCCGGCCCATCACGTCGGCCGCCCTCGCACTCGTTGCCTTCCTGGTGCTGGAGTGGCTGGCGACTCATGTCGGCTCCCTGGTGGCGACTCTGCCGTCGACGGGCAGCGTCGCGCCGGCCCTGGGTGGGCACCCTTCGCCCACCACGGCCGCCAAGGCGTGCAGGGCGCTGACGAAGCAAGCCATAGAGCAGGTGACTGGATCCAAGACCGTCCTGGAGGATCCGACGTCGATGGAGAGCTGGTGCACCTGGTGGCTGGCAAAGCCTCGCTACGTGACCCAGAGCGCAGACGTCACCGTCATGACCGGAGACTCTGCCACCAACCGCATCACCTCCAGCGGAGCCACCGAACCGAGGGTAGCCATGACCCCCGGCGAGGTCTCGGCGTGGTTGCCTCACAGCTCACGGTTGCCGGGTTGGCACGCTTCGACACAGGCGCGGCAGGCGTTCATCGTCTCGCTCCGCTTCTCCTATCCGAAGCCGGCGACCGAGGCACAGGCCCGAGCTGCCGAGGCGGCCGCGGAGACGAAGGTCGTCCGGCTGGCCGAAGCGCTGGCAGCCCGTCTGCCGGCCGCGCCGAACGGGTGAGAGCGCAGCACATCGCCAGGGCGTCGGATGTCAGTGGACCAGCATGACCGGGCACGTGGCGTCGTGGACCATCCGGTAGGCGGGCGCCCCGGCCAGCACGGCCGCCACCCCGCCCTCGTGGGGCGCTCCGATGACGAGCAGCCCCGCGCTGCGGCTGGTCCGGACGAGCGTCGCGACGGGGTCTCCCTCGAGCGTCTCCGTCACCACCTCGAGCCCCGGATGTCGAGCGCTGAGCGCGTCGACGGCATACGGGAATGCCTGTGCCGGATGGTCTTCCGCGAGAGCAGCGGCGGTCTTCGACGCGACCGTCACGAGCCGTAGCGGAGCCGAACAGGCATCGGCGACCATGGCTGCCGCCGAGACGATCCGTTCGACCCGGGCAGCGTGTCCGTCGTCGTCGCCGGGGGTCACGGCGCACACCACCTCCCGCTCGGGCCCCGGCACCGGCACCTCGTGCGGCGCCCGACGACTGTGCGGGCCGAGGTCGTGCAGCACCACGACCGGGCAGTAGGCGTGGGCGGCCACAGCGGACGACACCGAGCCGATGAGGGCGCTCCGGGCACGTCCCTGCCCGCGGGTGCCGAGGACGACGAGGTCCGCGGTCATCGACGCGTCCACCAGCTCCTCCGCGGGGCCGCCGAAGGCGTGCACCGCCCGGACACGCGACCGCGCCAACGGCCGACCGGCCCACATCGAGGGCGCGCCGACCAGCGTCTCGGCGACCGTCTCCAGCGGCGGAGTGAGCGGACGGACGGCATAGCCCTCGCGGCTGGGCACGAGGCGGACGGCGTGCACGATCTTGAGCGCGTCACCCAGCGCGCGCGAGACCGCGGCCGCCCAGCCGAGCGCACGTTGCGACGCCGGAGACCCGTCGTAGCCCGCGACGACGAGTCCCTCGGTCGGTATGGACGCTGCCATCCGTGGCACCTCCGACGATCGGGAACCGAGTGCTGGGTCGTCAGTGGATGACCATGACGGGGCAGGGCGCGTCGTGCACGACCCGATGGCTCACCGAGCCGAGCAGCATCCCGGTGAAGCCGCCGTGGCCGCGCGAGCCCATGATGACCAGCCCCGCGCGGATGTCGATGGCGTATGCCGCGACGGCCTGTCCCGGCGACCCCGCCAGCACGCTCGTGTGGACCTCCAGACCAGGATGCGCGGCGCGCGCCTCCTCGGCGACGTCGTGGAGCACCTGGCCGACGTGCTGGTGCATCGACTCGAGCATCTGCTCACGCCCGACCGTGGAGTCGGTCTCGGGCCACACCTCCAGCCCCCCGACGTTGTCCACCGTGATGACGTGCAGCGGCGCCTCGGCCGCGGCGGCTACCTGGACTGCCACCTCGAGTGCCTGGCCGGCGTCCTTGGAGTCGTCGAACGCCGCCACCACGGGATGCGTGGGACCGGCGTGGACGACGGCGTCACCACGGACCACGACCGCGGGGCAGTGCGCGTGGGCCGTGACGGCGTACGACGTGGACCCGAGGAGCCCGGCGGAGATCGCGCCGTGTCCCCGCGACCCGGTCACGACGAGGTCGGCCTGCTCGGACGCCCCGACGAGCTCGGCTGCGGCACTCCCGACGACGCTGAGGCAGCGCACGTCCTGCGGATCGAGGGTTCGCGTGGCGATCTCCGTCGCCTCGCTCAGCACCGCCTTGGCCATCACGTCGTAGGGGCTGGCCTGCACGGCGGGGTCGTAGGCCCGGAAGGTGGGCGTCATCGTCAGGCCCGCGCAGTGCAGCAGCGTGAGCGGTCGCTCATCGCGCTTGGCGGTCTCGATGGCCCACTCGAGCGCCAGACGCGCGCCGGGTGACCCGTCGTAGCCCACGACGATGCCGTGGTGCACGGTCTCGTTCGTCGAGCTGTCGTTCGTCGAGCTGTCGTTCGTCGAGCTGTCGTGCGTCGAGCTGGCTGCGGCGCTCATCGCCCTCCCCTTCCACGCGGTCGGGG
This sequence comes from Terrabacter lapilli, assembly GCF_039531305.1. NCBI lineage: Bacteria > Bacillati > Actinomycetota > Actinomycetes > Micrococcales > Intrasporangiaceae > Terrabacter > Terrabacter lapilli. Next base: position 140,433 of record NZ_BAAAPU010000009.1, read on the forward strand.
CCGCATGCTCCGGCCAGTCCCATCGTCCCGCGGCCGACGCGGCGCGTCAGCGACTTGTGACGGCTCAGACAACGCGGCGGGCGAGCGTCGTGGACGCTCGCCCGCCGGTCTGGGCTCAGCTGCCGCCGTTCACTTGCCGAGCAGCAGGCTCACCGAGGTGTTGTCGGTGCAGTCGGGCATCTCACGGATCGCCCACCGGCCCCGCAGGCCGTTGCCCGCGAAGTTGGACTCGGCGTCCCGTTGCTCGACCTCACCCTCCGAGGGCGTCCAGCCGCGGTTGGAGTAGGCCTTCTGCATGTCGGCCAGGGTCTGGCTGAAGGGCTTGGGCGAGACCGCCGTGACCACCGTGCGGTCCCCGCTTCGGGACTGGACACCCGTGACGATGAAGCCCTCGGGCACCGTGGCGACCGCCGGGAAGGACGCCGGGAGCTCGACCGGCTTGGCGTCCTTGGCGCAGACGGCCGCCGGCGCCGAGGTCGTGCCGGGCTCGGCCATGGCGGAGTCGAGCTCGTCGGACTCGCAGCCTGCGAGCGCCGACGCCGCCACGAGGGCCAGGAGAGCAGGCACCAGGGTCCGGTGTCTCGCCCTCGCGGTCAGCGGACCGGCCGAGCGGGTCACTGGGGACCGGGTCATCGGGTCACCTGGGTCTGGCGCTGGTTGTCCCCTTCGTCGGACTCCTTCACGGAGTTGGTCGGGTCCGCCACGACGACGACCGTGTGCGTGCCCTTGGCGAGCCGGACACCCGGGAAGGTGACGGTCGACGAGGCCCCGGCTGCGAGGTCGACGGGGGCCGAGGTGCCCACGTTGATCCCGTCGACCAGCAGCCGAGTCGTCACGCCGCGGGCCGCGGCCTTGCCGTTGTTCGCGACCTTGGTCGAGGCGACGTAGAGGCCCCCGCTCTTCGTGACCGCCGGCGTCGCGGGGGTCAGGTTGGGCAGGGCGTCGTATGCCGCATACAGCGTGTTGCCGGACTGCTGGCGCGCGATCGTGGCGTACGCGTCGAAGTTCTGCGCGCCGCCGGGCTGGGCGCAGGCGCCCGTGCAGCCGTCGGCGTAGCCGACCTGGACGCGCCCGGTCTTGTCGACGGTGGCGTCCATGAAGTCGAGCAGGTTGCGGTCGTTGCCGCAGGTCGTGCCGCCGGTGCAGATGGAGCCGCGCTGCACGGGGTCGCTCGGCGTCGTGTCGACCGTGACCCAGCTCTTGCCACCGTCGTACGTGGTGGACACGTAGAGGTGCCAGTCACCCTTGAAGCCGGTGGCGTCCTGGTAGTTGCCGGCCGTCGTCGTGCCGATGAAGGCGAAGGAGGCCCGGTCGTCGTCGCCGGCCACGACGGCCGGGAAGACGACGTTGTGGATGCCGAGGCTCGCACCGACGTTCTGGTCGTCGGTCCAGGTCTTGCCCTTGTCACGGCTCACGGCGACGCGCGGCGTGCCGTCCGCGGCCTGGTAGCCCATGTAGACGGTCCCCTTGGCGCCGATCCCGACGCTCGGGTCCGAGTCACCGGCCGTGCTGGCCGGGTTCTTGCGGACCGCCCACGTGGTGCCGCCGTCCTCGGAGACGGCCACTGCCTGGTTGCCACCGCACGACTTGTTGGGGACGTAGACGGTGCCGTCGTCGGGGGCGACCTTGACGTGCCCGTGCAGGCCGCCGCAGTCGAGCAGGGAGTACATCGGGACGGCCGGGCCGAACGTGACGCCGCCGTCGTGGCTCGCCGCACAGTTCGCGTCAGCGATGTCCTGGCTGCAGTAGTAGACGGCGTTCTTGTAGGAGGAGGTCGGCAGCGCGCCGATCCCGTTGGGAGAGTAAGGACCCCCGCCGACGGTCTGGTGGTCGACGCCGGAGTTCAGGCCGCCGCCCTGGCTCGGGGACCACGTCTTGCCCTCGTCGTCGGAGTAGCACATGAGCGAGGTCTTGCCGGCCAGCTGGCTCTCGAAGACCCGCCCGGTGGCGGGGTCGGTGAACCCGATGGGGTCGAGGGAGGTCGAGCCACCGGTGAGGCAGCCGTTGGTGGGCGTCGCCGAGACGTTGGACCACGTCACCTTGGAGGGGCTGACGCTGTCGTCCCATGTGGCCCGGTAGGTGTCGTAGAGCGCCTGGTAGAAGGACGCGCCGGTGGTGTGGCTGCTGCCGAGGGACGGCTCCCCCGCGTTGTGCGCCTGGGGGAAGGACTCGGGCGCGCCGTACTGGCTGTAGGTCGGCGGCGTGGCAGTGGCGGGGGCCGGGTTGGCGGGGAGCGAGGTCAGCGTCGCCGTGCCCGTCACGGTCTCGCCGAGCGGCGCGTACGGCACGACGCGGACGGTGTAGTCGCCGCTGGCCGGGGGTGCCAGGATGACCTCCGGGTCGGAGCTCGAGGCGGCCGAGGCGACGACGGCACCCTGCTGGTTCAGCAGGTAGACGTCGAAGTCGGCGGCCGAGTTGGCCCAGCCGACCTTGATCGTCAGCTGGTGGCCGTCGCCGTAGCCGGCGGGGGTCGAGACGTGCAGGGCGAAGTCGTCGCAGAGGCCGGGTCCGCACGTGACGTCCCCGGTCGTGCCGGTGACGTTGGGCGCGGCGAAGGGCCCGGCGGTCCACTGCACGCTGGTGCTGGTGTCCGACAGCGAGCCGGAGTCCGGGGTGGCGGCGAGGGCAGGGGCGGCCACGGCGACCGCGGCGACGAGACCACCGGCCGCGAGGACGGGCAGAACACGGGAACGGGGTCTTCTGAGCAAGGCGGGCAGCATCTGTGCAGCTCCTGGTTTCAGTGAAGGAGGACACCCCCGAGGCGTCCGGTCGAGACCGTGGAGCGACGGCGGGTGCCCTCGCTCGCCCTGTCAACGACCGCGAGGCCCCAGAGGCTACGAAACGGTTGGTCAAGAGATCGCCAAGTTGCGCTGGACGTCGGCTGGGTGCGGGCTGGGTCCGCTTCCTCGCGCGTTGCGCGGGCGTGAGCCATCAGACAGCGCGCGATCCCGGCGGGAACGACCGCCCGAGCCGGTCCCGACCTACCGTCGAGAGATGGACGTCCGCGTCTGGACGCACGGCCCCTCGACCGGCGGGATCGACCGCATCTCGCCGAACGACCTGACGACGCTCGTCACGGACCGGGGCGCGGCCCCGATGAACATCGCGGCAGCGCTGCTCGTCGAGGACGGCGCGCACCTCGATCGCGCCGAGGTGCGCGCGGCCGTCGAGCGAGGGGTCGCGTCGGTGCCGCGGCTGCGCCGCCGTCTGCGACCGGCCCCGCCGGGCTGTGGCCGTCCGTACTGGTCCGAGGACGAGCGGTTCGACGTCTCACGGCACCTGACCTTCCAGAGGGTCGACGGTGACACGGCTCTCTGGTCGGCTGTGGCGGAACTGGCCTGCCGCCGGCTGCCGCGTGACCTGCCACTGTGGCGCGCCTGCTGGATCACCGGCCTGGGCGCCGAGCGCGCTGCCCTCGTCGTCGTGGCGCACCACGTGCTCGCCGACGGGCTCGGCGGGCTCGCCGTGCTCGGCGCACTGGCGGACGGGCAGGTCGGCGGGCCTCCGGACGACTCCGGTGTCGCGGGCTCGGGTGGCTCGAGGCCCTCACGTCGCCAGCTTGCGGTCGCGGCATGGCGCGAGCGTGTCGAGTCGGCCAGGGCACTGCGAGCACGGGCGCGGACCGCGCGCGCCGGCGTCCGGGACCTCGGGTTCGGCTCGGGTGCACCCCATCCGAGCCTCTGCCCGCGCACCCCGTTCAACCGGCCCACCGGGCCGACGCGTCGGATCACCACGATCGAGACGCCGCTCGAGGAGGTGGTGGCCGCCGGGCACCGGCTGGGCGTCACGGTCAACGACCTCGTGCTCTCCGCCGTGGCGCGGGGGCTCGGTGACGTCGCGCGCAGCCGCGGCGCCGACGTGGACTCGCTCGTGGTCTCGGTTCCCTACTCCGGGCGCTCCTCCGCCGGCGTGAGCCATCTGGGCAACGAGACGGGTGTCGTGCCCTTCCGCGTCCCGCTCGCGGTGCCGGCCGACGCGACTCTGCGTGCCGTCGCTGCCGCGTCCCGGGAGCAACGCACCCGGCCCCGCGCGGCTTCGGCCGCGCCGCTCGGGATCGCCTTCCGGGTGCTCGCCCGCCTCGGTGTGTTCGCGTGGTTCGTGGACCACCAGCGGCTCGTCAACACCTTCGTCACGAACGTGCGCGGCCCTCGCCACCCGTGGCGGTTCTGTGGACATGAGGTCAGCCGTGTCGTTCCCGTCGCTGTGACGCCCGGCAACACCGGGGTCACCTTCGACGTGCTGTCGTATGCCGGCACGCTGGGGATCACTCTCGTCGCCGACCCAGACGTGGTGCCGGATGGCCGGCACCTCGCGAGCAGGGTCGCGGACGAGCTGGCCACGCTGGTGCACCTGGCGGGGTGAGCCGGACGCAGCGCGGACCGTCGCCTCCGGGCCTCCCGCACAGCCGGCCCGTCACGGGTTGGCAGCCGCCATCGACGCCGCGACCGCGAGGATGGCGTCGGCCGACGCGTCGATGTCGCCCTCGGTCGTCGTCGCGTTCGAGACCGAGATGCGGATGAGGCGCCTGCCGCGCCAGGTGGTCCCGCCCACCCAGCAGGTGCCCTCCTGCTGGACCGCACCGACCAGCTCGTCGGTGCGCGCCGGGTCGCCGACGCTGACGAGCACCTGGTTGAGGACCACGTCGTTGTGGACGGTCGCGCCGCCGGTCTCCAGACGCAGCGCCATGCGGCGCGCAAGGGCACAGCACCGGTCCACGAGCTCGGCCACACCGTCTCGCCCCAGCTCACGCAGCGCGGCCCAGACCGCGAATCCCCTTGCCCGCCGGGAGGACTCAGGGGTGAGGTCTCCGAGGACGGGGTCCGAGAGTGCGCCGGAGCCGGTGAGGTACGCGGCGGCATACGACATCGTGGCGGCGTGCAGCGACGCGTCCGCACAGAAGGCCAGGCCGCAGTCGTAGGGCACGTTGAGCCACTTGTGGGCGTCGGTGCCCCACGAGTCTGCGAGCTCGAGACCGTCGACCAGGTGTGCGGTCCGCGCGCTCGCAGCGGCCCACAGGCCGAAGGCCCCGTCGACGTGGACCCAGGCTGCGTGGTCGTGCGCCAGCTCCGTCGCGGCGCGCAGGTCGTCGCAGGCGCCGGTGTTCACGTTGCCTGCCTGGAGGCACACGATGACCGGTCGGCCACGGAGCTCGTCGAGCTTCGCGCGGAGCGCGTCGACGTCGATGGCCCCCTGCGTCGTGGCCGCAACGGGTTCGATGCTGCGCGTGCCGAAGCCGAGCAGGCGGGCCGCGCGGTCGATGGTGGCATGCCGCTCCTCGCTCGCGACGATGGCGACGCGCGGCGCAGCACAGAGCCCGTCGAGCGCGACGTCCCAGCCGGCATCGGCGAGCACCCGCTGGCGGCCCACGGCGAGGCCGACGGTGTTGGCCGCCTGGGCGCCCGTGACGAACCCCACCGACGCCTGGCCGGGGATGCCGAGCAGCTCCTTCACCCAGCCACCGGCTGCCCGCTCCGCCGCGGCCGCCGCGGGCGAGAGGACCTCGTTGTAGGCGCACTGGTCCCAGCCCGCGGCCAGCATGTCCGCCGCCGTCGCGGCAGGCGACGCCCCGCCGATGACGAAGCCGAAGAAGCGCGGACCCACGGTGCCCACGAGGCCGGGACGCGCCGCGGCGATGAGGTCCTCGACGACGCGTTGCGAGTCGGTCGGACCGGTCAGGAGGGGACCGCCGAAGGCGGCGTCCAGCGCGGACCGGTCAGGCGACGGGTGCACCGGCAGCTCGTCAACCCGAGTGCGGTGGTGAGCACTCTCGGACGCGGCGCGAAGGAAGAGCTGGTCGAGGTCGTCGTCCATGTCGGCACCTTCCTCCGCGGCACTCGGGAGCACAAGCCCGCGCCGGCGTCGTTGTCCGCTGCGAGTGGTGGAGGTGGGTGAGCCGTCTTGACGGGTTGTTCGAACATGTGTTCTAATTGGGTATGGACGACGCCGCAGCGATGACGAGCCACCGCTCGTTCCACGCTGCCGGCGAGGCGGACGCGATCCTCGAGGTCGACCAGTTGGTCACCCTGTTCCGTTCTCGTGCGACCCGCCGCACTCCATTGCGCCAGCGGACCCTCCCGATGCTCGAACGAGCGGTGCGCAGACACGTGGCCGAGACCCTGCTGGCCGACGTGGTGCCGGCGCTGCTGGGCGAGCTGCTGGAGGCCGCGGCCGACGACCTGGTGCCCGTGCGGGCCGAAGACGTCCTGACAGACCTGGAGGCGCGAGCCGAGGGGGAACTCCGGACCGTCGAGCTGGTCGAACGCTGCAAGGCTCTCCTGGACGCCGCCGGCCTCGAGGCGCTGGCGCGGCTTTGCTCGACCATCGAGTCCAGCGAGCTGGCACGGTCGGCTGACCTCGGTCGTCCCAGACCCAAGGGGTGGATCGAGGCCGACGAGCTGACGGCCATGGAGGTGTCCTCGGCGACGGGGCTCGGCCAACAGGACGTCGGTGTCCGACTGAAGCTCGCCCTGTCCCGGACGCCCGGGGCCTCCGCATTGCGACACCGGCTCAAGCTGGGATCGGTCTCGTTGCGTCGCGCGTGCATCGTCTTCAGCGAGATCGCTGCACTCCCGCCCGAGTGCGGAGCAGGGATCGTCGATTCGGTCCTGCGGCCCAAGGACGGGGCGCCCCCCTCCCCCACGCTCTTCCGGCAGCGACTGACTCGCGCGTGCCTCGCCGCCGACCGCGAAGCCGCCGAGCGCCGACGCGCGGCACGATGCCGCCGAGGCGCACACGCCCAGCTCGACAGCGACGGGCTCGGCACGCTGACGGTCGTCAACGACGCCGACAAGATCGTCGCGGCGATGGAGCGAGCCGACGCCGTGGCTCGCGCGGCGCGAGCCGCAGGCGACCCACGCGATCTCGACTCATTGCGTGCCGACGTCATCACCGACACCTTGATGTTCGGCTGGCCGCAGTCACCCACCGGGATGCAGCCGGGCTGGGGCGCCGAGGGCAGGTTCGGAGACCGCGACGCTCGCGATGCCGACGCCGGTGGCGGTGCAGATGTCGGAGCCAGTGCCGATGCCGGTGCCGACGCCGGTGCCGGCGACCATGGCCGTGGTCAGCGACACGGCGGGAGTCCGGCGGGTGGGTGGTTCACACGTCTTGGGCATCGGCCGGCCGCGCAGGTGACCCTGGTCGTTCCCTTCACGACCGCGGTCGGCCTGACCGATGCACCCTGCGAGCTCGTCGGCCATGGATGGGTCACGGCCGAACATGCCCGCCAGATCATGCTCAACGACGACTCGACATGGCGACGCCTGGCCGTCGATGCCGACACCGGCGCCGCTCTCCACCTCGAGACGCGTGCCTACCGGCCCACGGCAGCAATGCGGGCCCAGGTCGAGGCCGTCGACGGCACCTGCAGGGCACCCGGTTGCACCGTTCCGGCCGCACGGTGCGACCTCGACCACGACATCCCGTGGCCGCACGGCCCGACGGAGGCCGGCAACCTCACCAGCAAGCACCGGCCACACCACAACCTGCACACGTACGGCCACTGGTCGGTGCACCGCGAGGGCGACCGGGTTCGATGGCGCACCAAGACCGGTCGGGTCTACGACACCTATCCGAAGGACTGGCTTGACCCGCTGCGCACGTCGCCGGCCGCTCGCGGACTGCCGGAGCTGACTGAGGCCGGATGTTCGAGGGCGGCACAGCTCTCAGAGCCGGAGTCCCTACCCCCGTTCTGACAGTGCCTGGGCGAGCGCGACGTCAGGAGGCGGCCGTGAGCGGCTCCGGCAGGCGACAGATGCCGTCCCGGGTGGCGAGGTAGAAACCCAGGAGACCGACCCCGTGGTCTGCACACCAGTCGATCGCGGTCTGGTGCCACCGCCTGTCGACGTCGTCGGGAGCGGTTCCCCGCGGTCGTCCTCGACCGATCAGCACGGCCCCGCGGTTCGCCGCCACCAGGGGCAGGACGAGTCCCAGCAGCTGGGCGAGTGCGCTGGGCCCTGCGGACGGCGGCAGGTCCCGGAGGACCAGTGGCTGGCGACCCCGAGCCTCTGCGTCGCAGATCATCACCGCGACACAGCCGGTGTTCCGGTCCGCGTCGCTGACGATGAGGTCGATGACGTCTGCGGCCACGCGACGGTTGGTCAAGGGGATCTCGCTCGCGCGAGCAGGCAGGTCTCGGAAGGTCATGCTCGCCATGGTGCCTCGGACGAGCAGTCACCCGGCTTCGTTGTCCCCAGCCTCGCCAGCACCGGCCCTCCTGAGCGGCGGGGCCAGCTCGTGACCCGCCGACGCGGACGGGCCGCGAGCAGCGCTCGCGGCCCGTCGACACACGGTCCAGTGCCTCCGGTCGAGGCCTCCGGTCAGGCGACGCGCTGCTGGGGCGCGGTCTCCTTGGTCTTGCCCGGGTCACGCTCGACGATGTCGCCGAGCACCTCGTCGATCTTCTTCATCAGCTCCGGCTCGAGCTTCACACCGGCGGCCTTGACGTTCTCGGCCACCTGCTCGGGCCGGGAAGCGCCGACGAGGGCAGCGGCGACGTTGGGGTTCTGGAGCACCCAGGCGACGGCGAGCTGCGCCATCGTGAGGCCCGCCTCGTCGGCGATCGGCTTGAGGTTCTGCACGCGCGTGAGGACGTCGTCGTTCATGAACCGCTTGATCATGTCGGCCCCGCCCTTCTCGTCGGCCGCGCGCGAGCCCTCCGGCGGCTGCTGGCCGGGCTGGTACTTGCCCGTCAGCACGCCTTGGGCGATGGGGCTCCACACGATCTGGCTGACGCCGAGCTCCTCGCACGTCGGGACGACCTCGCCCTCGATGACCCGCCAGAGCATGGAGTACTGCGGCTGGCTCGAGATGAGCTGGAAGCCGAGATCCTTTGCGAGAGAGACGCCCTCGCGAATCTGGTCGGCCGTCCACTCGCTGACGCCGATGTAGAGCGCCTTGCCCTGGCGCACGATGTCGGCGAACGCCTGCATCGTCTCCTCGAGCGGGGTCTCCGTGTCGTAGCGGTGTGCCTGGTAGAGGTCGACGTAGTCGGTCTGGAGGCGCTGCAGCGACCCGTTGATCGACTCCATGATGTGCTTGCGGGACAGGCCTGTGTCGTTCTTCCCGCCTGGGCCGGTGGGCCAGTAGACCTTGGTGAAGATCTCCAGGCTCTCCCGCCGCTCACCCTTCAGGGCCTCACCGAGCACCGACTCGGCCTTGGTGTTGGCGTAGACGTCGGCCGTGTCGAACGTGCTGATGCCGGCGTCGAGGGCGGCGCGCACGCACTGCGTGGCGACGTCGTTCTCCACCTGCGACCCGTGGGTCAGCCAGTTGCCGTAGGTGATCTCGGAGATCTTCAGTCCGCTGTTGCCGAGGTATCGAAAGTTCATCCTTCCACCGTATGCCGCGGAGCTCGCGGCGCCAGAGGCGCCCGGATTGTCGTGAGACGGGTGAATCAGGAACTGTCAGGACGGGTACGGACGTTGCTCTGGAAGAGGCTGTCCAAGGTTGTCCATGGAGCGGAATCTTCACGTCCACTTGAACGTTGGATGGGCATGTTACGAGCGCGGGCAGGGTGCCCGCGCTCAAACCCGGAGGGGGTGCACGATGAGGCGCAGGAAGTACGAGGAGTTCGAAGAGGACAACGGCACCATGCTGCGCTACGCCCGCCACGTCAACGGTGGTGGTTTCGTCGAGTCGCACGCCCACGTCGACCCGACGGCATACGTCGGTGAGCACGCCTACGTCGACCGAGGCGCAGTCGTCGGCGAGGGCGCACACATCGCGAGCGGGGCCTGGATCGACCGTGGCGCGGTCGTCCACTCGGGCGCCAGCGTGGGCACCACGGCTCACGTCGCCGCCGGCGCCGTGGTCGGGCGCGAGGCGCGGATCGGTCCGCGAGCCAAGGTCGGCACCGAGGCCCACGTCTGGGACGGGGCGCGCGTCGACAGCGACGAGTCCGTTGCCCAGGGCGCAGTGGTGCGTGCGGGCACCCGCGGACGTCACGCGGCCTGAGAGCCACAGCCGCGGGGCGGCCGGCGAACGGACCGGCTCCCCGGTTGGCGGCGGTGGCGACAGTGGCGGTGGCGACCCGTTCAGGTGTGGCTCACGGCCGCAGAGGAGAGGAAGCCGTCGAAGTAGCGCTCGGCGAAGACCTTCGCCGCCACCTCGGAACGGCTGCGCACACCCAGCTTCGAGCGCACGGCCCGCACGTGGTCGTGCACGGTGTGCGGCGAGATGGTCAGCAGTGCCGCGATCTCCGCGTCGGAGTGGCCACGGCACAGCAGCCTCGTGATCTCCACCTCACGGGGCGTCAGGCCGGCACCCGCGACGACGACCCCGAACAGGTCGGACGGCGACGCGGAGGCGAGCACGATCGCCACCCTGCCGGAGCCCAGCGGGACCCCGTGGGCTGAGAGCCACCGCCCGTCCGCCATGCCGACGACGGTGGAGAAGCTCGGGTCGCGCCGGGCCAGCTCCTTCAGGTGGTCCAGGTGGCGGTACTCCTCCACGTCCGGGTGGGCCAGCTGCTCGAGGTCCTCGGCGCTGCGCCGGCTGGACTCGACCACGTCGTCGCCCTCCACGACGACGACGTGCCGAGTGCCGGCGTCGGACGCGACCCCGACCGAGCGGACCACCGCGTCGCGCACGATGCGTCCGGTGTCGGCCGCCACCCGGTCGAGGGCCTGCTCGTCCGCCCGGGTGAACGGCCCCTCGGACGGGCGGCGCCACAACGAGACGCCCGCCCAGCTCGTCCCGGCGTGCCGCCCGATCACGCGCAGCTCGTCGGCGTAGCCGTACGGCCGCAGCACGCGCTCGGCATAGCCGTCATCGGCTGGATGGCACGAGACCGCCACCGCACCGGCCCCCGTGGCCGCCAGCCGCCGGAAGGTCCGCTCGCTCTCGGACTGCACCTCGAAGCGGAAGAAGGGATGACAGCTGGGAGCCGGGAGCTGGTGCACCGCCCCGGTCGTGAAGAGGGCGGTCCGCGGGTCCATGACCACGATCGCTCCTCCCCGGGCCCCGATCCCCTCGACGAGGACGTCGAGCACCAGAGCGGCGGCATCCGCAGGCGTGGCCTCCGCGCCCAGTCCGCGAGCCGCCCGCGCGAGCCGGGACGACAGGCCGCCCTTCGCGCCCTCACCACGGGCGCGCCGTTCGACGAGCATGTCCCGACCCTACGAGCAGATCCCCGGAATCGGGGATGGTTCGCCTGACGACGCTTCAGCACCGTGGCAGGTATGACGAACCTCGTGACCTCGGAGGCGGCCCACGTGGACCCTTCCAACCTTCCCGTGATCGACCACCTCGACTTCCTCACGCGAGTCCTCCTCCCCGGAGAGGCGACCGGGGGCAGCTTCTCCGTGGTGGAGCAGCGAGCCCGTCTGGGCTGCATGACCCCTCGCCACCTCCACGGCCGGGAGTCGGAGACCTTCATCGTCCTCGACGGCGCCCTCGAGGGGTGGTGCGAGGGTGACACCACCCTGGTCCAGGCCGGCACCGTGCTGCACCTGCCCGCAGGCCGTGAGCACGCCTTTCGGGTCGCCTCCGGCAGCGCCCACTTCTACAACGTGATCAGCCCCGCGGGGTTCGAGACCTTCTTCCCGGCCACCGGCCGTCCGGTGGTCCAGACGTTCGACGGCGAGCTGCCGGTGCCCGGCCCGGTGCCGCCCGAAGCGGCGGCGGTGCTGCAGGGCGTCCTCGCGTCGCTCGGCTGCGAGCTCCTGGGGATGCCGCCCTTCCCCGTCGGCTGACGGCATACGTGCGCGTGGTCAGCCCCCTGCGGCCCGGCGCACCGCGTCGGCCACGGCGGGCGCCACGCTCGCGTCGAAGACGCTGGGGATGATGAAGCTCGCGTTGAGCTCGCTCGGGTGCACCGTGTCCGCGATGGCGCCGGCCGCGGCGACCATCATCGCGTCGGTGATGCCGGAGACGTGCGCGTCGAGCAGGCCGCGGAAGAAGCCGGGGAAGACGAGCACGTTGTTGATCTGGTTCGGGTGGTCCGAGCGCCCGGTGGCGACGACGGCGGCGTGCTCGCTCGCCGCCAGCGGGTCGACCTCGGGGACAGGGTTGGCCAGCGCGAAGACGATCGCGTCCGGGGCCATCGTGGCGATGTCGTCACCGGTCAGCAGGTCGGGTGCGGAGACGCCGATGAAGACGTCGGCCCCGGCAAGGACCTCGCGGAGCGTCCCCGTCTCGTGCCGGGCGTTCGTGTGGTCGGCGATCCACTGGCGGAAGGGCTCCATCACCTCCTCGCCACTGTTGACGGCGCCGGTGCGACCGCACGCCACGATGTCGCGAGCGCCCTGCGTCAGCAGCAGCCGGATGATGGCGTGTCCGGCAGCGCCCACCCCGGAGACGACGATGCGGACCTCCTCGATGGACTTGCCCACGACTCGGAGGGCGTTGGTGAGCGCGGCCAGGACGACGATCGCGGTGCCGTGCTGGTCGTCGTGGAACACCGGGATGTCGAGGAGCTCGCGAAGCCGCGCCTCGATCTCGAAACACCTTGGGGCAGAGATGTCCTCGAGGTTGATGCCGCCGTAGACCGGTGCGATGGCGCGCGCGATCGCGACGATCTCGTCCGTGTCCTGGGTGTCGAGGCACACCGGCCAGGCATCGACTCCCCCGAACTGCTTGAAGAGCGCGGCCTTGCCCTCCATGACCGGCAGCGCCGCGAGCGGGCCGATGTTTCCGAGGCCGAGGACGGCCGACCCGTCGGTGAGGACGGCCACCGTGTTGCGCTTGATCGTCAGGCGGCGGGCGTCCTCGGGGTGCTCCGCGATGGCGCGGCACACGCGGGCGACTCCGGGCGTGTAGGCCCGGGAGAGGTCGTCGCGGTGCTTGAGCGGCACCTTGGGGTTGACCTCGATCTTGCCGCCGAGGTGCAGCAGGAACGTCTGGTCACTGACCTTCCGGACCAGCGCGCCCGGTACCGCCGCGATCGCGTCGGTGATGGCCTGCCCGTGGGACTCGTCCCTCGTGTCGCAGGTGACGTCGACGACGAGTCGGTCGGTCCGGCTCTCGGCCACGTCGAGCGCCGTGAGCGCACCACCGGTCGAGGAGACGGCCGTGGTGAGTGCGGCCGTCGCGTTCGCCGAAGCCGGTACCTCGACGCGGACGGTGATGGAGTACCCGGGACTCGGAATGGCCATGACCGTCCTCTCGCGGAGCTGCACTGCCCGATGGGGCCAGTCTGCACCCGCACCCGTGCGCTGACGGAGCGGTGTCGTCGATCTCATCCCGCACCGACCGACCGCGCACCGATGGCGCCGGGTGTCTCATGGAGACAGGAGGAGTCATGGCCAGAGCCGTGGTCCGGGCGGGAGTCGTGCCGGCAGTCGTCGCCGTCGCTCTCTGGTCGTTGGCCGGCTGCAGCGGGTCTGGCGGACCATCCGCCCCGACGCCCAGCCCTGCCCCGACGAGCACGGCGCAGGCCACGACAGCGCCGGCACCGACGACGGCTCCCGATGGACGCGTTCCGACCCCCACCTCCAGCCTCACCCGAACGCCACCTGACTCGCGCACCAGGACCGCGACCGCACGCCCCTCCCCCGGGACCGGTCCGCCGCTGCCCACGACCACCTCCCGCCCAGGGGCGTGCAGCATCCCGTCACGACTGCTCGGGAAGGACGTGACCACCCTGGGCGCGAGCGGCAGGCTCGTCGCCCTCACGTTCGACGGTGGAGCCGGGAACGAGGCTGCCGCCTCGATCCTCCGGACGTTGGGTCGCGAAGGCGTGCCGGCCTCGTTCTTCCTCACCGGTGAGTTCGTCGACGCCTTCCCGTCGACCGCCAGGACCATCGCGGCCGGCTATCCGATCGGCAACCACAGCTACCACCATCCCGACTTCACCACGCTCTCCGCGACGGCGATCCGGTCCGAGCTCACCACGGCGGCGGCGCGCATCGAGGCCGTCACGGGACAGGACCCGCGGCCGTGGTTCCGCTTCCCGTCCGGGGCAGCAGACAGCCGCTCCATCTCGGTCGTCAACGCCGAGTGCTACGTCCCCTTCCGCTGGACCGTCGACACTCTGGGCTGGAAGGGAACGTCAGGCGGCCAGAGCGCCACGTCCGTCGTCTCACGCGTCCTGGCCGCCGCCCAGCCGGGCGAGATCGTGCTCATGCACCTGGGCGCGAACCCCACGGACCACTCGACACTCGACGCGGACGCCCTTCCCCAGGTCATCGCCGGGCTCCGGTCCCGTGGGTACTCGTTCGTGACGCTCTCCGCCGTGATCGGCTCGGCACCCTAGGCCTCCGGATCGCCGGGCCAGGGTCTCCGGGCCAGGTTGCGGCTCGGGAGGCTCCCGTCCTGGCAAGCTGCCGGCCATGACCGACGACGGGGGCAGCCTGCTGGAAGGCGTCTACGAGAGCTTGATCACCGAGGGGCTGCAGAGGCGGCTCGACCGGGCCCAAGCCGTACTGGCCTCGCAGGCGGTGCCGGACGGCGAGGAGCCGGACATCCTGAGCCGCCACGTCGCCCAGGCCGTCGCACGTGTCCTCCGTGGCGAGCGCCGTCCGGACGTCCGGGTGGAGCTGGTCAACCGGCTGCTCGGCGTCATCGGAGCCGACGAGGACGGCGTGGTCGAGGCGTCGCGACAGCTGCTCTCGGTCTCGTACACCGGCCATCACGGCACGGCTCGGCCGACCGGCCGCCCGGCCACCCCGCTGTCCGACGCGGCGCTGCTCACCAACGCCTCCGGCGAGCCCGGCATCGGCCACGAGCTGCGCGCCGAGATCCCCAGCGCCGACCGCGTCGACGTCGTCATGGCCTTCGTCAAGTGGCACGGCATCCGGGTCATCGAGAGCCAGCTGCGCGACCTCAGGGACCGCGGCGTCCCCTTCCGGCTGATCACCACGACCTACATGGGAGCGACCGAACGCGCCGCCCTGGACCGGCTCGTGACAGAGTTCGGGGCCGAGGCGAGAGTGCAGTACGACTCCCTCCGCACCCGGCTGCACGCCAAGGCGTGGCTCTTCCGCCGCAACACCGGGTTCGACACCGCCTACGTGGGATCCAGCAACCTCTCGCGCGCTGCGCTCCTCGACGGGGTGGAGTGGAACGTGCGGCTCTCGGCCGTCGCCACCCCGGCGCTCATCGAGAAGTTCCAGGCCACCTTCGACAGCTACTGGCACGACGCGACGTTCGAGGCCTACGACCCGCAACGCGACCGTGACCGCCTCGACGACGCGCTCGCCGAGGCCTCCGGTCGCCGCACCCACGACCGTGTCACGCTGTCGCTCTCGGGGCTCGAGGTGCGGCCGTACCCGCACCAGGCCGAGATGCTCGAGCAGCTCGACGTCGAGCGGGTGGTCCACGACCGGCACCGCAACCTCGTCGTCGCCGCCACCGGCACGGGCAAGACCGTCGTCGCCGCCCTCGACTACCGGCGGCTGTCCGATCAGCTCGGCGGCAGGCCGACCCTGCTGTTCGTCGCCCACCGGCGCGAGATCCTCGAGCAGTCCCTGCGGACGTACCGGGAGGTGCTCGCCGACCCCGACTTCGGCGAGCTGTACGTCGGTGGAGCCCGCCCCGAGCGCTGGCGCCACGTCTTCGCCTCGGTCCAGTCGCTCACGGCATACGGCATCGGCAACCTGCCCGAGGACGCCTTCGCGGTGGTGGTGATCGACGAGTTCCACCACGCCGAGGCGCGCACCTACCGCTCCCTCCTCGAGCGCCTGCGCCCCCGTGAGCTCCTCGGCCTGACCGCGACTCCCGAGCGCGGGGACGGAACGGACGTGCGCAGCTTCTTCGGCGGCCGCGTGGCCGCCGAGCTGCGTCTCTGGGACGCCCTGAAGGCGGAGCTGTTGACGCCGTTCCACTACTTCGCCGTCGCCGACGGCACTGACCTTCGCTCGGTCGACTGGACCAACGGGGCGTATGCCGTGCAGAGCCTCTCGCAGGTCTTCACCGGTAACGACGCGCGGGCTCGACTGGTGCTCAAGGCACTTCGCGACAAGGTGCTCGATCTCGATGGCATGCGAGCCCTGTGCTTCTGCGTCAGCCGTGAGCACGCCCACTACATGGCGGAGGTCTTCACCCGGGCCGGGATCCGGTCTGCCGCCGTCCTCGGCGACACCGCACCGCAGGACCGGGACCGCCACGTCGGCGACCTCCGCAGCGGGCGCCTGCAGGCGCTCTTCACCGTCGACGTCTTCAACGAGGGCGTCGACGTGCCGGCGATCAACACCGTGCTCTTCCTGCGCCCGACCGAGAGCTCGACCGTCTTCCTGCAGCAGCTCGGACGTGGCCTGCGACGGGCCCCCGGCAAGGCTGTGCTCACCGCGTTGGACTTCGTCGGGCACCACCGCAAGGAGTTCCGCTTCGACCAGCGGTTCCGCGCCGTCACGGGGGTGACACGCACGCAGCTGCTCCAAGACGTCGAGGCGGGCTTCCCGTTCCTGCCGGCCGGGACGCAGATCGTGCTCGACCGCCTGAGCGAGGAGCTGGTGCTGCGCAACATCCGCGAACGGGTCTCGAGCCGCTGGGCGCAGCTGACGGCCGAGCTGCGCGCGCACCCCACCGGGGACCTCGGCGTCTTCCTGCGTGACTCGGGCAGCGAGCTCGCGGACGTCCTGCGCGATGGTCGCTCCTGGACGCGGCTGCGTCGGGAGGCGGGTGTGGACGCGGCGCCCGCCGGTCCGCGGGAGGAGAAGCTGCTGAGGCGTGTCCGGGTCCTCGCCCACGTCGACGACCCAATGCGTGCCCGCGCCTACGGGTCGTGGCTCTCGGACGACGCCGGGGCCTACGAGGACGCCCCACCCGAGATGCAGGCGTACGCCCGGATGCTGTTCTTCTCGCTCTTCCCCGACGGTGGGGGGTTCGCTTCGTACGACGAGGGACTGCGCGCGCTACGCCTCGAGCGGGCGGTCTGCGAGGACCTGCGGGCCGTGCTCGACCTCGGGCTGCAGGGCGCGGCCCACGTCACCCACCCGCTCGGCGGGACCGATGGCCGCCTCGTCGACCGCCCGCTGCGGGTGCACGGCCGTTACACCAGGGAAGAGGCCGTGGCAGCCCTGGACTACGTGGAGCTGTCCGGCCGCAAGCCCAACAGCTTCCGGGAGGGAGTGCTCTTCTCGGCGGCCGCCAACAGCGACGCGTTCTTCGTGACGCTCAACAAGTCGGAGGCCGACTACTCCCCCACCACGATGTACCGGGACTATGCCATCAGTCCGACCCTGTTCCACTGGGAGTCGCAGTCGGGGACCACCATCGCCTCCAGGACGGGTCAGCGGTACCTCGACCACGAGCGTCTCGGCAGCCACGTGCTGCTCTTCGTGCGCACGGCCAAGACCACTGAGCTGGGCGGCGGCGCGCCCTACCTGTTCCTCGGGCCGGCCTCCTATGTCGAGCACCGGGGCGAGCGGCCCATCGCCATCACGTGGCGACTTCACACCGCCATGCCGGCTGACCACTTCGCGGTGGCCAGCGTGGTCGCGTGACCTGCGGACCGACCTAGTCGCGAGCCGCCGCCGAGACCTGCGCGGGGGCGGACATCATGCGCTCCTCGAGACGCTGCATGAACAGGAGCAGGGCGAAACCGAGCAACGGGGTGGCGAGTGCGAGGACGATCACGATGAGTCTCCGTCGGTAGTGGGCTCTCAGGCCGTTGCTGCCTCTGTCGCACGGCCCGGCCTGACCACTGGGTTCATACCCACGGGGACCCGAAGGCACCCGGTGGTCCCTCTTCGGACCTCGCGACAGAGATCGCGGTGTGCGCCACGTCGTGATCGTCGGGGTCGTCGTGCACTCGGGCGAGCAGCAGGGTCATGTCGTCGTCGTGCGCGATGCTCGTGGCTCGCCGCATCAGGGCGTCGGCGACGACGTCCACGTCGTCCACCCCGTGCCCGGCGAGGTCGCGTAGCGCACGCGTCAGCGCGGACGTGCCGGGCCCGAGCCCTGCCGAACGGTCCTCGACCATGCCGTCGCTGTAGAGGACCAGCAGGCTGTCTGCAGGGACGTCGACGGTGGTCTCGCCCCAGCGCTGGTTGGGCACCCCCAGCGGCGGGGAGCCGGCATCGTCGAGCAGACGCACCGCGCCGGAGGTGGTGAGGAGCAGTGGCGGCGGATGCCCGGCCCTCCCGAGCCGGGCCGTGCGGGCCGTGAGGTCGAGCAACACGTAGACGACGGTCGCGATCTCGTCCGGGTCGAGGTCCTGGGTGACCCGGTCCAGCGCTGCGAGCACCACCCCGGGCGACGGGTCGATCGCCGTCAGCGCCCGGAGCGTCGTCCGCATCTGGCCCATGACCGCGGCTGCATGCAATCCCTTGCCCATGACGTCGCCGACGACGAGTGCAACCTGGTTCTCATCGACCTCCACGCAGTCGTACCAGTCCCCGCTCACTCCTCGGCCGCCCTCGCCCGAGACGTAGCGGGCCGCCAGCGACAGTCCATGCCGTTCGGGCAGACGCGACGGCAGCAGCGACTCCTGCAGGGTCGAGGCCGCGTGCGCCGCCTCCTCGTACGCCTGTGCCCGAGCGACAGCCTGGCCGCCCTGGGCGGCGAGCCCGGCCAGGAGCTCGGACGAGGCGGAGCTCCAGCGGATCGGCTTGGTGTCCCAGACGACCAGCGCGCCGATGGGCTGGCCTCGCACCATCAGGGGCACGCCGGCGAGCGCGGCTGCCCCCGCCATCGGGGTGTTGGCGAGGTCGGGGTACTCGTTGCGGATGTCACCTCCAGTGCCGAGGAAGGTCGACTGACCGGTCAGTGCGGCCCGGGCGGCGGGGAGCGCGGCGAGTGCGTCGACGTCCTGGGCCCACTGCTGCAGGGAAGCGTCGTACCCAGCCGTTCCCAGGGCGTACAGGCGACCCCCGGCCTTGGGCACGACCACGGCCGCTCGGGGTAGGCCCACCATGGCCACGACGTCGGCACACAGCACCGTGGCGACCTCCTGCGGGGTCACCGCCCGAGCAAGGTCCTCGGCGCACCGCAGCAGCTGGCGCGTGCGCGCCAGCGAGGCCCCGAGCTGGGACTCCCGGCGGTCCAGCTCCGCGTTGCTGTAGGCGTCCAGGTCACGCAGCTGACCGAGCACGCTCCACACCAGACCGACCGCCAGCAGGACGTAGGTCGCGCCGCGGAAGGTCAGGCTCGCCCACCACAACGGCGTGTACCGGGCGCCGCCGAGCGCGCCAAGCGCCACCTCGTAGGCACTGAGCGACAGGGCGACGCCGACCCAGGCCCGAAGTGCCGCCGGAAGCCGGCCGAAGCGGACCGCCCAGAGCACCGCGCTACCGCCGACGAGGACCGCAACCACCCACTGCGCGGCCACCAGCAGGGGGGCGTAGCGACCGTCTGCGTCGAGCAGGTGGGGCAACGGGACCGCGTTGATGCCGACCATGGCGGCCACGACCAGACCGACCACCGTCAGCGGCCGCCGCAGGGCTGCCGGGAAGCCGAGCACTCCTGCGACGGCCCCCGCCGCAAGTGCCAGGTGGAAGAGCAGGAACAGTGCTGCATTGCTCTGGTCGCTGGTGTGGAGCAGCCCGCCGCCCGGAGCGACGGTGGGGTGTGAGACGAGCTGCAGCACCAAGGCGGCGAAGGCCACAGCCAGCCCCGTCGTGAACCACTGCAACGCGGGGTCGGTGGGATGCCGTGGGCCGCGCAGCAGCACCAGGAGGGCGAACCCGGCACAGACGGGGGCGATCGCCAGGAGGGCGACCGCGAGGCCCTGGGGCGGCTGGGCACCGGTCAGCAGAGCGGCGAGGTACGCGACGCAGGCCAGCACGGCGCCCGCCAGCATCGCGTACAGGTCGAGGCGACGCACCGGTCTCGGCGTCCGCGGGTCCACTCCCTCGTACACCTTGCGCTCGGCGGTCGATGCCATGCTCCAGCCTTACGTCTTGCCCTACCGGCAACAAGTGCCCAACGGCCCGTGGTCGAGGACCCGGGCCAGAGGCCGCCGGCGGAAGCCTCGTCGCTGGTGTGGGGAGCTGGTCGCTCGGTCTGGTCCCAGGGTGAGAGTCGTTGGACCCCGGCTGCATGGGTCAGGCCACGAAGGCGCCCGACGCTCGTACTGTCGACAACAGCGCCACCGCTCAACTGCCGGGAGAGGGAGCCGGAGCGGTGGCGTACTCATCGTGGTCCGAAGGCGCGGCGCCCCACAAGCGTTCTGTCCAACGTTGCGTGGCCGGGCCGGCGCAGCGGACAGCAGGACTCGTCCGGCGCCGTTCAGCCGGCCTGCAACAGCTCGACCAGGGAACGGGCCTCCTCGTCGCACGCCGGGCAGGCGCTCAGGTGCCGGGCCATGGCCTCGTCGTGGGCAGCGCCGCCGCCGAGAACCACGGCCTCGGCATAGGCGTCCATCCGCTCGAAGCACTCCTCGCAGGACAGCCACGGCGTGGTGTCCCGGAGCAGGGCGTCCACGGACGCCTCGCTGAGCAGTTCCGGAGGTCGCTGGGGTGTCTGGTTCATGAGGTGCCTGCCCTCGGGGTGGTGGGACGTTCGTGGGAGCCTCGGGCCGCGACCTTCGGCGGATGGTCTTGTGGGACAGGGAGATAGCCTCGGGAGGCGAGCTCGCGGCGGAGGCGGACGCGTACGTCGTGCAGGGTCTTGTAGAGCGCGCCGCGGGTGGTCCCCAGGCGTTCGGCGAGCACGTCGATGGGCACGCCGTCCACGAGGAGGGCGACCGCGATGCGTCGTTGGTAGGGGGTGAGCACGCGCCGCATCGCGTCCGCCGCCGCCACTGCGAGGTCGGCTCCCTCCGCACACAGCTCGGGGCTCTCCTGTCCGGGAGCGGGCCGCGCCTCGAGGTCCCGCAGCTCGACCTCCCGGTGCTGCCACTGCAGGCGTCGCACCTCGGTGGCGGCCTGGAGGATCGCGAACTTGAAGGCCCACGTGGTGAAGCGGCTGCGGCCCTGGAAGGTGTGCAGCTTGCCGAGGAGGACGGTGAGGGCCTCGTCGGCCGCCTGGTTCACGACCACGTCGACGGCGCCCGGCGAGGCGTCCGGCAGGGCCGCACGCATCCGCCACACCTGGTGGGCGGCGGCGCGGACCATCAGGGCGTGCAGCTCGCGCAGGGCCATCACCTGCTGGGGACCGGAGCCCGAGAGCGCCGTCACCCAGTCGGTCTCGCGGCCGCTCACGCATCCCTCCGGCGACGAGACGGTGCCGGGTGGCGCCTCACTCCTGCTCACCGAGGCCATCAGGCCGCCCCTGCCCCGGTTGCCCAGTCGATGCCGTCCCGAGGCGCGGGGTGCTCCACCGGCGCGCGGTCGTCGAGCGGGGACAGGATGCGCGCAGCGAGCTCCGGAGGGCAGCCGGCGTCCACGAGCTCCAGCAGGGCGTGGAGGTCCACCCGCATCCGAGCGAGCGAGGCAGCGAGGGCGGAAGGGAAGCCCGCCTCACGCAACCGGCACAGCCGCCACTCGACGACGTCGAGCGGTGGGCCGGCCGACCGGCACGGCGCAGGTCGGGAGGTGGTGGTACGGGGCTGGCGCGTGGTCATGCCCTGTTTGCCGTTCGGGGCGGCCAGGGTCTTACCCGTGGTCGCCCTCTCGCCGGCGCGCGCTGGGGCGCTGAGGCCCTCGGTAAGACCCGGGCCGGCCGGCCGCACTAACACCCCGTCAGCGTCCCACCTGCGAGCCCTCGACGTCCCGGAACCACCTCGATGTCCGGGAACCCCTCGACGTCCCCAGGAGCACCCATGGTCACCATCGGTCACCGTTCGATCGTCAGCACGCAGCAGTCCACGCGAACGAAGAGGGGCGACCCGGCATACCAGGCGTATGCCGTCGGCGTCGTCGAGGTCGTCGCCGGCCTCGTCGTCGCCCTCCACCCCCGCCTCGGCGCCCTCGTCGTGGCCGTCTGGCTCGGCGGCATCATCGTCAACCTGCTGCTCATCCCCGGCTACTACGACGTCGCCCTGCGCGACTTCGGTCTGCTCCTGGCAGCGGTGGCCCTGCAGCGGCTCGCCACCCGCTTCGACCCCCGGCCGACGTTCTGGCCGCTGCGCCGAGCCGCCTCCCGGAAAGGACTCCCCCGGTGACGACGACGAGCCCACAGCCGGACGCGCAGGCACGCCGTCACCGAGCCCGCTTGCCGTGGACCGGTACGGGCGCGGTCATCGACCCGGACCTCGACCGCGCGGCAGCGGGGGCGCGAGTCCTCCTCGAGGCGCTGGGAGTCGACCTCGACAACGAGTCCCTTGCCCGAACCCCGGAACGGATGGCCTCGTCCCTGGCCGAGCTCATGAGCCCACAGCCCTTCCAGATGACAGCGCGCAGCTCGTGCCGGCGGGGGTCGGAGTGGTGATCGAGGCCGAACACCTGTGCATGACCCTGCGAGGGGTCCAGGCGCCGGGATCGACGACCATCACCTCGAGCCTGCTCGGCACGCTGCGTGACGACCCGCGCTCACGCGCCGAGTTCCTGGCACTGACCCGGGCTCAGACCGCCGCTCCTTCGGCCACGACCTCGAAGACGGCGAGTGTCGGCTGGGCACCGACGCCCCGGAACAGCGCCGGCGCAGCGGGCGCATCGGTCGCGGCCCGCATGGCCTCCAATGCCGCCCGGTCGCGCC
Organism: Terrabacter lapilli; assembly: GCF_039531305.1. Classification (NCBI taxonomy): domain Bacteria; kingdom Bacillati; phylum Actinomycetota; class Actinomycetes; order Micrococcales; family Intrasporangiaceae; genus Terrabacter; species Terrabacter lapilli. Next base: position 162,891 of record NZ_BAAAPU010000009.1, read on the forward strand.
AGAGGCTCTCCACTCGCCAACGACCCTCTGCGCCGCGCAGCAGCTGGGTCTGGAGAAGCCCGTCGGGCAGCGGCTGGTGGAGGAGGTCCTCGAACGCGGCCACCAGATCAGCTTCACGGTCCTGCGGGACCACTGCAGAAATCACGGTCATGATGTGCTCGTCCACGTTGGCCCTCCCGGTACGACAACGGTCTGCCAGATCATGGTTGCGCGCATACGTCCGTCGCACCGGAGAATCGCGACATCCCCGACGCGGTTCCACGGCCGAGGCCTCGCTGCGGAAGCCACGGCCGCCGAGGCAGGCGCGTCCGCACACGCAAACGTGATCGCAGAGGGCAACGTGACCGCAGCCGTGCCGGAGCTGCTGCACAGCGCTCTGCGGACGGTGACAAACTGGTGTCGTGAGCGGTGCCCGATCCGAGGAGACACACCTGCGCACCGTTGGTGCCATGGGGGCTCACACATCGGGCCGAGTCGCCGCCGACGAGGCCATCGGGCATCTCGCCCGGGCCCTGGCCGAGTCGGACGGGGTCGGGCCCACGATCGACCAGGTCGTCACGCATGCTCTCGTTGCCGTGCCCTGTCAGTGGGCCGTGGCGGCGGTGACCGACCCGGGCAACGGCCGGCCGCCACGGTTCTACTCCACGAGCGACCCGAACCTGCTCGAGGTGGTGACGCAGATCTCTGTCGCCGCGTCGAGCAGTCCGGGGCGGCAGGCTCTCATCGAGAAGTCCATCGTGCACGTGCCGGACCTCGCTTGCGAGACCCGCTTCGGGTCCTACCCCGCCGAGATGCTCGCCCGGACGCCGATCCGCTCGGCGCTCGCACTGGTGCTGCAGCTGGGCGACGAGGAGCTCGGCGTCCTGACCCTGTACGGCTCGACCGCGAACGCGTTCGACGAGGCGGCTCGTGCGCGCGCCGCTCTCCTCGCGGACTTCGCCGCCATCGCCATCGAGACGGGCCTCGCCCGGGACCTGGCCGGACACCTTCAGGTCGCGCTGGGCAGCAGCCGGGTCATCGGGATGGCCATGGGCGTCCTCGTCGAACGGCACCGGCTGACGCCGGAGCAGGCGTTCGAGGTGCTGCGCACCACGAGCCAGAACACCAACCGCAAACTGGCCGATGTCGCCAGCGAGCTGACCCTCACCGGCGAGCTGCCCCACGGGCCGCACTGACCCGCGATACGGGATCGATTTTCCCGAATCAGTCACCTCGGCCCCAAGGTCGTGACAACGTGTTGCCTCAGGCGCCGGGGGGTGCCGCCGCGGATGCGGCCCATGCGTTCAGACCAGCAGCGCGACCGTGGAGGGCGGACGCTGCCGGGCAGGGGCCGGCAGCGTCCGTCGCCCAGCCCCCGTTCGGGCAGATGAACCACGGTGGGTGGGACCGGCTGGGATGCCAGGAGCCGGTCATGTGCTCTCGGCAGCAGGTGGCGCGGTGGGGGCCGTGGCGGCCCCTGTCTCTGCCGAGGTCGCGGTGGAGCCCTCGTCGCACGCGTCCACGGCCGAGGCGACGGTGCCGTGGAAGTGCTCCACGCCGATGAGGTCGGTGAGGTCTACGGCCGCGAGGCGGTCGCGCAGCTCGACGGTGGCGCGAGCGACGTGGAGCTCGATGTTGCGCTCACGCAGCCCGTCGATGACCTCTCGCAGTGCCACCTCGGCGCTGGCGTCGATGTCACTGATGAACGAGGCGTCGAGGACGAGGTGGCGCACCGGTTTCGGCGCGCCGTCGACAGCCGCCCACAGACGGCGTTTGAAGAAGTGGGCGTTGGCGAAGAAGAGCCGGTCCTGGATGCGGTAGACCACCACACTCGCTGTGACGCCGGCATCCGGATGGTCCGCCACGTCGACGTACCGGCCCTCGTCCGAGGACCAGCCGAGAACCGCGTCGGCAGGCCTTGCCGCTCGGCGGATGATGTCGGCCACCGACAGCACGACGGCCACGCCGATCGCCTGCAGCACTCCCACCGCGACGACGCATGCGACCGTGATGCCGGCGATGACGACCTCGACCTTGCTGCTGCGAGCCAGGGCCCGCCACTGGGCAGGGTCGATGAGCTTGCTCGCGGCATACACGATGACGGCGCCCAGCACCGCGGACGGCAGGTACTGAATGGGTCCGGTCAGGAACAGCAGGATGACGGTGATCGTCCCCGCTGCCGCGAGCCCGCTGACCTGGGTGGTGGCCCGCATGTCGTCGTTGACGGCGGTGCGTGAACCGCTGGTACCGACCGGGATCCCTTGCGAGAGACCGGCGGCCAGCTGGGCGACGCCGAAGGCCAGCAGCTCCTGGTTGGCGTCGACCACCTCGTGGTGGCGCGCCGCGAACGAGCGTGCGATGAGAATGGCGTCGGAGAACGCGACCAGGAAGACGGCCAGGGCCGGGAGGGCGAGGGAGACCAGGTCCGAGCCGGAGACGTCCGGAACCCTCAGCCGGGGCAGTCCGCTTGGGACCGGGCCGGTGACGGCCACGTCGTGCTGGGCCAGGTTCAGCGACCAGGAGGCGGCGATGCCCAGGACGACGAGGATGAGCGCGCCGGGAATGCGTTTGTCGATCCGTCCGGCGACGACGAGCAGGGCGAGCGACAACGCCCCGACCACGACGGTGACGGCGTTGGCATCCCCGAGATGGGCGAGGATGTCCACGGCCTCGCGGACCGCGCCCTTCTGGTCGCTCGAGATGCCGACGAGCTTGCCGAGCTGGCCCAGGATCAGCACGATCGCCACCCCGGAGATGTAGCCGACCAGCACCGCCTGCGAGAAGTAGTCGGCGATCCAGCCGATCCTCGCCACCCGAGCGAGGAGGAAGACCGCGCCGACCATGATCGCCAGCATGGCCACGAGCGCGGCGTACTCAGGGCTCCCGGCCGCGGCGAGCGGCCCGATGGCGGTCGCGACGAGCAGCGCGACCGTGCCCTCCGGCCCGACCACGACCCGCGGCGCCGAACCGAGGAAGGCATAGGCGAGAACCGGGAGCAGCAGGGCGTAGAGCCCAGCACTGACCGGAACCCCTGCCAGCCCGGCGTAGGCCATCGACGCCGGTAGGGCCAGGGCGGCGACGGTCACCCCGGCGATGACATCGGTCCGCAGACGGGCACCGGAGTAACCGCTCATCGACCGCGCGAAGGGGACGTAGCGTGTCGTCATCGGAGGGCGGCTCGCCGACGCGAACGCTCGACGTCCCTTGTAGGCCTTGTCGAACGGCTGCACATCCTCACGCAAGCGGACGGCGCCGGTGCCCGTCATCCTCCGGTCCGGATGAGATTGAGAAGCGCCGGCAGGGCGCCGGTGTGGCGGCGAGCGCGAGCGGGCCGCAGTAGTCCTGCATCAGCCGACGTCGCCACCGGCACGAGCGGACCTGATCCGGTGGCGGCGCGGCTCTCGACGCTCGACCGGTTCCTTCCCGTGTGGATCGGCCTGGCGATGCTCGCGGGACTGCTCCTCGGCCAAGCCGGGCCAGACCACGATCTGGTTGTCAGCCGGCCCACCGGCGCGCCTGGATGCCTCGTACATGAGGCGGTGGTCGAAGGCGGGCATGCCCCAGATGACGGCCTCGACCGCCCGACGGAAAACGGCCCGCTCCGCGGACGTCAGCCCCACAGCGGTGCACGCTCCGGCCACCCCTTCTAGGTCATGGCGTCACCACTGGGAAGGTGTCCTCGGACTCCTCCAGGAGTTCGAGGAGACGCTTGAGCGCCTCGACGTCCCCGCTCGTGCCGAGGCCGTCGAGTCCGCGGCCACCGACGATGCCGAGCAGCTGGGGCTTCGTCAGCGTCACCTCGAGGTCGGCGCCGTCCGTGTTCCGCGGGTTCGGGGTCTGGATGAGGGCCCCGTTGGACAGCGCGGTCCGCACGACGAGGTGCTGGTCGGTGAAGCGCCACACGATCGTGCTGCGGACCTCGGCTGCGCGAAGGCCGTCGAGACGGATGGCGAGGGTGTCGAAGAGCTGCTCGACCGTGAGGGCGATCGCCATACCGCCGCCCACGTTGGTCACCGGGTTCGGGGTGACCCCGTGCAGCAGCTCGTGTCGGCCGGTGAGATAGAAGTTGCGCCAGAGCGCGTTCTCCGCGCCGAACCCGAGCTGCCCGTAGACGTCGGCCAGCGCCTGCCTGGCCGACGCGTTGTCCGGGTCGGCGAAGACCGCGTGCTTGAGCAGTTCCGCCGCGAAGCGCAGGTCGCCCCGGTCGGCGAACTCCCTGCCCTTCGACACGAGGGTGTCCACGCCGCCGAAGGCTTCGGCGTAGCGCGTGGCCGCGGCCTGGGGCGGGTGCTGCCACAGCGATGTCGGATGGCCGTCGAACCAGCCGAGGTACCGCTGGTAGACCGCCTTGACGTCGTGACTCACCGACCCGTAGTAGCCCCGCACGTGGAAGGCAGCATCGAGGACGGGCGGGAGCTGGAAGTCTTCGGCGATCTCGAGGCCGGTGGCGCCCTTGTTCAACGCCCGCAGGGTCTGGTCGTGCATGAAGGCGTACATGTCTCGCTGCTCTGACAGCCACCCGATGATGGGCTCGATGCCCCATGTCGGCCAGTGGTGGGAGCCGAACGCCACCTCCGGCACGCTGCCCGACTCGCCACCACCGACGCAGAAGATCTCGATGGCCTCATCGAGGTAGCGCGACCACGCGCGAGCATCACGCACGAGGGCGCCGCGCAGCGTCAGGACGTTGTGCAGGGTGTGCGAGGCGTTCTCGGCCATGCACAGAGCGCGGTACCGCGGGATGTAGAAGTTCATCTCGGCAGGCGCCTCCGTGCCGGGGGTCATCTGGAACTCGATCGCGACACCGTCGACCGTCTCCACCTGCCCGGTGTGCGTGACGTCGAGAGTCGGCGGCAGCAGTCCCACGGTGCCTGCCGAGGTCGCGATGCCCAGACCGGCACTGACCTGCCCCTCGGGACCAGGTGCAATCGTGGCCCCCGCCATGTACATACCGCGGCGGACCATCGCGCCGCCCGCGTAGACGTTCTCCGACACCGCGTGCTCCAGGAATCCCTCGGGGGCGATGATCGGCACGTCTCCCGCGCCGTCGGGCAGGACGCTGAGGACGCCGCCGAAGTGGTCGATGTGCGAGTGGCTGTAGATCACGGCGGCCACCGGCCGGTTGCCCCGGTGCTCCCTGTAGAGCGCAAGGCCAGCGGCGGCGGGCTCAGCCGAGCAGAGGGGATCGATGACGATGACGCCCTCGTCGCCCTCCACCAGCGTCATGTTCGACAGGTCGAACCCCCGCACCTGGTAGACGCCCTCGACGACCTCGTAGAGGCCGTTCTTCCAGCTGAGCTGAGCCTGACGGAACAGGCTCGGATGCACGGTCTCGGGACACTCTCCCTGGAGGAACCCGTATCCGGACGTGTCCATGGCCACGCGCCCTTGCTGGCCGGCGATCGTCACCGGCTGGAGCGTCGCGATGAAACCACGGTCCGCGTTGTCGAAGTCGGTTCGGCTGTCGAAGTCGAGAGGCATGGGTGCTTCCTTCTCTGGTGCCAACGGTCCGTCCGACGCTTCCACGGCGCCGCCATCCCGGCATCACCCCACGAGCGTGAGGCGGATGATGCACACCCGGCCCGACGCCGAGCGACGCCTCTGGTGGAAGGCCTTCGCCACGCCAGGCGGAGCATGGCCTCGGGGTTTTGGCACCGGGGCCTCATCCCGACCGGGTGACGATGCGCGACAACGCGCTGGGCCCGTCCCGGCGCTCTTGGGCGTCAGATCATCGACTCAACCGCAGGACGCCTTGACGGCCCAAAAACGCCGGCCGCATGCGCATGGGTTCCTCGGTCCTCGCTGTGAAGTGGCCAGTGCCCACGCTCGCCGTCTCGCAAGGGCAACGGCCCGGCTCTACCTTGAGAGCCGGGCCGTTGCCCTGAACGAATGTCACGTGAACAAGTCCGTGACGTTGCTGGCCAGTGGAATGTCAGCCGTGAGAATTCCCTTCATGACATTCCTTGACCGGTGACATCAGCTGCAGCCGCTGGTGCTGCCGCAACCCTCGCAGACGTAGCAGGAGCCGGCGGGGCGCATCTTGGTGCCGCAGGTCATGCAGATCGGTGCGTCAGCCGTGATGCCGCCGAACTTCTCGAGCAGCTCGGCGGAGCTGTGGACGTCGCCCGAGGCCTCACGAGCAGAAGCCGCGCCGGCGCCGAACTTGACGTCGGCGGCCACGCCCTTGGACTCGGTCTTCGTCGCCTCGTCGGCCTTGGGCTCGGACTTCTTCGAGACCGGGGCCGACTGCTGCAGCGACTCGAGCTCCTCCTCGAGCTCCTCGTCGGACTCGTCGGACTCGACGGCCTCGTAGGAGCCGGTCTCGACCTGACGGGCCCGCTCGGCAGCCGTGTGGATGCCCATGAACGAACGGGTGTCGAAGTCGAGGTAGTCGAGCGCGAGGCGGCGGAAGACGTAGTCCATGATCGACTGCGCCATGCGGACGTCCGGGTCGTCGGTCAGCCCGGCCGGCTCGAACCGCAGGTTGGTGAACTTCTCGACGAAGGTCTCGAGCGGAACGCCGTACTGCAGGCCGATGGAGACGGCGATCGAGAAGGCGTCCATCACGCCGGCCAGGGTCGAGCCCTGCTTGCCGAACTTGAGGAAGATCTCGCCGAGCTGCTGGTCGTCGTAGGTGCCGGCCGTGAGGTATCCCTCGGCGCCACCGACTGCGAACGACGTCGTCTGCGACGAACGGCGCTTGGGCAGGCGGCGACGGACCGGGCGGTACTCGATGACCTTCTCGACCTTGACGTCCGCGGCAGCAGCGTCGGCAGCAGCCTTGTTGTCCTTGGCCGTCGATCCACCGTCGGACAGGGGCTGGCCGACCTTGCAGTTGTCGCGGTAGACGGCGAGCGCCTTGATGCCGAGCTTCCAGCCCTGCATGTAGACGTCCTCGATCTCCTCGACCGTCGCCGTCTCGGGCAGGTTGACCGTCTTGGAGATGGCACCGGACAGGAACGGCTGGGTCGCCGCCATCATGCGCACGTGGCCCATCGGCGGGATGGCGCGGGCGCCCATGGCGGTGTCGAAGACCTCGTAGTGCTCGGGCTTGAGACCCGGCGCGTCGATGACGTGGCCCTTGTCGGCGATGTACTCGACGATGGCCTCGATCGACTCCTGCTGGTAGCCGAGCTTCTTCAACGCACGCGGGATCGTCAGGTTGACGATCTGCATCGAGCCGCCACCGACGAGCTTCTTGAACTTCACGAGCGAGAAGTCCGGCTCGATGCCGGTCGTGTCGCAGTCCATCATGAAGCCGATGGTGCCGGTGGGGGCCAGCACCGACGCCTGGGCGTTGCGGTAGCCGTGCTTCTCACCGAGCTTGACGACGTCGTCCCACGCCTTCGTCGCGAGCGTGTGGATGTCGGAGTCCATCGCGTCGAGGGTCTTGATGTTGTCGTTGGCGGCCTGGTGCTTGCGCATGACGCGCTTGTGGGCCTCGGCGTTGCGGGCGTAGCCGGCGTAGGCGCCGACGACACCGGCCATCTCGGCGGAGCGCTTGTAGGCGGCACCTGTGAGCAGCGAGGTGATGGCGGCGGCGAGCGAGCGGCCACCCTCGGAGTCGTAGCCGTGGCCGGTCGCCATCAGCAGCGCGCCGAGGTTGGCGTAGCCGATGCCGAGCTGGCGGTAGTTGCGCGTCGTCTCGCCGATGGGCTCGGTCGGGAAGTCGGCGAAGCAGATCGAGATGTCCATCGCCGTGATGACGAGCTCGACGACCTTCTGGAAGGTGACGGCGTCGAAGGTGTCGTCGTCGCGCAGGAACTTCAGCAGGTTGAGCGAGGCGAGGTTGCACGAGGAGTTGTCGAGCGACATGTACTCGGAGCACGGGTTGGAGGCCGTGATGCGCCCGGTCTCCGGGTTGGTGTGCCAGGCGTTGATCGTGTCGTCGTACTGGATGCCCGGGTCGGCGCACTCCCACGCGGCCTTGGCGATCTTGCCGAAGAGCTCGCGGGCGTCGACCTCCTCGATGACGGAGCCGTCGAGGCGCGAGCGCAGCCCGAACGTCGTGCCGTCCTGGACGGCCTTCATGAACTCGTCGTTGACGCGGACCGAGTTGTTGGCGTTCTGGTACTGGACCGAGACGATGTCCTTGCCGCCGAGGTCCATGTCGAACCCGGCGTCGCGCAGGGCACGGATCTTGTCCTCCTCGCGCGCCTTCGTCTCGACGAACTCCTCGATGTCGGGGTGGTCGACGTCGAGCACGACCATCTTGGCCGCACGGCGCGTGGCACCGCCGGACTTGATCGTGCCGGCCGAGGCGTCCGCGCCGCGCATGAAGGAGACCGGGCCGGAGGCCGTGCCGCCCGAGGAGAGCAGCTCCTTGGAGGAGCGGATGCGGGAGAGGTTGAGGCCGGCGCCGGAGCCGCCCTGGAAGATCTTCCCCTCTTCCTTGTACCAGTTGAGGATCGAGTCCATGGAGTCGTCGACGGAGAGGATGAAGCAGGCGGACACCTGCTGCGGGCTCTTGGTGCCGACGTTGAACCACACGGGCGAGTTGAACGAGAAGACCTGGTGCAGGAGGGCGTGCGTGAGCTCGTGCTCGAAGATCTCGGCGTCCTCGGGCGAGGCGAAGTAGCCGTTGCTCTTGCCGGCGGCGACGTAGGTCAGCACGACACGGTCGATGAGCTGCTTGAGCGAGGTCTCACGGGCGGCGGTGCCGACGGCGCCGCGGAAGTACTTGGTGGTCACGATCGTGCTCGCGTTGACCGACCAGAAGTCGGGGAACTCGACGCCGCGCTGCTCGAAGATCGTCTCTCCCGTCTTCCAGTTCTGCTGGACGACGTCGCGCTTCTCCCACGTCACCTCGTCGTACGGGTGGACGCCGGGGGTGGTGTAGATGCGCTCGATCTTGACGCCCTTGGCGCCAGCCTTCGAGCGTGGGCTGCGGTTACCGATCTCCGTCATGTCGTGCGGCCTCCCTGACCGAATCTGCTGCTGGGATGAGTCTTGCGTGGAGCACCGACAGTGCTGGTGCGCGCGCCGGGGGCGCGGTGGTGCGTCCGGGGTGGTACCGGTGGTGGAGGGTGTTACCGCTGGGCGCCGAGCTCGTCGACCCGGGAAGGAGCCGGCGGCTCCTCCCCCAGCGCGGCGCGCTCGGCTCGCAGGAGCGCGATGGCTCCTTCGAAGTCCTCGAGGCTCTCCCACGCCTGGTAGACGCTGGCGAACCTGAGGTAGGCGACCTCGTCGAGCTCGCGGAGCGGTTCGAGCACGGCCATGCCGACCTCGTGCGCCTCGATCTCGGCGTTTCCCTGCGACCGGATCGCCTCCTCGACCTTCTGGGCGAGGAGGGCCAGGTCGTCCTCACTGACGGGCCGTCCCTGGCATGCCTTGCGCACGCCCGAGAGCACCTTGGCCCGGCTGAACGGCTCGGAGGCTCCCGACCGCTTGATCACGTTGAGGCTCGAGGTCTCCAGCGTGGTGAAGCGGCGGTTGCACTGGGGGCACTGGCGACGGCGGCGGATGCACGCGCCGTCGTCCGTGGTGCGCGAGTCGATGACCCGCGAGTCGGTGTGGCGACAGAACGGACAGTGCACGTCTGGCCACCTCCCTCTCCCAGCTCGGACGTCCATGGAACGTCCACCCCATCCGGTATGCCGTCCCGCTCGCTTCCCGAGGCAGCGCCGGTGTTCGTGGAACCGGCGGCGCCCTGGGGAAGGCCTGGGGACGACGTTGGGGATGACCTGTGTGTAAACCCCGTCACGTTGGGGACTACATGTGGACGTCTTACATCTGTGTAACTACTAGATGTTGGGGTAACTGTAGGCGTCGTGTGACCCAGACCGCAAGCAGATCGCACATCTCCGCGCGTGTTGCGCCGCTGACCTGCACAAACGCCGCGCACGACGCATTCGGGGCGGCGTGTCGGCGGGGAGCGACCCCTACATCTGGGGGTGTCGCCGGCACCGGCGCCCTCCATGTGCGCGCTCCGCGGGCTCCCGGCGCCGTGGCCCAGCATCCCGGGCCCCCGCGCCGGCGGACCGCTGCGGGCACCGGTTCTTGCTCCGACGGCTCTCATGACAGAGGCTTCCGTTCGTGACGATCCGGACATCCACCGCACCCGCCGACCGCGCGCAGCGGCGTGAGGCCGCGTTGCGCGAGTACGACGTGCTCGGGCAGGCGCCCCAGCGTGAGCTCCAGGCGCTCGTCGACATCGCCGCCCAGGTGTGCGAGGCGCCGCGCGCGGCCATCAACCTCATCACCACGACGCACCAGCACCAGGTCGCCACGACTGGCTTCGACCCCTCGATCTGCACCCGTGAGGACTCGATGTGCGCCGCCGTGCTCGAGCACACCGACCGGGTCCTCGTGCCCGACGCGAGCCTCGACGAGCGGTTCCGACGCAACCCGTTCGTGACGGGCGTCCTCGGCAACGTCCGGTTCTACGCGTCGGCACCGCTCGCGACTCCCGACGGCGTCATCATCGGCAGGCTCTGCGTCTTCGACTCGCACCCTCGGCAGCTGGATGCCATGCAGGAGCAGTCGCTCACCACGATCGCCGAGCGTGTCGTCGACGTGCTCGAGCTGCGGCTGCGCACCCGCCGCCTCGAGAGCTCGCTCGAGGCCCTGACCCGCACCCAGCAGGAGCTGCACCGCTCCAACGAGGCCCTCTCCGTCTTCGCAGGGCAGGTGAGCCACGACCTGCGCACGCCCCTGACGGCGATCATGGCGAGCACCGAGCTGCTCGGCCAGGAGGATGCGGTCCAGGGCGACGAGTGGGTGGGGCGGCTGGTGTCGACGGCCCACCGCGCCGCCACGCGCATGGCCGGGATGATCGAACGTTTCCTGTCGTACGCGCGGGTCGGCGCCGAGCTGCAGCGGAGCGCCACGGACCTGGACGAGGTGCTGGCCTCGGCGCTCGAGGACCTCGCGGCGACCCTCGAGGAGTGTGGGGCGAGCGTGACGGCGGAGCGACTGCCCACCCTGGCCGTCGACCGCCAGCAGCTCTACTCGGTCCTGCTCAACCTCGTGTCGAACGCCGTGAAGTACGCACGCCCGGGCACGGCCCCCGTCGTGACCGTCGCCGCCGAGCAGATCGACGGAGGCTGGCGGGTCGAGGTCCGCGACAACGGCATCGGGATCGCGGAGCCCGATCGGGAGAAGGTCTTCGGCCTCTTCAACCGGGTCGAGACCTCGGTCCAGGGCAGCGGTATCGGTCTGGCGACGGTCCGGCGGATCATCGAGGCGCACGGCGGCACGATCGGCATCAGCGCCGTGGACGGCCCGGGCACCAACGTGTGGTTCGAGCTGCCCGACGACCTCCCCGGCGACCTCCCTGGCGACACGGGGCAGGAGCCTGAGGGCGACAGCGCGGCTTGAAGCCGAGCTGCACGTCCCCGAACGTCCTTCCCCCCACAACCCGGAACGCCGCGTCCCCGAAATGGGGACACGGCGTCCGGGGGCGGTCAGGGCGGGGTCGAAGCGCCGCAACCGCCAGCCGCAGAGGTGGAGCCAACGCGGCCGATCTGGGGTGACAGGCGGTCTGCCGGTCAGTGGGCGGGGATGACGAGCTGCTGGCCGGCGTGGATCTGCGACGTGCTCAGGCTGTTGGCCACCTGCAGCTCGACGACACCGTCGGCGACGGAGACGTCGGGCAGCTCGCGGGCCGCGATGCCGGACAGGGTCTGTCCCGGGTGCACCGTCACGGTGCGGGCGTCACCGCTCGCCGAGGCGAGCTGGCCGGCGAGGCCGACCCCGAGCAGGGCGAGTACGCCGGCGACGAGCAGCGTTCGCACCAGCCGGCCGAAGCGCGTGAGGCGGACCGCCGGCGCTGCGGCCCGGGCGACGGCCACCGCTTCACGGCCCGTGGGGACGAGTACCAGGCGCGGCCGGCCCGTCGTGAGCTGCCCGGCGCCGCCTGCGCCCCACACGACCTCGCGTGCGGCGTCCGGCCGAGGCGCACCCGCACCGCCACGTGCAGTGGCCCGCTCGGCGAAACGCTCGGTGTCTCGCTGACGAACGGCCTCGAGGACGATGGCGCTCATGGTGACCTCCCCTTGCTCCTGATCCGGCGAACATGTGTTCGATAGAACGTCTGTACGAGTTCTAGCACGACTGTGCCGTGAAGTCGAGACACGCCTCGAACACATGTTTGGCAACTGTGTTCGAAACTCGTAGTCTTTCCTCACACCAGACACCTCAGCAGCCACCACTGACACTGGCCTCACACACCAGGCGTCACACGCGGTCTGACGAGCCGACGAAGGGAACACCATGGGCGTGACCGAGCTTCCCGACCGCGAGACCGGAGACGGCCTGACCGTCCGACAGCGGCGCGTGCTCGAGGTCATCCGCAACTCCGTCGACCGCCGCGGCTACCCCCCGAGCATGCGCGAGATCGGCGACGCCGTCGGTCTCGCCAGCCCGTCGAGCGTGTCCCACCAGCTCAACGCCCTCGTTGCCAAGGGCTACCTCCGCCGCGACCCCAACCGCCCGCGGGCCCTCGAGGTCGTCTCCCCCGACGCCAAGGCCGAGGAGCTCGGCTACCGCGGGGGGTCGCGAGGAGGCTCCGGCTCAGGCGGCGGTTCGGTCGAGCCGGTGCGCCCCGGCGGAGACCAGTACGACACGGAGACCGACTCGGGCGACGCCCGGCCGCAGGCCTCCTACGTCCCGGTGCTCGGTCAGATCGCCGCCGGTGTGCCGATCACCGCCGAGCAGGTCGTCGAGGACGTCTTCCCCCTGCCCCGGCAGCTCGTCGGCGAGGGCGAGCTCTTCCTGCTCAAGGTCACCGGCGACTCCATGGTCGAGGCGGCCATCTGCGACGGCGACTGGGTCGTGGTGCGCCAGCAGCAGCACGCCGACAACGGCGACATCGTCGCCGCCATGCTCGACAACGAGGCGACCGTCAAGACCTTCAAGCGCAAGGACGGCCATGTGTGGCTGATGCCGCACAACCCCGACTTCTCCCCCATCGACGGCGACCACGCCACGATCCTCGGCAAGGTCACCGCGGTCCTGCGACGCATCTGAGCAACGGTCAGCCGAGCCGGCCCTTTCCGATGGCCCAGGAGCGCACCCGCGACGTCGTCCTCACCTACCGCTACCTGCGGGGGGCGATGATCGCCCTGCTGCTCATGCTCCTGCTCTCCGTCGTCTACCAGTGGTGGTGGGAGACCGGCCACTCGTGCTGGCTCGGGTCCATCAGCGCGTACTACTACACACCGGCCCGCGGTGTCTTCGTCGGCGCCCTCTGCGCCCTGGGCGGCGGCCTCATCGCCTACCAGGGGCACTCGGCGGAGGAGGACGTGCTCCTCGACTTCTCGGGACTGATGGCCTTCGTCGTCGCCCTGGTCCCCACCGAGCCCGACGGGCGCTGCGGGCCCAACGCATACACCCAGACGGCACCGGAGATCGCCGCGGCCGTGCGCAACAACATCTGGTCGCTGCTCGTCGTCACGGTGCTCGCCGCCGCCGTCGCCGCCTGGCTCGGGCGCCCCGGTCGACGCGACCCGCGCCGGCCGCGCTCGACACGCTCCGTCGTGGTGAGCATCGCGTGCGGGGCCGTCGTGCTCGGCGAGCTGGTCCTCTTCCTCGTCCTGCGCGACCGCTTCATCGCCCTGAGCCACGGGATCGCCGCCGTCACCATGGTGGCCGGCGTCATCGCCGTCATGGTGCTGAGCGCCTCCCGCGCCGAGGAGCGACACCAAGGCGCGGCGGACGGTCGGGGCTCGGTCTACAAGCGGGTCTACATGGCACTCGCGGCCGCTCTCGCCGTGGCGCTGGGCGTCGCGGTCGTCACCGCGCTCGCTGTGGCCGGCTTCGACCACCTGGTGCTGATCGCGGAGGTCATCATCATCGTGCTCTTCGGCACCTACTGGGGCGTGCAGACCAAGGAGCTGTGGGACCTGCGCGACGCCCCGGGGCCCGAGGCACGCGCCGTCGGCCCGACCGCCCAGTGACCCAACGCCCCTTCAGTGACCCAGTGCCCCGCGGAGCTTGCCCAGGGTGGGCCCGAGCGGTGCATGCAGTCGCAGCGTCGCCTCGCTGTCACCGCGGGTGGCCGACCGGGTCACGATGGCGACCGGCACGTCGCGCTGGTGCGCGCGTCGCACGAAGCGGTAGCCGCTCATGACCGACAGTGAGGAGCCGAGCACGAGCACCGCGCCGGCAGCCTCCACGAGTGAGAAGCACCGCTCGACCAGGGTCTTGGGCACCGACTCGCCGAAGAAGACGACGTCCGGCTTGACGGTGTCGCGCCCGCACACGAGGCAGCGGGGTGCGTGGAACGACTCGACGAGGGCGTCGGCGAGGACGATGTCGCCGTCGGGTCGGACCTGCTCGCCCCACTGCGAGCCGACGGCGGCGGCCGCCTCGGCGAACCGGTCCATGAAGCCCGGGTTGGCCTCGGTCATCCTCTCGTGCAGGCCTTCTCGCGTCGTGTACTCACCACAGGTGAGGCACACGGCGCGGTCGAGCGAACCGTGCAGCTCCACGACGTCGGTGGCGCCGGAGGCCTGGTGCAGCCCGTCGACGTTCTGCGTGATGATCGGTCCCACGTAGCCGGCCTGCTGCAGGTCGGTGACGACGTGGTGGCCCTCGTTGGGCTCGGCGGCGTTGAAACGCTGCCAGCCGATGTAGCTGCGCGCCCAGTACCGCCGGCGGGCCTCGCTCGAGCCCGCGAACTCGCCGTAGGTCATCGGCTCGACCCGGCGGGTCCCGTCGGGTCCGCGGTAGTCGGGGATGCCGGACTCCGTCGACAGCCCGGCGCCTGACAGCACGACCACGCCGCCGCCGCTCACGAGGTCCACGAGGTCGTCGAAGGTCCCCAGGTCGTGCGTCTCGAGCGGCAGGGTGCGGGTCGTGGAGAGCCGGGTCCGGCCGGTCGTGGAGGTCGACTGCGGGGGTATGCCGTTCGGCTGCTGCACGGCGAAAGCCTACGTCTGCTGCCGGCCCTCCCGAAAAGCGCGGGCGACCCCCTGAACCATAATGATCCGTTATGCTTTTCCCATGATCGATGCTGCCGGCCTGCGGGTCATGAAGGCCATTGCCGACGAGGGAAGCTTCACCAGCGCCGCCAACGCGCTGGGCTTCACCCAGCCGGCCATCTCCCAGATGGTGCGGCGCCTCGAGCAGCGCACGGGCACGGTGCTCGTCGAGCGCTACGGCCGCCAGGTGCGACTCACCGAGGCGGGGCAGGTGCTGGCGCGGCACGCCGTCGGCGTCCTGGCCGCGCTCGACGCCGCCGAGGAGGAGATCACCGCCATCGCCGGGCTGCGTGCCGGCCGCGTCCGGCTGCAGGCCTTCCCGAGCTCGTCGGCGACGCTCGTGCCGCGCACCCTCGCGATCCTCAAGGCGCGCCACCCCGACATCACCGTCACCTTCACCGAGGCCGAGCCGCCCGAGTCCCTGGCGGCCCTGCGGGGCGGCGACTGCGACGTCGCGGTCGCCTTCGCCTACGAGGGCGCCGAGCTGGGCGAGCTGGAGGAGGACCTCTCCCTGCTCGTGACCCGGCGCCTCATGGACGACGAGGTCCGCCTCGTCGTGCCCGGCACGCACCCGCACGCCCGTGACGACGCGGCGACCCTCAGCGACTTCGCCGGAGAGGAGTGGATCGCCGGGTGTCCTCGCTGTCGTGGCCACCTGCTCTCCCTCGCCGACACCGCCGGGTTCCGCCCCAACGTCGCCTTCGAGACCGAGGACTACGTCGCCCAGCTCGGACTCGTCACCGCCGGCCTCGGCGTGGCCCTGGTGCCGGACCTGATCCTCAACGCCGCCAAGCACGACGACGTCGCGACGCTGCCGCTCGCTCCCGCGTCGCGCCGCCAGATCCTCGCCGTCACCACCCCGGACCTGCAGCGCGTGCCCGCCGTCGCCGCAGCGCTCGACGCGCTGTGCGAGGCCGCCGGCAGCGACCCCACCGTCTCCCCTGCCCAGCTCGCCGGCGCGAAGGCCTGAGACCCTCCAACACGACGCGGTCCGCGCCCGCGCGCGCCGGCACCACGCGGCATACGGTGGCCCCATGGGTGACCGTCAACGCATCTCCTACCTGCCCGTGCCCGATCGCGACGACGTCCCCGAGGGCGTGAGCCGGCTCTGGGACAAGGCGCAGGAAGCCTTCGGCTTCGTGCCCAACGTCTTCCGCGCGCAGGCCCTCAACGGTGAGCAGTTCCTCGCCTGGTGGGGCTACTTCAACCTCCTGGTCAACAAGGAGGGACACCTCAGCAACGCCGACCGCGAGCTGCTCGCCGTCGTGGTCAGCAGCGTCAACCGCTGCACGTACTGCGAGGTGAGCCACGGCTCCGCGCTCCGGGAGTACACCGGCGACCCCGTGACGGCAGACCTCGTCGCCTCGAACTGGCGCCAGGCGGGACTCGCAGAGCGGGAGTACGCGATGGCCTCCTACGCCGAGAAGCTCACCCTGCACCCGGCTGAGGTCACCGAGGCCGACCTCGAGCCGCTGCGCGCCGTCGGACTGGACGACCACCAGGTGCTCGAGCTCGTCCAGGTGGTGGGGATGTTCAACCTCACCAACCGGGTCTCCACGGCCCTCGGATTC
The DNA here is from genome assembly GCF_039531305.1 of Terrabacter lapilli. Classification (NCBI taxonomy): domain Bacteria; kingdom Bacillati; phylum Actinomycetota; class Actinomycetes; order Micrococcales; family Intrasporangiaceae; genus Terrabacter; species Terrabacter lapilli. The sequence goes on from NZ_BAAAPU010000009.1 coordinate 179,365, forward strand.
GTGCCGAACGCGGAGTACCACTCGACGGGCAGAGCCGGCTCATGACGCGCGTGGCCGTCGCCGCCCCGTCCGGGACGGCCCTCGACGCGGGCCTCGAGGCCGCGGCCGAGGGCGGGAACGCCATGGACGCAGCCGTCGCCGCCTCGCTCGCCGCGATGAGCACCGAGCCGGGAATCGTCAGCCTCATGGGCGGCGCGTTCGTCAACATCTGGCCGTCCGGGGCCGACCCGGTCGTCGTCGACGGCAACGTCGAGATGCCCGGGCGCGGGCTCGACCCGGCGGCCTTCGGCAAGGGCGTCCGGCAGGTGAGGACCGACTACGGCGGCGGCATCACCATCGGGGCCGGCCACGGCTCCGTTGCCAACTCCGGTGCGGTGCAGGCGCTCTCGGTGGCCACGGAGCGCTTCGGGAGCCTGCCCTGGAGCCGACTCGTCGAGCCCTCCGCTCGTGCCTGCAGGGACGGCTACCGCACCGGGGCCGCTGCCGCGCTCTACCTCGGCCTCGTGCGCGACTCCCTCTTCGGGCACGACCCGGAGGCGCACGCGCTCGTCACCGGCGCCGACGGCGGCCCGCTCGAGCCCGGCGAGACCTCGCTCAACCCCGACCTCGCCGACATCCTCGACCTGCTTGGCGCGCAAGGCGTCTCGCTCTTCACCACCGGCGCCGTGGGCCGGGTGCTGGCGCAGGACATGGCCGCGAACGGCGGCCTCATCACCCCGGCCGACCTGACGGCCTACGAGGCCGTGGTCCGCACCCCGACCATGCGGACGATGGGCTCCTGGCAGGTCGCGCTCAACCCGCCACCGTCGGTCGGCGGCCCGATGCTGGCGGCGATGCTGGGGCAGCTCGCGCGGCACGAGCACTGGACCTGGGCCGAGGTCATCGACATCCAGCGGCGGGTGCTCGCCTACCGCCTCTCGGTGCACGACCGGTCCCGCGACCTCGACGCCGACGGGCACGCGCTGCTCGAGAGCGTCGAGCGCCACGGGCTGGCCGGCCTGCCCACCTCGGCCTCGACCGCCCACGTGTCCGCGGTCGACGAGCACGGGAACGCCTGTGCCATCACGATGTCCTCCGGTTACGGCGCCGGCATGGTCATCCCGGGCACCGGCATCCTGCTCAACAACGCCCTCGGCGAGCCGGAGCTCAACCGTCTCGGCCTGCACGCCGTGCCGCCCGGCACACGCCTCGCCTCCAACATGGCGCCGACGACGGGGCGTCGTGAAGGGGGCGCCGCGCTGGCCGTCGGCTCACCCGGTGCCGACCGGATCACCACCGCGCTCATGCAGGTGCTCGGGCGGGGCCTGCTCCGCGGCGATCACCTGCAGCACTCCATCGACGCACCGCGCCTCCACGTGCGCTTCCTCGACGACGGGTCGCCCAGCGTCGAGCACGAGCCCTCCGAGGAGATCGCTGCAGCTGTCGAGGCGAGCGGCCTTGCGTCCCACGCCTATCCAGGCCCGCACATGTACTTCGGCGGTGTCGGGGCCGCCGTGCTCGGTCCCGACGGACTCGTGGCGGCGGGCGACGGACGGAGAGAGGCGGCCGTCGGGGTGTCACCCTGAGTGGGCTCGCGAGCGCCGACCCATCCGAAACGAGTCGGGCACCGAACCATCCCGAGTCGACCCCGAACGAGAGGCCACCGAGATGACCCTGACCGACGACCGCCCCGACGCGCCCGCCAGCACGCCGCTCGCCCGGTCCACCACCTCCGGGATCGCACAGCGGCTCGCGGCAGTCGTGGAGCCGCTCTTCGGTGGCCGTCTGCCGGTCCGCCTCAAGGCCTGGGACGGGACGGTCGCCGGGCCCACCGACGCTCCCACCGTCGTGCTGCGCGACCCTGCCGCGCTGCGGCGGCTGCTGCGCCACCCCGGTGAGCTGGGACTCGCCCAGGCCTACGTGACCGGCGAGCTCGACGTGGAAGGCGACCTGCTCGACGGCTTCCGTCGGGTGTGGGCCAGCGCGCGGGGCCTCGGCGGTGGCCGGCCCCCGGCCGCGACGCTCGCCGCAGCGGCCAGGAACGGGCTGCGGACCGCGTTCGACCTCGGCGTCGTCGGGCTCCCGCCCGAGCCCCCCGCCTCGCAGGCACGCCTGCGGGGACGCCTGCACACCAAGAGCCGCGACCGCAGCGCCATCGAGCACCACTACAACCTCTCCAACGACTTCTACGCGCTCATCCTCGACCCGCACATGGCCTACTCCTGCGGCTACTGGACGAGCACCGACGCCGGCTACGCCGTCGAGGACGCGCAGCGCGACAAGCTCGACCTCGTCTGCCGCAAGCTCGGCATCGAGCCGGGCGGCCGGCACCTCGACATCGGCTGCGGATGGGGGTCGCTGTCGCTGCACGCAGCCGAGCAGTTCGGCGCACAGGTCGTCGGCGTCACGATCTCCAGCGAGCAGAAGGCCTTCATCGACGAGCGCATCCGCGAGCGGGGCCTCGAAGGTCGCGTCGAGATCCGGCTGCAGGACTACCGCGAGGTGCCGGACGGGCCGTTCGACACGATCTCCTCGATCGAGATGGGCGAGCACGTCGGGCAGAGGAACTACCCCACGTTCACGGGGCAGATCCACCGACTGCTGCGCCCGGGCGGTCGGGCCCTGATCCAGCAGATGTCACGCACGACGCGGCCCGGAGGCGGCCCGTTCATCGAGGCCTTCATCGCCCCCGACATGCACATGCGCCCCGTCGGCGAGACCGTCGACCTCATCGAGCAAGCCGGCCTCGAGGTCCGCGACGTCCACGCCCTGCGCGAGCACTACGTGCGGACGGTCGGCGCGTGGTACGACACCTTCGAGTCCAACTGGGACGAGGTCGTGGCCATGGTCGGCGAGGAGGTCGCCCGCGTGTGGCGGCTCTACCTCGTCGGTGGGGCCCTCGCCTTCGAGGAGGGGCGCATGGGCGTCGACCAGATCCTCGCGGTCAAGCCGACGGCCGACGGCCGCAGCGGTATGCCGTCCGTGCGCGCCTGGTGACCGCGGTGTCGTCCGCGTTGACGACCTTGCCTCCTCCTCGCCCCGCGGCTGCCGCTCTGGCACAGGTAGGCTCCGACGCCGCGAGCTTCGACGCCGGTGGCTTCGGGCGGACGCTGCTGCTGACGGCGGTGACGGTCGTTGTCGTGCTCGGCGTGACCTTCGCGGTCGCGCTGCGCGTCGGCAAGCAGGCCGTCATCGACGTCACGTGGGGGCTCGGCTTCGTCGCCATCGCGTTCACCGCGTTGCTCACGAGCACAGGCCACGGCGACGGACTGCGCCGCTGGCTGGCTCTGGTGCTCACGACGCTGTGGGGGTTGCGACTCGCGGCGCACATCTGGAGCCGATCGCGCGGGAAGGGCGAGGACCCGCGCTACGAGGCGATGCTCGCGCGCGCCGACGGCGACCCCAACGCGTACGCCCTCATGCACATCTACCTGCCCCAGGGCGTCATCATGTGGTTCGTCTCGCTGCCGGTGCAGGTGGCGATGTTCGTCGAGGGAGGGCTCGGCTGGGTCGTCACGGCCGGTGTCGTGGTGTGGGCGGTCGGCCTGTTCTTCGAGTCGGTCGGGGACCTGCAGCTGACGCGCTTCCGCGGCGAGGCGGCCAACAGCGGCAAGGTGCTCGACACGGGGCTGTGGAGGTACACCCGCCACCCGAACTACTTCGGGGACGCGTGCGTGTGGACCGGGCTCTTCCTGGTCGCCGCCAGCGCGTGGCCGGGTGTGCTGACGATCCTGTCCCCCGCCGCCCTGGTGTGGAACCTCTACGCCGGCACCGGCAAGAAGCTGCTCGAGAAGGACATCGGCGACCGCCGACCGGCCTATGTCGACTACGTGCGGCGCACGAGCGGGTTCTTCCCATGGCCGCCGAAACCCGCCGGACGGGACGTCCAGCACTGACGAGGGTCGGGCCGGTGGGCGATGATGTGGCACATGCGTCCTGCTCTCGCCGACCTGCTCGACCTGCAGCCTCATCCCGAGGGCGGGTGGTACCGCCAGACCTGGGCATCTCCCGAGACCGTGGCACTGCCCGACGGGCGGCAGCGCACGACGGCCACCCTCATCCACTTCCTGCTGCCCGCCGGTGAGTCGTCCGCCTGGCACCGGGTCGCGTCCGACGAGGTCTGGCTGGCCCACACGGGCTCGGTCGTCCTCGAGCTCGGGGGCGACGGCCCGGTGCCCGACCCTGGGTCGAAGGCGATGACCCTCGGTCTCGACCTCGCTGACGGCGAGGTGGTGCAGGCGGTGGTTCCCGCGCGCGTGTGGCAGCGCACGCTGCCCGGCGAGGCCGACGCCCTGGTCAGCTGCCTCGTCTCCCCCGGTTTCGACTTCTCCGACTTCGAGCTCGCGACCGACGGCGCGCGGGCCGGCCTGGGCGACGGCAGCGACGAGGCCGACGAGGCCGACGAGGCCGACGAGGCAACGGAATCGGACGACGCAACAGACGCCGAGGTCGTGCCACGTGCGCCCGCAGGGCCCGAGGACGCGCCCGTCGAGCCGTCCGAGCCCATCAACCCCGCCTGACGCGGGCACCCGGCGCCGAACCCTCGTCACCGACCCTTCACCGGCCGACCGCTCGGACCTCGCCGCCGTCGGCGATGACCGCCACATCGCCCTCGAGGTCCGTGCGGTGGACCTCGAAACCCCTGTCCTGCAACGCCTTCATGGTGGCTGGTGCCGGGTGCCCGTAGTCGTTGTCCGCGCCGACGCTGATCAGCGCCAGACGACCGTCGACCCGGTCGAGCAGCCGGTCGTCCCGGTTGCTCGACCCGTGGTGCGCCACCTTGAGCACGTCGATGCGGCCCCAGCGCTGCGGGTCCAGCTGTGTCTCGTGCAGCACCTGTCCCGCTGCCTCCCGTTCGATGTCACCGGCGAGCAGGATGTTGACGCCGCGGACGCGCATGGTCATGACGACGGATCCGTTGTTGGGCACCGAACCGGCCTCGATGCGGCGCGCCGGCCACCACACGTCGGCGCTGATGCCGCCCACGGTGAGGCTCTCACCGGCGCGCAGCTCAGCCAGGGGTATGCGTCCAGCGACAGCCAGTCGGGACACGCGCGCCGCCTCGGCGGGCGGGTCCAGCACCGGGGAGGCCCGGATCTCGGCCACCGGCCGCTCGAGGACCGCAGCCAGTCCTCCGACGTGGTCGGCGTGGTAGTGGGTGAGCACGACGAGGTCGACAGCCGTGGCCCCGATGCGGTCGAGGCAGGCACGCATGGGCTCCGGCTCGGGACCGGCGTCGACCACGACGACGTGACCACCACCGTTGTCGGCCACCAGGCCGTCACCCTGCCCGACGTCGCACGCGATGAGCACCCAACCGGGCGGCGGCCAGGCGAGGACCGCGGTCGGAGCCCCGAGACCGGACGCGAGGACCACGACCGCGACGGCCACGGTGGGCCGATGCCTCGTGCGGTGCCACGCCCACGGCGCGGTGAGGAGGACGCCGACGGTCAGCAGCGCGAGCAGGACTGCGGCAGCGGCCGAGTCGCCCCAGTCGAGGCTGCCGAAGGGCAGGCCGGCGCACCACCGGGCCACGGCGGCGATGCCCTGCGCCGGCACGGCAGCCCCCCACGCCAGCCAGCCGGCCCCCGTGACCCAGACGACCGAGAGCAGCCCGACCGCGACCCCGACGACCGTGGTCGGTGCCACGAACGGTGCTGCCAGCAGGTTGGCCAGCACCGCCACGAGCGAGACGCTGCCCTGGAGGGGGACGACGACCGGGGCGCAGACCACCTGGGCCGCCACCGGGATCGCCAGCACCGGACCGAGCGGACGCAACGGCCCGGGCAACCGGCGGGCGATGGCACGACCCCACGGGCCGGCCAGCACGAGCAGGCCCAGCGTGGCGATGGTCGACAGGGCGAAGCCGTAAGACCGGGAGAGCCACGGGTCCCACAGGAGGAGCACCACGATCGCGCCGGCCAGCGCCGGGAGACCGGCTCGACGGCGGGACGTCGACAGTGCGAGCAGCCCCACGAGCCCCATGACGGCAGCCCGGACCACGCTCGGCTCGGGACGGGCCAGGACCACGAACCCGAGCAGTGCCAGGGCCGCCACCGGCGGGCGCCACCGCCGACGGAGTCCGACGAGGCCGCACAGCCAGAGGACGGCGGCGAGGACGAAGGTGACGTTGCTGCCGGAGACGGCGCTCAGGTGGCTGAGCCCCGTCTGCAGCATCGCCAGCGTGAGGTCCGATGGCGTGCGGGAGGTGTCGCCGACGACGAGCGCCGGGACGAGGCCGCGGGCGTCGGGCCAGAGCGACTCGGTGGCGGCGCGCAGGCGAGCCCGGACCGAGTCCGCTGCGTCGAACACCGGTCCCGGGCCGGCGACGACGCGGAGATCACCCTTCGGCGTCGCCACGGCGACGACGTCGTCGCCCGCCTCCGCCGGCCCCAGGCGCACCACCGTCTCGACCTCGTCGTGCCAGTGCAACGCTGCCCACTGCGCTCCCTGCCCGATGACGAGGACCGGGCTGCTCACAGCCGTTGTCCGACCTCGGGCCACCACCCACGTCACGTCGAGGCGGACGACCGACACCGGCGCCGCCGCCTTGCCGTCCTCGCTGCCATGCCGGCCGCCCTGCACCGGGCGCGGTTCGGCGGCGACCACCGCCCGCAGGGTCGCCACGGCTCGCTGTCCCCCGAGCTCGGCCAGCGGCCCCGCGGACCGGACGGCGCGCTGACCGGCAGCGGAGGCCAGCAGCAGGGCCAGCACGGCGCAGGCAACCGCAGTTGCCCGGAGACCTGACGCCCCAGTGGCTCGAGGCCGGTGGCTGGAACCGGCCACCACCCCTCCCGGCGTCGACAGCGGGGCCGCACCGGCCACCGCCGCAAGTGCGGCCACGGCCAGCGCCACGACCGCCCCCGTCGCGACGAGCCAGACAGGGGCCACGAGGCCGACGAAGGCGAGGACCGGCCAGGCGAGCACCACCGGGACCAGCAACCGCAGGTCGAGTCGGCGCACAGAGCGTGGTCGGACTCGCCGGATGGTCTCGCGGCCCGTCAGGACGACCAGCGACGGGCCGCGCAGCGCCTGCTCGCGCTCGGCCGCGCGACCCGTCCGGCTCGTCGGGCGCGACTCGCCGGTCACAGCGTCACCTTGGGCCGCAGCTGCGCCATCAGCTTGTCGCCGATGCCACTCACCTCGCCGAGCTCGTCGACGGAGGTGAAGCGACCGTGCTCGGTGCGCCAGTCGACGATCCGCTGCGCCAGCACCGGACCCACCCCCGGAAGGGCGTCCAGGGATGCAGCGTCCGCCGTGTTGAGGCTGACAGGTCCGCCAGAACCGGAAGAGGTCCCGGGCCCGCTCGCGGCACCGGCGCCTCCACCCGGAGCGCCGGCTCCTGCCACCGGCGCCTCCCCGGGCCTGGGAACCCGGAGCTGCTCGCCGTCCTGGACCAGACGGGCGAGGTTGAGAACCGAGAGGTCCGCGCCCGGCCGGGCGCCCCCGGCTGCGCTGATGGCGTCAGCGACGCGGGCTCCCGGACGCAGCCGCACCAGGCCGGGGCGGTTCACCTGGCCCACGACGTGGACCACGACCGCCGAGCCGGCCGATCCGCCGGCGGACGGTCCGGAGCCCGGGGGCCCGCCGCCTGAGGTCGACTCCGCGGAGGCCGAGGCCGACGACTGCGCCCACGCGCCGGCTCCCGCGGCCGGGCCAGCGGCGCCGGCCGCCGTGCCACCGACCACCTGGACGCCATGCCCCGCCGGCGCCCGCTGCTCCGATCCGGAGGCAGACCGCTCGGCCCACAGCACGCGCAGGACGAAGGCGCAGGCCACCGCGACCACGAGAGCGAGCAGCGACACCACCGCGGCGCTGCTGAAGCCACGCCGTCCGGTGCGGAGCTGGTCGGGCACCGTCAACAGACCCGGGCGGCGCGCCCGACGGAGGTCGGCGTCGAGCAGCGAGACCTCGTCGTCGGTGGCCCGCGCCGTCAGTCGGCGCACGGCCGAGCCGACCTGGCCCGCGCTCCTGCGCCCGAGAGCCCCGCCGGAAGGCATGGCAGCCCCACCGGACGGAGCGGGAGAAGGACCACCAGGGACATCCGCAGGCCCCGAGGATCCGGGTGGCGACGGCACCCACCCACCCGCCTGCTCCGCGTCCTCGCTCGAGAAGCCCAGCAGCTCCGCGTCCCAGCTCTCCGCCTCCCAGCTCTCCGCGTCCGAGCTCTCCGCCTCCGAGCGCTCCATCTCCGGGCTCGGCTCTGCCGCCTCCCGATCCGCCGAGCGCCGCAGCGGACCCGACGGCGGGGCGCTCCCGGCGCCGAGGACCCGGGCCGCGCGCTCGAGGTCCGGTGGGGGCTGCGAGCGGCGAAACAGCATACGGCGACGGTAGGAAGGGGCGAGCATCCCGGGCGCCTGCGCGCCGTCGCCTGGGGACAAGTGCGTCGGCCGGGAGAGGGGTGTGGACGGCCAGAGTGCGAGACGTCCCGCGCGTCGATTCACCCGGAACGTGCCCGCTGGGCCAGACTTCCCCAATGGCCCGGCACATCATGACCCTCACCTGCGACGACCGGCCCGGCATCGTCGCCGCGGTCTCCGCGGCGTTGCTCGCCGTGTCGGCCAACATCGTCGAGAACCAGCAGTACTCCGACGAGGACACCGGCCTCTTCTTCATGCGCACCGTCTTCGACGCGGAGCCGCACGAGGTCGAGCAGGTTCTCGAGGCCGTCCGGCAGAGCCCGGCGATCTCCCACCACCACCTGGCCGCCCGGCCCGAGGACGAGCACTGCCGCACCATCATCCTCGTCAGCAAGTTCGACCACTGCCTGCTCGACCTGCTCTACCGCTGGAAGTCCGGCGACCTGCCGATCGACATCGTCGACGTCGTCAGCAACCACGAGGACTGCCGGGGTCTCGTCGAGTACTACGGCCTGCCCTTCACCGTCATCCCCGTCGCGCGCGAGACCAAGGCCGACGCCGAGGCCGAGCTGCTGCGGATCGTCGAGAGCAACGACGTCGGGCTCGTCGTGCTGGCCCGCTACATGCAGATCCTCAGCGACCAGCTGTGCACCGCGCTCGAGGGTCGGGCCATCAACATCCACCACTCGTTCCTGCCCGGCTTCAAGGGCGCCAAGCCCTACCACCAGGCCCACGACCGCGGCGTGAAGCTCATCGGCGCCTCGGCGCACTACGTCACGGCCGACCTCGACGAAGGCCCGATCATCGAGCAGGACGTCGTCCGGGTCACGCACGCCGAGTCGCCGGAGCGCCTCGTGGCCATCGGGCGCGACGTCGAACGGCGCGTGCTCTCACGGGCCGTGCGCGACCACGCCGAGTCCCGGATCTTCCTCTCCGGGCGACGCACCATCGTCTTCTGAGGCCGCGCCGCCCACGCCGGGCACGGATGGTCAGGGCAGGCGCCGCTGGCGCCACCAGCCGATCACGTTGTTCTTGTGCCGGGCCAGCACCAGCAGTCCGATCGCCGTGAGCCACAGGCCGGTCCACACGTCGCCCGGCGCGTGGCCGGTCCAGATCAGCACCGCGAGCACCAGCATCGACACCGCGCCGAGGATCGATCCCGCAGCGACCCAGCGGGTGGCCGCGACGGCCACGGCGAAGACCACGACGACCACGAGCGCGACCCACGGGTGCACCCCGAGGATCGCGCCGAGCGTCGTCGCCACGCCCTTGCCGCCACGCCCCTTGAGGAAGGGTGACCAGATGTGCCCGAGGACGGCCGCGATGCCGACGGCGTACGCCGCGTGGGCGCCGAACAGCTGACCCGCGACGAGCGTCGGCACGAGCCCCTTGAGGACGTCGAGGACGCCGACGACCACGCCCCACCTGCGCCCGAGGACGCGACCGGCGTTGGTGGCGCCGGGATTTCCCGACCCGGACGCAGCCAGGTCCTTGCCGAGCAGGCGCGCGATGATCGTCGCCGGGTTGACCGAGCCGATGAGGAAGGCGACGGCGACCCCTGCCGTCCACCCGAGCGCCGTGCCGACGGTCACGACCCGGCGACCTCCATCGCCGGCGCGTCCGGCAGCGGCTCACCCGGCCGCGGCGACACGGCGATCGCGACCGTCCCGGGACCGACGTGTGCCCCGACGACGGCGCCCAGCTCCACCACGAGCACCGTCGGCTCGCCGGGGACGATCGTGCGCAGCTGTGCTGCGATCTGCTCCGCGCGGGCGGCTGCATCCAGGTGGTGCACGGCGATGTCGACGGCGTGCCCGTCCCTGCCCACGTGCTCGACCACCATCGCCTCGATCCGGGCGAGCGCGCGCGAGGACGTGCGCACCTTCTCCACCGGCACGATGCGTCCGCCACGCACGGCGAGGATCGGCTTGATGGACAGGGCCGAGCCGAGCAGCGCCGACGCCGCACCGATGCGCCCGCCCCGTCGCAGGTGCTCGAGGGTGTCGACGTAGAAGAGGACTCCGGAAGGGCCCAGGCGGTCGTGCACCGCCTCGACGACGGCCGGGACCTGCGCCCCGCTGCTCGCGGCCTCGGCAGCCGCCACCACGGCGAACCCCATGGCCATGCCGATCGTCTCGCTGTCGACGACCTCGACCGGCACGGGCGCCTCGGCGGCCGCCAGGCGAGCGGCCTCCACCGTCCCGGACATCTGCGAGGACAGGTGGATCGACACGATCGAGGACGCGCCCTCGTCGGCGAGGCGCTGGTAGGTCTCGGCGAAGACGGTCGGCGTCGGCCGTGAGGTCGTCACGATCGTGTACTCGCGCAACGCCGCCGCCACCTGGGCCGCCGTGATGTCCTGGCCCTCGACGCGGTCGATCCCGCCGACCACGACGTGGAGCGGGACGACCTCGATGCCGTGCGTCCGTGCCAGCTCGGACGGCAGGTATGCCGTCGAGTCGGTGACGACCCGAACCGTCACGTCGCGCTCCTTCCGTCGCCGAGAACGCTGGTGCGCCTCAACCTACCGGCGCGGACCCGGCCCCGCCGAGGAGCCGGGCCGCGTCGGGGAGCCGGGCCCCGCCGGTGGCACCACCTCAGAGCGGGACGACGTTGACCAGCTTGGGCGCTCGCACGATGACGGTGCGCACGCCTCCCTCGGTCGCCGCCCGCACCTTCTCGCGCCCGAGGGCGAGCTCGCGCAGCTCCTCCTCGGAGATGTCCGGGCTCACCTCCACCCGGTCGCGCACCTTGCCCTTGATCTGGATGACGCAGGTGACCTGCTCGAGCACGATCTTCGCGGGGTCGCTCACCGGGAACGCGGCATACGCCACCCCGCCCTCGTGGCCGAGCCGCTGCCACATCTCCTCGGCGATGTGCGGGGCCACGGGCGCCAGCATCAGCACCATGGCCTCGACGACCTCACGCGGCGGCGCGTCGAGCTTCGTCACGGCGTTGTTGAGCTCGATGAGCTTGGCGATGGCCGTGTTGAAGCGCAGGCCCTCGAAGTCCTCGCGAACGCCCGCGATGGTCTGGTGCAGCTGCGTCGTCAGCGCCTGGTCGAGCGAGGCGTCGACGACGCGGAGCTCGCCGGTGGCCTCGTCGACGACGTTGCGCCACAGGCGCTGCAGGAAGCGCTGGCTCCCGACGACCGCGCGGATCTCCCAGGGCTTGGACAGCTCGAGCGGGCCCATCGACATCTCGTAGACGCGGAAGGTGTCGGCGCCGTAGGCGTCGTACATCTCGTCGGGGCTGACGGAGTTCTTCAGCGACTTGCCGATCTTGCCGTACTCGCGGTTCACGGGCCGGCCCTCCCACGTGAACGTCGGCTCGGCCCCCTGGCCGCCCGGGTGCTCCTCCACCTCGGCCGCCGGGACGTACTGCCCCCGGCTGTCGGTGTAGGCGTAGGCCTGGATGTAGCCCTGCGAGAAGTACTTCCGGAACGGCTCCTCGCTGCGCACGTGGCCGAGGTCGAAGAGGACCTTGTGCCAGAAGCGCGCGTAGAGCAGGTGCAGCACCGCGTGCTCGACACCGCCGACGTAGAGGTCGACGCCGCCGGGGTCGCGGGTGCCGGCCGGAGCGCCGGCGACCGGGGTGTCGTGCCGGGCCAGCCAGTAGGCCTCGTTGGCCGGGTCGACGAACGCCTCGTGGTTGGCCGGGTCGAGGTAGCGCAGGTAGTACCAGCACGAGCCGGCCCAGTTGGGCATGGTGTTCGTCTCGCGGCGGAACTTCCGCGGCCCGCGACCGTCGCCGAGGTCCTTCTCCACCTCGACCCACTCGGGGACGCGGCTCAGCGGCGGCTCGGGGCTGCTCTGGGCGTCGTCCGGGTCGAACGTCTTCGGGCTGTAGTCCGGCACGTCCGGGAGGGTCAGGGGCAGCTCGTCGTCCGGGACGGCATACGCGACCCCGTCCTCGTCGAACATGATCGGGAACGGCTCGCCCCAGTAGCGCTGGCGGCTGAAGAGCCAGTCGCGGATGCGGTAGCTGACGGTGCCCTCGCCGATGCCCTGCGCCTCGAGGAAGTCGATGATCTTCGCCTTGGCGTCGGCGACGTTCAGGCCGTCGAGGGAGATGCGCTCGTTGGAGCTGTTGACCGCGACGCCGTCGCCGAGGAACGGCTCGTCGTCCGGGTGGCCCTCGGCCGGCTGGACCGTGCGGACGATCGGGATGTCGAACTTCTCGGCGAACTCCCAGTCGCGGGTGTCCTGCCCGGGCACGGCCATGATCGCGCCGGTGCCGTAGCCCATCAGCACGTAGTCGGCGACGAAGACCGGGATGCGCTCTGCCGTAACGGGGTTCGTGGCCCAGGAGCCGGTGAAGACGCCGGTCTTGTCCTTGCCCTCGGTCTGCCGCTCGACGTCACCCTTGCGCGAGGCCGCGAGCTGGTATGCCGCCACGGCCTCCTTCGGGGAGCCGGCCGCCTCGGCGTCCGCCCCCTTCCAGGCGTCCTTGGTGCCCTTGGGCCAGCCGCCGGCCGGGACCAGCTCGGCGACGAGCGGGTGCTCGGGGGCGATGACCATGAACGTCGCGCCGAAGATCGTGTCGGGGCGGGTCGTGAAGACATCGATGCCGTCCTCCTCGCCCGTGCCCGTCACGACGGGGAAGGTGATGCGGGCGCCCTTGGACCTGCCGATCCAGTTGCGCTGCATGAGCTTGACCTTCTCGGGCCAGTCGACCCCGTCGAGGTCGTCGGCCAGGCGGTCGGCGTACGCGGTGATCCGCATCTTCCACTGGCTGAGGTTGCGCCGGAAGACCGGGAAGTTGCCGCGCTCGGAACGCCCCTCGTTGGTGACCTCCTCGTTGGACAGCACCGTGCCCAGGCCCGGGCACCAGTTGACCGGCGCCTCGTCGGTGTAGGCCAGCCGGTGGCCCTCGAGGACCTTGGCCCGCTCGGTCGCGGACAGGTCGGCCCAGCCACGGCCCTCGGCGTCGATGACCGCGCGCCGGCCCGACTCGAACTCCTCGACGAGCTCGCGAATCGGTCGCGCCCTGCCCTTGCCGCCGTCCTCGCGCACGGCGTCGGCGTCGTACCACGCGTCCCAGATCTGCAGGAAGATCCACTGCGTCCAGCGGTAGTAGTCGTCGTCGATCGTCGCGAAGGTGCGGCGGTTGTCGAAGCCCAGCCCGAGACGGCGCAGCTGGCGCTTCATGTTCGTCATGTTCTCCTCGGTGGTCTTCCGAGGGTGCTGGCCGGTCTGGACGGCGTACTGCTCGGCCGGCAGCCCGAACGCGTCGTAGCCCAGGGCGTGCAGGACGTTCTTGCCGAGCATCCGGTGGAAGCGGCTGTAGACGTCGGTCGCGATGTAGCCGAGCGGGTGGCCGACGTGCAGGCCCACGCCCGAGGGGTAGGGGAACATGTCGAGGACGACGAGCTTCTCGCCCCGGGCGGCGACCTTCTCCGGCTCGGCCCAGGGGCCGGCGGGGTTGGGGGCGTTGAACGTCCCCTCCTCCTCCCAACGGTCCTGCCAGGCGGTCTCGATCTGCTGCGCCATAGCCGCGGTGTAGCGGAACGGGGTCTCGTTCGTCTGCTCGCTCATCGTCTTCTCTTTCGTCGCTGCTCGTCTGGGCAAAAGAAAACCCCTCGCACAGGAGGGGAAGCCGCGTTGATGTCGGGAGTCCCGACCTTCGTCAACGCGGCTGCGGAAGGAGCAGCAGGCCAGCCATGCGCCCAAGGTTAGCGCAGCCCCCCGGGCCACTGGAGGGAGCGCCCCGCCCCCGCCCGAGGGGGGCCGGAGCCACCCGCAGGGTGAGACGAGTCGGCGCTGCCGCCGTTGTCTGCCAGACTCGTCAGATGCCCATGCGCAAGTTCCAGCACACGGTCTCCGCCGACGACACCTCCGTCAACGTCGGCAGCGGCGACCTCGACGTCCTCGCGACCCCGCGTCTGATCACGTGGTGCGAGAACGCCGCGTTCCAGGTCTGCAAGCAGAACATCGACGCGGACCACACCACGGTCGGCACCATGGTGCGGATCGAGCACGTCAAGGGCAGCGCGGTCGGCTCGGCCGTCACCGTGCTGTGCGCCGAGCCGATCAACGACGGTCGGCGGCTCGTCTGCCACGTCACCGTCCAGGACGCGGACGGCGAGGAGCTCGCCAAGGGCGAGATCCACCGCGCGGTCGTCGACCCGGACCGCTTCATGAGCAAGTGCCGACGGGCAGTCTGACCTTCCACCGGCCGCCGCGGTGAGCCCCGGCCTCCTCGGCGCCCTGCTTGCGGCCGTCGCCTACGGCGCCGCCACGGTGCTGCAGGCCATCGGCGTGCGCCGCGTGGGTGCCCTGCCCCCCGGCACTCCCCTGCCGGCCCGGGTGCGCGCCGGGTGGCCGTATGCCGTGGGCCTGGCTCTCGACGGACTCGGCTTCCTCGCGTCGGTGGCGGCGCTGCGGACCCTGCCGCTCTTCCTCGTCGAGTCCGCCGTCGCCTCGTCCGTGGCGGTGACGGCCGTGCTGTCGGTGCTCGTGCTCCACGTGCGCCTCGGCACCGGTGAGGTCGTGGCGCTGCTGGCCGTCGCCGCGGGGCTGACTGGACTGGCGTTCGCGGCGGCGGAGGGGCCGCCGCTGCTGAGCCCCGCGGCCGCCGCCTGGTGGCTGCTGGGCGCCGCGGCCCTCGTCGCGGTGCTCCTCGTGGCCGGGGAGCAAGACCGTGACCGCCGGCGCGGCGCGGTCCTGCTCAGCCTCGCCGCTGGCCTGGGCTTCGGCGGCGTCGGGGTGGCAGCCCGGCTGCTCGAGGTGCCGTCGCCGCTGTGGCACCTGCTCACGAGCGCGATGGCGTGGGCCCTGCTGGTGCACGCAGCGCTCGCCACGGTCGCCTACGCCCTGGCGCTGAGCCGCGGGCGCGTGACCACCGTTGCCGCGCTGACGTTCGCCACGGAGACCGTGGTGCCGGCGGCCGTCGGCCTCGTCGCGCTCGGTGACCGCGTCGTGGCAGGGCGCGGGCCGCTGGCCGTCGGCGCGTTCGTCCTCACCCTGGGCGGCTGCATCGCCCTGGCCGGACGCGCGGAACCGGCGGATCCACCGGAACCGGCAGCCCCGCCGGGACGATCCGGCGGCGCGGGACCTGCCTCACCGGCTCCGGAGGACCTGTCCGAGCGGCCGTAGCCAAGGCCAGCGGCGTCGCTCAACGACGCCGCAGCCGCTCCATCTCCTCCGTGATCTGCTCCTCGGTCGGCGTCTTCACGAGGTAGACGTCCGCGGCGTTCGCCACGACGCCGATGCCCCAGCCGACGATGAAGAAGGCCGGCCAGAAGAAGCCCGAGCCCGTCATGGCCCAGATGATGACGAGCGCGGAGTTGACCAGCACGTAGACGAGCAGGTGCATGCGGAAGTCGGCCTTCTTCTTGAGCCGCTCCACCGCTCTGCCGCGCAGCACGTCCTCCTCGGGCACGGCGTGGTCGACCGTGGGGTCAGGCACGTCGGGACGGGGTTCAACCGGACTCTGGTTCGCGGTCATGGTGCTCACCGCTCCTTCGCGGGCCGCCGTGCGGCGGGCCCACACGGCTCCCTACCTCCAGCGTAGGACCGCCGCGAGCGGCCGGCGGTCGAGCGTGCGAGAGATCACCGGGCGCTTCCAGGTGTGCCGTCCGCGGTCGGCCTGCAGTCACAGGACGTACGCGTCGCCCGAGCGGCGGAACCCCAGCTTCTCGTAGTACGGCTCGACCATGTCGGGCGGAGTGAGGACGCGGCGCAGGCCGCGCGACCGGAACGGCCCGTTGGGCCCGAAGATGAACTCCCCCGGCGTCAGGTCCCGGTGGCGCGGCGTCACCCAGTCGAGCAGCAGCTGCGCCGTGCCGCCACCGAGGTCGCGCATCAGGACCACCCCGACGGTCTCGTCGCCGCGCAGGACGAGGTAGGACAGGGCACCGGCGAACGGGTCGTGGACGAACTGCGGGTTGAAGCGGCGGATGTCGCTCTCGTGCACGCGCAGCACGTGTCGCAGGTAGGTGTCGTCGCCGGCCACCTCCAGCACCTCGTACGCGGCCGAGTCGTGTCTCTCCCGGCTCATGCGCACGAGGTGGACCACGTTGATGACCGCGAGCACGACGTTGAGCCCCACCATGGGCCACACGTGGATGGCTGCGTTGTAGGCGATGAGGATGAGGCAGCCGACGAGGTTGAGCACCCGGAGCCGGCGCAGCTGGGTCTGCAGCAGCGACCACACCAGCACCGCGGAGCCGGCCCAGCCGATCGCCTCGAGCCACCAGCTACCCATGGGCGCGACCCTAGCGCCAGACGGGGGCGCGAGGGCTGCGTCAGCCGGATCGGTGGTGGTCGGTGTCCGTC
>NZ_BAAAPU010000009.1:196015-209668 GCF_039531305.1 Terrabacter lapilli
ACGGACACCGACCACCGGCCGGCCCCGGTTCAGGTGTCGGGCAGGTCAGGGGCCGGGCAGGTCAGGCGTCGGGCGCCACGAACGTCGGCAGCGCCGACTCGAACTGCGCGTCGAGCGTCAGGGACGGGAGCACCTGTCCCTGCTTCTGGGCCTGCGCCGCGACCGAGGCGCCCCACGTGGAAGCGCGGAGGCGCTGGTTGGGCGTGCCGTGGTGACCCTCGCTGGTGAAGCTGCAGTCGCCGACCTGGTAGAAGGACTGCTCCGCCTGGAGCACCCGTGCGGCGTTGAGCGCGAGACCGCGCTTGTGCGTGACGAAGTAGGTGCCGAACGCGTCGGCCATCAGCTCGGTGCGACGGGTCGCCTCCGGCCCGGTGAGCGGGGACGCGAAGAGGTGCTTGTCGTACTGCACGTGGTGGCCGTACTCGTGTCCGATCACGGCACGCGGGCCCACGTCGCCGACCCCGATCGCGTCGAGCGCGTCGAGCATGCCGTCGCCGAAGACCAGCTTGTCGGGGATCGTCGCCGCGAGCGGGTCGGGGTCACCCTCCGCGCTGAACGCGAAGGCGTTGAGCGTGAAGATCGGGTTGTCCCCTCCGTCGAGGCCGGGGTCGCTCGCCACCAGACCGACGACGTAGTCCGCCAGCTGGGCGGCGTACGCCTCCGGCAGGCCGTAGAGGACGACGTAGACGCGCGCGACCCGCGCGGGGTCGCGCAGGACGTCGCCGTGCATCGCCATGAGCGAGATGTTGGAGCCGTCGGTGTCCCAGAACTTCTGGGCGGCGCGGAACGAGGTGGTCAGCTCGTTGCGCGAGCCCTTCGTCAGGGCGTAGAGCGGGTCGCTGCTCGAGCCGAACAGCAGCGTGTCGTACGTCGGCATGTCGAGGGCGCCGAGCTCGATCAGCGTGGACAGCGTCGGCCGGTCGACCTTCGCGAGGATGCCGCCGACGTAGGCGTCGAGCCGGGTCGGGGCGCACTGGTACTGCGTCGGGTCGATGGCGCGGCCCAGCGCCTCCTGGGCGGCGGACGGCTCGATGCCGAACCGCTTCGCGGCCGCGGCGCGGCGAGCCTCCCAGTCGGACGGCAGGTCGATGCCTGCTCTGGCCGACGGCGAGCCGGCCGCCACTGTCGCGGCTGTCGCGGCTGTTGCGGCGGTGGCTGTGGATGCTCCGGCGATGGCCCCCGAGATGGCCAGCGACGTGACGAGAGCGATCGCCCCGGTCGTGGTCCTGCGCACGTGGTGCTCCTTCATGTGTCCTCGCCCCGACCGAGCGCCGTGGGCGAGCCCCATCATCACCGGCAGGTGTGACATCCACACCGCAAACGGAGGAATCCGGGCGATTCCGTCACCCGCCCCGGCCCACGGCCTTGAGGCCGACGACCGACGCGACGATCCCGCTGAGCAGCACGAGCTTGGTGACGGAGAAGGCCTCCGCTCCCGTGGCCACCGCCCACGCCACCGTCAGGGCCGCGCCGAGACCCGTCCACACGGCATACGCGGTCCCGATCGGGATGGAACGAACGGCGTGCGCGAGCCCCAGCATGCTGAGGGTGCCGGCGAGCAGGAAGACGACGGTGGGCAGCGGACGCGACAGAGCGTCCGAAGCGGCCAGCGCCGAGGCCCACACCGCCTCGAGGACGGCGCTGCCGAAGAGGACCACCCAGGGCATCACGCCACCGCCTTGAGGCCGGCGACGCAGGCCAGGAGAACGAGCAGCAGCGCCGCCCGCGCGGCCCCGAGGCGTTCCTCGCCGCGGACGACGGCGAGCAGGACGGTACCGACGGCGCCGATCCCGACCCAGACGGCATACGCGGTGCCCGCCGGGAGAGCCGTCATGGCCCACGCGAGCCCGAGCATGCTGAGCGCCAGCGAGACGGCGAACAGGAGAGTGGGCCGAGGACGGCGGAAGCGGTCGGACGCGGCCAGCGCGGTGGCCCAGACCGCCTCCATGGCGCCGGACAGGACGAGGACGAGCCAGTGCACGGACGTTCCGATCTGGCCGTCTTGTCGCGAGGCGGGTACGGCTCCCTCGTCCGCGGGCCCTCCCGTCGGAGCCCTCGGCCAGCCTACCCGGGACCCGGTCGCCGGCCGCAAGGTGACCTGGACAGGCCGCTTGACAGCGCGACCGTCGCGGCGGTCGTCTGGTGTCATGAGCGAGGGCTGGGCGTTCACCGGCGGACCACCGAGCTCGAGCAACGTCTCGCAGGTGTCGCTCGTCGAGGGCCGCTCCTTCTGCGTCTCGGACTCCTCCGGGGACATCGGCGCGGGGTCGAGCCACGGCCTCGTCGTCAGGGACACCCGCTTCCTCGACCACTTCGAGCTGCGGGTCGACGGCGAGTCCCTCGAGTCGCTGACGGTGCAGCCGCTGGGCCCGCACGCGGCCACCTTCGTCACGCGCCGCCGTCCCCGGCACGGGCACGCCGACAGCACGCTGCTCGTCGTCCGGCGCCGCTACGTCGGCAACGGCATGGTCGAGGACATCACCCTCGACAACCTCAGCGGCGTCGACACCAGCGTGACGCTCACCCTCACGGCGGACACCGACTTCGCCGGGCTCTTCGACGTCAAGGAGGGGCACCTGGACCGGCAGCGCCTCCAGGACATCGTGTCGAACATGGACCAGACCTCCCTGTGCTTCACCCTCGCCGGTCCTGAGGCCCGGGGCGTCGAGATCACCGGGACGGGCTCCTACGCCGTCTTCCGCCAGGGCCTCGTGTGGCGCCTGGCCCTCCCGGCCCGGGGCACGACCACGGTGACGGTGCTGGTCGTCCCGTCCTTCGGCGACGTCCCGCTCCCCACGCCCTACCAGCCCGGGGTGCCGCGCCTGGAGAGCGAACCGGCGAGGGAGCACCGCCGCTGGCGCGAGCGCAGCCCGGTCGTCCGCTCGGCCGACGCCCGTCTCGACACGCTCCTCGGCAACTGCACGCACGACCTCGCCGGCCTGCGCATCGACGATCCCAACCACCCGAGACGGATCCTGCTCGCCGCGGGAGCCCCGTGGTTCATGACGCTCTTCGGCCGGGACTCCCTCCTGACTGCCTGGATGCTGCTGCCCCTGGACCCGCGGGTGGCCCGCGCCACGCTGGAGGCGCTCGCGCAGGACCAGGGCCGCGTGGTCGACCCCCGCACCGAGGAGGAGCCCGGGCGCATCCTGCACGAGGTCCGCTCCGGGCTCACCGAGGAGTCGGGCACCGACGAGGACACCGTCTACTACGGCAGTGTCGACGCCACGCCACTGTTCGTCATGCTCGCCGGCGAGCTGCACCGCTGGGGCGTGTCCGACTCCGAGCTGGGGGTCCTGCGGCGGCACGTCGACCGGGCCCTGAGCTGGATCGAGGACTACGGCGACGCGGACGGTGACGGCTTCGTCGAGTACGAACGCGCCTCCGACCGTGGTCTGGTCAACCAGGGCTGGAAGGACTCCTTCGACGGCATCACGTACGCGTCCGGCGCCGTCGCGGAGGCACCGCTCGCGCTCGCGGAGGTGCAGGGGTACGCGTATGCCGCGTTCCTGGCCGGCGCCCATTTCGCCGAGTCGGTCCACGACGAGGATCGGGCACACCACCTGCGCGAGCGCGCGGCAGTGCTGCGGCGCCGCTTCAACGAGCAGTTCTGGCTGCCGGACCGCGGCTGCTACGCCCTGGCCCTCGACGGCGACAAGCGGCCGGTCGACGCCCTGGGCTCGAACATGGGTCACTGCCTGTGGACCGGCATCGTCGACGAGGAGCATGCGCGCCAGACCGCCGCGGCGCTGATGTCGCCCGAGATGTTCAGCGGGTTCGGCGTCCGGACACTGTCGTCCGAGGCCGGCGCCTACAACCCGATGAGCTACCACAACGGGTCGGTCTGGCCCCACGACAACGCGATCATCGCCGCGGGGCTGCGACGCTACGGCTTCGTGTCCGAGGCCAACCGGATCGGCCTGGCGCTGCTGGATGCGGCGGACGGCTTCGACGGCCACCTGCCGGAGCTGTTCTGCGGCTTCGGCAGGGACGAGTTCGAGTCGCCGGTCCCCTACCCCACCTCGTGCTCGCCACAGGCCTGGGCTGCGGCGGCGCCCTTGCTGCTGCTGCGCACGTTCCTGGGCCTCGAGGTCGATGCGGCTGAAGGGGTGGTCCGCCTGGACCCCAAGGTGCCCGAGGCTCTGCTGCCCCTCTCCGTCGAGCAGCTGCACGTCGGCGGCGAGCTGCTGGCCGTGCACCTGAAGAAGAAGGCGTGGCGGGCGACGGGGTTGGCGGGGCCGCTGAGGATCGAGCCCTCCGGTGGCGAGCAGCCGCCGGTGGAGCCGCTGTGGGACCCGCTGTCGGCGCCGCCGGCCCTGGCGGAGCCGGCGAAGCTCTGACGTCTCGGCCTCCTGCGGCCCGTGTCGGCGTTGTCGGCGGTGTCGCGCTCACCCTGCTGCGTTCAGCCCCCACCGCCGAGGGCCTGTGGGGATACTGGAGTGACGGATCGCATCCGCGCACCACGGGGATGCGGCTCTGGGGGTGACCACACTGTCGACGAGAGCTCTGCCCGGGGGCACGACGCACCTGGTGCGGCCCCGCGCGCTGCGCATAGCGATGGTGGCACCGCCCTACTACCCGGTGCCGCCCCAGGCCTACGGTGGCACCGAGGCGGTCGTCGCCGGCCTCGTCGACCGACTCGTCTCACGCGGGCACCACGTCACGCTCTTCGCAGCCGGGCCCCGGGGCACCACGGCGCAGGAGTTCGTGCGCACGAGCGAGCGCACGCTGTCGGCCCGGCTCGGCGAGGCCATCCCGGAGGTGGTCAACGCCGCTCGGGTCCTCGGGCTGCTCCGCTCCCGGACGGTCGACCTCGTCCACGACCACACCGTGGCCGGCCCGCTGACGGCGCCGAGCAGGGCGGTGCCGACGCTGGTGACGGTGCACGGGTCCATCGCCGAGCTCGCCGAGCTGTACCGCCCGCTGGGCCCGACCGTCCGGCTCGTCGCGATCTCGCACGCGCAACGAGCCAGCGAGCCGGGACTGCCCTGGGAGGCGACAGTGCCCAACGGCATAGACGTGGCGAGCTTCCCCTTCCGCGAGCACAAGGACGACTACGTCCTGTTCCTCGGTCGCTTCCACCCGCAGAAGGCGCCTCACCTGGCAATCGAGGCCGCCCGCCGTGCAGGGGTGCGGATCATCCTGGCCGGCAAGCGGACCGAGCCGGTCGAGGACGAGTACTACCGCACGAAGGTGGCGCCCCTGCTGGGACGTGACGCCGTCGACGTGGGGGTGGCCGACGGTGTCCTCAAGCGACGGTTGCTGGCCGGCGCCCGCTGCCTCGTGTTCCCGATCCGGTGGGACGAGCCGTTCGGGCTGGTCATGGTCGAGGCCATGGCGTGCGGCACGCCGGTTGTGGCGCTCTCGCACGGCTCGGCACCGGAGGTCGTCGCGCACGGACGCACCGGTTTCGTCGTCGAGCGACCGGAACAGCTGGCCCGCGCCATCGAGGACTGCGAGCGGCTGGAGCCCGCCGACTGTCGCCGGCAGGTGAGCGAGCACTTCAGCGTGGACGCGATGGCGGCCGGCTACGAGCGCGCCTACCGCCGGGTGCTCGAGCGCGGCCGCAGGCCGGGCGGCCGCCTGCCCCAGGCCCGCGCCCAGGGATGACAGAAGGACCGGACACGTGTGTGTCCGGTCCTTCTGTGTCGGTGGAGCTGAGGGGACTCGAACCCCTGACCCCCTGCATGCCATGCAGGTGCGCTACCAGCTGCGCCACAGCCCCTTGCGGGTGTCACCTCGTCGAAGCGACTGCGTAACCATATCGGGTCTGCTGCCGAGAGCCAAAATCGGGGCGGCCCTGCGGCGTCAGACGTTCCACGGCCCGAGGTTCCACCCGCTGATGCGCCACCGGACCTGCTCGGAGTAGCTCTTGCCGCTCTCGACGAGCTCGATCCAGTGGCAGTTCCCGAGCCCCCGGAAGACGGCGTCGGACACGTCCTGGTCGAGCCCGACCAGGTCGGCCGCCGCCACCCGCGCCGAGACGCCGTGCGCCACGACGACAGCCGTCTGGCCGGGCTGCAGCTGCGAGGCGACCTCGCGCAGTGCCGCACCCGCGCGCTCGGCGACCTGGGCGCGGCTCTCCCCCGTGACGCCGCGAGGGACGTCCTCCCCGCGGTCCAGGGCGGCCACGAGATCCGGGTAGCGATCCCGCACGTCGTCGGCGTGCAGCCCCTGCCACTCGCCGACGTGGACCTCCCGAAGCCTGGCGTCGAGCCGGACTCCCACGCCGGTCAGCCGTGAGATCGCCTCCGCGGTCGAGGCGGCCCGCTGCAGGTCGCTGGAGACGATGAGGGCGGGGGCGTAGGCCGCGAGGTGCGGCGCCGCGGCGGCCACCTGCTCGTGGCCCCGTTGCGACAGCTCGGTGTCCTTGTGGCCCTGCCAGACGCGAGCCGCGTTGTCGACCGTCTCCGCGTGGCGGACGAGGACGATACGGCGCGGTCCGGTGGCCCCCGCCGAGCCGGCCGAGCCAGTCGAGCCCGCCGGGGCGGTCCGCCCGGTCGGCCCTGGCGCGGTCACGCCTCGCGGACCCCGGCGCCGTCGACGCCCGGACGGGCCGGGCGTCCCGGAGCGGTGACCGTGGTCAGGTCGATCTCGGGGCAGTCCTTCCAGAGCCGCTCGAGCGCGTAGTACTCGCGCTCCTCCTCGTGCTGGACGTGCACGATGATGTCGCCGAAGTCGATGAGGACCCAGCGGCCCTCGCGCTCGCCCTCGCGGCGCACGGGCTTGCTGCCCTGCTCGCGCAGCCGGTCCTCGACCTCGTCGACGATGGCGCCGACCTGCCGCTCGGACGGGGCCGAGGCGATGACGAACACGTCGGTCAGCGGCATCTGGTCGCTCACGTCGATGGCGAGCACCTTCTCGGCGAGCTTCTCCTCCGCCGCGACGGCGGCCACCTTGGCGAGCTGGATCGAATGGTCTGCTGCGGTCACGGATCTCCTTAGGACGAGAGGCTGCGGGCGCCTGCGCCGCGCGCGTCTCCCGATGGGTGCACAGGAACGGGAGCGCCCTGCGGTCCCGCATAGAGGTGGTACTTGTTGATGTACTGGACGACGCCGTCGGGCACGAGGTACCAGACGGGCTCGCCGTCGGCCACTCGCGCGCGGCAGTCGGTGGAGCTGATCGCCATGGCCGGTACCTCCTGCAGCGTGACACGGTCCTCCGGGAGGCCCTTGTCGGACAGCTCGTGGCCGGGGCGGGTCACGCCGATGAAGTGGGCGAGCTGGAAGAGGTGCTCGACGTCCTTCCACGACAGGATCTCGGCGAGCGCGTCGGCGCCGGTGATGAAGAAGAGCTCGTCCCCGGGGCGCTCGGCCCTGATGTCGCGCAGGGTGTCGATCGTGAACGTCGGTCCGGGCCGGTCGATGTCGACCCTGCTGACGGTGAAGCGCGGGTTGGAGGCCGTCGCGATGACGGTCATCAGGTAGCGGTCCTCGGCGGCGGAGACGTGGCGGTCGGCCTTCTGCCAGGGCTGCCCGGTGGGGACGAAGACGACCTCGTCGAGACCGAAGCGCGCCTGGACCTCGCTGGCGGCCACGAGGTGGCCGTGGTGGATCGGGTCGAACGTCCCACCCATGACGCCGAGGCGCATGGTCAGCGGTGCGCTCCGCCGGTCCCGCTCGTGCCCTCGCGCGTGACCTCCTGCGAGCCCTCGGCGGGCCGGGTCGGGCGAGGCGCCTGCACCTTGTACGCGGTGTTGCGGAAGCTCCACGTGACGGCGAGCGCCACGAGGAAGAGCGCGAAGGTGATGAGGAAGTAGGCGATCACCGGCAGGGGAAGCTCGCGGGCGGCTTCCTCCCCCTGGGTGACGAGCGAGACGGCGCGATCAGACATGCCGTCAGCCTAGCGCGCACCCGCCCCGACGCACGCAGCGCGTGCCCGCCGGGTCCCCCCACGGACGGTGCCGGATGAACCGCCCGATGCCGTATGCCGCCGGGCCGGTCACTGCCGATGAGCGGTCACGCGCTCGCGCTCGGCCTCTTCCCCGCGGCGCAGCCACTCGTGCCCCACGCCGGCGAAGGGCTCCTCCCCCGCCGCCACGGCGGCGAACACGATGTCCCGCCACCGCTCTGCCAGTGCGACGACCTGCGCCGGGTAGGCCAGCTCCACCTGGTGCTCGGCGAACTCGTCCTCGTCGTCGACGTACAGGTGCCCGTCGCGCGTCAGGACGACGTCGAGGTCCAGGTCGACCATGGTCACCTCCCACTCCGGGCCGCCGTCGTCGCCGTCACCACCGGCACCACCTGCACCACCGGCACGGCGCTGCCAGACCGGCTCGGTCGTCATGTCGACGTAGACGCTGACCTCACGGTCCTCGGGGTAGAAGCCCACGGCATACGCCCCCGTGTGCGGCGCGAGCGACACCCAGGCGCTCGGCGCGACGAACTCCGCCCCGGGACGGGCGCACCACGTGCCCGCCGGCGCGTACCACCAGTGGCCGTGCTCGTCGGCGCCGAGGTAGCGGCCCTCCCACTCCCAGTGGCGCCCCCCGCCCCACTTGGTGAAGCGGCCGGCCACCGGGGTCCCGACCGCGAGCCCGCCCGACGGCATACCCCGTCCCGCGGGCTGCTCCGCACTCGTCTCCCCCATGGCGGGCACCCTACCGGCCGCAGCCACAGCCACCCCTCAGTGAGGCGACAGCCGCGGCCCATGCTCGGCCGTAGGCTAGGACGCATGGTTCCCGAGCTGTCCGTGGTGATCCCGATGTACAACGAGGAGGAGGTGCTCCCGCTGCTCGTCGAGCGCCTGCGCCCGCTCCTCGAGGGCATGGGCACCACCTACGAGGTCGTCGCCGTCGACGACGGGAGCAAGGACCTGACCGCCGCCCTGCTCCAGCGCTACCACCGCGAGTGGCCGCAGCTTCGTGTCGTGCGCCTGCGGGCCAACGCGGGACACCAGGCGGCGATCTCGGCCGGCCTCGCCAGCGCGCTCGGCGACTACGTCGTGACGCTCGACGCCGACCTCCAGGACCCGCCCGAGATCATCCCGCAGATGCTCGCCGCCGCGAAGACCGACGGCGTCGACGTCGTCTACGGCGTCCGCAACGACCGCTCGAGCGACACGTGGTTCAAGCGGGCGTCGGCACAGGCCTTCTACCGGCTCATCGGCCTGATGTCGCAGACGTCGGCCCACGCGGACGCCGGCGACTACCGGCTCATGTCCCGGGCCACCGTCGATGCCGTCAACAGCCTCCCGGAGCACAACCGGGTGCTGCGCTTCATCGTCCCGGCTCTCAACTTCCCGTCCGACACGGTCGAGTACAAGCGCGACCAGCGCGCGGCGGGCGACTCGAAGTATCCGCTGATGAAGATGGTCAAGCTCTCGCTCGACTCGCTGACCGGCTTCTCGACCGCCCCGCTGCGCCTGGCCACCTTCGCCGGCTTCGGGGGCGCCCTGGTCGCGGTCCTCCTCGTGCTCTACACCCTCATCTCACGCTCGCAGGGACACACCGTCGCGGGCTGGACGTCGACCGTCGCCATCGTCGCGGCCGTGGGCGCCGTGCAGCTCGTGTGCGTGGGCATCCTCGGCGAGTACATCGGCCGGATGTACGCCCACATGCAGGGCCGCCCGACCTACTTCATCGCCTATGACTCGATGACGGCCGAGGCCGGCGAGCGCGGCCCCACGGACACGCCCCTGCCGGCCCACCCGCACCCGGAGAACCTCCAGACGGACACCGTGCGGGCTGGGCTCGACCGTGCACCGGCACAGCCGCAGTCCGCGCGCCTGCACGAGGCGGAGTCGACTCAGCTGCGTGGCTGAGCGCGCACCAGCAGGCTGACCCCGGGCAGGCTGCCGACCGGCAGGTAGCGCTCCGCGGTGATGATCGAGCGCAGCCCCAGGTTGACGAGCGGGTGCAGCCCGTCGAGGTCGGAGCCCGAGCTGCTGCGGCGGCGCAGGGCCACGACGGGGCGCAGCAGGACGTTCCACGACCGGACGTCGGTGACCTCGAAGCCGCCACGGCGCAGCAGGTCGACGATGCCCTCGCGGGTGTAGCGGCGGACGTGGTCCACGGCCTCGTCGTGGCTCGACCAGAGCCGGGGGTCCGCGGGAACCGCGACGAGGTAGGTGCCGGTGGGCTTGAGGACGCGGAGCACCTCCGCCACCGCGGCGTCGTCGTCGTGCAGGTGCTCCAGCAGGTCGAAGGCGACCACGAGGTCGAGCGAGGAGTCGGCCAGCGGCAGGCGCGTCGCGTCGGCGCGCACCGTCGCGAGCCCGCGCGCACGGGCGACCTCTGCACCCTCGGCGCCGTACTCGAGGGCGACGGCGTCCCATCCGTGGTCGCGCAGGACACGGGTGTTGCCGCCACCCGCCGCACCGATGTCGAGGGCGCGTCCCGGAGCCAGTCCGGAGATGGCCTTGGCGAGCAGGTGGCGGCGCTCGCGGTACCACCAGTGGTCGTCCTCGAGCTCAGCGAGCTTGCGGACCTCGGTGCCTTCCATGGTGCGCCATCATGCCATCCGGCCGGCGGTCCCCCGACAGCGGCTCAACGCGTGTGGCCGTCGCCCTCGACGACCCACTTCGTCGTCGTCAGCTCCGGCAGCGCCATGGGGCCGCGGGCGTGCAGCTTCTGGGTCGAGATGCCGATCTCGGCCCCGAAGCCGAACTCGCCGCCGTCGGTGAACCGGGTGCTCGCGTTGACCATGACGGCTGCCGCGTCGACCTCCGCGGTGAAGCGCCGGACGGCCGCCCGGTCCTCGGTGACGATGGCCTCGGTGTGACCCGTGCCGTAGCGCCGGATGCGCTCCATCGCCTCGTCGAGGTCGTCCACCACAGCCACGCTCATCTCGAGGCCGTGCCACTCCGTGCCGAAGTCCTCCTCGCTGGCGAGGTCGTATGCCGCCCCGGCCGCCTCGGCGTAACCGGTGACCTCGGGCGCCACGTGCAGTCGCACGCCGGCGCCCGCCAGGTCGGTGAGCGCCTTGGGCAGGAAGTCGGCCGCGACGTCCCGGTGCACCAGGAGCGACTCGGCGGCGTTGCACACGCTCGGGCGCTGGGTCTTGGCGTTGAACGTGATCGCCTGCGCCTTGTCGAGGTCGGCCGCACGGTCGACGTAGACGTGGCAGACGCCGACACCGGTCTCGATGACCGGCACGGTGGACTCGCGCACGACGGTCTGGATGAGGTCGGCGCCGCCCCGGGGGATGACGAGGTCGACGAGGCCTCGCGCCGTCATGAGCGCGCGAGCGGCGTCGCGGCCGCCCTCCTCGAGCAGCGTGACGGCGTCGATCGGCAGGCCCTGGTCGGCGAGGGAGTCGCGCATGGCCGTGACCAGCGCGTGGTTGCTGCGCGCCGCCGCCGAGCCGCCACGGAGCAGCACCGCGTTGCCCGACTTGAGCGCGAGACCTGCCGCGTCGACGGTCACGTTGGGGCGGGCCTCGTAGATCATCCCGATCACGCCCATCGGCACCCGCACCTGCCGGATCTGCAGGCCGTTGGCCAGTGTCGAGCCGCGCACGATCTCGCCGACCGGGTCCGGGAGCGCGGCGACGTCGCGCAGCGCCTGGGCGACGGCGGCCACGCGGGCCTCGTCCAGGCGCAGCCGGTCCTGGAGGCTCTCGCCCATCCCGGCGGCGCGCCCGCGCTCGAGGTCCTCCGCATTGGCCTCGATGACCACCGGCGCTGCGGCGTCCACGGCGTCGGCGAGCAGCAGCAGGGCCGCGTCCTTCTCCGCGCGGGTCATCAGGGCGAGGCGCCGCGAGGCGACCCGCGCCCGCTGGGCCAGTGCCGTCACGTGCTCGACGACGGCGGGGTCGATCGTCTGGGACATGCCTCAAGCGTAGGTCGTGCCGGCCCGCGCGCCGCGCCCCTCCCGGGGGCTGGACGGGGCGGGTCTGGACGGGTCTGCGAGCACCAGGTGCCGTCACTAGAGTTTCGGGTGTGTCGCCCCATTCGGTCATCCGCAGCGCCCGGCGCCTCGTCGTCAAGGTGGGCTCGAGCTCGCTGACAGGGGTCGACGGCGGCATCGACCACGGCCGCCTCGTGGCGCTGGCGAACGCCTTGGCGCGCAAGCACCTCGACGGCACCCAGCTCGTGCTGGTCAGCTCGGGCGCCATCGCTGCCGGCCTGCACCCGCTCGAGCTGGCGTCGCGGCCCCGTGACCTCGCCACCCAGCAGGCCGCCGCATCCGTGGGCCAGGGCGCGCTGCTCGCCGCCTACACGCACGCGTTCGCCCTGCACGAGATCACGGTCGGCCAGGTCCTGCTCACCGCCGACGACGTGACCCGCCGCACCCACTACGCCAACGCCCGCCGGACCCTGGAGCGACTGCTCGACCTCGGCGTCCTGCCCATCGTCAACGAGAACGACACGGTCGCCACGAGCGAGATCCGCTTCGGCGACAACGACCGACTCGCAGCCCTCGTGGCGCACCTCGTCGACGCGGACGCACTCGTCCTGCTCTCCGACGTCGACGCGCTCTACGACGCCCCGCCGAACCGGCCCGGCGCACGCCGCATACCGGTCGTCCGGGGGCCCCAGGACCTCGTGGGGATCGAGGTCGGCGGCAGCGGCTCGAAGGTCGGCACCGGCGGGATGGCCACGAAGATCGAGGCTGCTCGTATCGCCACCGCGGCCGGCGTGGTGACGACGGTGACCGCCGCGGACCGGGTCATCGCGGTCCTCGCCGGCGAGGACGTCGGCACCGTGTTCCTGCCTGTGGGCGTGCGGGGTCGCTCCCGGCGCCTCTGGCTGGAGCACGCCACGACCGCCCGCGGCCGCCTCGTCGTCGACGACGGCGCCGTGGCAGCGCTCGTGCACCGCAAGAAGTCGCTGCTCCCGGCCGGCATCACGGCGGTGGAGGGCACCTTCCACGACGGCGACCCGGTCGACGTGTGCCGCCTCGACGGCACCCCGGTCGCGCGCGGGCTCGTCAACTACAGCTCGTCCGAGCTGCCCGCCCTGCTCGGACGCTCCACCAAGGAGCTGGCCCGGGACCTCGGGCCGGAGTACGAACGCGAGGTCATCCACCGCGACGACCTCGTGCTCCTCTGACCGGTCAGGGACCGCCGGACAGGTAGCGGCCGGCCGGGGCCGGGGCAGCCGAGGCGCCGGGCACGTTGCCTGTGCGAGGCGGTCCACCGGCTCGGTAGGTCAGCAGCCCGCTCGTGCGCGGGAGCCGGTCGCGCGTCGAGACCGTCGCCGCGACGATGCCCGCGACCACCGCCACGACGGCGAGCACCGCGACCTGTGCGCCGCCCGGGCTGCTCGTCGACCCCACCGCGGACTCGAGCAGGGGGCCGAGCAGCAGCCGGACGACGAGTGCGGCGGCCGCATACGCCCCGACCGCAGCCGGGCGCGAGGAGGCGCGCAGGGCGCCACCCACGAGCGCGAGGACCGGCACGGCGACGACGAGGGTCCCGACGAGGTCGCCGGCCACGACGGCGACCAGTCCCAGCCGCCACCCTCGCTCGAACAAGTCCACGACGGCCGTGAGCGCGGCCAGCACGAGGGCGAACCACACCCCGGTCACCGCGCCACCGGCGAAGCCGCGCCCCGGTCGCCACGTGTACCTGCCCCGGTCCCGCCTCAAGTCGTCTGCCATGAGTGCTCCCCTGTCTCGCGCCGCCCGGTGGCGGCTGCTCACCACTTCTACGGAGCACCCTGCCGAAAGGTTGCCGCCGCCTGGCCGAGGCGGTCGGCGACGCGCGGGAG
>NZ_BAAAPU010000009.1:209683-440835 GCF_039531305.1 Terrabacter lapilli
GCGCCCTCCTCAGGAGCCGGTTGGCTTCGGTCAGTGGTGCGTGGCCACCTCCGCGCCGTGGCCGGTCAGCGAGCGGACCTCCATCTCGGCGTACTTCGCGGCGTTGTACTCCTTGCTGGTCACCGTCCCGAGGTAGCCCAGGAGGAAACCGAGCGGGATCGAGATGATCCCGGGGTTGTCCAGCGGGAACCAGTGGAAGTCGACGCCCTGGAGCATGGACGGGCTCTTCTTGGTGGCCGGGTCGATCGGCTTGCCGGACACGACGGGGCTGAAGATGATCAGCGTGATGGCGCTGACCAGGCCGCCGTAGATCGACCACAGCGCGCCCCTGGTGTTGAACCGCTTCCAGAAGAGCGAGTAGAGGATCGTCGGCAGGTTCGCGCTCGCGGCGATGGCGAAGGCGAGCGCCACGAGGAAGGCGATGTTCTGCCCGAGGGCGAAGATGCCGCCGACGATGGCGACGGCGCCGAGGACGAGGGCGGCGATCCGCGCGACCTTGACCTCCTCCTCCGGCGTGGCCTTCCCGCCCTTGACGACGGTGTTGTAGATGTCGTGCGACAGGGACGCGCTGGCCGTGATGGTCAGGCCCGCGACGACCGCGAGGATCGTGGCGAAGGCGACGGCGGAGATGATCCCGAGCAGGATCTCGCCGCCGAGCTCGAAGGCGAGCAGCGGGGCGGCCGAGTTGACGCCGCCGGGCGCCTTCTTGATCGCGCTGGCGCCGACGAGCTCAGCCGCACCGAAGCCGAGGACCAGCGTCAGCAGGTAGAAGATCCCGATGAGCCAGATCGCCCACACGACCGAACGGCGCGCCTCGCGCGAGGTCGGCACGGTGTAGAAGCGCATGAGCACGTGCGGCAGGCCGGCCGTGCCGAGCACGAGCGCCATGGCCAGGGAGATGAAGTCGACGGGGTTCTTGTACTGCAGACCCGGCTGGAGCAGGTCCTTGCCGCCGGCGCTCTGCGAGACGCTCGTCGCCTCCCCGAGCAGCGTGGACAGGCTGAACCCGAACTTGCCGAGGACCCAGAGCGTCATGACGGCGGCTCCGATGATGAGCAGCACGGCCTTGATGATCTGCACCCACGTCGTGCCCTTCATGCCGCCGTAGATGACGTAGAAGATCATGATGACGCCGACGACGAGGATGACGACGCGCTGGCCCACGGCTCCCTCGATGCCGAGCAGGAGGGCGACGAGGCCTCCCGCGCCGGCCATCTGGGCGAGCAGGTAGAAGAACGAGACCACGAGCGTCGAGATCGCGGCGGCGATGCGCACCGGGCGCTGGCGCAGCCGGAAGCTGAGCACGTCGGCCATCGTGTACTTGCCGACGTTGCGCAGCAGCTCGGCGACGAGCAGCAGCGCCACGAGCCAGGCGACGAGGAACCCGATCGAGTAGAGGAAGCCGTCGTAGCCGTTGACGGCGATGGCCCCGGCGATGCCGAGGAACGAGGCGGCCGACAGGTAGTCGCCGGCGATGGCGATGCCGTTCTGGCGGCCCGTGAAGGCGCGGCCGCCGGCGTAGTACTCCGCGGCGCTGCGGTTGTTGCGCGAGGCCCGGATGACGATCGCGAGCGTGACGACGACGAACAGGGCGAAGATGCCGATGTTGATGGCCGGGTTGCCGACGGTCGTGCCCGCCGCCGGGGCGAGCGACGGCGCCAGCGACGGCACCGACGTCAGGAGCGCGCTCACTGGTCCGCTCCCATCTTCCGGGCGAGGGCCTCGGCCTCGGGGTCGAACACGCGGTCGGCCCAGCGGGCGTAGACCATCGTGATCGTGAAGGTGGAGACGAACTGCAGGAGGCCGAGGATCAGCCCCCACGTGATGTTGCCGACCACCCGCGTGCCCATGAAGTCCTTGGCGAAGACGGAGAGCAGGACGTAGAGGAAGTACCACGCGAGGAACAGCGCGGTCAGCGGGAAGACGAAACGGCGGAACTTGCTGCGCAGCTGGGCGAACTCGGGTGAGTCCTGCATGGCGACGTTGGCGTCGACGACGACGCGGTCTGGAGCCTCTTTGCTCACGGGCCACCTCCGGGGCGGTTCGGGTCGTGCCTGGCGTGCCAGGTGGGCAGCAGGTGCTGCGGCCGGCGACAGCAAAGGTAGGAGCGCTCCCGCCTCCTTGTCCGCCCCTGTCGGCGGCCCGTCGCCCAGCGGCGCAGACCCTTCGCCGTGCGCGGGATCAGCTGCGCCGAGCGGTCGTGCCCGAGCGACGAACGGCACCGTCGGTGCCGTCCCGGCCGGCCGCGCTCTCGGTCGCGCCCCTGCCGTATGCCGTCCCTGTCGGCCGGTGTGCCGGCCCGCTCCCGACGTCGCCGCCCACGCTCCCCTGCTCGGCTGCGCCTGCCCCCACCCTGGCTGCCCCGGCCTCGCGCCGCTCCGGGTGGAAGGAGCCCCGGTTGAGGTGCACGTCCTCGGGCGCGTGCAGCCGCACCATGGTGCGGCTCACGTGGTCGGGGCGTCGCGAGCGAGTCGCGAGCGATGCCGCCACCATCGTCGCGAACGACAGCGGCACGCTCACGGCGGCCGGCTGGGTCATGACGACGCCGAACCAGCCGCCGGTCGCGACGCCGAAGGTGGTCGTCACGACGGCGCCCATGGACAGGCCCCCGCCGACCACCATCCCGGCCACGGCACCGAAGGCGGTCAGCCCGCGCCACCAGATCCCGAGGAGCAGCATCGGGCAGAACGTCGATGCCGCGACCGCGAAGGTGAGCTCCACGGCGTGGGCGACCGGCACGCCGGCCGAGACGACGGTCAGCAGGAGCGAGACGAGCACGACGACCACGGTCGAGAGCCGGAAGGCGCGGATCCCCTGCCGGTGGCCGGCTCCCCAGCCCAGCAGGTCCTGGCTCAGCACACCGGCCACCGAGACGACGAGGCCGGTCGACGTGGAGAGGAAGGCCGCGAAGGCGCCGGCGGCGAGCAGCGCGGTCAGGCCCTCGGCGAGCGGTCCGTCGAAGACCCGGCTGGGCAGCTCGAGCACCACCGAGTCCGCCCGCCCGGCGGCCACGAGGTCGGACGCCACGTAGCGCCCCAGCACGCCGTAGGCGACGGGCAGCAGGTAGAAGCCGGACAGCAGCACGAGCACGACCAGCGTGGCCCGCCGCGCCGCCTGCCCGTCGCGGTTGGTGTAGAAGCGCACGACGACGTGCGGCAGCCCCATCGTGCCGAAGAAGGTGGCGAGGACGAGGGAGTACGTCAGGTAGAGGGCGTGCTCACCGCGCAGTGGCTCGACCCAGTCGGCGACGAGGACGGCACCGGTCCGCGGGTGGCCGGACCGGGCGCCGACTGCTGCGAGCAGGAAGAAGAGGGGCGTGAGGAGCGCGACGAGCTTGAGCCAGTAGTGGAAGGCCTGGACGAGGGTGACGCTGCGCATGCCGCCCGGCAGGACGTTGAGGCCGACGACGGCGGCCACCGCCAGCTGCCCCACCCAGCTGGGGGCACCGGTCAGGGTCCGCAGGGTCAGGCCGGCGCCCTGGAACTGCGGGATGAGGTAGAGCAGGCCGATCGCCACGACGAGCAGGCTCGAGGTGCGGCGGGCGACGACGGACTCGAGCCGGAGCTGGGCGAAGTCGGGAAGCGTGTAGGCACCCGAGCGGCGCAGTGGCGCGGCCACGAAGACGAGCAGGAGCAGGTAGCCGGCGGTCCAGCCGACAGGGAGCCACAGCATGTCGACGCCGCGGGCGAGGACGAGACCGGCGACGCCGAGGAACGAGGCGGCAGAGAGGTACTCGCCGCTGATCGCCGAGGCGTTGAGCACCGGACCGACCCCGCGGGAGGCGACGTAGAAGTCGCTCATCGTCCGCGAGAGGCGCAGCCCGAACGCGCCGACGGCCAGTGAGGTGACGGAGACGAGGACGAGGGCTGCGATGCTCGCCGAGTTGGTCACCGACGCACCCGCCTCACCGTCCGGCGAGCAGGTCGCTGAAGTCGGCCTCGTTGCGCTCGGACCTGCGCACGTAGAACCACCCGAGCAGGATGATCTCCGAGAAGGCCGCGACCGTCAGCAGCAGCCATGGCAACGGCACGCCGAGGAGCCGGATCTCGGCGACCGCCGGGACGGCGCGAAAGGCCAGCGGGAGCAGCCCGAGGGTCGAGGCGAGCACGGCCAGGACCACGACCGCGAGCCGCAGCTGGCTGCGCATGAGCGAGGAGATGTAGACCTCACCCAGCCGGGTCTGCTCGTCGATCTCCGACGCGATCGACACGCTGCGGGTGCGCGCCGCGGACGTGCGTGGGCTCGTCACCCGGACGCGCGCCCCGGCGCGTGCACCGGTGGGGTCGTCCGGCACGGGCCGGTCGGCGGCGCTCACGTCACCGACCGGCCGAGCGGCTGGGCGCGGCGGACGAGCAGGTCGCGCAGGGCGCGGGTGTGGCGGCGGCTGACGACGAGCTCGTGCCCGCCGACGACGACGGTGGTGCGCCCGCCCTCGGTGCGCCACTCGGTGATGTGGCCGAGCGCCACCAGCGAGGAGCGGTGGATGCGCACGAACCCGGCGTCTCGCCACTGGTCGGCCAAGGTGGTGAGGGGCACCCGGACCAGGTGGCTGCCGGTCGCCGTGTGCAGCCTGGCGTAGTCGCCCTGGGCCTCGACGAAGAGCACCTCGGAGCGCTGCACCAGCCGGCTCACGCCACCGAGCTCGACGACGATGCTCTCGTCGGCGGACGCGGCGGCCGGCTCCCGCCCGTGCAGCTGGCGCACGACCCGGCGCACCGCCTGGTCGAGCCGCTCGTCGCGCACCGGCTTCAGGACGTAGTCGACGACGTTGAGCTCGAACGCGTCGACGGCGTGCTGCTCGTGCGCCGTGACGAAGACGATCGGCGGCTGGGTGGTGAAGCGGGACAGCACCCGCGCAAGGTCGAGCCCGCTCAGGCCCGGCATCTGCACGTCGAGGAAGACGGCGTCGACCTGCTCCTCGTGGAGCACGCGGAGCGCCGCCTCGCCGGAACCCGCGGGCACCACCTGCCCGACGCACTCGTGACGGCCGAGCATCCAGGCCAGCTCGTCGAGCGCGGGCGCCTCGTCGTCGACGGCCAGCACCCGCAGCAGCGGGACGGCGGGAGAGGTGCTCACACGTGCACCCCCGGCCGGAACTTCGGCAACCGCACGACCACCCTCGTGCCCGCGCCCGGCGCCGTCTCGACCACGAGGCCGTAGTCGTCGCCGAAGGCCGTGCGCAGGCGCTCGTCGACGTTGGCCAGACCCACGGAGCCGCTGCTCGGGTCGCCGGCCAGCACGCGGCGTACGCGCTCGGGGTCCTCCCCCACGCCGTCGTCCTCGATCGTCACGACGCACTCGTGGTCGGCGTCCTGGGCCGTGATGCTCACCTCGCCGGCACCCGCCCGGCCCTCGATGCCGTGCTGGACGGCGTTCTCGACGAGCGGCTGCAGGCACAGGAACGGCACGACGACGGGCAGCACCTCCGGCGCCACCCGCACGGTCACCCGCAGGCGGTCCCCGAAGCGGGCCTTCTCGATGACGAGATAGGCCTCGATGGAGCGCAGCTCCTCGGCCAGCGTCGTGAACTCGCCGTGCCGCCGGAAGGAGTAGCGCGTGAACTCGGCGAGGTCGAGGAGCAGCTCACGCGCCCGCTCCGGGTCGGTCCGCGTGAACGACGCGATCGCGGTCAGCGAGTTGTAGATGAAGTGCGGGCTGATCTGGGCCCGCAGGGCCCGCACCTCGGCCTCCATGAGCCGGGTGCGCGAGGCGTCGAGCTCGGCGAGCTCGAGCTGTCCGGAGACCCACCGGGCCACCTCGTCGGTGGCCCGGACCAGGCTCGCCGACGCCAGCCCGGTGAAGACCTGCAGGGTGCCGACCACCTTCCCGTCGACGCCCAGCGGCGCCACGATCGCCTGACGCACGACGCACGACGACTCCGCGCAGGCCACGTCCGCCCTGTCCACGACGGTGGTGCGGCCGTGAGCGAGGGTGCTCGCGGCGATGACGCCCGGCTGGCTCGCGTGGTGGGAGCGCCCGCCGTCCCACGCCAGCAGCCCGGAGGTGTCGGTCATGGCCACCGCCGGCGCACCGAGCAGGGCACGCAGGTGTCTGAGGGACTTCTCGGCCGCTGCGGCGCTGAGCCCCATCCGCAGTGGCGGCGACGCCAGCAGGGCCGTGTGCAGGGTGCGGTACGTGGCGCGGTCGGCCTCGGTACCGAGGTGACCGCGACGCAGCAGTGCGCCCCACGAGCTCATGGCCACACCCTAGAGGGCCACCCCCGCGGGCCTCCGGAACGTCGAGTGGGCACTTTCCCGGGGAAAGTGCCCACTCGAGGTGGTGGACGACCGAGAACCCGGCGTCCGATTCGGTGCGTGCCCTCAGGCGTCGCCCTCGTCGGCGGCGTGGTGCCACAGGCCCGCACGGCGCTCGGCCTCGAGCTCCTCCTGCGTGGCAGCCCGGGCGGCGTAGCGGTCGCGCTGCGCCTCGCGCTTCTCGTCGCGGGTCGGGCGGGACGACTCCGACAGGCGCAGGTCGGTGCCGCGCGTGCCGAGCAGCTCGGCACCCGCCTGCAGCGTCGGCTCCCAGTCGAACACGACGGCGTCATCGGTGGAGCCGATGACGACGGTGTCGCCCGCGACGGCGCCGACCTTGTAGAGCTCCTCCTCGACGCCGAGGCGCCCGAGCCGGTCGGCGAGGTAGCCCACGGCCTCGTCGTTGCTGAAGTCGGTCTGGCGCACCCAGCGCACCGGCCGGTCGCCGGTGACACGGAAGAGCACCCCGTCGGGGCCCTCCTCGCGGGTGACCGTGAAGCCCTTGTCGTCGACAGAGCGCGGTCGCAGGACGACGCGCTTGGGCATCGCGGCCTCTGCCTCGATCTCCTTGCGGGCCTCTTCGACGTGGCGCGCCATGGCGAAGGTCAGCTCGCGCAGGCCCTGGTGGGCGACGGCCGAGACGACGAAGACCTCCAGGCCTCGCGCCTCGAGGTCGGGCTTGACCATCTCGGCGAGCTCGCGGGCCTCGGGCACGTCGGCCTTGTTGAGCACGACGATGCGGGTGCGCTCGGCGAGCGGCCGTCCACCGAGGTCGGCGTCGGGGACGTAGAGGGCCAGCTCCTGCTCGATGACGTCGAGGTCGGACATCGGGTCGCGGCCCGGCTCCAGCGTCGCGCAGTCGATGACGTGGACGAGCACCGAGCAGCGCTCGACGTGGCGCAGGAACTCCAGGCCCAGCCCCTTGCCCTCGTGCGCGCCGGGGATGAGGCCGGGCACGTCGGCGATCGTGAAGCGGCTCGAGCCGGCCGTGACCACGCCGAGGTTGGGCACGAGCGTCGTGAACGGGTAGTCGGCGATCTTCGGCTTGGCCGCCGACAGCACCGAGACGAGCGAGGACTTGCCGGCGCTCGGGAAGCCGATGAGGGCGACGTCGGCGAGCGACTTGAGCTCGAGCACGACCTCGACGTCCTCGCCCGGCTCACCGAGCAGGGCGAATCCGGGCGCCTTGCGCCGCGCGCTCGACAGTGCCTTGTTGCCCAGGCCCCCGCGGCCGCCGGCGGCGATGACGTGCTCGGTGCCCATCCCGACCAGGTCGACGATGATGTGCCCGGCGCGGTCCTTGACGACGGTCCCCTCCGGGACGGGCAGCACGAGGTCGTCGCCGTCGGCGCCGTTGCGCTCGTCACCGGCCCCGGGAGCGCCGTTGCCCGCCTTGCGGTGCGGGTGGCGGTGGTAGTCGAGCAGCGTCGTCGCCTGCGGGTCGACCCGGAGGATGACGGAGCCGCCACGGCCGCCGTTGCCGCCGTCGGGGCCGCCGAGCGGCTTGAACTTCTCGCGCTTGACGGAGGCGACGCCGTGGCCGCCGGCTCCGGCGCTGAGGTGCAGCACCACTCGGTCGACGAAGGTCACTGCCATGGGAGGTCACTCTTCCAGATCAGGTGGGCGGACGGCATACGGCGTATGCGGCCGGGCCCGGGAAAGGCGGAAGGGCGGGCCGCGCGGGCCCGCCCTTCCGGAAAAAGCTCAGTGCGTGATCGAGGCGATCACTCGGCGGCCGCGGTCTCCGGCTGCTCGATGTTGACCGTCTTGCGGCCACGCTTGGTGCCGAACTTGACGGCGCCGGCCACGAGGGCGAACAGCGTGTCGTCGCCACCGCGGCCGACACCCTCACCCGGGTGGAAGTGCGTGCCGCGCTGACGGACGAGGATCTCGCCCGCGTTGACCTTCTGGCCACCGAAACGCTTGACGCCGAGGAACTGTGCGTTCGAGTCGCGACCGTTGCGGGTCGAGGACGCACCCTTCTTGTGTGCCATGTCAGTTACTCCTTGAGGACGTTCTGTGCCGAGCCGTCAGGCGTCGATCACGCGGTGATGTCAGTGATCTTGACCTGGGTCAGCGGCTGACGGTGGCCCTGACGCTTGCGGTAGCCGGTCTTGTTCTTGTACTTCATGATCGTGATCTTGGGGCCCTTGGCGGCCTTGACGACCTCGGCCTTCACCGACACCTTGGACAGCTTGTCGGCGTCGGACGTGACCGTGGTCCCGTCCACGAGGAGCAGCGGCGTGAGCTCGATGGCATCGCCGGGCTGACCCGTCACCTTGTCGACGAGCAGGACATCGCCCACCGACACCTTCTCCTGGCGACCGCCAGCGCGAACAATCGCGTACACAGTGAAACTCACTTTCATCGGGGTTGGACACGCCGCTTTCGGCACCGGCCCGTCAACACGGGCCCGGTGGGCGCACCAAGGAACGAGATTACCGGCTGGGAGCTCGCAGCTCCAAACCGAGTCAGTCGGCCTGCGGGCCCTGCCCCTCCGGACCGGAGCCGGCGTGGGCGCGCGGCGGCCCGGCAGGGGCCACCACCCGACCCCGGCGGCGGCGGCCGCGGGCCGCGGGCTGGACCTCGACGGCTGCCTCGACCGGAGCACTGCCGGTGCTCTCGACAGCCACCTCCGGCGTGGGCTCGGGCGTCGGCTCGGGCGTCTGGGGTGTGGCGGGCGCCGCGTCGTCCGACTCGAGCTCGACGTGCGTCCCGCCCTGGGTCGCCTGCCCGTCACCCGGGTCGGTCGCGTGGGCGTCGTCTCCCGACCAGGGGCCGGTGTCCTCGGGGAAGGCGTGGGCGGAGCCCGAGTCCGAGCGAGGCTGGGACTGCGCCTCGGGCCGGGCGTCCGCTCGGGCCGTGGCCCGGACCTCGGCCCGGACCTCGGCCTGGACCTCGGCGACCGCCTCTGCGGCGGCCTCCCCCGCCGGCTGGCCGGACGCGCTCTTGAGCGCGGCGGCATGGGCCGCTGCAGCGATCTGCGCCGCCGTGGGACCCCCGCCCTTGGGCTCGGCGCCTGCCTGCGCAGGCGGGGTCGACGGTCCGGCGTTGGCGTTGGCGGTGCCGTTGCCGTTCCCGGTGCCGCCCTGGCCGCGTCCGCGGCGACGGGACGCGGTCCCGGCCGGCGGCTGGCTCGCCTCGTGGGAGTGGGCACCCTTGTCGACGGGCTCGGTGTGGATGATGAAGCCGCGGCCGTTGCAGTGCTCGCACGTCTCGGAGAAGACCTCGATGAGGCCCGAGCCGACGCGCTTGCGGGTCATCTGCACCAGGCCGAGCGAGGTGACCTCGGCGACCTGGTGCTTGGTGCGGTCGCGGCCCAGGCACTCGAGCAGCCGCCGCACCACGAGCTCGCGGTTGCTCTCGAGCACCATGTCGATGAAGTCGATGACGATGATGCCGCCGATGTCGCGCAGGCGCAGCTGGCGCACGATCTCCTCGGCCGCCTCGATGTTGTTCTTGGTGACCGTCTCCTCGAGGTTGCCGCCCGAGCCGACGAACTTGCCGGTGTTGACGTCGACGACCGTCATCGCCTCGGTGCGGTCGATGACGAGCGAGCCACCGCTCGGCAGCCACACCTTGCGGTCCATGGCCTTGGCGAGCTGCTCGTCCACCCGGTGGTGGGTGAAGAGGTCCTCCTCGGCCGTCCACTTCGTGACGCGGTCGGCGAGGTCGGGTGCGACGGAGGAGATGTAGGGGTGGATCTCGTTCCACGCCTGCTCGCCCGCGACCACGAGCTGCTTGAAGTCCTCGTTGAAGACGTCACGGATCACGCGGACCGTCAGGTCGGGCTCACCGTGCAGGAGCATCGGCGCCTGGCCGCCGTTGGCCGACCCGGTGCCGCCGTTCTTCTTCTTGCCCTTGCTCTTGCCGGCGCGGGGGGACGACGCCGCCTCGGCCTTGGCCTGGATGTCCTCCCACGTACGCGTGAGGCGCTCGACGTCCGCACGCAGCTCCTCCTCGCTCGCCCCCTCGGCCGCGGTGCGCACGATGACACCGGCGGACTCGGGGACGACCTCGCGCAGGATCTTCTTGAGCCGGGCACGCTCGGTGTCGGGCAGCTTGCGGCTGATGCCGGTCATCGAGCTGTTGGGCACGTAGACCAGGTAGCGGCCGGGCAGGGAGATCTGCGAGGTGAGCCGTGCGCCCTTGTGGCCGATCGGGTCCTTCGTGACCTGCACGAGGACCGTCTGGCCCGAGCTGAGCGCGTGCTCGATGCGCTTGGGCTGGTTGGCCTCCAGGCCCGCGGCGTCCCAGTTGACCTCACCGGCGTACAGGACCGCGTTGCGGCCCTTGCCGATGTCGACGAACGCGGCCTCCATCGAGGGCAGGACGTTCTGGACGCGGCCGAGGTAGATGTTGCCGGCCATCGACACGTTCGTGGCCTGGTCGATGTAGTGCTCGACGAGGACGCCGTCCTCGAGGACGCCCATCTGCGTGCGCCCTTCCTTGTTGCGCACGACCATGACGCGGTCGACGGCCTCGCGACGGGCGAGGAACTCGGCCTCGGTGATGATGGTGCGGCGGCGCCCGGCCTCTCGGCCCTCACGGCGACGCTGCTTCTTGGCCTCGAGGCGGGTCGAGCCCTTGACGGCGACCGGCTCGTCGTTCTGCGCGCGCGGCTGACGCACCCGCACCGACACGTTGGGGGTGTCGTCGGCGGAGTCGGCAGCGGACCCCGCCCGACGGCGCCGGCGACGACGGCGGCTCGAGCCGCTCGCGTCGTCCGACTCGGTGTCGGAGTCGCTGTCCGGCTCGGTGTCGTCGTCGGCGTCGTGGTCGGCCTCGCCCTGCGCGCCGCCACCCGCCGAACCACGCGACTCGCCGGTGGACTGCTTCGGCTCTCGTGCGTCGCCCGAGTCGGAGCCCTGCTCCTGCAGGTCGTCCTCGTCGTTGCTGCGGCCACGGCGGCCCTTGCCACCGCGGCGACGGCGTGAGCGGCGCGGGCCGCTCTCCTCGTCGAGCTCCTCGGTGCGCTGGTCAGCGCGGCTCTCGGCGTCCTCGGGCTCGTCGGCGCGCTGCGTCCGCCCGGTATCGGCAGTCGCCGACTCGTCGGCCTCCTCGGTGGCCTCGACGGCCTCGACCTGCGCGCCTCGGCGACGGCGCGTCGGCACCGCCTTGCTCGCGTCGGGAGCCTGGAAGAGGACGCTGAAGCTGGGGACGACCGGCCGGGGTGCCTCGGCATCGACCGCAGACCCCTCCGGCTCGGTCGGCTGGTCCGTGTCAGAGCCCTGGGCCTCGCCGGCGTCCTCGTCGGCGTCCTCGTCCTCGTCCTCGGCGGAGACGTCCGCCGTGACGGACGGCTGGGTCTCCTGGGTCTCCTGCGCCGCGCGGGGCTCGAGCAGCGAGTCGAGGTCCACGACCGCGGTGGCATCGGCAGCCGCGTCACCGCTCCCCGTGCCGGCGCCCGCGGCCACGGACTCGCCGTCGCCGGAGAGGACGTCGGCGACGAGCTCCTCGACGGCCGCGTCGGCGCGCTCGGACTTGGTGCGCGAACCGCGCCTCGGCGTCCGGCCCCTCGCCGGCGCACCCTCTGCGGGCTCGGCCTTCTTGCGTGCGGCGCGCTTGCGGGCGGGCCGCTTGGCCTCCTGCTCCTCGGCGTCGCCGCTGTGCGTTGCACCGGCCGCGCCGGCGCCCGCCTCGTCCCCGGTTGCCGTGGCCGGCTCGCTCGCCGACGCCGTCGCGAGCTCGGTCGCGGGTGCCGTGGTGGGGCTCGTCGTGGACTCGGGCGTCAAGCTCGTGCTGGGCGTCGGGGCGGACGCCTTCTTCGTGACGCGCCGGCTCGCTCGGCGGCGGGGCGCCGGGGCGCCGGTGGCCTCGGTGGCCTGAGTGGTTTCGGTCGCGTCGGCGGCGGGGGCGCCGCCCGCCTCGCTCCCCTGCTCGCCGCCGAACAGAGTCGCTTCGTCGCCGGTGGTGTCGTTGGATGCCATCAGGCAGCCTCCCGTCAGGTGCGGTGTGACCCACACGCGGCCGGGGCCGTCGACACCGCACGAGTGCGGTTGGAGTCGTCGCGCCGCGTCTGCGACGGGACGGAAGTCGTCTCGCTACACCCGAGGCCGGTTCGCGCTGGGCGCGGCCCCGTCCTCGAATGCCGTCGGCGTCCTGGTCGGCAACCGGTTCGCCGTCATGACCTGGCAGGCCATTCCAGCGGGTCGGTCACCCTCACG
Source organism: Terrabacter lapilli (assembly GCF_039531305.1). Taxonomy (NCBI): domain Bacteria; kingdom Bacillati; phylum Actinomycetota; class Actinomycetes; order Micrococcales; family Intrasporangiaceae; genus Terrabacter; species Terrabacter lapilli. The sequence continues at coordinate 222,105 of NZ_BAAAPU010000009.1, forward strand.
TTTGCGGTGTCGAGCGGTCCCTGCGCCAGTCGCGTCACCAGTGGGGGGCGCGGAGGCTGCAGGTCGGCGATCTCACGCAGCGCGGTCAGAATGTCGTCGGGGCGTACAGCAGGTGTGGTGTGCCGTACGACCATGCGCAGTATCGCACAGTCCGGCGTACCTGCGGCGGACGCGTCCACGCCCGACGCGCCCTCGCCCGGCTCGAGCACCCGGGCCGACACGATCGAGCCCCGCACGTCGAAGGTCCGCGGGCCGCTCTTGGTCAGGCGGGTCACCTCGGCCGTCTCGCGCTCCAGCAGCGCCGTCACGGCCGTGGCCAGCACGTCGTGCGGCACTCCGGCGAACTCCAGGACCCAGTCGCTGGCCTCGAGACGGTCGGCCAGGGCTCCGGGCGCGGCCTCGACGACCTGGAGGATGTCGATGCCCTCGGGCAGCGCCTCGTGGAGGGCGACCCTGACCGACTCGGGGTCGACGCGCTGCGTCACGGAGATCTCGAAGTACTCCGCCTCGCTCGCCGTGCCGGTGGCCGCCGCGTTGGCGTAGCTGATCTTGGGGTGCGGGTGGAAGCCGGCCGAGAAGGCCATCGGCACGTCGGCTCGGCGCAGGGCCCGCTCCAGCGCGCGCTGGAAGTCCCGGCTCGAGGTGAAGCGCAGCCGGCCTCGCTTGGTGTAGCGGATGCGCAGCTTCTGGACCGCGGGGTCGGGCGCCGGCCCTTCGGGGACGCGCTGACGTGCCTGACGAGCCATGCCGGAAGGGTAGCCGCTGGGCGGCTCGTGGCCGTACCCGCACCGGCCTCAGCGAGCTGCTCGGCCGCGCTCCTCGTCGGCGCGCCGCTGCCGCGCGGCCGCGTCGGCCTCGTCGAGGCGGGTCGCCTCCGCGAGCGTCGGCGCCGTGCCACCCATGCTGGCGGGCAGGTACTTCAGGTCCGCGCCCGTCAGCGGCTCGTAGGCCGCGCGGGCCACGGCCAGCAGGTCGGCCATGACGGTCTTGTACTGCTGCGTCACCTCGGCGGGGTCGGCGTCCGCCGCCACGGGGATCGGCTCGCCGACGTGGATGATGATCGGGATGTTCGTGCGGCCCAGGTGTCGCGGGTGGCCCTTGGTCCAGACCCGCTGCGAGCCCCAGATGACGACGGGCAGGATCGGCACGCCGGCCTCGATGGCCATGCGGGCAGCACCGGTCTTGAACTCCTTGAGCTCGAAGGAGCGCGAGATCGTCGCCTCCGGGAAGACGCCCACGATCTCGCCGGCCCGCAGCGCGTCGACGGCCGCTGCATACGACGCCGCGCCGGCGGTCCGGTCGACCGGGATGTGGTGCATCCCGCGCATGAGCGGCCCGCTGACGGGGTGGGAGAAGACGCTGTCCTTGGCCATGAACCGTACGAGCCGGCCCGAGCGCTGCGCCGCCAGGCCCGCGTAGGTGAAGTCCATGTAGCCGGTGTGGTTCACCGTCATCACCGCTCCCCCGGAGCGCGGGACGTTGTCGTCCCCGACGATGGTGAACTTCAGCCCCTGCATCGCGAACACCGCGCGGGCGAAACCGATGACGGACGAGTAGACGGGCTCCATGGGGGACACTCTGCCCTGCGTCGCTACGCTTCGGCACATCGATGCGCGGGACCGGCCGCGCCGTCGGACAGGGGAACGCGTGGGCACGACCGCAGCAGTGACGTTCGCCATGCCGTATGCCGTCACGCCGGCCCTCCTTCCGGCGCTCGTGGACAGGGACACCTTCGTCGGGGCCTCCGTGCTGGGGCTCGTCCCGCTGCTGCTCGCGGGTCTGGTCGTCCTGGTCAAGTGGTGGCGGGGCCGCGACGAGATGTTCGACGACCTGACCCCGGGGCTGCTGCCGGCGGACCCGGCGACGGCTCCGCGGCACCGGGTGCGAGGTGGCGAGTGGTCGGGCACGGTGGCGCCGGCGTTCTCCCCTCCGCGCGAGGTCCGGCCAGGGGTGCTCGGCACGGTCCTCGACGGCGTCGCCGACCCGCACGACGTCAGCGCGACGCTGGTCGACCTCGCCGTTCGCGGCTGGTTCCACATCGTCGAGGTCCGGGGGCCCGAGGGCGGCCAGGCCCACGACAAGGCCCGCGACAAGGCCCGCGACTGGGAGCTGCGACGCACGTCCGCCGACCCGGACGAGACGCCCACCGACTTCGAGCGGCTGCTCCTCGACCGAGTCTTCGACGGCCGCGACCGCGTGCGCCTGTCGGCCCTCAAGGGGTCCTTCGCGATGACGATGCGCGAGGCCCAGATCGGGCTCTACCGGGAGGTCGTGGACCGCGGCTGGTATGCCCGGCACCCTCGGGCCCGCAACGGCCGAACGCGGGCGGCGGGTCTCGCCGTCCTCGTGCCGCTCGTCCTCGTCGCACTGGTCCTCGTCGTCACCGGCCTGGCGCAGGCCCACGACTGGTCGCTCACCCCCGTGCTCGTGGGTCTCGTGGCGGCGCTGGTCGTCCTCGCCCGCTGGGGCGGGGCCCGCACGCCCCGGACCGCCGAGGGCACCGCCCTGCGCATCGAGGCCCTGGGCTTCCGCGAGTACCTCGCCACGGCGGAGGCCGACCGGCTGCGCTTCGAGGAGAAGCGGGCGCTGCTGTCCGGCTACCTGCCGTATGCCGTGGCGTTCGGGCTGACGGCGCACTTCGCCGACCTGCTCCGCGACCTCGCCAGGGAGAGCCACTGGGCCGACTACGTCGACGGCCTCGACTGGTACGACTTCGGCGGATCCGGCCCGGACGGCGGCGACCTCTCCCTCGGTGACGCGCTCGGCGACATCGCGGACACCTCCTCGTGGTTCACCGACCCCGGCGACGTGTTCGACGGCGTCGACGGCTTCGTCGACGCGAGCGACTCTCTCTTCTCCTTCCACGGGCTGCCCGGCTGCGGCGACGGCTGCGACCTGCCGGGCTGCGACCTCCCGGGGTGCGACCTGCCCGGGTGCGACCTGCCTGGCTGCGACTTCTGAGGGGAAGCGCCGAGCCCGCGGCACGGCATACGGCAGGGGCCCGGCGCACCCGCGGCTCCGCGGAAAGCCGGTCGAGGGCATCCCGACGGCCATGGAAGGATTGGCGCATGACTGATGCACCTGACACCACGACCTCGCGGATCCCCGAGCGGCCCACGCTCGACGGCCTCGAGGAGAAGTGGATGCAGGTATGGGCCGACGAGGGCACCTACGCCTTCGATCGCGAGCGGGCCCTGTCACTCCCCCGCGACCAGGTCTTCGCCATCGACACCCCGCCGCCGACCGCCAGCGGCAGCCTGCACGTGGGTCACGTCTTCAGCTACACCCACACCGACTGCATGGCCCGCTACAAGCGCATGCGCGGCCTCGAGGTCTTCTACCCGATCGGCTGGGACGACAACGGCCTGCCCACCGAGCGCCGGGTGCAGAACTACTACGGCGTGCGCGGAGACGCGAGCCTGCCCTACGAGGAGGGCTTCACGCCCCCGTTCCAGGAGGGCGTCGACGCCAGGGGCAAGGCCATCAAGCCCGCCGACCAGCGCCCGATCAGCCGCAAGAACTTCATCGAGCTGTGCGACGTGCTCACCGTCAAGGACGAGGTGACCTTCGAGTCGCTCTTCCGCCGGCTGGGCTTCAGCCTCGACTGGAACATCTCCTACCGCACCATCGACGAGCGCTCGCGCGCGGTGGCGCAGCAGGCGTTCCTGCACAACCTCGAGCGCGGCGAGGCCTACCAGAGCGAGGCCCCGGGCCTGTGGGACGTCACGTTCCAGACGGCCGTGGCGCAAGCCGAGCTCGAGGCCCGCGACTACCCCGGCGCGTACCACCGCGTGGCCTTCCACCGCGACGGCGGCGACCCCGTCTACATCGAGACGACGCGCCCCGAGCTCATCCCGTCGGTCGTCGCCCTCATCGCCCACCCCGACGACGAGCGCTACCAGCCGCTCTTCGGCACGACGGTCACCTCCCCGCTCTTCGGCGTCGAGGTGCCGGTGCTGGCCCACCGCGCCGCCGAGATGGACAAGGGCGCCGGCATCGCCATGTGCTGCACCTTCGGCGACCTCACCGACGTCATCTGGTGGCGCGAGCTGCAGCTGCCGATCCGCTCGCTCATCACCCGCAACGGGCGCCTGCAGGCCGAGACCCCCGAGTGGCTCGCAGGTGGTCCGGGCGAGGCGCTCTACGCCGAGTCGCTCGCGACGAAGACGACGTTCAGCGCGCGCGAGGCGGTCGTGGCCGCCCTGCGCGAGTCGGGCGACCTCGACGGCGAGCCGCAGAAGACCCAGCGCAAGGCCAACTTCTACGAGAAGGGCGACAAGCCGCTCGAGATCGTGACGTCACGCCAGTGGTACATCCGCAACGGCGGACGTGACGCCGACCTGCGGGCCGCGCTGGTGGCGCGTGGCGGCGAGGTCGACTTCCACCCGGCGTTCATGCGCTCGCGCTACACCAACTGGGTCGACGGCCTCAACGGCGACTGGCTCATCTCCCGCCAGCGGTTCTTCGGGGTGCCGTTCCCGGTGTGGTACCCCGTCGACGCGGACGGTGAGGCCGACTACGCCCACCCGATCACTCCCCCGACCTCGGCCCTGCCGGTCGACCCGCAGGCCGACGTGCCCGAGGGCTACACCGAGGACCAGCGAGGGGTGCCCGGCGGCTTCGTCGCCGACCCCGACGTCATGGACACCTGGGCCACCTCGTCCCTGTCGCCGCAGATCGCCGCCGGCTGGCCCGTCGGAGCGGGCGAGGGCCTGCGCAACGACCCCGAGCTGTTCGAGGCGGTCTTCCCGATGGACCTGCGCCCGCAGGCCCACGACATCATCCGCACGTGGCTCTTCGCCACGGTCGTGCGCGCCCACTACGAGCACGGCACGGTGCCGTGGACCAACGCCGCCATCAGCGGCTGGATCCTCGACCCCGACCGCAAGAAGATGAGCAAGTCCAAGGGCAACGCCGAGACGCCCGAGGACGTCGTCAAGGCCAACGGCGCCGACGCCGTGCGCTACTGGGCCGCCTCCGGGCGCCTGGGCACCGATGCCGCCTACGACACCGGCCAGATGAAGGTGGGGCGCCGGCTCGCGATCAAGGTGCTCAACGCCAGCAAGTTCGCGCTCGGCTTCGGCGACGTCGAGGGCGAGCTGCGGGCAGCCGTCACGAACCCGCTCGACCTCGCCATGCTCGCTGCGCTCGGTGACGTCGTCAACAAGGCGACCGCCGGCTTCGAGGCGTGGGACTACACCCGGTCCCTCGAGGCCACCGAGAGCTTCTTCTGGACCTTCTGCGACGACTACCTCGAGCTCGTCAAGGACCGTGCCTACGGCGGACAGGGCGCCGAGGGTGCCGCGAGCGCCCGCGCCGCCCTGCGCCTCGCGCTCGAGACGCTGCTGCGCCTGCTCGCCCCGTTCCTGCCGTACGCGACCGAGGAGGTGTGGTCGTGGTTCGGCGAGGGCTCGGTGCACCGCCAGACGTGGCCGACCCGCGACGAGCTGCCCTCCGGCGGCGAGCCCGCGCTGCTCACCTCCGTCGGCGCCGCCCTCGCCGGGGTGCGCAAGGTCAAGTCCGAGGCCAAGGTCGGCATGCGCGCCGAGGTGCGCACGATGACCCTCGTCGCGCCCGCCGCCTCGGTCGAGCACGTCCGGGCCGCCGAGGCCGACCTGCGAGCCACGGGGCGCATCAGCGAGCTGGCGTATGCCGAGGGCGAGGCCGTCGAGGTCCGTGACGCCGAGCTCGTCCCCGTCGAGAAGGCGCCCGCCCAGGCCTGAGCACACCGGACGCCGGCCGACGCCCGGTCGTTGCCGTCCCCCACGTCGCGGGACGGCAACGATCGACCGTCAATCCCGCCTGCGGCGACGTCCCGGGCATAGGGTCCTCGCATGTCGAGACGGGGGCTGGGCGTGACCATCGCGGGCGGAGTCCTCGTCATGGCCGCACTGGTCGTGGGAGCGACGGCGCAGCCCGTGCCCCTGATGTCCCGGTCCGTCGACACGGAGACCCGCCTCCCCATCCCGACCTTCACGTCGCTGCCGACGAGGACGGGCACATCCGTGCCCACCTCGACCGGCCAGTCGGCGCCCTTCCATCCCTCCCCGCTACTGGTCGTCCTGGTCCAGGTCGTCCTCGTCGTCACGGTGCTGATCCTGCTCGCCGTCCTGGCCCAGCTCGCCCGCTCGCTCCTGCGGCGCCGCCCGCACCTCGAGCTGCGCGAGGAGCCCGACTTCACCATCCCGCTCGTGCCCTCCGAGCTGCTCGAGGCCGCTCGCGACCGGCTCCGCGACCTCGAGACCGGGGAGCCGCGCAACGCCATCGTCGCCGCCTGGCTGGGCCTCGAGAGCTCGGCGGCCGCCACGGGGCTGGCGCGCCTGCCGGCCGAGACGTCCACCGAGTACACGCACCGCGTCATCCGGGTGTGGCCCGTCGACTCCGAGCGGCTCGACGACCTCGCCGCGCTCTACCGGGAGGCGCGCTTCTCGGTGCACGACCTCGGCGAGAGCCACCGCCGGCGCGCCGTGGAGGACCTCGGCGTCCTGATCGCCGACCTCGAGCACGTGGCGGCCCGGCAGGCGGCAGAGCGTTCGGCCGCGGCCGATGGACACGTCGCCGGTCGTGGTGCCGTGGCCGGCCGTGGGGGCGGACGGAACCGGGAGGAGGGGGCATGACCGGCCAGCCGGACGGCATACGCCCTCGGCCGCTGGCCCCGGGGTCCGTCCCCCAGGAGCCCACGCGCGTGGACGCGATGGGTGCGGCCCTGCGGCCGTGGCGCCGACGCCTCGTCGGACTCCTGCTCACGTGGGCCGGGCTGTCGCTGCTGACCGCCGTCCTGGGCCTGGAGCCCGACGTGCCCGTGCTGCTGGCCATCCTGCTGGCCGTGGCCGCGTTGGTCTGGCACCTCCTCGACCACACCGGGCCGCAGCACCTGACCGTGTGGCCGCTCGTGGACGGCGACTTCGACGGTCCCCGTCGGGGCAGCGACTTCCGCGTCACCAATCTCGCCGGCCGGCTCGAGGCCGCCGACACCCGCCGGGAAGGACGCGAGAGCCTCGTGCACGACCTCCACGTGCAGCTGCAGGTCCTCATCCGCGAGCGGCTCTTCGCCAAGCACGGCATCGTCGCGGAGGAGGAGCCCAGGTGGGCCCAGTCGGCCACCCCGCCCGAGCTGTGGGAGCTGCTCGTCGGCCTGCCTCCGCCCGACCTCTACCGCCCGCAGGTCCTCGACCCCATCCTCCGACGAATCGAGAAGTGGTAAGCATGACCGACCTGAGCCTGCACCAGGTGAGCGAGCTGAGCAGCGCCGTCCTCGACGAGGTCGACCGCGCCGTCGTGGGCAAGCGCGAGTCGCTCCGGCTCGTGCTCTCGGGCATCCTCGCCGGCGGGCACGTGCTGCTGGAGGACTTCCCCGGACTGGGCAAGACCCTCGCCGCCCGCAGCTTCGCCCAGACCCTCGGCCTCGAGTTCAAGCGGGCGCAGTTCACCCCCGACCTGCTGCCCGGCGACATCACGGGGTCGTTCATCTACGACCAGCGGGTCGGCGAGTTCGAGTTCCGGGCGGGCCCGCTCTTCACCGGGCTGCTCCTCGCCGACGAGATCAACCGCACGCCGCCCAAGACGCAGGCGGCGCTGCTCGAGGCGATGCAGGAGAAGCAGGTGACGGTCGAGGGGCGCACGTTCCCGCTGCCGCGTCCTTTCCACGTCCTCGCGACCGCCAACCCGGTCGAGTACGAAGGCACCTACCCACTGCCCGAGGCGCAGCTCGACCGTTTCCTCATGCGCATCTCCTTCGGCTACCCCTCGCTCGACGAGGAGTGGGAGATCCTCTCCAGCCGGATGGCGCGACAGCGAGAGGAGCAGCAGCTCGAGCGCATCGTCGATGCCGAGCAGCTCCTGGCGATGCAGGCGGCGGTCGAGGCCACCGTCGTCGACGAGTCGGTCGGGCGCTACTGCGTCGCGCTGACCGCCGCCAGCCGCACGCACGGCGACGTGCTCATGGGGGCCTCGCCCCGTGGCGCGCTCGGACTGCTGCTCTGCGCGAGGGCGTATGCCGTCGTCGACGGCCGCGACTACGTGACCCCCGAGGACGTCAAGGCCGTCGCCGTCCCCGTCCTGGCGCACCGGGTCACGGTCAAGCCGGAGCTGTGGATGAGCAACGCCTCCGGTCGCAGCGTCGTGGAGAGCCTGCTGCGCATCGTGCCGACGCCATCCGCCCGTGAGCACCTCGGCGTCCACCCCGTCGGGGCTGCAGCGACGGGACCCGGGCTGGGCTCGACGGCGGGTGAGGCAGGTCCGGCGGGCCAGGGCGGCCCAGCCGGCGCCTCGGGTCCGGCGCGTCCGGCGGCGGGCTGAGCCCCCATGCCCAACTGGAGCCCGCGACGGTCCGTCACCCGTGGTCTCGGGGAGTGGGAGCCGACGGCTGCCCACCAGCGGGCCGTCGTCCTGGCCGCCGCCGGCGCGATCGCCGCGGTCCTCGGCAGGCGACCCGACCTGCTCGTGATCGTGACCCCGCTCGTCGTCGCCGCGGCCTGGGGCCAGCTGGCACGTCCGCGCACGGACGTGACCGGGACAGCACGTCTCGGCGAGACGACCCTGCGCGAGGGAGGTGTGACAGGCCTGGAGGTCAGCATCGAGCCGCCGCTCGACGACGTCCACGGCATCGTGACCGTCGCGCAGGCCCCCTGGGTCGAGCGCAAGCCGGCGAGCGGGATCGTCCCGCTCGACGACGGCACCGCCTCCCTGGGACTGCGCACGACCCGGTGGGGGCGCCGGCGCGTCGGCACGGTGAGCATCGCGCTCGCCAGCACCTGGGGCGCCTTCCGCGCAGGACCCGTCGACCTGCCCGACCTCCTCACGGCCACGCTCCCGGTACCGGCCGCGTTCGACGCCCAGGCGCCCACCCCGCACCCGCGCGGCATCGTCGGGCTCAACCGCTCGAGCCGGCCCGGGTCCGGCACGGAGTTCAGCTCCATCCGGCCCTTCCATCCGGGCGACCGGCTGCGGCGCATCCACTGGCCCATCTCCATGCGCACCGGCGCGCTCCACGTCACCTCCACCTACGCAGACGAGGACGCCCACGTCTTCCTGCTCGTCGACTGCTTCAGTGACGTAGGCCCGCGCGAGGGGATCGACGGGCGACCCACGAGCCTCGACGTCACCGTTCGCGCCGCCGGCGCCATGAGCGAGCACTTCCTGCGCACCAGCGACCGGCTCACGTTGCGGACCGTCGGCGCGGCGAAGGTGCCCGTCCTCGGCACGGGCTCGGGCACCAACCACCTGCGCAGGGTCCTCGACACGCTCGCGGCCATCTCACCAGCCACCGACCGTCGCGACACGGGCGAGCAGGCCGTTCGCGGCATCGACCCGATGGCGCTGTGCCTCGTGCTCTCGCCGCTCATCGAGCCTGCGACGGTGGGCCTGGCCCACCGACTGGCCTCGCGAGGCATGACCGTCGTCGTGGTGGACACCTTTCCCGAGCACCTCGTCACCGACCCGACGAACGTCTACGAGTCGCTGGCCTGGCGCATCCGGCTGCTCTCGCGCGACGCCGAGGTGCACAGCCTGCGCCTGCGTGGCGTGCCCGTCGTGCCGTGGCGAGGCCCCGGTTCGCTCGACCTCGTGCTGCGCGACATCGCCCGCCGCGCCTCGGCGCCCCGGATGACAAGGCGATGACATGGACGGTCCCCGACGTCAGCAGGATGCCTCGACCCACCCCGGGGGCCCCGTGCGACGCACGCTGCACTTCGGCGCAGGTCCGGAGTGGTCGTTCAGCCAGCTCGGTGCCGCCGCAGCCGCGATGGGTGGGGTGCTGCTCTTCCTCGCGAGCCTCTACCTCGCGGCGGGCGGCTTCGCCGGTCCGTGGTGGGCACTGGTGCTGCTGCCCCTCGTCACGATGTCGTGGGCCGGCTCGGCCGCACCGCTGGTCTACTGGGCGCTGCTGCTCTACGGGTGGTTCACGCTCACCCCTGCCGGCAGCTTCTCCTGGTGGTCGCTCCCGGCGGCAGCCGGGTGCATCGTCGCGCACGCCGCGACGTCCGCGGCGGCGACCTCGCCGCCGGCTGGCTCGTTCACGGCCCGTGCCGTGTCCCGGTGGGGGCGCCACACCGCGGTCGCGTTCGCCGCGGCCGTGCCGGTGGCGGCCCTGACGGGGCTGCTGGCGACACGTTCGCTGGGACCGGCGCCCGCGGCATACGTGCTCGGTCTCGGTGGGGTCGCGGCAGGCCTGTGGCTCGTGCGCACGAGCCCGCCCGCCGAGCGGCAGTGACCGGCGGCAGTCAGCCGGTCGAGACGTCCCAGACGGCGGCCCACGGCTGGTCCCATCCACCGACGGCCAGGCGCCGGGCGACGAAGGGCTGCCGCGGCAGGTCCACCACCTGCCCGGCCGAGGGCTCGTAGACGTCGAGCTGGTGGTCCGCGGTCGGTGGCAGCACCAGCACGACGTGCCGGGGCAGCCAGGCGCTTCCGACGTAGAGCAAGGCAGGGCGGCCCCTTCGCACTCGGGCGCGGAGGGCGGCATACGCGTGCTCGAGGGAGGGACCGCGCAGCCGGCGCAGCCAGGCAACCCGGTAGTCGGCTCCCGGCTCGGAGGCCCCCTGCTCGAGCTCGGCCCGGGCACCCCACGGCGGCGTGCCGAGGGCCCGCGGCCACGGCAGCTGGAGACGGTGGCCGGGGCCGCGCAGCGTGTTGGTGCGCGACATCACCACCTGCTCGTAGGCGGCGAACCGCTGGGCCGGTGTGTGGCGGTCGGGCGCGGGCGCGCCGTCGTCGCGGGCGTCCTTCGGTATGCCGTCCCGGACCCACCGCGCGAAAGCGGGGTCGATGAGCATGCGGGCGACGGTCAGGGAGGCCGACCCGCAGGTCGTGCCCGACTGCTGCACCGGAGCCTGCTCCCCGGCAGAGAGCCGGAAGGGTTCGGTCATCCGTTCAGACACGCGTCACGGGTCGAGGCCCCGGCTGGGTGCCGGGCTCGGTCAGGCCGACTCCTTGCGGGGACGCCGGGCCCGGGGCTCGGCCTCGCGGCGCACGATGGTCGGGTTGACGTTGTCGAGGACGACCTCGCGGGTCACGACGACCCGGGCGATCTCGTCGTCGCTGGGCACGTCGAACATCACGGGGAGCAGGACCTCCTCCATGATGGCGCGCAGCCCGCGGGCGCCGGTGCCGCGCAGGAGCGCCTGGTCGGCGACGGCCGCGATGGCGTCCTCGGTGAACTCGAGATCGACGCCGTCGATCTCGAACATCTTCTGGTACTGCTTGACGAGCGCGTTGCGCGGCACCGTGAGGATGTTGACCAGGGCCTGCTGGTCGAGCGGCGTGAGCGTCGTCAGGACGGGCAGGCGGCCGATGAACTCGGGGATGAGGCCGAACTTCAGCAGGTCCTCGGGCATGACGTCCTGGAAGCTGTCGCCGAGGTCCTTCGGGTTGTGCAGCGGCTGGCCGAAGCCGAGACCCTTGCGGCCCGAGCGCGACTCGATGATCTTCTCGAGGCCGGCGAAGGCGCCGCCGACGATGAAGAGCACGTTGGTCGTGTCGATCTGGATGAACTCCTGGTGCGGGTGCTTGCGCCCACCCTGCGGGGGCACCGAGGCGGTGGTGCCCTCGAGGATCTTCAGCAGCGCCTGCTGCACGCCCTCGCCGGAGACGTCACGCGTGATCGACGGGTTCTCGCTCTTGCGGGCGATCTTGTCGACCTCGTCGATGTAGATGATGCCGGTCTCGGCCTTCTTGACGTCGTAGTCGGCGGCCTGGATCAGCTTGAGCAGGATGTTCTCGACGTCCTCGCCGACGTAGCCGGCCTCGGTCAGCGCCGTGGCGTCCGCGATGGCGAACGGGACGTTGAGCATCTTGGCGAGCGTCTGGGCGAGGTAGGTCTTGCCGGATCCGGTGGGGCCGATGAGCAGGATGTTGGACTTGGCGATGTCGACGTGGTCGTCGTCGCGCTTGACGCCCTCACCGGCCTGGATGCGCTTGTAGTGGTTGTAGACGGCGACGGCGAGCGACTTCTTCGCGACGTCCTGCCCGATGACGTAGTTCTCGAGGAAGGCGAAGATCTCGCGCGGCTTCGGCAGGTGGTCGAGGCCCAGCTCGCTGCTCTCGGCGAGCTCCTCCTCGATGATCTCGTTGCAGAGGTCGATGCACTCGTCGCAGATGTAGACGCCCGGGCCGGCGATGAGCTTCTTGACCTGCTTCTGGCTCTTCCCGCAGAAAGAGCACTTGAGGAGGTCTCCGCCTTCTCCGATGCGTGCCACCGATTCGCTCCTGGTTCGTCGGCGCCGAACGCTGGGTGCACCCGGCCGGCCCCGGGTGGGGCCGACTCCTATTAGACGACGGAGGAAGGGGCCCCCGCTCGCGCAACGCCGTTTGTCCGCTGATGGCTGACAAACGACCGGCGTGTCACTTGGACCGCGTTCCAGCCGACTCGGCCGGCCGCCGTGCCCTCCCGCAGCCGCCTCCCGCGCCCGCTCGGAGTCCGTCGAGGCCCAGCAACGCGCCACGTGGCGGGTTGTCGCGGCGAGAACCCGGGATCGGACACGACAGTCCGCGCGTGGCGCCGCGCCGAGGTCCGTCACGCCGGCACCGCCACGTCCTCGGGCAGGCGCGGGAAGTGCCGCCGCCACTCGTCCGACAAGCGCGGAACGCGCATCCCCCGGGCGCGCATGGCGGCCACGATCCGGCCCAGGGTGCGAGCCGGCGTCCGGTACACGTCCTTGGACCGCACGACGACGAGCACGCAGCCGGCCCGGACGAGTGAGTCGCCGAGGACGACGAGGTCGACGAGTCCGAGCTCGTCACTGAGGTCCACGAAGGTCGAGGCCGGCGTCGTCACGGGGATGCCGCGCACCGACGTGCCGCGCTGTCCGGGCTTCGGGCGGTGGGACTTCATTCCACTGCCTCTGGGGCGGCGGGGACAGGTCACGTGGACGAGGCCGTCGTCGGGCACGACACCGCCCCAGACCCGGGCCGCCGTCTGTTGCGAGACGACAGAGTCCGGCCCCGCGACCAGCAGACCGGCCTCGTCCATGACCAGCGGTGTCACCGGCGTTGTCGCCCCGACGTAGACGCCGCGGAGCAGGCGGCGGTAGCGACCCGAGCGCAGGTCCCAGGCGGTGATGCACAGGGGTGGGTCGACCGTGCGCCGACCCGTGGCGGGATCGGTCACGGTCCCGACGCGGAACGGTCGGCGGCTCGGAACGGGCACGGTACAGATCGTGGCTCAGTCGCTGGCGTGGCGTCGTCGCTCTTCCACAGGCCTGGGCGACCCGCCCGTTGCGGCAACCAGCCGGATGGTCAGTTGTCGTGCCGGGGTCGACCATCGCGACCGGGGAGACGTCAGCTGGAGGTGAGGTCGCGGACCAGGGCGACGTACTGCTCCTGCGCCGCCTCCCGCGAGGTGCCCTCGAACGTGGCCCAGGCGTCGTACTTCTGGCGCCCGACGGGGTTGGTGAAGCCCGGCCGCGACCCGCTCACGTCGCCCTCGGTCGCCTGCTTGTACAGGCCGTAGAGGCGCAGCTTCGCCTCGTTGCCCGGGTCGGTCGTCAGCTGCTTGACCGTCTGCGCCGCCTGCTCGAACTCCGCACTGGCCATGACTGCACCTCCACGCTCGATGTCGGGTTCGGAACCCATCCAAGCAGGTACGCCGAGGGCCGGGTCCCAGCGGAACCCGGCCCAGCGGCATACGTGCTCGAGAGCGAGCGGGACGTCAGACCTCCAGCGACGCCTTGCGCGAGGCGAGGACCTGGTCGATCAGGCCGTAGTCCTTGGCGTCCTCGGCGGACAGGATCTTGTCGCGCTCGATGTCGTTGCGGACCTGCTCCGACGTGCGGCCCGTGTGGTTCGCGAGCGTGTCCTCGAGCCAGGTGCGCATGCGCAGCACCTCGTTGGCCTGGATCTCGATGTCGGAGGCCTGGCCGTAGTCGCCGCCCGAGAGCGCCGGCTGGTGGATGAGGATGCGCGCGTTGGGCAGGGCGAAGCGCTTGCCCGGGGCGCCGGCGCCGAGGAGCACCGCCGCGGCCGAGGCCGCCTGCCCGATGACGAACGTCTGGATGTCGGGCCGGACGAACTGCATCGTGTCGTAGATCGCCGTCATGGCGGTGAAGGAGCCACCCGGGCTGTTGATGTACATGAGGATGTCACGGTCGGGGTCGAGCGACTCCAGCACGAGCAGCTGCGCGATGATGTCGTCGGCCGACGCGTCGTCGACCTGCACGCCGAGGAAGATGATGCGGTCCTCGAAGAGCTTGTTGTAGGGGTCGGACCGCTTCATGCCGTAGGAGGTGCGCTCCTCGAACTGCGGCAGGATGTAGCGGCTCGACGGCGCGGGGACCGCAAGGCGGTTGGTGGGTTCGATGTTCATGTCTGTGCTCTCCAAGTCCTGTTCAGGCCGCGGTCAGTTGTCGCCCTTGGCGTCGGCCTGGCCGACACCCGTGCCCTCGACCGCCTGGTCGGACCGGCTGAAGACGTGGTCGACGAAGCCGTACTCCTTGGCCTCCTCCGCGCTGAACCAGCGGTCGCGGTCGGAGTCCTTCTCGATCTGATCGACGGTCTGGCCGGTGTGCTCGGCGATGAGCTGGGCCATCTGCCTCTTGACGTAGAGCATCTGCTCGGCCTGGATCTTGATGTCGGTGGCGGTGCCGCCGATGCCGCCCGAGGGCTGGTGCATCATGACGCGGGCGTGGGGCGTGGCGTAGCGCTTGCCCTTCGTCCCGGCCGACAGCAGGAACTGGCCCATCGAGGCGGCCATGCCCATCGCGACGGTGGCGACGTCGTTGGGGATCCAGTTCATCGTGTCGAAGATGGCCATGCCGGCCGAGATGGACCCACCGGGGCTGTTGATGTAGAGCCAGATGTCCTTCTCGGGGTCCTCGGCCGAGAGCAGCAGCAGCTGCGCGGCGATGGCGTTCGCGTTGTCATCGCGGACGTCGGACCCGAGGAAGATGATCCGCTCCTTGAGCAGGCGGTTGTAGATGTGGTCGTCCAGACCACCCGGCATGCCGTTGCCGTTGGCGGAGGTCTCCGAAATCACCGTGTCTCCATCGTCGAAGTGGTCCAGCCTTCTGCCACTCGAGGTGGCGCCGGCTGGCTCGTCACTGACCCTAACGCCCGACCCCTCGGGCTGATTTCCCGAACCGCGCCGTGTTCGCCGTGAGCGCACAAACCTGAGCCGGTCCGACGCAACACCACGCATCCGCACGCGGGCCGACCGCCGAGAACCCCGCCCGCGTATGCCGCCGGGCGGGGTCCGTGGTCGGGTGCGGTCACTCGTTCAGGCCGTTGTCCTGCCCGGCGTCGGCCAAATCGGACTCGGCACCGTTCGACTGCTGCGTGGCGTCGTCGAAGGAGCCGTTGCCGCCAGTCTCGGAACCGGCCTGGTCGAGGGAACGGTCGCGCGGCTCGGCGACGGGGTTGCTGCCGTCGAGGTTGCCGCGACCCGCGTCGTCACCCGACGCGTCCTCGGCAGCGCTCTGGGGGTCGACACTGCCCGAGCCGTCGGGGTGAGTGCTGTTGATGTCGGTGTCAGCCATGCCGGTGCCCGACTCTTCGGTGTTGCTCATCCGTGGCTCCTCGCTCGTCGTGCGTGACGTCGTCGTACCGACGACGTCAGGTCCCTACCCGGGTGGCACGGCCGACAACCCGGGACAGCGGCCGGGCCCACGGATGCACGAAGGCCGGCTCCCGAGCGGGAGCCGGCCTCACGGCATTCGTGCTGATGACGCTCAGGCGTCGGCCTTCTCCGCCGAGGCCTCGTCGGTGCTCTCGTCGGTGCTCCCGTCGGTGCTCGCGTCGGCACCCTGGGGCGCCTCGTCCTCGTCGCCCTCGGTGCCCGGGACGGCCTCGTTCAGGTCGACCACGTTGCCGGCGGTGTCCTTGACGACGACCTTCTCGAGGACCGTGGCGAGCGCCTTGCGGCGGGCGACCTCGGCGACCATGGCGGGGATCTGGCCCTCGCGGTCGAGGGACTGCGCGAACTGGTTGGGGTCCATGCCGTACTGCTGCGAGCTCATGACGAGGAACTCGATGAGCTCCTGCTGCTCGACCTGGACCTCTTCCTTCTCGGCGATGGCGTCGAGGAGGAGCTGGGTCTTGAGGCCCTTGCGGGTGCTCTCGTCGACCTCGGCGCGGTGCTCGTCGTCCTCGAGGCGACCCTCGCCCTCGAGGTGGCTGTGCACCTCGGCCTCGACGATGCTCTCGGGGATCGGCACCTCGACCTTCTCCAGGATGGCCTCGAGGAGCTTGTCGCGGGCGGCGACGCCCTGGGCGAACTTGGCGTCGACCTCGGCCTTGGCGGTGAGGTCGGCCTTGAGCTCGTCGAGCGTGTCGAACTCGGAGGCCAGCTGGGCGAACTCGTCGTCGAGCTCAGGCAGCTCGCGCTCCTTGACCGCGGTGACGGTGACGGTGCAGTTGGCGTCCTGGCCCTGCTGGTCGCCGCCGGCCAGGGGCGCGGTGAACTGCTTGGTCTCGTCGGCCGTCATGCCGATGAGCGCCTCGTCGAGGCCATCGAGCATGTTCTTGCTGCCGACCTCGTAGGAGACGCCGGTGACCTCGTCGATCTGCTCGCCGTCGATCTCGGCGGACAGGTCGATGGAGACGAAGTCGCCGTCCTGGACGGCGCGGTCGACGCCCTTGAGCGTGCCGAAGCGGGCGCGCAGCTCGTCGAGGCGGCTGGTGACGTCCTCGTCGGAGACGGTGGCCTCGTCGACGGTCAGCTCGATGTCGCCGAAGTCGGGAAGCTCGATCTCGGGGCGCTTGTCGACCTCTGCGGTGAAGACGAAGTCCTGGCCGTCGGAGGCCGGGACCTGCAGGTCGGTGATCTCGGGCTGGCCGAGGGGGCGGACCTCGTTCTCCTCGAGCGCCTGGCCGTAGAACGTCGGGAGGGCGTTGTTGACGGCCTCCTCGAGGACGGCCGCGCGACCGACGCGCTGCTCGATGATGCGGGCGGGCACCTTGCCCTTGCGGAAGCCAGGCACCTGGATGTGCTCACCGATGTGCTTGATGGCCGCATCGAGGCTCGGCTTGAGCTCCTCGAACGGGACCTCGACGGTCATCTTGACCCGGGTCGGGCTGAGGGTCTCGAGCGCACTCTTCACTGCGGGTTACTCCATTGGGTGGTGCCGACGTGGTCGTCGACGGTGGACGGACGGGCCAGCGCACCATGCTATCGGGCCCGCGCCTGATGGCTAAATGCGCGGATCGGGGGTGGGCTCCCGGCGCCTATGCTCAGGCCCCATGAGCAGCCTGCCCGGCCCCTTCGCCTCGCCCGAGCACGCGACCCTCCGGCCGATCCAGCTCGTCTCGATCGCGGTCGGAATGGGGGCGCTCATGCTGAGCGCGGTGCGCATCCTCGTGGACCCGTCGGTGGCCATGCCGTCGCCGTGGGCGGTCGGTCTCGTGCTGGCTGCGCTCGTCGGCTCGGCGGCCCTCATCCGGTGGGTGGGGTATGCCGTCCCGTCCCTGCCACACGGCCTGCCGCGCGAGAACGCGGAGGCCACGAGTCTGCGCTACTTCACGTCGACGACGACGTTGCGCACAGCCCTCGCGGAGGCGCCGGTGCTCGTGGCGTTCGCCTGCTCGTTCGTGTTCGAGCCTCACTCGTGGCTGCCGCTGCTCATCGCGCTGCCCGGCGGCCTGGCGCTGTTCTGGGTCCACGGCTGGCCGTCTCCGCGCACGGCCGCCGCCGTCGAGGCGGGGCTCGAGGCGGACGGCGCAGAGAGCTGGCTGAGCGAGTCGCTCGGCTTCCGCTGACCCGGCGGCCCCCCGGGCACCCGACCTCTGCCGTATGCCGGGTGGCCGCCTCCCGGTCAGTCCACCGTGCCGCCGGCGCGCCAGTACTGCCCCTCGCCGCGGTCGAGGAAGCCCTCCTCGACGAGGTAGCGGCGCAGCGCCGCGACGTCGGGGTGGAAGGCCCGCAGGCGGTTGTTGACCTGGGTCTCGTCGTACCTCTCCCCCGGCTCGAACTCCTGGGCGAGCAGGTCGAGGACGACGAGCCGCTTGCGGATCTTCGTCGGGATGCTCGTCAGGGTGCCGTCGGCGGCGAGGAAGGAGCGCAGGACGGCGTCGCGGTCACGGAGTGCGTCCTGCAGGTCGGGGCGGAACATGCACCCCACCGTAGGAACGCGGAAGCCGCGGGTCCAGCCGTTTCCGTCCCGACAGGCCACGCCGTCACTCCCGGCCCAGACGCCACAAATCACCCGTTATCACACCATGTCGGGTAGCCTCCGCCCATGTCCCCTGCAACACCACCCACCTCCACTCCCAGCCGGCGAGTGCTCCTGCCGATCGGCCTCGTGCTCGGTCTGCTCGTCGCACTGGTGCTGCCCGCCGGCCAGGCATCCGCCCTGGGCAAGGTCAAGTGCGACGTGTCCGGGCAGCCGGCGGTGGCGGTCGGCTACTACGACCCCATCGTCAACCACAACGCCGCCGGCCCCTCGATGCACGAGCACCAGTTCTTCGGCAACATCGCCTGGCACTCCTTGGCCAACCCCAACGCCGCGAACTACAGCGACCTCGCCGGGAAGGCCAACAACTGTCGCAAGGTCCTCGACCTGTCCTACAGCGCCGACTCGGCCGGCTACTGGACCCCCACCCTGCGCTACGTCTCGGGCCCCAAGGCCGGCCAGCTCATCCCGGCGCAGCAGTTCACGGCCTACTACCGCAGCGCAGCCGGCACGACCTTCGGGGCGGCGCAGCCCATCCCCGCCGACACCCGCCTCATAGGCACTCGCTACAACTGGTCGTGCGGGATGAAGTCCGGCGCCCGCTCCGCACCCGTGCAGAGCATTCCCGACTGCACCGGCCTCTCGGGCAAGCCCGGCCTGACGCTGACCGCCCACATCGACTTCCCCTCCTGCTGGGACGGGGTGAGGCCGAGCCACACGGCAACCGAGAACGGCGACACCCGGGACAACGCGCACTACGCCTACGCGGTCGCGAAGAAGTGCCCGGCAACGCACCCGATCGGTGTGGCCGAGCTGCGGGAGACGATCCAGTTCCCCTACGTCGGCAACGGCACGGACGTGGCCCTGTCCTCGGACAAGATGATGGGCACCAGCGACGGCCGCTCCCTGCACGCCGACTTCTGGCAGACGTGGAGGGACAAGGAGTTCGGCGACTTCCTCAAGACGTGCGTCGTCTCCCAGACGGCCGCGTACAGCACCTCCAAGTGCGACCCGTGACCTGACCTCGACACGCACAGAGCCCCGTCCACCTCCGGGTGGGCGGGGCTCTCGTGTGCACGTCGCGTGGCGACTGCTGTGGCGCTGAACCACCGGGTGCTCGGCAAGTCGGAGCGGGCGACGAGAATCGAACTCGCGTGATCAGTTTGGAAGACTGAGGCTCTACCATTGAGCTACGCCCGCACGGCGCCGGTCGTGCCGGCGGCCCGCGGCGCTACCCTACTGGTTCGCGCCCGCTCCGCTGAAATCGGCCCGCTGGTGAGCGCCGACGGCGTCGTCGCTCCGCACGGACGAGAACCTGGCGACTCGTCCGCTACGATTCCGAGGCCACGGGGTGTGGCGCAGCTTGGTAGCGCATTGCGTTTGGGACGCAAGGGCCGCAGGTTCAAATCCTGTCACCCCGACCGTGTGATGTCGCAAGACATCGGGATGGGCCGGACTCGCCGAAGGCGGGTCCGGCCCAGGTGTGTGCAGCAGGGGTGTGGTCAGTCGGCAGCCGCCGGGTCGACCCGGGGCAGCAGGTCGAGGCGCAGCTCGTTGATCGTGCGTCCCGCAGCGATCCCCTTGGCCTCGAACCCGTTCCGCGGCCGCCACTGCGGCCGCTCGACCCGGTGCGCCTCGAAGCGCCGGTGGGCGGCGACCTCCTCGAGCACGTGGTCGGCGTAGAAGTCCTGGTCGGTGGCGACGAGGACGTGGCCACCGGGCTTGAGCACGCGCGCCAGCAGGTCGAGGTTCGAGGGGCTCACGAAACGGCGCTTGGTGTGCTTCTTCTTGCGCCACGGGTCGGGGAAGAAGAGGTGCACCGCGTCGAAGGTGGCATCGTCGACCCGCTCCTCGAGGAAGAGCACGGCATCGCCGATCTCGACGCGCAGGTTGGGCACACCCGCCTCGTCGGCGTTCGCCAGCATGCGGGCGACCCCGGGGGTGTGCACGTCCATGGCCACGACGTCGCGCTCGGGGAAGGCGGCGGCATACGCGATCGCGGCGTGGCCGTGCCCGCAGCCGATCTCGAGGACGACGGGGGCCGAGCGCCCGAACGTGGCGGCCGCGTCGAAGCGCCCCTCGGGCAGGGCACGCGACGGCGCAAGGCGCTCGACGCGGTCCTTGGTGAGCGAGGAGAGGCGGCCGCGGCGCACGAAGGAGCGCACCCGGGCGGGCGTCACGCCCGGCGGCAGGTCGGGCACGACGTGCTGCCTGCGATCAGCGGTACGGGTCGGGACGGCCGCAGAGTCGGCGGGGTTCGGCTGGTCACTCACCCCGGCATCGTAGTGAGCGCTGCGAGCCGGCCCCACCTCGGCGGCAGACGGCTCAGGTGCGCCAGATGGTCACGACGGCACGGTCGTCGCCCAGGCCCGCGGCCGCCTGGTCGCACAGGCGCTGGGCGAGCCCCTCGAAGCCGGTGCGCACGAACGACTCGGCGCGTCCGAGCATGCGGTCGATGCCGTCGCCGAGCGTCTTGTCGGGCGACTCGATGACGCCGTCGCTGTAGAGCACGAGGGCGTCGCCGCGGCGCAGGGTGCCCAGCTCGCGGGGGTAGACGGCGTGGTCGATCACACCGAGCAGCGGCCCCCGGCCACCCGAGAGCATCCGCCAGCGACCCGAACCCGCGGCGAACTGGGCCGCCGCCGGATGGCCGGCGTAGCCGATGGTGAAGTTCCCACTCTCGAGGTCGAGCGCGACGTGCACCGCCGTCGCGAAACCCTCGTGCCAGCGCAGGCGCAGCAGGTGGTTGTTGGCCGACTGCAGGAAGCTGTCCTCGCTCATCTCCCCGAGCAGGCCGCCGAGCGCGCCCGAGAGCAGCAGGGAGCGGGTGCCGGCGTCGCGGCCCTTCCCCGACACGTCGACCAGTGCTATCTCGAGCGTGCGGCCGTCGGTGGACCGGCTGGCGACGACGAAGTCACCCGCGAAGCCGTCGCCGTACGCGGACTCGAGGGCCACCTCGGCCTGCCACGACGGCGGCAGCGGCGGCAGCTCGCCCTGGGCGCGGAGCCGGTCGCGCATGTCGACGAGCATCGACTCGCCGCTGACTCCGACCACCCCGACCTGCGCCCGAGCGTGGGAGAGCCAGATCATCAGCAGCATCATCAGCACCGTGACTACCTGCGCCCCCGTGGTGGCGACCTTGCCCTCACCCAGGGCTGCGCCGGTGACGGCAAGGGCGAGGAAGAGCCCCACGTAGACGACGAGGAGGAAGCGTGGCTCGAGGAAGAGCCCCGCCGTGACCACGATGAGGCCGTACACACCCCACGGGACGGCGTTCGGCCAGGCGACGATGGCCGCGGTGGCCAGCGCGACGAGCACCAGGAAGCCGCCGACCATGGCCCAGGGTGCGCGGATGAGCCACGGCCCCAGTCGTCTGAGCCGGCGGATCGGCCCGGGAGCGTAGCGTGAACGGCGAGAGACGATGCTCTCGTTCAGGGCCACAGGCCTCCCTTGCGGCGGTAGGAACAGGGGGAGAGGGGCGGACGGCTCAGTGCACGTCGTCGGCACCCGGGATGTCCGGAAGCTCCCCTGTGCTCTCGTACGCGGTGACCATACCCAGACGGCGGGCGTGTCGCGGCTCCTCGGTGAAAGGGGTGGCCACGAACGTGTCGACGATCTGCTTGGCGACCTCGTCCGTCGTGAACCGCGCTCCGATCGAGACGACCTGCGCGTTGTTGTGCTCACGCGCCAGGCTCGCGAGCTCCGCGCTGTAGGCGAGTGCCGCCCGGATGCCGGTCACCTTGTTGGCGGCGATCTGCTCCCCGTTGCCGGAGCCGCCCAGGACGACACCGAGGGAGCCCTCGTCGGCAGCGACGGCCTCGGCCGCGCGCAGCACGTAGACGGGGTAGTCGTCCTGCGCGTCGTAGCCGTGCGGGCCGTGGTCGACGACCTCGTGCCCGGCCTCGCGCAGGTGGGTGAGGAGACTCTGGTGGAGGTCGTAGGCCGCGTGGTCGCCGCCGATGTGGATGCGCATGTCCGTCCTTGCTCGGGTAGTGGGGTGGGTCAGTCGAAGATGGGGCCCTCGGTGCGGCTGCGCTTGAGCTCGAAGAAGCCGGGCGTCCCGGCCACGAGCACACAACCGTCCCAGAGTCGCGCTGCATCCTCCCCCTTCGGCGCCGGCGTCACCACCGGACCGAAGAACGCGACACCGTTGACCGCGATGATCGGGGTGCCGACGTCGGTGCCCACGAGGCTGATCCCACGCTTGTGGCTCCGGTGCAGGGCCGGGTCGAACTTCTTGTGGTGGGCCTCCTTGGCGAGCGCCCCGGGCAGGCCGACCTCCTCGAGCGACTCACGGATGACCTGGTCGAAGTCGTTGATCCGGCGCAGGTGGATGCGGGTGCCCATGGCGTCGTAGAGCGGCTTGACCACGGCGGGACCGTGCGCCTCGGCGGCGGCGATGATCACGCGTACGGGCCCCCAGGCCTCGTCCATCCGGGCCCGGTAGGCGGCGTCGAGGTCGTGGCGGTGCTCGTTGAGCACCGCGAGGCTCATGACCGACCACGTCACCTCGATGTCGCGCAGCTTCTCGACCTCCATGAGCCAGCGCGAGGTCATCCACGCCCAGGGGCACATCGGGTCGAACCACATCTCGACGGCGTCGCGGCTGGTCTTCGGGGTGTCGTTCGCATCGGCCATGCCGCCCATCATGGCACTGTCGCCGGACGGCCGAAGACGGGGCAAATCCGGTGGTGGACCGTCCGGCCTTCCGTGCGAGGATGGCCCGCGACGACGCCGTCCGACCGATGCTGCGTCGCGCCCACAGCACCCTTCCCAGGAGGTCTCTACGTGCCCGGCAAGAACCTGACCCGCGACGAGGCGGCGGCCCGCGCCAGCATCCTGCGCGTCGACTCCTACGACGTCCGCCTCGACCTGACGACGGGTCCGGAGAACTTCCACACGGTCACCACGGTGCGGTTCACCTGCTCCGAGGAGGGCGCCGACACCTTCATCGACCTCATCGCGGACTCCGTCGAGCGGGTCACGCTCAACGGCACCGACCTCGACCCGGCCGAGGTGTTCGCGGACTCCCGCATCACCCTGCCCGGCCTCGCGGCCGAGAACGAGCTGACCGTCGACGCCACCGGCCGCTACACCAACACGGGCGAGGGCCTGCACCGCTTCGTCGACCCGGTCGACAACGAGGTCTACCTCTACACGCAGTTCGAGGTCCCGGACTCCCGGCGGATGTATGCCGTGTTCGAGCAGCCCGACCTCAAGGCCTCCTTCCGCTTCACCGTGACGGCGCCCGCGCACTGGAAGGTCATCAGCAACTCCCCCACGCCGACCCCGGAGGCGGCGGGCGTGGCGGACGGCATCGAGCGCGCCACGTGGACGTTCGAGCCCACCAAGCGCATCTCGTCCTACATCACGGCCCTGATCGCCGGTCCCTACGACGAGGTCCGCGACGAGGTGCAGACCCGCGGCGGCGTCGTGCCGCTCGGCGTCTTCTGCCGCAAGTCGCTGACGCAGTACCTCGACGCCGACAACATCTTCGACTGCACGAAGAAGGGCTTCGCGTTCTTCGAGGCGGAGTTCGACCAGCCCTACCCGTTCGAGAAATACGACCAGATCTTCACGCCCGAGTACAACATGGGCGCGATGGAGAACGCCGGCGCGGTGACCTTCGTCGAGGTCTACGTCTTCCGCTCCAAGGTCTCCGAGGCCAAGATCGAGCGTCGCGCCCTGACGATCCTCCACGAGCTGGCCCACATGTGGTTCGGCAACCTCGTGACGATGAAGTGGTGGGACGACCTGTGGCTCAACGAGTCGTTCGCCGAGTGGGCCTCGACGACCTGCCAGGCCGAGGCCACCGAGTGGACGAGCGCGTGGACCACGTTCGGGACCGCGGAGAAGGCGTGGGCCTACACCCAGGACCAGCTCTCCTCGACGCACCCGATCGCCGCCGACATGCGCCACCTCGAGGACGTCGAGGTCAACTTCGACGGCATCACGTACGCCAAGGGCGCGTCCGTGCTCAAGCAGCTCGTCGCGTACGTCGGTCGTGAGCCCTTCGTGGCCGCGCTGCGCGAGTACTTCAAGAAGCACGCGTGGGGCAACACGACCCTGGCCGACCTGCTCGGCGAGCTCGAGAAGGCCTCGGGCCGCGAGCTGACCGAGTGGAGCAAGCTCTGGCTCGAGACGGCCGGCGTCAACACGCTGCGCCCCGTCTTCGAGGTCGACGGCGAGGGCCGCTACAGCGCCTTCGCGATCACCCAGACGGCGACGGCGGAGCACCCGACGCTGCGTCCCCACCGCATCGGCATCGGGCGGTATGCCGTCCGCGCCGGCGAGGGCGGCGACGTGCTCGAGCGCATCGGCTACGACGAGGTCGACATCGCCGGTGAGCGCACCGAGATCGGCGAGCTCGTCGGTCAGGAGCAGCCCGACCTGCTCCTGCTCAACGACGACGACCTCGCGTACGGCAAGATCCGCCTCGACGAGCGCTCGCTGGCGACCGCGCTGGCGCTGCCCCGGGGCTTCCAGGAGTCCCTGCCGCGCTCGCTCGTGCTCGGCGCGACGTGGGACATGACGCGCGACGGCGAGATGCCGGCCCGCGACTTCGTCCGCTTCGTCCTCGAGTCCCTGCCCGGTGAGACGGACTCCACCCTCCTGCGGGTCCTGCTGGGCCAGGCCTCGACGGCCGCACGTCTCTACACCGCGCCCGAGCACCGCGCCGAGGTCTCGTCCCTGCTCGCCTCGTCGCTGCGCTCGCTCGCCGAGTCGGCCGAGGCCGGCAGCGACGCGCAGTTCCAGCTCGTCGAGGCCTGGGCGGGCACGACGGCCGACCCGGCCGACGAGGCGCGCCTGCGCGCACTCCTCGCCGGTGACGAGTCCCTTCCCGGGCTGACCGTCGACACCGAGCTGCGCTGGACCTTCACCAAGGCGCTCGCCGCGCTCGGGGCGGCCGACGAGCTCGAGATCGAGGGCGAGCTCGACCGCGACCCGACCGCCACGGGCAAGGAGCGGGCCGCCGAGGCCCTCGCGGCGCGCCCCACGGCCGCGGCGAAGGCCGACGCGTGGGCCAAGGCCGTCGAGCGCAACGACCTGTCCAACCAGATGGTCGAGGCGGTCAGCGCGGGCTTCCGCCGGAGCACCGACCTGTCGCTGCTCGAGCCGTACGTCGAGAAGTACCACGCTATGCTCGTCGTCGCGTGGGCCGAGCGCAGCGTCGCCATCGGCGAACGCGTCGTGGGCGGCTTCTACCCCTTCGCGCTCGCCAGCCAGGAGCTCAAGGACGCCTCGGACGCCTGGCTCGCCGAGCACGCCGACGCGGCCCCCGGGCTCGTTCGCACGGTGGCCGAGAACCGCGACACGATCGCCCGTGCGCTCGTCGCCCAGGAGCGCGACCGCCGCGGCTGACCCGGTGGGGGCGGCGCACCGGCGCCGCCCCCACCAGCCCGCACCAACGCCCCCGAGCACCGTGGGGGCCCGTTCGCCGCCTGACCGAAGAACCGACCACACCCCGATAGCTGTGAGCCACATCCTGACGAACCTGACTGCCCTCCTGTCCCCGGCCTCGACGAGCCCCACACCGCCTCCGAGCCCGTCCCCCACACCGGATCTGCCCGTGAACGTCTCCATGTCCGAGCTGCGCCAGCTCACGTGGAGCGGGGTCGGTGACTGGCTCGTGGGCACCCCGCTGCTCGTGCTGATCACGATCGTCATCGGCTTCGTCGCACTCTGGGCGCTGCACCGGCTCATCAACCGCGTCGTCGCGACCGCCGCCTCGAAGCGGGCCGAGCGTCTCGCGGGCCTCCTCTCCAACGGCCGGCGCGCCCCCACCTCGGTGGGCGCGGCCACCGCCCGTCACGTCCAGCGCACCCAGACCATGGGCGCACTGCTGAAGAGCATCACGACCTTCATCGTCTTCGGCGTCACCGCCCTGACCGTGATGTCGCTGGTCGGCATCCCGCTGACCCCCATCCTCACCTCTGCCGGCGTCGGCGGCGTCGCCCTGGCCTTCGGCGCCCAGAGCCTGGTCAAGGACTTCCTCTCCGGGGTCTTCATGATCGTCGAGGACCAGTACGGCGTCGGGGACGTCATCGACACCGGCGAGGTCGTCGGCACCGTCGAGAACGTCTCGCTGCGGGTGACCCAGCTGCGCGACGGCACCGGCATGACGTGGTACGTCCGCAACGGCGAGATCGTCCGGATCGGCAACAAGACGCAGGGCTGGTCCACGGCACTCGTGGACATCCCCATCGCCTACGACCAGGACGTCGAGAAGGCGATCTCGGTGATCCGGGAGGTCGTCAGCGCGATGGACGACGACGAGGCGTACAAGGACGTCCTGCTCGAGGAGCCGACCGTCGCCGGGATCGAGTCGATCGCCAACGGCGCCATCACGATCCGGATCACCGCCAAGACCGTGGCCAACGAGCAGTTCGGCGTCCAGCGCGAGATGCGCGAGCGGGTCAAGGTCGGTCTCGACCGGGCCGGCGTGCGCAGCCCGCTGCCCGTGATGCCGCCGTACGGCGGGGCACCGGTGTGACGAGCGCCTCTGCGCGCTCTGGGAGACTGAGCCGGTGACCTACTACGACGACTTCGGCGGCCGCGAGACCTTCACGAAGCTGGTCGCCGAGTTCTACCGCGGCGTCGCCGAGGACGAACCGCTGCGTGCGCTGTACCCGGAGGAGGACCTCGGGCCGGCCCAGGAGCGTCTGCGCATGTTCCTCGAGCAGTACTGGGGCGGGCCGACCACCTACTCGGAGCAGCGCGGACATCCCCGCCTGCGGATGCGTCACATGCCCTTCCAGGTCACCCCGGACATGCGCGACCGCTGGATCCTGCACATGATGAACGCCGTCGACACCCTCGGGCTCTCCCCCGAGGACGACGACCGGCTGCGCGACTACCTCACGCGGGCGGCATACTCCCTCGTCAACGCGCCCGGCCCGGACGGCACCTTCTGAGCGAACAGGCCGCCAGCGGACGTTTCTCACAGCAACTCACAGGTGGTTCACGGCCGGTGGCCCGGCGCCGTGGTGTTGCCTGATGGTGTCGTCCGAGTCGGTGACGGCGGCACAGCCGCCCGACGACGGGCGTCCCGACGACTCGACAGGGAGGACCCGCATGCTCTCGGCCAACAAGAAGGTGGTCGCCGTGGCTGCCGCCGGCGCGGCGGCTGCCGTCATCGGACTCGGCGTGTCCCAGGTCGCCCGCGCGGACGACGCCGGCAGCACGACCCAGACACCGACGTCCACGTCGACCACCACACCCGGAGGACCCGGGCAGGGCTGGGGGCCCGGCGGGCGCCACGGCGGCCGCGGCCTGGCGGGCATGCACGACGACCTCTCGGCCCTGGCCACGAAGCTCGGCGTCGACCAGGCGAAGCTCGCGGACGCGCTCAAGGCGGTGCGCGACGACCTGCGGTCCGGCCACGCCGCCAAGGGCACGGGCGCCAGGCCGGACCGGGCGGCCCTGCAGGACGAGGTGGCGACCAGACTCGCGGCCAAGCTGGGCATCGACGTTGCCAAGGTGAAGGCCGCGCTCGCCGCGGTCCAGGCCGAGCGCGAGGCCGACCGGCAGAAAGCGCTGGACGACCGGCTCGCCCAGGCCGTCAAGGACGGCACGCTCACCCAGGCCGAGGCCGACGCGGTGAAGAAGGCCGCCAAGGCGGGCGTCATCGGGATGCGAGGCGATCACTGACGCGGGCGCCGCAGCCCACCGGCTGACGCCGCGGGAGCAGACCGTCCGGTCGCTCAGCGGCGGGCCAGGAGCTCCCGCAGGTGCGGCACCACGTGGTTCGTCAGCAGCGGCGCGAGGTCGTCGGGCAGCTCACCCTCGATGCGGAGCCAGCGCTGCTCCGCGATCTCGGCGAGGGGCGCCGGCGCGTCGTCGTCGGCCAGGTGGGCGACGTAGACCATGGCGTCCACCCAGGCGCCCTCCTCGTTGGCGGCCACGTCCAGGAAGCGACCGAGTGGTTCGCCGGCCCCGGAGACGTCGACGCCCACCTCCTCCATGACCTCGCGGACGGCGGCCTCCTGGGCCGTCTCCCCGGGGTCGATCTTGCCGCCCGGCAGCATGAAGCGGTGCGAGCCCGCCTTGCGGACCGTCAGCAGCTGCCCGTCACGCAGGAGGCAGTAGGCGGCCGTCACGAACGTCGTCATGCCCGCACCGTAGCGCCAGGCACGAGGCGTGCCCCCAGGCCCCCCGAGCCGCCCCTGCGGCACGCGCTGCAAGAAGTTGCAGAACTTGCTTTGAGTTTTCGACTCGATGAGGAACGATGGTGGCTCGTGACGCCATCAGCAACCCAGACCTTGAACCACCCGGCGCAGGCCACGCAGATCCGCGAGGAAGCGACCCCCGTGCACGCCGCCGACAGCCCCGACGCCGCGTGGTGGCGCCAGGCCGTCATCTACCAGATCTACCCGCGCTCGTGGGCCGACGGTGACGGCGACGGCATCGGTGACCTTCCCGGCATCACCTCCCGGCTGCCCCACCTCCGGGCGCTGGGCGTCGACGCCATCTGGCTCTCGCCCTTCTACACCTCGCCGCAGGCCGACGCCGGCTACGACGTCGCCGACTACCGCGACATCGACCCCATCTTCGGCTCGCTCGCCGACGCCGACGCCATGATCGCCCGGGCCCACGAGCTGGGCCTCAAGGTCATCGTCGACATGGTGCCCAACCACTCCTCCGACGAGCACACGTGGTTCCAGGCCGCGCTCGCAGCGGGACCGGGCAGTGCCGAGCGCGAGCGCTACATGTTCCGCGAGGGGCGCGGCGAGGCCGGTGAGCTGCCGCCGAACAACTGGCAGTCCGTCTTCGGCGGCGCCGCGTGGACGCGGGTCACCGAGGCCGACGGCAAGCCCGGGCAGTGGTACCTGCACCTCTTCGACCCCAAGCAGCCCGACTTCAACTGGGAGCACCCCGAGGTGCGCGCCGAGTTCGAGTCGATCCTGCGCTTCTGGCTCGACCGGGGCGTCGACGGCTTCCGCGTCGACGTCGCGCACGGCCTGATCAAGGAGCAGGGCCTGCCCGACACCGAGGAGGAGCGGACCGTCATGCTCGGCCACGCCGAGCACGAGGACGAGGACCACCCGCACCACGGCCTGGCCGAGGACTCCCCTCGCATCGACCACACCAAGCGCAGCCCCATGTGGGACCAGGACGGCGTGCACGAGATCTACCGTGCGTGGCGCAAGATCCTCGAGTCCTACGGCACCCCGGACCGCATCCTCTGCGCCGAGGCGTGGGTCGAGCCCCAGGAGCGCGCCGTCCAGTACGTCCGAGCGGACGAGATGCACCAGGCGTTCAACTTCGACTTCCTCACGTCCTCGTGGGTCGCCGAGGACCTGCGGGCCGTCATCACCTCGTCGCTGCACGCTGCCGACTCGGTCGGGGCGCCCTCGACGTGGGTGCTGTCCAACCACGACGTCGTCCGCCACGCATCGCGTCTGGGCTTCGCTCCGGGCACCCCGCGCATGAACGGCATCTCGGCGACCGACCCGCAGCCCGACCGTGCGCTGGGCCTGCGCCGGGCCCGCGCCGCCACCGCCCTCATGCTGGCCCTCCCGGGCGGCGCCTACATCTACCAGGGCGAGGAGCTCGGGCTGCCGGACTCGACCGACATGCCGGCGGAGTACCGCCAGGACCCGACGTTCGCGCGGACCGACGGCGCGGAGACCGGCCGCGACGGGTGCCGCGTGCCGATCCCGTGGTCGGCCGACGGCCCGTCGCTCGGCTTCGGCCCGAGCGCGAGCACGTGGCTGCCGCAGCCGGCCGTCTACGCCGAGTACGCCGTCGACCGGCAGGAGGGCGTCGCCGGCTCGACGCTCGAGCTCTACCGCTCGCTCCTCGCCGCGCGCCGCGAGCTCTCCCTCGGGACCGGCTCGCTCACGTGGGTCGAGGGCTATGGCGCCGACGTGGTCGCGCTGACCAACGGCGCCCCGTCCCGCGACCGGGTGCTCGTCGTGGCGAACCTCGGCCCCGAGGCGGTGGCCCTGCCCGAGGGTGCAGAGGTCATCGTGTCCTCGGGCCCGCTCGAGGACGGCCTCGTGCCCACGGACACGACCGTCTGGGCCCGCTGGTCCTGACCCTCGCGGGCGGTCCTGAACCGCAGCGCACGTGAGGCCCCTGTCCCTCGGGACGGGGGCCTCACGGCATACGGCGCCCGGAAGGGCCTGTGGATGACGGGCGCTCCCTTCCGGCCTGCTTTCCTACCGTCGAGGCATGACGCGCTACTCGATCGACACCGAGGGGGTGTCGCGCGAGCGTCTCGCGCTGGCTCACGACCCGGATGAGCTGCGGCAGTGCGCGTCGGCCGTGGCCTCCGCGACGGCGGCTGCCATGGCAGCGGTGGGGTGCGAGGGCGCGGTCATCCGCACGGCCCTGGAGCGCTTCCGCCTCGTGCACGCACATGCTCTTGATGCCGTCGCCGACGCGGTCGGCGCCCTGGGGGACCGCCTCGACCGGTCGACGGCCGAGACCCGCTCCGTCGAGCTCCTCGTCACCGCCGGGCTCGCCCAGGTGGCACCTGTCGGGTCGGCCGGGTCGCCGCCGGTCCTGCCCGGTGCCCGATGAGTCGGGCGGAGCCGGGCGGGCACTCGGCAGCGGCCATTCCCGGGGAGGTGGCGCTGCCGCTGCCGTCGGGGGACCCACAGGCCCTGCGCCTCGCGGCCGGCTCCCTGGAGCGGGCGGCAGCCTGCGCTGGTGCGACGACGACGGTGCGCGGGACTCTCGCGCCCCGTCTCGACGCCGTCTGGTCCGGAGCGGCCGCCACGGCGGCACGCGACGAGGCGGACGAGCTCGGTCGGCGGTCCCGTCGGGTCGTGGAAGGGCTGTCCCCCACCGCTCGCTCGCTGAGGACGTATGCCGCCGCCCTGGAGCTCGCCGTCACGCGAGTGCGCTCCCTGCAGCGCCAGTGGGACGGCCTCGACGCCGAGCGGGCGCTGGCGTGCCTGCGCCTTGCCACCCTGCCCGACCCCTCCGGGGTGCTGGCCGCGCACGGGATCGAGCGCGCCCGGGCGGAGCAGGCGCTGGGTCGCGCCCGGCTCAGCCGGAGCTACGAGCAGGTGCTGGCCGAGCTGCGCGGATCGGGGCGCCGCTGCGCGCAGCTGGTCGCCGGCGTGACCGACGTGGTCTTCCCGTCCGCGGCCTCCCCCACCGGCGCGAGAGTGCGCTCGGTGGTGGCGGGTGGACTGTGGTTCGCCGAGGGGGCGGTCGCGGCGCGAGCCTCCCGTGACGCCGCCCTCTCGGACGGCGTCCTCGTCCGGCGTGTGATCGCTGCGAGCGCGGCACCCGACCCGTCGCTGGACGACGCTGCGGTCACTCAGCTGGCGGCACGGGTCCGCGCGGGGGCCCAGGACCCGGTCTACGCGCAGACGTTGCTCTCGGAGCTGGGCGCCGACGGGCTCGTATCGGTCCTCATGGCCGCCGGCGTGGCCCGCCGTGGATCCGGCGCACACGTCGACACCGTGCGCGACCTGCTCGGTGGGTTCGGCTCGCTGCTCCTCACCGCGACGAGCCACTCCACGCAAGCCGAAACCGACCCGCGCACCCGCGAGCAGCTCGCCTCCGGCGCCGCCCTGCTGGCGGACGACCTGGTCGCCGGCCTGGGACGCGTCCAC
Source organism: Terrabacter lapilli (assembly GCF_039531305.1). Taxonomy (NCBI): domain Bacteria; kingdom Bacillati; phylum Actinomycetota; class Actinomycetes; order Micrococcales; family Intrasporangiaceae; genus Terrabacter; species Terrabacter lapilli. The sequence continues at coordinate 253,777 of NZ_BAAAPU010000009.1, forward strand.
GGTGGACCCGAGGAGGCTCGCGCCACCGGCGCATGGCTGCTCGGCCAGCTCCTGTCAGGCGCTCGTGCGGCCGGCGACGGTCGGCGGCTGCCGCCGCGACTCGCGAGACGAGCCGCCGCCGCAGCGGCGGCGGCCGAGGTCGCCGAGACCCGCGATGCAGATGCGCGGCTGCGGCACGGCACGACGCTGCCTGCCGGCGGCGACGACGCCTTTGCCTCGTGGTTCGACGACGCCTCGCGCACCGGCGATGCCCTCCATGTCCTCCTCGACCAGGTCGGCGACGACCCGGCCGAGCAGGCAGCGCTGCTCGCCGAGCCGCTACCGGACTCCGCGGTCGCGGGAGAGGCGCTCGCGAACTCCCGCGGCGACCGCCTGACTGTCGGCGAGCACCTCGTCCGTCGGTGGGTCACGCTGGAGGCCAGTGGGGTCGAGAGCCACCCCGACCTGCGGCTCGCGACCGACACCGACCTTCGTCGCCTCCTGCAGAGCGTGTCGAGCGATGCGTCCGGTGGTGCGGCGGAGAGCCGCGCCCGGGTCATGCTCGAGGTGTCGCGCACCAGCGGCCACGCCATGCGCGAGGCGTCGACCACGCAGATCTACTCGCGCGCCACCGCTCCCCTCGAGGGACACGTCGCCGACTGGCTCACCGCCATGCGCGAGAACGTGGACCGGGCTCTGGCACAGAGTCATCCGGTGCCCGCCGACGAGCCGTCGTACGCCGCCGCGACCTCCCGCGGGATGCAGCCGTGGCTCGATGCTCCGGAGCTGAACGCGGTCGTCGGGACGCTGGCCGCCGACACCGGCATGGGCCTGCACGCCAAGGATCCCGGCGCTGCCTACAACCGCCTCGTCGAGACCGAGCTCCGTGCGACGCGAGAGTCGGTGCACGCGGGTCACGATGCGGAGCCCGGCGTGGTGCGCATCGGGTTCTTCGACCAGGCGGCCTCGGCCGAGCTGGTCGCGTTGGCGAGGCGCCAGGACGGCCTCAACCGCTCCGCCCTGCAGTCGCTCGCGGAAGCGGGTCACGTCGTCGCAGAGATCCGCAGCGGCAACCTGACGGGGCTCGCCTCGACGGTCAAGACGTACGTCGACGGGGGCACGACGCGTACCGCGGCCGACGACCTCGTGATCGCGATGGTCCGTTCCGACGTGGAGCTGGCCCAGACGGAGCGCGACGACTCTCGTCGGGCCGAGCTGGCGGCGCGCCTCACCGCCCTCACCGGGGGCAGCACCGACGTGCGTTCATCTCTGGCCGCCGGCGCCCGGCGTGGGCCCGCCCTTCCTTCTGCGGAACAGCTGCGCACGGCGCGCCACGACGAGGTCGAGGCGGCCGTCATGGCGCTGCGCGACGAGAGGATCCAGTCCGTGGCCGAGTCCCGGATGGACGGCCTCAAGGACCGTGCCGGCGCACCGTACCCCTCGCACGTGATCAAGGCTCACTCCCCTGTCCCTGATCCCTCACCCGGCACGAGCCTGACGCCGGGGCAGGCGGCAGAACGTCTTCGTAGGAGCACGCCCACAGGAGCCGCCCTCAAGGCCGACGTGTTGCACCGCTCCGGCTCATGGGTTCTCGAAGATGTCCCCGAGAGGGGAAGGGTCTTCCCTCTGGTGGGCGGCGACGGTGTTGAACGCACCCTTGTCCAGATGCCGGGTAGCGTGAACGGCGTGGAGGGCCGGTTCGAGTGGATCCTCGAAGGCGATCGGATCACACATCAGCTGTTCGTACGCAACGGGAAGATCACAGGGGTGCCCATCAAGCCATGAACAGCGAATCCATCCGCCCGCTGCCCTTCTCGTTCGTCGACAGCCATGTCCACCTCCTACCTGCGGAACTCGCTGCCGGGTACCGCCTGGGGTACCTCGACGAGTGGACAGTCGTCAAGCTCGCCGAGCGTGTCTTTGCTGCGGGCAACTGCCAGGTGGCCGCCGTCGAGGAGCTGGCCCTGCTCCTCAGTGACGACCTCGATCGGGTGCCGGCACTCGTGGCAGAGGTCGAGGCCGATACGAACAGGACCCGTGCGGAGGAGCGTCGCGTCTGGCTGTTCCTGGTGCTTCAGTGGGTCTACGAGCATCGCGAGATCTCGGCAGATCCCATGGGCGATCTCGAAAAGGTGTACGCGGGCTTCGACTACCCGCAAGAGATGGAACCCTTCGTGCCCTTCCTGCCGGCGCCTGCCGGGAAGAGCAGCGGTCCTGAGGCGATCGAGGAGCGGTTGCGGGCCTATCTCGACAGTCGCTCGCGCGACTACTCGCAGCGCGCGAGTCGGACTCGGCCCCGAAGGCCGCCCACTGATTCGCGCACCGCTGGTGGCTGCAGCGATCAGCCTTGATCGGCCGTGAACCGGTGGGGCCGCAATCGCGTCGCGTACGAGGCAGTTCACGGAGCGAGGTCCCACATCCAGTGACGCCCACAGAGCCCAAGCGTTCCATCGTGGAAGAGCTGCTCGTCTCCACGATCTATGACTGGATCGATCTGGGATATGTCCGGTCGACGGTCCGCGATCTCACCGGCGCACAGCCCCCGGAACTCCATGCGGCCACGATGAAGGTGGTCGGAGCGCTCATCGCCGACGGTCTGGTGGCTGCCGGCGACGTGACGGACGGGGCCTTCCAGGAGTGGGACTGCACACGTGACGAAGCCATCGCTCGCATCGACCAGGAGTGGCGCGCGGCGTCGGATCCCGAGCTGTGGCCATTCCAGGTGGCAGCCCTCGCCCCCACTCAGGACGGCTTCCGCGTCATTGCCGGGGTCATGGCTCGCGAAGGTGAGGACGACTCCTGGCGACGGCGCCTGGCGCAGGGCTCCTTGGCGCAGGCGCAGCGTCCGGACAGCAGCCCGGGCCCGACCTGAGGGCCGGCCTGATGACGCTCGCCCGCGGCTCCCGGACCCGGACTGACGCGCCAGCTAGCCTCGCGCATGTGGTGACAACGCGGCTCTACCTCGACCGGACTCCCGTGGCACTGGCCCATCGGGGCGGCGCGACCTACCCGCCGAACGTCGGGCTCGAGAACACCATGACCGCCTTCGGCAACGCGGTCGCCATGGGCTACACGCACCTCGAGACCGACGTCCACGTGACCCGGGACGGGCGGCTCGTCGCGTTCCACGACACCGTCCTCGACCGGGTCACCGACGGCAGTGGCCGCATCCGCGACCTGCCGTGGTCGGAGGTGTCGGGCGCCCGGATCGGCGCCGCCGAGCACGTGCCGCTGGTCACCGAGGTGCTCGACACCTGGCCCGACGTGCGGCTCAACATCGACCTCAAGGCGCCGGGAACGGCAGAGCCGCTGTGGCGTCTCGTCGAGGAGCGGAGGCTGCACGAGCAGATCTGCGTCGGCTCCTTCTCCCAGCGCAACATCTCCGAGTTCCGCAGGCTGTCACGAGGGACCGTCGCCACGGCCGCGGCACAGGCGGGCACCGCGCTGGCCCGGTTCGCGCCTCGGTCCCTCACGGCGCTGCTACGCACACCCGCCGACGTCTTCCAGGTCCCGGTGTCGGTCGCCGTCCGCGGCCGTGTCGTGCCGGTGGTCACCGCACCCCTGCTGGCGGCAGCCCACCGCTATGGCAAGCAGGTGCACGTCTGGACGATCGACGACGCCTCGCAGATGCACCGACTGCTCGACCTGGGCGTCGACGGCCTGGTCAGCGACCGGATCGACGTCCTCAAGGACGTGCTCGTGGCGCGGGGGTCGTGGACCGGCCGCGGCTGACGGCATACGGAAGGGTTCAGCGCACGAGCACGTGCCCACGGGACGTGCTGAGGCGCGTCCACCGGCCCTGGGCCGCGACCGCGGCCGGCTGTCCCGGCACGGTGAAGCCCAGCACGTGGGCACCGAAGGCGAGGCCGGCCGGTATGGGCGGCACCGTCTCGCTCATCCGAGCCCAGACCCGTCGCCGTAGGGCGTCGACCGCGTGGCCTCCGGCCCCCTCCGGAGCGCCTTCGGCGACCTGCGAGATCCCTTCTCGGGCAATGGAATCGACGATCGCGCCATCGAGCTGGCCGACGGGCTCCCAGCCGTCACGCGGTGGTGTGAGGCCGCTCCACGGCACACGGACGGTCATCGGGGGCACGCTGAGCACCGCGCCGGCTCCGTCACGGGCGAGCCGGTCGTTGACGGCGGCGAACGAGACGGTCGTGTCGAGCTCGTCGGCTCCTGCCACCCTGACCACGCGCATGCCGAGCACCGTGCCCTCGCCGAGCAGGCCACTGCCCTCGATCACCGCGACCGTCGTCACGAGCAGGCCGCCGAGCACCTGCAGCCGCACCGCACCGCCGGGGTTGGCCCGGCCGGCGCGGGCCAGGAAGGTGCCGAGGTCGGACATCCCGCGCGGGTCCCCGAAGTCGACGTGGACCGTGCCCGTCATCGACGCCGCCTGCGGAACGGAGCCGGCTCTCCGATGTGGGCGCGCAGTGCCGCACGCTCCTCGGGGCGCATCCGTCGCGGCGATGCGGTGGCGAAGTCGTAGAGCGCTAGCTCGGTCTCCGCGACGGCATAGACGGGGCGCTCGCCGGCGGCGTGCCCTCCCTCGATCCCGTCGGGGTCGGTGACGATGTAGGCCACGTCGAAGCCGGCCCCGCCGACCCGCGACACCCACATCTGCACCTCCACCGGCGCGTGGCGGAAGCCCAGGGGTCGGCGGTACTCGATCTCGTGGCGCGACACCAGCACTCCCTCGTCGAGCAGCGACTTGTCGCCCGCTCCCCCGCCGTCGAACCAGTCACGGAAGCCGATGACGCGGGCATCCTCGAGCAGCCGCAGGAACTGGACGTTGTTGATGTGCGCGTAGGCGTCCATGTCGGACCAGCGCAACGACACGTGCGCGGCGTAGGGCCCGACACGGGCCTCGCCGGCCTCCTGCGGGGTGTCGGTGGCGTCCGGGGTCTGGCTCATGCCGCCATCCTCCCAGCCGCGGCGCTCGTCGGTCGTCCACACCCCCTCCTCGCGCCCCCGCGCCCTCCACAGCGGACGTATGCCGGTCGGCGCGGTCGGTGGGGCCGCGTACGTTGGGTGCCATGCCCTCCACCCCGACCGCACTCTCCCCTGCTGACGTCGACCCAGGCCTGCGCGAACGCGCGACGGTCGCCTTGCGCCGGCTCGTGGGACGCGACGACGTCGACTTCCGCGACGGCCAGCTCGAGGCGATCAACGAGCTCGTCGCGGGACGGCGACGGGTGCTGGTCGTGCAGCGCACCGGGTGGGGCAAGTCGGCGGTCTACTTCGTCGCGACGGCGCTACGACGGGCCGAGGGCGCGGGGCCGACCGTCATCGTCAGCCCCCTGCTCGCGCTCATGCGCGACCAGATCGCGGCGGCCGAGCGGGCCGGGATCAAGGCCGTCACCCTCAACTCCACGAACGCCGACGAGTGGGGTTCGGTGTCCGGGGCGCTGGCCCGGGGCGAGGTCGACGTGCTGCTCGTGAGCCCCGAACGGCTCAACAACCCGCGCTTCCGGGACGAGCAGCTGCCTGCCCTGGCCGAGTCCTGCGGCCTGCTCGTCGTCGACGAGGCGCACTGCATCAGCGACTGGGGCCACGACTTCCGTCCCGACTACCGCCGCATCCGCGACCTGCTCACCACCCTTCCTTCGCGGACGCCCGTCCTCGCGACGACGGCCACGGCCAACGCCCGCGTCGTCACCGACGTCGTCGAACAGCTCGGGGCCGGCGGACGTGACGTGCTGACCCTGCGAGGGCCGCTCGCACGGGCATCCCTACGTCTCGGCGTGCTGCCACTCGCGGCTCCCGAGCAGCGGCTCGCCTGGCTCATCGCCCACCTCGAGGAGCTGCCCGGGTCTGGCATCGTCTACGCGCTCACCGTGGCGGCCGCGGAAGACGTCGCCGTCGCGCTGCGGGAGGCGGGGCACCAGGTCGTCGCCTACACCGGCCGCACCGAACCGAGCGAGCGGATCCGCCTCGAGGAGGCGCTCCGCGACAACCAGGTCAAGGCTCTCGTCGCCACCTCGGCCCTCGGGATGGGCTTCGACAAGCCCGACCTCGGCTTCGTGCTGCACCTCGGCGCGCCGTCGTCACCGGTCGCCTACTACCAGCAGGTGGGTCGTGCCGGGCGAGCGACCGAGCGGGCCGACGTGCTGCTCATGCCGGGACCGGAGGACAAGGACATCTGGCGCTACTTCGCGTCCGCCTCGATGCCTCGCCAGGACCAGGCCGACGGCGTCGTGCGGGCCCTGTCCGAGTCGGCCAAGCCGCTGTCGACCGTCGCCCTCGAGACCATCGTCGACGTCCGGCGCACGCGCCTCGAGCTGCTCCTGAAGGTCCTCGACGTCGACGGTGCCGTGCGCCGCGTCCCGGGTGGCTGGACGGCCACGGGTGAGCCGTGGACCTACGACGCCGAGCGCTACGGCCGGGTCACCGAGGCCCGCGAGCGCGAACAGCAGCTCATGGTCGACTACGAACGCACCGACCGCTGCCGGATGGCCTTCCTGCAGCAGACCCTCGACGACGACTCCGCCGAGCCCTGCGGCCGCTGTGACCGCTGCGCGGGGCCGTGGTTCGACGCGACGATCCCCGAGGCCGCCGTCAACACGGCCCGCTCGCGGCTCGAGCGGCCCGGTGTCGTGCTCGAGTCCCGCGCGCAGTGGCCGTCGGGCATGGACCGCCTCGGGGTGCCGCTCAAGGGGCGCATCGGACCCTCGGTGTCGATGGAGGAGGGCCGCGCCGTCGCCCGTCTCAGCGACCTCGGCTGGGGGCAGCGGCTGCGCGAGCTGCTGCGCGGCCCCGACCGCGACGTGCCCGCCGAAGCCCTCCGGGCCTGCGTCGAGGTGCTGGCGGGCTGGGGATGGGAGCAGCGACCGGCGGCCATCGTGTCGGTGCCCTCACGCCGGCGCCCCCTGCTCGTCGGCTCCCTGGCCGACGGGCTCGGGCAGCTCGGTCGGCTGCCCCACCTCGGCTCCCTCGACCTCGTCGAAGGCGGACCGATCGGCGACTCCGGCGGCAACAGCGCGTTCCGGCTGGCGAACGTGTGGGGGCGGCTCGCGGTCGGTCCAGAGCTCGCGGCCTCGCTCGACGGCATCCCAGGACCCGTGCTCCTGGTCGACGACGTCAGCGACTCCCGCTGGACCCTGACGGTGTGCGCCGGGTTGCTGCGTGAGGCGGGCGCCCCGGCTGTCCTGCCGCTGGTCCTGGCCATGGAGGGCTGAGGCCGGGACTCGCCGCCCCGCGAGGTGCCTGCGCACGACTCCGGGCCGCCCGAGGAGGGGCAGCCGCACGGAAGCGGTCCCACTAGGGTCGACCTGTGACTGCTGACGCGACCGCCGTGCCGAGCCCGCTCCCTCCGCTCGAGGACCTCCTCGAGGTGCTGACCCTCCGCGACGTCGGCACCGCCCACATCGCCGTCACCGACGTCCAGGGCAAGGACGCCGCCGAGTCGATCGGAGCCGCCTCCGCCCGCGTCTTCGAGGGCCGGAGCCAGAAGATGCCGCACGGGCGCGTCTTCGGCGGGCAGGTCCTCGCGCAGTGCGTCATGGCTGCCGGCATCACCGTGCGCGATGCCAGCGAGGCCGGGGCGGCCCGTCCGATCCACTCCCTGCACGGCTACTTCATGCGGCCCGGCGACGACACGCTCCCCATCCGTTTCGCCGTCGAGGAGATGCGCGACGGCAACTCCTTCTCGACCCGCCGCGTCCACGCGGTCCAGAAGGGCGCACCCATCATGTCGATGGTCTGCTCCTTCCAGCAGCGTGCCGGAGGTCTCGACCACCAGGACACCATGCCGCCGGTCCCCGGACCGGACGGGCTGGCCTCCCTCGCCGATGCCTTCCGCGGCGTCGACCACCCGGGCGCCCGCCACATCGCGGAGTCCCGGCCCATCGAGCTGCGCCCCGTCGAGAGCAACATGTTCCTCGACGCCGGCCCCGAGAAGGTCGCCACCAACCACGTGTGGATGCGCGCCGTCGACCGGCTCCCCGACGACCCGCTGCTGCACGCCGCCGTCCTCGCCTACTCCAGCGACTACTCGCTGCTCGAGCCCGTGCTGCGTCGCCACGGCCTCGTCTGGACCGACCGCCGGCTGCGGGTGGCCAGCCTCGACCACTCGATGTGGTTCCACCGCGACGCCCGCGCCGACGAGTGGCTGCTCTACGCCCAGCAGTCGCCGTCGGCGGTGAGCGGCCGGGGCCTGTCCGTCGGCGAGATCTACAGCCAGGACGGCACGCTCGTCGCCACCACCGCCCAGGAGGGCATGGTGCGCGTCAAGGAGTCATGACGCACGCCGAGGCCCCGGTCGACGGCGTCACGCCGCCGACCGGGGGGTCACGACCTCGAACGACGCGTGGGCCGGTCGCGGTCGAGTCCGGGCCCCGTCGAGCCCGAACGGATCAGCGGGTGCGAAGGACCGCCACGTCGTGGCCGTCGAGCAGCACGCCGGTCCCATCGACGATCGGCGCGCGGGCCCACGAGGCGAGCACGTGCTCGACCTCGCCCTCGAACGGCACCAGCTGGGACCGTCCGGCGAAGTTGGCCACCACGTGCACCGCGCCCCGGGACAGGACCATCCACCGCGCGTCCTCGTCGAACCTGACCGACGTGGCACGCAGGTCGCCCGATGCCACGTCGGGCTGCGTGCGCCGCACGCGGATGAGCTGCCGGTAGAAATGCAGCATCTCGTTGTGGCCGGGGGCGTAGGGCTCCTGCCAGTCGAGCACGCTGTTGGCTCGCGTCGCCGGGTCCTGCGGGTCCGGCACGTCGGCCTCGTTCCAGCCGTGCGCCGCGAACTCGGCCCGCCTGCCGGAACGGACCGCGTCGGCCAGCCAGTCCTCGTCGAAGGAGGTGAAGAACGCGAAGGGGGTGCTCGCCCGCCACTCCTCACCCATGAAGACCATGGCCGTGAACGGGGACAGCAGGTAGAGAGCGGCCCCCACGGCCTGCTGCCCCGGAGAGACCTGGTCGCTGATGCGGTCGCCGGTGGCGCGGTTGCCCACCTGGTCGTGGGTCTGCAGGTAGGCCAGGAACTGGTGGCCCGACCGGGTCTCGCGGTCCAGGGGCGCACCCCACTCGCGGCCCCGGAAGGTGGACATGCGGCCGTCGTGGAGGAACGCGTCGGTCAGCGTCTTGGCCAGCACCGACAGCGGACCGCCGTCGGGCCAGGCCTCGGTGCCGCCGGCGAAGTCGGCGTAGTAGCCCTGGTCCTCGCCGGTCAGCGCCACGTGCAGCGCGTGGTGGATGTCGTCGTCCCACTGGGCCGTCATGCCGCGGCCGCCCTCGCTCGTCGGCGTCACCATGATGGCGTCGTTGAGGTCGCTCTCCGCGATGAGGTCGAGTGGCCGACCGAGCTCTTCTGCGAGAGAGGCGGTCTCGTCGGACAGCTGCGCGAGGATGTGCGGCTGCGACTCGTCGCGCAGCTCGTGCACCGCGTCGAGCCTCAGGGCGTCGACGTGGAAGTCGCGGAACCACCGCAGGGCGTTGTCCACGACCCAGCGCCGCACCTCCCGGCTGCCGTCGGCGTCGAGGTTGACCGCGGGCCCCCACGGCGTGGAGTGGGTGTCGGTGAAGTAGGGCCCGAAGTCGGCGAGGTAGTTCCCCGTCGGCCCGAGGTGGTTGTAGACCACGTCGAGGCAGACGCCGAGTCCCTGACCGTGGCACGCGTCCACGAAACGCTGGAAGGCAGCGGGCCCCCCGTAGGCCTGCTGCACGGCATACGGCGCCACCCCGTCGTAGCCCCAGCCGTGCGTGCCGCCGAAGGCCGCGACCGGCATGACCTCGACGACGTCGATGCCGAGGTCGACGAGGTGCCCCAGGTGGGCGATGGCGGCATCGAAGGTGCCCTCGGGCGTGAAGGTGCCGATGTGCAGCTCGTAGACGACACCACCGAGGACCCCACGGCCCTCGCGGGTGCCGCGCCAGTCGCCGTCGGTCCAGGCGTGCGCGGCCTCGTCGAAGGTGCGGCTCGGACCGTGGACGCCGTGCGGCAGCCAGGCCGAGCGCGGGTCGGGCCTCGGCTCGCCGCCGTCGATGCTGAAGGAGTAGTCCAGCGTGGCGTCGTCGGGCCGCGGCCACGTCCACCAGCCGCCCTCACCGGCGCTCATCGCGTGCCGGTCCGGGGCCGTCGTCGGCTGCGTGCCTGCGGGGTCGATCCGGGTGACGAGCACGTCGACGTGGGATGCGGCCGGCGCCCAGACGCTCAGCGTGTCACGAGTCATGGTCGGCCCGTACCCGCAGCAGCAGGGCAACCGGCAGCCCCTCGCCCACCAGCTCCGTCAACGGCTGCGGTCCCCCGTCCACGGCAGTGCCGGACAGCGCGTCGCGCCACGAGCCCTCGGGCAGGTGGACGGTCGCGTCGCCGAAGCCACCGGCATCCTGGAGGCGGCCGGCAAGGCGCGTCACCACCGTGACGACGTCGACGCCCTCGGTCGTGCCGCGCCCGAACGCGACGGCGTGCGGGGACGTCGACTCGAGCGGCACGTACGTGGCGTGGGCCCCGGTGAAGCTCTCGGGGTGCGCCCGGCGGGTGCGAAGCGCCGTGGCGGTGACGAGCAGCTTCTCGTCGTCCAGTCCCGAGGGCGCGGCGCCGCCGTCGAGGCGTGCCAGGCGCTCGCGCCGCCCGCCGTAGTCGACGAGGCGGCGGTTGTCGGGGTCGACGAGCGACAGGTCGACGACGTCGGTGCCCTGGTAGACGTCGGGGACGCCGGGCATCGTCAGCTGCACGAGCTTCTGACCGAGCACGGTGGCCCGCGTCTCGACAGCCGACTGCTCCACCCAGGTCTCGACGTGGCGCACCACGTCCGGGGTCGTGACGACACCGGACACGAACCGCTCGACGGCCGACTCGTACGCCTCGTTGGGCTCGGTCCACCGGGTGTAGAGCTTGGACTCGCGAATCGCCTTGAGGGCGTAGGCCTGCAGCCGCTCCTCCTCGATCGGCCACGCGCCGACGACGGTCTGCCACAGGAAGTACTCGGTGAGCGGGTCGAGCTCCTCGGAGCGGAAGGGCACCGCGAGCTCGCGGGCCTCACGCACCCACCGCGCCCAGGCATCGTGACGCTCTGCGAGGACGAAGAGGCGTGCGCGTACGTCCTCGGAGCGCTTGGTGTCGTGGGTCGAGAGCGTCGTCATCGACTGCGGCCAGGTCTCGAGGAGCCGGCCGGCGAAGTCGTGGAACTCCTCGGCGGAGACCCCCACCCGCGTCGGGTCACCGCCGACCTCGTTGAGCGCGACGAGCCGCACGTAGCGGTAGTACGCCGTGTCCTCGATGGCCTTGGCCATGGCCGGACCGCACGTCTGCTGGAACCGGACGAGGAACTCGTCGGCGGCCGACCGGTCGACGGGCTCGCCCTGGCCCAGCGCCAGGTCGAGGACGGCCTCGGCCACGCCGGCATCGAGAGGCGCGGAGCCGCTCTGCTCGCCGCGCTGCGCTGCAGCGCGGAGCTCCTCGGCGTCGTCGACACCCGCAGGCGTGTCGGGTCGCAGGTAGACGCGGTAGCGCTCCATCCCGACCAGCATCGCCTCGAGGACCGGGCGCACCGCGTCGGGGTCGAGGTCGGGACGCGCGCGCGCCACCAGGCGCAGCAGGCGGCTCACCTCGGTCGCCAGCATCACCTGCACGACCCAGCGCTTGGACTCGGTGACGATCTCGTGGAGGTCCTGGGTCGTGCCGAGCACCTCCGCGGACAGCTCGTCGAGCGGCTCGGCACCCGACGGGTCGACGAAGAGCCCGCCGACCCGGAGCAGGGCGTCGTAGCCGGTGGTGCCGGCGGTGCGCCAGGTCTGCGGCAGCGGCTCGTCGCCCTCGAGGATCTTCTCGACGACCACCCAGCTCTCGCCAGTCGCGCGAGCCAGCCGGTCGAGGTAGCCCTCGGGGTCGGCGAGGCCGTCCGGGTGGTCGATGCGCAGGCCGTCGATGGCCCCGGACCGGACGCCGTCGACGAGGAGCTGGTGCGTGGCGTCGAACACCTCGGGCTCCTCCACGCGCACGGCGATGAGGGAGGTGACGTCGAAGAAGCGCCGGTAGTTCAGCTCCGAGTCGCCGACGGTCCAGGGCGCGAGCCGGTAGTGCTGGGTGTCGAGCAGCTCACGCAGCGGCTTGTCCGTGTCGCTGCCCGGGGCCAATGGGAAGACGTGGTCGTAGTACGTCACGACCGGCTCGCCCTCGTGCTCCCCGAGCGTGATCTCGCCGGCGGCGAGCACCTCCTCGAGCGAGGAGCCCAGCACCGGCAGGAGGATCCGCCCCTCCTGGGCGTCCCAGTCGACGTCGAACCACGACGCGTACGCCGACTGCCGGCCCTCGCGCAGCACCGACCAGAGCGGCTGGTTCAGCCACAGCGGCGTGGGCGTGGTCATGTGGTTGGGCACGACGTCGACCACGACGCCGAGCCCGGCCGCGTGCGCCGCCTCCACCAGCCGCGCGAAGGCGTCGTCGCCCCCCAGGCCCTCGGCCACTCGGGAGTGGTCGACGACGTCGTAGCCGTGTTTCGAGCCCGAGGCGGCCTGCAGCACCGGGGACAGGTAGAGGTGCGTCACCCCGAGCCTGGCCAGGTGGTCGACCTGCGCCACCGCGTCCTCGAGGGTGAAGTCGGGCTCCAGCTGGAACCTGTGCGTCGAGACGGGGGCGCTGGCATACCTCACGCGGTGAGCTCCTCACTGAGTCCGGGGACGATGGTCGAGCCGTTCTCGCGGGGGCACCGCAGGACGACGATGCTGCGCGGCTGGACCTGGATCTGCCAGGTCGGCTCCAGCGTGGTGTCCTCCACCTCGTGCAGCGCGGTGTCGATGACCGGCACCCAGTGCGCGCCGTACTCCTCGTCGGGCAGGGTGAAGGTCAGCGGCTCGTGGTGGGCGTTGAACATCACGAGGAACGAGTCGTCGAGGATCTTCTGCCCGCGCGGGTCGGGCTCCGGGATGGCGGAGCCGTTGAGGAAGACCATGAGCGACCTGGCCATGGCGTCGCTCCAGGCCTCGTCGTCCATGTGCTGCGCCTCGGGGGTCAGCCACGCGATGTCACCGAGCTCGCTCTCGCCGCCGTGGTCGGCGCTGCCGGCGAAGAAGCGGCGGCGGCGGAACACGGGGTGGTCGCGGCGCAGTCGCACCAGCAGTTGGGTGAAGGCGAGCAGCTTCTGGTCGTCCTCGTCGAGCATCCACTGGATCCAGGAGATGTCGTTGTCCTGGCAGTAGCCGTTGTTGTTGCCGCCCTGCGTGCGGCCCAGCTCGTCGCCGTGCAGCAGCATCGGCACGCCCTGCGAGAAGAGCAGGGTCGTGAGGAAGTTGCGCTGCTGGCGCAGCCGCAGGTCACGGATCGCGGGGTCGTCGGTCGGGCCCTCGACGCCGCAGTTCCACGAGCGGTTGTGGCTCTCGCCGTCGTTGTTGTTCTCGCCGTTGGCCTCGTTGTGCTTCTCGTTGTAGGAGACGAGGTCGCGCAGCGTGAAGCCGTCGTGGGCGGTCACGAAGTTGATCGAGGCGATCGGCTTGCGGCCGGAGTGCTCGTAGAGGTCGCTGGACCCGGTGAAGCGGGAGGCGAACTCGGCCAGCGCCCCGCCCTCGCCGCGCCAGAAGTCGCGCACGGTGTCGCGGTACTTGCCGTTCCACTCCGTCCACAGGGGCGGGAAGCCACCGACCTGGTAGCCGCCCTCGCCGACGTCCCACGGCTCGGCGATGAGCTTGACCTGGCTGACCACCGGGTCCTGCTGGATGAGGTCGAAGAACGCCGACAGCTTGTCGACCTCGTGGAACTGACGGGCCAGGGTCGCGGCCAGGTCGAAGCGGAAGCCGTCGACGTGCATCTCGGTGACCCAGTAGCGCAGCGAGTCCATGATCAGCTGCAGCACGTGCGGGCTGCGCATGAGCAGGCTGTTGCCGGTGCCGGTCGTGTCGTAGTAGTGCGACAGGTCGTCGCTGACGAGCCGGTAGTAGCTGTTGTTGTCGAGGCCGCGGAACGCCAGCGTCGGGCCCATGTGGTTGCCCTCGGCGGTGTGGTTGTAGACCACGTCGAGGATGACCTCGATGTCGGCCTCGTGCAGGGCCTTGACCATGGCCTTGAACTCGAGCACCTGCTGCCCGCGCTGGCCGCCGGCGGCATACGCGTTGTGGGGTGCGAGGAAGCCGATGGTGTTGTAGCCCCAGTAGTTGGACAGGCCGCGGTCGACGAGCGGGGCGTCCTGCACGAACTGGTGCACCGGCATGAGCTCGACCGCCGTGATCCCGAGGTCGCGCAGGTGGTTGATCATCGCGGGGTGCGCGATCCCGGCGTAGGTGCCGCGGATCTCCTCGGGGATCTCCGGGTGCAGCATCGTCAGCCCCTTGACGTGGGCCTCGTAGATGATGCTCTCGTGGTACTCGTGCCGCGGCGGGCGGTCGTCGCCCCAGTCGAAGAAGGGGTTGATGACGACGGAGTGCATCGTGTGGCGCACGCTGTCGTCGGTGTTCATGTCGGTGGTCGTCGCGGCGTCCTCGTCACCGAAGGTGTACGAGTAGAGCGACTGGTCGTTCTCCGCCTGGCCCTCGATGGCCTTGGCGTAGGGGTCGAGCAGGAACTTGCTCGGGTTGCACCGGTGGCCGTTCTCCGGGTCGTAGGGCCCGTGCACCCGGAAGCCGTAGCGCTGCCCCGGCTGGATGTAGGGCACGTAGCCGTGCCAGACGAAGCCGTCGACCTCGGGCAGGTCGAGACAGGTCTCGTTCAGGTCCTCGTCGAGCAGGCACAGCTGGACGCGTTCGGCGACCTCGGAGAACACGGCGACGTTGACTCCGGATCCGTCGTACGTCGCTCCGAGGGGGTAGGGCTTGCCCGGCCAGATCTCCATGGACCTTCTTCCGTCGTTCGGTCGCGGCTCGGGGCCGCGGCGCCACGGCGTGTGGCGACAGGCGGACGACCCTGGCCGCACAGCGCATTCTTCCCTGTCGTGGCCGGTGGAGCGCAAGACGGGCCGTATGCCGGTCGGCGCGCCGCCGGGGCGAGGCGCCGACCGCACGCGGCCGAGAAGACGCTGCCGGGTCGGGCGTCCCTGTCCCCTGTACCCGATGGTGGCGGGCCGGAGACACCGGCCGCGCGGCCGGATCGGCGCTAGAGGGCGCCGCCCAGGGTCACGCCGCCGTCGATCGTCAGGGTCTGCCCCGTGACCCAGGACGCGTCGTCGCTGAGGAGGAAGCTGACGGCGCCCGCCACGTCCTCGGGGAGCCCGAGGCGCTTCATCGGGTACGCGCGTACGACCTTCTCCTCGCGCCCCTCGTAGAGCGCCTCGGCGAACTTCGTCTTGACGACGGCGGGAGCCACGGCGTTGACGCGCACGTCGGGGCCGAGCTCGTAGCCGAGCTCGGTGGTGAGGTGGATGAGCGCGGCCTTGGAGACGCCGTACCAACCGATGACCCCGCTGGCGCCCTGGCCCGCCACCGAGGCGAGGTTGACGACGGCGCCGGGGTGGTCGGCGTCCCCGAGCCCCGCGGCGACGGCCTTCTTGATCCACGAGAAGGCTGCCACGACGTTGACGTCCAGCACCTTGCGCGCGATGTCCAGACCGGAGTCGAGCATCGGCCCGTAGACAGGGTTGATCCCGGTGTTGTTGACGAGCAGGTGCAGCCCGCCGAAGGCCTCGCGTGCGGCGGCGATAACCTCGTCCTGGTGCTCCTCGTCGGCCGCGTTGCCGGCGATGCCCATGGCGTGCTCGGGGCCGCCGAGCTGGTCGACGGCCTCGGCGAGCGCCTCGGACTTGCGAGCCGTGATCACGACGCGGGCGCCCTCGTCGATGAGGCGCTGGGCGATGCCGAGGCCGATGCCCCGGCTGGCACCGGTGATGATCGCGACGGCGCCCTCGTGGCGTCCGCCGCTGCGGTGAGCCCCCATCAGAAGCCGAGGTCCCGGCCGATGAGCTCCTTCATGATCTCGTTGGACCCCGCCCAGATCTTCGTGACGCGGGCGTCGCGCCAGGCGCGGGCCACGCGGTACTCGTTCATGAAGCCGTAGCCGCCGTGCAGCTGGACGCAGTGGTCGAGCACGTCGTTCTGCACCTGCGAGCTCCACCACTTGGCCTTGGCGGCGTCGACGGCGGAGAGCTTGCCCTCGGCGTGGGCCGCGACGCAGTCGTCGACGTAGGCCTCGGCGACCTCGATCTTGGTCACGAGCTCGGCCATGAGGAACTTGTTGTGCTGGAAGGCGCCGATCGGCTGGCCGAAGGCCTTGCGGTCCTTGGCGTACTGGATGGTCTCCTCGAGGATCGCCTTGGCGTGGGCGACGTTGGACACGGCCGCCCCGACGCGCTCCTGGGGCAGGCGCTGCATCATCGCGATGAAGCCCATCCCCTCCTCGCCGAGGCGGTTCTCGTCGGGGACGCGGACGTTCTCGAAGAAGAGCTCGGCCGTGTCGGACTCGTCCATGCCGACCTTGTCGAGCTTGCGGCCGTTGACGAAGCCCTCCATGCCGCGCTCGACCATGAGCAGGGTGATGCCCTTGGCGCCCTTGGACGGGTCGGTGCGGGCCGCGACGATGACGAGGTCGGCCTGGTAGCCGTTGGTGATGAAGGTCTTGGAGCCGTTGAGGATCCAGCTGTCGCCGTCGCGGACCGCGGTGGTCTTGAGGGCCGCGAGGTCGGAGCCGCCGGAGGGCTCGGTCATCGCGATCGCGCAGATCAGCTCACCGCTCGCCATGCCGGGCAGCCAGCGCTGCTTCTGCTCCTCGGTGCCGAGGTCGACGATGTAGGGCGGGCAGACGTCGGAGTGGATGCCGAAGCACGAGCTCGTCGCGGCGTTGAAGCGTGACATCTCCTCGGCCACGACGGCGTTGAAGCGGTAGTCGTCGACGCCGGCGCCGCCGTACTCCTCAGGGATGTCGAGGCCGAAGAAGCCCTGCTTGCCGGCCTCGAGCCAGATGTCGCGCGGGATCGACTTGCCCTGGATCATCTCCTCGGCGCGGGGGGCGAGCGTGCGGGCGACGAACTCGCGCGCCGACGCGCGCATCGCCTCGTGGTCGTCGTCGTAGATGTTGCGGGGCATCGGTCCTCCATCGGGCGTGCTCACGGGTGCGGCGCGCTGGTACCCGCCGGTAACTAAGCGCTTGCTTAGTCTCCCTCCCCTGCGGCATGCTGTCAACGTGCGACAGCCCACCTCGACGCCGCGCCCGACCGAGCGCACGACCCCGCCCGCCGGCCGGACCTCCGACCCCGACGCGTCGACCGTCGAGCGGCTCCTGCAGGCCGCCGCGCAGGCCTTCGCCGACAAGGGCTTCCACGCCACGACGACGCGCGACATCGCCTCGGGCGCGGGCCTGTCCCCCGCCGGGGTCTACGTGCACTTCGGCTCCAAGGAGGAGCTGCTCTTCGCCCTGAGCCGCAGCGGCCACGAGTCCGCGCTGCGACTGCTGCGCGCGGCGATCTCGGAGGGACACACCCCGGCGGACCAGCTCGCCAACGTCATGGCGCGCTTCTCGGAGTGGCACGTCGAGCAGTACCAGGTCGCTCGCGTCGTGCAGTACGAGCACCACCACCTCACGCCCGAGCACCACGCCGATGTCCTCGCCCTGCGCAAGGAGATGGACGCCCTGGTCCGCGACGTGCTCGACCGCGGGGTCGCCGACGGCACCTTCTCGGTCGACGAGAGCGCCGGCAGCGCCGCCACGGCCCTGGCCCTGCTGTCCATCGTCGTCGACGTGGCGCGCTGGTACTCCCCGACGATCCGCCGGACGCCCACCGAGATCGGTGCGACGAACGCCATGCTCGCGCTGCGCCTCGTGGGCGCCGGGCACTGACCGGTGTCGTCCGGTGTCGCCGGGCACTCGGTGCTCCAGGTGCCGGTGCCGCAGCTCGAGCCCTTCGTCCTCTCCCGCACGCGCCACTACGACACGGACTACGTCTCTGCCGACCCCCGCTTCGTGCATGCGCACGTCACGGCGCTCGGACCCTTCCTCGACACCGTCGCCCTGACCGACGAAGCGCTCGACCTGGTCGGTGGGATCGCCTGTGCCACAGGACCATTCGAGTTCACCCTGGAGTCGGTCGACACCTTCCCGAACGGCATCATCCACCTGCTGCCCGAGCCGGCGCACCCCTTCGCCAGGCTCACCGGAGCCCTGTGGGACGCCTTCCCTCAGTGCCCTCCGTATGCCGGCGCCTTCGCCGACGTCGTCCCGCACCTCACCCTCGACGCCCTCTCGGACGACGTCACCGAGGAGTCGACGCGGGCACTCGTCAGCGGCCACGTCCCGGCGCGCTGCCGGGCCGACCGGCTCGACCTCGCCTGGTACGAGCCGGGCGGCTGCCGCGTGCTGCGGTCCTGGCCGCTCGGCGCGTGAGGGTCAGCAGCTCGTCGACCCGAGGGCGTCCGCAGGCGTGACCTGCGCAGCCTCGCGACCGGCGGGCACAGTCCGGCCGGCGGCCCCGAGGTCGACGGTCAGCCGCGGAAGGAAGAACTGCACGAGCGGCCCGATCGACACGGCATACACGATGGTGCCGAGACCGACGGGGCCGCCGAGCAGCCAGCCCACGGCGAGGACGACGAGCTCGATCGTCGTGCGGACGAGCCGGATCGAGAGACCCGACCGGCGGGCGACGCCGGTCATCAGGCCGTCGCGCGGGCCGGGACCGAGCTGGCTGCCGATGTAGAGGCCGCCGGCCACGCCGTTGAGGACGATGCCGGAGGCCAGGAGCAGGACGCGGGCCCACAGGGCCTGCGGCGGCGCGATGAGGGCGAGGCCGGCGTCGGCGGCGAGGCCGATGACCACGACGTTGGCCACTGTCCCGAGACCCGGCCACTGCCGCAGCGGCACCCAGAGGAGGAGCACGAGGGCGCCGACGATGATCGTCACCTGGCCGAAGGTCAGCGGCACGTGCGTGGCCAGGCCTGCGTGGAAGACGTCCCAGGGGTCCAGGCCGAGCGTCGAGCGGATCATCATCGCCATTGAGACGCCGTAGAGGACCAGTCCGACGAGCAGCTGCCCGGTGCGACGCGGCAGGCGGCCGGCGCGCAGCTGCTGCCGGGGGCTGAGGTTGGCCAGGGGCACTCGACGTCTCATGGGGCCAGTCTGCCGCTGACTGGACCTGGATTTGAGGGCCAGTTGTGGGACGGTGGACCTCATGCGCACCATCTCGGCCCGGTCACTGGCCCTGCTCCTCGGCACCGACCCGCTGCCCCGCCCTGCCTACCGGGCGCTCGCCGACGGCATACGCCGGCTCGTCTGCGACGGGCGGGTCCTCGTCGGCACGCGGCTGCCGAGCGAACGCACCCTCACGACGGAGCTGGGCCTCAGCCGCACGACCGTCGGCGCTGCGCTCGACGCCCTGCGCGACGAGGGGTTCGTCTCGACCCGCCGCGGGTCCGGCAGCGTCGTGTGCCTCCCCGCAGGACCCTCGGGACTCGCGCTCTCGCAGGCAGGCCTCATCCCGACCGACGTGCCGCCCGACGTCATCGACCTGACGTATGCCGC
Organism: Terrabacter lapilli; assembly: GCF_039531305.1. NCBI lineage: Bacteria > Bacillati > Actinomycetota > Actinomycetes > Micrococcales > Intrasporangiaceae > Terrabacter > Terrabacter lapilli. The sequence goes on from NZ_BAAAPU010000009.1 coordinate 273,128, forward strand.
CCTCCCGGCCGCCGCCGGGGTCACCGCCGCCTACGAGCGTGCGCTGCTCGAGCTGCCGCGCTTCCTCGCGACCGCCGGCTACGACCCGCGCGGCCTGCCCGAGACCCGGCGGGCGGTCGCGGGGTGGTTCGAGGGGCGAGGGCTGCCGACCACGCCGGACCAGGTGGTCATCACCTCAGGGGCCCACGGCGGGCTCTCGGCCGTCCTGCGGGCCCGGCTCGAGGTCGGTGACCGCGTCGTCGTCGAGAGCCCTACCTACCCCAATGCCATTGTGGGAGTGAGGCGTTCGGCCTACCGCCCCGTCGCCGCCCAGCTGACGCCGACGGGCTGGGACGTCGACGCGATCGAGGTGGCGGTGCGCCAGAGTGGTGCTCGAGCGGCCTACCTCATCCCCGACCACCAGAACCCGACCGGGCTCGTCATGGACGACCCGACCCGGGCGGCGCTCGGGGCAGTCCTCGCCCGGTCCCGGGTCGTCCCGGTCGTCGACGAGACCTTCGTCGAGCTCGGCCTCGACGAGCAGGTTCTCGGTCCGCGACCGGCGCCGTTCGCGGCCTCGTCGCGCGACACCCACACCCTCGGCAGCGCCGGCAAGACGTGGTGGGGCGGCCTGCGCGTCGGCTGGGTCCGTGCACCGGCGGGCGGGGTGGAGCCCGTCATCGAGGCGCGCCACAGCCTCGACCTCGGCACGGCGATCCTCGAGCAGCTCGTCGTCGCCGACCTCATCACCCGGGGCGAGGCGCTCCTCGCCGAACGACGCCGGGAGGCCCGCGCCCGGCGGGACGCGCTCGTCACGGCCTTGCGCCGGCACGTGCCCGACTGGCGCTTCGACGTGCCCACCGGAGGGCTCAACCTCTGGTGCGAGCTGCCCGAGGCCCGCAGCGACCAGCTCGCCCGGGTGGCCGAGCAGGCCGGCGTCCGCCTGGCCCGGGGCGGCCAGTTCGGGGTCGAGGGCGGTCTCGCGCGGTGGTTGCGGGTGCCCTTCTGCGTCGCGCCGGACGAGGCCGACGAGGTGGGCCGGCGACTCGCGACGGCCTGGCAGCTGGCGCTTCGCGAGCGTCCGACGACGCGCGAGGTCACTCCGCTCATCGCGTGATTCGAGGGCCCGGCTGCGAGACTGGCGCGGTGAGCAACGACGCGTCCCGGCACGTCACCTCGTGCCGGTGGGAGCAGGGCGTGCTGGTGGAGCAGGGGTTCGCCCTCGAGGACCTCTCGGAGCACCTGGCGCGGGACGGTTCGCTGGTCTGGGTCGACGTCTGCGAGCCCGACGGTGCCGTGCTGGCCGTCCTCGCGGACGAGCTGGGCCTCGACCCGCACGCGGTCGAGGACGCCGTGTCGGCCGGCGAGCGTCCCAAGGCGACGCGGCACGCACGCCACACCTTCCTCACCGTCTACGCCACCCGTCTGGAGGCTCCGGGCCGCGACCCGACCGACCCGACGTCGCGGCTGCGCCTGACCCGCATCTCCGCCTTCGTGCTGCCCCGCGGCGTGATCACGGTTCGCCGGAGCGCCGACTTCGACATGGACCCGGTGTTCGAGCGCTGGAACGAGGACCCGGAGCTGCTGCGGCTCGGCGTCGGAGCCCTCGTCCACGGCCTGCTCGACACCGTCGTCGACGGCCACTTCGAGGCGATCCAGCAGCTCGACGACGCCATCGAGGGGATCGAGGACCTGCTCTTCGACGAGCGGGGCCAGATGCACGCGGTGCAGGTGCGCACCTACCGGCTGCGCAAGGAGCTCGTCGAGCTGCGCCGCGTCGTGCTGCCGATGCGTGACGTCGTCAACGCCGTGCTTCGCCACCGGGGCGAGCTCGACCAGCGCCATGCCGAGCTCGACGGCTTCTACGACGACCTCTACGACCACGTCCTGCGCGCTGCCGAGTGGACCGAGTCCCTGCGGGACATGGTCACGACGGTGTTCGAGACCAACCTGTCGCTCCAGGACGCGCGGCTCAACACCGTCATGAAGAAGCTCACCGGCTGGGCCGCGATCATCGCGGTGCCCACGGCGGTCACCGGGTGGTTCGGCCAGAACATCCCCTACCCCGGCTTCGGCCGCCCGTGGGGCGTGCTGTTCAGCGCCGGCATCATCGCCGCAGTGGGGATCACCCTCTTCGGCGTCTTCCGCCGCAAGGGCTGGATCTAGCGCACGGCCACCGCGCCAGGGTCTGACACGGTGGCCGTCTTCGGGTGCTCTTGCCTCTCTGGGCTGGAGCGGCGCGTGACCGTCAGTCGCGCGTCAGCTTCCGGTAGGTGACGCGGTGGGGGCGCGCGGCCTCGGGGCCGAGGCGCTCGACCTTGTTGGCCTCGTAGGACTCGAAGTTGCCCTCGAACCAGTACCAGCTCGACGGGTTCTCCTCGGTGCCCTCGTAGGCGAGGATGTGGGTCGCCACGCGGTCGAGGAACCACCGGTCGTGCGAGATCACGACGGCGCAGCCCGGGAAGTCGAGCAGGGCGTTCTCGAGCGAGCCGAGGGTCTCGACGTCGAGGTCGTTGGTCGGCTCGTCGAGCAGGAGCAGGTTGCCGCCCTGCTTGAGGGTGAGCGCGAGGTTGAGGCGGTTGCGCTCACCGCCGGACAGCACGCCCGAGAGCTTCTGCTGGTCAGGACCCTTGAAGCCGAACTGCGAGACGTAGGCGCGTGACGGGATCTCGACCTGTCCGACCTTGATGTAGTCGAGGCCGTCGGAGACGATCTCCCACAGGTTCTTCGTCGGGTCGAGGCCCTCGCGGCCCTGGTCGACGTAGGAGATCTTGACGGTCTCGCCGATCTTCACCTCGCCGGCGTCGGGCTGCTCGAAGCCGACGATCGTCTTGAAGAGCGTCGACTTGCCGACACCGTTGGGGCCGATGACACCGACGATGCCGTTGCGCGGCAGGGAGAACGAGAGGTTGTCGATGAGGACGCGGTCGCCGAAGCCCTTGCGGAGGTTGTTGACCTCGATGACCGTCGAGCCCAGGCGCGGGCCCGGCGGGATCTGGATCTCCTCGAAGTCGAGCTTGCGGGTCCGCTCGGCCTCGGCCGCCATCTCCTCGTAGCGGGCCAGTCGCGCCTTGCTCTTGGCCTGGCGGCCCTTGGCGTTGCTGCGGACCCACTCGAGCTCCTGCTTGAGGCGCTTCTGGAGCTTCTGGTCCTTCTTGCCCTGCACCTGGAGGCGCTCGGACTTCTTCTCGAGGTAGGTCGAGTAGTTGCCCTCGTAGGGGTAGAGCCGGCCGCGGTCGACCTCGGCGATCCACTGGGCCACGTTGTCGAGGAAGTAGCGGTCGTGCGTCACCGCGATGACGGCGCCGGCGTAGGACTCGAGGTGCTGCTCGAGCCACTGCACCGACTCGGCGTCCAGGTGGTTGGTGGGCTCGTCGAGCAGCAGCAGGTCGGGCTTCTGCAGGAGCAGCTTGCACAGCGCCACCCGGCGGCGCTCGCCGCCGGAGAGGGTCGTGACGGGCGAGTCCGGCGGCGGGCAGCGCAGCGCGTCCATCGCCTGCTCGAGCTGGCTGTCGAGGTCCCAGGCGTCGGCGTGGTCGATGTCCTCCTGCAGCTTGCCCATCTCGGTCAGCAGCGCGTCGTAGTCGGCGTCGGGGTCGGCCATCTCGGCGGAGATCTCGTTGTAGCGGTCGAGCTTCGCCTTGATCTCGCCGGCGCCCTCCTCGACGTTGCCGAGGACGGTCTTCTCCTCGTTGAGCGGCGGCTCCTGGAGCAGGATGCCGACGCTCGCGCCGGGCGCCAAGCGTGCCTCGCCGTTGCTCGGCTGGTCGAGTCCGGCCATGATCTTGAGGATCGTGGACTTGCCGGCGCCGTTGGGGCCGACCATGCCGATCTTCGCGCCGGGGTAGAACGACATCGACACGTCGTCGAGGATGACCTTCTCGTTGTGTGCCTTGCGCGCACGGGTCATGGTGTAGATGTACTCGGCCATGCGCAGAAGGCTATCTGTCGGCGAGCGCGGCACCGAATCGGTGTCCGCGCTCGCGGACGTGCGGCGGTCAGCCCCGTAGCGGGGCCCGGTGCCGCGCCAGGTGGGCGGGCTCAGGTGGTCGGGCTCAGGGGTGGGCCCGTGCTCAGGCGCTGAGCCTGTCGATGACCTCGTAGTCGTCCGTCTCGGGGTCGCCGGTCGCGAGGACCCCCGCGCCGTCGCTCGGCCCCTCGTCGGACAGGTCGTGCTGCGGGTCGTAGTCGTCGTCGACGACCCCGTCGGCGTCGACGTGGGCGGGCCGCTGCTCGAGGGAGTCGCCCTCGGCGAGCGCCCGCACCGTCGCCTGGACGTCAGGGTCGGCCGTGCGGTCGTGCCCGAGCGCTGCCGCCCGGCTCACCCGCTCGAAGCTCGCGCGGCCCCACGAGAGGTCGTGGCCGATGTGGTCGGCGTCGATCTCGGGCGAGGTGCGCGGCTGGCCGTCGTTGCTGACGTAGTTCTTGATCGCGAGCTTGCCCTCGACGATGACGGGGTGGCCCTTGCGCAGCGCCGTGGCGGCGTTGGCGGCGAGCGCGTTGAAGGCGATGACGTTGTAGAAGCTCGTCTCACCGTCGACGAAGCGGCCGTCGGCCGTGCGGCGGTAGGGCGTGGTGGCGATGCGGAAGGTCGTGTAGGGACTGCCGTTGCGGGCGCGCCGCTCGACGGGCTCGGAGACGACGTTGCCGTGCACGGTGATGCGGGTCTCGTTCATGAGCTGCTCCTGGGAGTGGGTCCGGGCGGCCCTGCGCCGCCTGGACCCACCCTCGGCCCGGACCGCCCCGAGCGGCAGTGGTCACTCGCGCCCTGTGGACAGCGCCACGTCCTGCCGGGTGGGTGTGGACGAACGCCACCGGCGTCGTCAGCCGGCCGCTGCCTCCAGGTGCACGCGGGTCTCTCGGTGTCGCCCCAGCACTTCGTCCACCGGCACGAGCACGTGCTGGTCGGCGACGGTCGCCACCGACTCCGCCAGGCGCTTGCCGATCAGGCTCCGGCGGTGCCGCGCGCCGACGCGGGCCCACCACCGTGAGAGCACACCGAGTCCGATGCCGAGCAGCAGTCCGACGGCCAGCATGACGAGGGGCGCGGGCAGGATCCCGACCGACGGGGTCTCCGGCCGAGGCAGCTGCAGCAGCCCGAAGGCCCAGAGCACGACGTACCAGACGAGGCCCGCCACGGCGACGAGTCCCAGAACCCACTGGAGCACGTTGACGACGAACCACCACACGGGCCGGCGTGCGCGCAGGGAGGTTCCGATGACGGCGCGGTCGAGTGAGTCGCCGAGGGCCCCGTCTCCCCGGTCGACGGCGTCCTCGACCGCCTGCACCCAGCGCACCGGCAGCCCCTCCGAGGCCTGGCGCACGAAGGTGCGGGTGGCGAGCTCGACTGCGGACGCGGTCGACACGCTGGGGGCGGGGATCGAGGAGCGGCCGAGGACGGCTCGGACGTCGGCACCGTCTATGTCGACGTGGATCGGCGGCCGGCCGCCCGTGCGGTCCAGCCGCAGGCGGCGCAGCGGGTCGGCGGCGAAGCCCTTGGTCCAGCGCGCGAAGAGCCAGCCGGTGTGCGCGAAGGCCTCGCGGCGGTAGTCGCGCGCCACGGCGTCGAGCACGATGGGTACCCCGGCCGCGCGCCCCAGTGAGGTGTCGAGCTCGGCGCGTGGCACCTGCCCGACGTCAGGCTCGGTGTCGGCCACACCGGATCGCAGCCGCGTCGCCGCCCCGACGACGTCGGCCCTCAGGCGCTGGCGCGAAGCGGCATGTCCCGCAACGGCATTGGCAATCCGCTGCCGCAGCTCCGGGATGCCCTCGCCCGTCACGGTGGACGTCGCGAAGACCTTGGCGCCGCGGACGCCATCCGCCACGAGCAACGCCGTGAGGTCCTCGGTGATCGAACGGACGCCGTCGCGGGTGAGCCGGTCGGCCTGGTTGAGCACGGCGATCGTCACGGCGTCGTGCTGCGACAGAATGCTGACGAACTCGTCGTGCAGGCGTGCGTCGGCATACTTCTGCGGGTCGGTGACCCAGATGAAGACGTCCACGAGCTCGAGCACCCGCTCCGCCTCCTGGCGGTGCGCCACCACACGCGAGTCGAAGTCCGGCAGGTCGAGCAGCACCAGCCCGTCGAGGGAGCCGACAGCCACCGGGCGCCTGGGTGCGTCGGCCTCCTGCCGCTCGGCCGTGGCCTCGACGACGTGCCGCGAGCTGACCCCGAGCCAGTCCAGCAGCTCGGAGGCGTCGTCGTCCCCCCAGATGGCGGCGGTGGGCCGGGAGGTGGTGGGACGCCGCGCGCCGATCGTCGAGACATCCGCGCCGACCAGCGTGTTGAAGAGGGAGGACTTGCCACTGCCCGTGGCGCCGGCCAGCGCGACGACCGTGTGGTCACCGCTCAGGCGCGAGCGCTCCTCGGCCTTGTCGACGACGCGCCGCGCGCGCACCACGCCGTCGGGGTCGAGCTCTCCGGAACCGGAGAGGAGCGCGAGCGACAGCTCGGTCGTGCGGGCACCCAGCTCCGCCGCCGAGACCGTCTCGAGCTTGGCGCTGCCCATCCTGATGGGGCTCATCGGGCCGCCCTCAGCCCCGCCACCGCGGCGGTCAGCTGCTCGGTCTGGTGGGAGTCGACGTGCAACGTCGTGACAGCTCCTTCGTAACGGGCTCGCTCTGCGGCATACAGCTCGTCGACGCGGGCCGACAGCTGCTCACGGGCCTGGCGGGCCAGTGCCCGGACGGCCTGGTCGCCGAAGACCGCCTCGAGCAGCTTCTGCCCGACCACTGCCGTGCCGCCGGCGATGCCGAGTTCGGCGCCGGTGAGGCCGGCCGTGCTCGCGAAGGTCACGAGCATGAGGACGACGCCGAGGCCGTTGACGCCGTACGCCATGATCCGTGCGGTGGTGCGCCGGTCGCGGCCCTCGTCGCGGACCATCTGGAGGATGTCGCCCTGCCAGTCGCGCACCAGGCGCTGGATCCGCCGGTCGACGTCCTTGCCCGACCGAGCGAGGCCGGGGTCGGCCTCGAGCAGCTGGTGACCCCCGGGAAGCGCCCGCCAGGCGCGGCTGATCGCGCTCGCGGCGAGCTCGGCGTGGTTGACGACGAGCGACTCGACGCCGGACTGGAGCGCCTCCCCGAGGTGGTCCGCGCGGGCCGGCTCGCCGCGCAGGAGCGAGGTGAAGCGGTCGCGCACCCGGGAGACGGTGGACTCGACCTGCCGGAAGAACTCTCCCGTGCCGACGAACTCCTGCCAGCGCGCCAGCACCTCGCCGCGCAGCAGCGTGCCGTCGACCATCCCCTCGTGGACCTGCTCCTTCGCCTCGTCGTAGGCGTGCGTCGCCACCTCGACGAGGGCCTCGCCCGCGGCCGTCTGCTCCTGGGAGGCCGCCACGAGCGCCGAGGTGCGAGCCTCCATCGACGTCAGCGCCCCCTCGAGGGTCTGGCGCACGACGTCGGCCCGGGCGGCAGCGTCACCGGCGAGCGCCGCCAGCCACCCGGTCAACCGCTCCGTCTGGCTCGGCGGCAGCAGGCCCTCGACGAGGTCTGACTCGACGACGGTGAAGATGGGCGCCCGGTCCAGACCCTGCTCACGCAGCATGGCGGCCAGGTGCGTGCGGATCTCGTCGACCGCCGACGGCGGCACCCGGTCCAGGACCACCGCGACCGCGGTGCCCCGCTCGGACGCCTCGCGCAGCAGCTCCCACGGCACCGCGTCGGCGTAGCGCGCTGCCGTGGTGACGAAGATCCAGAGGTCCGCCGCGGCGAGCAGCTGGGCCGCGAGGCCACGGTTGGCCTCGACCACGCTGTCGATGTCGGGTGCGTCGAGCAGGGCCAGGCCGGCCTCGACCTCGGGCGTCGAGACGAGCCGCACCGCCCCGGGACCGTCCGAGGACGAATGCCGTCCGGTGATGCGGGCGAGACCGGGAAGGATGCGTGGCCCGGAGAACCAGGCCGCGTCCGAGGGGTGGTGGATGAGCACCGGGGACCGCGTTGTCGGGCGCAGCACACCCGGCAGGGAGACCTCGCGGCCGACGATGGAGTTGACGAGCGTGGACTTGCCGGCCCCGGTGGAGCCGCCCACCACCGCAAGCAGCGGCGCGTCCAGCGCCGTCAGCCGCGGGATGACGTAGTCGTCGAGCTGGTCGAGCAGGCGCCCACGCGCGGAACGGGCAGCGCCGGCACCGGGGAGGTCGAGCGGCAAGGTGGCGTCGGAGACTGCAGAGCGAAGTGCCTTGACGCTGTCGAGGAGCCGGGCACTGCCCGCCCCTGTCTTCCCTGCCACGCCCGTATCCTTTCGTGTCGCACCGGCACAACCAAACCCATCGGGCGGCGCGCCCCCACCTCGTACCCCGAGTCGGCTGGAGAGCACGCCACGGGAGTCGGTGGCGCCCTCGACGGCCGACCTCACCGCATACGGCCTCGGTGGAAGTCACTGGGCCACGGACGTTTCGGCGGTGACTGCCCGCAGCCCCGGGACCGTGCGCACGGCGTCGGCAGGCGCCCCCGGCAGGACTCGAACCTGCGACCAAGAGATTAGAAGGCTCTTGCTCTATCCGCTGAGCTACAGGGGCCGGTCGCCCGATCCGGGCGCCGTCCAATGATAGGCACGCGGCGGGGCCGCGCCCGCTCAGGTGACGGGCGAGCCGAGAAAGCCCCGGCGGTGGGCCGTGATCGACTGGAGCAGCACCATCTCGCGGTCGGTGGCACCCTCCTCGGCCGTGCCCCGGACGAGCCGCGAGCGCAGCAGCGCAAGGTCGCTGGCGCTGTCCTGGAAGGCGTGCATGGACCGCTTCGCCGGGCGACCACCGTTCTGAGCGGCCCAGGCCAGCGCCGCGCGTCGCAGCCTCAGGTGGGAGAGCATCACGACCTCGGCGTGGGTCAGCCACCCGGCGTCGGCGTACGGCGAGAGGTGGCGACCGATGAGGCGCCCTTCCCTGCGGCGCAGCCAGAGCAGGAAGCCGATGAACGCGAGGAAGATCGGCACCTGGTAGGTGATGTAGGCCTGGAAGAAGCCCGCAAGGCCGGCGATCGCCGAGAGGTTCCACAGGTGGTGCAGGAGCATGGCGCAGCCCCACCCGACGAGGATGGCCACGACCCGGACGGCGGGCCGGCGCGCCGACACGGCGATGCCGATCCCGATCCCGGTCATCGACGTGAAGAGCGGGTGCGCGAACGGGCCCATGAGCCCCCGCACGAGGAATGTCGACGTGAGGCCCTCGCTGCCGTACTGGTTGAGGGCCTGCCCCAGGTAGAGGATGTTCTCGCTGAAGGCGAACCCGGCGCCAATGAGACCGGCGTAGACGATCCCGTCGATGATGCCGTCGAACTCGCGGCGGCGCAGCAGGTAGATCAGCAGGATGCCGAGGCCCTTGAGCGTCTCCTCGGTGACCGGTGCCAGGTAGACGGCACCGGTCTCGAGCGGGTCGGTCCAGCGAGCCTGGACGAGCAGCTGCAGGCCGTAGGTGTTGAGGAAGAAGGCCCCGACGACGGCCACCAGCGCACCCCAGAGGAACGCGAAGACGATGTAGCGGACCGGCTCGGCCTCGTAGCGGTCGAGCCACAGGAACGTCGGGACGATGACCAGCAGCGGGATGACCGCGGCCAGGGCCGCAGTCACGAGCGTCTGGGTCGTCAGCCGCTCCCCCAGGATGCCGAGCAGCACGAGCAGGCACAGGAGGAACACGGACGCGGCCACCCCGACGCTCAGCGCCCGGCGCAGCATCGGTCGTCGGGTCGGGTTCGGCCTCGTGCTCCACTGCTGCACATGACCGCCCGGGCTGCCACCCGGGCCCTGCGTCGACACGTCCCCTGAGGTCATGCAAGGCAGGCTAGTGCAGCCGGCGACGCGAGCCCCTGCCCTGGCCTGAGACCTCCGACGCGCTCGACCGGGCGCGTGCGCACCCAGCCTCTATGGTGGAGCGGTGAGCGACACCAACCACCGAGCCATCGCCGACCGGATCATCTGGATCGACTGCGAGATGACCGGCCTGTCCCTGAAGTCCGACGCCCTGGTCGAGGTGGCCGCGCTGGTGACGGACTTCGAGCTGAACCAGCTGGGCGACGGCATCGACGTCGTCATCAAGCCCCCGGCCGAGGCGCTCGAGCAGATGGACGACTTCGTCCGCGACATGCACACCACCTCGGGACTGATCAACGAGCTCGACTCCGGCGTGACGCTGCAGGAGGCCGAGCACATCGTCCTCGACTACGTCCGCACCTTCGTGCCCGAGCCGCGCAAGGCGCCGCTCGGCGGCAACACCGTCGCCACCGACCGAGGGTTCCTCTCGCGCGACATGCCGGTGCTCGAGTCGTACCTGCACTACCGGATCATCGACGTCAGCTCGATCAAGGAGCTGTCGCGTCGCTGGTACCCGCGCGTCTACTTCAACGCCCCGAAGAAGTCGGGCGGCCACCGCGCCCTGGCCGACATCCGCGAGTCGATCGCGGAGCTGCGCTATTACCGCGAGGCGGTGTTCGTTCCCCAGCCCGGCCCCGACAGCGCCACGGCCAAGGCGCTGGCGACGCCGCACGTCATCGAGCACTGACGCACCCCAGCAGGTCCCGGGAAGGCACCGGACGGCATATGACGAAAACGGACGTATGCCGTCGGGCCGGGGTGGTCACGAGCACCGCGCAGGAGCCTGTAGCATTGTCGACGCCGTGACACGGCGCCGAGCCCTCGGGCCCGGCTCGTGTTGTGCATGGTGGGTGTAGCTCAGCTGGTAGAGCACCTGGTTGTGGTCCAGGTGGCCGCGGGTTCAAGTCCCGTCACTCACCCCATGGTTCCCCGCTTGTGTGGGGCGTAACTGTGGCCCGTGCCCCCTCCGGAGGGGGCACGGGCCACAGTGCGTTTCGGCGTCACCCCGTTCAACGGGGCCCGCCTGTGACGCAGGTCTTGCGCGGGGTGACTGCGCCCGTGGGGTGGCACGTGACGGTTCGCCGTGTCCGAACAGGCACGACACCCAAGAACACGACATGCCCCCAGACGAGATGAGCTACCGCCGGATCCAGCGGCGTCGCAGCCGAGAGCGCCAGGATCGTCATGAGGCCGACCACAGGTCGAGCGAAGCACCAGAGTGTCCGGCCCGATGATCAAGCGCGCATGCAACCGAGTACATCGCCGTTCGAGCACGGCCCGCTGGGACAGCGCGCAAGACTGGTGTGGTGACGGTTTCCGGTCCGCTCCTAGGCCTCTGGCGGCGGGGCGGTCTCCTGATGATCGTCGTCGTCACCGCCGCCTGTTCGGGGTCTCAAGGGGCGGCGACGCCGTCTTCGAGCGAGAGACCCGCCACGGTGATGACTTCCGCTCTGTCCACGTCGAGCACTCCTGGGGGCGGCGCCGGGACGCTGCAGGGAATCGCCGCGATCTCGGCGCTCGGGGACTCCGTCCCGTACGGAACGGCCTGCGACTGCACCCCGTACCCGCAGCTGGTCGGTGCCGACCTCGCGCGTGTGACCGGGCACCCGGTCGAGACGGCCAACGACGCAGTCGCCGGCTTCACCAGTGGTGATGTCCTCACGCAGGTCCGGTCGGACACCTCCGCGGCCGAGCACATCCGGAAGAGCCAGGCGGTCACCCTCGAGGTCGGCGCCAACGACGTCCCCTACTCCACGGCGTGTGCGACCGAGATCGCCTGCTACGAACAGAAGCTGCCCGAACTGCAGAGCAACCTCGACGCCACCCTCGCCCGCATCCGTGAGCTGGCAGGTGGGGACCACGTCGCGGTGGTGCTGTTGGACTACTGGAGCGTCTGGCTGGGTGGCCGGTACGCGACTGCACAAGGCCCCGGATATGTCGATGCAGCCTCGGCCGTCACGTCCGAGGTGAACGGCCTGATCCGCGAGACGGCTCATAGGACGGGCTGCTTGTACGTCGACCTGCGCACTGCCTTCCGTGGCCCGGATGACGCTTGGGACGAGACCCACCTCCTCGCGCCCGACGGTGACCATCCGAACGCGGCTGGTCACCAGAGGATCGCGGAGGCAGTCGCCGAGACGGTGCGTTCGGAGCAGTAGGTAGCGACCACACTGCCCGTTCGAACCGATCCTCGTCTCGCCTCCGTGGTGGAAGCGCCCGCTGACTACTGTTCCTCGCCGCCCTTGGGTCCGGCGGCCTGCTCTTCGGCCTTTTCGGCTTCCTTGGCGGCAGCCTTGACGTCCTTGGCGACAACATCGTCAATGGCGGTCATGACGATCGCGTTGGCCATCTGAAGGGCTTGCCGGAGTTCGACGGCTGCAGGGTCGGAGACCAAGGCCACGATGCCGGAATGACCCGGCTCGATCGCGGGCTCAAGCTCGTCCGCCAGCTCGTGCCGGTGGTGCAGCTGTCCCACCTTGCCGGCCGCAGCCCCGGCTGCCCCCAACACCGCCGCGCTCCCGAGGATCGACGGGGGGAAGATGAGTCCGAGGGCTGCGCCTCCAACGACTCCCCAGGTGAGGCCGCGACGGGTTGTGTGGTCGGTGGCGCGCTGTACTTCGAGCTTTCCGTCCGTCTCGCGTTTCACCACGATGACGCCCTCGATCTCGACGTGTCGGCCGTCCTCCGCCTCCTTGAGGGCGGCGTAGGCCTCCTGCGCACTGGACGTGTCTGCGAAGTCGGCGATCAGCAGGGTGTATGCGCCATCTGACACGGCGCCGACGACCGTGACCGGGGGTTCCGCGTCCTTACTGACGTCTTCTGACATGGGCGTCTCCTCATCAGAGAAGAGTTCGGCGCGGGCGCCGAACACGTGCTGCTAGGCATTCCGCACGCTACTCCTTGCCTCCGGCAGGCGACGCCCTCTTGAGGATTGGACCTGCACCCGCTGCTGCCCGCCACGGAGGAGGTGGCCCGCCTCACCGGTCGGAACGGCTGGGGACGGCCGGCAGCCCTCGTGCTCAACGTGGTCTGGAGCTGACCGACCGGCGCCACCGGTCCGCGCAGGGTCACGAGCTGACCTTCGCGATCAACGTCCTGGCCCAACACGCCCTGCTCATCGGGCTCACGCCGTTGCTCGTCCGCCGCGGGCACGCCGTCGTCATGGGCTCCTCGACTCACCGGGGACGGCGGGCCTGCTACGGTCTCGTGCCCGACCGGGTCTGTTCAGGCCCCGTCGGCTCTGGCCCGGCCGGACGACGTGCTCACGCCGCGGGACCCGTCCAGGCACTACGGAGGCGTTGCCTACGCGACGAGCAAGCACGCCCTCGTCACGCTCACGCACGAGTGGGCCGCTCGACTGGGCCGCGCAGGGGCAGCGGCTCAACGTCTACGACCCCGGGCTGGTGGCCGGGACCGGGCTCGGCCGTGACATGCGCGCCTACGAGTACTGGGCTTGCCGCCGGATCATGCCCGCCATGAGTGTTCTCCCCGGCGCGGAGGATCTATCGGACGGTCGCCACTCCGGTCGACCTCTCAGGCACGGCACCCCGGCGCCAGATCTTCGATCTACAACTTCTTCGGGTCGCAGCCAGGCGTCGCGACGGCCACGGCGAGCGACGCGGGTTTCAACGGCGGCCGGTGGCAGATTCACAAGGTCTCGGCGCCCGGTGGGTACGTTGCGGCACTGGCCGTAGGAGTCATGACTTCGACGGTGTGCTGGACTCGACACAGGCGCTCGATGGGCCCGCGCCTTGCGTTCGTGGGCCGAGGGCCGGCTCAACGTCCGACTTCTGCAGGCCCGTCCACCGGACCGGCATTCGGGTGCACCGGCCCCAGTGCCGCCCGCAGCCGCTGGCGCGCGGAGTCGATGGCGGCACGGCGGGCCCTGAACTGGTCTGGCCCTGTGGCAACTTCCGTCGCGGGCACCGTGGTGAGGTCCGAGCCCACCGCCTCAACGAGTTCGCGCACGAGGGCCCGCACCTTCGTGGCGCGCGTCGATCGTGCCTCGTCCGGCGCATCCCCGGTCAGATTGTGCAGATCCTCGTCGACCTGCAGCACTCGCGGTTGGGCGGCGACCCAGATCGTCTGCGCCTCAGCGGTGCTCGCCCGTGCGAGCACCTGTGCGGTCAAGGAATCCTCGACCCACGACGCCTCGTCCTCGCACACCTCGAGTCGCCGGTCCCATGCGTCCACCACGGCCTGTTGCTGGCGCCGACGCAGCAGCCACCATCCCAGGCCGCCGAGCACCACCAGCGCGAGGAGGACCCACGGCCACCACACGGTTCCCGCGTCCGAGGTGGCTGCCGCCGCTGCCTTGGGAGGAGCGGCCCCGTCGGCGGCAGCGGGGCTCGGTGTCTCGGTCGGGGCCGCGCTGGGATTCTTGGACGGCGCGGCCGTGGGAACCGCGCCGGCGGGTGCGGTCTGGGTCACCGTCACGGTGCTCGTCAACGTCCGTGTCTGCGTGTCGGTCTGTGTGACCGTGGGCATCACGGCCGGCGACTGCGTCGGAGTGGGTTCGGTCGGACTCGTCGGCAGCGTGAGCGTGGGCAGCCGCCCACTGCTGGGCTCGATGCTGGGCAGCGCCGCACCCGAGGGCGCCGCTGCAGTCGGCGTGGCACTCGGCGACGCGGCCGCACTGGACTCACGGGCGCTGGGCAGAGACGTGGGCAAGGAGACCGAACCGGTGCCTGAGCATGCCGTCAGGGGGCCCAAGGCTGCGAGTAGGAGCAGGCTGAGGACGGCGCCGTCGGTGGCCCGGGAGCGTGTCATGACTGATCGCCCCCGTGAGGAACCGGTCAGGGCGTCACTCACCCGGGATGATCTGCCATGAACCCGGACTGCCGCAGGTCCCCGCGCCGCCCCGGACACCGACGGCAGGCCGGCTCCGCGGTCGGGTGCGGCACGCCGACGCGGGCGACGCTTCATCCGGCAAGGCTGATGCTCCGCGAATGCCGGGTTCCGTAGCCTTCTGGGACCCGCCGGCAGTGCTCCCTTCGGGGATCCTCGCCCACCGGCACGAGGTGACGCAGGAGAGAGCACATGAGCGAAGCAGGATCCCAGAGCCCTGAACCGGTCGCATCGGGCAGCCGGCGCCTGATGGTGCTTCTCGCGATGGCGATGTTCGTCCTCGTCGTCGACACCTCGCTGATGAACGTGTCGATCTCCGCAGTGATCAAGGACCTCGACACCACGGCGAGTGGCGTCCAGTCGGCAATCGCCCTCGAGGCTCTCGTGTCCGCCGCGTTCATCCTGATCAACAGCAAGGTCGGGGACCTCATGGGTCGCAAGCGTGCGTACGTCGTCGGACTGCTGGCGTACGCCGTCGGCGCCCTCGCGATGACGCTGGCGCAGAGCCTGACCGCGATCGTGGTCTTCTGGGCCATCATCGGTGGTCTCGGCGCCTCCCTCCTCCTCCCAGCGATGCAGTCGCTCATCCACGGCAACTTCATCGGCGCCACCCAGAAGCAGGCGTACGCGATGGTCGGTGCTGCGGCCGCGATAGCCGCGGCGGTCGGTCCGTTGCTGGGGGGCTTCGTCACCACCTACCTCTCGTGGCGGGTGGGGTTCGCCCTCGAGGTCGTCATCATCGGGGTCGTGCTCAGCCAGATCCGGCTGGTCAAGGACGTCCCCTACACCGGGTCACGGGAGGTCGACGGGGTCGGCGCCGTCCTGTCGGTGGTCGGCATGGGCGGCATGGTCCTCGGCATCCTCGTGTGGCAGGAAGGCGGCGACTTCGTCCTCCTCCTCATGGCGATCGGCGCCGCCGCCCTGCTGTCGCTGTGGCGTTGGCTGAACCGGCGCAAGCGGGAGCAGCGGGTGACCCTGCTGGACCCCGAGCTGTTCCACAAGCCCAACTTCACGGCTGGGGTAACCGGTCAGATGCTTCAGCAGGTGGCGCTCGGTGGCGCGATGATCGTGCTCCCGCTGTTCTTGCAGATGACCTTGGAGTACAACGCGATGCAGGCGGGTCTGGCCTTGGCACCACTGTCCCTGACGATGTTCGCCGTCGCTCTCCTCGTCGGAAAGAGCGCCGGTCGGCGGCGGCCCGCCGCCATCATCCGTGCCGGTTTCGTGCTGGCGGCCGTGGGCATCCTCGTGATCATCCCGATCGTCCCTCAGGTGCACAGCGACTGGTACCTCGTGGTGCCCCTCATCATCACCGGTGCCGGCCTGGGCCTGCTCGTCTCCCAGTTGAACAACTACGCCCTTGCCCCGATCGAGGAGGAGCGGGTCAGCGAGGCGGCGGGCGTCAACTCCGCTGCAGGGTCCTTCGGCCTGTCGTTCGGGTTGGCCATGGCCGGCGGCCTCATGCTGGCCGCCCTGGCGTTCAGCTTCACGACGCAGGTGGCCGCCAGCACCGTGATCCCTGCCGCGCAGCAGCAGCACATCTCGGAGGTCCTCGAGAACGATGCCGAGATCATGAGCAACACGGCGCTCGAGCAGGTCATCGTCGGGCAGCCACCACAGGTCGAGGCCGAGATACTGGCCATCAACGACGACGCCAGGGCCCGCTCGCTGCAGTTCGCGCTCCTCGTGCCACTCTTGGCCACTCTGCTCGGAGTCGCCAACTCCTTCAGGATGTTGCGGCTGCCCGACGTCGCGCCGTCCACCGAGGGGCTAGGCCTCGCCTGATCGGTGCCCAAGGATCTGTGGGCGGCCCCGCTCTCTGCCGCGAACCGTCTTTTCGGCCACCCCGAGCGCACCGCCCAGGTCGCCACAAGCGCGAAGAATCGCTCGTTCAGGATGATGCGAAGGCACTCCGCCGGGTCCAGTGTGGGCGTGACGGCGATGAGACTCCTCGCCGATTTCGATGGACCACCCCGGGCCCGGCCCCCGTGGTCCTTGGAACAGGAGGGATCGATGCCACCCACGACAAAGCACGCCACCGCCGTCCTCGTGGCCTGCCTGACCGGAGTGCTCGGCCTCGTGGCTTGCGGCGCGAGCGAGGGTGGCGAGGTTTCGGGCGGCAGCTCTGTCCAACCGGCCGCCTCGGGACCAGTCACGATCAGGATGATGATCACCTCGAACGGCGCCGCCGACACCAAGCTCCAGCAGGACACGGTCAAGCCGTGGGAAGCCAGGACCGGCAACACGGTCGAGGTGATCGCCGCCTCTGACATCGACCGGCAGCTGTCCCAAGGCTTTTCGACGGGCTCGCCTCCAGACCTCTTCTTCACCGACGCCAAGGTGTTCCAGTCGTACGCCAAGGCTGGAGACCTCGTCCCGTACGGCGACCAGCTCGACATGAAGGGTGACTTCTACGAGAGTCTCGTCAGCACCTTCACGTACGACGGCAAGTTCTACTGCGCGCCGAAGGACTTCTCCACGCTGGCCCTCCTCATCAACACCGACCTGTGGGAACAGGCCGGTCTGGGTCACGTCGACTGGCCGCAGAGCTGGTCGGACCTGGAGACCGTTGCCCGGAAGCTGACGAGTGGCAAGGTCAAGGGCCTTGTCGTCGATGACACGCACGACGGCGTGGGACCGTTCCTGAAGCAGGCGGGGGGCTGGATCGTCAACCCGGACCAGACGAAGATGACCGCCGACACCGCGAGCAACCTCGCGGGCCTGACCGAGGTGCAGAGGCTGCTGGCCAGCGGAACCACCTCATACCCCAAGGGCGTCGGCGCCGCTTCGGGCGTCGAGGCACTGGGCCAGGGCAAGGCCGCCATGGCGATCGAGGGCAACTGGGTCAAAGGCGTCTTCCGGAACAGCTACCCGACGCTGAGGTGGCAGGCGGTCGAGCTGCCCGCGGGGCCGGCCGCCCGGGGAACGCTGCTGTTCACCCAGTGCTACGGCATCGCAGCCCAGAGCAAGAAGCAGGCGGCGGCGATCGACCTCGTCAAGTACCTCTCGACCGAAGAGCCGGCACTCGCGCTCGCCAAGGGTCTCGGTGTCATGCCCCCGATCAAGTCGGCAGCGGCCGCCTACAAGGGCGCCTACCCCAGCGACGCCGCCTTCATCACCGGGGCGTCGTACGCGCAGGGCCCGGTCACGGTCGCGGGCATGGAGCCGGTCCTGGCGGACTTCGACAGCCAGCTGCAGACCCTGCCCGGCGGAGACCCTCAGGCGATACTGACGCGTCTGGAAACCAAGGGTGAGGCCGTCCTCAAGTAGCGGGAGCACCTCTTACCGCCTCGGCCGACACCTGCCCCCGACTCCCCCGCGACACCGCCGGTCCTCAGCTCCAACTCATGGCTGGATCGGTGGTAGGTGAACCCCCCGGTGGATCTCGTAGGCGCGGGCCTGCCCCGGCGAATCGGGGTCGTCCGCGATGGGCAGGTCGGCCATGAAGAGACGGGTGACGTTGGCCAGCTCCCCGGGGTGGCTGAAGTTGATCGCGTGGGCGGCGCCGTCGATCACGACCACGAGCACATGCGTCTCGAACCGGCCGGCGACCTCCTTGACGCGAGGCGGGGCGGGCATGAGCGGGTCGGCGCTGCCGAGGACCACCAGCGTCGGGATGTGCAGCGCCAGCAGCCGGTCGAGCGCGGGATAGCGCGTCAGGGCTCGGAACATCCGCATCGTGCTGGGCACCCCGAACCGCACGTAGTCCGGCACCGCGACGCGGATGAGTCCCAGAGGCTCGCGTACGCCGTCCCGTGCCAGCTGCTGCACCGCCCGACGCAGCGGCTGGTTGTGCAGCCCGCCAGCCGGGGCCACAAGCACGGCACGCTCCAGCCGCGCCGGAAAGAGGTGCGCGAACTCGCAGATGACAGCGCAACCCATCGAGTTGCCCACCAGCGTCACCGTCTCGATCCCCCGGTCGTCGAGGAACGCCGCCGCCGCCTCGGCGAGCTCGGGCACGTCCAGCGGGGCACGTGGGCGGCCGCTGCGTCCGAAACCAGGCAGGTCAGGCACGAGCGTGCGGAACTCGTCGGCGAGCCGCTCGGCCGTCGGCAGCAGGTACCGACCGGAGAGGCCGAAACCGTGCAGGTGCATCATCGTGGCGGCACCCGGTGGGCCTGGCGACTCCCGGTAGAAGACCTTGACGCCGTTTACCGAGGTCCAGCGCTCGGCCACGGCCGAGCCAGCGGAGGGGGTCACCACGCGAGCAGCCTCTCCACCGGAGGAGTGCTGGGCGTCACCCGGCGAGGATGAACCGCGACGGACATGTCCGGGGCCCGGCCGTCCTCTGAGCTTGCGCCGCGAACAGGTCGATCTCGCCCCGACACCTGGTCTACCCGTCGGGAGGGGCTCGGCGGCCGAACACCTTTCCGGCGCGGTCGGGCGGGCCGAGGAGCAGGTCGACCACGAGCGCCGTCGGCCGTCCACCCGGTCTGGTGGCTGGTCGTGTCCGTTCCAGAACGCCCGGGCGAGGCGCAGCTCGGGGCGGATATCCAAGGTCCCCGCCATGCCGTCCCTGTTCCAGCGGTCCCACGCCCTGTAGTCCCGGGCGTGCTCGCCAGGCATGCGCCGGGCTGGACGGCAGCGTTCAGGCAAGCGCCCGGGCCTTGATGGCGCTGTACTCCTCGGGAGAGATCGCGCCGTTCTCCAAGAGCGATCGGGCCTGGGTGAGTGTTTCGGTGGGCGACGCCGGAACTGAGGTCGCGGCGACACTGCGGATGTACTCCGATTGTGCGGCCATGCGGCGCTCGGCACGCGCCATCTCGCGGTCAGCCATGCCGTGGCCTCGGACGATCAGGTAGACGAGAGCGGCCAGCAGCGGGAAGACGAAGAACGCGACCACCCACAGGACCTTGGCGAACCCGCCCAGCTCCTTGTCCCCGAAGAGGTCTCCGAAGATGTGGAACAGCATGATGAGGTAGGCGACGAAGAAGAAGGACCACACAAGCAACCAGAAGAAGCTCCAGAAGTCCATCGTTGGCCAGTCCTTTCATAGTGCTTCGGCAAGGATCACCGCCAGGAGACCGTCTCCCCCACTCAACGTGCCGTCTCAGTTCCCCACCGACATCGCACTCCACGAGGGAGATGAGAGGTCACCGGGTTTGCGGCCCCGCAGGACCATCGGGTTCATCGACGAGGTGACTTGACGTCACTTCCAGGCCCAGGGCGGTGAGGCTGCCGAGCACCGCCACCAGCTCTTGGCTGTCGTGCACCTGAACCGTGAGCGTGGTGCTCATCCCGTCGGTGAAGCACCAGGCGGCATACGGCCAGATGTCCCGCTCGTCCACGTCTCCGGTCACGGTCACGACGGCGTGCATGGTCATCTCTCCCTTGCGAAGTTCGCGTAGAGACATGGTCGCCGCGACAGGCACGGCCGCACCTCGCCCCCTCCGAGGGAGATCGCCGTGGTCACAGTGCGTCCAGAGCGCACGCGGAGCGGCTAGTACAGCTCGAGCTCCGCGGCGCGGCGGATGGCCGCCCGACGGCTGCTCACGCCCAGCTTCTGGTAGATGTGCGAGATGTGCGTCTTGGCCGTGTGCACGGAGATGTACTCGGCCTCGGCGATCTGGGCGGCGGTGAGGTTGGTGGCGAGGTAGTGGAGGATCACACGCTCGCGCTGGGTAAGGCGCTGACCTCGGGTCGTGACGCCGCGCGCCTGTCTGGAGGAGATGCTGCCGAGGATCTGCGTCACCGTCGTCGCGTGGGAGGTGCCGTGGCGCAGGTGGGACTTGAGCAGCTCTCGCAGCTTCCCGCCAGCGCCTAGGAAAGGACCGTAGAGCTGGTCCGGCTCGGCCGCCGCCAAGGCGAGCTCCAGCGATTCGCGGGCGTCCGGACGCCCCAGTGCTGCGCGCGCCTCTGCCTCGAGGCAGCGACAAAGGCACTCGACGTGGATGAGCCTGCCCTCCGTCGGCACCCGGGCCAGCTCGGCGAGCGCTTCGACGGTCAGACCCGCGTGCAGCAGGACCGTTGCGCGGTGCGGCCGGGCCATGGGGTACTCAGGCTCCGTCACCGGGCCCATCGCCAGTGCCACCGCCTCGCGCTTCCTTCCCTCGGCCAGGAGGACCAGACTCTCGAGGGCGGCGAGCATGGACGTCCACGCCGGGGTGGTCCGTCCGGACCCGATCAGCTCGTCGAGCCGCGTCATGGCCCGCCTCGCCCCGGCGACGTCCCCCAACGACAGGCACGTCTTCGTGAGGAAGTTCAAGGTGAGGCCGCGCAGCTCCCAGTCGAAGGGCAGGATCATCGACAGGCTGCGTTCCAGCTCGGCCCGTGCCTCGTGCAGGTTGCCCCGCCAAAGGTCCAGCCAGCCGAGGAAGGCGACGGCTGGGGCGAGTGTCGCAAGGCCCACCCAGCCGCGTTCCTCGGCCCGCGTCAGCACGCTCATCGCCAATGCGCCGATCTCACTGAGCCGCCCCTCAGCGACGGCCGGGATGCACGACTCGGCCAGCGCCGACAGCTCGAGGGCGACGAGACCTGCGTCGTGGGCCGTCGCGGCGGACGACTGGAGCATGTCCAGGACCGGGCCCCGCCGATCCTGCAGCCGCGCTTCGCCCATGCCCACGAACATCTGCACGGAAGCCAGCACCGCGGGTTCGGTCGGATGCCGGCTCTGCCCGAACCTCTCGAGCAGGGCCTCCGCGGGCTCGATCGCCGCGCTGAGGCCGAGCCCGTAGCCGGTCCGGAACAGCTCGACGACGGCCATCCGGTCCCGGAAGCCGTCATGGTCCGGCTCTGGGACCTGCCCGGCGCCCGCGCGAGCAGCGTCGATCTCGAACCGGGCCTCGTCCGTCTTGCCCTGCTGCACCAAGATCATCGCCCTCGCCAGGCGGGCGTCGGCGCAGTACACCGAGCTCCCGGGCAGCTCCTCGAGGGCAGCGAGCACGGCGTCCTCCCGGCCCTCCATCAGCATCTCCAGCCAGTGCTCGGCGAAGATGTTCGAGGCCAGCTCGCCGTCGTCGGCGGCCAGGGCGTGCCGGATCGCCGCATGCGCGTCGACCGCGCTCCACCACGCCGCGGCCGCCCTGTGCTGGGTGGTGGCGCGCCCGGGATGGTCCGTGACCAGGCGACGGTGGACGTGTGCCGCGAAGAGGGGGTGCCAGGAGTACCAGGGCTCGTCCGTGCTGCTCGCGCGGGACAGGAAGAGCCCGTCGGCGAGGCACTGCTCGAGCAGCGCCTCCGCGTTGTGCGTCCCGCGGACGGTATCGATCAGGGACGCGCAGACCTGCTCGTCCAAGGTGCCGTCGAGGACGAACTGCCGCACGTCCTCGCTCAATGACGCGAGAACCTCCGTCGCCAGGTACTCCGCCAATGCTTGGTCGCGTCGCAGCTGGGTCGGCACCTGTTGCCGCAGGCCGTACTGGCGGGCGGCAAGGATCGCCATGCGTACGCCCGCTGGCCATCCGCCGGTGGTGTGGTGGATGGAGTCGACGGTCTCGAAGTCGAGGTCGAGACCGGCGACCCGGACGGCTTCGGCTGTCTCCTCGGAGCTGAAGGCCAGGTCGTCGTGGGTGAGGTAGGTGAGCCGGTCGTCGAGCCGCAGGCGTTGCAGCCGGAGGGGAGGGACGATGCGGGCGGCGATCGCGATGCGCATGTTCGCAGGAGCCCATCGCAGGATGTGGTCGACCAACGACGCCGAGGCCGGTGCCCCGGTGAGGTGCTGCACGTCGTCGAGCACCAGCGTCAACGGGACTGCGGCGTCGTAGAACACCTCGAGGAGCGAGTCGACGAGGCTTTGTGGCTCCGCACGCATGGTCGACTCACGCAGCGGCGTCAGGTCGGCACCGGCCTCCTCGAGCCCCGAGATGCCGGCCGCACTGACCAGGTCGGACACCAGGCGCGCAGCCGCACGGTCGGAGTCGTCGAGGGTGAGCCAGATCGCCACCCCGTGCTCCTGCCGGTGCCGCGTAACCTCAGCCAGCAGAGTGGACTTGCCGTAGCCCGCCATGCCCGAGAGCACTACCACCGGCCGCTGGTCCACGAAGAGTGCGAACCGAGGGCGGCCGATGGTGTGGGCAGAAGGCAGTGGAGGGGTCATCCGCGCCTGCCGTAGTCCGACCATGTCCACCCTGTCGGTCGATGTGGGGTCGCACGTCCTTTGTCAGCGTAGGCATACGAACGGCCCGCTCGCGGTACTTCTCGGACTTCGGAGGTGAATCCGCTGGGCATCGGCGTGACCGCAGTCCACACCGTCGAGGACGACGTCGATGAGGTCCGCTATCCCACACGCCGAAGGCTGACGCGGTCCCCGGGCAGTGCTCGTCGAGGACTCGATCCAGCCCCGCCCGTGGCGGCCGGGATAGGTCTTGGCCGCAACTTCAGCGCGGCCCCCCGTCGTGCGAGTCCCCGTCGAGAATGGGCTTCCGAGCGCCCGGCATCTTGGCAAGCGTCCTGCCCGCGCCGTGTCTGAAATCAGCCCGTCCTTCCGGGATCGGTGGGTATGGAGGCAGCAGAACGAAAGCCCCGACCGCATGGAGAGGTGAGTCCGCGTGACCGCTGACGAGCTAGCCCATTTCCTGGTGACGGCCGCCGCAACGGTGGGACGGCTCGGACTCACGTTGGGGCCCGACGAGGGAAACTTCCGCGACCTGGCGATCGCCGACATGGTCGACGGCATTCCACTCTTCCATCCGCTCGACGGCGTGCGCGAGCAGTTACTCGCCGGCGCCGACCCAGGGGCGGCCCTGTCCGAGGCCTTCGCGCGGCAGGCGGTCGTGTACGTGGAATCCGCGGCACTTGCGACGGTTGCCGTGGTCGAGCGGGCCCTGAAGCATCTTCAGGCGTCCGGCGGTGACGAGGTCGTGGCTGCCTTCCTCGACGACCTGGAAGGCGTGGGCGAGCAGCCGGCGGCCTAGCGCACCGCCCGGGTGGACCGCGACGACCCGCGGCGATGATCCTCGAGGCCACCCGAAGAAGTCACGGAGGGGATGTCCCTATTCCTCCGAGGCCAACGCGGGAGCCGGCCTGCGGCCCTCGCGATCGCCTCCTACCGCACGGCTTCCCGTCGAGCGCCAGTCACCTGGCTGGGGCCGGCTCCGGCTCGGGGACCGCCATCAGTTGAGACGACCTCAGTGCGGCGCAACATCGGCCTGCGAGGTGGGTCCTTGGGGGACGAAGGACGAAGTCCTCGGAGCGGGTCAGGCCGAAGGACAGCACGCCCGCGACGATGCTGACCACCGCGGAGACCAGCAGGATGTGGTCGAGCGCGGTGGTGATGCTGCCGCGCACCACGACGGCGAGCACCCCGCGCTCCTGGCGGCGCGCACAGGCCACGACACGAGACGGTGGGATGTGTAATCGGACGGCGGCGTGCTGGCGACCGCCGAGGTCGTTCGTCGTTTCGGGGACCGGGGCGCTGGTCGTGTGGGAGCGTTCCGATGAGGAACCTGCATCGCGCTGACCGGATCGAGCTGAGATGGCGACTCATGCGGAGGGAACCGACGCGCCGACCGTCCGTGCGGGCGCAACGGCAGATGCACCGGGGCCGCTTGCACCGGCATCCCCGCAGGAGCCGGCGCCGGCGACGACACCACCCGGGCGGATCCGTCGGCTGATGCACGTCACCCTTCCGGGGTGCTGGGGTGCCGCCGTCTTCGCGGCACTGTCGTTCACACCATCCCTGCTTCCCCGCGGTGGCTTCATCCAGGGCCTCATCTGCGGGATCACCGCGGCCATCGGCTACGGACTCGGCGTCCTGGCCGCGTGGCTGTGGCGCGCCTACGCCGACCGGGAGCCGCGCCCGGCCCGACCCTCCTCGTGGCGCCTCTTCTTCATCGGCGCCGGGATCCTCCTCGCGGCCGCGTTCGCTCTCGGGCAGTACTGGCAGGCCCAGATCCGCGACCTGATGGGCGTCACGGAGTACAACCTCGCCCTCGTCGTCGCCTCGCCCCTCGTCGCCGCATTCTTCGTCGCCGTGTTCCTGCTCATCGGGCGCGGCATCCGACACGTCTACCACTGGGCCGCCGACCTGCTCGCCCGAAGGTTCGGGCGCCGAGCCGCGAACGCGACCGGCTGGGTCCTGGTGACGGCCGCGGTCTACCTCGTGATCAGCGGCATCCTGCTCGACGGCCTCGTCGGCGCCATGGACGAGGCGTTCTCCGTCGCGAACCTGAGGACCGAGGAAGGGGTCGTCCAGCCGACCAGCGCGCTCAGGTCGGGTGGGCCCGGCTCGCTGTTGCCATGGGAGTCCCTCGGGCGCGAGGGCCGGACGTTCGCCGCGTCCGGTCCCACGGCCGACGAGATAGCGGCGGTGGTGCACCACCGGGCGAAGGAGCCGATCCGCACGTACGCCGGCCTCGACTCGGCAGACAACGCCGAACAACGCGCGGCGCTGGCCGTCGACGATCTCGAACGGGCAGGCGGATTCCGGCGGGCCAACCTCCTCGTCGTGACCACCACGGGAAGCGGCTGGGTCGACCCCGCTCTTGTTGCGCCCTTCGAGTATCTGACCGGCGGCGACTCGGCGACGGTCTCGATGCAGTACTCGTACCTGCCGTCGTGGTTGTCCTTCCTCGTCGACCAGTCCAAGGCCCGGGAGGCCGGGCGCGCGCTCTTCGACGCGGTGTACGACCGCTGGTCCAAGCTCGCTCCGGCCACGCGGCCCAGGCTCTTCGTGTCTGGCGAGAGCCTCGGGACCTTCGGCGGCGAGACCGCCTTCAGCGGTGAGTACGACCTCCGCAACCGCACCGACGGCACGGTCTTCGCGGGACCGCCCAACTTCAACACGCTGTTCCGGGAGTTCAGCGACCACCGGGACCCGGGGAGCCCCGAGATCCAGCCGGTCTACAAGAACGGTCGGACGGTGCGGTTCGCGACCGACGCCGCGACGTCCATCCCGCCGCAGGGCCAGCCGTGGGATGGCACCCGGGTCATCTACCTCATGCACCCCTCCGACCCGATCGTGTGGTGGACGCCTCGTCTCATCCTCACTGCACCGGACTGGATCGGCGAGACCGCCGGAAAGGACGTGCTGCCGACCATGTTCTGGATGCCGTTCGTGACCTTCTGGCAGGTCACGGCCGACCTTCCGTTCTCCACTGGCGTTCCTGCAGGTCACGGCCACAAGTACACGACGGAGTACGTCGACGTCTGGAACGCCGTGATGCGCCCACCGGGGCTCACCGAGGACCAACTCGCAGCCATCCGAACAGCGGTCGCCGCGCTTCCCTAGCGTCGACTGGTCCTGCCAAGCCGCCCGTCACACAGCGCGGTCTGTCCGAGGGTTCCTGGCCCCGAATCGGCTGGCCCGCCGACCCCTGCCGAGGACGTGACGGGGTGTCGCGATCGACCGCACTCGCTGAGGGGTGTCAGGAGGGGGCATGAACGGATGCGATCCGTCTGAGCAGGGCCGAGATCGACTGACTCCGACGGCCTGCGATGGACCCCACGACGCCCCGGGCAGCGCATGGCCCAGAATGGGTCGCATGCTCATGGGCAAGAAGCGGACGCAACGGATCACTGTCGGCGTCATCCTCGGCGTCATAGTCGTCAGCCTCGCGCTGTCGCTCATCACGTCGGCCACGGGGCCCTGAGGGGTCGTGTGACGGCCCTCCTCAGTGCGTCCGGCTGGCGGGTCGATCCCGCGAATCAGCCCGGCGCGCATGGCCGCTCACGTCTGGAGCGGGCCGGAGCGCACGTCGCCGCCCCGGGCTCGGACCCCGATTTTGTCCCAGCGCAGGACGGCTGATAACGTTTCTCCTCGTTGCGCCGTTAGCTCAATTGGCAGAGCAAGTGACTCTTAATCACTGGGTTCGGGGTTCGAGTCCCTGACGGCGCACTGGACAGGCCCCCGTTCGGAGAGATCCGGACGGGGGCCTTCGCCGTGCTCGGGCTGGTGGACGTCATCGGCCCCGGGAACGCCAGCAGGCAGGGACGCGGCGACCGCGTCCCTGCCCGCTGCTAAGGCCCGGGGTTCCTGCGAGCCGGGTCAGCGCCGCCTGCGGCGGAGCAGCCCGACGGCGACCACGACGACGACCGCGGCCGCGATGACGGCTCCGATGCGCTCGATGCGCAGCTCGCCGTCCTCCGTGTGCGTGGCGGCGTCCAGGCGCAGCCGCAGGCCCTGGACCTGGCGTTGCGCGATGACCTGGGGCTGGGCCCGGTAGGCCAGCTCGTTGACCGTGCCCTCGAGCCGGGCCCTCGCGGCCTCGATGTCCTGCTCGATGCGTGCGGTGTCGCTCATCTGCTTCCTTTCGGGGAGGGTGCGACTAGTCGGCGATGCCGAGGTCGCGGCGGAGCTTGGCCACGTGGCCGGTCGCCTTGACGTTGTAGAACGCGTGCGAGACCTTGCCCTCCTCGTCGACGACGAAGGTCGAGCGGATGACGCCCTCGACGGTCTTGCCGTAGAGCTTCTTCTCACCCCAGGCGCCGTAGGCGGTGTGGACCGTGAGGTCCTCGTCGCTCAGCAGCGGGATGGTGAGGTGGTCGTGCTCGCGGAACGTGGCGAGCTTGGCGGGCTTGTCCTTGGAGATCCCGACGACCTCGTAGCCGTCCTTGCGGAGCGACTCCAGGGACTCGCTGAAGTCGCACGCCTGCTTGGTGCAGCCGGGGGTCATCGCCGCCGGGTAGAAGTAGACGATGACCTTGCGGCCGGCGAAGTCCGAGAGGGTCACCGTGCGCCCGGTGTCGTCGGGAAGACTGAACGCCGGGGCCTGCTCGCCGGGCTCGAGTCTCGAGGTCACAAGTGCTCCTTGGTGGTCGGCGCGTGCCGGTCGTGCGGGTGTCTGGTCCCTCTGCTCGCCCGGATCGCGCAGGACGAATGCGTCTCGCGCATCGTATCGGTAGGCCTCGTACCCACCTCGGGCGCTCGGTCGGCGCGGCGGCCCACCCCGGGCCCGCGTCGCCTCGCTGGGAGCGGGGCGCAGAGGTCGGTCTCGGCCGGCTACGGGCGTGAACGGGATGGTGCGGACGGCGGGACTCGAACCCGCACACCTAGGGCACAGGAACCTAAATCCTGCGTGTCTACCAGTTCCACCACGTCCGCTCGCGGGGTGCGCGGGCCCAACTCTAGACGGCCGTTCAGCCGGGTCGGTGCCGTGGGCACTCCGTCGACGGACGAGCCCTCGACGCAGCGCCCTCCGGCCTCACTGGACCCGGACGGTGACGACGTGGATGCCGGTGGCCCCGTCGGGCGCTGGGGGCGCCTCCAGCGGCGACTGGACCTGGCCCTTCGCGTCGTAGGCGCGCACCCGGATGTCGTGGCTGCCCGGCGTCGCGTCCCACTCGAAGACCCACTGCCGCCAGGTGTCGATGCTGGCGTCGGCTGCCAGTCTCGCCGGGGCCCAAGGCTGCTGGTCGACCTGGACCTCCACCTCGGAGATCCCGGTGTGCTGGGCCCAGGCGACGCCCGCGACGGCCACCGTGCCGGCCTTGACGACGTCGCCCGCCTTCGGCACGTCGATGCGCGATGCCGTCTTGATCGGCCCCCTTGGCGACCAGCCGCGCGGCGTCCAGTAGGCCACGTCGGCGGCATACGTCGTCACCTTGAGCTCGGTCACCCACTTCGTGGCGGACACGTAGCCGTAGAGGCCCGGCACCACGACCCGCACCGGGAAGCCGTGCTCGAAGGGCAGCGGCTCGCCGTTCATCCGGATGGCGAGCAGCGCGTTGCGGTCGTCGGTCAGCGCGGACAGCGGGGTCGAGGCGGTGAAGCCGTCGACGCTGGTCTGCAGGACCATGTCGGCACCCGGCTTGGGGCCGGCCATGGCGAGCAGCTCGCGCACGGGCCAGCCGGTCCAGACGGCGTTGCCGATGAGGTCTCCCCCGACCTCGTTGGAGACGCAGGTCAGCGTGATCAGCGCCTCCTGCAGCTGCTTGGACTGCAGCGTCTTCCAGTCGATCTCGACCTCGCGCTCGACCATGCCCGTGACCTTGAGCCTCCAGTCGTTCGCGTCGAGCCGCGGCACGACGATGGCGGTGTCGATGCGGTAGAAGTCGGAGTTCGGGACGATGTAGGGAGTCAGCCCGGGGACCTTGAGGTCGGCACCCGCCGGCACGACGAGCTTGGTCCCCCTGACCGGGGTGCGCGCGACGGCGTCACGCGACACCGTCGCGGCAGCCGACCCTCCTCCGAGCAGGCTGCCGGCGTATGCCGCCACGGCGCCCACCGCTCCCCCGAGCAGCCAGCGACGCCCCGGGCCCACGGCGCCCGCAGGCCCTGTCGCGGGACGAGACGTGCGGCTGAGGAACCACAGGCCGGCGGCCGTGCCGAGGACCGTGGGGATGGCGTCGGCGGCTGCGGCACCGGGACGGCTGAGCACGGCGGCCGCACCGACCGCCCCGACGACCGCGAAGGCGACGAGCCCGGCGGTGAGCCGGCGGGCCGCCAGGATGCCGATCGCGGCACACGCGAGGGCGAGGACCACGACGGTCCCCACGAGCAGGGCCCTCTTGTCGTTGGTGCCGAAGGTCGCGATGGCGAAGTCCTTGAGCCACGGCGGCGTCCGGTCGATGAAGGCACCGCTCACGGCCGCGATCGGCGCCGGCTGGCCCGACGACTGGCCGATCGCCGTGAGCACCGCGGCGGCGAGCGTGGCCAGACCGACCGTGAGCAGCCCGGCCACCACCCCGTCGAGCGCTCCCCACCACAGCGGGCGCGCCGGCTGTTCGGGTGACGTCTCGGGACGGGTGACCGGGCTGGTCGTGGTCATGGCCTCAGGTGCTCCTTCAGGTGCGGCACGAGTGCGCGGAAGGCGAGTGCGCGGTGCGACACCTGGTTCTTCTCGTCGGCCTCGTACTCCGCCAGTGTGCGTTCGTCGCCGACCGGTTGGTCGGATGGCACGAAGATCGGGTCGTAACCGAAACCATTGGTCCCGCGTGGCTCCCGGGCGACGGTCCCGGGGAACCGGCCGAGCTCGGCCGCGGAGCGGCCGTCGGGAAGGACGAGCGCTGCCGCGCAGACGAAGGCCGCGGCGCGGTGCTCGTCACGGACCTCGGCGAGCTGGGCCAGCAGGAGCTCGACGTTGGCGTGGTCCCCGCCGCCGCCGGACCAGCGGGCGCTGAAGATCCCGGGGGCACCGCCGAGCACGTCGACGGCGAGCCCGGAGTCGTCGGCCAGGGCGGGCAGACCGGTGACGTGCGCCGCCGAGGCGGCCTTGAGGATGGCGTTCTGCTCGAACGTCACCCCGTCCTCGACCACCTCCGGCGCGTCGGGGAAGCCGTCGAGCCCCACGATCTCCAGGCCCAGCTCGGTGCTGACGTCGGCGAGGATCTCGCGCAGCTCCTCGACCTTGTGCGCGTTGCGGGTGGCCAGGACCACCTTCGTCACGCGACCACCCCACCGGTCGTCGGCTCGTCATCCCGGGTCGGGGTGGCGGCGAGCGCGGCCCGCTGGCGCTCGGTGAGGTCGGCGCAGCCCTTCGTCGCCAGATCGAGCAGCTGGCCCAGCAGGTCGCGGTCGAACGGCGCACCCTCGGCGGTGCCCTGGACCTCGATGAACCGCCCGTCGCCGGTCATGACGACGTTCATGTCGGTCTCGGCCGTCGAGTCCTCCGGGTAGTCGAGGTCGAGCACCGCACGCCCGCCCACGATGCCGACCGAGACGGCCGCGACCGAGCCGGTGAGCGGCTGCGCCTTCTTGGCGACGAGGCCCTTGCCGCGGGCGTTCTCGATGGCGTCGGCGAGCGCCACGTAGGCGCCGGTGATGGCCGCGGTGCGGGTGCCGCCGTCGGCCTGGAGCACGTCGCAGTCGAGCACGATGGTGTTCTCGCCGAGGGCCTTCGTGTCGATGACGGCGCGCAGGCTGCGGCCGATGAGCCGGCTGATCTCATGGGTGCGGCCGCCGATGCGGCCCTTGACGCTCTCCCGGTCGGAGCGGGTGTTGGTCGCACGCGGCAGCATGGCGTACTCGGCAGTGACCCAGCCGGTCCCCTTGCCCTTGAGCCAGCGTGGGACGCCCTCGGTGAAGGAGGCCGCGCAGAGCACGCGCGTGCGCCCGAACTCCACGAGCACGCTGCCCTCCGCGTGGTCGAGCCAGTTGCGCGTGATCCGCACCTCGCGCGTCTGGTCGGGGGCACGGCCGTCATGTCGGTCAGTCATGCCACGAGGCTAGCCATGACAGCGGTCCGGTCCCCAACCGCGGTGCGGAACGCCCGTGCGCCCGGCGGCACGCGCCGGGCGCACGGGCGCGTTCGCGGGCGCTCAGTCCAGCGTCTCGGCCGAGAGCCGCTCGACCTCGTCGGCGCTCAGCTCGAGCGTGTCAGCCTGCACGGAGTCCGTGATGCTCTCGGGGCGCGAGGCGCCCGGGATCGGCACCACGACCGGCGCGAGGGCCAACTCCCAGGCGAGCGCGACGCGCTGGGGGCTCACGTCGTGGGCCTCGGCGACCTCGGCGAAGGCGTCGTGCCGTCTGCCGAGGTCACCGGCCTTGCTGATGCCGCCGAGCGGGCTCCACGGCAGGAACGCGATGCCGAGCTCGGCGCAGAGGTCGAGCTCGGGCCGGCTGCTGCGGAAGGCCGGCGAGAACTGGTTCTGCACCGAGACGAGCCGGCCTCCGAGGACCTCCTGCGCCTCGCGGATCTGGTCCGGGTTCGCGTTCGAGATGCCGGCCATCTCGATGACGCCCTCGTCGAGCAGGTCGGCGAGTGCGCCGACGGACTCGGCATACGGCACGTCGGGGTCGGGCCGGTGGAACTGGTAGAGCCCGATCGCGTCACCGCCGAGACGCTGCAGCGAGGCCTTGGCCGCCTCCTTGAGATAGTCGGGCCGGCCGTTCAGGGTCCACGAGCCGTCGCCGGGGCGCAGGTGGCCGCCCTTCGTGGCGACGAGCACCTCGGACCGGTCGCCCTGCCAGGACGAGAGGGCCTTGGCGATGAGGGCCTCGTTGTGTCCCACCTCGCCGGCGTCGCGGTGGTAGGCGTCGGCCGTGTCGATGAGGGTCACGCCGGCGTCGAGCGCGGCGTGGATGGTGCGGATGGAGCGGTCCTCGTCGGGGCGGCCCTCGATCGACATGGGCATGCCCCCGAGGCCGATGGCGCCGACCTTCCTCGTTCCGATGGTGCGCTGCTGCACGGTGCCTCCTTGGCTGGGTCGTCGGACGGTGGGTTCGCGCGCCGACCGGTGCCGGGCGCGCGGACCGCACCGGAAGACTCCATACCCGGGGCCCCTGCCCGCGGTACCTGCCTCAGAGGCAGTAGGTCTCGCCCGGCTCGGCGAGCTCGACCTCGCCGGGCCACACCTCCGACGCCTGCTTGCGGCACACCTCCGGGTCGTTCCAGGCAGGGATGTGGGTCAGCATGAGCCGACGCACTCCCCCGGCGCGCACGGCCGCCTCGGCGGCGCGGCTCCCGGACAGGTGGATGCCGGTCACGGTGTCGCGGCCGTCGACGAAGGCGGAGTCGGCCAGCACGAGGTCGGCGCCGGTCATCAGCTCGGTGAGCTGGTCGCACGTGTCGGTGTCGCCGGTGTAGCCGAGCACGCGTCCGCCCGCCTCCACGCGGAAGCCGTACGCCTCCAAGGGGTGGTTGACGCGCACCGGCGTGATGGTGAACGGCCCGATGGTGACGGGGTCACGGTGACGCAGGTCGTGGAAGTCGAAGACGCCGAGGACGTCCTCGCTCTCGCGGCCGCCGTAGGCGCGGGCGAGGTGCACGGCGGTTCCGGGCGGGCCCCACACCGGCATGGCCGACCGGCCCGGGCCGCCGGGGACGTAGCGCATCATCACGTAGAGGCCGCACATGTCGATGCAGTGGTCGACGTGCAGGTGGCTGAGCAGGATGGCGTCCACGGCATACGGCTCGATGTGGCGCTGCAGCGCCCCGAGTGCCCCGCTGCCCAGGTCGAGCACGACGCTCCACGTGCGGCCCTCGTGCTCGGCGCGCACGAGGTAGGACGAGGCGGGCGAGCGCGGCCCGGCGAAGGACCCCGAGCACCCGACGATCGTGACGTTCACGGGATCGAGCCTAGGTGCCACCACCGACGCGGACCGGGCACCCGGGCGTCGGCTGCGTCACAGTGAGCCGGAGCGGGCCGGCCCGCTGTCCCCGTCGTCCTCGTCGTCCTCGTCGTCCTCGTCGTCCTCGTATGCGGCCAGCGCGTCCCCGAGGTCGGTGCCCATCACGGCGTGGGTCAGGGTCTCCTGCAGCCAGGTGAGGAAGTCGTACCACGCCACCGCGTAGCCGAGGGGGTCGTCGTCGTCGAGGTCCTCCAGGGCGGCATACAGCGCCTCGGCGTCGTCCTCGGTGCGCATGCCCATCCGCTCACCCAGCAGCAGCCGCACGTCGGTGAGGGCCATGAGGAACGCCGGCGCCTGCGACGCGTCGAGCTCGACCCGGTCGCCCTGCGCCGCCTCGAGGCACTGCAGCGACACGTCGAGGTTGCCACTCTTGCGCTGGCGCAGACCCTCCTCCGTCAGCCTGCGGAACTCGGCGGCCACCTGGTCGTCGCCCCGGTGCGCTGTCGGCAGGAGGCGGTCCAGGGCAGGGTCCCTGTCGACGCCGGCGCCCGACGGGCCTTGGGCCGCAGGCGAACCCGGCTCAGCCGGTCCGCCCAGGGAGAGTCCCATCGAGGCGACGAGGTCGTCGAAGGTGTCGCCCGTCGACTCGACCTCCGGCGAGAGCAGCACGCGCGTCTGCTCCATCAGCCCGTGGAGGATGGTGCGCTCGGTCGGGTCGAGGATCCCGACGTAGCGACCGTCCTCCCGCAGGAACGCGCGCGCCATCACTCGTCCTTCTCGAAGGTGGCCCAGAGGCCGTAGCCCTGCAGCGCCTCGGCGTCACGCTCCATGGACTCGCGCGGCCCGTTGGAGACGACGGCACGGCCCTTGACGTGGACGTCCATCATGAGCTTCTCGGCCTTGGGCCTCGGGTAGCCAAAGTACGTCTCGAAGACCCACGTCACGTAGGTCATGAGGTTGACGGGGTCGTTCCAGACGATCGTCACCCAGGGAACGTCGGGCGCGACCAGCTCGTCGGCGGAGGTCACCTCCTGCTCGACGGGAGCAAGGGAGAGCGCGGCTGTCGTCACAGGGCAACCCTAGGCGCACGCCGGGTCACCGGGGGACGCGCGCGGATGGCCCTGGGGACATCCTCTCTGTCCGGCACGCCGCGGGCAGGCCGCGGCCCCGCTCCCCGGTCGCGACGCCCCATTCAGCCGGTCACTCGTGCAGCGCGGACCCGGGCGACGCACAGCCACCGTGCGGCGTGGAGCACTAGCGTGCCGCCGTGACCACGGTGCGACGCCTCCGGATCCCCGCCGTCCTGTCCACGGGCCTGCTCGTCGCGCTGCTCACGACCGGGTGCTCGGGCTCCCCCGCCTCACCGGCGGCCGGGTCCTCGTCCCCGGCCTCCGTCGCGTCGTCCCACGCGACCTCGCCTGCGTCGACTGCTGCGGGAACCAGCACCTCGGGGAGCAGCACGCCCGCCATCCCGACGAGCACCGCCACCTCGACCGCCGGCTCGACCGCCACCTCAAGCTCCACCACGGGTTCGGCCACTTTGGTCCCGGCGCTCGGGTGCCCGCAGCGTCCGTCGACGTTCACGGCGGCGCCCGGCACCGGCAGGACCGTCGCCCTCACCTTCGACGACGGGACCTCGTCGTGGACCCTGGCCATCGCCCGCGTGCTACGGGCGAAAGGGGTCACGGCGACGTTCTTCGACGTGGGCCGCGAGGACGCCCCCCGCGCCGCCGTCGTGCAGGAGGTCGCGGCGTGGGGCTTCCCGGTCGAGGACCACTCGTGGGACCACCGGTACCCCGCCATGGTCCCCGGCGGGTGGACGGTGCCGTACCTGCGCCAGCAGATCACCCGGACCGCCGACCTCCAGCAACAGCTGACCGGCCACCGGCCCTGCTTCTTCCGACCGCCCGGCGGCTTCACGACGAACGTCAGCCAGGCGGCATACGGCCTGGGTGTCTCGGTCGTGCTCTGGTCGGTCGACACCCTCGACTGGCGCCAGCCGGCGGTGACGACGGCTGCGGCGACATCGGCAATCGTCGCCCGCGCCACCGCGGTCGGCAGCCAGCAGCACCCGATCGTCCTCCTCCACGCCGGCAAGGCCTCGTCCGAGCCGGACAGCGTCGTCTCCCCGAACCGGAGCAACACCGTCGCCGCGCTGCCGGCCATCATCGACTGGTACGCCGCGCACGGCTACCGCTTCGTCGCCTTCTGAGCTCGCACCCGCCGGCTCGCCTCCGGGGCTCCCGCCCGTCGCGCCGACACATCGCGGAGGTCGTCGGCCTAGGGTGGGCGGGTGAGCCCGACGAGCCCTCGCGCCGCGAGCACGGCGCTGCTGACCGACCACTACGAGCTGACCATGCTGCAGGCGGCCCTGGCCTCCGGCGAGGCACACCGCCGCTGCGTCTTCGAGGCCTTCGCGCGGCGGCTGCCGGAAGGACGGCGCTACGGCGTCGTCGGCGGGACCGGCCGTGTCCTCGAGGCGCTGGAGCAGTTCCGCTTCGGGGACGACGAGCTGCGCTTCCTGCGCGACAACGACGTCGTCGACCGGGCGACCGTCGACTGGCTGGCCGACTACCGCTTCACCGGCCACATCAGCGGCTACGCGGAGGGCGAGTGCTACTTCCCGCAGTCGCCGGTGCTCGTCGTCGAGTCGACGTTCGCGGAGGGCGTCGTCCTCGAGACCCTCGTGCTCTCGATCCTCAACCACGACACGGCGATCGCGTCGGCAGCCTCGCGCATGACCACCGCCGCGATCGGCCGGCCCTGCATCGAGATGGGCTCGCGACGCACGCACGAGGGTGCTGCCGTCGCTGCTGCGCGAGCCGCCTACATCGCCGGGTTCGACGCCACGAGCAACCTCGAGGCCGGTCGCCGCTACGGCGTGCCGACGACGGGCACCGCTGCCCATGCCTTCACGCTCCTCTACGACTCGGAGAAGGAGGCCTTCACGGCGCAGGTCGAGTCGCTCGGCAAGGGCACCACGCTGCTCGTCGACACCTACGACGTCCGGACCGCCGTGGCGCTCGCGCTGGAGATCGCCGGCCCCGAGCTCGGAGCGGTCCGCCTCGACTCCGGCGACCTGCTGATCCAGGCCACCGAGGTACGCGCCCAGCTCGACGCCGCCGGCAACACCGACACGAAGATCATCGTCACCTCGGACCTGGACGAGTACGCCATCGCGGCGCTGGCCGCCGGACCGGTGAGCGGCTACGGCGTCGGCACTGCACTCGTCACCGGGTCGGGCTCCCCCACTGCGTCGATGGTCTACAAGCTCGTCTCCCGCGAGGACTCGTCGGGACAGATGCAGCAGGTGGCGAAGAAGAGCAAGGACAAGGCGTCGGTGGGCGGGCGCAAGTGGGCGCTGCGCCGGCGCGGCGAGTCCGGCATCGCGCAGGCCGAGGTGATCGGCATCGGCGAGCAGCCCCGTGACGACGGCGACGACCGGCCGCTCATGGTCGACCTCGTCAGGGCCGGCGAGGTCGTCGGCCACCAGGACATCCATGCGGCCCGGGCTCGCCACGAGGCCTCGCGCGCCGAGCTGCCGCGTGCAGCCGGGCAGCTGTCACGGGGCGAACCGGTGATCCCGACCATCTACGAGGAGGACTGAGCCATGGCCGAACCGGCTCCCGACGGCGCACGCGCCCTCGTCATCGTCGACGTGCAGAACGACTTCTGCGAGGGCGGCTCGTTGGCCGTCGCCGGAGGTGCGGAGGTGGCGAGCGAGGTGAGCGAGCACGTGAGCCGCCACGCCGCCGACTACGACCACGTCGTGGCGACCGCCGACTGGCACATCGATCCGGGAGTGCACTTCTCGCAGACGCCCGACTACGTCGACTCGTGGCCGGTCCACTGCGTGGCCGAGAGCGAGGGCGCGGAGTTCCACCCGCGGCTCGCCGGGGCGCTCGGGCACGTCGAGGCCGTCTTCCGCAAGGGTGAGCACGCCGCTGCCTACAGCGGCTTCGAGGGCCGGGCCGACGTCGACGGGCGGACCTCGCTTGCCGACTGGCTCAAGGAGCGCGGCGTCACGCACGTGGACGTCGTGGGCATCGCCACCGACCACTGCGTCCGGGCCACCGCCGCGGACGCGCAGCGCGAGGGCTTCCACACCACCGTGCTGCTCGACCTCACGGCGGGGGTGGCCCGGTCGACGACCGACGCCGCCCTCAGCCAGCTGCGCGAGGCAGGCGTGCACCTGCTCGGCGTGCCCCGCGTGGCCGGCTGACGGCATACGTGGGCCGCGTTGTCCGACAACGCAGCTCGCGTCGGGCGACGACCGCCGGATGCGTCGCGGCGGATATCGCCGCGACGCACCGTCTCGACGGGCGACTCACTTGCCGTTGCGCGACACCTGGATGCGCTGCTCGACCGGCGTGAACGCGCACTCCAGCACGCCGCACGCGATGGCCAACGTGACGTTGGCGGCCTTGCCACCTGCGAACAGTCCGTTCTCGCTCGTCGCCACGGCTGACCAGGTGTGGACGGCGCCGTCGCACTCGAGCGGGAAGGCGAGGAACTGGCCCGTGATCTTCGTGCGACCGACCGTCTGGACCACCTGGCCCTCGATGTCGCTGCTGTACCCATCGGCGTTCGAGCAGGAGTACGTGCCCGTGAGCCGGAGGCTGCCGTCCTTGTATGCCGTCGCCCGCCGGTCCACGGTCGCCGAGATCTCCGGAGCCGGCGGCGCGACGTCGAAGCTCGCCCGAAGGGTGCCCCCCGTCACGCCCGGGGTGTCCGAGAAGGCCATCACGTAGTACGTGGTGCCTGGGTCCCCCCGGACCGCCGACACACCTGGACCGCACGAGAGGACCTGGCCGCCCGCGGTCGGGTCCCCGGCGACGATCATGACGCCGGCGGAGTAGTCGGAGGCAGACACGTCCGCGACGAGGCCGCTGCCCGTCGTGTCGGTGTAGGTGAACCAGACACTCCCGTTCGTGGCCGGCGCTCCGCAGGAGGCGTTGAGACCGGCGTCCAGCGCGTCCGTGGTCGCGTCCGTGGTGCTCTGCGTGATGGTGCTCGGCAGTGTGCTGATGACCGTGGCGCCGCCCGGCGAGTCGTTGCCCGGGGCCGCGACGGCCGCGGTCGCACCGAGTGGCGCGAGGAGTGCGGCCGCGGCGAGCGAGACCAGAAGGCGAGTTGCTCTCATCGATGTCCCCCATCGCTGTGGGCGCTCCCCGTTGAGCGCCTCACAAGCACTAGACCGCGCACCGAGCGCAGCAGGGTGAGGAGTCGGCCTTCTCCAGACGAACTCTTTACGTTGGCGCCCTGATTGCCCGGTTTGCCCAGCCCACTTCGAGAGGGTCGCGCGCGTGAGGGGCTGCCCGTGTCAGTCAGCGCAGGACGGCGCGGAGGGCCTCCGCTGCGCGCTCGAGTCGGGGGCCGACGGAGTCCGGGTCGAGAGGCTCGAGCGACACCACGCCGACCGACGCCTCGACGGCGACGCGCGTCGACTCGGTGCCGAGGGACAGCGGCACGGCCAGGCCGTGGGCCCCTGCCTGCAGCTCGCCGTCGGTGCTGACGACGCCGGACCGCCCGGCGCGCCCGGCGAGGATGGCCCGCCCCGCGGCGCCCTGGTCGAGGCGGTGCCGCGCGCCGGACCGGTACGCCACGTGGAAGTCGGTCCACGTGGGCTCGACGACGACGAGCGCGAGGGCCTCGTCGCCCTCGGCGATCGTCAGGTGGGCGGTGGCACCGACGTCGTCGGCCAGCTGCCTCAGCACGGGTCGGGCCTCGCTGCGCACGATCGGGGTCACCGCCGACGCGAGCCGGCTCAGCCCCAGCGCGAGACGCACCCGCCCGTCGGTGGGGCGGGCGACGAGGTGGTGGTCCTCCAGCGTGCTGACCAGGCGATAGACGACCGGGCGACCGACGCCCAGGCGGCCGGCCAGCTCGGTGATGGTCAGCCCCGCCGACTCGCCCTCGGCCAGCGCCTCGAGGACGCGGAGGCCGCGGTCGAGCGTCTGGGACGACTCGCCACGCTGCCGCGGCTCCGCGGTCACCGCCTCAGCCCTCGGAGTGGGCGCCGCCGGCGGCAGGTGCCCCGGCCGCCCCCCTCGACATCCCCTTGGACCACGACATGGCATAGGCGCCGTCGTCGACCGCCAGGCCGCCCTCCCCCAGCTCCAGCGGGCGGAAGGTGTCGACCATGACGGCCAGCTCGTCGAAGCGCTCGACCCCGAGCGACCCCTCGGTGGCACCGGGCTGCGGCCCGTGCGCGTGGCCGCCCGGGTGCACCGAGATCGACCCCTTGCCGATGCCGGAACCCTTGCGCGCCTCGTAGTCGCCGTCGACGTAGAACATGATCTCGTCGCTGTCGACGTTCGAGTGGTAGTACGGCACCGGGATGGCCAGCGGGTGGTAGTCGACCTTGCGCGGCACGAAGTTGCAGATGACGAAGTTCCAGCCCTCGAAGACCTGGTGCACGGGCGGCGGCTGGTGGATGCGCCCGGTGATCGGCTCGAAGTCGCGCACGTTGAAGACGTAGGGGTAGAGGCAGCCGTCCCAGCCGACGACGTCGAGCGGGTGGAACGGCAGCGTGTGGACGGTGCCGACGACGCCGCCCGGCCCGTTGCCCCGGTGCTTGATGTGGACGTCGGTCTGCGCGTCGGGGCTCTCGCCGATGTCCTCGGCGAGCAGCGGGCCCCGCGGCTGGCGCAGGTCGCGCTCGCAGTAGGGCGCGTGCTCGAGGAGCTGGCCGTACTTGCTGAGGTAGCGCTTCGGCGGCGCGATGTGGCTGTTGGCCTCGATGCAGTAGGTCCGCAGCGGCTCGTCGGCGTCGGCGACGGGGAGCCACCGGTGGGTCGTCGCGCGCGGGATGATGACGTAGTCGCCCTCGCTCACGTCGAAGGCACCGAAGACGGTCTCGACCCGCGCGGCGCCCCGCTCGACGTAGACGCACTCGTCGCCGATGCCGTTGCGGTACCACGGGCTCGCCTGTGCGGCAACGGCATACGAGATGCGCACGTCGCCGTTGCCGAGGACGAGCCGGCGACCCGTGACGACGTCGGTGCGCGCCACCGAGTCGGCGTCGAAGAGGTCGTGGAGCCTGAGGTGGCGTGGCGTCAGCGGGTGGTTGGGGGTCGTGGACTGGTCGGGCAGCTCCCAGACCGTGGCGGCGACGGTCGTCGACGGGATGTTGCGGTGGTAGAGCAGGGAGCTGTCCGAGCTGAACCCCTCCTCACCCATGAGCTCCTCGTAGTAGAGCTCCCCCGGCGCGTCGCCGTTGCCGGGTCGACGGTGCTGCGTGTGCCGCTTCGGCGGGATGTTCCCGACGGCCTGGTAGTGCGCCATGGGCGACTGCCTCTCCTCAAGCGCGTCCGTTCAACGGACGCTGGTGTATCACTATCGCCACAGTGGAGTACGCTCCCGGTCATGTCAAGGACGCCGTTCGCGCCCCTCTTCGACCGGCTCGTCGACGACGCCGCGGTCTTCCCTCCGGGGCTGGCTCCCCTCGACGAGGCAGTGCGCGGCCACCTCGACCGCCGCACCGGGCCGTATGCCGCCTCGCTGGGTCCGCTGCTCGTCCCCGCCACCTCGGCCGGCGAGCTCGCACGCCTCGCCACCGACGACCCGCGCACGGCCGTGGAGCCGTTGGCGGTCGGCCTCGTCGTCCGGCCCGGGGCTCCCGTGCAGCCGCTCGTCGACGCGCTCGGCGCCCTGCAGGACGACGAGCGGGTCCTCGTCACGGCTGTCGAGCTCGGCTGGTCGCCGCAGTGGCGCGAGCTGCTCGCGGCGCAGGTGCCCGCCGTCGTCGAGGTGGGGCTCGGTGCCGAGCAGGAGCGGGCGCTCGACGACATCGCGGACGCCGTCGACGACGAGCACGACGTGACGGCCAAGTTCCGCACCGGCGCGACCCCGACCTGGGCGTGGCCGGGCGAGCACGTGCTGGCCGGCTTCCTCGACGCGGTCGTGCTCCACGGGCTGCCGTTCAAGCTGACGGGCGGCCTGCACCATGCCGTCCGGGGAACCCACGGGGGCGAGCCGATGCACGGCGTCCTCAACGTGCTCCTGGCCACCCACGAGGCGCTGCACGGCGCCGAGGCGCACGAGCTCGCCGGCGAGCTCGCGCGCACGGACACCGAGGTGCTCGTGACGGCGGTCTCGAGCCTGGGCGCCGAGGATGCGGCCCGGATCCGCAGGAGCTTCACGGCGTTCGGCTGCTGCGGCGTCCTCGACCCCCTGCACGAGCTCGAGGCCTTCGGCCTCGTCACCGCCAAGGAGACCCACCCGTGACGAACGCTCCCACGCCCTCCGCCACCTGGGTGGGCGTCCCGGCCGACCACCTCTTCGGGATCCACAACCTGCCCTACGGCGTCTTCAGCACGTCCGCCGACCCGACGCGGCGGGTCGGGGTGCGCATCGGCGACCTCGTCCTGGACGCAGGCGCCGTCGCCGCCGTCGGTCGCGACGCCGGGCTCGTCGGCGACGGCCCCGACCTCGCGACCGCCTGGCAGACGCCCAGCCTCAACGCCTTCCTGGCCCTGGGTCGCTCGGCCTGGGGCACCGCCCGCGCATGGCTCACCGAGATCCTCACCGACGAGGTGCACCGCGACGGGGTCTCGCCGCATCTGCACCCCCTCGCCGACGTGCGGCTGCACCTCCCGGTCGAGGTCGGCGACTACGTCGACTTCTACGCGAGCGAGGACCACGCGAGCAACGTCGGCAAGATCTTCCGTCCCGACAACGCCGCCCTGCCGCCGAACTGGAAGCACCTGCCCATCGGCTACCACGGCCGCTCGGGCACCGTCGTCGTCTCCGGCACCGACGTCGTGCGCCCCACCGGTCAACGCAAGGGCCCGAACGACCCGGCGCCGGTGTTCGGCCCGAGCATCCGCCTCGACATCGAGGCCGAGCTCGGCTACGTCGTGGGCGGGGCGACCGAGCTCGGTTCGCGTGTCTCGGTGGACGAGGCTTCCGACCACCTCTTCGGGGTGGTCATCCTCAACGACTGGAGCGCCCG
The DNA here is from genome assembly GCF_039531305.1 of Terrabacter lapilli. Lineage (NCBI taxonomy): Bacteria > Bacillati > Actinomycetota > Actinomycetes > Micrococcales > Intrasporangiaceae > Terrabacter > Terrabacter lapilli. The sequence goes on from NZ_BAAAPU010000009.1 coordinate 314,603, forward strand.
CGACATCCAGGCGTGGGAGTACGTCCCCCTCGGCCCGTTCCTGGGCAAGTCGTTCGCCACGACCATCTCCGCGTGGGTCACTCCCCTCGAGGCGCTGACGGGTGCACGCGTGCCGCTGCCCGGCCAGGAGGACCCGGAGGTCCTGCCGTACCTGCGCGGCGACGCCTTCGGGCTCGAGGTGCACGTCGAGGTGGCGCTCAACGGCACCGTCGTCTCGCGCCCCGAGCACCGCGTCATGTACTGGTCGCCGGCCCAGATGCTCGCCCACCTCACCGTCAACGGCGCCTCGCTGCGCGACGGCGACCTCTTCGGGTCGGGCACCATCAGCGGCGCCGAGAAGGACACCCGCGGCTCGCTGCTCGAGCTGACGTGGAACGGCACGGAGCCGCTGACCCTGGACGACGGCTCGACCCGCGGCTTCCTCGAGGACGGCGACACCGTCACCATGACAGCCTGGGCACCGGGCCCGGACGGGACGCGCATCGGCCTCGGGGAGGCGACCGGGACCATCACCGCCGCCCGCTGACCTCGCGCACGGACTCGGTGCAGCCTCCCCCGACGCGCTCCTGCGAGATCGCGGGCGCCGTGGTCCTGCGGTTGGCGCCCGAGGGCAGGCGCGAACTACTCAGGTGGTCGTCCCAGGAGGTCGCCCGAGGGGTCAGTGGACGATGGCGGGCGCCGCCTTGGACTGGTCGTCGAGGAAGTGCGACTCCTCGTGCTTGCGCGGCAGGAAGGCCGCCGGGATGAGTGCGAGGGCGAGCAGGACAGCGGCCACGAGGAAGGTGCTGCCGAAGGCGTCTGCGGCTTCGGTCAGGCCCTTCTGGACGGCAGCCACACCACCGACGGAGTTGACGAGCGCCGGGTTGTGCGTGGCCGCGATGGCCGGACCCGCCAGTGCCGAGGCGCTGAGGTAGTTGGTGAAGACCACCGAGATGACCGCGACGCCGACCGAGCTCGCGATCTGCTGGGTGATGTTGAGCAGCGTCGAACCGCGCGCCACCTGGTGGCTCTGCAACGTCTTCAGTGCCGACGTCATGAGCGGCATCATCGTGCCGCCCATGCCGAGACCCATGACGAAGAGCACGGGGATCATGAAGCCCCAGTAGGACGTGTCGGTCCCCACCTGCGTCAGTGCGAACATGCCACCGGTCATCAGCAGCAGCCCGAAGGGCACGATGCGCCCCACCGGGATCCGGTCCGTGAGGGCACCTGCGATCGGCATCGTCACCATCGCGCCCAGGCCCTGCGGGACCATGAGGAAGGCCGCGTGCAGGGTGTCGAGCCCTCGGACCTGCTGGTAGTACGTCGGGACGAGGAGCAGCCCACCGAAGAACGCGGCGGCGAAGAGGAACATGGTGATCGTCGCCGTGCTCAGGCGACGGTTGCGGAAGAGCCGCAGGTCGAGGAGCGGATGCTTCGGACGGAAGCTGTAGACGACGAAGCCGGCCAGCATGACCAGTCCGATGACGAGCGGGACCAGGACCTTCTTCGACAGGACGGTCCCCTCCCCCGGGATCGAGCTGATCCCGTAGAGGAAGAGCGCGAGGCCGGGCGACATGAGCAGCATGCCGATGAAGTCGAAGGACTCCGACGGCTCAGGGGCGTCGGAGGGCAGGGCCCACCAGGCGTACAGCACCGCGACGACGCCGATCGGCACGTTGATCAGGAAGATCCAGTGCCATGACGCCACCTCGATGAGCCAGCCTCCGAGGATCGGCCCGAAGATGGGGCCGAGCAGCATGGGCACGCCGAGGATCGCCATGAGACGGCCCATCCGCGCCGGACCGGCGGCGCGCGTCATGATCGTCATGCCGAGCGGCATCAGCATCCCGCCGCCGAGCCCCTGCACGACGCGGAAGCCGATGAGCATCTCGATCGACCCGGCGGTGGCGCACAGCGCCGAACCGGACGTGAAGAGGACGACGGCGAGCATGTAGAGCCGCTTGGTGCCGAACCGGTCGGCCGCCCATCCGGTCAGCGGGATGACGGTCGCGAGGGCAAGCGTGTAGGCCGTGACCGTCCACGCCACCGCGGAGTAGGCCAGTGCCTTGCCCGGGCTCTCCGCGAAGACCGTCTGGAAGGTCGGCAGCGCGATGTTGACCACCGTGATGTCGAGGATCGACATGATCGCCCCGAGAACCACGACGCCGGCGATCTTGAGCACCGGCCCGTCGATCTTGTCGGGGTAGGCAGGCGGTGCGGCAGCAGCTGGAGTGGACACATGGACCCCGGTTCGGACGGTGGTGGGTGGAGGAGCGACGACGACCTCGCCGCTGGACTGACCGACAGCCCTCATTGTCACGCCGACCACCGGGGCCGGCGCAAGCGACTTAGGCCACCCGCCGCCTCGTGTCCCACCTGGTCGCGGAAGGGATCCGGGGCAGACCGCTCAAAGGGTTCACGGCTGCTTGCGCGGCTGCTTCCCCTCGACGACCTGCGTCCTCGCGACCTTGTCGTGCAGGGCCTGGCGCTTGTCGTCCCACAGCGGCCACAGTCCGTCGAGCAGGAAGACGATGAAGTAGGCACCGCTGACGAACGGCACGAGCTGGAGCGCCGAGAGGAGGCGGCGGCGCAGGGCCGTCACGAGGTCGAGGGGACCTTGCACGTCGGTCCTGCGGACGCTGATCCCGAGCGCCATCTTGCCCGGCGTCTGGGCGGTCGTCGTCCAGAAGGCGATGCAGTAGAGGGTGGCGAAGAGCCACGTCACCAGACCGGCCTTGACCGCCTCGCCGGCGAGGTCGGTGATCATCGAGTTGATCGCGGCCTGGTCGTTGGCCGAGGCGGCGTCGATGAGCCGCTGGAACGAGGCGAAGTAGTCCGGCACGAAGAGGCGCAGCAGCAGGTAGGACGCGATCGCGAGGATGATCCCGTCGATGAGCCAGGCCGCGAACCGCTTGCCCCAGGGGGCGAGCGGCACCCCGTCGGCCGTGGTGCGGATGTTGTGCATCCACTGGGCCTGGGCCGGGGTCTGGTAGTAGCCCTGCTGGCCCTGCTGCGGCAGCTGGGACCGCGTCTGCCAGCCGCTCCCCTGCGGCACCGGAGCCGTTGCGCCCGTGCGGTCCGCCGACGCCTGTCCCTGTTGGCCCTGCGGGAGGCCGATGGTGCTCTGCGAGGCGGTCGGCGACTTCCTCGGCGCGGTGTGGTTGGTCCACGACACCCCGTCCCAGTAGCGGAGCAGGTCGGGGTTGCTCGGGTCGTCGTACCACCCGGAGGGATGCTGGCTCATGCTCCAACTCTCCCACGCCGTATGCGGTGTGGAGGGTCAGCGCCCCGCGTGGCGCCACTCTGGTGCGCCACGCGGGGGCTCCGGCGGCTCAGAGGTTGCCGCGCTTGTCCTGCTCGCGCTCGATGGCCTCGAAGAGGGCCTTGAAGTTGCCCTTGCCGAACCCGAGGGAGCCGTGCCGCTCGATGAGCTCGAAGAACACCGTCGGGCGGTCACCCAGGGGCTTGGTGAAGATCTGCAGCAGGTAGCCGTCCTCGTCGCGGTCGACGAGGATCTTGCGCTTCTGCAGCTCCTCGATCGGCACGCGGACGTTGCCGATGCGCTCGCGCAGCTCGGCGTCCTCGTAGTAGCTGTCGGGGGTGTCGAGGAACTCCACGCCGTTGGCGCGCAGGGCGTCGACCGAGGCGAGGATGTCGTTCGTCGCGACGGCCAGGTGCTGGGCGCCGGCGCCCCGGTAGAACTCGAGGTACTCGTCGATCTGGCTCTTCTTCTTGGCGATCGCCGGCTCGTTGAGCGGGAACTTCACGCGGTGGTTGCCGTTGGCGACGACCTTGCTCATGAGGGCCGAGTAGTCGGTCGCGATGTCGTCGCCGATGAACTCGGCCATGTTCACGAAGCCCATGACCCGGTTGTAGAAGGCGACCCACTCGTCCATGTGGCCCAGCTCGACGTTGCCGACGATGTGGTCGAGCGCCTGGAAGAGGCGCTTGGGCTGGCCGTCGCGCTTCTCGTAGGACGAGCTCGTCGGGACGTAGCCCGGGAGGTACGGGCCGGCATACGTCTGCCCGTCGACGTGCCGCTGGACGAGGGTGTGGCGGGTCTCGCCGTAGGTGGCGATGGCGGCGGTGCGCACCGTGCCGTGCTCGTCGGTGTGGTCTGTCGGCTCCTCGAGGACCGTGGCGCCGGCCTTCTTGGCCTGGGCGATGCACCGGTCGACGTCGGGGACCTCCAGGGCGATGTCGACGACGCCGTCGCCGTGGCGGCGGTGGTGGTCGGCCAGCGGGCTGTCGGGGTCGACGGCGCCCTTGATGACGAAGCGGATGGAGCCGCTCTTGAGGACGAACGCCTTGTGGTCGCGGTTGCCGTTCTCCGGGCCCGAGTAGGCGACGAGCTCCATGCCCCAGGCGCTCTGGTAGTAGTGCGCGCTCTGGGTGGCGTTGCCGGCGACGAAGACGATGGCGTCCCATCCGGTGACGGGGAAGACGTCGGTGTTCTCGTCGTACTCGACGAGACCGACGAGCTGCTTGAGCTGGTCGAGGTCGAGGTCGGCCTCGCGCTCCTGGTCGGTGAGGTCGGTGGCCGCAGGCGGCATGGTGTCGGTCATGGAGCGAGGGTGACGGAGTGCGACAGGGTGTGCAAGAGCAGAGGTCTTCGCTGGGCACAGTGCACAAAGTGTTGCCCGTATACCGGGTTGTGCTGGACACTCTGCCCATGACCTCGTCTGGGGCACCTTCCTCCCGCACACCGGTCGACGCGCTCGACTGCCGGATCCTGCTCCTGCTCCTCACCGAGCCGGGCATCGGTGTGCTCGGCGCGTCCCGTCGGCTCGGCGTCGCCCGCGGCACCGTGCAGGCCAGGCTCGACCGGCTCCAGCGCACCGGGGTGCTCCGGTCGATGGCTCCTGACGTCGACCCTGCGGCCCTCGGCTACCCGGTGACGGCGTTCTGCACGCTCGAGATCCGCCAAGGCCGCGGAGGCCACTCCCCCGTCGTCGAGCACCTCGCCGCCATCCCGGAGGTCCTCGAGGCGCACACCATCACCGGCTCCGGGGACGTCCTGATCCGCATCGTCGGGCGCGACAACGCCGACCTGCAGCGCGTCATCGACCAGGTCGTCGACGACGCGCACGTGACGCGCGCCTCGACCGTGATCTCGCTCGCGACCCGCCTCGACCACCGCACGGTCCCGCTCGTCGAGCACGTGCTCGAGGCCTCGTCGTGACCGGGTAAGACCGCAGCATCCCCTCCATCGCCACTCACGCCCGCCCATCGCCCCCGGACCAGGAGCCCCCGTGACCGCCGACCCGTACGCCCCCCGGCCCGCCGTCGAGCTGACCCACCCCGAGTGGAGCCGCAGCGCGACGATCTACCAGATCAACCAACGGCACTTCACCCCCGAGGGCACCTTCCGCGCCGCCGAGGCACACCTGCCGCGCATCCGCGACCTCGGCATCGACATCGTCTGGCTCATGCCCGTGCACCCGATCGGCGAGCGCAACCGCAAGGGCGTGCTGGGCAGCCCCTACGCCGTTCAGGACTACCTGGCCGTCAACCCCGAGTACGGCACGCTGGAGGACCTGCGCCACTTCGTCGACACCGCCCACGACCTGGGCCTGCACGTCATCCTCGACTGGGTCGCCAACCACACCGCGTGGGACAACGTGCTCGTCGAGGAGCACCCGGAGTGGTACGCCCGCGACTGGAAGGGCGACTTCCGGCCCACCCCGTGGTGGGACTGGGACGACATCATCGACCTCGACTACGACAACCCCGACCTCCGCCGCTACATGACCGAGGCGATGAAGTACTGGGTGCGCGAGGTCGGGGTCGACGGCTACCGCTGCGACGTGGCCGGGTTCGTGCCCGTGGACTTCTGGGACAACGCCCGCCGCGAGCTCGACGAGATCAAGCCGGTCTTCATGCTCGCCGAGTGGGAGTCGCGCGACCTGCACGTGCGCGCCTTCGACATGACCTACGGCTGGAGCTGGAACGAGACGCTGCACAAGATCGCGCACGGCAAGGCCGACGTCGAGGCGCTCAAGGTCTACTACGCGTGGAACGACCGCTTCTACCAGCGCGACGCCTACCGGATGCTCTTCGTCAGCAACCACGACAAGAACGCGTGGGAGGGCACCGAGTACGAGCAGTTCGGCGACGCCCTCGTCCCCTCCATCGTGCTGTCCGTGATCAGCGAGGGCATGCCGCTGGTCTACAACGGGCAGGAGGCCGGCAGCGACCGGCGGCTCGTCTTCTTCGACAAGGACGAGATCGAGTGGCGCGAGGACGAGCAGGGCGAGCTCTACCGCACCCTCTTCGCCCTGAAGAAGCAGCACCGGGCGCTGTGGAACGGCGCCGCCGGCGGCCGGATGGTCCGGGTGCCCAACTCGGCGGAGTCGGCGGTGCTGAGCTTCGTGCGGGCCGTGGACGACGACCGGGTCTTCGGCGCCTTCAACTTCAGCGCCGAGGAACAGACCGTCAAGCTCGGTGACGGCCCGCAGGCCGGCACCTGGCGCGACGCGTTCACCGGCGAGACGGTCGAGCTGAGCCAGGGACAGGAGTACACCCTGCCGGCCTGGGGGCACCAGGTCCTGGTGGGAGCCTGAGCGCCCGCGAAAGTCGGTGAAAGTCCTCGAGGAACCGCGCGAAAGCGACCACACGGTCCGCCCCGATCCGACAGGATGAGAGGTGCGTACCCGTCGGTGCTCCCCTGTCCCGGCGGGTACGCCTTTCGTGCGCCGGCGTCCCACCGCCTGGTCGGCCCGAGAGCTCGGGCGTCCCGTCGTGTCCCAGACGACGGGACGCCCTCCACGCGTACGGACGTCCCCACTCCGCGCGTGCGGAAGTGCCTGCCCGGCGTGCGACAGTGCCCACCCGACGTGAGCACGCCGGGTGGGCACTTCGGGGCGGAGGCCGTCAGGCGGTGACGGAGATCGGGCTGCCGTTGCTGACGAGGCGCCAGTCGATGCTGGAGAAGGTGGTCGGGTCGATCACCTTGTTGGCGGTGGTCCAGTCGATGAGCAGCTGGCGGATCTCGATCTGCCGGTTGTAGACCACCGGGGCGGTCGTGACGCCGGGGAAACCACCGCCGCCGGACTGGCGGTAGTTGTTGATCGCCACGACGAACTTCGCATCGGCATCGACCGGCGCGCCGCCGTAGGCGAGGCCCACGATCCGCGAGCCGACCGGCTTGGCGATGTCGATGTCGTAGGTGAGCCGTGCGTCGAGGCCACCCATGATGTCGTAGTTGTAGTCCGGCGTGCCGCCGGCGTTGGTGATGGAGTCGGCCGCGACCGGGCCGGTGCCGGAGTACGCCTGGAAGTACGAGGCGCTCTTCTCGAGGTAGTCCTTGACCTGCGCACCGGTCAGGACGATCCCGAGCAGCGTGTTGTCGTAGATGTAGAGGCCAGCGACGTCGCGGATGGTCACCTCGCCCTTGGGGATCGAGGCGAGCTTGTTGAAGGGCGCCGCGATGGAGAGCATCGGCAGGGCGCCCTCGGGGGTGCCGGCGAGCGCCTTCTTGACGGCGTCGGCCTGGACGTAGTTGATGAAGTCCATGGCCGGGGTGTCCTCGTAGCGCGACGTGGCGGCCGACATCGCCTGCGTGCACGTCCCGACGACCCCGTTGACGTAGGCGAGGACCTTCTCGTGCGCGGCCTGGACCGCGCCGGTGACGGCCGGGTCCTCGGGCACGGCGTTGGCGTTCCAGAGCCGGCCGGCCGAGTCGACGACCTGCCACTGGCCGCGGACCTTCTGCAGGCTCAGGGTCATCTCGGCCACCCGCATGCCCCAGTAGTACGGCTCGACGAGCAGGACCTGCTTGCCGGTCTCGGCGTTGGTCGTCTTGGTGATGACCTCGACGTGCGAGTGGCCGACGAGGACGGCGTCGATGCCGGGGACCTGCTCGGCGAGCAGCTTGCTGGCGTTCTCGACGTACGGCAGGGCATCTCCCCACGACGACTTCCCGTTGGTGCCCGAGTGGCACGAGACGATGACGACGTCGGCGCCGGCGGCCTTGAGGCGCGGCACGAAGACCTTGGCCTGCTCGATGATGCCGGGGAACCTCAGCTTGCCCTCGACGTTGGCCTTGTCCCAGATGGCGACGCCGGGGGTGACGAGACCGAGGATGCCGACCTTGATCGGCTTGCGGTCCTCGAGCTTGACCGTCTTGATGATCCACGGCTTGAACGCCGGGGCGCCGCTGCTCCAGTCGACGGTGTTGGCCGACAGCAGCGGGAAGTTCAGCTGCTTCTCGAAGGCGCGCAGCGTGTCGATGCCGTAGTTGAACTCGTGGTTGCCCAGGGCCGCGGCGTCGTAGCCGACCTGGTTCATGGCGGCGGCCATCGGGTGGGTGGCGCCGCCCGTGATCGGGTCGATCTTGGCGTAGTAGTACGCGAGCGGGGTGCCCTGGATCGTGTCGCCGGCGTCGAGGGTCAGGGTCGAAGCGGCGCCGAGGTCGGCGCGGCGCATCTTGATGATCGAGGACGCCTTGGCGATGCCGATGTCGTTGTGCGCCTTGTCGTCGTACTCGTGGTTGTTGAAGTAGTCCCAGTTGAAGACGTTGCCGTGCAGGTCGGTGGTGCCGAGCACGGTGAGGGTCACGATCTCCCCGTCGGTGCCCGCACCCTTGCCGGCCGTGCCGGCCGCTGCGGACGGGGAGGCGGCGGCCACGGTGGCGATGCCGGCGCCGCCGACGGCGGCCATCGCGAGCAGCTGGCGACGGGTGGCCGGGGAGGTGAGGAAGTCAGGCGTGGAGTCGTTCGTCATGGCGCAGACCCTAGCGGCACGAACCGACACGAATGGGGACAGGTGAGGTCGCTTCCGGAAACGTTCAGCGGCGTCCGACGAGCCAGAGCCGGATCTTGTCGATCCGCTGGGACACCTGCTCGGAGGAGGCGGCCGCGAGGTCCGGTCCGCCACAGACCCGCCGCAGGTCCATGTGGACGTTGGCGTGCGGCAGGCCCTTCTGGCGGGCATAGGTGGAGACGAGCTTGTTGAGCTCCTTGCGCTGCGCCGCCAGGGCCCGGTGCGCGGCGACGGGCATGGGCGCCTCGGCGCCCTTCGGCGCCTTCTTGACCTGTCGGCTCTGACGCTCGCGCAGCAGCGCCGAGACCTGGTCGGGCTCGAGCAGGCCGGGGAGCCCGAGGTACTCCTCCTCGTCCTCGGAGCCGACCTGGGCGTGCATGCCCCACTGCTGCTTGTCGAAGAGCACGTGGTCGAAGTGCGCGTCGGACTCGAGCGCCTCGAACCGTCCCTCGTCGAGGGCGCCGCTCGCCTTGTCGGCGCGGTTGGCGTCGTCGATGAGCGCCTGCTCCTCGGCCCACATCTGTCCGACGTCGTCAGGGTCGGGCTTGCGGTCGAGGGCGTGGTCGCGCTGCTCCTCCAGACGGGAGGCGTGGTCGAGGACCACCGGGACGGAGGGCAGGAACACCGACGCCGTCTCTCCGCGCCTGCGGGCCCGGACGAAGCGCCCCACGGCCTGCGCGAAGAAGAGCGGCGTCGAGGTGGAGGTCGCGTAGACGCCGACGGCCAAACGTGGCACGTCGACGCCCTCGGAGACCATCCGGACGGCGACCATCCACCGCTCGTCACTGGCCCCGAAGTCCTCGATGCGCTTGCTCGCGCCGAGGTCGTCGGACAGCACGACCGTCGGGGCCTCGCCGGTCAGCGTGCGCAGCATCGCGGCATACGCCCTGGCCTGGGTCTGGTTGGAGGCGATGACCAGGCCGCCGGCGTCCTCGACGTGCCGGCGCACCTCGGTGAGCCGGCGGTCGGCGGCGGCCAGGACGGCTGGGATCCACTCGCCCTTGGGGTCGAGGGCCGTGCGCCAGGCGTGGGCGACGAAGTCCTTGGTCATCGGCTCGCCGAGGCGGGCCTCGAGCTCGTCGCCGGCCTTGGTGCGCCAGCGCATGCTGCCGCCGTAGGCCATGAAGAGGACCGGCCGGACGACCCCGTCCCGCAGGGCCTCGGCGTAGCCGTACGTGTAGTCGCTGGAGCTGACGAGCGTGCCCTCGGCGTCGAGCTCGTAGGTGACGAACGGGATCGGCGAGGTGTCGGAGCGGAACGGGGTGCCGGTCAGCGACAGGCGGCGGGTGGCCGGCTCGAACGCCTCACGGATGCCGTCGCCCCAGCTCTTGCTGTCGCCACCGTGGTGGATCTCGTCGAGGATGACGAGGGTCGAGCGGGAGGTCGTGAGCTCGCGGTGCAGCGAGGGCCGCGACGCGACCTGGGCATAGGTCACGGCGACGCCGTGGTAGTCGTCGCTGTGCCGGCCGACGCTGTTGCTGAACTTCGGGTCGAGGCTGATGCCGACCCGGGCAGCGGCATCGGCCCACTGCGTCTTGAGGTGCTCGGTGGGAGCCACCACGGTGACGCGGTGCACCACGCCCGCGCTCAGCAGCTCGGTGGCCACGCGCAGCGCATACGTCGTCTTGCCTGCGCCGGGGGTGGCGACGGCGAGGAAGTCGCGCGGCGACTTGGCCAGGTAGAGGTCCAGCGCCTCCTGCTGCCAGGCGCGCAGCTTGCTGGCGGTACCCCACGCTGCCCGCTCCGGGAAGGCGGGTGGGAGGTGGAATGCGGCGCCGGAACTCATAGAGGGACCACCGTAACGAATCCCCCGAGGCGACATGCCGAGGGCCCCGCCTGCCGACGGGGCCCTCCGCGAGGTGGTATGCCGCCCGGTCGCGCCGCGTCGGGCAGCCGCTTGGGCGCGTGGCTCAGCGGCCCGCGCGGTAGGCCGTCCACTGGGCCTGCATGCGCGCCACCTGGCCGCTCGTGAAGGTGTTCATGCACGAGTCGTAGGTGTAGTCCATGTAGTTCTTGATCGGGTCCAGGCCCGGGCTCGAGCACGTGTCACGCCCGGTGGGGCACTGGTAGGCGGCGCTCGCCTCGGCGGGAGTGTCGTCGACGTAGTCGCCGTTGCCGCGGCACCCGCCCTGGAAGGTGTGGTAGAGCCCCACCCAGTGCCCCACTTCGTGCGTGGCGGTGTCGCCCTCGTTGTAGTGCGTGGCGCTGCCCCCGGGCAGCGAGCCGGTGAGGACGACCACGCCGTCCATGACGTCGTAGCTGCTCTTGGGGAAGGTGGCCCAACCCAGCAGCCCCTGGCCGATGTTGGCCGAGTAGAGGTTGAGGTCGGCCATGGTGCCCTTGCGCAAGGCCTTCTTCATGTCCCTCTCGGCGGTCGAGCCCGGCGTGACGGTGTACCAGGACGCGTTGCTCGTCGAGTCGGAGCCGGCCAGGGAGAAGCTGAGGCCGGTGCCCGAGTAGGCCTTGTTGAGGACGCTGACCTGGCTGCTGATCGTGCTGGCGCTCACCGCGCCCTTCGAGCCGTCGGTGATGGTGTGCCAGTAGACCCTGACCGTCGTCGATGCGAAGGCGGATCCCTGGCTCTGGGTCGTGAGGGTCCACGAGTCGGCGGGGCTCTGGCTGGCCTTGACGACCCTGCCCGCCAGGTCGCGGGTCAGCCCCTTGGCGGCCAGGGCGCGGGTCAGGGCAGCCTCGTTGGCCGCGACCTGGGCCTGCGACAGCGCGTGGGGGTCCTTGGCCGTGGTGTGCGTGCTGCGGGCACCCACGGCGCCCACGGCAACTGGGTCGAGGCAGGAGGAGCTGCCGTGGCCGTCGGCCGTGGGCGAGGCGTGGGCCGGGGCACCGAGCGCGACGGCGGCGAGCAAGAACGGAGCGGCGATAGTCAGCGAGCGAAGCTTCATCGGAGGCCTCCTGGTGCGGCGCGACCCCCGGAGCAGAAGTCGATCACAGCGACTTTAGGTATACCCCAGTCAACGGCGCAGCCCCGGCAGTTCAAGAAATCGCCAAAAATCCCGGAGTGACCGTCGGCACCCGGACGAAGCGGTCAGGAGTCGCCGTTGTCGCCGTCGCCGCCGTCCTGCGGGTCGCGCAGGCCGTCGTAGATCTCCTTGCAGACCGGGCACACGGGGAACTTCTGCGGGTCGCGGCCGGGCACCCAGATCTTGCCGCAGAGGGCCACCACGGGCTCACCGGACAGGGCGCTCTCGAGGATCTTCTCCTTGCGGACGTAGTGCGAGAAGCGCTCGTGGTCGCCGGGCTCCTGCAGCTCCTCACGGACCTCCTCGCGCTCGATCGTCGCCGTGCTCGTGCCGCGCAGCGGCTGGGGCTCGAAGGGGTCCGGAGGCATCGTGCTCATGTCGAGAGTGTATGCCGCCCTGCCGCCGCGCGAAGGAGCCGCTCCCCCGCCGGGTAGGCCCTCCACGACTCCGGCAGCGAGCCGGTGCGGCCGCTGAGGAGCACCCCGTCGACGCCGCCCTCGGGCGCCGCGGCGTCCGGGGACAGGCCGATGCGCCGCAGGGTCTGGCGTGCGACGGCGACAGGTGAGTCGAAGACGGTCACGTCCTCCCCCACCGCCGCCACGATCCGCTCGGCCACGAGGCCGTAGTGGGTGCAGCCGAGCACCAGGGAGCGCACCCCCGCGGGGGTGTGCTCGGCGGCATACGCGATGGAGTCGTCGATGGCTGCGTCGTCGCCGGCCTCGATGGCCTCCGCAAGGCCCAGGGCTGCGACGGCATGGGTCTCGACGTCGGAGGCGAAGGCGTCGACGAGGCCACGCAGGTAGGCGCTCGACGTCGTCGCCGCCGTCGCCCAGACGGCGACCGGCCCGCCCGCCACGGCCGCCGGGCGGATGGCCGGCACGGTGCCGATGACGGGCACATCGGGCTCCAGCTCGGCTCGCAGCGCCTCGAGGCCGTGCACCGAGGCGGTGTTGCAGGCCACGACGATGGCATCGGGCTCGAACGGGAGTGTCGCCCGGGCGGACGCCAGGATGAGCCTCTGGACGTCCTCGGGGGTGCGCGGACCGTACGGCATGTTGTCGGGGTCGAGCGCCAGCACCAGACCGAGGTCGGGGCGCAGCGCGTGCAGCGCATCGGCATACCCGAGGAGCCCGAGCCCGCTGTCGACGAAAGCAACTCGCCTCGTCGAACCGGGGGCATCGGGGTTCTCCTCGGCCACGCGGCCGGGGGCGTCCAGGGGGTCCACGCTCAGTTCATCGACGGGTCGTCGGGGAAGTTCGCGACGTAGGCGAGGCTGTCGCGCTGGCGGCGCAGCACCTCGCGCCAGAGTCCGTCGGGGTGCGGGGTGAAGGCGTCGCGGACCTCTGCGTCCACGACGTACCAGTCGCCCCGGAGGATCTCGCCCTCCAGCTGCCCGGACTCCCAGCCGGAGTAGCCCGCGAAGATCCGCAGGCCCGCGAGCTCGGCTGCGACCACGGGGGTGGGTGCGTCGAGGTCGACCAGCCCGATGGAGCCGAAGAGGCGCTTGACCCCGAGCGGCTCCGGCTCGTCGCCCGGCACGGTGACGAGGCCCAGGGCCGACGACGTCGACACCGGGCCTCCCTGGAAGATCACGTGCGGCGCGGTGACCACGCGCTGCCATCCCGGCAGCACGGAGTCGACCTCGGCCGACAGCGGCTTGTTGAGCACGACTCCCTGCGCTCCCCCGTCGTCGTGGTGCAGCAGGAGGATGACCGACCGGTGGAAGACGTCACCTCCGACGGAGGGCGTGGCGACCAGGAGGCGGCCGGTGTGGAAGGTCGGGCTCACGGGCCCAAGCCTTCCACACCGGGACGACTCAGAAGCGAGCGCCGCGACGACCGCCACGCTCGTCGTCGCCCCAGCGGCTGACGAGTCCCTCGCCACGCTCGCCGCGCCGGCCGCGGCGGTCGTCGCGACCTCCGCCGTGGTGCGGGCGGGAGCCACCGCGCTGGCCCTGACGGGGGCCGCGCGGGCCGGCAGGACCGCGCCGGTGCTGCTTCGGGCCGGCGATGAGCCGCTGGAAGTCGTCCTCGGCGATGGCGACACCACTGGGCGTGGTCGCGCCGGTGGCGGCGATGATCGCGTCGCCGGGCGTGGCCCGGACGGGCGCGATGTCCAGGCCCGCGTCCTTGAGCTGGCGCTCCATGGTGCGGCGCTGGTGCGGCAGGGCGAGTGTCACGACGGTGCCCTTGTCGCCGGCGCGAGCCGTGCGACCGGAGCGGTGCAGGTAGTCCTTGTGGTCGGCCGGCGGGTCGACCTGCAGGACCACCGAGACGTCGTCGACGTGGATGCCGCGGGCGGCGACGTCGGTGGCCACGAGCACCGGGAGGGTGCCGTCGCGGAAGGCGCCGAGCACGCGGTTGCGCTGGCCCTGGTTGAGGCCGCCGTGCAGGGCCGCCGCCATGACTCCCTGCTCGCGCAGCTGGAGCGCGATGCGGTCGGCGCCGAGCTTGGTCCGGCAGAAGACGACGGTGCGGCCCTCGCGGTTGGCGACCTCGGCGGTGATGACCTTCTTGTGCTGCGGGTCGATGAGCAGGACGTGGTGGTCCATGCCCTCGACCGAAGCCGTGGCGTCGTTCGTCGAGTGCGTCACCGGGTCGGTGAGGTACTTCTCGACGAGGGCATCGATGCCGCGGTCGAGCGTCGCCGAGAAGAGCAGCCGCTGGCCGTCCGCCGGGATCTTGTCGAGGCTCGTCGTGATCTCGGCCATGAAGCCCATCTCGGCCATGTGGTCGGCCTCGTCGAGGACCGTGATCGCGATGTCGTCCATCTCGACCGCGCCGCGCTCGAGCAGGTCGTTGAGGCGGCCGGGCGTCGCGATGAGGATGTCGACGCCCTTGTTGAGGGCGCTGATCTGCGTCGTGTAGCTGAGGCCACCGGCGACGAGCTTGTGGCGCAGGCCGGCCACGTGCACGAGCGGCTCGAGCGCGTCCGAGATCTGCATCGCGAGCTCGCGCGTCGGGGTGAGGATGAGTGCGTGCGGCCGGCGGGGGCGACGCTTGAGGTCGGCCTCGAGCAGCCGCGTGATGAGCGGCAGGCCGAAGGCGAGCGTCTTGCCCGACCCGGTCTGGCCGCGCCCGAGGACGTCCCGGCCCGCCAGCGCGTCGGGGATCGTCGCGGCCTGGATCGGGAACGGGGAGGTGATGCCCTCGCGGGCGAGGCGCTCGACGAGCCGCTCGGGCAGCCCGAGCGCGGCGAAGCCGTTGTCGGCGGCGACCTCGACGGGCCCGTCGGACACGTCGGCGCGGGTCGCCTTGGTCCAGTTGTCGGCGTCCATCCGCTCGGCCTCGGCGTCCTCGAAACTCATCGGCGCCGCGTCTACGAAGCGGTCGCCGCTGCTGGTACGGCGGTCGAACGAGGGACGGTCGTCGCGGCGCTGGAAGCCACGCTCGCCACGGTCGTCGCGGCGCTGGAAGCCACGCTCGCCACGGTCGTCGCGGCGCTGGAAGCCGCGGTCACCGCGGTCATCACGACGGTCGTAGGACGGACGCTCGTCACGGCGCTGGTAGCCACCGCGGTCATCACGGCGGTCGAAGGACGGACGGTCCTCGCGGCGCTGGAAGCCACGGTCGCCACGGTCGTCACGGCGCTGGTAACCACCGCGGTCATCACGGCGGTCGAAGGACGGACGGTCCTCGCGGCGCTGGAAACCACGGTCGCCACGGTCGTCACGGCGCTGGTAGCCACCGCGGTCATCACGGCGGTCGAACGACGGACGGTCCTCGCGGCGCTGGAAGCCACGCTCGCCACGGTCGCCACGGTCGTCACGGCGCTGGTAGCCACCGCGGTCATCACGGCGGTCGAACGACGGACGGTCCTCGCGGCGCTGGAAACCACGGTCGCCACGGTCGTCACGGCGCTGGTAGCCACCGCGGTCGTCGCGACGGTCGTACGAGCGGTTCTCGTCACGTGAGGGGCGCCACTCACGGCCGCCGACGTGCGAGGAGCCGGACGAGGCCGGGCGGGAGCTCTTGGGGCCGGAGAAGGAGCCGGCGCCCTGCCCGCGGTGGGGCTTCTTGGTTGCGGCGGCCTTCTTCTCGGTGGACCAGCGGGCCTTCTTGGGCGCGCCGGAGGAGGTGTGCTTGGGCATTGCGTATTCAACTCTCTGACTCGAGCAGACTTCGTCTCGAGCCGCGAGTCACCACGACCATGCAGACGAGCCTCAGGCGCAGCACGGTCGTGCGCCCACGTGTACCGGTCCCCGGCATCTGTGCCGTCCGGTGTTCGGATCCGCTCCGCGTCGGTGTCGGGCCGCACCTGTCTGGCGCGATCTTCCGGTGGGGTGTCACCTCGTCGGGTGAGCCTGCCCGCCGGGCATCACCGGCGCCATCTCTCCCGTCGTGATCCGAGGAGACCTCGGAGTCGGATATCGCCCAGTCTACCAGCGCCTCGCGGGGCGCCTGACCACGAGGGCGGCCGCGGCGATCGCCACACCGACCAGGTCGACGGCCGCGTCCCACGGGTCGCCGGAGCGTCCGGGCAGCGCGAAGTGCTGCACGAGCTCGCTCACCGGGGCGTGCAGCGCGAAGATCACGACGGCGGTGCGTACCGAGCCGAGGGCCCGCCCCACGGCATACGTCGGCACCGCGAAGACCAGCAGGTGGACGACCTTGTCGGTCCAGCTGACCGGGCCCTCGACGGTGACGACGGGCCAGTAGAGGACGAGCAGCTGCGCCACGACCGCGATGACCGCGACGCCGGTGACGAGCCAGGTCGGTGGAGCAGATCGTCGCGGAAGGCTCGTCATGGGACGGCAGTCTAGGTAGGTTCGAGCCCACCCTCATCCGCTCCCGTCGATCTGCAGCGACGACGATGACGCCCACCGGGAGGACCGCCATGGCCGAGCGCACGGTCACCGTCACGGGCACCGGGAGGGCCGCGGTCTCCCCCGACGTCGTACTCCTGGACCTGCGCGTCGGGCAGGACGCCGAGGACGTCGCGGCTGCCCTGGCCGGCGCCTCGGAGGGCATCGCCCGGGTGGGGTCGATCGTGCGCGGCGCGGGCGTCGCGGACGCCGACATCCGCACCCTCGACGCGACGGTGAGCCAGCGCTGGGACAACACCGGCGCCGCGGTCGGTTTCACGGCGCAGCAGCGGCTCACGGTGACGGTGCGCCGGCTCGAGTCGGTCGGCGAGATCCTCGCGTCCGCCGCGTCCGCCGTCGGCAACGCGCTGCTCGTCGACCAGGTGCGGCTCGACGTGTCGGACCGCAGCGACGGGCTCCGCCGTGCCCGGGACGCCGCCTTCGCCGAGGCCCGGGAGAAGGCGCAGCAGTATGCCGGCCTCTCCGGCGCTCAGCTCGGCGTGGTCCTCGGGGTGGCCGAGGCCGGCGCCGTCCCGGTCCAGGGTCGCCAGCTGACGATGATGGCAGCCGCCATGGACTCCGCCGGCATGCCCGTCGAGGGTGGCAACCTCGACCTCGCCGCCTCGGTCACGGTGACGTGGGAGCTGCGCTGACGGCGGAATACCCGTCGGGCACCATCCGTTGGTAGGGGCATGGCTACCACTGACCTGACCGCGCAGTCCTTCGAGAAGACCGTCCTCGACAACGACATCGTCCTGGTCGACTTCTGGGCCTCCTGGTGCGGCCCGTGCCGCCAGTTCGCGCCCGTCTACGACGCCGCCTCGCAGAGCGGCGACAACGAGGGCATCGTCTTCGGCAAGGTCGACACCGAGGCCGAGCAGGCGCTCGCGTCGGCAGCCAACATCACCTCGATCCCCACGCTGATGGCCTTCAAGGAGGGCGTGCTCGTCTTCGCCCAGCCGGGCGCCCTCCCCCAAGCGGCGCTGCAGGACGTCATCCAGCAGGTCAAGAACCTCGACATGGCCCCGATCAAGGCGCAGATGGCCGCCGAGGCCGCCGGCGCCGCGCCCGCCGAGGCGCCGACCGAGCAGGCCTGAGCAGCCGGCCAGGACGGCCCGCACCGACGCGCAGTGCACGCGTCACCGCATACGAAGGAGGGCGTCCCGCGAACGGGACGCCCTCCTTCGTGCTGACGAGCAACAGCGTGACGTGGCCACCACGAGTGGTGGAGGTGGCGGGAATTGAACCCGCGTCCGATGACGAGAAACCAGGGCTTCTCCGGGTGCAGTGCGCTATGGCTTTTCTCGGCCTCAGGGCTCGCACGCACACGTCCCCTGACAGGCCCAGTTGAGTAAGAGTCCCGCACAGCCCCCCAACATGACTGCGCAGCAAGTTTCCTAGCTGATGCCAGGCACTGAGTCGGAAACTAGCTCAGGCTGACAGACTTCGAGGCTCGCTCAGGCGGCGAGGGCGAAGTCGGTGCGCTTGGAATTGGCACCTATTGTTTTGCAAGGAGCGTTAACGAGATAACCCTGCATCCTCGACCCGCTTCCCCTGGTGCGTCGACCACCGTCGAAACCGATCACCCCCATGGGGGTGTCCACGTCACGCTGTTGACTTGTCAAGCTGCCCTGCACACCAGCCCGTGACCGGGTGGAGTGAACAGTATGCAGGAGGAACGCTCGAGCGGTCCAAGGCATTCCCGATGCCGGCCCGCCGCCCGGGCCTCTGCGCCCCTCGCCCCGCTAGGCTGCGGGCGTGGTCGGTCCAGGCCACGCGCGCACCCCGGAGGTCCGATGTCGAGCAAGGTCCCCGAGCCGGACGCGACGCCCGTCGTGTCCAGCGGGAGCGGGCAGGTCGCCGCGCCCTTCGCCGGGGTCGTCACGCTCGCCGTGGCGCCGGGCGACGAGGTCGCCGCCGGGGCGGTGGTGGCGACGATCGAGGCCATGAAGCTCGAGGCCGGGCTCACGGCACCGTGCAGTGGCACCGTCCGTCGGGTCGCCGTCGGCCCGCAGCAGCAGGTGGAGGGCGGCGACGTGCTCGTCGTCATCGGCTGAGCCCCCGGCGCCGCCGCGCGGGGACCTTCGTCAGGCGGCGAGGCCGCGCACCAGCCGCAGCGCCTCCTCGACCGACCCCGTGACGTCGGGGATCGGGAACAACGTGGCCCGCACGACGCGGTGGTGGTCGACGACCAGCGTCAGCCGGCGCAGCCGCGTCGTGCCTCCTGCCCGGAAGGTGGGCAGGCGCAGGGCGGTCGTCAGCTCGAGGTCGGCGTCCGACAGCAGCGGGAAGCGTATGCCGTTCGCCGCGGCGAAGTCCGCCTGCTCGCCGGGGCGCTGGGTGGAGACCCCGACGACCGCCGCGCCGAGCGCGGCGAACTCGCCGAGCCGGTCGCGGTAGGTGCACGACTCGAGGGTGCAGCCGATGCCCCCGGGGACCTCGTCGGCGCCCGGGAAGGCATTGCCCGGGTAGCAGTAGACGACGGTGAACGGCTGGTCGGCCACGGGGTCGAGGGTCTGCAGCAGCGGGATCTCGGCCCCGACGAGCGAGCCGACCCTCGCCACCTCGTTCGAGTCGGGGTCGGCGCCCGCGTCGGGCCGGCCGTCGCCGAGCAGCCACGTGTCACCGAACTCCTGCAGCGCCGTCAGGACCGGCAGCGCGCCCCGACCCAGTGCCGTGAGGAGGTACTCGTGACGAGGCGGCCGGTCGGAGTACGCCCGGCGCTCGAGCACCCCGTCGGCGACGAGGGCCTCCAGCCGCTGGGCCAGGACCTTGCGGGAGATCCCGGTCTCGTCGACGAGCCGGTCGAAACGCGTACGGCCACCGGCGACCTCGCGCAGGACGAGCAGGCTCCACGGGTCGCCGATGACGCCGACCGCCTGCGCGATGCCGCACGTGTCGTCAGCCGGAGGCCTGCGTCTGGTCACACCGCCATCCTATGTCGGTTTCTTTTGGGAACTCACTGTGGTCTGATGTGCGGGTGCGAGACCTCCGTGACCTCCCCCGCGTCGTCTGGGTGCTGGCCGCCGGCCGCTTCGTCAGCTCCGCCAGCTCCTTCCTGATGCTCTTCCTCGTGCTCTACCTGACCGGACCACGCGGCCTCGAGGTCGTGCCGGCCGGTCTCATCGCAGGCTCGAACGGCGTCGGCGCCCTCCTCGGCAACTTCACGGGCGGCCGGTTCGCCGACCTGTACGGGCACCGCCGCGCCCTCCTCGTCTCGGCCACGGTCGTCGGCGTCCTCACCGCCCTCATCCCGTGGCAGCCCACGTGGCTGCTGGCCGTGACGATGCCGATCACCGGCTACCTCGGGGCGCTGGCCTCGCTGTGCCAGGGAGCGCTGGCGGCCCTCGCCGTGCCGGCCGGGTCGCGGCGCTCCTCCGTGGCCGTCGGCCGCGCAGCGTCCAACGCCGGCTTCGTCATCGGTCCCCCTCTCGGGGCGCTGCTCGCCAGCCGTGGCTACGACACCCTCTTCGTCCTCGACGGCGTGCTGACGCTGGTGCTGCGACACGCGACCTCCCGCCTGCTGCCGCCGGGTGGGCCCGTCACTCGCCGGCCGGGCGCGCCGACCGGCCTGTGGCGGGCCGTGCGTGCCGACCGTTCGCTGCTGCTGCTCCTGCCGGGCGTCGTGCTCGTCGACCTCGTCTACCGGCAGCTCTACTCCACCCTGCCGCTCTACCTGCGCGACCACGGGCAGCCGCTCGCCCTGTACACGCTCCTCGTCGCGCTGGGTTCGGGGCTGATCCTCGCGCTCGAGATCCCCGTCGCCCTGTGGCTGCGGCACCGCCCGGCCCTACCCGTCGTCGCCACCGGCTACGCGCTGGTGGCCATCGGGTTCGTGACTTTCGGGGCCACCTGGTTCGGGGTGGCGGCTGCCGCGGTGTCCGGCATGGTCGTGCTCACCGCCGGCGAGATCCTCTACAAGACCACCGCCACGGCGCACGTGCTCGACTCGGCCCCGGGGCACCTCGTCGGCCGGTACCAGGGGCTCTACACGGGCGCGGCCACGAGCGGCACGATGCTGTCGGCGCCCCTCGGGGGCATCGTGTACGCCGCCGCGCCGGGAGCGTTGTGGCCGTTCTGTGGCGTCGTGGCCGGCCTCGGCGCCGTCCTGGCGCTCGCCTCCGCCCGGACCCCGGCGTCCCCGGCAGCGGGAACCGAGGGCGTGGCGCCCGAGGCCGCGGCAGGTCAGGTCAGGTGATCGCCGGCAGGGTCTGGGAGTGGTCGAGCACCCCGCCGAAGAGGTCGCCGCGCTCGTCGATCCGGTCGAGCACCGTGCGCATCGTCCAGCGGTCGGGCCGCAGCTCGGGGTCCTCGAGCTCGTCCCAGGTGATCGGCGCGGACACGGGGGCCCCGGGAGCCGGCCGAGGGCTGTAGGGCGCCACGAGGGTCTTGTTGACGGCGTTCTGGGTGTAGTCCAGCCGCGCCAGACCCGACCGGTCGCGCTTCTGCCACCTCCAGCTCACCAGCTCGGGCAGCACCGCTCCGACGGTCCGTGACACCCGCTCGACCCACTCCCGCGTCTCGTCGAAGCCGGGGCCGCGGGCGATCGGCACCCAGACCTGGATGCCGCGGCGCCCCGTCACCTTCGGGTAGGCCCGCACCTGCAGGTGCTCGAAGGCCGTCCGGTGGAGCCTGGCCAGCTCGACCACCTCCTCCCACGAGGTGTGCTCCCCGGGGTCGATGTCGAAGAGCGCGTAGTCGGGACGGTCCGGAGCCCGCGTCGAGGAGGTCCACGGGTGCCACTCGAGCGCGCCGAACCCGGCGGCCCAGACCAGCGCGGCCGGCTCGTCGACCACGAGGTACGTCTTCGTCTCGCCGGGGTCGGCGTCGGGGTTGTCCCACCGTGGCAGCCACGCCGGCGCGCGCGGTGGCACCTCCTTGTGCCAGAAGCCCTTCTCCTGCGCCCCGTCGGGGTAGCGGTGCAGGTTGAGAGCCCTGCCACGCAGGTAGGGCAGGAGCACGGGGGCGATGCGGGCGGCATACGCCAGCAGCTCACGCTTGGTCACCGGCGGCTCGCCGTCGCGCCCCGGGAAGAGCACCTTGTCGAGGTTCGTCACCCGCAGGGTGCGGCCGTGGACCGTCCACCGGCCCTCGCCACCGAGCTGCGCCAGCTCCTCCAGGGCGGCCAGCTCGGCCGCGGAGGGCGCCGGCACCGCCTGGCCGCCGACGGGGACGGCCGCGCGGTCGGCCGGCAGGTCCGAGTGCCACACCAGCTGCGGCTGCGCCCTGACCTGCTCGTTGGTGCGGCCGCTGCGCACCGAGGTGGGGTGGTCCTCGGCGTCCCAGCCGGCCTGCGCCCACCGGTCGTGCTTGTGCAGCAGCAGCCACTGCTCCTTCCCCGAACCGGACGTCCCGCCGCCGTCCCGGTCGCTGCGGACGAGGACGAAGCGCCCGCGCAGCCGCTCGCCGGCCATGTCGAGGTGCAGCTCACCGTCACGGACCGCCTGGCCGGGGTCGTCCGTGCCGTGCGGCGCCCACAGCCCGGCGTCCCACACGATGACGTCGCCACCGCCGTACTCGCCCGCGGGGATGACGCCCTCGAAGGTCTCGTACTCCAGCGGGTGGTCCTCGACGTGGACGGCCAGGCGCCGCACGCCGGGGTCGAGGGTCGGGCCACGCGGCACGGCCCAGCTGACCAGGACGCCGTCGATCTCGAGGCGGAAGTCGTAGTGCAGGCGCCGGGCGCGATGGCGCTGGACGACGAAGCGCCGCCGGCCGTCGGGCGCCGGAGGGGCCACGGCTCCGGCCGGTTCGGCGGTACGCGTGAAGTCGCGCTTGCGCCGGTACGGCTCCAGCAGGTCGGCGGTCGTGCCCGTGGCCATGCCCGGTGCTTACCCACTGCGGTGCCGGCAGGCGGTCAGCTCACCACGAGCCGGAGGACGAGCCGCCGCCACCGCCGCCGGAGAAGCCGCCGCCACCGAAGCCGGATGAACCCGAGGAGCCGGGCGTGGACGTGAAGGTGCCGGTCGAGGTCGTCGAGAAGGACTCGACGCCGGAGGCGATGCTCGTGAAGTCGGGGAACGCGGTGCCGCTCCAGACGTACCACGTCGGCATGAGCAGCGGCTGGTTGGCGGCCTCCGCGGCCCTCGCGACGTCGGCGAACGTGCGGGCCCACCGGTCGGCGACCCCGAAGACGACGGCATACGGCAGGTAGCGGCTGAAGATGTTCGACGCCTCCTCGAAGGCGATCTGGCCGGCCTCCGCGGTCGTGAGGTACTCCTTGAACCCGAGCGACTGCGCGAGCACCGCCGACCCCTCGGCCGTCTTGGCGGCCATCCGGCCGCCGAGCACCCACACGATGACGCCGGCCAGCAGCAGCCCGACCCCCAGCGCCACTCCCCCCGAGAACCCGCCGCCCAGGATGGCGCTGATCGCGGGCCGGCCGTAGAAGAGGAGCAGGCCGCCGAGCACGGCGATGACGATGCCGAGGGCCTGCCAGGCCCCCCGCTGGGTCTGCGGCGACGAGCGGAACCAGCCCCGCGTCACGACCTCCTGGTACATCTGGCGCTGGATGGCCTTGAGCGTGGACGCGAACGTGTTCTTCAGCTCCGAGAGCTGCACGACGTCGCCCCGCGTGGAGAAGATGCCGTCGAGAAGGCTCTGCTCGTAGGGCAGCAGCCGCTCACGGGCCGGCGGGTCGAGCCGCGTCAGCGTCCAGTCGGTGCGGCTGAACATGCCGCCGCCCTCGTTCTCCTCGATGCGCAGGAACCCGCGCACCGCGAGGTCGATGACGGTGGCCGACACGTCGATGGGGTTGGCCGTCTCGTCGATGATCGTGCCGACCATCCCGGGCTGGACGCCCTTCGGCGGCTGGAACTGCACGGCGACGGTCGGGGAACCGCCGCGGACGATGCCCGGGCCGCCTGGCCCGTCCGGGCCGGCGCCGCTGCCGCCGGCGCTCGGAACCGGCGACAGGCCGGGGGTCAGGCCGGCGTAGCGCTCGTCGCGGCCGCGCGTCCAGACCAGCGTGCCCATGACGGCGAGGGCGAGGATCGGGGCTCCCACGCCGCCGATCCAGGCCGCCGCGTTGACGGCTGGTGCGGCCTCGGACCCGACCGTGGAGTCGGCGCCGCCGTTGCGCACGTCGGGCCGCACGTCGCCGAACGCCGAGGCCGGGTAGGAGGCGACGACCGTCATCGCATCACCCGACGCGAGGGGGCCGGCAGAGAAGCGGGAGGGATCCCCCGGGCTGCTCGAGCACTCGGTCGTGGACCCGGTCGGGCCCGAGAAGCACAGCACCTTGGTGGCGGCGGCGGGCGCGTTGACCGTGACGGAGACGCGGTCGCGCTCGGTCAGCTCGTTGCTGCCGAACACGTTGTAGTTGAGCTCGACCGTGGCGGGCGGTGTGGTGCCCGTGGCCGGCTTGCCGTCCGCGGTGATGGGGTTGAGCACGTTGTGGAGGGTGTAGGAGACCTTGTAGACCTGTGTGCCGCTCGTGTACTCGCTCGCCGAGCCGATGCGGATCTGCTTGGCCGCGCCGTTGTCGATGACCCGGAAGGTGTCCGGCGCACCGCTCGGGCTGCTCACCGCGACGTCGGTCAGGTCGAAGTAGCGGTAGCGGTTCTCCTGGTTGTCGTAGCCCATCCGCACGACGATGTTGCGGAAGATGCCGTGTTGCTGCTGACCGGTCGGGAACCGCCAGGTGATGGTCTCGGTGACCTTCATGCTCCCGTCGGACTGCAGGTCGTACGCGGCCACGAAGGCGTCCATGCCCTCGCCACCCGCGGCGCGGGCGGAACCGGCCGGGCCCGCCAGCACCAGCAGGAGGCCCACGAGGACGGCGAACATCCCGCCTGCTCGGCGGCTTCGCAGCCCGCGGGCTCGGGTCGGCCGGCTGGGTCCGTCAGGTCCCGTCATCGGAGTCCTTCCACGTCATCGCTCCCTTGCATCCTGACACCGGACGCTGCATGTGGGGGTGCGGTTCCCGACGGTGGGCGCCGGCTCGCGCTCAGCGCCCCCGAGAGGGAGTCGGTGGCGGCTCGGTGGCGGCTCGGTGGCGGCTCGATGGCGGCTCGGTGGCCGGCTCGATGGCGGCTCAGTGGCGGCGGTTGGCGGCAGCCATGGCGCGGGCAGCCTCGCGGTTGTCCTGGCGCTCGCGCAGGGCGTGGCGCTTGTCGTACTCCTTCTTGCCGGTCGCGATCGCGATCTCCACCTTGGCCCGGCCGTCCTTGAAGTACAGGGCCAGCGGCACGATGGTCCGCCCGCTCTCGCGCGTCTTCTGCGCGATCTTCTCGAGCTCGGCACGGTGCAGCAGCAGCTTGCGCTTGCGCCGCGGGGCGTGGTTGTTCCAGGTGCCGTTGAGGTACTCGGGGATGTGGACGTTCTCGAGGTAGAGCTCGTCGCCCGTGAACATCGCGAAGCCGTCCACGAGCGAGGCGCGCCCCATCCGCAACGCCTTGACCTCGGTCCCGGACAGCACGATGCCGGCCTCGAAGGTGTCGCCGATCAGGTAGTCGTGTCGGGCCTTGCGGTTGCTCGCGATGAGCGACCGCCCCTTCTCCTTGGGCACCGGACCATCCTTCCGAGTCGGTCTGCAGCGCGTCCTCAGGTGCGGGCCGGCTGCTCGTGGTGCGACCGCGCGGCGCGGTCGACCTGCCAACGCTACCCCGAAGCCCGGCTGTCCTCCGAGCCGGTTTCGCGGCCCGCCCCGACGGTCAGAGCCAGTTGCGCGGGTCGACCGGTGTGCCGTCCTCGTAGACGCCGAAGTGCAGGTGGCAGCCCGTCGAGTAGCCGGTCGTGCCCGAGTAGCCGATGAGCTGGCCGCGGTTCACCGGGCCGCCGAAGTCGACGATGCTCGTCAGGTGGTTGTAGGTCGTCACGAGGTCCACGCCACGGTGCATCCCGTGGTCGATGACGACCTGGTTGCCCCAGCCGCTCTCACGCCAGCCGGCACGGATGATCTGACCCGGCGCGGCGGCATACACGGGGGTGCCGCAGGGAATGCCCCAGTCGAGACCGTCGTGCAGCATCCACTTCTGCAGGATCGGGTGCCAGCGCATGCCGAAGCCGGAGGTCGTCGGGCCGTTGGCGGGGTAGGTCAGGTAGTTCGACGGCGTCGAGTCGACGGGCACGACCACGGGCGGCGGCGGCTTCGGGGTGTACGTCCTACCCGCCTTGGCGGCGGCGGCCGCCTTGGCGCGCTCGGCCCGGATCCTGGCTTGGCGCTGCGCCTCGAGCTTGGCCCTGAGAGCGGCGATGCGCTTCTGCTCGGCGATGCGAGCCTGGCGGGCCCGCTCGACCAGGATGCCCTGCAGGCGCGCCGACTCGGCCTGCGCTGCGGCCAGGTCGGCCGCCTCGCTCTGCTTCTGGGCGGCGAGGTCGGCTGCGGCCGCGGACTGCTTGGCCTTGAGCTGGTCGAGCTGGGTCTTGGCGGCTGCGGCGTTCTGGGCCGCGGTGACCGCGTTGTTCTTGGCGACGATGGCCTGGTTCTTTGCCTGGGTCGCGGCAGCGGCGGCGGCCTCGGCGCCCTTCAGCGCGATCTCGGCCTGGCGCTTGAGCTCGGCGATCTCACCGCGGACGGAGGTCAGGTAGGCGCGGGTCGAGGTGTTGTCGACCGTCATCGCCGCGAGCTTGTCGATGGTGTCGCTGGCGACGGCGCTGGCCGTGTCGGCCATGACGAGGCGGTTGGCGAAGTCCTCCGGCGACGTCGAGCCGAAGACCAGGCCGATCTGCGACTCCTGGCTCGAGCCCTGGAACACCTCGGCGGCATACGAGTCGAGGGCGTCCTGGCTGCTGACGAGGTCGGTCGAGCTCTTGGCGAGCTGCTCCCTGGCACGCTGCTCGTTGGCCTGCGCGACGGCGAGCTTCTGCGCGACGTCGTCGTTGTGGGCCCGGGCCTTGGCCTCGGCGGCGATGGCACGCGCCTCGGTCGCCTCCGCCGCGACCTGCGCGGCCTGGGCGCGCGCCTGGGCGGCCTGGGCCGAGGCCACCCGCTGCTGCGCGAGGGGCAGGGCTGCGTTGGTCCGCTCCAGGTTGACGTACGCCCGGGCGAGCGAGGCGTTGGTGCCCTCGAGCTGCTGCCCCAGGGCGGCGATCCGCTGGTCGTTGCGCTTCTTCTGGTCCGAGACCGAGTCAGCCCGCGCGCCCAGGGCCGACCCCAGGGAGACGGTGCAGGTCAGCGCGAGCCCAGCGGCCGTGAGTCGGGTCGCGGTGCGATTGCCGCGGAAGCGCCACATGTGCCACATAAGCTCCATTGGTACCACAGGTCACAGCGGTAGGAGTGGGTTCGAGGCTTTTCTGCCGCGCACAGCATGCCGCCCCGGACGGGCCGGGCGGGCGAGAACGCAGCAGATCGGGACGCCGGGCGGGCGGCTCAGACGCGCAGGTAGCGGCGGAGCGTCACCCACGAGGTCAGGCTCGAGAGCACCACAACGCCGACGATGACGAAGGGAGCGACGTAGTAGACGTCGGTCACTCCGATGAACGCGGTGTCGGTCAGGGTCTGGCTCAGGAAGCCGACCACGCCGTAGCGGACGGTGGCCCACAGCATCGCCATGGCCAGCACCGCGCCGAGCACGCTCGACAGGACCGTCTCCATGACGAACGGGAAGCGGATCGTGAAGTTGGAAGCGCCGACCAGCCGCATGATCCCGGTCTCGCGACGCCTGCTGAACGCGGTCTGCCGGATGGTGGTGGAGATCAGCATGACCGCCGCGAAGACCATGAGCGAGGACAGCGCGATGGCCGCCCACGACACGGTGTTCATGAAGGTGAAGAACTTCTCGAGGAGCTTCTTCTGGTCTTGCACGTCGGCCACCCCGGGCATGCCCTTGATCGAGCTCGCGACGACGTCGAACTTGCTCGGGTCGCCCAGGTTGACCCGGTAGGAGTCGGCGAAGTACGACTCCCCCGCACGCGCCAGCGGCGAGTTCTGGTACGTCTGCTTGAAGCGGTCGTACGCCTCGTCGCGCGACTCGTAGAAGACGTCCTTGACGGTGGGGCGCAGCGAGTCGAGCTCGGCCTTGATCGCCTCGCGCTGCGCATCGGTGGTCGGCTCACCGGCGCAGTTGGTGAAGCGGGTCTTCTCGGCGCAGAGCAGGACCGTGACCTGGACACGGTCGTACCAGTAGTCCTTCATGGTGTCGACCTGCCGCTGGCCCATCAGGCCCAGGCCCAGCAGGTACATGGAGATCATCGTGACGATGACCACCGAGACGGCCATCGAGAGGTTGCGTCGGAGGCCGTTGCCGATCTCGCCGAGCAGGAACTGGAATCGCATGTCGTGTCTCGCTCCGTCTCGGGCTCAGCGGCTGCTCGTGTGGACGGCCCTGGACCGACGGAAGAGCCCGCTCCTGGGACGCGGCTCGTCGGCGTCGCGGCCGATGGGCGGCAGCGCGTCCGGGTCGTCGCCCTCGTAGGCCGCCGGGTCCCCGTCGTCGTAGCCGTCGGGCACCTCGGGCTCGTCGGCACGGCGGGGGGCGGCGGACTCCTCGTCCAGCCGGATGCGCGGGATCGAGCCGGTGGTGTAGTCCCCCGCCTCAAGGTCGCTGACGAGCACGCCCCGGTCCAGGCGGATGACGCGCTTGCGCATCGCGTCGACGGTGACGGTGTCGTGGGTGGCCATGACGACGGTGGTGCCGGTCCGGTTGATCCGGTCGAGCAGCTGCACGATGCCGAGGCTCGTGTCGGGGTCGAGGTTGCCGGTGGGCTCGTCGGCGAGCAGGATCGGCGGCCGGTTCACGAAGGCGCGGGCGATGGCCACGCGCTGCTGCTCACCACCGGAGAGCTGGTGGGGCAGGCGCTTCTCCATGCCGGCGAGCCCGACGAGCTCGAGGGTCTCGGGCACGGTCTGGCGGATGCGGGCGCGGCTGCTGCCGAGCACCTGCAGGGCGTAGGCGACGTTCTGGAAGACGGTCTTGTTGGGCAGCAGCCGGAAGTCCTGGAACACGCAGCCGATCTCGCGGCGCAGCGCCGGCACCTTGCGCTCGGGCAGGCGATCGAGCTCGCGGCCGGCCACGAGGACGCGGCCGCTCGTCGCGTCCTGCTCCTTCATGACGAGCTGCATCATCGTCGACTTGCCGGACCCCGACGTGCCGACGACGAAGGCGAACTCGCCTCGCGCGATCTCGAGGCTCACGTCCTCGAGCGCCGGACGAGTCGTCCGAGGGTAGGTCTTCGTGACGTTCTCGAAGAGGATCATGCGTCGGGCCTCGACTCGTGCTGGGGGCTACTGCTGGGAACTACCGGACTGCAGTGCTCACTGGGCTGGAACCGCACGGGCGCCGGGTCGGCACGTGACGGCATACGCAGGGCGCGTCCACGCGAGCGCTACGAGGCTACGTGGACGCGGACAGATCCCCCGGAAAGGCGTCGATCCCGGCGTGGCGGACCTTCCGGCCGGCCGGCGTCGCCGCCCTCAGTCCTGCTGGCGGTTCTGGCCGATCTGCCAACGGATGCCGGCCTCGATGAAGCCGTCGATGTCGCCGTCGAAGACCGCGCTCGGGTTGCCGGTCTCGTACTCGGTGCGCAGGTCCTTGACCATCTGGTACGGGTTGAGGACGTACGAGCGCATCTGGTCGCCCCAGCTCGCCTTGACGTCGCCGGCCATCTCCTTCTTGACCGCGGCCTCCTCGGCCTTGCGCTGCAGGAGCAGGCGGGACTGGAGCACGCGCAGCGCGGCGGCGCGGTTCTGGATCTGGCTCTTCTCGTTCTGCATCGAGACGACGATGCCGGTCGGGATGTGGGTCATTCGCACCGCCGAGTCGGTCGTGTTGACGCTCTGGCCGCCCGGGCCGCTGGAGCGGAAGACGTCGATCTTCAGCTCGTTCTCGGGGATGTCGATGGAGTCGTCGGACTCGATGAGCGGGATGACCTCGACCGCCGCGAAGCTGGTCTGGCGACGGCCCTGGTTGTCGAACGGGCTGATCCGCACGAGCCGGTGGGTGCCGCCCTCGACGGAGAGGTGGCCGTACGCGTACGGCACGTTGACCTCGAAGGTGGCCGACTTCAGGCCCGCCTCCTCGGCGTACGAGGTGTCCATGACCTTCGTCGGGTAGCCGTGGCGCTCGGCCCAGCGCAGGTACATCCGCATCAGCATCTCGGCGAAGTCGGCGGCGTCGACGCCACCCGCACCGGCGCGGATCGTGACGACGGCCTCGCGCTCGTCGTACTCGCCCGAGAGGAGCGTGCGGACCTCGAGCTCGCCGACGTCCTTCTTGAGCTTGGCGAGGTCGCGCTCGGCCTCCTCCATGGTGGCGGCGTCGTGCTCCTCCTGGCCCATCTCGACCAGGGTCTCGAGGTCCTCGATGCGCGCGTCCATGCCGAGGATGCGGTCGCGCTCGGAGTTGGCGCGGCTGAGGGCGCTCGTCACCTGCTGCGCGGCGTCGGGGTCGTCCCACAGGTCGGGCGCCGACGCCTGCTCCTCGAGCTCCTTGATGGTGCGGGCCAGCTCGTCGAGGTTGGTGACCCCACGCACGGAGTCCATCGTCGCGCGCAGGTCTCTGATCTCTTGCGTGAAGTCAACAGCCACGATCGAACAGCCTACGGCAGCGGCGCCGTGCGGGCGCACGCACGGCGAGCGACCGGTGCTCCGGCGCCGCGGGGACGACGTGCGCCCCCCGACCGGCGGCCCTCGCCCGGCTTGGGCGGCCGCGTGACGGGGAGCCCACGGCCGCCGGGACCGGATCGGTCGTGTGGGCGGCGCAACGCTTCGCCACGGTGAGATACGGGCTCGACTGGGACGGTGGCGGGGTCGAAGGTCCCGACGACGTTCCATCGGGACTCGGGGGTGGCCGCCTCGGGCGCCGACGGTTATGCCGAAGGCCCGACCCCGAGGGACCGGGCCTTCGGCGGCGTGCTGGCCCCGGGGCGCTCAGCAGTAGGTCGCCGTGCCGCCGCCCCTCCAGCTGCACGTGTCCACGGTCGTCCCGGACGCGTTCTTGAGGTATGCCGTGTCGCCGGTGTTGTTCCAGACGTACCAGGACTTGTTGTAGTAACGGTGGGCCGCCGTGGCGCTCCCACGGCCGGTGTGCACCGTGACCGTCGCCCCGGCCTTGAGGGCGAAGGCCGGGAACCGGTAGGTGTAGCCCGTCTTGTCGCGCAGCGTCCACCCGGTCAGGACTCGGTCGCTGCGAGTCGTGTTCTTGATGACGACGTACTCGGCGTTGAGGCTCGTGTTGCTCCCGGTGTCGGCGCCGGGCGAGTCGTACTGGACCTTGTAGATCATGATGGCCGGCAGCGCTTGGGCGGAGCTCGCCGCTGCGATGGGCGCGGCCACGCCCAGGCCCAGACCTGCTGTGGCCACGAGCGCCTTGGTGACGAAGGTGCGCATCTTCTCCCTGTCTGTCGTCGCGGCCGGTGCGAGCCGCGACACGTGTGGACGGCGCCGCCCGGGCGGCGGCGCGCGATCTCTCCTGAGGACGACGCACCACGCCACCGCGCATGGACGTGCTCCGGTGGCGTGGTGCGCCGGGACGCAGGTTAGGGGCACATCGTTGCGTGCGTGACCGGTTTGGGAGATTTTGCGCGGTTCGGCTAACCGAGTGGCGCCCGAGCCCTGGAGGTCACGGTGATGGTGACGCTGCTACCGAGCGAGTCGAGCACCCAGCCCGTCATCGGAAGGGTGGCCGTGCCCTGGAGCGTGACCACCGCGGTGTCGCCACCCTCGGCGCCAGTGTCGGGCACAAGCGACCACGAGGTGATGCCAGGTGGCCTCGGCGTCCGGGCCAGGTGCGCCGCAGCGGCGCTTGATACGGACTGGTCGGTGAGGGCCAGCCTGTCGAGGACCCCGTTCTGGTAGGCAGAGCTCTCGTCGAGCGAGTCGGCAGCATCGAGCGCCGCGGAGTCGGCCGTGTCGAGCAGGCGCATGCGTGCGAGCTGAGCCGCCGTCACGTCGACCGTGCCGAGCACGAGCAGGGTCGTCAGCACGAACAGCCCGAGGGCCAGCACGCCGATCTGGCCCTCCTCGGGAGCATGCCGTCTACGCAGCCCGGCGCGCACCCGGCGGACGAGCCTCACGCGGGACACGGCATACGTCGGTGTCATCGCGCCACGAACCGGTCGACGGACGCGACGTGCGTCGAGGAGACCGTCACCGACGCCGGCACGTGCGCGGCGATGAAGTCGGGCACGAGCGGCAGCGCGACGGCGATGGTGGCCGTCGCCGTCACGGTGCCCTCGGGGCGCAGGCAAGGCGAGCCGTCGCAGGAGACCGCGACCTCGGCAGCGCGGTCGAAGGCGAAGTCGGTGAAGGCGAGCGAGGCTGCGGCGCGGGCCCGCGCGAAGCCCTCGTCGTCGGACCGCGCCGTCACGAACGCCCGGCCGGCCTCGCGACCGGCCAAGGATGCCGAGAAAGAGGCCGCCTGCAGCCGGGCAGCCGTGAGGACAAGGTAGGTCAGCGGGAGCAGGAGCAGCATCCCGAGGAAGATGAACTCGAGGATGGCGCGGCCGTCCTCGGCCCCCGGGGCCCGGTGCGCGCCGCCTCCCCTTGTGGCTCGTAGGACCAGCCGTCGCGCCGGGTTCACGGGCCGGCTCCGGACACGACCTGCTCCTCGCTGAAGGCCCGGCCCGACACCGTGAGGCGACCGGATGGGCCGATCGGGCCGATGAGGGGCAGCGGTGCCGAGACGTGCACCTCCACGACGCGCACCCCGGAGGGAGTGACCGACCGGCTGGCCGTGACGTCCTGGGCGAACGAGGCGCTCAGTGCGGACGTCACCAGGGCGCGGGTGCGCGCCGTGCCGTCGCCGGGCTCGGCGTCCGCACGGGCTCCGTAGCGCGCTCCCTCGGAAGCCGCGGAGATGAGCGTGTTGCGGACGTAGAGGGCCAGGCCCAGCTGGAAGACGCCCATCGCGACCACGAGAAGCAGGGCGGCCACCATCACGAACTCGGCGATGGCAGACCCACACTCGGCCCGATAGCGCTGCTCGCGCGCGTCGGCCGCCGGCGAGGGGGCACGCCCTGCGACGCCGTCACGTCGCGACGGGTGTCCCTCGCCCCCGCCCCGTGGTCGAGACCGTGACCGTTCGGCGATGCGGAGGAGGAGCGATCCCGGGCCCGGCGCGACCGGGGCCAGGCGCCTCACGGGCCCTTGACGCTCGAGATCGCGTCGCTGAACAGCTGCCCGAGCTGCGGGCCCGCGAGCGCCCAGAGGGCGGTGACGAGTCCGGCCGTCATGATCGTGATGAGGACCCAGCCCGGGACGTCGCCACGGTCGCGCGGTCCTTTCACGCGACTGGACACAGCCGCAGCGAGCGCCGCTCGTGCCCGGGCCTGGCCGATGATGATGCGGTTCATTCCTGTCTCCCTGTGTTGGTGGTGCACTGGTGGTGGACCCGTCGGAGTGGGTCAGAGCTTGAGGTGGAGGAAGCTGAGGCCGGGGAACAGCGCGAAGAGGACGGTCACGGGCAAGGTCAGGAAGACGATGGGGACCATCATGTAGATCTCCTTCTTGCCACCCTCTTCCATGAGCGTCCGTCGGCCGTCCTCGCGGACGTCCTGGGCCTGGGCTCGCAGGACCTCCGCCAGCGGCGTGCCGCGCTCGACCGCGACGACGATCCCGTCGACGAAACGAGTGAGGCTCATCAGCCCCGTCCGGTCGGCCAGGCCCTGCAGTGCCGTGGGCAGGTTGGCACCGGCACGGGCGTCGGCGAGGCACCTGCGCAGCTCGTCGGAGAGCTCGCCGCGCGACAGTCGGCAAACGCGTTCCAAGGCGCCCACCGCCCCCTCGCCCGCACTGACGGCAAGTGCGAGCAGCTCTGCCACCGTGGGGAACTCGGTCAGCATGCGGGCTTCGCGCCGCGCGGCCGAACGGCTGAGGGCATAGTCGCGGGCAGCGATCCCGCCCAGCACGCCCACCATCACCATGACGACGAGCACCGGGACCGGGAAGCGCCGCTGGGCGGCTGCGACGAGGGCCGTGAAGGCCATGCCGGCGAGGCCGCCGAGCGCGCCCCACATCACCTGCTCCGCGCGGAAGGCCTCGATGTCGGCGGGCCGGCCCGCCCGCAGCTGCCGTCGAGCGACGGATGGAGCGCCGCCGAAGACGGCCCCCACCCCGCGACCGAGGCGGGCGACGTACGGCGCGAAGAGCTCACCGAAGCCGAAAGGGCCCCTCGGTGGCGCGGGCCGGGCCAGCAGGGTCGACGGTCGAGGGGTGTCGCGAAGATACGGCTCCAGCCGGTCGTCGAGGGTGGGTCGCCGACGTGCCGGGAGCCCCGCGACGACGAGGACGACTCCTGCGAGCAGGAGTACGCCTGCACTGGCTCCGGCCCAGGACCAGCCGGCTCCGAGGTCCCGCAGGGGGCCGCTCATCGCAGCACCCGCTCTTCCTCGGGAAGGCGTCCGATCCAGACCATGGCGCGGTAGGCCAGGGCGCACAGGGCGGCACCGACCGCGAGCACGACCCACCCGGTGGGTGAGGAGTAGGCGGTCAGAGAGCTGCCGTTGAGTGCGAGCAGCCCGAGGATGACCCAGGGCGCGCCGGCTGCCAGTCGTGCGGCGTTCACCGTCCAGCTCTGGCGTGTCTCCAGCTCGGAGCGGGTGCGGGCATCCTCGCGCAGGAACGAGGAGAGGGTGCGCAGCAGCCTGCCGAGGTCGCTGCCGCCCACCTCGCGGGCGATGCGCAGCGACTCCACGATGCGGTCACCGACGGGATCGCTCAAGCGGTCCTTGAGACGGTCGAGGCAGTCCTGGAACCGACCGGTCGTGCGGTAGTCCTCGGCGAAGGCCTCGAACGCCGGACGAAGCTCGGCCGGACCCCGGATGGCCAGCTGCGACAGCGCCTCCGGCAGTGCCAGACCTGCGCGGACGCCCGAGGTGATGTTGTCGACGACGTCCGGCCACAGGTCCCGCAGCTTGTTGCGACGCTTGCGCGCTCGCATCCGCACCAACGACAGCGGGAGGGCTCCTGCCATCAGGGCGAAGCACAGCGCGATGGGCAGGACGCGGGTGAGGGCGAGCACGAGCACCAGTGCCACAGAGAAGAGGACCACGGAACCGAGGATGACGTTGCCCGGGGTGACCGACGAGTAGCCGGCCTGTGTCAGGTGGTCGCGCAGGTTGAGCATGAAGCCGGCACGAGCCGCCCTCTTCGGCGCGGGCTGCTGCGGCCAGAAGGACCAGTAGACGAAGAAGACGCCGACGCCGAAGACCAGGCCGACGAGCAGCGGCGAGATCATGAGTCACCCTGCGCGAGAAGGGCGGCCACGTCGTAGCCGGCGCGTTCGAACGCTTCGCGGTGCGGCGGGAAGCCGTCGGCCCGGCGAAGCTGCCCGTTGCGCGTCACGAACAGGTCGGCGATCTCGATGACATCGCCCTCGGCCCGTCCCGGGACGGCGACGATCTCGCGCACCCGGCGCCGGCCGTCGCGCTCCAGCGCGACGTGCACCACGATGTCGATCGCCGCCGCGACCGTGGGCACCACGAACCGGCTCGAGACGTTCTCCCCCGCCAGCAGTGGCAGGGTGCACATCTTCGTCACGGCCTCGCGGGCACTGTTGGCGTGCACCGTGCACATGCCCGGCACCCCGCTGTTGAGGGCGATGAGCAGGTCGAGGCTCTCCTCCTGGCGCACCTCACCCACGATGATCCGCGAGGGCCGCATCCGCAGGGCCTCCTTGACCAGACGACGCAGCGGCACCTCCCCCGTGCCCTCGAGACTGGGCTGTCGGCACTGCATCGCAGCGACGTCGCGCTGCGGGATCTTGAGCTCGAAGACCTCCTCGCAGGTGACGATCCGCTCGCGCGGAGGGATCGCGGCGGCGAGGCAGTTCAGCAAGGTCGTCTTGCCCGCCTGGGTGCCGCCGGCCACGAGCACGTTGAGGCCGCTGGCGACGGCGGCCTCGAGGAACGTGGCCGACTGGCGATGGATCGTGCCGAGTCGGACGAGGTCGTCCAGATGATCAGCCTTGACGACAAACTTGCGGATGTTAACCTGCCAGTGGGCGCGGCTGATGTCGGGGATGACGACATGCAGGCGCGAACCGTCGGCCAGCGTCGCGTCGACGAAGGGACTGCTGAGGTCGACCCGGCGGCCGCTGGACCTCAGCATCCGCTCGACGAGGTCGCGCACGTCGTCGGCCGACAGGATCGTGGGTGTCAGCTCGGCGATGCCGCCTCGGGCGACGAACACCTTCGAGGGCTCGTTGATCCAGATCTCCTCGACGGCAGGATCGTCGAAGTACTGCTGGAGCGGGCCGTAGCCGGCGACGACCGCAAGGATGGAGTGGACGGCGAGTCGCTGGTCTCCCAGCGCGGGCAGGCCGCCGTGGAGGGAGCGCTGGTCGTAGTCCTGCACGGCATCCTGCACGAGTCGGCGGACAGCGTTGGTGTCGGTCGACGGGTCGAGCCCCGAGCGTCGGATGAGCTCGCGCACCTCGCCCTCGACGTGGCGTACCGCTTCATGCGTCGACATACGTTTTCCTGGACCCCTGTGAGCTGCTTGCGGACATCCTGCCCGGATAGTCCGGTTCTGGCGCGTCCAAGGTAGGACGAATCCGATCCGCTCGGCGAGCCCCATCCACAGCCGTCCGGCCGCGCCGTTGCTGGGGCAGCCGGTTGCCCGTGTGTGATGCGGTGCCTGGCTCTGCCGGCGAGCGCACCGTAACGCCCCGCCCGACGTCCGCCGGGCGTCGTCCACAGCTGTGCACGGCGCAGGAGGTGCGTACGGAGTCGGCGGTCTCATGGAGCCTCACGAGAGGAGGAGCCGTGCGCTTGACCTTTTCGGTGCTGGACCGTCGAAGGACCGATCAGCCCGTGCGTCATGTGACGATCGACGCTGCCACAGGAACGGTGTTCGGTGACCTCCGTGCTCGTCTCGCCGTGGCAGCGGGTGTGGCCGCGTCCGACGACCTCCACGTCGACGGCCGGCTCGTGGAGGACCGCGACGTCGTCGGCGAGCCGCCGCTCCTGCGCGGCGCACTTCTCGTCGCCGGCGCGCGCGTCCAGGAGGATGCCCGCTCCGCGGTGCCGCCGCAAGGCGCAGGCGCCGTGGAGCTACGGGTGGTCGGAGGTGTCCAGGCGGGCAACCTGGTCGTCCTCGGACGCGGCGAGCACATCATCGGCCGTGCGGCCTCCGCACAGGTCCGACTCGAGGATCCGGGGGTCTCCCGGGCACACGCGGTCCTGACCGTGTCGGCCGAAGGCCTGCACCTGAGGGACCTCGAGCCCACGAACAGCTCGCGCGTCGAGGGGTCGGCCCTACCGGCGCAGGGAGGGATGATCACCGCGGGCCAGCACGTGCGCATCGGCTCGACGTCCTTCGTGGTGGGACCCGTCGACATCCGTGGCGGACACCACGAGGTCGTCGACGGAGAGGTCCTCATCCACCGCCCACCACGCCTGCGCGGGGCTCGGGACGAGGTGACCGTGGCCTTCCCGGAGGCGCCGCGAGGGCCCGAGCACGGGCGCCTGCCGCTGCTCGCGTCCCTGGCGCCGCTGGTCCTGTCGGGCGTTCTGGCCGTCGTCCTCTCGTCACCCGCCCTGCTGCTCTTCGCCCTCATGTCGCCGGTCCTGCTGCTCGGGCAGTGGTGGAGCGACCGGCGGGCCGGTCGGAGCTCCCACCGACGGCAGCTCAAGTCGCATGCAGTGCAGCTGGCACAGGCCCGGGCAGAGCTCGAGAAGGCGGCGGACGCCGACGCGTCGAGGCGGCGCAGCGACCACCCCGACCTCGCCCACGTCGAGACGCTCGTGAGCCGGCGAGGCAGCCGTCTCTGGGAACGCAGGCCGACCGACAGCGACCATCTGGTCCTTCGGGTGGGCACCGCGACCCAGAGCGCCGAAGTGAACACCGAGGGCCCGGCTGACCCGCGACCACTTATGGACGAGCTGCCGGCCCTCGTGGACGTCGGCAGGTCAGGGGTGGTCGGCGTTGCGGGCCCCCGCGCGCACGCCTGCTCACTGGCTGGTGCGCTCCTGGTGCAGCTGGCGGCCTGGCACACACCTCGAACGCTGTCCCTGCACGTCCTCGCCGACACCGAGGACCACGGTCGCGAGTGGGAGTGGGCGGCCCACCTGCCGCACCTCGCCGACCGGGAGGACCACACCGGGCGCGTGTTCGCGGGTGCGGCCAGCGTGGTCGCACACGTCGCGTCGTTGCGCACGCTCGTGGAGAGCCGCCGCACCGCCCGGGAGGGCCTCGGCGTCATCGGCGAGCGCCGTGCACCCGATGTCGTCGTCCTGGTGGACGGTCCCAGCGCGCTGCGTACGCTGCCAGGCGTTTCCGAGCTGCTGAGGGAGGGTCCGCAGTCGGGCGTGGCTCTCATCTGCCTCGATCGTGACGTCGTGTCCCTCCCGCCGGAGAGCCGGGCCCTGCTCGAGATCGACGCGACCCGTCTCGAGGTCACCATCCGAGAGGACGGCCGGGTCCTCAGCGGCGTCGTCCCCGACCTTCCGTCCCCGGGCTCGCTGGAGGCCGTCTGCCGCACGATGGCGCCCTACGTGGACGCGACCCCGCAGGAGGGCATCGGCGCCCTCGATGGGCGTGTCTCCTTCGTCAGCCTCCACCGTTCGACGGGGAACGATCCGACCTCGGCCGCCAGCCTCGCCTCCGCCTGGAAGCGAAGCGAGGGCCGGCCCGTCGCCCTGCTCGGCCTCGCCGTCGAGGGCGCCGTCGTGGTTGACCTCGCTGCCGACGGTCCCCATGCCCTCGTCGGAGGTACCACCGGCTCGGGCAAGTCCGAGCTGCTGCAGACCCTCGTCACGGGACTGGCCGTCAGCAGCCCTCCCGACGAGCTCGCCTTCGTGCTCGTCGACTACAAGGGCGGCTCCGCGTTCAGCGAGTGCGCTCGCCTGCCCCACACTGTGGGACTGGTCACGGACCTCGACGCCCATCTCACCTCGCGGGCGCTCACCTCTCTCGACGCAGAGATGAAGCGTCGTGAGCGCCTCCTCGCGCAGGCGGGCGCGCGTGACCTCGACGGCTACCGCGTCGCCGCTTCCGTATGCCGTGACCTGCCTCCTCTGGCCCGGCTGGTCATCGTGGTGGACGAGTTCAAGGCGCTCGCCGAAGAGTTCCCCGACTTCGTCGAGGGGCTCGTGCGCGTCGCCGCCCTGGGCCGGTCGCTCGGCCTGCACCTGGTGCTGGCGACGCAACGGCCGGCCGGGATCGTGACGGCCGACATGCGGGCCAACATCGCCCTGCGCATCGCCCTACGCGTTCGCGACCGGGCCGACAGCGACGACGTCATCGACTCCGCGGACGCCGCGACCCTCGATCCGCGCACCCCGGGAAGGGCGTGCCTGCGGACCGGCGACCACACGTTGCGCACGGTGCAGACGGCCTACCTCGGCGCCAGCCTGCCGTCAACGGTCCCGGGACCCAGCGCCATCCGCGTCGTCGCCCGCGACCTCCTGGCCGCCCTACCTGTGGAGGACAGCTCCGGGGGCGTGGAGGACAGCACCGAGGGCGCACCCGACAGCGAGGAAGGCGATGGCGACGACACCTGCCGCGAGGAGAGGATCGGCGGTCGGGGATGCACCGAGCTCCACACCGTCGTCCAGGCGGCACGCGCAGCCGCGGAGGCCCTCGACCTCCGGCCCGCACCCCAGCCCTGGCTGCCGCCGTTGCCGAGTCTGCTGACCGCCTCGGACCTGGCGAGCGCGACGGACCGTGCGGCGGCGGAGGACGCGGCGGCGGACGGCGACGAGGGTGCCCTTCTCGGCCTCGT
Organism: Terrabacter lapilli; assembly: GCF_039531305.1. Classification (NCBI taxonomy): domain Bacteria; kingdom Bacillati; phylum Actinomycetota; class Actinomycetes; order Micrococcales; family Intrasporangiaceae; genus Terrabacter; species Terrabacter lapilli. The sequence goes on from NZ_BAAAPU010000009.1 coordinate 353,734, forward strand.
CGACCTCCCGCGAGAGCAGCGACAGGTTCCTCTGCGCTGGCGGCCCGAGCGGGACGGTCACCTGGGCCTGGCGGGCGGGCCGCGCTCGGGTCGCACCACGGCGCTCATCACGACTGCGCTCGCCCTGGCCGGCCGGCTCTCGCCTGACCAGCTCCACCTCCACGTGGTGCAAGGCGTCGCAGGCCCGGCCGGCGTACTCGCAGGCCTCCCCCACGCCGGGACCGTCACCGACGCCACCGAGCCCGGGCTCACCCGGCGCCTGCTGACCCGCCTGTTGGAGCTGGTCGACGGCCAGGTGGAGGGACCCCGGGCCGTGGTCGTGCTCGTGGACGGTTGGGAGTCCGTCGAGGAGTCGTTGACGGCAACCGACCACGGCACCGGCATCGACGACGTGCACCGTCTGCTGCGCGACGGCCCCTCAGCGGGCGTCTGGTTCGTTGTCGCCGGAGGGCGCGCCGTGCTGTCCGGCCGGCTGCCCGGACTGCTGCAACGTCGGCTCGTGCTCGCGATGCCCGACCCCCTCGACCTCACGCTCGCCGGAGTCGCTCCGGACCAGGCTCCGACGCATCTGATACCCGGGCGCGCCATCGACCTGACGACGGGGAACCACGTCCAGCTCGCCGTTCCCGGGACCGACGCGTCGACCTCCGCCACTGCCGTGGCCGTTGAGCGCGCCGGCTCTCGCCCCACGCCGGAGCCGAGCTGTGGCACCCCCCACCACAGGGCGTCTGACCCCGGGGCGTGCCACCCCGGCGTGGCCGACCTCGGACCTTCGGACTCTGCGGCGCGACCGTCGACGCCCTGGCGGATCAAGGCCTTGCCGGCCCACGTGGTCATCGACCACCGGGACCGCGACGACCAGGAGGGCGACAGCGACCGGCTCGTCCTCGGCGTCGGCGGTGACGAAGCGCGCCCGGTGGGGCTGACCCCGGCCTTGGGGCACCGCAGGTTCCTCGTCGCGGGTCCCCCGCGGTCCGGTCGGTCGACCACCCTGACGACGCTGGGTGAGCGACTCGTGCGGCAGGGCCGGCACGTCACCGCGCTCTGCGCGCGTCGGTCACCGCTCGCGGCCTGGGCCGGGGCACGCGGCGTCCGCGTCCTGGCTCCCGACGACGCCACCGAGCTCATCGAGCTGCGCCGAGGCGATCCTGACCTCTGCGTCCTGGTCGATGACGTCGAGGTGGTCGAAGGTAAGCCGGTCGAAGCCGCTCTCGTGGAGACCGTTCGACTCGTCGGCGAGACCGACGGGCTCGTCGCGGTCGCGGCCGAGCTGGCTCGGGCCAACAGCGCCTTCCGAGGGCTGGTGCCGGAGGTCGCCCGCGACGGCTGCGGGCTCGTCCTCGGCGCCACGATCCCGGCGGACGGGGACGTGCTCGGCGCGCGGCTGGACCCAGCGATGGCACGCCGCCCCGGACGTGGCCATCTCGTCGTCGATGGTCAGGCGGTGCCGGTCCAGGTGGCCCGTCTCGATCTCGAGCGCCCTCTCCCCGACCTGCCTGCCACGTCTTCCACCCCTGCGATGCCTGCTGGACCGTCGCGCTGTCAGTCCCACGCCCGTCCGGCACGAGGAGATCAGGCGACGCTCCTCTGACGTCGACGGCCTCCTGCCCGTGCTCCCGCCAATGCCGGATCCTCCGCGCTCGCAGGCCCCGACAGGTCAGGTCTCAGCCCGCCGCCTTGGGTGGCAGAGGCCGCGGGTCGGCCGCGCCGTTGGCCGTCACGGACCAGCCACCCCGGAGCCAGCACGCGCGCGGCTCAGCGGACCCGGGTCGGCAGGTGGGTGCGCGGTGCCATCCGAGCGCCGCGGCGCGGCCGGCGCTGACCCGCGAGCCCAAGCAGCTGCTGCACGCGGTACCGGTGGCCGCGGTAGGGCTCGAGCAGCTCCGCCAGGCCCTCGTCGTCGACAGGCGTTCCGGTCAGCGCCCAGCCGATGTCCTTGGCGACGTGGTAGTCGCCGAAGGAGACGGAGTCGGGGTCACCCAGGGCTCGCTGCGCGACCTCAGCCGCGGTCCACACCCCCACCCCGGGCAGGGCCCGGAGGCGACGGTGCGCCTCCGCGAGCGACAGGGACGCGGCCTCCTCCAGCCGGCCGGCATACCCCGCGGCCCGGACGGCGGTCTGCGAGCGTGCCCCGTCGACGGAGGCCTGCAGCCACGCCCAGGACGGGATCGCCGCCCACCCGGCGGCCGTCGGGGGCGCCATGAGTCCCGGGAAGGGACCGGGAGCCGGGGTTCCGAAGCGGCGAACCAGCCTCCGGTAGCCGGCGAAGGCCTCCTGGCCCGTGACCTTCTGCTCGATGACGGCCGGCACGAGCGCATCGAGGACCAGGCCCGAGCGCGGCACCCGCCAGTGCGCGAAGCGCCGCCACGCCTGCGCCACGACGTCATGGTGGGTCACGAAGCCGGAAGGATCGTCGTACGCGCCCAGGAGGGCCGGCACCGACTCGAGCAGCCACTGGGCCCCCGGACCCCAGGCCTGGGCGTGCACCACGGACTCCCCCACCCGGCAGGCCAGGTGGAGCGTGCCCACACCCTCGGGTGTCTGGGCCGCCCTGGTCACCGTCCCGTCGACGCCGAAGCGCGACGTTGGGTCTCCCGAGCCCCTGCGGAAGACGCCGAGCTGGGCCCGCAGCGCGATCTCGCGGTCGCTGCGCCACCGTCGGGTCAGGGGTCCGGGCACCACAACATCCTCGCCTACACTCGGCACCGTCGCCGCACGGGTCACCGCCCCGTCACGGCGACCGCGACTCACACGCACGGCCGGCCCGCCCGGGCATCCGGCCCCGGACCCGCCACCCGGCACCCGGCACCTGGACAGGAACGAGGAACGATGGCCCGCGAGACGACCCGAGACCGCCGCGAGCGCGTCGCAGCGATGCAGGCCGCCCAGAAGAGGTCAGAACGCCGCCGCCTCCTCGTCGTCATCGGCGCCTGCGTCGCCGTCATCGCCATCATCGCCGCGGCCGTCACCTGGGCCGTCGTCGGCGAGCAGAACAAGAAGAACCAGGCCATCGCCGGCATCAGCGGGGACGCCACCGCCGCCGCGTGCGACCCCATCACCAACGACCCGGCCAGCGGCAGCAGCGACCACGTCGGCCCCGGCACCAACCAGCCGGGCGTCACCAAGATCCAGTACTCCACGGTCCCCCCGTCGAGCGGCAAGCACTTCGCGGTGCCGGCCGTCGACTCGCGCCGGGTCTACACCGTCGCGGACGTGCCCGCCGTCGAGACGCTCGTGCACAACCTCGAGCACGGCTACACGATCCTCTGGTACGACCGCTCCGTCGAGAAGGAGCAGGCGGCGGCCTTCCAGGCGCTCGCCACCAAGGTCAACGCCATGAAGGAGTCGGCCAACAAGTTCCTCATCGTGCCGTGGAACCCGGCCTACGGCAGCTTCCCGGCCGGCAAGAAGTACGCGTTGTCGCACTGGGCCGCGGACGTGGACCAGAGCACCGGCAAGGTCGGCAAGCAGACGGGCCACCGCCAGCTCTGCGGCGGCCTCAGCACGACCGTGGTCGAGGACTTCGTCAAGAAGTTCCCGTGGAGCTCGGCGCCCGAGCCGGGCGCGGCCTGACCCAGCGCGTCACCCCGGCGCGCGACCCCGACGCGGCGCACGCGATCGGCCCCCGGTGGACCCACTGGACCCCCGGGGGTCAACAGCGTCGCGCCGGGTTAGCCTGCGGGAATGGCCATCATCGGTGAGTACGTCCCCAGTCCCAGCCAGTGGGTGCGCGACCAGGTCGAGACGATCGAGCGCACCGGCACGACCGACTCCGTCGACATCATGGGCCTGCCCGTCGTCCTGCTGACGATGCGCGGGGCCAAGAGCGGCGCGATCCGCAAGGTCCCGCTCATGCGCGTCGAGCACGAGGGCTCGTTCGCGGCGGTGGCCAGCCAAGGCGGTGCCCCGGCGCACCCGCAGTGGTACCACAACCTCCTCGCGCACCCCGACATCGAGCTGCAGGCCGGCACGGAGACCTTCCCCGTGCACGCGCGCGAGCTCGAGGGCGAGGAGCGCCGGCAGTGGTGGGAGCGCTGCGTCGCCGCGTTCCCGTCCTATGCCGAGTACCAGACGAAGACGGACAGGCTCATCCCGGTCTTCGTCCTCGAGCGCCGCGACGCGACCGCCTGACGCCGACCGGGGTGTGCCCGCCGCCCCGCACGTCGGCACCGCACGTCAGCACCGCACGTCAGCACCGCACGTCAGCCGCGCAGGTCGGCCTCGCTGAGATCGGCCTCGCCGGCGGCCTCTCCGGCGGCCTGCCGCTCGCTGACGAGGTGGTGCGAGCGGGCATAGAGCCAGCCGCCGCCTGCGCACACCACGTCGACGACCGTGACGATGAAGCGGGACATGATGGCGACGGCCGCCGCGGCCGGCGTGGGGATCGCCGTGGCGAGCACCAGCGTGAGGAGCCCCTCGCGGGCGCCCAGGCCCGCGGGCAGGACGACTGTCAGCATGCCGAGCGACACCGACAGGGCGTAGCCGGTCATCGCCGCCGTCGTGAGGTCCGGGTGGGGAACCCCGTTCGGGGCCACCGCGCGGGCCAGCAGGAGCGTGTGGACGCCGAAGGCCAGCCACACCAGGACGAAGGTCCCGACGGCGCGCAGCACCGCCCCGCCCGAGAGCTGCTGCTCGAGCGGGCGGCGCTTGAGCAGGCGCAGCCCCCGGTCGATGATCGCGTTGAGCAGCCGGGGCACGCACAGCACGACGAGGATCGGCAGCCCGAGCAGCAGCCACCAGTCGAAGCCGTCCGAGTCGCGCGTGAGCAGGAACGAGGCGGCGGGGAGCCCCACGAGCAGACCGGTCAGCAGGGACAGCCCCAGGGCGAGCAGGCCCGTGACCGCCGTGCGGCGCCGCGGCACCCTCAGGTGGCTGCCGATGTCGGCCTGCACCAGCACCGACCAGAGCGAGCCCGGGAGGTACTTCCCGAGCTGCCCGACGAAGTACACGCCGGACGCCGGGGCCACGTGCAGGTCGGAGCCGAGGTCGCGTAGCAGCGTCCTCCACCCGATCATCGTCAGCCACGTCCCGACGGCCGCGGCCAGCGTGGACCACAGGAAGGTGGACCACGAGATCTTGCCGAGCTGCACCGACATGTCGGCCCAGTTGCGGGCCACGGCGTAGCCGACGGCGGCGAGCGTGATGAGCGCGATGCCCACGCGGAGGACGGTGAGGATCTGTGAGCGCTTCATGTCCCCACCATCATCGCAGCCTCGCGGGGGTGCTCAGCGCCGCCGCAGGGTGAGGCGCACGAGGGCGTATGCCGCGTCGTCGGCGCGGGCGCGCGAGGCTGCCTCCCGCATACGCGCGTTGACGTCGCCGTCGAGGTCCCCGACCAGCACGAACCCGAGGTCGTGCGCACGAGCCAGCACACCCCTGACGTCGGCCGGGCCGACGGCGCCCTCGGCAGCTCGCGGTCCGACGGGGACGGTGACGACGAGCAGTCCGCCGGAGCGCAGCGCCCAAGACGCCTGCTCGAGCACGTGGTCGACGTCGTCGCCGTCGCACCCGTGCGGGTGGATGCGCACGATGACGTCGAGCGAGCCGGCGTCGACGTCGAGCGCCGCGACGCTCGGGTGCTCTCCGGTGAAGTCGATCTCGACCGGGGCGAAGCCCACGGCGCGGGCCCACCGCGAGAGCAGGGAGCGCGAACCCCCCTCGTCGACGATGACGGCACTGCGCCTGCCGTCGTCGCGCACGCGCAGGACGGCTGCGAGCGTGCCCAGCGCCGCCCACGCCGAGACGCTGTCGAGCGAGCGGGGCAGGCCGAGGATGCGCGAGAGTCGGCGCGCGTCGTCGGCCTGCTCCGGCTCACCCAGCACGTCGGTCGCAAGGACCCAGTCGGGAAGGTCGTCCGGGCGCAGGGTGACGAGCGGCCGCCTGCTCGCCACTGCGCGTGCGACGCTGCGCCGGGCCCGGCCAGCGACGCGACCGGCCACCTGGCTCCCGGCCGCGACGACGGCACGTCCCGCGGCCGTGCTCGTGACGAGGTCGGCCGTGCCGCGAACGCGTGCACCGACGGTCCCGCGAGCCTGCCGCAGCCGGCCACGCGCGGCGCCCTGGAGGGACGCCCGGACACCGTCCGGGGAGACCCTCACGGGGTCGTGCAGCAACTCACCGGCGTCCGCGCCGCCGCCCGTCGGTCCCGTCTCGCCCTCCAGGGTCTCGTCGTCCGGGGTCTCGGCAGACAGGTCTCCGCCCCCGCCGAGCAGCGCGTTCTCGTCGACCGACAGCGCCTCGATGGCGCCGAGGTAGTGCGCCCAGGGCCCCGAGAGGTCGGGCGTGTGCACGCCGTCGGCCAGCCGTCGTCGCACCTCCGGGTCACCGAGCCGACGCAACACTGCGGCGAGCGCGTCCTCGTCGTCCGCCGGGACGAGCAGCCCGTCGACACCGTCGGTCACCTGCGCCGAGATGGGCGGGACATCGGGCGCGAGCACGGGAAGACCGTGCGCATGCCCGAGGAGCACGTCTCGCGTGGCGGCTGGGGACCGGAATGGCAGGGCCAGGACGTCGTGGCCGGCGAGCAGCGCCGCCAGCGCATCGGCGGGCACGTGGCCGTCGCGGAGCGCGACCCGTCCGGTCACCGCCGGGTCGGCGGCCAGCCGGTGGACGAGCTCGCGCTCGCGTCCGGCCAGGTCTGCGGCGATCGTCAGCGTGATGTCGGGCACCGACGCCATGGCGCGCAGGAGGACGGCGACGTCCTCCACGCCCTCGATGCGTCCGAGGGCAAGCAGCCGGGTCGGGCCCGGGCGCGAGGCGCGTGGCAGCGCGAGGTCATCCGGGCCGGTCGGGAGGGCGGCGACGGAGACGTGCGCGGCGCCCAGCCCGAGGGCGCGCGCCCGCTGGCCGTCGTCGTGCACGAGCACCGAGTCGACACGGGAGAGCAGCACGGACACCAGCCGCCCGTCGAGGGCGCGACCGTGGACGGGCAGCTCACCGAGGCACACGACGACGGACTGCGGACGTGGGCCGGCGCCGCCCGGCACCGCCCCGGCAGCCCGCAGCAGCGCGACGTGGCCCGGCGCGAGGCCGGGGTCGACGTGGAGCACGAGGATGGCGTCGACGTCCCGCAGCCGGCGCCCGGCCCGGAGCCAGCTGTCAGGTCGCGCCCGGTTCAGCGCCCGGATCGTGCGCGGGAAGGGGGGCACCCCAAGGCGTGCACCCGGGCCCGGCTCGGCCTCCTCGCGCGGGCGCGAGGCGTGCGCCCACGACAGCAGCGTGACCTCGTGCCCGGCGTCGGCAAGGTGGTGGGCGAGCATCGTCGCGTGCGCGGCCGCGGGTCCGTCGTCGGGGTGCGCCGGTCCCACGACGGCGATGCGCAGCGCCGCAGAACCCGCCAGCGGGGTCTCGTCGGCGACGGCGTGGCCCAGTGCGGCGTCCGCGTCGTGGGAGGGAGCGGCGATCGGCACCTGCGAGTCGTGTGGCAACGCGTCCGTCATGGTGCTCCGACTCTAGTTCCAGCGGATCCTCTCGGCCTCGACGTCCGGGCTCGCGTGTCGGACGGTCGGTGGCGAGGGGCGCGGTCCGGGTGACGGACCAGGAGACGGCATCATGGGACCACCGGCGGCCGACGGACCGCCGACCGACGGGAAGGACCCGATGACCCAGCCCCTGCTGCCCCCTGACGTGCTCGGGCGGATGGTCGCCTCCGACCCGGGACGGCCGCGACTCACGTGGTACGACGACGAGCCGGGTCCCACGTCCGGTGAGCGCATCGAGCTGAGCGCCCGCGTGCTGGCCAACTGGGTGGCCAAGGCCGCGAACCTGCTGCAGGACGACGCCGACGCCGGACCCGGGACCACGGTCGGCATCGACCTGCCGGCGCACTGGCGAGCCCTCTACTGGGCCCTGGCGACCTGGTCGGTGGGGGCGACCGTGGTCGTCGGCGACGGCGCGCGCGAGGCCGATGTCCTGGTCACCGACTCCCCGGCAGCCGCAGCGGACCACGGCGGCGACGCCGTCCTCGTCTCGCTGCCGGCTCTGGCCCGCAGCCACCCCCAGGCCGGTGCGGCGCCGGGAGCGGTCGACGAGGCACGTGAGCTGTCGACGCACGGCGACCGGTTCTCGCCGATGTCCGACCCGGAGGCCGGCGACGTCGCGCTGGCCGTCGACGGCCACGACACGGCATACGGCGATGTCGTCGTGGCCGTGGACGGCTGGGGCGGCTCCCCGCGGGTCGCGCTCGACGGCCCGCTCGACAGGGTGCTGCGCGACGCGCTCGCCGCCTGGGCGGCCGACGGCTCGGTGGTGCTCGTACGCGGAGGGCGGGCCGACCTGCAGGACCGCTTCGCCTCCGAGGGCGTCACTGCCGACGCCCGGCGGATGGCCTGAGGGGTCAGCGGATCACGCCGAGAGGCGGTCGAACAACGTCCAGGTGCGCGAGGCGACGACACCGGTGCTCGCGAGCCCGGCGCGGGCCTGGGCGGCCTTGACGGCCTCGCGCGTGGCGAGGTCGAAGATCCCCGTCTGCCGGACGCCGAGCAGGCGCTGCACGGCGAGGACCTGCGGCCCGGTGTCACCGGCGCGCAGGACCGTGGACCGGTCGGCCACGAACGGGAAGTCGCGGGCCTCGAGCACGTCCCACAGCTCCGGCGTCACGACCCCGGTCTGGGGCTGCGCGAGGGACCGCTGCAGCAGGACGACCTTGTCGCGGGTGACGGTGCCGAAGACGCCGTCGACGGCCACGCCACCGAGGGCGCGCTGCAGCGCCCGGACGGCCGCGCCGCGCGAGCCCATGGCGATGGTGAGGCTCTTGTAGGGCGTGTAGCTCGTGGCGACGTCGACCCGCGCGACTCCGGCACTGGTCCGTGCCGACGCGCTCGCGTAGGTGGTCATGGCGAGGTCCTTCCCGCTGGAGGTCGTTCGCAGGTCTGCCGTGATGGCGGTCGGTGTGCTCGGCGTGACGGGCGTGCCCACCAGCGCGGCCGGCGAGGCGGTCGCAGCGCGCGCGGTCCAGCCGCGGGTGAAGAGCGCCTGCTGCGTCCGTGAGTCCGCGATGCCGGTCTGCGGCAGCCCCACGAAACGCTGGTAGGCCGTCACCCGGGCCAGCGTCAGGGGGCCGTAGAAGCCCGTGGTCGGCAACGACCCCAGCCTGGCCTGCAGCGTCCTGACGGCCGTGGAGGTGGTGCCCGGCCGGAGCGTCGGATGGGTGCTCACGGCGGCGGTCGCCGAGGAGCCGCTCCAGCCCCGGACCCACAGCCGGGCCTGGGTGACGGGGTCGGCGACGCCGGTCTGGGGCAGACCCACGAACCTCTGGTAGGCCGTCACCCGAGCCTGCGTCAGGCTGCCGTAGAAGCCGGTGGTCGGCACCGACCCGAGCTTGGCCTGCAGGGCCCTGACGGCGTTCGAGGTCATGCCGGCGCGGAGGGTCGGGTAGGCGGCCGTGGTGCTGCGCCACCCCCGCGTCGCGAGCACCTCCTGCGTGCGCAGGTCCGCGACGCCCGTGCGCGGCAGCCCCACGAACGACTGGTACTCCGCGACCCGGGCCCTGGTGTGGTCGTAGTAGTAGCCGGTGGTCGGCAGGTTGCCCAGCCTGGCCTGCAGCTGGCGCACCGCCTCCGAGCGCATCCCGAAGGAGAGGACGGCCGGCGGCGTGCCCGCCGACGTGGCAGGCGCCGGCGTGCGCGGCTGGCTCGGCTGGCTCGGGTCGGCCGCCGGCAGCGAGGTCAGGTACGTCGTGGTCGGGACGCCGGTCCACCATGAGGTGCGGCCGGCCGCTCCGTCGAAGTTGAAGCTGAAGTGGATGTGGTCGGTGTGGGGCGACGAGCCGTAGTAGGGCGCCCAGCCCCGCTCCGTCGCGTACGAGCGCCACATCTTCCGGTTGTGGATGATGTACATGATCCCGAAGCGGCGGGCCATCGCTCCCTGGACGCCGTTCTTGTCCGGGCCGGTCAGCCACGCCAGCACCGACTGCGCGACGGCCTCCTGCGCCGGGTCGTTCACGTTCAGCATCCAGTCCCAGGCGCGCCCGTCGTAGTGCTCGGAGACGTCGCTGCCGCAGGTGCGGCCCATCAGCGCCGTGGACCCCATGCGGTAGTGGGAGATCATGAGACGCGCGAACGCGAGCACCCCGGGCCGCGGCCTCGGGTCGCACACCGACTGCCCCTGATAGGGCACGTACGCGTCGAGCCCGCCCGGCAGCGGACGCGTCGGAGGTGCCTGGGCCGCGGCCGCCGGCGACACGACGGCCGGCACGGCGAGAGCCGGTAGCGCGAGGGCGAGCCCCAGGTGGCGGCGGCGCAGTGCCATGGCGGACCTCTTGTCAGGGGTGGGGCGAGTGGACGGGCGGGTTCCCCGGCCGGGACAACGGGTTACTTCCACCCCATTTATGCACTGCTGTCACATCCATCACAACAGCCTCACGGGAATTACAGATCTGTACTTTCCGGACGGGCCGGATGGCATACGTGGGCGGGGACCACAGGTCCACCGGTCCTGTGGGCTCACCCCACGGCCCGGCGGCCCCACGGCGCGGATAGAGTCCGCCCCATGGACAAAGTCGTCTCCACACCCCAGGAGGCCATCGCCGGGATCCGCGACGGAATGTCGCTCTCGGTCGGCGGTTTCGGCCTCTGCGGCATCCCCTCGGTCCTCATCGCGGCGATCCACGACGCCGGCACCAGCGACCTCGAGGCCGTCTCCAACAACTGCGGCGTCGACGACTGGGGGCTCGGGATCCTGCTGCGCGACAAGCGGATCCGCCGCATGGTCAGCTCCTACGTCGGTGAGAACAAGGAGTTCGAGCGGCAGTACCTCTCGGGCGAGCTCGAGGTCGAGCTGACGCCGCAGGGCACGCTGGCCGAGCGACTGCGCGCCGGCGGATCGGGCATCGCCGCCTTCTTCACCATGACGGGCGTCGGCACCCAGATCGCCGAGGGGGGCCTGCCCTGGCGCTACGACGACGCCGGCAACATCGCCGTGGCCTCCCCGGCCAAGCACACGCAGGACTTCGAGTGGATGGGCGAGACGAAGACCTTCGTCCTCGAGCAGGCCATCACGACCGACTTCGGGCTCGTGCGTGCCGCCAAGGGCGACCGGCACGGCAACCTCGTCTTCAACCAGTCGGCTCGCAACTTCAACCCGCTGTGCGCGATGGCCGGGCGCATCACCGTCGCCGAGGTCGAGCAGCTGGTCGAGCCGGGTGAGCTCGACCCCGACGAGATCCACCTGCCCGGGATCTTCGTCCAGCGCGTGCTCCCCCTCACCCCGGAGCACGCGGCCGACAAGCGGATCGAGCGTCGGACCGTTCGTCCACGACCCGACAGCCCCGCCACGACCACCGCCTCGGAGGTCGGACCCGGCGCCGGAGCCGGCAGCGAGACCCCCGCGACCGACAGCAAGGAGGCCTGAGCCATGGCCCTGACCCGTGAGCAGATGGCCGCGCGCGCCGCGGCCGAGCTGTCCGACGGCGCCTACGTGAACCTCGGCATCGGGCTTCCGACCCTCGTGCCGAACTATGTCCCGGACGACGTCGAGATCGTCCTGCAGTCCGAGAACGGCATCCTCGGCGTCGGCGCCTACCCCTTCGACGGAGACGAGGACCCCGACCTCATCAACGCCGGCAAGGAGACCGTGACCCTGCGCAAGGGCGCGGCGTTCTTCGACTCCGCGACGAGCTTCGGGATGATCCGCGGTGGCAAGGTCGACGCCGCGATCCTCGGCGCGATGCAGGTCTCGCAGGGCGGCGACATCGCCAACTGGATGATCCCCGGCAAGATGGTCAAGGGCATGGGCGGCGCCATGGACCTCGTGCACGGTGCGAAGAAGGTCATCGTGCTCATGGAGCACAACGCCCGGGACGGGTCCTACAAGATCGTCAAGGAGTGCTCGCTGCCCTACACCGGACGCGGCGTGGTGCAGCGCATCATCACCGACCTGTGCGTCCTCGACGTCACGGCCGACGGTCTCGTGCTGCGCGAGCTCGCGCCCGGCGTGACGGTCGAGGAGGTGCGCGAGCGCACCGAGCCGGAGCTGCACGTGGACCTGTCCAGCGTGAGCTGAGCCCGACCGGCGGCGCGGTGCAACGGGGGCTCAGGACGCTCATCTAGCCTCCACCACATGGCCCTTCCCCTCGCACCGGCCGGCGTGACCGGTGACGAGGTCGTTCCGCGCCGCCGGGCCATGGCCGTCGCCGTCGCCACCCCCGTGGTGGTCCTCGGCATCGCCGTGCTCGTGGCGCTCGCCGGCCAGGTGGCCGTCCTGGACCTGCTGAAGCAGCTCGCCTACCTGGTCCTCGGCCTCCTCCTGCCCGGCACCCTCGTGCACCGGCTCCTGCGCGGCGTCCAGCCGTCGTGGGTGGCCGACCTGGCGCTGGGTGCCGCGACGGGCCTGGTTCTCGAGCTGATGGCGTGGGCAGCGTTCACGAGCGTGCACCTCCAGCGGGCACTGTGGGCCTGGCCCCTGCTCACGCTTCTCCTCCTGCTCGATCGCACGGCCCGCGGCAGGCTCCTGGCGCGGCCCACGCAGTCGTGGGGGCACTGGCCGGTCATCGCGCTGGGCGCCGCCTGTGCCCTCATGGTGCTGCTCACCTACGGCGGCTACCTGGCCCGCTACCCGCTGCCGCCCTCGGGCGCGTCCTACTACCCGGACCTGCTGTGGCACCTGGGACTCGTCCACGAGGCCACCCGGTCGGTACCACTTCTCACGCCGCAGTCCACGGCCGACGGCGTGCTGCGCTACCACTGGTTCTCCGATGCCCACATCGCAGCCGACTCCCTGATGACGGGGACCGACGCGGCAGTCGTGCTCCTGCGCCTCTGGATCGTGCCCGTCCTGGTGCTCGTCGTGCTCCTCACCGCCGTTCTCGCCCAGCGCATGTCGGGTCGCCCCTGGGTCGGCGCCCTGGCCGGCTGGCTCGTGATCCCCACGGTCAGCTACACCTTCTGGCCGGGCACCGTCGACGCACTCGACCACCTGAGCCCGCTGTCGCCGTCGCAGGTGTTCTCGAGCGCTCTTGCGCTGCTGCTCGTCATCACCCTCGCCGACCTCGTGCGCGCGACGGGGCGGCCGGGGCGCGGGACGATCGCCATGGCGCTTCTGGCCGCCCTGGCGACGAGCGGGAGCAAGAGCTCGGCCCTGCCTGTCGTCCTCGGTGGCGTGGGGGTGGCCTTCGTCGCTGCGCTCGTGCTGCGGCGCAACCGCCTGCTGGTCCTGGGCATCGGCGTGGTGGGCGCGGCTCTGACCGCGGCCGCCTATCCCGTCGTGGCCGGCGGCGACGGGGGCTCGAGGCTGCACCTGTTCTCCGCCCTCTCGCTGTTCCCGTTCTTCCGTCAGGTGGTCACCCCGGACCCTGACGTCTCCACGCCGGTCGTGCGGGACCTGCTGCACACTCCCGGGATAGGGCCCGTCCTGCTGGTGGCGCTCCTGATGGTCGTCCTGCTCAGCTTCGTGCGGTTGTTGTCGGGGGTCCTCCCCTTCTTCCAGCGGAGCCTGCGGAGCGACCTCGCAGCCTGGTTGACGGCCGGCATGTGCCTGACGTCGTTCGTCCCGTTCCTCGCCATCGCGCACCCCGGCTACAGCGAGTTCTACTTCCTCTACGGGGCGGTACCCGTCGGCTCCGCCCTGTGGGCCTGGAGCATCGGCGAGCTCGTGGGAGACTCCAGAACCCGTGCGCGGGCCGCCGCGACGTCCTTCGGGGTCATGGGGGTCCTGTCGTCGATCGCGGCCGTCGTGGTGCACAGGAGGCCCGCGCCGGCCGACCAGGCCGCACAGTCGGCCCAGCTGTGGGCGTTCACGCTCCAGGTCGGCCTCTACGTCCTGGTCGTCCTGTCCCTGCTCGCCGCCGCCCGCGTGCTCCGCCGACCCGGGAGGGACTGGCTCCTGCCGGCCGCAGCCGGTGTCGTCGTCGGCCCCCTCCTCGTGACCGGCCTGTGGGGTCTGGGGGAGCCCCGCGACCACGAGCCCAGCTCCTCGGACCCGCAGCTGAGGTCACTGAGCCAGGCGGCGGCCTGGATCGACCGGAACGTACCGCTCTACGACGTCATGGCCACCAACGACCACTGCCTCTGGGGCACCGGCACCGACACCAGTTGCGACGCCCGCGAGTGGTGGATCTCAGGGCTCGGAGGCAGGCGCGTGCTGCTGGAGGGCTGGGCCTACCTGCCCGGGGTCGCCAAGGGCGCCTACCACGACCTGGCCCTGTACGCGCTGAACCAGGCGGCCTTCACGCAACCCGACGCGAGCACTCTCGGGGCCGTCCGCGCCCGGGGAGTCCGTTGGCTGGTTGCCGACACCTCCGCCGGTCCGGTCTCACCCGACCTCGCCGCCGTCACGGACAAGGTCTTCGAGTCGGGGACGGTCTCGGTCTACAGGCTGCGCTGAGCCGTCGTCAGATCCAATGCCTCATATCGGACTCCAGTCACTTCTGTCACATGTAGTCTCGTTCGCGTCCCTGCCCCCGTGACGACGGATCTGCCCATGACCAAGCGCTCGAAGTACTTCTCGTCAGGCGGTGCGGTCGCTTCGACTCGTGTCGTCGTGTTGTCAGGCATCATCTCGCTGGGAGCTCAGCTCCTCCCCGCGGCGCTACCCCAGCTCGGCGCCGAGGCAGCCCCCGCGCCACACCCCGTCCGCCCCGTGCTCCGCCAGCACGACGTGCAGACCCTCCGTGAGGTCACCCCGGCGGCCCCCGCCGATCCCTCCCTGACTGCACGCGCGGCCAGCACCGCCGGCGCCCGAGCGGTCGCTCTCGGCGGGAAGGACCGAGTCGTCGAGGTGCCCGTCGAGGGTCGCCTCGTCGGCCTCTCGTGGCCGGCCAAGACCAACGGCAACGAGCCGGTCGCGGTCGCCTGGCGCTCACGTCAGGCCGACGGCTCCTGGACGGGGTGGACTCCGGTGACCGCCACCTCGCAGGCCGACCCGTCGGCGCGGGGCACGGATCGCGTCTCGACCGACCCCTTCTGGGTCGGCGGCGCCAAGGCCATCGAGCTGCGCTACCCGGCGAGCGACCCCCGCATCAAGGCGGCCCGCGTCGAGGAGGTCGAGCCGGGGACCTCCCCCGCCGACCAGCCTGCGACGGCGAGCGGCAACAGTGCGGTCGCCCTGCCGAGCCGCCCGACGATCTTCTCCCGAGCTCAGTGGGGCGCCGACGAGTCGCTGCGCCAGGGTTGCGTGCCCACCATCGGCAACAGGATCAACGGCGTCGTGGTCCACCACGACGCCGGGTCCAACTCCTACACGGCGGCCGACTCCGCCGCCATCGTCCGCTCCATCTACGCGTACCACACCCAGGTCAACGGCTGGTGCGACATCGGCTACAACGTCATCGTCGACAAGTACGGCCAGGCGTTCGAGGGTCGCTACGGCGGTCTCAACCTCCCGGTGCAGGGGGCCCACGCGCTGGGCTTCAACGAGGACAGCTTCGGCATCTCCATGCTGGGCAACTACATGACGGCCACACCGACCTCTGCCGGCCTCGACATCCTGGCGCGGGTCATCGCCTGGCGCCTCAGCGGCGTCTACCGCAACGGCACCGGCACGACCCAGTGGCACGGCGGCGCGGCGACGACTCGCTACCCCAACGTCGGCACCTACACCCTCCCGATGATCATCGGGCACCGCGACGTCAACTACACCGACTGCCCCGGCACCAACCTGTATGCCGCCCTGCCCAGCGTGCGCACGCGCGTCTCCCAGCTGATCTCGTACACCTCCAGCCCGATCTACTCGCGCTACAGCGCCACGGGTGGCTCGGCGAAGTGGGGTCCGGTGTGGATGGCGGAGACCCCCGTGGGCGCCGGCATGAACGAGACGATCGCCTCCGGAGGCGCGCGCTTCTACTCGACGCCGAGCTTCGGGACGCGATGGATGGGCCCGGGTCTCGACGGCATGTGGCGTGGCCTCGGCTGGACGAGCTGGGGCGGCTACCCCTGGACCGACGAGATCACCACACCGCCGGGTTGGTACGTCGAGCTGGAGAAGGGCAAGACGCTGACGATGACCCGTGAGGGCGCGGGCACGTGGACCGAAGGAGCCGTGCGCAACTACTGGGTGTCACGGGCCAACGGTTCCTACGGGGTGCTGCGCATGCCCGTCGAGCGGATGACCCTGGTGGCGGGCTTCTGGCAGCAGCGCTTCGAGGGCGGCACCGTGTACTTCAACACGGCCAACGGCCAGACGGTCCACACGGAGGGCGGCATGGACACGTACTACCGTGACCACGGCTTCCTCACCGGCAGCATGGGCACCCCGACGACCGACGTCGTCTCGACCACGACCGGGGCCCAGCAGGGCTTCAGTGCAGGTGTCCTGCGGTGGGACCGAGCGTCGGACGCCATCACCTTCAGCGCACGCTGAGACGCGAGAGAGGGCGCACCCCATCGGGGGGTGCGCCCTCTGCGCCGTCCCAAGGCGTCCACCCGCGGCGTGGGAGGACGGAACAGGCGCGTCGGGGTCTCAGCTGAGCCCGACGTAGCTGGTCGGCGGCAGCGACACGGCGCTGCGGCCCTTCCAGACTCCCCCGCCCAGGTCCTGGTAGAGCCACGCCTGCCCGGACGTGTCGCGCGCGAGGACGTCGGCGCCCCCGAGGCCGTCCGCGTCGCCGGCCGGAACGAGATCGGTCATCGCGTTCCACCCTGGTCCGAGGTTGACACGGGAGGTCCACCGCGAGACGCCGTCGCGCGTGTAGAGCCAGAGGATGCCTGTGCTTCGTTCACGGGCGATGATGTCGGCGTTGCCGTCACGGTCGGCGTCACCGACCCCCATGATCCCGTCCATGGCGTTCCAGCCCGGTCCGAGATCCTGGGAGGCCGTCCACCCACCACACGTGCCGTCGCCCTGGAAGAGCATCAGGCGCCCGTCGTTGCGCCGGGAGATGAAGTCGGGTCGCCCGTCGGACGTCATGTCGCCCACCCCGATGAGCTCACCGAAAGCCGACCAGTCCCCGGCGACCGGCACTCGCGTGCCGATGGCGCCGGCCGCTGACACCGGATAGCACACCCGCTGGCCCGTGGCCCGAACCCGGCCGAAGATGTCGGCCCGGCCGTTGCCGTCCAGGTCACCTGCCGTCCTCAGCAGGTCGAGCGTCTGCCAGCCGGGGCCCAGCGACGTCGGCGCGCCGAAGCCCACACCGGTCGCCGGCGCCTTGCCCGGCAGCCGCATGAGCAGGCCACCGGGGGTCACTCCGAGGACGTCCGGTTGCCCGTCGCCGGTGAGGTCGCGGCGCAGGTGGTCGGTGTCGGCCAGGGTGAACCACGTCGAGCGGATGCCCAGGATGCTCTGGAGCCGGGCGCCGGACACGCCCGACGCGGTGCCGGTGGTCCCGATGAGGTCAGCCGAGACCACCCGGCCTCCCCAGAGGCCGCGGCCGTCGCGGGTGACCACGAGCTGGCGCAGTGAGCCGATCGCCGGGTAGGCACTCTCGAGCTTGCTGCGGAAGCCTGTCGAGCCGCTGATCGACCAGCTCGATCCCGACGTCGAGGCGTCGTAGGGGTCCGCCTTCGCCACGAGGTAGGGGACGTTTCCGGCGACGGTCCAACCGCCGTTGGAGGAGCCGAACATGGTCAGCGCGGGCGCCTGTCCGTAGCGCACCGTCATGCCGGCCGTTGCGGTGATGGCGGCGTCGACGGACGCGTACCGGTAGTCGGCCACCAGCGTGCCGTCCGCCCGGTAGTCGGCGAGTCCCCGGTAGACCTGGCACGACGTGGAGTCGCACACGTCGTACGCGGAACCCCAGCGTGGGTGCGCCTGCTCGTATGCGGCATACGTCCGCGCGGCGACCGCCTGGCTACGGAGCGCCTCGCCGGCCCAGGAGGGCGGCATCTCGGCTCCGACGACCCCCCTGAGGTAGGGCTCGAAGGTGGTGTCGTTGTAGCTGCTCAGGCCGGTGCCGTTCACGACCGCGCCGATGCGGTCGGGGTAGTCCCGCTGCACGCCGCTCGGCAGGACGAGCCGGGTGCGGTGCGTGGTGGGGTTGTCGAAGACGGCGGGACTCGGCAGCGTTGCCCCGCTGGTGTAGCCGGGCGGGGTGTACTCCACCCAGGCTGCTCGCGTGGTGTCCCAGGAGCTGACCGTGAGGCCGGTGCCTCGCCGGGTCACGCGCCAGGCCGTCGTGGTCGCGTCGGAGGGCAACGCCGTCGCAGCGCCGGCGCCCAGTCGGAGGGTCTGGCCCGCTGTCGAGACGACCTCGGTGGCCCCGTCGCTGTCGACGGTGACGCCGATCCGCAACGCAGGATCACCCTGGGCCCCGACCGTCGTGCCGGGGAAGTAGAAGGCGATGATCTGCTGCCAGGTGAGGCCCTGCAGCGCGGCTCCCTGGGCGCCCCACTGCGACAGCCCCATGCCATGCCCGAACCCGCGACCGCTGATCTCGACGCTGCCCGTCAACGGCACGGACAGCGTGTCGGCGCGGCTCTCGGCGGCCGGTAGCGCGACCAGCAGGGCCGCCAGGGCCGCTCCGGTCCAACCCCTGACGCGTGGCATGACTCTCCTTTGGCTGGCAGGCAGGTCGGGTGCCCGTTCAGGTCATTGGACCCGATCGGTCTCCCTGCTCTGCCCGCAGTATCCCGATCGGGATGCAATCGTGACAAACGTGCCGCTGTCGGCACATGTCAGGGCTGCGAGCGGTCAGGACCGGCAGGCGCCGACCTTCCACGCCTTCGCGGTACCGCCCGACCCGATGGGCGTCAGACCCGGGACGCCGCTGAGGTCGGTCAGCCCCGGATAGGACCTGGTGCGGTTGTCGCGGTCGGCCCAGAAGAGGTGGCTGTCCTCCACGACGATCCCGATGTCGAGCTTCTTGACCGCGGCACACACGGCCGGGTCGGTGGTGAAGTCCTTGAACCTGGCTGCGAGCAGGCTGCGCTCGGGAGAGGCCGGCACGACCATGTGTCCGAAGACGACGCGGTGACCACTCAGCACCCCCGCATAGACCTCGCCGCTCCACGGGTTGCCGATGATGGTGGCGTTCGCCGGCGCCCGGCTCGCCAGCGATTCGTAGAGGGTGCGTTCCGGATCGGAGACCAGCTGGTCACCGGCCCCGGCGTAGGACCCGGACAGGGCCCGGCTGATCCTGCCGAGCCCCGACGTGCCCGGCACCAGCACGACGATGATGAGGCCCACGACCACGCTCGCCACGGCTGCCTGGCTGCGCAGCACGCGAGCCACTGGTTCCGGGCCCGACACCGGGTGCCTCGCCAGCCAGTTCGCCCAGGAGTCCCGCCATGCGAGTGCACCGAAGGCCGCGAGCGGGACGGCCGTGACGGCCAGTGGCGCCATGATGCGGAACGGGTCGTTGTACCAGAAGCCGGTCAACGTCTGCGACAGGTCGGTGTCGTAGGCGATCGCCAGGATGGCCAACCCGGCCAGCAGCACGTGCGCGCCCGCGAGCCACCAGCTGCGAGTACGGGCGACCGCGATCACACCCAGCACCACGAGCAGCCCGTAGATCCACAGGTCGGGGTTCAGCGGTGAGGCCAGGGTGAGCACCTCGCCCAGGGCGGCGCTCGGGCTGGCCTGTGCCGGCCACTGGAACCGCCGCACCGACGCGAGCCCGGGCACGTAGTCGAGCGCCCGCCAGAAGACCACGCCCGCGACCACGGTCAGCGCGATCAGCACCAGCACCCGCGTCCGCCCCTGCCTCGAGGGCAGGCGCCGGGCCAGCAGGGCCGCCTCGGCGGCCACCACCATGGGCACGGCAATCGCGATGACCACGAACGCCGCCCCTGGGTGCGCGTAGTAGAGCCCCGGCATCACCACCAGCCCTGCCACCAGCACGAGGGGTAACGGGACCCGTCGGCTCCGCACCAGACCGAGTGCCATGGCGATGAGCGCGATGACGGCGGGGACGACCGAGATGCTCAGGGCGTTGGGCCACAGCACCCCGAAGAGCAGCAGCAGGACGGGGAACACGCTGATGAGCACCGACCCCAGCATCGCGACCGCGAATCCGAACCGGGACGGACCGACGACCGCGGAGACGAGCAGTGCGATGGACAACGGCCACATGACACCGGCGATGACGAGCGCCACGATGTTGGCCGCGACGATCGGGCTGATCCCGGTGACGATCACCAGCAGCCCCGCCACCGCGTGGAAGAGCGGCGGGTAGAAGGCCGTGCCACCGGAAGCCGACGAGACCGTCGACGGCGTCGCCGAGTGGGTCTGCGCCACGATCGAGATGGCGTTCACGTGGAAGGGCGCATCGAAGGTCTGGTTGATCGCGCCGGGGGCGCCGATTCCGGCGGCGACCACGTACGCGCCGCCGAGCATGGCGAGGACGAGCACGACGGCATTCGTCCAGGGCAGGCGACGGCCGGTCCTGAGATCCGGCGCCAGCAGGTGCGGCCACCGATGGCTCGCGCGCCTGCACCCGAGCCCCACGGCGGCGTTGAGGACTGCCACGGCCAACGTCCCGACAACGATGACCGGAAGCCCCCACTGCATCCCGAGGAACGAGGCGGCTGCGTCGGCGATGGCCAGGATCCCGAGCGAGAGCGCCGGGGCCAGGCCGATCGCGACGTCGAAACGGATGCCGCCTGCCAGGGCGGCGGCCAGGCCGGGGACGGTCACGACGAGCGCCGCGAGCGCGATCGGACCCAGCATGGAGAACCATTCGCTCAGCACGGTCTGCTCACGCTCTCAGGAAGTCGACGGCACCGTCGATCGGGCCGTCGTGCACCAGCACGCCCTGACGCAGGACGACCCCCCGATCGCACACCCGCTTCACCATGTCGAGGTCGTGGCTGACGATCACCAGCGTATGTCCCTTGGCGCGCAGCTCGGCGATCCGCGCCAGGCACTTGCGCTGGAAGGGCTCGTCCCCGACCGCGAGGATCTCGTCGATCAGGAAGACGTCGGGCTCGGTGTGGACGGCGACCGAGAAGGCGAGCCGCAGGAACATGCCCGAGGAGTAGAACTTCACCTCGGTGTCGATGAACTTCTCGATCTCGCTGAAGGCGACGATGTCGTCGAACTTCTCGTCGATCTCCTTCTCCGTCATCCCGAGGATGGCCCCGTTGAGGTAGACGTTCTCGCGACCGGTGAGATCGGGGTGGAAGCCGGCCCCGACCTCGATGAGTCCGGCCACCCTGCCGCGCACACCGATCGACCCGCCGTCCGGGAGCATGACGCCCGAGATGAGCTTGAGCAGCGTGGACTTGCCCGAGCCGTTGAAGCCCAGGAGCGCCACCGACTCGCCCTGCTCGATGTCCACGACGACGTCGTCGAGCGCCTTGAACGTGTCGGCGGCGAGCTCGGTCCCGCGTCCACGCAGGGTCCACACCACCAGCTCCTTGATGGAGCGCGTATGCCGCAGGGTGAACTCCTTGGTCACACCGCGGACCTCGATAGCCGTGGACATCTACAGCTCCTGAGCGAATCGGCCCTCGAGCCGACGGAAGGCGAACTGACCGATGACCAGGATGAGACTGCTCGACACGAGGGCAATCAGGGTCCACATCATCAGCGACGGCGCCACGGGCCCCGGATCAGGGTGCGCGGCGTAGTACTGCTGCACGGGCTCCGCCGGCACCCAGAAGGCGTAGTGCGCCAGCTGGACCGCGGTGGTGCCCGGGTTGAGCTGGTAGAGCGTCCACAGCCCGGGTGGCAGCGCGTCTCGGACCCTGCTCCACTGGTAGAGCACGGGTGAGAGCCACGTGGCCATCATGAGGATGAGCTCGACGAAGTTCTCGGAGTCGCGGAAGAGCACGTTGAGCCCACCGAAGAGCAGTCCGAGTCCGAGTCCGCTGGCCATCGTGATCAGCAGGGCGAGAAGCCCCGCGAGGATGTTGAGCGGCCCCGGGCGCCAGCCGCCGAACAACGCGGCGATCATCAGCACCACCAGCTGTGGCAGCAGGTGGACGACCGCGACCCAGAGCGACGCGACGGGGAAGAGCTCGCGTGGCATGTAGATCTTCTTGACGAGGTCGCCGTTCCACACGATCGAACGCGTCGTGTTGTTGAAGACCTCGGAGAAGAAGTTGACGATCACGATGCCGCTGAAGAGGTAGATGACGAAGTTCGGCACCGCCTCGTCGAGGCGCAGGAACTTGCCCATCGCCACGTAGAAGACGAGCAGCTGCATCCCGGGCTTGACGTAGCTCCAGAAGAGACCCAGGACCGAGCCGCGGTAGCGGACCCGCAGCTCCTTGCGCACGAGGAGGCTGAGCAGGAACCTCCACCTGAAGACGTCGAGCAGGCCGTTGCTGCGTCCCGGGGTGTTCAGTTCGTCGAGCTCCTCGGCCACTCTGCTCACTCGGGCTTCTGTCCTGGCTCGATGCCGAAGGTGCGCTCCCACGCCTCGATCGAGGTGATCTCGTCGCGGGCGCTGCGGTAGACCTCCCGCAGGTGCTTCCACTGGCTGAAGACCTGGGCGCTCAGCGCGGCCGACCGGCTGGCCAGGTGGCGCATCTTCTTGGGGTTCCTCTGGTACCAGGAGGCGGCGGTCCCGTCGGCGGTGCTGACGATCGCACTGTCGTACTTGGCGAGCCGGTACCAGCGGTTGTCCTTGTGGGCGATGCGCACCTGGGGGTGACGCCGCGCCTCCTCCGAGTCGCGAGCCGCGAAGGCCCGTCCGAGAGCCAGAGCGCCCTTGACGGCGAGGAGGGCACCAGTGTCAGGGGTGTCCTTCTTGCGGGGCTTGACCGGCTTGCCGTGGCGCAGGTCGGGGAACGCGTCGACCTCCTTGCGCATCTGCGCGTCGGGGTACTCCGTCGCCATCGCGCGGATCTCCGGGAGCCGGGTGGGCAGCAGCGAGTGGAGCCGCTCCGGGCCGCCGAGGACGTCCTCGAGGGCCTGGATGCGTCCTGCGCCGGTGTAGTACTGCATCGACACGAGGTGCTTGAGGTCGCTCGCCATGGCCGTGCGCAGCATGTAGCCACCGTGCTCGAACGGCGAGTACATGATCGCGGTCATGAGGCGGTTGCGGGCGTGGAAGTAGGCCTGCCAGCCGACGAGGTCGTCCTTGTCGATCCAGCTGACGTGCCACACGGCTGCGCCGGGCAGCGAGACCGTCGGGATGCCGGCCTCCTTGGCACGCAGGCCGTACTCCGCGTCGTCCCACTTGATGAAGATGGGCAGGGAGAGGCCGAGCTGCTTGATCACCTCGACCGGGATCAGGCACATCCACCAGCCGTTGTAGTCGACGTCGACCCGCTGGTGCAGCCACTTGGCGGCGCGCAGGCCGGTCCGGTCGAAGTCGTGGCCGAGGTACTGGTCGGCGCTGGGCAGGCCGGGGACCCAGTAGAAGGGGTCGACGACCTCCCCGAACGTGTGCAGCACCGAGCGGTTGTTCATGTCGAACATGTGACCGCCGACGATCGTCGGACGGCTCGTCATGTCGGCGAAGGCCGCCAGGCGGATGATGCTCTCGGTCTCGAGGATGATGTCGTCGTCGAGGAGGATGACGTAGTCGCTCCGACCCGCCTTCACCGTCTCGTACATCCCGCGGGAGAAACCACCGGAGCCACCGAGGTTGGCCTGCTCGATCATCGTCAGCTGGTCGCCCAGCGCGGTGGCGACCGCGTCGAAGCCGTCCTCCTGGGACACGAGCTGGGTGCCCTGGTCGACGATGAACACCTCGTCGAGCACGTCCCGCAGGTTGGGATCGGCCGCGATCATGCCGAGCGTGCGCACGCAGTAGTCGGGCCTGTTCATGGTCGTGACGCCCAGGCTGACGCGACCGCGCTTGCCGTTGTCCGGGACGCTCCAGAGCGCTGACTCGATCACGACCGCGCCGGAACCGGCGACGATGTCGAACCAGTACCACCCGCCGTCGCCGAAGGAGTCCAGCGACAGGTCGAGGGTGGTCGTGAGCTCGTCGCCCGAGATCATCTTGGAGTCCACGCGCTGGCTCGCGCCGCGCGCGTTGCTCTTGTAGACGATCAGCGTGCCTGCGCCGCTCGTCGTCACGGCGAGCCGGACATGGTCCACGCTGGTCCACCGTCGCCAGTAGCTGGCCGCGAACGCGTTGAAGTACGAGCCGAACGAGACACGGTCACCCGGGCGGATCCGGAAGGAGTGGCGCCCCAGGACGTCCTCGGGGTGCATGGGCGCGCGCGCGGCGCTCTTGGCCGGCTTCCCGTCGATGTAGAGCGGCAGGACGTCGAGGTCGGCGTCCGGCGGCAGGATGAGGCGCTGGGCGACGCGGTACGGCGTCTCGGCGCTCTTGTCGGCCGTCGTGTCGACCGGCGCTGGCAAGGTGGTGCTCACTCGTCCACTCCTCCGCTCTGGATCGCGGCACCCACGGTGAAGTGCTGCTCGAGCTTGTTGTCGACCATGCTCAACGCGGCGCCGATCGCCATGTGCATGTCGAGGTACTTGTACGTGCCCAGACGACCTCCGAAGAGGACGCCCTTCTCCGACTTGGCCCGGTCACGGTACCGGAGCAACCCGTCACGGTCGGCCGGCGTGTTGACCGGGTAGTACGGCTCGTCCTCGCCCTCCGCGAAGCGCGAGAACTCACGCATGATGACGGTCTTGTCCTTCGGGTAGTCCCGCTCCGGGTGGAAGTGGCGGAACTCGTGGATGCGCGTGTAGGGCACGTCGGCGTCCGGGTAGTTCATGACCGGGGTGCCCTGGAAGTCACCGACCGGCAGGACCTGCTCCTCGAAGTCGAGGGTGCGCCAGCCCAGGCGCCCCTCCGAGTAGTCGAAGTAGCGGTCCACGGGTCCGGTGAAGACGACGGGGACGTTGCCGACGACGTTGTCCTTGTTGAGCGGCTGGCTCGAGTCGAAGAAGTCGGTCTCGAGCTTGACCTCGATGCGGTCGTGGTCGGCCATGCGCTCGAGCCATGCGGTGTAGCCGTCGACCGGCAGGCCCTCGTAGGTGTCGTTGAAGTAGCGGTTGTCGTACGTGTAGCGGACCGGCAGGCGGCTGATGATGTCGGCCGAGAGCTTCTCGGGGTCGGTCTGCCACTGCTTGGCGGTGTAGTGCGCGATGAACGCCTCGTAGAGCGGGCGCCCGATCAGGGAGACGCCCTTCTCGACGAAGTTGGCGGGCTCCTTGCCGTCGAGCTCGGCGGCCTGCTCGCGGATCAGCGCCCGGGCCTCGTCGGGCGTGTAGGCCGCCCGGAAGAACTGGTTGATCGTGCCGAGGTTGATCGGCATCGGGAACACCTCGCCGTTGTGCGAGGTGTAGACCCGGTGGACGTAGCTCGTGAACTTCGTGAACTCGTTGACGTAGTCCCAGACACGCTGGTTCGAGGTGTGGAAGAGGTGCGCGCCGTACCGGTGCACCTCGATGCCGGTCTCCGGCTCGTTCTCGCTGTAGGCGTTGCCTCCGATGTGCGAGCGCCGGTCGATGATCACGACTCTGCGACCGAAGCGCTCCGCACACTGCTGGGCGACGGTGAGCCCGAAAAGCCCGGATCCGACGACGACGAGGTCCGCGTCCACACATGCTCCTAGTGATTGAGGTCCGGGACAGGTTATCCGATCTCGAACAGGCCCCTCGACGCCCGGACGCCCCCCGCAAGCGTGCTCCCGGGCGGTTTAGGCTGGCGGCCATGCAGCGACCCCGCCCCATCACCATCGCCGGCCACCAGGTCGGTCCCGGCCACCGTCCCTTCGTCATCGGCGAGGTCTCGGGCAACCACAACGGCTCCCTCGACCGGGCCCTCCAGCTCATCGACGCGATCGCCGACTCCGGCGCCCAGGCGGTCAAGTTCCAGACCTACACCGCCGACACGCTGACCATCCGGTCCGACGAGCCTCCCTTCCGGGTGGACGCCGAGCACGGGCTCTGGGGCGGGCGCCAGCTGTACGACCTCTACGAAGAGGCCCACACCCCCTGGGAGTGGCACGAGCCCATGTTCGCCCGGGCCCGTGAGCGCGGGCTGGTCCCCTTCTCCAGCCCGTTCGACCCGACCGCCATCGAGCTGCTCGAGTCGCTCGACACCCCCTGCTACAAGATCGCCTCGGCCGAGCTCGTCGACCTGCCACTGATCCGCAGCGTCGCGGCGACCGGCAAGCCGATGATCATCTCGAGCGGGATGGCCACCCTGGGTGAGATCGACGCGGCACTCACCGCCGCACGCGAGGGCGGGTGCGAGGAGATCGTCCTGCTCGCCTGCACGGCCGCCTACCCCGCCTCCCCCGACGACGCGCGTCTGCTGTCGGTGCCGACGCTGGAGCAGGCCTTCGGCATCCCGATCGGCCTCTCGGACCACACTCCCGGGATCGGGGTCTCGGTGGCGGCCGTCGCCCTCGGCGCGTGCGTCCTCGAGAAGCACGTGACGGTGCGTCGCGCCGACGGTGGTGTCGACTCCGACTTCTCGCTCGAGCCCGAGGAGCTGGCGGCGCTCGTCCGCGAGACGGATGCCGCCCAGCGGGCGGTCATGCCGCCGCGGTTCGGGCCCACGGACGCCGAGAAGGCCGTGCTGGCACTACGGCGGTCGCTGTACGTCGTCGCCGACGTCGCCGAGGGCGACCCGGTCACCAGCGCGAACGTCCGCTCGATCCGCCCGTCCGGCGGCCTGGCCCCCGACATGATGTCGACCGTCTCGGGCCTGCGGTTCGTGCGCGCCGTCAAGCGCGGCACGGCGCTCAGCTGGGACCACCTCAGCGCGCGAGCTTGAGGTAGCGCGCGAAGCCCTCGCTGGTCGCCGGGGTGTCGGGCAGGTAGCCGGCGCGGGTGAAGAGCCGAAGGGACGCCGTGTTGTCCTCGTGCACGACCGCCAGGTAGACCGACAGCTCGTCGACCTGACCCTGCCCCGCAGCGTCCGACAGCCACTGCTCGCCGGCCAGCAGGAGGGTGCGGGCCAGGCCTGACCGGCGGCGCGAGGCGGCCACGGTGATCGAGACCTCCCACTCCCCCGGGGCCTCCCGGTCCCAGCGCACGGTGCCGACCGGACCCGCGTCGTCGGCGGCCACGAGCAGGTGGCGGTCGTCGCGCGCCAGCGTCGACCGCAGCCAGCGCAGGTGCTCCTCGAGGGAGATGGGCTCACTCGATCGAGAGGCGGCGCGCGTGGTCGCGTCGTTGCGCCACTCGAGGAGCAGCTCCGCGTCGTCGACGGTGGCCGGCCGCACCGACAACGTGGTCGCGTCGCCGCCGTCCGAGGACGTATGCGGTCCCCCACCTCCCCGACCGGGGGACGGCTCCGGCGCCGGCCGGGCTCCCGCCACGACCGTCTCCCAGGCCGACACGATGCGCCAGGCGCCCAGCCCGTCGACGACCTCGTCCGCGGTCCGGGCGAGCTCCCCACGCACGCCGTGGTCCGCGAGGAGGTGCGCCAGCCTGCCGATGGCATCGGCCCCGCGCAGGTCGGCCGGCGTGCCGAGCCCGCACGCCATCCCCCGGCGCAGCACCTCTTCGTAGCCTGCGCGCTGGTTCTCCACGACGCACACGAGAGCCATCGGGACCCGCATGGCGCACAGCTCCCAGACGGTGGTGCCGGCGGCGCTGACGACGAGGTCGGCGCGGGCCAGGTGGGGCGCGAGGTCCGGGGTGGGTTCGATGACGGTGACCGCCCCGTCCGACTGCGCCGCGAGCGCGTCGAGCCGGTCCCGTGTCCGGGGGCTCGCCACCGCCGTGACGTCCACGTCGACGTCGAGGCTGGTCGCGGCTGCCTGCACCGCGGCCACGGCGTCGGGTGCACAGCCAGCCGGGTCGGCGCCTCCCATGACCACGACGACCCGCAGCGGCCGGGAGGGCGCGGGCCCGTCGAGCCGTTGCAGCGTACGGACCGAGGGACGCAGCGGCACCCAACGGCTGCCCCGCAGCGACCACGTCGCGCCGGCCGGCCGGGGCGTGCACTCTGCGCCCAGGGTCGGGTCGACCGCGATGTCGCACGGACGTCTCCCGTCACGCCCGTCGTGCATGACGCTGAGCGTCGGCCGCGACCCGCGCCCGAGTCCGTCGAGCACGTCGAGCAGGTCGGTGGACACGGTGTAGCTGTCGACGTGGACGACGTCCTGCGCCGTCCAGACTGCCTCGTCCGGCAGGTCGCCGGCAGCGCCCAGCCGGCCGGGCACCGGGTGCACCGTCACGCCCACGCGGTGCAGGGCTGCCGTCAGCAGCTCTCCCTCCACGATCCCGGCCAGTGACACGTCGTGGCCTCGCGCCGTGGCCTCCTCGGCGATCGCGAGGCAGCGCATCACGTGGCCCACCCCGATCCCCGGACCGCCGTCGCACCGCAGCAGGACGCGCATCAGCCGGCCTCGAGGGGCTTCTGGACGACCTGCCCGTTGAGCTGCGCGATGTGCGGGTGCTCCGCCATGACGCGGATGATCTCGCTGCGACGGGCGATCGCGTCCCCGCGCACCGCGACCAGGGCGCGCAGCGCCTCGAGGTCCTCCGGCGTGTCGAGGGTGATGCGCAGGTCGGCCGCCGGCGGCGCGAAGACCAGGCCCACCACGTCGAAGTCGTCGGGGTGCGTGTAGATCGCGGAGGTCACGTGCGCCCGGTGGTGCCCGGTGGCGACGGCATCGGCCCGGCGCAGCGCCTCGACGGTCGCGAGCTCCACGTCCATGCCGTGCGGGAGCGTCCGCACGAGCACCGACGACACGTAGTCGAGGTGCTGGGCGCCGAGCCACGTCGACACGACGAGGTCGATCACGCCCGGGTCGAGCATCGGGCAGTCGGAGGTCAGCCGCACCACCGCGTCGCACGGATGCTTCTCGACGGCCAGCAGGTAGCGGGACAGCACGTCGTCCTCGCTGCCTCGGACCACGTGTGCCCCCGCGGCCTCGGCGACCCGGACGACCGCGTCGTCCACGGGCTCCACGGTCGTGGCGACGACGACGTCATCGACGAGCGCGGCCGCCCTGGCGGCACGGATCACCCACTCCAGCACACTGAGGCCGCCCAAGGGCTCCAGCACCTTCCCCGGCAGCCGGCTCGACCCGGCCCGGGCCTGGATGACGGCGTTGACGCGCATTCTCCTCCTCCGTGACGTCTTGCGGGTGCAGATGCCCCACCGAGCAGACGGTAGCCTGCTGTCGGCGCGCGCTCAGGCGCGCCTCCCGTCCCGTGCTGCCCAAGGAGGCCACATGTCGTTGCTCACCGGTTCGTCCATCCTCGTGACCGGAGGCACCGGATCGTTTGGCAAGGCGTTCATCACGGAGCTGCTGGCAACGCACGACCCCAAGCGCGTCGTCATCTTCAGCCGGGACGAGCTCAAGCAGTACGAGGCCCGCCAGATGTTCGACAACGACCCCCGCCTCCGCTGGTTCATCGGAGACATCCGGGACGAGCACCGCCTCCGTCGCGCCATGCACGGCGTCGACTACGTCGTCCACGCGGCAGCGCTCAAGCAGGTCGACACGGCCGAGTACAACCCCTGGGAGTTCGTCAAGACGAACGTCGTGGGCTCGCAGAACGTCATCGAGGCCTGCATCGACACCGGCGTCAAGAAGGTCGTGGCGCTCTCGACCGACAAGGCCTCGTCGCCGATCAACCTCTACGGGGCCACCAAGCTCACCGCCGACAAGCTCTTCATCACGGGCAACCACTACGCGGCTGCCTACCCCACCCGGTTCTGCGTGGTGCGCTACGGCAACGTCATGGGGAGCCGCGGCTCGGTCATCCCGTTCTTCCGGCGTCTGGCCGAGGCCGGCGAGTCGCTGCCCATCACCGACCTGCGGATGACCCGCTTCTTCATCACCCTGCCCCAGGCCGTCCGGTTCGTCACCGACTCCTTCGAGATGATGCAGGGCGGCGAGCTCTACGTGCCCCGCATCCCGTCGATGAAGATCACCGACCTCGCCCAGGCCGTCGCCCCCGGTGCGGCGATGCACGAGATCGGTCTGCGCCCGGGCGAGAAGCTGCACGAGGAGATGATCTCGGCCGAAGAGGGTCGCCGCGCCCTGCGCATCGGCGACCGCTTCGTGCTGCAGCCCGACATCGCCTCCTGGGGCTACACCGCGCCGCAGGGCGGCGAGCCCGTCCCCGCGGGCTTCCACTACACCTCCGACACCAACGACCAGTGGTTCACCGGCGAGGAGATGGTCAAGATCCTCGAGACGGAGGTCTGAGGTGCTGCCCTACGGCAGACAGTCGATCACCGAGGACGACATCACCGCCGTCACCGAGGTGCTGCGGGGCGACTGGCTGACCACCGGTCCGGCCGTCGAGCGCTTCGAGGCCGACATCGCGTCGGTGGCCGGGCTGTCCGGACGCGCCGTGTCGGTGACGTCGGGCACCGCGGCTCTCCACGTCGCCTACGCCGCTGCCGGCGTGGGTCCGGGCGACGAGGTGGTCACGACGCCGCTGACGTTCCTGGCCACCGCGACGTGCGCCTCCGTGCTCGGTGCCACCATCCGGTTCGCCGACGTCTCGCCGGACACGGGCAACCTCGACCCCGACGCCGCGGCCGCCGTGGTGACGGACCGCACGAAGGTCGTCTCCGGGGTCGACTACGCGGGACACCCGATCGACGCCGTCGGGCTGGGGCGCGTGGCTCACGAGGTGGGGGCGATCCTCCTCGAGGATGCCGCGCACTCCGTGGGCGGGTCCCTCGACGGGACGCCCGTCGGGTCCCTGGCCGACGTCACCACGTTCTCGTTCTTCCCGACCAAGAACCTCACCACGGCCGAGGGAGGTGCCGTCGTCAGCCGCGACCCGGAGATCCTCGAGCGGGCCCGCACGTTCAAGGGCATCGGCATGGTCCGCGAGCCGGAGCGGCTGCGGCGCCCCGACGAGGGAGCCTGGTGGTACGAGATGCCGGAGCTGGGCCTGAACTACCGGCTCCCCGACGTCCTCGCCGCCCTCGGGTCCAACCAGCTGCGTCGGCTCTCCTCGTTCGTCGCGCGGCGGCAGGACATCACCGACCGCTACAACGCCGCGTTCGCGGGCATCGAGGAGCTGCAGCGGCCGGCCCACCGTGCCGGTGCGGTTCCGGCCTGGCACCTCTACCCCCTGCGCATCCGCGACGGGCGCCGACGCGAGCTCTTCGACCACCTCCGGGACAACGGCATCGGGGTGCAGGTCAACTACATCCCGGTCTACTGGCAGCCCTACTTCGAGGACCTGGGCTACCGGCGTGGCCTGTGCCCCATGGCCGAGGAGTACTACTCCCAGGAGATCTCGCTCCCCCTCTTCCCCGACCTCACCGACAGCGACGTCGACCGCGTCATCGACCTCGTCCGCGGTTTCGTCGGCGCGTGAGCGCGCCGGTCGAACGGCCCGACGGGATGGAGTCGTCTGACGAGGCAGGCACCGGCGAGCACGGCGCGCAGGCCAGCCGCGCCGTGCTCGGACGCGGGTCGCTCTACACGCTGGGCACGGCGGCGCCGATCCTGGCGCAGGCTGCGGTCACGCCGCTGGTGACCCGGCTCCTCGGCCGGGACGCCTACGGCCTCGTCGCGCAGGCGGTGGTCGTCATCCAGGTGACGATGATGCTGGCGAGCCTGGGCCTGCCGTCGGTCATCACCAGGCAGGCGCTGATGACCAGCAACGGGACCGCGCGCGCCCGCTCCATCCTCCTGCGTGGGTCCCTCGCCACCCTGGGGCTGGCTGCCGTGGCGGTGGCCGCGACAGCCGTCGTGCTCGGCGGGGCCTCCTCGGTCACCCGACAGGCCATGGTGCTGGCGGTGGCCGCCGGAGCCTGTTTCGTGGTCGTCGAGAACGCGCAGGCGCTCATGCGCGCCCTGGACCGCCCCGTCGCGTTCATCACCATCTCCTCCGTGGCGATGCTGGGCGGGCCGCTCCTGGGACTTGCCGCGGTCCTCGCGTTCGGCCGGTCGGCCCAGCACTACGTCCTGGGCCTGCTGGTGGGCTACGCGGTGGCTGCGCTCACCGGCGCCGCGCTCTCGCTCGGCGTCCGGCTGTCCCACGAGCGCTCCCACGCCCCGCGCGACATGCGGGAGGCGTACCGGCTCGGCCTGCCCATGCTGCCGCACATGGTCTCCCTCTACCTGGCCAGCATGGCCCTCGTCTTCGTCGCGGGCGCCCTCTACGGCACCGCCGACAGCGGGCGCCTCCAGCTCGCCCTGCTCATCGGGACGGCCCCCAACGTCATCACCTCGTCGTTGAACAACTCGTGGGCGCCGGTGGTCTTCGCCGCCCCACCCGAGCGCCGGGCCGCGGTGCTGGAGCGCACGGCCGCCGACGTGGCGATGGTGGCCGCCCTCGTCGCGGGCGGGGTAGCCCTGCTGAGCCCGTGGTTGCTCCGCCTCGTCGCCGACCCCCGCTTCACGCCCGACCTGCTCGTGCCGGCCGTGTGCCTCACCACTGTCGGGGCCATGGTGTCGGTCGCCTACCTGGCCAACGTCCACCTCGTGTTCGCGCAGGGACGCCCCGCCGGCCTCTCCCTCATCACCCCCGTCAGCCTGGCGCTCGGGCTGGCTGCGGCGTGGAGCCTGGGGCACCTCGGCCTCGTCTGGGTGGCCGTCGGCTTCCCGGTGGCCTACGTCGCACTCGCCGTCGGCGCGGCAGCCCTGCGGCGCAAGGTCGGAGGTCCCGCCTGGCACGAGCGCGGCCTGGTGGTCCCCTTCCTGACCGGATCGCTCTTCATCCTGTGCGGGTTCGTGCTCCCGACCACGGGACCGTGGTCGCCGAGCCGTTGGGCGGTGGCCGCGCTCGCCGGCGTACTCGTGCTGCGCCACGGGCGCCAGATCCTGCGCCCGGCGCGGCCCGAGGCCTGAACCCGGACTCGACGGACGATTCCGGGGCGTCGCAGCCCATAACGGACAGCCCCGCTGTGGTGAGATGGGCATCGTGACTGACGCCCTGAACCCCAGAACCCTGACCCGCCAGGAGGCCCTCTGGGCCGGTGACTTCGGCAGGGAGTACATCGACCGCAACCGCGACGACCAGCTGATCGAGAACAACGAGGCCCTCTTCGCCAAGGTGCTCGCCGCCAGCGGGGGCACGATCGGCTCGGCCATCGAGTTCGGCGCCAACATCGGCAACAACCTCCGGGCGCTGCGCAACCTGCTCCCGGAGGCAGAGCTGGAAGCCATCGAGATCAACGAGGAGGCGGCCTCGCACATCGCGGCCTGGGGCGGGGCGACGGTGACCGTGGCCTCCATCCTCGACCACGAGCCGGCCGCAGCGAGCCACGACCTCGCCTTCACCAAGGGCGTGCTGATCCACCTCAACCCCGACGCACTGCCGGAGGTCTACGACAAGCTCGTCGCGGCCTCGCGTCGCTGGGTCATGGTGTGCGAGTACTACAACCCCACGCCGGTGGAGGTCACCTACCGCGGGGAGACTGCTGCGCTCTTCAAGCGCGACTTCGCCGGCGAGATCCTCGACCGGCACCCCGGGCTGCGGCTGGTGGACTACGGGTTCACCTACCACCGCGACCCGCAGCACCCCCTCGACGACTCGACCTGGTTCCTGCTCGAGAAGACCGGCTGAGCCACCGAGCTGGTCCGATCAGGACGGACGGCACCAGTCGAGGGCGTCGCGCGGATCGACGACCCTCGGCAGGCGCCGTGGCAGGTGCGAGAAGGGGTGCCGGAGGAAGTCCAGCGGCCGGGGCCCACCCTGCACGGTCGAGGCTGCCACGCTCGCGTCGGACCGCTCGCGCTCTCGCAGGCCCAGGACCGTCATGGCCTTGGCGACCGGGCCGCCCAGCCAGTAGCTGCCGGCGGCTCGGACCGACAGCGGGTGCGACCACCCGAGGACCCGCGCCAGGTCGGCCGGCCCCAGCAGGTGGGCCGTGCCGAGCTCGGCATCGGCGAGCGGCTTCGTCTCGGACAGGGGCGCATCCTCTGCGTGCAGCTCGGGCCAGAGGCCGGTGAGCCGGTCGAGGGCCTCACGGCTCTCCCCCTCGATCAGCGGCGCGGGCCCGAACACCGTGGCGCTCACACCGGCGGCCGCGGCGTACCAGACGATGGTCGAGAGGCGGTTGCTCACGACCCGTGACGAGGCGAGCACGCCTCGGGCGAGGCGAGGCAGGAAGAGCGGGTCGAACCGGTCGCCGGCACTGACGACCTCGTGGCCACCACGGCGCCAGGCCTGCACGGTGCCCGGTTCCTTGAGGTCCTCGGAGTGGAGGCACACGGTGGAGGGGCCGAGCAGGTCCCGGTAGAAGCGCGAGAGCCCCTCGGGGTCGCTGTCGGTGGCGCGCACGTGGGTCCGGTGCAGGGGGACGACCAGGGGACGCCTCTCGCCCGCGGTGGCCTCGGCCTCCGGCTGCTCGGCCAGCAGGCGCAGCAGGTAGAGGAACGGCGCACCGATGGGTGTCGTCGTGCGGTCCTCGTCAGCGGGCGACCAGGCGCGCGACGAGTGGGTCCACACCAGCAGACGGCGGTCGTCCTGGCCGCGACCGACCTCGGGGAAGTCCCCGAAGTTGACGGCGAGGGGTGAGCTCGCCACCCAGCCGTGCTGCAGCAGCCCGTCGATGTGCCGGGGGCGCGGCTGGCCGGCGTAGCGCGCCAGCGTCCCGGAGTGCCCGTAGAAGTGGTTCTGGATGTCCATCGCGCTCCTAGCGGGATCCGGTCGAGGTCAGCAAGGCAGCATAGTCATCCGCGACGGTGCCCCAGTCCCAGCGCATCACCTCGGCGCGGGTCGGTGGGGAGGGCGCCCGACCCACGGCCGCGAGAGCCGCGTCGGCCAGGCCTCCGCGGTCGCCCCGCGGCACCACGACGACGTCCCCGACCGCTGACGCCTCGAGCTCCCGGGCGACGCCGACGTCGTAGCCCACGACCGCAGCCCCGGCCAGCAGCGCCTCCAGCTGGGTGAGCTGGAAACCTTCGGCGGCGACGGACGGGTTGACGTAGACGGTCCCCTCCAGCACACGACGGATCGCATCGGGGCCGAGCCGCCCGTGCCAGCGCACCTCCAGCCCCGCGGCCTGAGCCACCTGCCGGGCTGCAGGCAGGTCGGGGCCGTCACCCACGACGTGCACCTCTCGCGCGACACCCGTGCGCTCGCGCACCACGCGGGCCACCTCGAGGAAGTCCTGCCACCCCTTCTCGGCCACCACGCGCCCGACGAAGACCAGCGGCCGCGGTCCTGCCGTGGTGCGAGCCCCCGGTTCCGCCCCCAGCCACCGGTCGACGTCGATGCCGTTGGGGATCAGGAGCGGGTCGACCCCGGCGAGCTCCCGGACGAAGCCGGCCGCCTGGGCGGAGACGGCGACCACCCGGTCCGCGTTGCGCAGCACCCACCGGCCCATGGTGGCGTCGACGCCGCGGCTGCCGAGCTCGAGCAGCGGCGACCCCGTGACGACCGACCCGGCCCCGTGCTCGGTGTGCAGCACGGGCACGCCCAGGCGACGTCCGAGCCGGACACCGAGCGCGCTCATCGGGAAGAACCGGGTGTGCGTGGACACGGCTGTGACCGGGCCCGCGGGCAGACCGCCGCGCTTCACCTGCCTGACGAACGCCGCCCACTGCAGCGGCCCGGGCAGCCCGATGACGTCCTTGAGGTCGACCCGGCGTCGCAGCGGCACGGCGGTGACACCGTCGAGCGCGTACGGCTCCGTGCGGTCGCCGAGGTAGGCGACCGTCACTGCCACCCCGCGTCGTACGAGCCTGGGCAGCAGCTCGGCCAGGTGGGCCTGCACCCCGCCGTGGGTCTCGGCGAAGTTCGTCGCGACGACGAGGAGGTGGGGCGGAGCAGCCATGGGAGGACCCTATCCGCGCTCCGGGTGGGGCCGGACGCGCCCGTGCGACGCACGCGGTGCGCTCGCTCCTCCCCTATTGTGGTGTCCCGATGAACGACGACACGTGGCTGGTCATACCGCTCTACAACGAGGCAGCGGTCATCGGGGAGGTCGTGCGGCACACGCGCGAGACCTTCTCGAAGATCGTCTGCGTCGACGACGGATCGAGCGACGACTCCGCACGTCAGGCGGAGGCAGCCGGGGCCGTCGTCGTGCGCCACCCGGTCAACCTGGGCCAGGGGGCGGCGCTGCAGACCGGCTTCACCTACTCCCTGACCGACCCGACGATGCGCTACGTCGTCACCTTCGACGCCGACGGTCAGCACCAGATCGACGACGTCCTGGTCATGCTCGAGCGCATCCGCCGCGGCGACGTCAAGGTCGTCTTCGGGTCGCGCTTCCTCGACGAGCGGACCCGGCCCAGCGCCCTCAAGAAGCTCGTGCTGCGGGCGGCCGTCGGCTACACGAACGTCACGACCCACACGAAGCTGACCGACGCGCACAACGGGCTGCGCGTCCTCGAGCGCCCGGTCGTCGAGCGGCTCGACATCACCCAGAACCGGATGGCCCACGCCTCCGAGATCGTCGCCCAGATCGGCTCGATGGAGTTCGACGGCAGGCAGGTCACCTACACCGAGGAGCCGGTCCACATCCTCTACACCGACTACTCGATGTCCAAGGGCCAGTCCCTCTGGAACTCCATCAACATCCTGGCGGAGCTGATCTGGCGATGAGGCAGCTCGTGGTCCAGGTCGTCCTCATCGTCGGCACGCTGGCGGTGTCGTGGCGGCTGCTGCTCGGCTACGGGCAGCGGGCGCAGGCCCTGCGTCGCCTCGGCCTGCTGATCTTCGCCGCCTTCGCGGTGTGGTCCATCCTCGACCCCGGGGTGTGGACACGGCTCGCCAAGCTCGTCGGGATCGGCCGCGGCGCCGACCTGATCCTCTACGGCCTCGTCGTCGCCTTCTTCAGCTTCGTCGTGACCACCTTCAAGCGGTTCCGCGACATGGAGATCCGCTACACCCGTCTCGCCCGCCGCATCGCGATCGACGAGGTGCCGTCGGCCACGCAGCACCCTGCGGTCGTCGGGGGCCAGCTGCGCAAGGCCACCGGTGCCATCGAGCCCGGTGAGCCCGGTGAGCCCGCACCTGAGACCTCCGGCGAGCTGCCCGACCGTCCCGAGCCGGCGCTCAGCCCCTCCCTCCCCACGCACGAGGTGGGGCTGCCCACAGCCGCCTCACACTCGTCGACGGTGACGCCAGAGAGCGCACGAGCCGATGACGCCCCCTGAGCGCCCCGCACGCGCCGACGACGACGCGTACGTCGTTGACACGCGCAACCGGCCGTCCGGGCAGCGAGGGGGCCGCCCCAAGCCCGACGCCGATGACGCGTACGTCGTCGACACGCGCCACCGTCCACCGGCCCGGCGGGGAGGCGTCCCGGCGGCCGATCCGGATGCAGAGCCCGCCCGTCGGCCACGGCGCCGCCGCGGCCGGCTCGTCGCTCTCCTGGTGGGCCTGCTGGTCCTCGCCTGGCTCGCGTTCATGGTGTGGGTGCCCTACAACGCGTGGAACGACATCGCCCGCGTGGACGCCACGCCCAGCGGCGACCGACCGACCGGTGGCAAGGGAACCAACTTCCTGCTCGTGGGCTCCGACTCGCGCCAGGGCCTGACCGAGGCGCAGAAGAAGGAGTTCGGCGCCACGAACGCCGCGGGCGCGCGCACTGACTCGATCATCCTCGTGCACGTCTCGGACAGCGGCAACAAGCCGCTGGTCATCTCGCTGCCGCGCGACTCGTACGTCCCCATCCCCGGCTACCGCAAGAACAAGATCAACGCCGCGTACGCCCTGGGTGGGCCCAAGCTGCTCACCGCGACGGTCGAGAACGCGACGGGCCTGACCATCGACGGCTACCTCGAGATCGGCTTCGGCGGCTTCGCCTCCGTCGTCGACTCCCTGGACGGCGTCGACATCTGTGTGCCGTTCAACATGAAGGACCCCGAGGCGGGCATCAACCTGAAGAAGGGGTGCCAGACCCTCGACGGTCACAACGCCCTCGGATTCGTGCGGACCCGTCACACCGACCCGCGCGGCGACCTCGGGCGCGCCGACCGCCAGCGCCAGTTCCTCGCCGCCGTCATGAAGAAGGCCGTGTCGCCCGGCACCGTGCTCGTGCCATGGCGGTACAAGGGCTTCGCCGACTCGATGAGCCGCGGGCTCATCCTGGGCAGGGACACGACGATGGGCGAGGCGCTCGCGATCTTCCAGGCCATGCGGTCGGTGTCCAACGGCGACGGCATCTCGGCGACCGTGCCGATCGCCGACCCCAACTACACGACGTATGCCGGGTCGTCGGTCAAGTGGGACTCGGCGAAGGCGAGCGAGCTGTTCCGCATGATCAAGGACGACGAGTCCCTGACGTCGGTCCCCAAGGGCGCCGGCAACTGATGCCGCCGGCGCCAGTGACCGGGGACGAGCTCGCCGCCCGGGCGGCCGACACGGTGGCCGTCGTCGTGACCCAGAACCGGGTCGAGCTGCTCGAGCGCTCGCTCGCGGTGCTGGCTGCACAGCGACCGCCGCTCGGCCACGTCGTGGTCGTCGACAACGGCGCCGACGAGCGCGTGCGCGCGCTCGTCGAGGCGCTCCCCGTGCCGGCGACGTGGCTGCCGTCGCGCCGCAACCTCGGAGGGGCGGGCGGCTTCGCCTACGGGATGCTGCACGCCCTCGCCCTGGGCTCCGCCTTCGTGTGGCTCGCCGACGACGACGGGCGCCCGGGTTCCGACACCACCCTGGCCACGCTGCTGCGGCACGTGGGCGAGGGCCGCCTCGCGATGGCGTCCCCGGCGGTCGTCCACGAGGACCTCCAGCAGCTGGCGTTCCCGACGCGCCGCTCGCTCCGGCGCGTCACCACGGTGGGCGAGCTGGCAGCCGAGGGCGCGGCCGGCGTGCTCGAGGGCTTCGCGGCGCTCTTCAACGGCGCGCTCTTCACGGCCGAGTGCATCGAGGCCGTCGGGGTCCCCGACCTGCGCCTCTTCCTGCGCGGTGACGAGATCGAGATGCACCGCCGGCTGCAGCGCTCCGGGCTGCGCTTCGGCACGGTCACGGACGCGACGTACGTCCACCCGAGCGGGGCGGCGGAGTTCCACGGGCCGCTGGGGGTGGTGCTGCCGCCCGACGGCGCCAAGCGCTTCTACACCTTCCGCAACCGCGGCTACCTCACCAACCAGCCGGGCAAGCGCCTCAAGCGGCCCCTGGAGTATGCCGTCTACACCGCCTTCCTGCTCGGCGCCCAGCGGTCGCCGGAGCAGTGGGCGCAGTGGCGCCGCCTCATGCGCGAGGGCCGCAAGGAGCGGTTCGAGCGCTACGACGCGCGGTCGGAGTGAGCCCGCCGGCGTGACGCCGCTCGATCGCGCAGGAGCACGGCCCCGAGCTGCACGGGCTCGATGAACACACGGCGCGCGTTCCTGCTCGGGCTCGCCACCAGGCGGTAGAGCCACTCCAGGCCGGCACGCCCCACCCAGCGTGGCGTGTGCACCTGCTCGCCGGAGACGTAGTCGATGCAACCGCCCACGTTCGCGATGACGCCGTGGGTCATCCGCTGCTGGTGCTCCTCGATCCACCGCTCCTGGGCGCCCATGCCCATCCCCACCAGGACCAGGTCGGCCTCGGGCAGCACCGCCTCGATCGTCGTGGCCGGCCCGGCGTCCTGCTGCGAGAGTCCGTAGCCGTCGAAGGCGACCCACCGGATGTTGGGGGCGCGCTCGGCGACGACGGCGGCTGCCCGTGCGCTCGACTCGGGAGAGGCACCGACGGCGAGCACGGTCAGCTCGGGGTCGCGTTCGAGCAGACGGAAGAGCCAGTCGCTGCTACCGACGCGGTACGACGCATCGAGCGTCGGATCAGCCGTGCGCAGCGCCCGCCAGACCGGCCAGCCGTCGGCCAGCACGACCTCGGCCCCGTCCGTGTAGCGGCGGAAGTCCGGGTCCGTCAGGTAGAGGTGCACGCCATGGAGGTTGAGGTTGCCGAGCCGCACCACCGGTGTCGGCCGGGCGAGGACCAGGTCGACGACGGCCGGCTCGGCCATCGGCGTCGCGCTGGTGCGCAGGTAGGGCACCTCGACGCGGGCGGGGATGCCGAGGCGCCCGCGCGCCGCGTGGTCGGCTCCGGACACGTCAGCCCTTGAGGAGCTGGCGGGCCATCACGAGCCGCTGCACCTGGTTGGTGCCCTCGTAGATCTGGGTGATCTTGGCGTCGCGCATCATCCGCTCGAGCGGGAAGTCGCTCGTGTAGCCGGCGCCCCCCAGCAGCTGGACGGCGTCGGTCGTGACCTTCATCGCGACGTCCGAGGCGTAGCACTTGGCGGCCGCGCCGAAGAACGACAGGTCCTTGTCGCCGCGCTCGGACTTCGCTGCCGCGACGTAGACCATCTGGCGCGCGGCCTCGAGCTCCATCGCCATGTCGGCCAGCATGAACTGGATGCCCTGGAAGTCGGCGATGCGCTTGCCGAACTGCTTGCGCTCCTTGACGTAGGCCAGCGCCTGGTCGAGCGCGCCCTGGGCGATGCCGACCGCCTGCGCCCCGATGGTGACGCGGGTGTGGTCGAGGGTGCGCAGCGCGATCTTCAGGCCGTCGCCGACCTGGCCCACGACGCGGTCGGCGGGGAGGCGGACGTCGTCGAAGTGCAGCTCGCGGGTGGGGCTGCCCTTGATGCCGAGCTTGCGCTCCTTCTCGCCGAACGTGAAGCCCTCGTCGGACTTCTCGACGACGAAGGCGGTGACGTTGCCGCCGCGCGGGCCGTCGGGGTCCGTCACGGCGAGCACCGTGTAGTACTCGGAGACGCCGGCGTTGGTGATCCACGACTTCTGCCCGGACAGGACCCACCCGTCGCCGTCCTGGCGCGCCCGGCACCGCATCGACGCGGTGTCGGAGCCGGCCTCGCGCTCGGAGAGGCCGTAGGAGAAGGTCGTCTCACCCTTGGCGAGCGGCGGCAGGTAGCGGGACTTGACCTGCTCGCTGCCGTCGAGGATGAGCGGGAGCGAGCCGAGCTTGTTGACGGCCGGGATGAGCGAGGCCGACGCGTCGACGCGGGCGACCTCCTCGATGACGATGCAGGTGGCGAGCGCGTCGGCCCCCACGCCGTCGTACTCCTCCGGCACGTGGGGGGCGAAGAAGTCCGAGGCGACGAGGGCGTCGTGCGCCTCCTGCGGGTAGCGCGCCTCGGCGTCGACGGCAGCGGCGTACGGGGCGATCTTGTCCTCGGCGACCGCGCGGACGGCCTCTCGGAGGGCCTCGTGGTCCTCGCTGGTCCGGAACAGGTCGAAGTCGGCGTTCGTGCTCACGGACGGTGATCCTACTCGCCGGTTCGGACGACCCGGGCCGCCTCGTGAGCGACGCCACGGGCGACGCAGCGTCAACTGCGGGGCCGAGCCGTATGCCGTGTCGGCGTCCACGATGAGGACACCCGCTCACTCTCGGTCGCGACGCATACGTACACTCCCCGGTAGGTCATGAGCGCCAGCGACAAGCCCCGGCTCGCTGGCCGGCAACCCTCCAACCGCGGTGGGGTGCCCCGGGTGAGGACCTGGCCCGTCGACGCCACCCGGCGCGCGGGCAAGCGCGGAGAGACCTCCCGAGAGTCGCTCTCCCGCACCGACCCGTCGGTGCGCCGGCTGCTGAACCCGCAGCCCCGGTCACCGACACGACCGAGGAAGAGCACCGAGCGATGACCGAGCCCAACTGGTCCTTCGAGACCAAGCAGATCCACGCCGGACAGTCCGCCGACGGCACCACCGGAGCGCGCGCACTGCCGATCTACCAGACGACGAGCTACGTCTTCAACGACACCGACCACGCCGCAAACCTGTTCGGGCTCAAGGAGTTCGGCAACATCTACACGCGGATCATGAACCCGACGACCGATGTCGTCGAGCAGCGCATCGCCGCGCTGGAGGGCGGGGTCGGGGCGCTGCT
This sequence comes from Terrabacter lapilli, assembly GCF_039531305.1. Classification (NCBI taxonomy): domain Bacteria; kingdom Bacillati; phylum Actinomycetota; class Actinomycetes; order Micrococcales; family Intrasporangiaceae; genus Terrabacter; species Terrabacter lapilli. Next base: position 395,191 of record NZ_BAAAPU010000009.1, read on the forward strand.
CGTGGCCTCCGGGCAGTCCGCCACGACGCTGGCGCTGCTCAACCTCGCCGAGGCCGGCGACCACATCGTGGCCTCCCCCAGCCTCTACGGCGGCACCGTCAACCTGCTGAAGTTCACCTTCCCCAAGCTCGGCATCGACGTCAGCTTCGTCGAGGACCCGACCTCGATCGAGTCCTGGCGGGCGGCCGTGCGGCCCAACACCAAGGCCTTCTTCGGCGAGACCATCGCCAACCCGAAGGCCGAGGTGCTCGACATCGAGGCCGTCGCCGCGCTCGCCCACGAGCACGGCGTGCCGCTCGTCGTCGACAACACCATCGCCACGCCCTACGTCATCCGGCCGATCGAGTGGGGCGCCGACGTCGTCGTGCACTCCGCGACGAAGTACCTCGGCGGCCACGGCACCTCGATCGCCGGGGTCATCGTCGACGCGGGGCGCTTCGACTACGCCCAGGACCCGGAGCGGTTCCCGAACTACAACACGCCCGAGGAGAGCTACCACGGCCTCGTCTTCGCGCGGGACCTCGGCGTCGGCAGCCCCCTCGGGGCCAACCTCGCCTACATCCTCAAGGCGCGCGTGCAGCTGCTGCGCGACCTCGGCCCGTCCGCCGCGCCGTTCAACGCCTTCCTCATCGCCCAGGGCCTCGAGACGCTGTCGCTCCGCCTCGAGCGCCACCTCGAGAACGCCGCGAAGGTCGCAGCCTTCCTGCAGGGCCACGACCAGGTGGAGCGGGTCGTGTGGGCCTCGCTGCCCGACAGCCCGTCCTACGCGACCGCCCAGAAGTACGCGCCCCGCGGCGCCGGTGCGGTGCTCTCCTTCGAGATCACCGGCGGCCTCGAGGGGGGCAAGAAGTTCGTCGAGGCGCTGACGCTGCACAGCCACGTCGCCAACATCGGCGACGTGCGCTCGCTCGTCATCCACCCCGCGTCGACGACGCACTCGCAGGGCCCCGAGGCCGACCGGCTCGCCGCCGGGGTGACGCCCGGGCTGGTGCGCCTCTCGGTCGGCATCGAGCACATCGACGACATCCTCGCCGACCTCGAGCAGGGCTTCTCCGCCGCGAAGGCCTGAGCGTCCCGGACCGGCGGAAACCGGGCTGAAGCGGATCGGCACGGCTGGCACGATGTCAGCCATGCCGATCCGCTACCCCGCCCCGCTCCGCCCCGGCGACCGGATCGGCGTCACGTCGCCGAGCTCCGGCGTCCCCGACCCCCTGTGGGGGCGGTTCACGTATGCCGTCTCGTGCCTCCGCGACCGCGGCTTCGAGGTCGTCGTCGGCGAGCTCAACCACGCGCCGTCCCACGTCAGCGGGCCGCGCGAGGCGCGCGCCGCCGAGCTCATGGCGATGCTCCTCGACCCCACGATCCGGGCCGTCGTGCCGCCGTGGGGCGGCGAGACCGGGATCGACCTGCTCGACCTGCTCGACCTCGACGCCGTGGCGGCCGCGGATCCGACGTGGTGCGTCGGCTTCTCCGACACCTCGACGTGGATCACGCCGCTGACCCTCACGACCGGCATCGCGACGATCCACGGGCAGAACCTCATGGACACCCCCTATGCCGTGCCGGACGGCATACTCCACTGGGCCGACGTCGCGGCTGGGGAGCCTGGCGGCGAGCTCGCCCAGCACTCACCGGGCCGCTTCCGCTCGGGCGGCTGGGACGACTACGCCGACAACCCGACGGTCTCGACGATGACGCTCGAGGACCGAGGCACGTGGGCGCGCATCGACCCGGGTCACGAGGGCGAGCCGGTCACGTTCGGCGGACGCCTGGTCGCCGGCTGCGTCGAGACCCTCGGCTTCCTCGCCGGGGGACCCTTCGCCGACATCGCTGCCTTCGCCCGCGACCACGCGCCGGAGGGTCTCGTGGTGGCCCTCGACATCGCCGAGTGGAGCTCCTACGACATCTGCCGCGCGCTGCACGCCATGCGGCTGCGGGGCTGGTTCGACGCCGCCAACGGCATCCTCGTCTCGCGCACCCGGGCGCCCGAGCCGGACGGCTTCACCCAGCACGCGGCGGTCGTCGACGCCCTCGGGATGCTGGGGCTGCCCATCGTCGCCGACGTGGAGTGCGGGCACGTGCAGCCGATGCTGGCGCTCGTGCAGGGCGCGGCCACGACCGTCGTGCACGACGGCGAACGGCACACGGTGACGCAACGTCTGGTCTGAGTCCCGCACCCCGCTCCGGCGTCCACGCCTGTCGCCCGCGTCAGGACGAGGTGTACACCTGGTCCATCATGACGTCGTCGCCCACCGGAGTCGTGCCGCCGGAGGACACCTCCACCCCGGTGAACGCGGTCGTGCCCGCGGTGACCGGCACCCGCCCGAGCAGCACACCGTTGACGTACACCGACGCCCCGGACGTGGACGCCTGGATGCGGACCGCGCTCCACACGCCGGGGCGCACGCGGCCGGCACCCGCCAGAGGCCGCCACGCGGTGCCGTCCCAGCGCTTGACGCTGCCGTCCGGCCAGACCGACACCACCAGGCCCTTCTGGAAGGCGGTCCCCTTGCGGGCGTTCAACGTCATCACCACGGCGCACCGGAGCGTGATGGGCTTGAGAAGCATCGAGAAGGTCCGCGTGGACGTCGTCGGCAGGCTCTTGGCCAGGATGGCCGTCGCCGCGGAGGACCGGTCCGTCAGACGCACGGCGCGGTCGCTCCACCAGCCCGAGCCGTTCGCCTGGACCGTGATGCTCTGGCTGCCGGCGCTGACGGAGACATAGCTCGAGGGCGCCGCGCCGACGGTGTCCTGCTCGAAGGTCGAGGGCAGCGTCCGCAGCTGGACCTCGGCGAGCTCGACCAGGGCCTGCGGGCTGCCCACGTTGAACCGGACGTAGCGCGCCACCACTCCCGCCGGGAAGGCCCGGTCGGTCACCGAGAGGTACCGGCCACTGCTGTACCACTGGGCGACCGGGCGCCAGCTGACGCCGTCGCTCGACACGGAGACGTTGGCGCTCGAGGCGGCAACCGGCAGCACCACCGAAGCGCCGCTCAGGGTGTTGGCCGCGCCGAGGTCGATGGTCCACGTCCCGGTGCCGGCCCGGCGCACGGCGCCTGCGTCCGGCTCGACGCTGCCGTCCACCGCCGCGGCCGGCCCCGATGCGGAGGTCAGGCTGTCGGTCATGTTCGTGGAGATCCGGGCCAGGCCTCCCGCGACCATCGCGCGCAGGTCCATCCGACGCGGGTCCGGAGGCAGGAGGTTGACCTCCTTGGACCAGATGCCCACGGGGCGCGGCGAGGTCCCGGTGAAGCACCAGTTGCTCCCCATGTCACCGAGCTGCAGCAGCCGGTTGTCGCCGAGGTTCACCACGCTCGTGTACCCGCTCGTCCGGGCCGTGTAGGTGGTGGTGAGCGGCGCCCAGCTGCGGCCGGTGCCGTCCTGGGACACCAGCACCCGCGCCGCCGGCCGGCCGAAGCTCAGTGCCAGCTGACCCCCGGGCGTCATCACGAGGGCGGGGTCGGCACTCGAGATGAGCGCGGGGTCGACCCCCGGCGCATCGAGGGGCGCCGGGGTGGACCACGTGAGACCGTCGTCGCTCGACCGGGTGATGAGCAGAGGAGCGCCGACCAGGGCTCCGGTGCACACGGCGGGGTAGATCGGCGCGTCCGTTCGCAGCACTGCCACGAGGCTTCCGTCGGCAGCCCGGACCATGGCGGCCTCGTCCCGCCCCTCGTCCCCCGCCGAGTCGTTGCCGCGCGCCATCGTGGACAGCCAGATCCAGGTCCGGCCGCCGTCGACGCTTCGAACCACGTGCACGTCGTAGGAGCTGCGGCCCGCCCCGATGGCATACGTCGTCGCGAGGAGCGCTCCGTCGCGAGCCTCGACGATGCTGCGGTGGAAGACGAGCAGGTCCACCTCGAAGGGAAGCGCCACCGTGGCCGTGAACGCGCTCCAGGTGGCTCCGCTGTCCCGTGAGACCCAGCTGGACACCTCGAAGTCGGTCGCACCGGTGGACGTCAGCACCTGGACGTGCGGGGTCGTCAGGGCATTCGACGGAACGGGTGGCGCGGCCTCCGCTCCGGAGCTCCCCGACGGCTGCGGCGTACCGGTGACGCCGGTGGTCCCGGCCGCCGTGCTGGTTGCGCTAGCGGTGGGCGTCGCCGTGTCGGTGGGCGTCGCCGTGTCGGTGGGGGTCGCCGTGTCGGTGGGCGTCGCCGGGGCGGTCGGTGTCGACGTGTCGGTCGCCGTCGCCGTCGTGGTCGGAGCCGTGGTCGGAGTCGTGGTCGGCGTCACCGTCCCCGTGTCGGTCGGCACCGGCACCGACTTCGGGCGCGTCCGGAAGTCGACGGCGAGGATGGAGCCGTCGCTGCGGCGGATCGCCGAGGTGAGGGGCACGTTGCCCACGGTCGTCCAGCTCCGGCCGCCGTCGGTCGAGCGCAGCGTGCGCGGAGGCGTGTCCACGGCACCCGAGTCGATGTCCTGGTTGTAGCTCGTCAGGATCGTTCGAGGTGACCGCCCTCCGTCGGACGAGGGCACCGACAGCGCCATCGGGAAGTTCATGTACGTCGACCCGGCCGCGGTCGCCCGGCCGGTGGAGTCCGGGATCACGGTCCCGGACACCACGAGGTTGTTCGTCGGCGCGGCCGCCATCGCGACCAGCCCGTCGGCCTCCTGGGGAACAGCCCCCACTGCCGAGCCGATCAGGGCAAGCACCACCAAGGACCTGGTGAGACGACGCACGACAACCCCCCATACTCGCGCAGATCACGCCCCCTGTGAGCAAACCGCGCAAGCGCACGCTATTACGCCAGGCCCTCCAATGTTGTGCTAACGGTAAAAAGATCACCAAGTGACGGTCAGCACAGGCAAAGCGCCCACCGTCGCAGGCACGTGCCGCTCAGCCCACGACCTCGTCGACGTAGCACCAGCGCCAGACCTCCCCGGGCTCGATCGAGCGCATCACCGGGTGCTGCGTCTCGTGGAAGTGCGCCGTCGCGTGCTTCCTCTCGGAGGAGTCGCAGCAACCGACGTGCCCGCAGGTCAGGCACAGGCGCAGGTGCACCCAGGTGGTGCCCTCGCGCAGGCACTCCTCGCACCCCTCAGGGGTCCGCGGCTCGAGGCACGCGTCGGTCACGCGCAGGTGCTCGCACGGCGCCTCGATGGTGTCGACGGGCAGCATCTCGCTCTCTTCCAGACGGCTCTCCTGGTCCTCGATCCGGTCCAGCATCGTCTCCTCGAGGTCGAGGGCGCCCAGCACGACGCGGAGGACGGCGTGGTCCGCGCGACCCTCGTCGCGCAGCCGCAGGACCTCCGTGCGCTCCGCCTGGAGCATCTGCATCCGGGCCCGACGGTACTTGGCGCTGGGGGTCTCGTCCGCGTCGCCGCTGCGCGGGCTCAGGCGCTCCCACATCTGGTTCAGCCGGTCCTCCGAGCGGGTCCGGAGCAGCTCGCGGGTGGCCTCGTCGACCTCCGGCATGCCGTCGAGGACGTCGAGCCCCGACCGGGTGGCCGACTGCATCACGGTGGCGGCCTGCAGGGCGTCCTCGCGTGGGTCGGGACCGCGGACGCCCAGGCGCCGGGCGAGGGCGGGCAGGGTCGTGCCCTGCAGGAGCAGCGTGCCGACCACGACCACCACGGCGATGAGCACCAGGACGTCACGGTGCGGGTTCCGCGGGTCCTCCGGCAGCAGCAGGGCGGCCGCGAGCGTCACGACGCCACGCATGCCCGCCCACGACAGGACGACGGTGTGGCTCCACGGCGCTTCCGGGTCGTTGTGGGTCACCTTGGTGCGCAGGAAGCGGAACGGCACGATCCACAGCGGGCGGAGCACCAGCACGGCCAGGAGCGTGCCGAACGAGGCCAGGGCGATCTGGCCCGACGAGAGGTCGGAGCTGCGCACCTGTTCGAGGACGTAGAAGACCTGCAGTCCGATCAGCAGGAAGACGGCGTTCTCGAGGAGGAACTGGATCGAGATCCAGTTGATCCGCTCGCTGAGGCGCGAGGCGCCCGACTGGGTGCGCGGCGAGCGGTGGCCGAGGACCAGGCCGGCCGTCACGACCGCGATGACGCCGGAGGCGTGCAGCTCCTCGGCGGGGATGTAGGCCGCGAAGGGCACCATGAACGACAGGATCGTGTCGAAGGCAGGCTCGGTCGAGAAGTGCCGGCGCAGCACCCCGACGAGCAGCGCCACGGCCACCCCGACTGCGACCCCACCGGCCGAGGCCCAGAGGAAGTCGAGGGCGACCCCGCCGACGCTGACGCCCCCGGACGAGACGCCGGCGGCCAGGCCCGCCGCTGCCAGCGCTGTCCGCAGCGAGACGAGCGCTGTCGCGTCGTTGACCAGGGACTCGCCCTCGAGGATGAGCACCAGGCGCCGCGGGAGGCCGATGCGCCGCCCGACGGCCGTGGCCGCCACCGCGTCCGGTGGTGCGACGACCGCGCCGATGGCGAAGGCGACGGCGAAGTCCAGCCCGAGCGCCCACTGGAGGAAGAGCGCCACGCCGAGCGCCGTGAAGATCACGAGCCCCACCGAGAGGCTGAGGATCACGCCCTTGTTGTTGCGGAAGTCGACGAGCGAGGTCTGGATCGCGGCGGCATACAGCAGCGGCGGCAGGATCCCGAGCAGGACGACCTCGGGGCTGAGCGCGACCTCCGGCACGAACGGCAGGAACGAGCCGAGGATCCCGACGAGGATCAGGACGAGCGGCGCCGGCAGGTCGAACCGGTCGGCCAGCCACGACCCGGCAAGGACGGTGGCCGCGATCGCGAGCAGTCCGATGGCGATCTCCACGGCGACATCCTGCCGTAAGCCGCGAGGTGCGGCATCGGCTGTCCGGCTCGAGAGCTCGGGTGTGCGCGAGCCGGACAGCCGTTGGGTGAGGGAAGCTCAGTCCTTGAGCTGGGGGGCGACCGTCTGCTCGAAGAGCTCGATGCCCGAGCGGTCGTAGGCGGCCTCGGCGAAGTACGTGATGGCGTACGTCATGCCGCGGCCCTCCATGTCCTTGAGGGTCGAGACGATCTTGTCGGGCGTGCCGACGGCCGGCTGCTTGCGCAGGTCGTCGACGGCGCCGGCGGCCTTGTCGTGGGCGACGCCGCCCTTGCGCAGCAGCTCGCCGTAGAACTGGAGGCGGTCCTCGACGTCGGCGTCGGTCTCGCCGATCACCACGTTGTAGTTGGCCGAGCGCACGATGTCGCCGAAGTCGCGGCCGAGGTCGTCGCAGTGGCCCCTGAGGATCTCGCTCTTGTGGTCGAACCCCTCGGGGCTGCCGTCGAAGTTGGTGTAGTCGGCGTACTGTGCCGCGATCTTGAGGGTCACCTTCTCGCCACCACCGGCGATCCACATCGGGATGCCGTTGGTCGCGCTGCCCGGGTGGCTCGTGCCCTGGAGGGGGCGCGGGGCGCAGATGGCGCCGTCGACCTGGTAGTACTTCCCGTCGAGCGTGGCCTCGCCCTTGGTCCACATGTCGCGGAAGACCTGAACGCCCTCCCGGAGGGCCCCGAGCCGGTCACCGGCCTTGGGGAAGCCGTAGCCGTAGGCGCGCCACTCGTGCTCGTACCAGCCGGCGCCGATGCCCATCTCGGTGCGCCCGCCGGAGATGACGTCGACCGTCGCGGCGACCTTGGCGAGGTAGGCGGGGTTGCGGTAGGCCATGCACGTGCACATCTGGCCGAGACGCACCCGGTTCGTCACCGCGCCGAAGCCGGCCATGAGCGACCAGGCCTCGTGCGTCGCCTCGCCCGAGGGCTGCGGGACCGTGTGGAAGTGGTCGTAGACCCAGATGGACTCGAAGACGTCGCCGTCGTCGGCGTGCTTGGCGAGGTTGACCATCGCGTCCCACTGCTGGGCCGGCTCGATGCCCACGAGGTCCATCCGCCAGCCCTGGGGCACAAACATTCCGAATCGCATCCGTCCATCCAACCACGACAAGCTGCAGGAGGGTTGGACAGAACGGATCGGGCCGACCGTGTGAGGATGGCGCCATGACCGCGCACCGCAACGACCCTGCCGTCATCCGGGACCTGCTCCACACCCCGGCCACGTGGGCCGTCGTGGGCCTCGGCGCGAACCCCGACCGGACGGCATACTCCGTCGCCCGGTGGCTGCAGCGGGAGCTGGGGCTGCGCATCGTCCCGGTGCACCCGAGCGCGGCGACGGTGCACGGCGAGCAGGGCTACGCGCGCCTCGCCGACATCCCGGACGGCACGGTCGTCAAGGTCGTCGACTGCTTCGTCAACAGCGCCCGGGTCGGCGAGGTCGTCGACGAGGCGATCGCCGAGCGTGAACGGCTCGGCATCGAGGCGCTCTGGCTGCAGCTCGGCGTCGTCGACGAGGACGCGGCCGCCCGCGCGGAGGCTGCCGGCCTCTCCGTCGTCATGGACACCTGCCCCAAGATCGAGTTCCCCAGGATCCAGCCCGGCGACGGCGCCAACGCCGTGACCGACTGAGTGCGCCGTGGCGGCCGTCGCGCTGCACACGCGGCGCTGGGGTGCCCCCGGCGCCCCCGGTCCCCTCCCGCCGGCCCTGCTCCTGCACGCGACGGGTGAGACCTCCGCGGACTGGGCACCGGTCGCGGAGGGTCTCGCGACCGACCGGCTGGTCGTCGCCGTCGACCTGCGCGGTCACGGCTCGAGCCCGTGGCCGGGCAGCTACGCCCTGACCGCGCTCACGGACGACGTCGAGGCGGTGGCCGCCGACGTCGCCACCAACCACGGACGGCCCGTCGACCTCGTCGGCCACTCGCTCGGCGGGCTCGTGGCCTGCCTCCTCGCGAGCCGCCGACCCGAGCTCGTCCGCCGCCTCGTCCTGGAGGACGTGCCGGTTCCGCACCCCCGCGAGCCGCGGCCACCGGCGCGGCCGGAGGGCGACCTCGCCTTCGACTGGGAGGCGGTGCTCCAGGTGCGGGCCCAGATCGACGAACCGGACCCCGGGTGGCCGCAGGTCGTCGCCGGTGTCCGAGCCCCGGCGCTCGTGGTCTGGGGCGGTCCGAGCAGCCCGATGCCCGTCGAGCACGTCAGGGAGATGGCCGAGACGGTCGTCGACGGCCGGCTCGTACGCATCGACGCGGGGCACCTCGTCCACGCGGCCCAGCCCGCCGCCTTCACGGCCGCCGTCCGAGGCTTCCTGTCACTGCCCGACTGAGGGCCGTGCCGACCGGCTCAGTCGAGGCCGCGGGCGACCTCCTCGCGCAGCTTCGCTCCCTTGGCGTGCGCCTGGTCGCGCAGGTCGTCCTGGAAGGCGGTCATCTGCTCGCGGACCTCTGCGGCGAGCTCGTCGCTGCCCGTCCCGACGATCCGCGCGGCGAGGAGCCCGGCGTTGCGTGCCCCACCGATCGAGACCGTGGCGACCGGGACGCCGGCAGGCATCTGCACGATCGACAGCAGCGAGTCCATGCCGTCGAGGTACTTGAGCGGCACGGGCACGCCGACCACGGGCAGCGGCGTGACCGAGGCGAGCATGCCGGGCAGGTGGGCGGCTCCGCCCGCGCCGGCGATGACGACGCGCAGCCCGCGCCCCGCCGCGCCCTGGCCGTAGGCGAGCATCTCGTCGGGCATCCGGTGCGCCGAGACGACATCGGCCTCGTAGGGGATGCCGAACTCCTCGAGGGCCCGCGCCGCCTCGCGCATGACGGGCCAGTCGCTGTCGCTGCCCATGACGATCCCGACGACGGGGTCCGCGGCCGGAGCGGCCTGCCTGCTCTCGGTCATTCGGTGATCACTCCTCGCAGGTAGTCGGCCGCGTGACCGGCGCGCTCGCGGGCGTCGCCCAGGTCCGCGGCGCTGACGTTGACGTGACCGATCTTGCGGCCGGGCCGCACGTCCTTGCCGTAGACGTGCACCTTGGCGCCCGGGTCGCGCGCCATGATGTGGCGGTATGCCGGGTAGAGGTGCTCGTAGTCCCCGCCCAGCACGTTGGCCATGACGGTCCACGGCGCCCGCGGCCGCGGGTCGCCGAGCGGCAGGTCGAGCACGGCGCGCAGGTGCTGCTCGAACTGGCCCGTCACGGCGCCGTCCATGGACCAGTGGCCGCTGTTGTGCGGTCGCATCGCGAGCTCGTTGACGACGTAGGACGAGTCGCCGCCACGGGCCGAGCGCACCTCGAACATCTCCACGGCGAGCACGCCCGTGACGCCCAGCTCACCGGCGATGCGCAGCGCCGCCTCGGTGGCCACGGACGCCAGGTCGGCGTCGAGCCTCGGTGCGGGCGCGAGGACCTCGGTGCAGACGCCGTCGGTCTGCACCGTCTCCACCACCGGCCACGCGGCGGCCTGGCCCGAGGGGCTGCGCGCCAGCAGAACAGCGAGCTCGCGCACGAAGTCGACCTTCTCCTCGAGCAGGAGCCCACCCTCGAGGGGGCCCGGCTCGCCGATGCGGCCGATCCAGTCGGCGAGGTCGTCTGCTGACGAGGCCATCGCCACGCCCTTGCCGTCGTAGCCGCCCCGAGGCGTCTTCGCGACGATGGGCCAGCCGACCGCGTCGCCGAAGGCGGTGACCTCCTCGGCGCTCGTGGCGCGGGCCCAGCGCGGGCAGGCGATGCCGAGGGCGCTGAGCCGGTCGCGCATGGCGAGCTTGTCCTGGGCGAAGTGCAGCGCGGCTCGCGTCGGATGCAGGGGCACGCCGTCGGCCTCGAGGGCCTCGAGGACATCCGGTGGCACGTGCTCGTGGTCGAAGGTCACGACGTCGCAGTGCTCGGCGAAGGCCCTGATGGCCTCGTAGTCGGTGTGCTCACCGACGGGCGAGCTCGGCACGACGAGGGCGGCTGCGGCGGTGTCGCTCTCGGCCAGCACCGAGAGCTGGACGCCGAGCTCGACGGCCGGGCCCTGCATCATTCGGGCGAGCTGGCCGCCGCCGACCACGCCGACGACGGGAAATCCTCCGGGGGCGCGCTTGGGCTGGCTCACGACCGCCAAGCGTAGTGGGCGTCAGCGAACGGGGTCGTGGCGGCCCGGTTCACCCAGGACCGCCGCGGTCGGCCGGTCCGTGCCGGCGACCTCGTCGTCCTCCGACAGCACGGCCTCGACGTGGGCGGGGTCGGCCAGCTCGGGGTGCTGGGTGCGCACGGCGGCGAAGGTCCACAGCTTGTTGAGCACGAACGACACCGGCGTGACCACGGCGATGACGATGAGCTGGGCCCAGTACAGCCGGGTGCGGAAGCCGGTCGAGTCGTCGAGCAGGCTCGGCGACAGGTGGATCGGCGAGTCGAGGTGCATGAGCAGGGTCAGCAGGACCAGCCCGACGACCTGGCCCAGCAGGCCCACGGCCAGGAACGGCCAGTACTCGCCCCACCAGCTCGCGTGCTTGCTGGTGCGGAACGTCCACGTCCGGTTGAGCTGGAAGTTCCAGAGGTTGGCCACGAGGAAGGCGATCGTCGAGTAGAGGTGGTACCAGCGGACGTTGAACTGGGTGCCGGGCAGACCCACGATCGCCTCGTCGAAGCTCGGGCCGAGCTTCTTGACGACCACGAGCGTGAGGAGGTTGACGAGCACGCCGGAGGCGCCCACCACCGCGAACCGGAGCAGCAGGACCCAGTTGTGCCGGTGGCGCACGAACAGGAACTCATGCAGGCGCCTCACCGGTGCACCCTATCCCGCGAGCCCGGGAGATCCGGGTCTCTTCGGCACGTCGGTGGGGTCGTCCGTCCGGTCGCCCTCGGGGGGAGCCCGGCAGGAGCGGCTCAGGCCGTCTCGGCCTCGGAGAGGAAGAGCGCGAACCGGGCCGGCTGGGCCTGCACCAGGTCGAGACGCCCGCCGTTGGACTCCGCGAGGTCACGGGCCAGCGCGAGACCGAGCCCGGTGCTGCCACCCGCTCCGCTGCTGACCGAGCGCTCGAAGATGTGCGGGGCCATCGCAGCCGGGACGCCGTCGCCCTGGTCGCTGACCTCGACGATGACGGAGGGGCCCGAGCGCCTCGCGTGCACGTCGACGGTGCCGCGGCCGTGGACCAGGGAGTTCTCGAGCAGGGTGGAGAGCACCTGGGACAGCGCGACCGGGGTCGAGCGGACGAAGAGCCCGCGCTCGCCGCGCACGCGCACCGACCGACGGGCCTGCTCGAAGGCCGGCTGCCACTCGCGCTGCAGGGCGGCGATGACCGAGTCGAGGGACACGGCGGGCGCCGGGCCCCCGGAACCACGGGTGCGTCCGAGCAGGTCGTCGACGACCCTGGTGAGGCGCTCGACCTGCGCGATGGCGATCGTGGCCTCCTCCTTGACCACCTCTGCGTCGTCGGTCTCGGAGATCTCCTCGAGGCGCATGAGCAGCGCCGTCAGCGGCGTGCGCAGCTGGTGCGAGGCGTCCGCGGCGAAGTCGCGCTCGGCGGCCAGCGACTTCGTCATGTCGTGGGCCCGACGCGTCATGACGCCGGAGACGAGGTCGATCTCCTCGATGTCGGAGTGCACCGGGGTCAGGCGCGCCTCGCCCGCCCCGAACCGGGTGGCCAGGTCGACGAGCTCCCGGGAGGACCGCTCGACCCCCGCGCGGCCGCGCGCCGTGAGGACGTATGCCGCGAGGCCGCTGAGCGCTCCGACGACCAGCATCGCAGCGCCGAAGCGGGCCACACCCGTGGAGGGCTGCGAGGCGAGCATCTCGCCCACGGCGCCGGGACGCTGCGTCAGCGCCCAGGCCACGACGGCGGTCGAGAGCAGGACGCACAGCCCGGCGCAGACGGCGGCCGCGACGAGGGCCATCCGGTCGAGCACGCCCCGCACGGTCAGTCCGCCTGAGGTCGCTCGAAGCGGAAGCCGACGCCGCGAACGGTGGCGATGTACTGCGGGGAGGTGGCGTCGTCCCCGAGCTTTCGCCGCAGGACGGAGATGTGCATGTCGAGCGTCTTGGTGGACCCGAACCAGGCGGTGTCCCAGATCTCGCGCATGAGCTGCTCCCGTGAGACGACCTTGCCCTGCTCGCGCACGAGCACCCGGAGCAGGTCGAACTCCTTGGCCGTCAGCTGCAGCTCCTGTCCCTTGAACCAGGCCCGCCGGCCGTCGGAGTCGATGCGCACCAGCTCGCCGGAGGCGACCGGCTCGGTCGGCGTGCGCCGCAGCAGCGCCCGCACGCGCGCCAGCAGCTCGGCGAGCCGGAACGGCTTGGTGACGTAGTCGTCGGCGCCGGCGTCGAGGCCCACGACCGTGTCGACCTCGTCGGCGCGGGCGGTGAGGATGAGAACCGGGATGGTGCGCCCCTCGGCGCGGATCCGGCGGCACACCTCGAGCCCGTCGATCTTGGGCAGCCCGAGGTCGAGCAGCACGAGGTCGGGGTTCTCCTTGGCGCCGTCGAGCGCAGCGAGACCGTCCTCGCGCACGTCGACGTCGTAGCCCTCCCGCCGGAGCGCGCGCGCCAGCGGCTCGGAGATGGCTGTGTCGTCCTCCGCCAGGAGCACTCGGGTCATGTCACCGTCCTCATGGGTGTGCCGGCCCGGGGCGCGCCGACCGTCGTGAGCCTATCGACAACCGCCCGTTTTGCACCTTGGCGGCACCGCGACGATGCCGACTGGCTTCGAAACCCCGGGCTGACGCGGGTGCGGACCGCGATGCGGAGGTGGGCACGGAGCTCAGCGGCCCGGCCACACCGGCCGGCGCTTCTCGGCGAAGGCGGCCACTCCCTCGCGCCGGTCACCGGAGAAGGCGGTGGCACGCCAGCAGGCGTCCTCGATCTCGAGCCCGGCCGCGAGGTCGACGTCGGCCCCCAGGCGCATGGCGCGCTTGGCGCTGCGCAGGCCGACCGGTGAGTTGCCGGCGATGGTGGCGGCCAGCTCGAGCGCACGGTCCCGGGCCGCCCCGGCGGGCACGACCTCGTCGACGGCACCCAGCTCGAGCGCCTCGCGGGCCGGCATCCGGGCCGCGGTGAAGATGGCCTTGGCGGCGCGGGACCAGCCCACCCGGCGCACGAGCAGCTGGGTGCCACCCCCGCCGGGGATGACGCCGACGCCCACCTCGGGCAGGCCCACCGTCGCACCCTCGCCCGCGACGACGACGTCGCACGAGAGCGCGAGCTCGAAGCCGCCCCCGAGGGCGAAGCCGTCCACCGCGGCGATCGACGGCACCGGGAGCCCCAGCACCCCGCCGTAGGCCGCCCGCGCGACGGGACGCTGCTCCATGAGCTCGGCGTCGGTGAAGGAGTTGCGCTCCTTGAGGTCGGCGCCGACGCAGAAGGCCCGCTCGTGGGTCGAGCTGAGCACGACGCAGCGCACCGAGTCGTCCGCCGCCACCTGCGCCGTGGCTGCGGCGATCGCGCGGGCCATGGCCGTCGAGACGGCGTTCATCGCCTGCGGACGGTCGAGGACGATCTCCGCGACGTGCGCGAGCTCGGGGCGCTCGAAGCGCTCCACCCGGACGAGGGCGTCGTGGGGAGGCTGCCGGCCGGTGGTGGGCTCGATCGGCGTCGACGGCATACGGCGTTCTCCTCGTGGGTCAGGGGGTCGGGGGGTCAGGGGGGTCAGGGGGGTCAGGGGGGTCAGGGGGGTCAGGGGGGTCAGGGGGTCAGGGGTGGCTGTGCGGCTCGGGGTCGGAGCCCCGGGTGCGGATGGAGCCGGTGGTGGCCTCGGGCGTCGTGGGCGACGTGGACCTCCGCGCCGGCGAGGTCGCGCGCCGCAGCAGCGACGGCGTGACCGGGCCGACGCCGCGCAGGATGCGCCGCCGCTGGCCGGTCAGCTCGAAGCCCGAGAGGCTGGCGAGCTCGCGGGCCATCGTGGCATCGACGAGCACGGTGCCCGCCTGCGCGACGGCGGTCAGCCGCGAGGCCCGGTTGACCGTGGTGCCGAAGACGTCACCGAGGCGGGAGATGATCGGGCCGCGGGCCATGCCGCAGCGCACGTCGGGCAGCACGTCGTCCTGCGCCATCGCCTCGACGAGGTCGAGGGCGATGGCAGCGGCCGGAGCGGCGCCCATCGTCGTGAAGAGCACCTCGTCGCCCACCGTCTTGATGAGGCGACCGCCGTGGGCGGTGATGACGTCGGCCGACAGGGCCTCGAAGCGGGAGACGAGCCGGGCGAGGTCCCGCTCGGACATGCGGCGCACGAGCGCGGTGAAGTTCACGAGGTCGGCGAACCCGACGGAGCGCATCTTCGTCATGCCGTAGGACTCGGGGTCTGCGTCGGCGAGCATGCGCGAGACCGTCGCCGAGAGGTGGCGGCGCCACGCGTAGACGAGGAGCGGCTCGAGGCGGTCGGTCAGTGCCGAGAGGCGCCTGGCCGTCTCGGTCGCGGTCTCGATGCTCGGCACCGAGCGAGTCTCGCCCTCCGCGGCCTCGCCCTCCTCGCCGAGGGCAGCCGTCATGTGCGCCTCGACGGCCTCGGCGATCAGCTGCGACTGCCAGCCGGCCAGCCGGTCGGCAGAGCGCGCGAAGGCGCGGGTCATGGCCAGGGCCGTCGGCTCGTCGAGCAGGCCCTCGCGCACGATGTCGGCAACCGCGGTGAGGGCGTTCTGGTCGGCCTCGGTGAACAGCTCGTCGTCGGTGTCGACCACGGGGAAGCCGAGCGCGTGCCAGAACTTGCGCGCCGACAGCAGGGACACCTCGGCGCCGCGGCTCACGTCGCGACGGCGCAGCTCGAGCGGACGACCGAGCAGCTGCTCGGTGTAGTCGTCGCTCGGTCGCCGCGTGGGCCCGCTGGTGGGCCCTGTGGTGGGCCCTGTGGTGGGCCCCGGGGTGTGCTCTGGGCCAGGGGTGCCCGGCTCGGTCATGCCCCGATCATGCCAGCCCTCCGGCGGCCCGCCGGACGTGGACGACGTCCCCCGCCGCGAAGGTGCGCCGGCCGTGCGGAGTGCCCACGACGAGCCCCCCGTCGCCGTCGACGTCGAGGGCCGTGCCCTCGACCGCCTGCCCCGTGGGCAGGTGCACGCGCACCTCCAGGCCCAGCGTGGAGCAGGAGTCGCGGTATGCCGTCCGCACCGCAGCCACCTCCCGCTCCGTCGGGCGCCCGGACCCCACCGAGACACCGGCACCCGGCAGCACCGCGACGAGGTGGTCGAGGTAGGCCAGCAGCACGTCCTCGCGGCGCACCACCGCACCGGCGAGCGCGAGGGACGTCGCCGTCTCGACCGGGAGCTCCTCACGCGCCTGCTCGACGTTGACGCCGGTTCCCACGACGACGGCCTGTCCGGCAGGGTGGGTGACGAGCTCGCAGAGGATCCCGCTGACCTTGCGGTCGCCGTCGTCCGCGAGGAGCACGTCGTTGGGCCACTTGAGCCGTGGGGTGAGCGGGTGCCCGGCCGACTCGGCCACCTCGCGCACTGCCTCGGCCAGGGCCAGGCCCGCGAGCAGAGGCATCCACCCGGCCTGCGAGGCGTCGACCACCGGCACCGCCACGCTGACGGCCAGGGAGGCCCGGTCCGGCACGGTCCAGGCCCGGCCCAGACGGCCGCGCCCGCCGGTCTGGTGGTCGGTGAGGACGACCCACCAGAGGCCGGGGGGCTCGTCGGCCCGCCCGGCGGCATACGTCCTCGGAGAGGCGGAGGGCGTCGTGAGCACCTCGCGCAGCCGCGTGTTCGTCGAGCCGAGGGCGGGATGGAACTCGACCTCGCGCCACGGCCGCCCGGACGTGACCAAGGCCGCACTGACACTGTCCGAGTCGAGCGGGTTGCGCACCCGCACAAGGCTAGAGTGCCGAGCATGGCAACCGATCACGCCGTGGCAGAGCAGCCTCCCATCGCCCCGGAGCAGAGCAGGACGCCGGACCCGGCCGCCGCACCGGGCCCCGACCTCAGCACCACCGCCGGCAAGCTCGCGGACCTCAAGCGCCGCGTCGCGGAGGTGGCGAACGCCGGGTCGGAGCGGGCCGTCGAGAAGCAGCACGCGCGCGGCAAGAAGACGGCCCGCGAGCGCATCGAGATGCTCCTCGACGAGGGCACGTTCATCGAGATGGACAAGTACGCCCGGCACCGGTCCAACAACTTCGGCCAGGAGAAGAAACGCCCGTACGGCGACGGCGTCGTCACCGGCTACGGCACGGTCGACGGCCGCCAGGTGGCCGTCTTCGCCCAGGACTTCACCGTCTTCGGCGGCTCGCTCGGCGAGGTGTTCGGCGAGAAGATCGTCAAGGTCATGGACTTCGCCATGAAGATCGGCTGCCCCGTCATCGGCCTCAACGACTCGGGTGGGGCACGCATCCAGGAGGGTGTCGTCTCCCTCGGCCTCTACGGCGACATCTTCTTCCGCAACGTGCGCGCCTCGGGGGTCATCCCGCAGATCTCCCTCGTCATGGGCCCGTGCGCGGGCGGGGCGGTCTACTCCCCCGCCATCACCGACTTCACCGTCATGGTCGACCAGACCTCGCACATGTTCATCACCGGGCCCGACGTCATCAAGACCGTCACCGGCGAGGACGTCGGCTTCGAGGAGCTCGGCGGCGCACAGACCCACAACAGCAAGTCCGGCGTCGCCCACTACATGGGCACCGACGAGCAGGACGCCATCGACTACGTCAAGGCGCTGCTGTCCTACCTGCCGAGCAACAACATGGAGACGCCCCCGGCCTACGGTGCGGGCGAGGCCGACCTCACCGTCACCGACGACGACCTCTGGCTGGACACCTGCATCCCCGACTCGCCCAACGTGCCCTACGACATGAAGCAGGTCATCGAGCACGTCGTCGACGACGGTGACTTCCTCGAGGTGCAGCCGCTCTTCGCGCCGAACATCGTCACGGGCTTCGCACGCATCGACGGCATGTCGGTCGGCGTCGTCGCCAACCAGCCGCTGCAGTTCGCCGGCTGCCTCGACATCGACGCCTCGGAGAAGGCGGCCCGCTTCGTGCGCACGTGCGACTGCTTCAACGTGCCGGTGCTGACCTTCGTCGACGTCCCGGGCTTCCTGCCGGGCACGAGCCAGGAGTGGGACGGCATCATCCGCCGCGGTGCCAAGCTCATCTACGCGTACGCCGAGGCGACCGTCCCCAAGATCACCGTGATCACCCGCAAGGCCTACGGCGGCGCCTACGACGTCATGGGCAGCAAGCACCTCGGTGCCGACATCAACCTCTCGTGGCCCACCGGCCAGATCGCGGTCATGGGAGCCCAGGGCGCCGTCAACATCCTCTACCGCAAGGAGCTCGCGGCGACGGCCGCCGCGGGCGGTGACGTCGAGGCCCAGCGCCAGGAGCTGATCACCCACTACGAGGAGACCCTGGCCAACCCCTACATCGCGGCGGAGCGCGGCTACATCGACACCGTCATCAGCCCGTCCAACACGCGGATGAACGTCACCCGGGCCCTGCGGGCGCTGCAGAACAAGCGCGAGACGCTGCCGCCCAAGAAGCACGGGAACATCCCGCTGTGAGCACCGACGCGACGCCGGCCGGGGACGCCATCCCGGCCGCGGCCGCCATCCGGGTGTCCGGCAGCCCCACGCCGGAGGAGCTCGCCGCGCTCGTCGTGGTGCTCTCGGCCCTCGGTGACGAGGAGGCCCCAGCGGAGCACGCCCGGTCGGCCTGGTCGGACCCGTCCTGGCGACTGGTCGGCCCGTCGGCGCGGCACGGCGGCTGGAGGAGCACCGGCCTGCCGCGGTGACCCTGGCCACGTCGCCAGGGCGCCGCTCGGCTGGCCCAGCCGCAGGTCGCTCCCTTAGTCTCGTTACCCATGTCCGTCGACTCCTCCCCCTCCGTCCGCCTCGCCCAGCGCTACCTGCTGCTCGAGCGCATCGCCGTCGGGGGCATGGGTGAGGTGCACCTCGCGACGGACGAACGGCTCGGTCGCCGCGTCGCCGTCAAGGTCCTCGCGCCCGTGTATGCGGACTCCCCCGACTTCGTCGAGCGCTTCCGCCGTGAGGCCCTGACGGCAGCCGCGCTCTCGCACCCGAATATCGCCCAGGTCTACGACTACGGCGTCGACGGCTCCTCCCACTTCATCGTCATGGAGCACGTCGAGGGCTCCGACCTCGCCCGGCTGCTGCGCGAGCGCGGACGGCTGACCCCCGCCGACGCCGTTCGCGTCGCCGAGCAGGTCTGCGCAGCGCTCGCGGCCGCCCACCGCGCCGGCGTCGTCCACCGCGACATCAAGCCGGGCAACGTCATGGTGCGTCCCGACGGCACCGTCAAGGTCACCGACTTCGGGATCGCCCAGGCCCTCGGCCAGGCCTCGCTCACCGAGACCGGCACCGTCATGGGGACCGCGGCCTACGTGTCCCCGGAGCAGGCCCGGGGCCAGGCCTCCACCCCGGCGAGCGACCTGTACTCGCTCGGCATCCTGCTCTTCCAGATGCTGACGGGCGCGGTCCCCTTCGAGGGCCCGACCCCGGTCGCCATCGCGATGCGCCACCTCGACGAGCCGGTGCCGCTGCCCAGCTCGCGGGTGGCCGACCTGCCGGCCAACCTCGACGAGGTCGTGACCCGCGCGACCGCCAAGTCGCCCGCCGACCGCTACCCCGACGCCGACGCCATGGCCGCCGCCCTGCGCGGCCGCGAGCGCCTCGCCGAGGAAGCGACCCGGGCCCTTCCCCTGGCCGAGGCCACACAGCTGCTCGATCCGGCCGAGGACGACCACGCTGCTGCCACGGGCAGAGCAGGCGCCGCTGCGGCGGGCGCGGCAGGCGCGGCAGGCGGTGGCACCGCAGTGATGCCGGCCGTCGGCGCCCTCGGCGCCGGCAGCGCCGCTGGTGCGGGAGCCGTCGCCGGCGCCCGCGGCGCCTCGTCCGGTCCTCTCCCGCCGTCAGCGCCGTCCGGGCGCCCGGCCACCTCACCCACTGGGCCGGACTCGTCGCGCTCGGCCGGGCGGCCCCGTCGACGCCGCGGACCCAGCCCGCTGGTCTGGGGTCTGGGCGCCCTCGTGGTGGTGCTCGTCGCCGCGCTGGTCTTCGCGCTGCTGAGGCAGCCGGGCACCGCGACGACGCCCACCGCGGGCGCCCGACCGTCCCCCACCGCGTCAGCGCCCACGTCGTCCGCGCCACCCACGACCGCCGCGCCCTCCGACGGCAGCACCGTCCCCGCCGACCTCGTCGGGCAGTCGAGGTCCGTCGCGGTGTCCGAGCTCATCTCCCGCGGCGTCAACGTCCGGTGGGTGCTCGTGCGCTCCTCCCAGCCGAACGACGCGGTCCTGGCCAGCTACCCCGCCCCCGGGCAGCCGGTGGCGAAGGGGGAGACGGTCGCCCTGGTCGTGAGCCGGGCCAACCCGCCCGACCGGGTCAACTCCTCCTTCCTCGTCCCCGACGGCCTCGTGGGCGCGAACGCCGACGCGGCCATGTCACGCATCGACGCCACGGACGTACGCGTCACGCGGGTCACGATCCCCTCCCAGTCCCCCGATGGCCAGGTCATCGCCACGTGGCCCTCGGCGGGGCAGCCGACGACCGAGGGCGTCGTCGTCCTCGTCGTGTCCGGAGGGACGACGAACGGCGCCGCGAGCAGCACGAGCTCCACCACGAGCAACCCGGCGGGCAGCGACACGAAGGGTGCCAAGAAGGGCGACAAGGGCGGCAAGAAGCAAGGCGGCTGAGGTTCCGGGGCACGCCCGAATGCACTGGCACGCGACCGGAGGCTCGACTACCTTCGCCGGGTGACGACCAACACCCAGACCCCGCGGCCGCAGACCGACGTCGACCGCATCGCGGAGGCGCACTTCGACGCCGCCGTCGCCCTGAGCCCCATCAACGCCACCTACCTCGGCGTGCCCGGCCGTGACGAGGAGCTCGACGACCTCTCCCCCGCCGGCAACGCCGCCCACTCCGAGCTGCGGCGCCGCACCCTCGCCGAGCTCGCGTCGGCGACTCCGGCCGACGACGTCGACAGGGTCACCGTCGCCGCGATGACAGAGCGCCTCCAGCTCGCCGAGGACCGGTATGCCGCGGGGCTCGAGGAGATGTCGCTCAACGTCCTCGCCTCGCCGCTGCAGGGCGTCCGCGACGTGTTCGACCTGATGCCCCAGGACACGGCCGAGCACTGGCGCACCTTCGCGGTCCGACTCGGCAAGATCCCGGCCGCCCTCGAGGGCTACAGGGAGTCGCTGCTCCTGGCGCGCGAGCGCGGCCAGGTCTCGCCGCGTCGCCAGGTCGTGGCCTGCGCCGAGCAGACGCGCGACCTGGTCGCCGACGACGGCTACTTCGCCAAGCTCGTCGCCGACGCCACCGTCGACGGCGCGCCGCTCGAGGGCGAGCTGCGGGACGCGCTGGCCACGGGCGCCAAGGCGGCCGCGACGGCATACGGCGACATGGCCGACTGGCTGGAGCGGGAGCTGCTCCCGCACGCCCCGGAGGCCGACGCGTGCGGCAGGGAGCGCTACGCGCTCGAGTCGCGGCACTTCCTCGGCGCCACCGTGGACCTCGAGGAGACGTATCGCTGGGGGCAGCAGGAGGTCGCGAGCCTGCACGCCCAGATGGCCGAGATCGCCGAGGGCCTCGAGGCCGGCGCGAGCGTGGCCCGTGGCGTCGAGCTCCTCGACGCGGACGAGAGGTACCACCTGCACGGCACCGATGCACTCCGCGCCTGGATGCAGGAGCGCGCCGACGAGGTGATCGCCGACCTCAAGGACGTCCACTTCGACATCCCGGGGCCGGTGCAGCGGATCGAGTGCATGATCGCGCCGACGCAGACCGGCGGGATCTACTACACCGGTCCCTCCGACGACTTCAGCCGTCCGGGCCGGATGTGGTGGTCGGTGCCCAAGGGCAACACCGAGTTCCGCACCTGGAACGAGCTGACGACCGTCTACCACGAGGGCGTGCCGGGCCACCACCTGCAGGTCGCCCAGACCGTCTACCGCTCGCAGCTGCTCAACCGGTGGCGCCGCCTCGAGTCCTGGGTCTCCGGGCACGGCGAGGGCTGGGCCCTCTACGCCGAGCGCCTCATGGCCGAGCTCGGCTACATAGACGACCCGGGCAACCGGATGGGCTGGCTCGCCGGGCAGTCCCTGCGGGCGGCGCGTGTCGTCATCGACATCGGCGTGCACTGCGGGTTCGACGCCCCCGAGGAGGTGGGCGGCGGCGCGTGGGACTACGACAAGGCCTGGACCTACCTCACCCGCTACGGCTTCATGGACGAGAAGATCCTGCGGTTCGAGCTCAACCGCTACCTCGGCTGGCCGGGGCAGGCGCCGAGCTACAAGATCGGCGAACGGCTCTGGCTGCAGCTGCGCGAGGAGGTCAAGCAGCGCGAGGGCGACTCGTTCGACCTCAAGGCCTTCCACCGCCGCGCGCTGGACATCGGCAGCGTCGGGCTGGACACGCTGCGTGCCGCGGTCCTGCATGAGCTCTGAGCGCGACGGACGTCCCGAGCACCACCTGACGCGACGCCCGGCGGCGCCGGTCCCACTGGGAGCGGCGCCGTCATCGCGTGGGCCCGCTGCCGCGGCGCGCCGCATGGCTCGCAGCTCCCGGCGCCTACGATGGCGTCATGCCGACGAGCCCTCTCCCCGTTGTGCCCGCCGTCCAGCTCGTCCTCGCCTCCGCCTCGCCCGCCCGCCTGGCCACGCTGCGCGCCGCGGGCATCGAGCCGGTCGTCGTGGTCAGCGACGTGGACGAGGACCTCGCCGTCGCGGAGGCCACCGAGCGCTACGGTCCCCTCGAGCCCGGCGACATCGCCCTGCTCCTCGCCCGGGCCAAGGCCGAGGACGTGGCCGCTCGGCTCGAGGACCGCATGGTCGTGCTCGGCTGCGACTCGGTCCTCGAGCTCGACGGTGAGGTGCACGGCAAGCCGGTCGGGGCCGCAGAGGCGGTTGCCCGTTGGCGCCGCATGCGGGGTCGCTCCGGGGTACTGCACACCGGTCACTGGCTGGTCGACGACCGGGGCCCGGGCGGTGCGACGCTGGGCGCCACCGCATCCACCACGGTGCACTTCGCTGATCTGTCCGACGACGAGATCCAGGCCTACGTCGCCACCGGCGAGCCGCTGACCGTCGCGGGCGCCTTCACCATCGACGGCCTCGGCGGCGCCTTCGTCACGGCGGTGGAGGGCGACCCCCACAACGTCGTGGGCCTGTCACTCCCCCTGCTGCGCGAGCTGCTCGCGGATGCGGGCATCGGCTGGTTCGACGTCGTGGGCAGCCTCGGCTCGCGCCCGGAGGCATCTCACTCGTCCCTGCGTCGGACCGGTCAGGGGTAGAGGTCGTCGGTCAGGTTCTCCACGACGAGGTAGTGCTCGGTCCACCACCACATCTGCCCGGCGCCGACCAGCACGATGAGCCCGAGCAGCCAGTAGCGGTAGCGCCGCCACCAGCGCAGCTTCAGGAACCACGCGATGATCAGGGTCATCGGGAACGCCAGCAGGGCGTAGCGCACCCGGCTCGGCGTCGTGCTCGTGACCAGGATGATGTACGCCGGGTAGGCGCCGGCCCAGCCCCAGATCTCGGGTCCCCACCGCCACGAGTTGCGGCTCAGCATGAACCACGTGAACGCGGCGACGCCGAGCACGCCCGCTACCTGGCCGACCACGCCCCAGTAGTTGTAGAGCAGGTTCCACCAGAGGTAGAGCTTGATCTTCGTCTCGATGTTCCACGCGAGCATCGTGTCGTTGTACGCGTTGGGCGTGTCGGTCGCGATTGTGACGACGGTGGGCCACAGCCACGTGAGCGCGCCGGCGTAGACGGCGAGCGCGCCGAGGCCGACGCGCAGCCGCACGGGGTGCTCGCCCTCGTCGTGCTGTCGCCAGCGGACGACCGCGTGGGCGATGATCACGGGGACCATCGCGATGACGACGTTGCGGCTCAGCGACAGCACGAGCAGCGCGAGGACGACCCACCAGTAACGACGCTCGCGCAGCAGCCACAGGATGGTGACCACGCCGAGCAGCGCCGTCGACTCGGTGTAGGAGGCCGAGAAGGCCGGGGACGCGATGAAGAAGCACGTCGCCACGACCGCGACGATGGCCTCCCAGCGTCCGACCGCCTGGTCGACGAGCTTGAAGAGCACGTGCATGGCGGCGAAGCCGATGGCTGTCGACAGCAGCGGAGCGACGAGGGCGAAGGGCAGGCCCGTGACCTTCATGATGAGGCCGGCCGTCATCGGGAACACCGGGAAGAAGGCCCACGGGTTCATGTCGATGCCGCCCCAGCCGGTGCGCGGCAGCACCGCCGGGTAGCCGTGCTCGGCGATAACGCGGTACCACTGGCCGTCCCACCCCGTCATGACCGTCAGGTAGCCGGGGTCGGCCGGCGAGGGGTAGAAGATGCGGATGTTGGGCATGCCGATCGGCAGCGCCATCTGGTAGCGCGACAGGTAGGTCGTCGAGGCCCAGACGAACAGCCGCGAGACGGCGAAGACGGCGAACGGGAACCACACCGGGAAGCGGCGCCAGAAGGGCTGCTTCGCCTCGAGCTCCCGGTCGGGGTTCTCGAGCCGGTGACCGCGCCCTTCCTCAGACGGGCGGGACGGCGCGTCGGCGCTCGCTGAAGTGGCGGTCACGCCGGGAAGCATAGGCCAGCCGCTTGGTCAGGTCCGAGCGGAGCTCGTCGGCCTCGATGACGGAGTCGAGCACCAGGTCCGCGGCGAGCCGCTCGATGTCGACGTCCTCCTCGTACTCGCGCCGCCGGTCCGCGACGAAGCGTGCGCGTTCGTCCGGGTCTGCGATCTCGGCGATCTTGTTGGCGTAGACGGCGTTGACCGCGGCCTCCGGGCCCATGACGGCGATCCGGGCGGTGGGCAGTGCGATGGTCGCGTCCGGGCCGAAGCCGGGACCGCCCATGGCGTAGAGGCCGGCACCGTAGGCCTTGCGCACGATGACGCAGAACTGCGGCACGGTCGCGGACGAGACGGCGCTCACCATCTTGGCGCCGTGCCGGATGATGCCGCCGCGCTCGACCTCGGAGCCGATCATGAAGCCGGGCACGTCGGCGAGGTAGACCAGCGGGATGTTGAAGGCGTCGCACAGCCAGATGAAGCGCGCGGCCTTGTCGGCGCTGTCGGTGAAGAGCACGCCGCCCTTGACCATCGAGTTGTTGGCGACGATGCCCACCGTCTGGCCCTCGAGACGACCGAAGCCGATGACGAGCTCGGCCGCCCACAGCGGCTTGAGCTCGAAGAAGGAGTCGTCGTCGACGAGGCCCTCGATGACGTCGTGGATGTCGAACGGCACGGACTCGCGCTCGGGGACGGTCTCACGGGTCAGCGGCACGGCCGGGGACTCGGCGGCATACGTCGGCGGGTGGTCGCGCCAGCTGCCGGGGACGTAGGAGAAGTACAGCTTGGCGAGCTCGATCGCCTCGGCGTCGTCGTGGGCGAGCAGGTCGCCGACGCCCGAGACGGTGCAGTGCATCCGCGCGCCGCCCATCTCCTCGAGCGAGACCTTCTCACCGACGACCATCTCGGCCATGCGGGGGCTCCCGAGGTACATGGAGGCGTTGCCCTCGACCATGATGATGAGGTCGCAGAAGCTGGGGATGTAGGCGCCGCCGGCCGCGCTCGGGCCGAACAGGCAGCAGATCTGCGGGACCTTGCCCGAGAGCGCCACCTGGTTGTGGAAGATGCGGCCCGCGCCACGCCGTCCGGGGAACATCTCCACCTGGTCGGTGATGCGCGCGCCCGCGGAGTCGACGAACCAGAAGACGGGCAGCTCCTCGCGCAGCGCCATCTCGGTGGCCCGGACGATCTTCTCGACGGTGCGGGAGCCCCAGGAGCCGGCCTTGACGGTCGGGTCGTTGGCGATGACGACGGCAGCCCGTCCGTCGACGGTGCCACGCCCGGTCACCACTCCGTCGGCCGGCAGCCCCGGCTGCAGCGCGTTGGCGTAGCGGCCGTCCTCGACGAAGGAGCCCTCGTCGAAGAGCAGGGCGATGCGGTCGCGGACGTAGATCTTGCCCTGGGCGTCGAGCTTGGCCTGGGCCTTCTCGGGCGCGCTCGCGGAGGCCGCGTGGGCGGCTGCCAGCCGGGTGCGGACGTCGGCGACACGGGGGTCGGCCAGCGGGTTCGAGTGGGTCGCGGACCCGGTCATGCCGGGAGCCCCAGTCCGCGGGCGATGAGCATGCGCTGCACCTCGGAGGTGCCCTCGCCGATCTCGAGGATCTTGGCGTCGCGGTAGAAGCGCGCCACGGGGTACTCCTCCATGAACCCGTTGCCGCCGAAGACCTGCGTGGCGATGCGGGTGGCGGTGACGGCCGCCTCGGTGGAGTAGAGCTTGGCGATGGCCGCTGCCTGCTTGACCTCCTTGACGGAGCGCTTGCCCGCGTGCAGCTCGTCCTTGAGCCAGGCGGCCTTGTAGGTGAGCAGGCGAGCGCCCTCGACCATGACGGCGAGGTCGGCGAGCTGGAAGGAGACGCCCTGGTTGACGCCGATGGGCCGACCGAACGCGGTCCGCGTCTTGGCGTAGTCGGTGGCGAGCTCGAGGCAGGCCTGGGCGCAGCCGACGGCGAGCGCGGAGATCGCGATGCGGCCGTCGTCGAGGGTCTTGAGGAACTGCTTGAAGCCCTCCCCCTCCTGGCCCAGCAGGTGGTCGGCCGGGACGCGGCAGTCCTCGAAGGTGAGGCCGTGGGTGTCGGAGACGTGCCAACCGAGCTTGTGGTAGGCGGGCTCGACGACGAAGCCGGGGGTGCCGGCCGGCACCATGATCGCCGAGATCTGCGCCGAGCCGTCCTCGTTGCTGCCGGTGCGGGCCGTCACGGTGACGACGGAGGTGATGTCGGTGCCGGAGTTGGTGATGAAGGCCTTCGCCCCGTTGACGACCCACTCCTCGCCGTCGCGGACGGCGCGGGTGCGGGTGGCGCCGGCGTCGGAGCCGGCCTCGGGCTCGGTGAGGCCGAACCCGGCGAGCGCGCGCCCGGACACGAGGTCGGGCAGGAAGCGCTGCTTCTGCTCGTCGGTGCCGTAGGTGAGGATCGGGTTGATGCCGAGACCCACGCCGGCGGAGAGCGTGATGCCGATCGACTGGTCGACGCGTCCGAGCTCCTCGATCGCGACGCACAGGCTGGTGAAGTCGCCACTGTCGCCGGCGCCGCCGTACTCCTCCGGGACGACGAGCCCGAAGAGCCCGAGGTCACCCATCTTGGGCACGAGGTCGGTCGGGAAGTACGCGGCGGCATCCCACTTGGCGATGTTGGGGGCGACCTCCTTCTCGGCGAAGTCGCGGACGACTCTGCGGAAGTCCTCGTGGTCCTGGCTGAGCTCGAACATCGGTGTTCTCCTCGTGGGATGGCTTGACGCTTACGTAAACGTAAAGCACGATCGGGAGCATGACAAGCGCTCCGACGTGGACCATCGCGCAGATCGCCGACGAGTTCGGGGTCACCCATCGCACGGTGCGCCACTACGAGGACCTCGGCCTCATCTCCCCCGAGCGTCGCGGCACCCAGCGCGTCTACCACCGGCGTGACCGGACCCGGCTGGCGCTGATCCTGCGCGGCAAGCGGCTGGGCTTCCCGCTCGAGGAGATCCGCACGATCATCGACCTCTTCGACGCCCCACGCGGTCGGCGCACGCAGCTCGAGTACGTCCTCGGCCAGATCGACGAGCGCCGCACCGACCTGGAGCAGCGGCTCCGCGACGTGCAGGACGCCATCGCCGAGCTCGGGGAGTTCGAGCGTCGCTGCCGGGAGGACCTGTCCCGCCTCGACCACGTGTGAGAGCGTCCGGCTCGCGTGACACGATGGTGCTCATGAGCGCTGAAGACACGAAGATCTCCGCGTACGCCCACCCCGAGCGGCTCGTCACGACCGAGTGGCTGGCCGACCAGGTCGCCGCCGGCAGGATCGGCGCCCCGGACGGCATCGCGCTGCTCGAGTCCGACGAGGACGTGCTGCTCTACGAGACCGGTCACATCCCGGGCGCGCTCAAGATCGACTGGCACGTCGACCTCAACGACCCGGTAAAGCGGGACTACGTCGACGGCGCGCGCTTCGCCGAGGTGATGGGCGCGCGCGGCATCAGCCGAGACACGACCGTGGTGATCTACGGCGACAAGAGCAACTGGTGGGCCGCGTATGCGCTCTGGGTCTTCAGCCTGTTCGGCCACGAGGACGTCCGCCTCCTCGACGGCGGCCGGGCGAAGTGGGTCGCCGAGGGCCGCGAGCTGACTCGCGAGGTCCCGCAGGCCAAGGCCGCCAGCTACCCCGTGGCCGAGCGGGACGACGCCCCCATCCGTGCCTTCAAGGACGACGTCCTGGCGCACCTGGGCAGGCCGCTGGTCGACGTCCGCTCCCCCGGCGAGTACTCGGGCGAGCTGCTCCACATGCCGGACTACCCGCAGGAGGGCGCCATGCGCGGCGGCCACATCCCTGGCGCCAAGTCGGTGCCGTGGGCGCGCGCCGCCAACGAGGACGGTTCGTTCAAGTCCCGCGACGAGCTCGAGGCGATCTACCTCCAGGAGCAGGGCCTGACGCCCTCCGACGACGTCGTCGCGTACTGCCGCATCGGCGAGCGCTCGTCCCACACCTGGTTCGTCCTGACCCACCTGCTGGGCTTCCAGTCGGTGCGCAACTACGACGGCTCGTGGACGGAGTGGGGCAACTCCGTACGCGTCCCGATCGAGAAGTGATCGAAGCGACCTCGAGGAGGTTCTCGTGACCGACACTCCCCTGCCGGCGTCGCTCGCCGAGATCGCCGAGGACTTCCGTTCGGCGACGAAGGACCTGAAGCTCCAGCTGCTGCTCGAGTTCAGCGACGAGCTGCCGCCCCTGCCCGAGCGGTATGCCGGCCGCCTCGACGAGCTCGAACGGGTCGACGAGTGCCAGTCGCCGCTCTTCCTGACCGTCGAGGTCGGCGACGGCACGTCGCTGGAGCAGCGGCCCGTCAGTCTCTTCTTCGACGCGCCTGCTGAGGCGCCGACGACGCGCGGGTTCGCCGGCATCCTCCACGAGGGGCTCGACGGCCTCTCCGCCGCCGAGGTCCTCGCTGTCCCGGACGACGCCCCGATGCGCTTCGGTCTGGCGGAGGCGGTCTCACCCCTCCGGATGCGCGGCATGGTCGCCATGCTCGCCCGGATCAAGCGCCAGGTCCGCGCCAAGACCGCCGCCTGACCTGGATCAGCCCACTCGCATGCGTCACTGACCCACTTTGCGGGTCACTGACGTAAGACCCGGCACGGAACCACCCAGGCGACGATCCCTGCGTCACTGACCCACTTTCCGGGTCACTGACGCGTAACCCCAGCACTAACCACCCCGCGGCCCACCCCTGCGTCACTGACCCACTTTCCGGGTCAGTGCCGTGGCGTCCTTCCGAGCACGAATGGCCCGGGGGCCGGCATTGTCGGCGGTCGCTGGAAGCCTCCGTGGCATGTCAACATCGCACGACGAACTGGACTGGTCGGACCCATCGCTGACCGGCCGCTTCATCGTGCGCGCCCGTCGGCTGGCGGACCTGAGCCAGCGGGACCTCGCGACAAGGGTCGGCACATCGCAGTCCGCGCTTGGGCGCATGGAGCAGGGGCGGTCACGCATCAGCATGGGGACCTTCACCGGAATCCTGCGGCAGGCGGGACTGCGGCTGGCCGTCGTTGACAGCGAGGGATGCGAGGTCCGTCCAGTGCCGACTGACACCGTTCGGGACAACCAGGGGCGCCGGTTCCCGGCGCATCTCGACGTGGCTCCTCCGGACGAGGTGCCCAAGGACCGTTGGACCCGTCCGCGCTACGACCGTCCGGAGGCACGTGGCTGGTACCACCTGCGCGACGCTCGCGACGAGGTAGCCGAGAGCTCACCGGTCCGGGAACGACCGGACGACCACCCCACAAACGCGGAGCTGCGCCGACGCCGTCGCCTCATGCGTGGACGCCAGCCGCGGGTGGACGTGCCGCCTCCCCCGGACATCGTGTGCGAGTGCCCGGACGCGTGCTTCGAGGAGCTGTGCGTCCCGGAGTGCCCCTGCCAGTGCGAGGCCCGTGTCGGGGTCGACCGCCTGCGCCACCATCTCCTCCAACGGTCGCCGCAACGCGACCACCCCGGCGAGCCCTGACCAGCCCTGACCAGCCCTGACCAAGCCTGTGGTCAGCCGCCGATGCGGGTGCGCACCTCGTAGAGCTCCGGGAAGAAGGTGAGGTCGAGCGCCCGTCGTAGGAAGTCCACACCGGTCGAGCCGCCCGTTCCGGTCTTCTGGCCGATCGTGCGCTGGACCACCTGCAGGTGCCGGAACCGCCACTGCTGAAAGTTGTCCTCGAGGTCGACGAGCTCCTCGCACGTCTCGTACACGCCCCAGTGCTCGTGCGGCTCGGCGTACACCCCGGCGAAGACGTCGACGAGGCCGTCATGGAGGCGGTAGGGCTGCGTCCAGTCACGGTCGAGCAGGGCGGCCGGGACGGCGTACCCCCGCCTGGAGAGGTAGGCGAGGAACTCGTCGTAGAGGCTCGGCTCGTGCAGGAGCTCGTCGAGCGCCTCCCGTGCCGCCTCGTCGTGCGAGAACACGGCCACCATGTCGGCGTTCTTGTTGCCGAGGAGGAACTCGACCTCCCGGTACTGCGCCGACTGGAAGCCCGAGCTCGTCGCCAGGAACGGCCGGATCTGGGCATACTCGCTCGGCGTCAGCGTCGCGAGCACCGACCACTGGTCGGTCAGGGTGTGCTGGATGTGCTTGACGCGGGCGAGGCGCTTGAGCGCCGGCGCCAGCTCGTCGTCCTTGAGAAGGCTTCTGGCAGAACGCAGCTCGTGGATCATCAGCTTCAGCCACAGCTCGGACGTCTGGTGCTGGATGATGAAGAGCAGCTCGTCGTGCTGCGGTGGCTCGCTCAGCGGCTGCTGGGCACTGAGCAGCGTGTCGAGCCGCAGGTAGTCGCCGTAGGACATCCTCCGCGTGAAGTCGCGCTGGATCCCCTCCTCGAGCTCGCGCTTGCTACGCCGGTCGAGCCCACCGGGGGCGGCACTGTCCATGTCGGCGATCCTAGGCGGCAGGTCAGTGGGCCTTGGGGCGGATGCGGACGAGGTGCGAGACGACGCCCGGGATCCAGCCCGTCTCCCCCCGCATCCACCGGGCGCCCACGAGGTTGTGCGGCACGACCACGGTGTCGGCACGTGCGGCCACGAGCCCGAGGTCGGTGCCGAAGACGTCGGTCACGACGGCCCACTCCCGAGCGCTGTGGCGCGCGAGGTACTCGCCGATCGCAACGGCGTACGTCTCGACGACGACCTCGGGGCCACGCCCGGCGCCGCCGTCCGCGGACCAGAGCCGATAGGCCTCGTCGTAGTGGTCACCGATGGAGTCGAGGTCGTCGACGTCGACCCCGTCGGCGCTCGCCTGCTCGAGCGCGCGGGCGATGCGCTCACGCTCGTGCTCACCCAGCGGCTCGGCCACGGGACGTCCCGTGACGTCGGCGGCGAGCCCGTCGCCCGCCTCGGAGTCGCCCGGCTCGACGACCGGTTCCGGCTCCGAGGAGCCCGCGGCCTCGCCCCGACCCTTGCGCGAGAACAGTCCCATGGCCGCCAATCTAGTGGCTGGCCGCCGAACCCTGCGGGGTCAGCCGAAGGTGTCGGGGTCGGGACCGGTCCGAGTGCCGCGGTCGAGTCCGGCGAGCGCCTGCAGGTCCTCGTCACCGAGTGAGAAACCGAAGATCCCGAAGTTCTCGGCGATGCGGGCGGGCGTCACCGACCGGGTGAGGACGACGTTGCCCAGCTCGACGTGCCACCGCAGAACCAGCTGCGCGGGGGTGACGTCGTGCTTGCCGGCGAGCTCGACGACGACAGGGTCCTGGAGCAGCCCTGCGCGCACCGCCAGCGGGCTCCACGCCTCGGTGACGATCCCGTGCTCGGTGTGGAAGGCCCGCAGCTGCTCCTGCTGGAGGTAGGGGCTCAGCTCGACCTGGTTGACCGAGGGCAGGACGCCCGTCTCGTCGAGCAGGCGCTGCAGGTGCGGCACCTGGAAGTTGCAGACCCCGACAGAGCGCACGCGCCCCTCCCGCTGCAGCTCGAGCATCGCCTTCCACGCCTCGACGTAGGAGTCCTGCGCGGGGGCAGGCCAGTGGATCAGGTAGAGGTCGAGCACATCGATGCCGAGACGCTTCATCGAGGCGTCGAAGGCAGCTGGCACGTTCTCGTGGTCGTCGTTCCAGACCTTGGTGGTCACGAAGACCTCGTCGCGGTCCACGTCGTCGCGAGCGAGGACGCGCCCGACTCCCTCCTCGTTGCCGTAGATCCGGGCCGTGTCGACGTGGCGGTAGCCGACCTCGAGGGCCTGGCCCACCGCGGCGTCGACCTGCTCGTCCGGGACCTCCCACACGCCGAAGCCGATCTGCGGGATCGCGAGGCCGGGCGTGGACGCGTGGCCGAGGTCGATGACAGGAGCTGCTTCGTGAGTCGTCATGTCCTCCACGCTAGGCGGAGGCGTGTGGACGCGATGTGCCCGACCTCACTTCGAGACGCGCGGGAATAGAACGAATGACACCGAATCGCCGTGGCGTCAGCCCGATAGAGTCCGAACCATGGCATCCATCAGCAAGGTCCTGATCGCAAACCGTGGTGAGATCGCCGTCCGCATCGCGCGGGCGTGCACGGACAGCGGGATCGCCTCGGTGGCGGTCTATGCCGACCCGGACCGCGATGCCCTGCACGTGAAGGTCGCCGACGAGGCGTACGCCCTCGGCGGCTCCACCCCCGGCGAGAGCTACCTCGTCCAGGAGAAGCTCCTCGAGGTCGCCCGCCAGTCCGGAGCCGACGCGGTGCACCCCGGCTACGGCTTCCTCGCCGAGAACGCGTCCTTCGCCCAGGCGGTCATCGACGCCGGCCTCATCTGGATCGGCCCAGGCCCCGAGGCCATCGACTCGCTCGGCGACAAGGTCAAGGCGCGCCACATCGCGACCAAGGCTGGTGCACCCCTCGTCCCGGGCACCAAGGACCCCGTGTCGGGCGCCGACGAGGTCGTCGCCTTCGCGAAGGAGCACGGGCTCCCGGTGGCGATCAAGGCGGCATACGGCGGCGGCGGCCGTGGCCTGAAGGTCGCGCGCGACATGGAGGAGATCCCGCACCTCTACGAGTCGGCGGTGCGCGAGGCGGTGACGGCCTTCGGCCGTGGCGAGTGCTTCGTCGAGCGGTTCCTCGACCACCCGCGGCACGTCGAGACCCAGTGCCTCGCCGACCAGCACGGCAACGTCGTGGTCGTCTCGACCCGCGACTGCTCGCTCCAGCGCCGCAACCAGAAGCTCGTCGAGGAGGCACCTGCGCCGTTCCTCACCGAGGAGCAGCACACCGAGCTCCTGCGCGCGAGCAAGGCGATCCTCAAGGAGGCCGGCTACGTCGGCGCCGGCACCTGCGAGTTCCTCGTCGGGCCCCAGGGCGACATCAGCTTCCTCGAGGTCAACACGCGACTGCAGGTCGAGCACCCGGTCTCCGAGGAGGTCACCGGCATCGACCTCGTGCGCGAGCAGTTCCGCATCGCCAACGGTGAGTCGCTCGACTACGACGACCCGGAGCCGCACGCCCACTCCATCGAGTTCCGCATCAACGGTGAGGACGCCGGGCGCGGCTTCCTGCCGGCGCCGGGCACCGTCACCCGCATGGTCGTGCCGCACGGCCCGGGCGTGCGCTGGGACGCCGGCATCGTCGAGGGCGACACCGTCGCCGGCGCCTTCGACTCCATGATCGCCAAGCTCATCGTCACCGGCCGCACGCGTGCGCAGGCGATCGAGCGCTCCCGTCGTGCGCTGGACGAGCTCGTCATCGACGGCATGCCGACCGTCGTGCCCTTCCACCGCGCGGTCGTCTCGGACCCCGCCTTCGCCCCGACCGACCACACCCCTTTCACGATCCACACGCGGTGGATCGAGACCGAGTGGGACAACACCGTCGAGCCGTATGCCGGTGGGGCGGCCGACGGGGCCGAGGCCGAGGAGCGCCAGACCGTCGTCGTCGAGGTCGGCGGGAAGCGCCTGGAGGTGTCCCTGCCCGGAGGGCTCTCGCTCGGTGGTGGCGGCGGCTCGGCGGCCAAGAAGAAGGCGCCCAAGCGCTCGGGTGGCGGCAAGTCCGGTGGCGCTGCGTCCGGCGACTCGCTGACCGCCCCCATGCAGGGCACCATCGTCAAGATCGCGGTCGAGGAGGGCGCCACCGTCGCGGCCGGTGACCTCGTCATCGTCCTCGAGGCCATGAAGATGGAGCAGCCGATCACCGCCCACAAGGCCGGCGTCGTCTCCGGGCTCAAGGCCGCCGTCGGTGAGACCGTCACGTCCGGCGCCGTCCTCGCCGAGATCAAGGACGCGGCCGAGGGCTGACGGACCCCCGCACCGCGGCACCACCTGCTCACAGGCAGGAAGGGCCGACCCGCCGTCTGGCGGGTCGGCCCTTGCTCGTTCGCCCGTGGCCCAGCGGTGCTCGGCTCCGGTGGACCTCAGTGCTGGTCCGGAGGCGGGTCGCCCAGGGTGATCCGCCCGGTCCCCGTCTGCGGCAGGTCGGGATTCGGCACGCCGGGCAGGTCCTGCTCGCCGGCGGGCTCCCCCGTGGGCGGGATCTCCGACGGCCCCGGTCCGCCGGGGAGGGTGGGGTCGACCGGCGTGGGGTCGGTCGGGTCGACGGGTGGCATCGGCTCGGCGGGTCCGGGCTGCGGTGTCGGTGCCGGTCCGGACTGCGGGGTGGGCGTCGGCCCGGGCTCCGGTGAGGGGGTCGGTGAAGGGCTCGGGGTGGGACTGGGCGTCGGTGGCACGCCGGCCTCGTCGGCCGGCAGCCCGAGGCCCTCCTTGAGCTTGTCGGAGCCCTGGTCGATCTGGTCGGCGTACTTGCCGCCGGTGCGCTCGTTGAGGAGGTCCTCCACCTTGTCGAGTCCCTGCTGGGCCTGCTCCGGGTGCCCCTTGACGAAGTCCTTGGCCTTCTGGATCCAGTCGCTCACTGCGTGTCCTCCACGGTCGACCTCCCGGCGACGAGGCGGGGCCTCGCGCCGGCGCGACGACGACGTCGCCACGGGCCCGACGCTACCCCTCTGGCAGACTGGTCCGGTGCTTGCGTCTGTCCCTGCTGCGGCCCAGCAGCCCGTCTTCTCGTTGACGAACCTGATCATCCTCGGGGTCGTGGTGGCGGTCGTCTACCCGCTCCAGAAGAAGCTGCGCGAGACCGTGTCGCGCCGGCGCCTGGAGCGCTGGGCCGAGGAGGACCGCCAGGCCGAGCTGGAGCGGCAGAAGCACGACGCCCCCCCGCCGTCCGACGACGAGCCGAGCTGAGCCGGCTGAGGTGAGCCCGGGTCGAGGTGAGCCGGGCGGACGGCGGGCGTATGCCGTGTGCGCACCGGGGCGCCAAGCCTGAGTCGAACCCTCAGTCGGACTGGTGCAGCTGTCGGGCGGCCTCGGCGATGGAGCCGGACAGCGACGGGTAGACGGTGATGGTGCTCGAGACCTGGTCGACGCTGAGCCGGTTCTGCACGGCGAGGGCCACGGGGAAGATCAGCTCCGAGGCCTTGGGCGCGACGACCACGCCGCCGAGGACCGTGCCGACCACCTTGCGGCAGAAGAGCTTGACGAAGCCGTCGCTGATGCCCTGCATCTTGGCGCGGGGGTTGCGGGCGAGTGGCAGCACGACGGAGTCGACGTCGGCTGACTCGTCGGCCGCGTTCTGGCTGATGCCGACGGTGGCGATCTCGGGCTCGGTGAAGATGTTGGCGGCAACCCCACGCACGTTGAGCGGTGCCACCGCGTCGCCGAGCGCGTGCCACATGGCGATGCGGCCCTGCATGGCGGCGACGGAGGCCAGCGGCAGCACGCCGGTGCAGTCGCCCGCCGCGTAGACGCCGCCGACGCTGGTGCGGGAGACCCTGTCGACCTGGATGTGCCCGGAGGGGCTCAGCTCCACCCCGACCTCGTCGAGGCCGAGACCCACGGTGTTGGGCACGGAGCCGACGGCGAGCAGGGCGTGCGAGCCCTCGACCGTGCGGCCGTCGACGAGGGTGACGACGACACCGTCGGCCGTGCGCTCGACGGAGGCGGCGCGCGACTTGTTCAGCACCTCCATGCCGCGCTTGCGGAACACGTCCTCGATCACGGTCGCGGCGTCGGCGTCCTCGCCGGGCAGGACCCGGTCGCGGGACGACACGAGCACGACCTGCGACCCGAGGCCGAGGTAGGCCTGGGCGAGCTCGGCACCAGTGACACCCGAGCCGATGACGATGATCCGCTCGGGCAGCTCACGCAGCGAGTAGATCTGCTGCCAGGTCAGGATCCGCTCGCCGTCCGGGCGCATGGTGTCCATGACCCGGGGCGCGGCGCCGGTCGCGAGGAGCACGACGTCGGCGGGCAGCTCCTGCGTGGCGCCGCCGGCGAGCGTGGCCACGACGAGGTCGCGGCGGGCGAGCCAGGCGGTGCCGCGCAGCACGGTGACGCCGACCTGCTCGAGGCTCCCCTGGATGTCGGCGCTCTGGGCGGCGGCGAGCTCGAGGATCCGGCCGTTGACGGTCTGGGCCTGCGCCACGGCGTCGGAGACCTCGTCGCCGTCGTCGTCCTGCAGCCGCACGCCGAGGTGCGAGGCGGTCTCGAAGTCTGACATGTAGTCGGCGGTCGCGATGAGGGCCTTGCTGGGGACGCAGTCGGTGAGCACCGCCGCGCCGCCGAGCCCGTCCTTCTCGACGATGGTCACCTGCGCGCCGAGCTGGGCGGCGACCAGGGCCGCCTCGTAGCCACCGGGGCCCCCGCCGATGATGACAACCGACGTCTCGCGCGTGATCACGGGCTCCATCCAACCACTCCGCGCGACGGGGGCCGGGCGCGCCCTCGGGCCGGCGACCGCCGCCGGCGGACCGGGCAGGCCGTGGCCGTCCGCCCGGCGGCGACCTCGCTAGAGTCCTCAGCGTGACCACCAGCCACCGTGATCTGGACGATCCCGCCACCGACCCCTTCGACGTCGCGGCCGAGGCCGCGGCCGTCATCGCCGAGCGCACCGGAGCGCCGCGCCACGACGTGGCGCTCGTGCTCGGGTCGGGCTGGGGCCAGACGGCGGACCTCATCGGCGAGACCCTGGCCACCGTGGACAACGCGGACGTGCCCGGCTTCCACCGCGCGGCCGTGGCCGGGCACTCGGGCACCATGCGCTCGGTCGCCATCGGTGACACCGGGCGGCGCGCCCTCGTCTTCGGCACCCGCACGCACTTCTACGAGGGCCGTGGTGTCCGCGCGGTGGTCCACGGGGTGCGCACCGCGGCAGCGGCCGGGTGCTCCACCATCGTGCTGACCAACGGCTGTGGCGGCCTCAACCCCGCGTGGGCCCCCGGCACCCCGGTGCTCATCCGCGACCACATCAACCTCACCGCGCACTCGCCCGTCGAGGGCGCGAACTTCGTCGACCTCACCGACCTCTACACCCCCCGCCTGCGCGACCTCGCCCGCGAGGTCGACGGCGACCTCGACGAGGGCGTCTACGTCCAGTTCCGCGGCCCGCACTATGAGACCCCGGCGGAGGTGCGGATGGCCAAGGTCCTGGGCGGCGACCTCGTCGGCATGTCGACCACGCTCGAGGCCATCGCGGCCCGCCAGTGCGGCCTCGACGTGCTCGGCATCTCGCTCGTGACCAACCTCGCAGCCGGCATCTCCGACCAGCCGCTCAGCCATGCCGAGGTGCTCGAGGCGGGCCAGGCCGCGGCCGAGCGCTGCGGCCGCCTGCTCGCCGCCGTGGTGGGGCGCCTCTGATGCCCGACCTCGACAGCACCGAGAGCCTGTATGCCGCCGCGCGGGCCTGGCGTGACGACGACCCGGACGCGACGACGCGGGCCGAGCTCGACGCGCTGCTCGGTCGCGCCTCCGAGGGCGACGCCGCCGCGCAGGCCGACCTCGCGGACCGGATGTCCGGCCTGCTCGAGTTCGGCACGGCCGGCCTGCGCGGCGCCCTGGGCGCCGGCCCGAACCGGATGAACCGCAGCGTCGTCATCCGAGCGGCCGCGGGCCTGACGGCATACCTGAGGAACGAGGGCCGCGCGGGCGACGCGCCGACGGTCGTCATCGGGTTCGACGCCCGCTACAACTCCGACGTCTTCGCCCGCGACACGGCCGCGGTGGTGGTCGCCGCAGGTGGACGGGCGCTGCTGCTGCCCCAGCCGCTGCCGACCCCGGTCCTGGCGTTCGCGATCCGCCACCTCGGCGCCGACGCGGGCGTCATGGTCACGGCGAGCCACAACCCGCCGCAGGACAACGGCTACAAGGTCTACCTCGGCGACGGCAGCCAGATCGTGCCGCCGGCCGATGCCCAGATCGCCGCGCACATCGCGCGGGTGGAGCGGGTCGCCGACGTGCCGCGGGCGGCCGACGGCTGGGACACGCTCGGCGACAACCTGCTGCAGGACTACGTCGACGCCGTGGTCACGGTCGTCGACCCCGCCTCGCCGCGCGAGCTCCGGATCGTGCACACGAGCCTGCACGGCGTCGGCCACGGCACGGTGCACACCGCCTTCGTGCGGGCCGGCTTCGAGGCACCCACCGTCGTCGACGAGCAGGCGGTGCCCGACCCCGACTTCCCCACCGTGGCGTTCCCCAACCCCGAGGAGAAGGGCGCCATCGACCTCGCGCTGGCGCGCGCCCGGGCCGTCGGGTGCGACCTCGTGATCGCCAACGACCCCGACGCCGACCGCTGCGCGGCCGCGGTGCTCGACCCGGCACTCGGTGACTGGCGGATGCTGCGCGGTGACGAGGTGGGGGCGCTGCTCGGTGCCCACATCGTACGCCGCGGCGTCTCACGCAAGGACGTCTTCGCCTGCTCCATCGTCTCCTCGCGCCTGCTCGCGTCGATCGCCCGCAGCGCGGGCATCGCGCACGAGGAGACGCTCACCGGGTTCAAGTGGATCTCCCGCGTCGACCGCCTGCGCTACGGCTACGAGGAGGCGCTCGGCTACTGCGTGGCGCCGCAGCTCGTGCGCGACAAGGACGGCATCAGCGCAGCGCTCCTACTGGCCGAGCTGGCGGCCACCCTGAAGGCCGAGGGCCGCCGTCTGACCGACCTGCTCGACGAGCTGGCCGTGCAGCACGGCGTCCACGCGACCGACTCGTTCTCGGTGCGCGTGTCGGACCTCGGGCAGATCGACGAGCTGATGGGGCGGCTGCGCGCCGATCGTCCGGCCACGGTGGCCGGCATCTCGGTGGCGCGCACCGACGACCTCAGCCGCGGTGACGGTGGTCTGCCGCCCACCGAGGGCCTGCGCTACCACCTGGCCGACCGCTCGCGCATCATCGTGCGCCCCAGCGGCACCGAGCCCAAGGTCAAGGTGTACCTCGAGGTCATCGAAGCCGTGGCCGACGCGGCCGCCCTCGGTGAGTCGCGGGCGATCGCGGAGACGCGGCTCGCCCACATCCGCGCCGACTTCGAGCGCCTCACCGCGCTCTGACACGGCACACGGCCGCGGTCAGACGACGAAGGTGCCGATGACGAAGAAGGCGGCCGCGGCGAGCAGGAGGCCGACCGACACGGGGTCCCAGGCCTGGGTGGCGATGCGCGGCGTGCGGCCGTCCTTGCGGCTGCGGTCGGCGGCGATCCGCTCCTCGACCTCCGCGGCGACGACCTGTGCCTCGACCTTCGACTTCGTGGGCAGCTCGGTCGTGCCCTTGCCACGGACCTTGTTGGACCCGACGGTCAGCAGGTTGCGGCCGTACCTCGGCCGACCCGGATCCGCCGGCACGCCCCAGGCGGTGTAGCGCCGGCCGCCGGCCACGAGCTCGAGGGCCCAGCGCGAGCGCACCTCGGTGATGACGGGCCAGGTCAGGTCCACCACCCGCATCGGGTTGACGAGCCGCACCCCCTCGGCGTGGATCACCACCGACGGCCGCACGACGAAGAGCCACAGCAGCACGAGGGCGAGCACGACGGTGGAGACGAGGGTCCAGCTGCGTTGGTCGGAGAGCAGGGCGGACGCGAGCAGGGCCAGCCCGGCCACGGCCGCGATGACGCCCACGACGACCGACGACCCGGGCCGGAGCGTCCGCGCCTCCCGCAGGTCGTGGCCGTCGTCGACGCCGGGGGCCGCCGGCGGCGGCGAACCGGGGCCCGGATCTGGTGAGTCGGGCGGCGGCTGGGACACGTCTGGGCTCACCCTCCGACTCTCTCACGCGTCGTGGGCCGTCTCGACAGGTGGATAGACTCTCGTGGTGACCGTTAGCACCACGACACGCACCGCATCCGACGTCGCCGCGCAGGCGCGGGACGTGCTGGGGGTGTCGCGCCTGACCAACCGTGCCCTCACGTCGTGGCTGCACGGCCTGCCCGGCGTCGACCAGGTCGGCAACGAGGCCCGCGCCGCCGGCCTCGGCACCCGCTCGGTCAAGACGACGAGCAAGGCCTGGGCCATCGACACCGCCATCGGGATGATCGACCTGACCACCCTCGAGGGCTCCGACACCGTCGGCAAGGTCCGGTCCTTGTGTGCCAAGGCCCTCGTCCCCGACCCGCTCGACCCGAGCACCCCGCGCCCGGCTGCCATCTGCGTCTACGGCGACATGGTGGCCACCGCGAAGGAGGCCCTCGGTGACAGCGGGATCCACGTGGCCGCCGTCGCGACGGCCTTCCCGTCCGGCCGGGCGAGCCTGGCGGTCAAGCTGGCCGACACCCGCGACGCGGTCGAGGCCGGCGCGGACGAGATCGACATGGTCATCGACCGCGGCGCCTTCCTCTCGGGCGACTACCTCACCGTCTTCGACCAGATCGCCCAGGTGAAGCAGGCCTGCGGCGAGGCGCACCTGAAGGTGATCATGGAGACGGGCGAGCTCGTCACCTACGACAACGTCCGCCGCGCCTCCTTCCTCTCGATGCTCGCCGGCGGCGACTTCATCAAGACCTCGACCGGCAAGGTCTCCCCCGCCGCGACCCTGCCCGTGACGCTCGTGATGCTCGAGGCCGTGCGCGACTGGCGCGAGCTGACCGGCGTCCAGGTGGGCGTCAAGCCCGCCGGCGGCATCCGCACGACCAAGGACGCGATCAAGTACCTCGTCATGGTCAGCGAGGTCGCCGGTGACGACTGGCTCACGCCCGAGTGGTTCCGCTTCGGCGCCTCGAGCCTGCTCAACGACCTGCTCCTGCAGCGGCAGAAGCTCACCACGGGCGCCTACTCCGGTGCCGACTACGTGACGCTCGACTGACGAGCGTCGCCCTCGCCCACCGCGACCGACACCCATCGCGCCCGCGAAAGCCCCCGAAAGCGCACGAAAGACATCTGATGCCGAAGTTCGAGTACGCCCCCGCTCCCGAGTCGCGAGCCGTCGTCACGATCGAGGAGTCCTACGGCCTCTTCGTCGACGGCGCCTTCACCGAGCCGACCGACACCTTCCCCACGCTCAACCCCGCCGACGAGACGGTGCTGGCCCAGGTGAGCCAGGCGGGCACCGAGGACGTCGACCGCGCCGTCGCGGCCGCCCGCCGCGCCTTCGAGGGCGTGTGGGGCCGGATGAGCGGTGCCGAGCGCGGCAAGTACCTCTTCCGGATCGCCCGCATCCTGCAGGAGCGTGCGCGCGAGTTCGCCGTCCTCGAGACGCTCGACAACGGCAAGCCGATCAAGGAGACCCGCGACGTCGACGTGCCGATCGCCGCGGCCCACTTCTTCTACCACGCGGGCTGGGCCGACAAGCTGGAGTATGCCGGCCTGTCGGCTTCCGGCGCCGGCGTGCCCCGCCCGCACGGCGTGGTCGGTCAGGTCATCCCCTGGAACTTCCCGCTGCTGATGCTGGCCTGGAAGATCGCGCCGGCCCTCGCGACCGGCAACACGGTCGTGCTCAAGCCGGCCGAGACGACGCCGCTGTCGGCGCTGCTCTTCGCCGAGGTGTGCCAGCAGGCCGGGCTGCCCGCCGGCGTCGTCAACATCGTCACCGGCGACGGCCGCACCGGGCAGGCGCTCGTCGAGCACGCAGGTGTCGACAAGGTCGCCTTCACCGGCTCCACCGAGGTGGGCAAGGCCATCGCCCGCTCCATCGCCGGCACGCCGAAGAAGGCGACCCTCGAGCTCGGCGGCAAGGCCGCCAACATCGTCTTCGACGACGCCCCCATCGACCAGGCCGTCGAGGGCATCGTCGGCGGGATCTTCTTCAACCAGGGCCAGGTCTGCTGCGCGGGCTCGAGGCTGCTCGTCCAGGAGAACGTCCACGACGAGGTCGTCGCGAGGCTCAAGCGCCGGCTCGGGACGCTGCGGGTCGGTGACCCGATGGACAAGAACACCGACCTGGGCGCGATCAACTCGCGGGCGCAGCTCGAGCGCATCACCTCCCTCGTCGAGGCCGGTGTCGCCGAGGGCGCGGAGCGCTGGAGCCCCGAGTGCACCCTCCCGGGCAAGGGCTTCTGGTTCCCGCCGACCGTGCTGACCGGCGTCTCCCAGACGCACCACGTGGCCACCGAGGAGATCTTCGGCCCGGTGCTGTCGGTGCTGACCTTCCGCACGCCCCAGGAAGCGGTCGCCAAGGCCAACAACACGGCATACGGCCTCTCTGCCGGCGTCTGGACCGAGAAGGGCTCGCGGATCCTCTGGATGGCCGACCAGCTGCGTGCCGGCGTGGTGTGGGCCAACACCTTCAACCGCTTCGACCCGACGTCGCCGTTCGGCGGCTACAAGGAGTCCGGCTACGGCCGCGAGGGAGGCCGTCACGGCCTCGAGGCCTACGTCACCACCGCCACTTCGACTGCCCCTTCGACCCTGACGGGAGCCGCCCGATGAGCCGCCTCGACGTGCGCAAGACCTACAAGCTCTACATCGGTGGTGCCTTCCCGCGCAGCGAGTCGGGCCGCTCCTACGAGGTCGTCTCCGCCTCCGGTGAGTTCCTCGCCAACGCGTCGATGGGATCGCGCAAGGACGTGCGTGACGCCGTCGTCGCTGCCCGCGGTGCGTTCGGCAAGTGGTCGGGCGCGACGGCCTACAACCGCGGTCAGGTGCTCTACCGCGTCGCCGAGGTGCTCGAGGGCCGTCGCGCCCAGTTCGTCGAGGAGGTCGCGGCCGGTGAAGGCCTGTCGGCGCGCGCTGCAGGCGCCACTGTCGACGCCGCGATCGACCGGGTGGTCTGGTACGCCGGGTGGACCGACAAGATCGCCCAGGTCCTCGGCAACCTCAACCCGGTCGCCGGACCGTTCTTCAACGTGTCGGCGCCCGAGCCGACGGGAGTCGTGGGCGTCCTTGCGCCGCAGGCGTCCTCGCTGCTCGGCCTCGTGTCGGTCGTCGCGCCCGTGATCGCCACCGGCAACACCGCGGTCGTCGTGTCGTCGGCGGACCGGCCCCTGCCGGCCGTCACGTTCGGCGAGGTGCTCGCCACCTCGGACGTCCCGGGCGGCGTCGTCAACATCGTGACCGCACGGACGGCCGAGGTCGCGACGTGGCTGGCGGCGCACCGCGACGTCAACGCCATCGACCTCACCGGCGTGGCCGGCGCAGACGGCGTCGACTGGGCCGCGCTCGAGGCGGAGGCGGCCGGCAACCTCAAGCGGGTCCACCGCCCTGCCCTACGGGACGGCGTGCCCGTCGAGCCGGACTGGAGCGCGGACCCCGGACTCGACCGCCTGCGCGCGTTCGTGGAGACCAAGACCGTCTGGCACCCCAAGGGCCTCTGAGCGGTGGGACCGGAGCACGCCGAGCACGCCGAGCACACCGGGCTCGCCGGTGACGGGCACCGGCGCCGCGTCATCCTGCTGACGGGTCCCAGCGGGGCCGGCAAGAGCCGGCTCTCAGCGCGCCTCAGCGCGGCGCACGGGTGGCCCGTCGTGCGGCTCGACGACTTCTACCGCGAGGCTCATGACCCTCGCCTCCCCCGGTCGCCTCTCGGCATCCCCGACTGGGACCACGTCGACTCCTGGAACGCGGACGCGGCCGTGGCCGCGCTCCGCGGACTCGTGGACGGTGGCCCGGTGGAGGTCCCGGTCTACGACATCGGCGCCTCGGCGGTGACCGGGCGGCACGTGCTCGAGGCCGCGCCCACCGACCACATCCTTGCCGAGGGCCTCTTCGCCGGACGGCTCATCGAGCCGCTCGACCGGGAAGGCCTGCTCGCCGACGCGCTGTGCGTGCGCCAGAACCGCTCCCTCACGGCAGCCCGCCGGTTCGTGCGTGACCTGTCGGAGCGTCGCAAGGCCCCGCACATCCTGGTGCGCCGCGGTCTCATCCTGTGGCGGGACGAGCCCCGGGTCATCGCGGAGGCCACGGCGCAGGGCGCGCGCTGCGTCCACCCCCGCGAGGCCGAGGCGGAGCTCGCTGCGCTCAGCGCCTCCGTCACGAGCTGAGCGCGGTTGGGTGCGCCTACGTCACGCGCACCGGAGCGCCTCACGCGACCGGCGCCGCCTGACCCAGCGCTGCGTAACCCGGCTTGATC
This sequence comes from Terrabacter lapilli, assembly GCF_039531305.1. Taxonomy (NCBI): domain Bacteria; kingdom Bacillati; phylum Actinomycetota; class Actinomycetes; order Micrococcales; family Intrasporangiaceae; genus Terrabacter; species Terrabacter lapilli. Next base: position 439,177 of record NZ_BAAAPU010000009.1, read on the forward strand.
ACGTCGTCGATCAGGGCGAGCCTCTCGTCGAACGGGATGAAGGCCGACTTCATGGCGTTGATCGTGACCCATCGCAGGTCCTCGAGCGTCCACCCCGCCTCGTCGCACAGCAGCGTCGCCTCCCTCGTCATCGACGTCGCACTCATGAGGCGGTTGTCGGTGTTGAGGGTCACGCGGAAGCGCAGCCGGCGCAGCAGCGTGATGGGGTGGTGCGCGATCGACACGGCCGCGGACGTCTGCAGGTTGCTGCTCGGGCACATCTCGAGCGGGATGCGCTTGTCGCGCACGTATGCCGCCAGCCGGCCCAGGCGCACCCGGTCGAGCTCCAGCGCCGTCAGCGCCTCTGGGTCGTCGGTCTGTCCCTCGAGCCACTCGGAGAAGGGCGAGCCGTCGACCGTGATGTCGTCGACGATGCGCACCCCGTGACCCAGGCGGTCGGCCCCGCACCACTGGATCGCCTCCCAGATGGAGGGCAGGCCGAACGCCTCACCGGCGTGGATGGTGAAGTGGAAGTTCTCGCGCTGGAGGTACTCGAACGCGTCGAGGTGGCGGGTGGGTGGGAAGCCGGCCTCGGCGCCGGCGATGTCGAAGCCCGATACGCCCTCGTCGCGGTAGCGGATCGCCAGGCGGGCGATCTCCGTGGCGTTGGCTGCGTGCCGCATGGCCGTCAGCAGGGCCGTGACGCGGATGGGGTGTCCGGCGGCAGCGGCCTTGGCCTCCCCGTCCCGCAGTCCGGCGTTGACGGCCTCGACGACGCCCTCGAGGGTCAGGCCCCGCACGAGGTGCTGCTCGGGGGCGTAGCGGCTCTCGGCGTAGACGACGCCGTCGGCAGCGAGGTCCTGCGCGCACTCGCTGGCGACCCGGAAGAGTCCGTCGCGCGTCTGCATGACCGCGAGGGTCTGGTCGAACGTCTCGAGGTAGCGCGGGAGCGATCCCGAGTCCGCGCTCTCGCGGAACCAGGTGCCGAGGGCGTCGGCGTCCTTCGCCGGCAGGCCCTCGTAGCCGACGCTGTCGGCCAGCTCGATGATGGTCTGAGGGCGCAGGCCACCGTCCAGGTGGTCGTGCAGCAGGACCTTGGGGGCGCGCCGCAGGTCGTCGGGCAGGGGGTCGCTCACCGCGGGTCACCAGCGGAGGTGTCGGCGGCGTCTGCGTCCTCGTCCTCGCGGTGCACCGTGTCGGGGCTGAAGGCGGGCAGGCAGATGGCGACGTACTCGGCGCCCTCTGGACCGCACGAGTAGCGGATGCGCTCACCACCCCGGGTCACGACCGTCTGGCCGGCCTGCACCTCCAGCGAGCCGCCGTCGTGGTCGACGACCACGGTGCCGGCGAGGACGACGGTGATCTCGTCGAACTCGGGCGTCTGGAAGGGCTCGGACCAGCCGGCAGGAGCGACCATACGAGCGACCGACACCGACGTCTGCAGACCGGCATCAGGGGTGTTGACCGCACCGACGTGCTCGTCGATGACCTTCCCGCCGGGGACGGGGATGCGGGTTGGAGAGGCGATGAGTTCAGGCACGAGTCCAACCCTAGCCCCCTGGCTGTGGGACCTGGATATCCGACGTGGATATGCGACAACCCCGCCAGAGGTGTCTGGCGGGGTTGTCGTGAATGGTTGTCCGGCTGCGTCCTACTCTCCCACACCGTCACCAGTGCAGT
>NZ_BAAAPU010000010.1:0-146826 GCF_039531305.1 Terrabacter lapilli
GAACGCCGCCACAGCGCCCTGCGAGGTCACCCACCCGTCAGCCGACTGCAACCAACCTGATGGCTGGGTACACCTAGCGGGGCTGCCAGCCGGTGCGCTCGGCCCACGCGTTCGCCCGCTGCCACGCGCCCTCGAACCACGGTTCCTTGGCCACGACGTAGTCGGCGCTCGAGTCGTGCTGGGCCAGCAGCCTCCGCTTCTCTGCCGCGTAGGCGTCCCGCTCGGCCGGCTCGTGGCGCAGCCAGTCGCGGAAGAGCAGGGCGAACCGCCAGCCCGCAGAGCCGTGCTCGCGGACGTGGACGTGCACGTGGTTGCCCGGGTCGCACCCCCCGAGGAAGCGCTTGACCCAGTCGGACGCGGGCGCGCCCTGCGGGTGCGGCGTGTCGGAGTGGTTGCCGTGCGAGAACACGTAGCCGGCGTCGACGAGCGCCGCACGCACGTCCGGGCGGTCCACGTCGGCGAGCGCGCGCACCCCGACCTGCACGTCGATGACGTCCTTGGCGAGGAGCCCCGGCACCGACGTCGACCCGATGTGCGACACCTCGGTGACGACGCCGGTGGCTGCGAGGGCGGCGGCGAGCCGGGCGACGACGCGCTCGGCCCTGGCCTCCCAGTCCGCACGCGGCTCGACGACGCAGTCGCTCGCCCGGTCCGGGCGGCGGGAGCGGGCGCCGCGTGCGAGGTTGGCGGCATACGGCTGGAGGCGGTCGTGCCACAGTGCGTCGACCGCCCGCACGAGGTCGTTCGGGGTGCCGGCATTGTCCAGCACGACGTCTGCGGCGGCACGCCGCTGCTCGTCGGTGGCCTGCGCCGCGATGCGGTGGCGGACGTCGTCCTCACCGAGGCCGCGCTGCTCGACGAGCCGGCGCACCCGGGTCTCCACGTCGGTCTCGACGACGACCGCCAGGTGCTCGTGCACCCACAGGCTGCGCTCGACCAGCAGCGGCATGTCGTAGACCGAGACGCCGTCCCGGGGGACGGTGGCCCGCCGCTGCGCCACCCGCTCGGCGATCGCCGGCCCGGTGATGGCGTCGAGGGCGGCCAGGGCCTGCGGGTCGGGGAACACGACGGCAGCGAGCGCCGCGCGGTCGAGGCTGCCGTCCTGACGGATCACCGTGTCGCCGAAGCGCTCCCGGATCCGCCCGAGGGTCGGCTCCCCCGGCTCGACCACCTCGCGGGCCACGGCGTCGGCGTCCACGACGTGCGCCCCGAGCTCGCCCAGGCGGCGCGAGACGGTCGACTTGCCGGAGCCGATGCCGCCGGTGACCCCGATGCGCAGCACGCGCGTCAGGCCAGGCGGGCCGGGAAGCCGCCCCGGGCGACAGGGCCCCAGCGGGTCGGGGTGACGCGCAGCAGCGACTTGCCCTGGTCGACCATCGCCCGGCGGTACTCGTCCCAGTCGGGGTGCTCGCCGGAGATGGCCCGGAAGTAGTCGACGAGGGGCTCCACGGACTCGGGCAGGTCGATGACCTCGCAGTCGCCGTCGACCTGCACCCACTCGCCCCCGAAGTCGTCCGAGAGGACCAGGACGCTGACCTGCGGCCGGCGGCGGGCGTTCGTCGTCTTGGCGCGCTCGGGATAGGTCGAGATGACGATGCGCCCCTGCTCGTCCACACCACCGGTCACGGGCGACGCCTGCGGGCGGCCGTCGGAGCGCTGGGTGATGAGCACCATGGAGTGGCGCGGACTCACGAACTCGAGCAGGGCGTCACGGTCGACGTCGGTGTTGGTCGCGATCTGGCGGGGCATCGTCAGTCCTCCTCGGTTCCGGTGCTGGCGCGGTCGAAGATCGACACGAGCGCCTCGGCCAGCCAAGCGGCATACATCCGGTGTGTCCAGCCGCAGCGGCGCACAAAGCGGTCGTAGATCTCCGGGGCGGTCACGGTCCAGACGATGTCGATGAAGCGCTCGCGGTCCAGCCGGGGCGGCAGCCCGTGCGCCGCCTCGAGGGCGTCGAGCGCGTTGGTGTTGCCGACGCGGCGCTCGCGGTCGATGGTGGCGAGGAACTCCTGGAGGCCGGCGTCGCCGCCCCCGCCCTGGGCCAGCAGGACACCGAGCAACGGGCCGACCCGCTCGTAGATCGTGGCGCAGAGGGCGGCATACGCCCGCATGAAGGACTCTCGGTCGCCGGCCTGGGACATGGCACGGAACTCGGGGCGGTCCTGCATCGGGACGGGCGCGTCGTCCCCGACCAGCATGACGTCGTAGACGGCCTTGACCACGGCCGCCTTGCCACCGACGGCGTTGTAGACGGTCTGCGCGCTCACTCCCGCCGTCCGCGCGAGCTCACCGACGGACATGGCGTGGTAGCCGTCTCGGAGGAGCATCTCGCGGGCGGCGTCGATGATCCGGGCCCGGCGCTGGAGCGCGGCCTGCTCCCGTGAGGTGTTGTCGTACGAGCGGCCTGTTGACATCTGAGCCCTTCAAACGCATCATGAGTTCGCTGGAACGTGGTTCCAGCGAATGGGTGGGGTTCAGGGGTCCCCACCCATCTGTTGCACCCGGGCGGCAGGGCCGACCTCGACGTGTCCGACCCTGGTTCCGGACTCGCTCGTGTCGGCCCGCCGGCCGGTCTGTCGTTGCGCCCGAGTGTGCCACGGGCGGCTGCGGGCCCGACCGGGTGGGGCGGTCCGTGGCACCAGCGGCACCAATGGCACCAATGGCCCCGCGTGGCACCGGGCCGGTGCGCCGGCGCTCAGCTCCCGACCGGCGAGGACAGCGCCACCGCGCGGTCGGGGTAGTCCGACACCAGTCCGTCGACGCCCGCGGCGAGGAGCTCACTCATGCGCTCCGGGTCGTTGACCGTCCACGGCAGCACGGCGAGCCCCAGGCCATGGGCCCGCTCGACGAAGGCGGCGTCGACGAGGGCGTGCTGGGGCGAGATGACCTGGGCGCCCACCGCCGCAGCCCCCGCGCACACGTCGTCGTGCGACCCGTCGACCTGCACACTGCCGGTGAAGGGGCTTCCGGGGACCCAGGTCCGGGAAGGCTCCACCAGCGCCGAACGGGCGACGTCGGGGGCCAGCTGCGCCGACAGCTCCAGCACGGTCCAGTCGAACGAGTGCACGAAGCACTGCCGCTCCACCCCTGCCTCGTGCACGCCGGCCAGGACGCCCTCGAGGAGCTGCCGCCGACCCGCGGACTCCCCCTCGTGGAGCGGGTCGACCTTGAGCTCTATCGTCCACCACACGTCGGGAGCCCGCTCGCGCCCGTGGGCGAGCACCTCGTCCAAGGTCGAGATCCGGGCGCCGGGCGACGGGCGCTGGTCCGGGTAACCCGCCAGCGTCTGGCTGCCGACGTCGACGGTGCGCAGCTGCTCCAGGGTCAGCTCCTCGAGCCGGGCCCCGACGACGTCGGGGCCGGTGGCGAGGCACTTCTCCGGCAGCAGCACCGCGTCGTGCCACACCACGACCTGCCCGTCTGCCGTCAACCGGACGTCGAGCTCGACGCCCGTCGCGCCGGCGTCGAACGCCGCGGCGAAGCTCGCCAGCGTGTTCTCGACGACGAGGCCCTTGGCGCCTCGGTGTCCCTCGACGTCGAACCGGCCCGAGGCCCAGGGCCCGGGCGGTGCACCCACCTCAGGCCTCGATCCGGGCGCCCGACGCCGCGTCGAAGACGTGCACCTCACCGTGGTCGGGCTCGACGTGCACGAGGTCTCCCACCGTCAGGTGCGTGCGCCTGTCGAGGCGCACGGTGACCCGCTCGCCGCTCTCGCCGGAGCCGACCGGGCGGCCGTAGACGAACGACTCGGCCCCCAGCGACTCGACGAGGTCGACCTTGAGCGCGAGCGAGGTGCCGTGCGAGGAGCTCGAGCCGTTCTCTCCGGCCGGCCGCGGGTCGGGCGTCGCCACCACGTGCCAGGACTCGGGACGCAGGCCCACGACGACCTTCTCCCCCGCCCGTGCGGCGACGGCCCGGTCGAGGGGCACCGGGACCCCGTGGACCCGGGCGATGCCCTCCCGGACCTCGGACTCGACGAGCGTGATGGCGGGCGAGCCGATGAAGGAGGCGACGAAGGTGTTGACGGGGCGGTCGTAGAGCCGCTCCGGGGTGTCGACCTGCTGGAGCCTGCCGTCGCGCAGCACCGCGACGCGATGGCCCATCGTCATCGCCTCGACCTGGTCGTGCGTGACGTAGACGGTCGTGATGCCGAGGCGGCGCTGCAGCCCGGCGATCTGCGAGCGGGTCGAGACGCGCAGCTTGGCGTCGAGGTTGGACAGCGGCTCGTCCATGCAGAAGACCTTGGGGTTGCGCACGATGGCCCGGCCCATCGCCACGCGCTGGCGCTGTCCGCCCGACATCTGGCCCGGCTTGCGGTCGAGCAGCTGCTCGAGCTCGAGGATCTTGGCGGCCTCGGCGACCCGCTGCTTCGTCTCCGCCTTGCTCACCCTGGCGTTGTCGAGGGCGAAGGCCATGTTCTGGGCCGCCGTCATGTTCGGGTAGAGCGCATAGCTCTGGAACACCATGGCGATGTCGCGGTCGCGCGGCCGCACGCCGTTCTGGTCGTGGCCGTCCACGAGGACGCGGCCGCCGTCGACCGGTTCGAGACCGGCGAGCATCCGCAAGGTCGTCGACTTCCCGCAGCCGGACGGGCCGACGAGGACGAGGAACTCGCCGTCGGCGATGTCGAGGGTGATCCCGTCGACCGCCGGGGCCTCGTCCTTGGAGAACCGACGAGTCGCCTCGTCGAAGTACACGGTGGCCATGGCCGCCTCTCGGGTCGTTTCGTTCGGTGGGCTGGGGCCGGGGACGTGGGAGGCGCGAGCGTGCCCCGCCACCTCCCACGTCGGCCCGGTATGCCGTCCGCTCGCCCCCTGGGGACGGCGCGGACGGCATACGGCCGGGTCTGGCAGCGCGTCAGGCGCCGAGCTTGCTCTTGATCTGCGACGCGAAGACCTGCTTGCTCTGGTCGTCGAGGCTCTTGAAGACCGTCGCGACGTCCTGGCCGGAGACGATCTGGTCGAGCCCCTTGCCGATGCGGGCGCCGCCGCCGGGCAGCAGGACGCGCGCGTTGTCCTGCGAGCGCGTCTTCGGCAGCTGCTCGATGGCAGTCTTCGCGTTGGGGTTCTTCTCGAGGAACGCCTTCTCCTCGGGCAGGTCGACCGCCGACTTGCGCACCGGCATGTAGCCGGTGGCCTGCGTGAAGGTGACCGTGCTCTTGGCGTCGGTGAGGAACTGGACGAACTTGACGGCGTTCTTCTTCCGCGCGTCGGAGATGCTCGCCGGGATCCCGACGCCGGCTCCACCGGTCGGGCAGTTGCCCTCGCCGGGCAGGAAGGCGGTGCCGAAGGGGAACTTCGCGTCCTTGGCGACGCCGCCGAGGGAGCCGGTCGACATCATCGTGCAGGCCACGATCCCGGCCGTGAAGTCGGGAGCCGGGTCCTTGGACAGCTTGAGGAAGCCGTTCTTGGCGAGGTTCTGCAGGTAGGTGCCCGCCTTGATCGTGTTGGGGTCGGAGAAGGTGGGCGTCCACTCCTTGGAGTAGGCGCCGCCGTAGCCCCAGACCATGTTCTGGAACACCCAGTCGAGGTAGTTCGAGCCGTCCGGGAGCTCCATGACGATCTTGTCGGAGCCGGCGGCGGCCTTGAGCTTCGGCGCCCACGTCAGGAACTCGTCCCAGTCCTTGGGGCCACGGTCCTCGAGGCCGGCCGCCTTCCAGAGGTCCTTGTTGTAGTAGAAGAGCGGTGTCGACCGGGAGTAGGGCACCGCGTAGTGCTTGTCCTTGAGGTTGTAGTCGTTGTAGAGCGCGTCGACGTAGTCGGCGGTGTCGACCTTCGCCGCCGAGAGCAGGTCGTCGAGAGGCGCCAGCTGCTTGTTGAGGGCGAAGTTGAACCACGTGACGTCGGAGACGACGACGACGTCGGGGAGCTGGCCGCCGGCGAGGGAGGCGTTGAGCTTCTGCGCCACCTCCTCGTAGTTCTTGCCGGCGTCGACGAGCTTGACCTTCAGGCCCGGGTTGGCCGTCTCGAAGGCCTTGATCAGCGCCTGCTCGGTCGGCTTGCTGTTGCCCGGGTGGTTGCTCCAGAACTCGATGGTGTTGCTGGAGCCGCCCGCGTCGCCGGACGTGGCGGACGTGCCGGTGCCCGCGCAGGCCGCGAGGCTCGCCATGCCGGCAGCGCCGGCGAGGCCGAGGAAGCCGCGGCGTGAGAACTCGTTCATGGATGGTGCCTTCCCTGTGTCGTGTGTGGAGTCGTGGAGAGACGCGAATGAACCTGTCGCCGTTGGCTTCTCAGCTCTTGACGGCACCTGCGGTGAGGCCCTTGATCATCTGGCGCTGGAGGACGAGGAAGAGGACGAGGATCGGCAGCATCGCTAGCACCGTGCCCGCCATGACCGGCCCCCAGTTCGTCACGCCGTCGTTGTTCTGCAGGAAAGTCAGGCCGACGGGCAGCGGGGCGGTGGACTCGTCGTCGGACATCAGGAACGGCCAGAGGTACTCGTTCCACTCGTTGACGACCGTGATGAGCGCGAAGGCCACCAGCGTCGGCCAGGACATCGGCATGACGACCCGCCACAGCAGCTTCATCGGGCCGGCGCCGTCGAGGCGCGCGGCCTCGATGATCTCGCCGGGCAGGTTGAGGAACTGGTTGCGCATGAGGAAGGTGCCGAAGGCGACACCGGCCAGCGGGATGATGATGCCCTGGTAGGTGTTGCGCCAGTCGAGCTGCGCGACGAGGGCGTAGTTGCTGATGACGGTGATCTGGTTGGGCACCATGAGGGCCGCGATGACGACGAGGAAGACCACCGAACGGCCCGGGAAGCGCAGCAGCGACAGGGCGTACGCGCTCATGACGCCGAGGACGATCTTGGCGATGGAGGTGGCCGAGGTGATGATCAGCGAGTTGCGGACGTAGTCGAAGAACGGGATGCGGGTGGTCAGCTCGCTGTAGTTCTGGCCGGTCGCGGGGTCGGGCCACCACTTGGCGGGGCGGACGTAGATGTCGCCCCGCTCCTTGAAGGAGGTGATGAGGATCCAGAAGAGCGGGACCGCGACGACGAGGACGACCAGGACCATGCCGGCGTAGCCGGCTGCCGTCCAGACGGGCCCGCGGTGGTGGTCGGAGGCCTCCACGTTGTGGGCAACGCGGCGCCGCCGCCGCCCGGGCGCGGCAGGACCCGGCTGCGTCTCGTCGTCCCGGGCCTGGCCGAGCCGGCCCGCGCCGCCGACGGTGGTCGAGGTGGTCATGCCTGCTTCCCCCTGTCCATGAACCGCACCTGCACCACCGTCACGGCGAGCAGGATCACGAACATGACCGTGGCGACGGTGGCGCCGTAGCCGGCGCGCTGGTTGACGAAGGTCTCCTGGTAGACCTGGTAGACGAGCGTGGTGGTGCCGTTGCCCTGCGGACCACCGCGGGTCATGACGTTGATGATGTCGAACACCTGCACGGAGCTGAGCAGCACGGTGATGGACAGGAAGAACGTCGTCGGCCGCAGCTGCGGCATGAGGACCCGGCGGAACCGCGTCCACGCCGAGGCGCCGTCGATCTCGGCGGCCTCGTCGAGGTCGGCGCGCCTGCCCTGCAGGGCGGCGAGGTAGATGACGAAGGTGTAGCCGAGGTTCTTCCAGATGTAGGTGAAGGTCACCATGAACAGCGCCCAGCCCGGCTGCTGGTAGAAGTCCGGCGACTGCACGCCGATGCGGGCGAGCAGGTCGTTGACCAGGCCGAAGCGCGGGTCGAACACGAACTGGAAGGCGATGCCGATCGCCGCCCCGGAGATGACGAACGGCGCGAAGACGACCGACCGAACGAGGTTGCGGCCCTTGAGCTTCTGGTCGAGAAGCAGCGCGAGCGCCAGCCCCAGCGCCATCGAGATGCCCACGGTCGCCACCGTGAAGACCACGGTGTTGCGGACGATGACCCGCGTGTCGTCGCGCCCGAACCACTCGATGTAGTTGGAGAGGCCGACGGGGTTGGCGATGGGCGAGCTGATGTTCCAGTCCGTGAACGACAGCCGGATGTTGTCGAGCAGCGGCCGGTAGGTGAACACCACGAGCAGGACCAGGTTCGGCAGGAGGAGCAGGGCTGCCAGGGACCACTCCCAGGCCCGGCCGCTCGAACGGCGGGGAGCTGGCCCCACCTCCGGGGGCGGCCCGCCGGATCCCGGTGTGGCGCTGCGGTGTTCGGTCAGCGATGACTGCACCCGGCAAACCTAGCGGCGCAAATGCACCGAATGCGGCTTTGGAGCAGCGCGCTTTCGACGTGTCTCTGAACGGAGGATGAAGGCGCCCCCGGCTGCCACGACGCCCGCCGGAGCGCGTACGGCGCCTGCCGGGAAGACGGAAGAGCCCCGGACCCAACGGGTCCGGGGCTCCTCCGGGCGATCAGCCCTGAGCGTCGGGGCTCAGTTGCCGGTCAGCTTCTCGCGAAGCGCGGCGAGCGCCTCGTCGGAAGCCAGGGTGCCCTCGGCCGGGGCCGGGGCGTTGCGCGAACCGCGGTCGCCGCGGTCGGTGTCGCCCGCGTCGGCGACGTCACCGGTCGCGGACGAGTAGGACGTCGCGGAGCCGGCGCCCGCCGCAGCCTCGGCGTCGGCCTTCGTCGCGGCCTCGACCTGCGCCTTGTGGGCCTCCCAGCGAGCGTGGGCCTCGGCGTACTGACGCTCCCACTTCTCGCGCTGAGCCTCGAAGCCCTCGAGCCACTCGTTCGTCTCCGGGTCGAAGCCCTCGGGGTACTTGTAGTTGCCCTGCTCGTCGTACTCGGCGGCCATGCCGTAGAGGGTCGGGTCGAACTCCGACACCGGCACGGACGCGTCGTTGGCCTGCTTGAGCGACAGCGAGATGCGGCGACGCTCGAGGTCGATGTCGATGACCTTGACGAAGATCTCGTCACCGACGTTGACGACCTGCTCCGGCAGCTCCACGTGGCGCTCGGCCAGCTCGGAGATGTGCACGAGGCCCTCGATGCCGTCCTCGACGCGCACGAACGCACCGAAGGGGACGAGCTTGGTGACCTTGCCCGGGACGACCTGGCCGATGGCGTGGGTGCGGGCGAAGTGCTGCCACGGGTCCTCCTGGGTCGCCTTCAGCGACAGGGAGACACGCTCGCGGTCCATGTCGACGTCGAGCACCTCGACGGTGACCTCGGTGCCGACCTCGACGACCTCCGACGGGTGGTCGATGTGCTTCCACGACAGCTCGGAGACGTGGACGAGACCGTCGACGCCGCCGAGGTCCACGAACGCACCGAAGTTGACGATGGAGGACACGACGCCCGAACGGACCTGGCCCTTCTGGAGCTCCTTGAGGAACGTCGTGCGCACCTCGGACTGCGTCTGCTCGAGCCAGGCACGGCGCGACAGGACCACGTTGTTGCGGTTCTTGTCGAGCTCGATGATCTTGGCCTCGATCTCCTTGCCGACGTAGGGCTGGAGGTCACGGACACGACGCATCTCGACGAGCGAGGCGGGAAGGAAGCCGCGCAGGCCGATGTCGAGGATGAGGCCACCCTTGACGACCTCGATGACGGTGCCGGTGACGACGCCGTCCTCCTCCTTGATCTTCTCGATCGTGCCCCAGGCGCGCTCGTACTGCGCACGCTTCTTGGACAGGATCAGACGGCCTTCCTTGTCCTCCTTCTGGAGGACGAGGGCCTCGACCTCGTCACCGACCTTGACGATCTCGCCCGGGTCGACGTCGTGCTTGATGGACAGCTCTCGCGAGGGGATGACGCCCTCGGTCTTGTAGCCGATGTCGAGCAGGACCTCGTCCCGGTCGACCTTGACGATGCGACCCTCGACGATGTCGCCGTCGTTGAAGTCCTTGATGGTGGCGTCGATCGCCGCAAGGATGTCTTCCTGAGAGCCGATGTCGTTGATGGCGATCTCAGGCGCGGTCTTCTCGACCGTGTTGGCAGTCATGTAGTAGGAACTCCGATTGTGGACAGTTAGGTTGGGGACCTCGCGGCGGTGGACCTGACGGTCGGCGCCCCGATGCCTTGTGGACGGGTTCAACAGTGTTCGCGCACACGGATGTGCCCGGCAATCCTATCCGCGCCGTTCACACCCGGTCAAAAGAGATGACGTATGCCGTGAGCACGCCCCGTGAAGCCGTCCGCCGCCCCGCTCCCGCCACCGAGACGGCCACCGCCAACCGGACCTGGTGGGACGCCGAGGCCGACTCGTACTACCTCGAGCACGGCGCGTTCCTCGGCGACACCGACTTCGTCTGGGGTCCCGAGCGGCTGCGCGAGGCCGACGCGGGGCTGCTCGGTGACCCCCGTGGGCAGGTGGTCCTCGAGATCGGGGCCGGCTCCGGCCAGTGCTCGCGGTGGCTGGCCGGTCGCGGGGCCACCGTGGTGGCCACCGACCTGTCCGCCGGCATGGTGCGGACCGGCGTGGCCGTCAACCGGGCGCTGGAGGACGCGTCGGACCAGGCCGGGGACGCGGTCCGCGTGCCGTTCGTGCAGTGCGACGGACGGGCCCTCCCCTTCGCCGACGCCTCCTTCGACACGATCTTCACGGCATACGGCGTGGTGCCGTTCGTCGCCGACTCCGACGTCGTGATGGCCGAGGCCGCGCGCGTGCTGCGACCCGGGGGCCGCTTCGTCTTCTCGACGACCCATCCCATCCGGTGGGCCTTCCCGGACGACCCGGGGCCCGGTGGGCTCGAGGCGCGCCACTCGTACTTCGACCGCACCCCCTACGTGGAGCAGGACGGCGCGGGCCGGGCGGTCTACGTCGAGCACCACCGCACCGTCGGCGACCGGGTGCGCGAGATCTCCGCCGCAGGCCTCGTGCTCGTGGACCTCGTCGAGCCGGAGTGGCCCGAGGGGCACGAGGAGCCGTGGGGCGGCTGGTCGCCCCTGCGCGGCCGTCTGATCCCGGGCACGGCGATCTTCGTCTGCCGCAAGCCGGCCTGACACGAGCCGCCCGGCTCCGCGGACGACGACGGCCACGGACCCGTCGGGTCCGTGGCCGTCGCGCCCCGTCGGTCTCAGAGGAGGCGTCGTCGCAGGAGGACGGCACCTCCCGCCAGGCCGAAGACGCCGGCCGCTGCAGCCGTACGACCCAGGTTCGCCGAGCCCTGGCCGTCGACACCCGCGAGCTCGAAGGAGTACGCCGTGGCGCCGTCCGCCCCCTTCGGAGCGCCGTAGGCCATGCCCTCGGTCTTGGCGCGCTGGGCGCCGACCTCGATGAGGGCGTACTTCTCGCCGTAGTCGGCAGCCGTCGCCTTGCCGGCCGCGACGAGCTTCTTCGTGCCTTCGTCCGAGAGCTTCTGCGCCCCGTCGCGCAGCTGCGGAGCACCCGACGCCGCGTCGGTGAGGCCGGCCGAGATCTGACTCGCACCCGAGGCGGCGTCGCCCAGGCCGTCCGAGAGCTGGTCCGCGCCGTCCTTCAGCCTGCCCGCGCCGTCGTCGAGCTGCCCAGCGCCTGCCGCGAGCTGGCCGACACCGCTGTCGAGCTGGCCGGCGCCCGTCGCGAGGTCGCTGGACCCGGTCGCGAGCTTGTCGGCGCCTGCACCGAGGTCCTTGGCCCCGGCGGCGACCTGCCCGGTTCCCGCCTGGAGCTGAGCACTGCCCACGGCCAAGGCCTTCGTGCCGTCGTTCAGCGCCATGGCGCCGTCCGAGAGCTGACCCAGACCATCAAGCAGGTCCAGGCCTCCGGTGGTGAGCTGGTCGACACCTCCTTGCAGGGCGTGCACCCCACCTCGCAGGGTCCCGTCCTCGAGCTTGTCGGCGTCGCCTCCGATGCCCTTGATGACGCCGTTCGTCAGCGCGTCGAACCCGGCCATGATCCCGGGCTGGCCTCCCGCGCCCGCCAAGGCCTCCTTGAGCCCGGGCTTCCTCGGGTCGCAGGTCGCGAGCGAGGTCGCACTCAGTCCGCACTCGATCTTGGTGAGACCAGGGACCGCGCGTTCGAGGAGGCGGCCTCGAAGGTAGGCGAGGCCCTGTTGCAGCGTGGCATCGCCGGGCAGCGGGGCATCGAGGTCGGGACTCGTGCTACTGGGGTCGGCCAGCTTTGCCCGACCCGCCCCGAGCTCCTTGGCCAGCTCCGCGAGGACTGCCTTGTGATAGGGGTCGGTCGTGGGTGCGAGCGGCGGACGCACTCCGCCGGTGGCGGCGTAGCAGGGATCGGCGCCAGGTGTCGCGCCACCGTTGAGGTCGTTGATCACCTTGACGGCGCAGCCGAGCTGCTCATAGGCGCTCTTGCCCTGGGTGCCGTAGACGCCGGCCTCCATGGTGTCGATGCCCGGACCTGCGGCCTTCAGCTGCTGACGGAGCTGGTCCACTCCCCCGATGAGGGAGGCGTCGTTGTCCGTGCTTCCGAGGCCGGCAAGCATGGCGGCGAGTCCGCCACGGATCCGGGCGACGTCAGGACCGCCGACGGTCGACGACATCTTCGCCAGGCCCTTGTCGACATCCTCCAAGCCGCCGGCAACCTTCTCCAGGCCGACCAGGAGGGCCGGGGCCCGGCTGCCGGCTTCGAGCAGGCCGTCGGACAGCATGGTCGCTCCCGCGTTCACCTGACCGGCACCCTGGGCGAGTCGCCCCGCGCCATCGTGGACCTGTGTGGCACCACCACTCAGTCTGCCGGCACCGGCGTCGAGCTGGCCGGCGCCGGTCGCGAGCTGGCTGGCTCCTCCGGCGACCTTGGCGGACCCGTCCTTGGCCGCGCCTGCCCCCTCACTGAGTTTCGTCGTGCCGTCCTTGAGTTGACCGGCTCCGGTCGCGAGCTGGTGCGCCCCGGGCAGTGCCTGGGCGCCGAGGCCCGCGTCCAGCTTCTTCGCACCGTCGCGCAGCTGGATCAGGCCGGCGAGAAGGGTGCCCGCCCCGTCGCGGAGCTTGAGCAGGTTCGCGTCGATCTCCGTGGCGCCCGCCGTGAGCGTCGCGCCGGTCGTCGCGCCGCCCTGGTAGCTGGCCGCACCACCCTTGAAGGACGGGCTGTCCAGCGGGCTGACGGGCAGGGCCGAGACGTTGGCCCTGGGCACCGTGCCGTCGACGATGTCGGCGGCGTAGCCGAAGGTGGCCGTCGGGGTGCCGATGGGGCCGAAGAGCGTCATCGTGAAGGTCAGCTTCGTCCCGCCGTGGCCGTCGCCGGCGAGGGCGGCTTCCTTGGACCCGACGTTCGTGAAGGTGTCGGGCAGCGTGGTGGTGAGGGACCCGACCATGGGGATCACGACGCTCTGCGTCACGGACTGCTGTGCCCGGTGCCGTCGTCGAACGAGACGACCTGAGGTCGGCCGGTGACGTTCGCGACGGTGTAGCGGACCTCGAGGTGACCGCTGCGGCCGAGGACGTCGGCGGGTGCGACGGGCCTCCCGTCGAGCGTGTAGGTCACCGAGACCTCGAGCGGCAGCTTCTTCGTGTAGTCGCTGACCTGCGGAGGCGCTGCTCGCCGTCGACGGCGAAGGTCCCGACCATCTCGCCGTTCCGGACCTCGAACCCGCCGAAGCCGTCGAGGTTGCGCAGCCCCTTGGTCTCGACGGGGTTGCGGAGGTCGACCGTGCCGCGGCCCTTCATCGCGACCTGCTCGTAGACCCGGGCGACGTCGACCTTCCCCGAGGCGTCGAGGTACGCCTGGACCGTCTCGGTGTCGGAGACCTGCACCGCGCTGTCGGTGGCCGCGGAAGCGGGGCCGGCGGCGAGCACCAGGAGGGTCGGCATCGCCGCGAGGCCCGCGACGACGGTGGCCAGGGTTCGTGTGCTCACTGGGCTGCTCCGGTCACGAGGTCGTCGAGGTTGGTGGGCATGGTGGATCGCTTCGTCGGCTCCTCGCCCACCGCGGCGCGGCGCGGCCGACGCGAGCCGGCTGCCGCCGGGTCACCCTGCGGCGCAACGAGACTCGCTGCCAGGTAGCCGAGTCCGACGGCGAGGAGCACGGTGGTCGCTGCGGCCGGGGAGTCGCTGAGGAACTGCGACGGCGCGCTGGTGTAGACCGACTCGTAGGAGCCCACGATGGAGGCGGCTCCGACGAGGCCGCTCCACAACGGCAGCCGTCCGCCGCTCAGTGCCGCGACGACCGCGATGAGGGCGACGACGAGGAAGGCAGCGACCGCTCTGCCGCCGGACGAGTCCGGGAGCCAGGCGGCGCGCAGCGCGAACCCGAGCCAGGCGAGCAGGAACCCCGCGAGGAAGCCGACCGGCTTGCCCCACGCGGGACGGTGTGGGACGAGGCCCAGGACCCCGCCGAGAGCTGCGCCGACGAGGGCGACGTGCTCGAGGTCGAGACCGAGCAGGTTGCTCAGTCCGATGATGACCGCCGCGAAGACGGCGAGACACAGACCTGTGACCAGGCTTCTGACCATGTCCACCTCACAGTAAAAGCACCCGTCTCCGTCGACGGGTGCAAGTTACTGGTCAGTATGCGGTTGCTCGAGGCACACGTCAGGCAAACCGGACAAGCGACACGGTCGTTGCCGAACCGTGACCAACCGGGCAGGCGCCGTGGGTGTGCCTTCGACCCCTCAGTGGGCGGCGTCGTGCCACGAGCCGCCGACGCCGACATTGATGTCCAGGGGCACGTCGAGCTCGGCAGCGTGACCCATCTCGTGGCGGACGAGCTTGTCGAGGTCGTCACGCTCTCCGGGCGCCACCTCGAGCACGAGCTCGTCGTGGACCTGGAGCAGGATGCGCGACCTGGCGCCGGCAGCGGTGAGGGCGCGGTCGACTCCGATCATCGCCACCTTCATGATGTCGGCCGCCGAGCCCTGGATGGGGGCGTTGAGCGCCATGCGCTCGGCCATCTCGCGACGCTGGCGGTTGTCCGAGGTGAGGTCGGGCAGGTAGCGCCGGCGGCCGAACATCGTCGCCGTGTAGCCGGTGCCACGGGCCTCGGCGACGACCTCCTTGAGGTAGTCGCTGACGCCGCCGAAGCGCTCGAAGTACCCCTCCATCAGGCCCCGCGCCTCCTCGGTGCTGATGGTCAGCTGCTTGGAGAGGCCGAACGCCGACAGCCCGTAGGCAAGGCCGTAGGACATCGCCTTGACCTTGGACCGCATCGCCGGGGTCACCTGCTCCGGCTCGACACCGAAGACCTTGGAACCGACGAAGCTGTGGAGGTCCTCACCGGTGCGGAACGCCTCGATGAGGCCCTCGTCGCCGGACAGGTGAGCCATGACGCGCATCTCGATCTGGGAGTAGTCCGCGGACATGAGCGCCTCGTAGCCGTCGCCCACGACGAAGAGCTCGCGGATGCGACGCCCCTCCTCGGTGCGGATGGGGACGTTCTGCAGGTTGGGCTCGGTGGAGCTGAGGCGTCCCGTCGCGGCGATGGTCTGCAGGTAGGTGGTGTGGATGCGGCCGTCGTCGGCCACCGACTTCTGCAGCCCCTCCACGGTGACGCGCAAGCGGGCGGAGTCGCGGTGGCGCAGCAGCGCCTCGAGGAACGGGTGCTCCGTCTTGGTGAACAGGTCGCCCAGCGCGTCGGCGTCGGTCGTCCAGCCGGTCTTCGTCTTCTTGGTCTTCGGCATGCTGAGGGTGCCGAACAGCACCTCCTGCAGCTGCTTCGGAGAGCCGAGGTTGATCTGCTCGCCGCCGATCGCGTCCCA
The DNA here is from genome assembly GCF_039531305.1 of Terrabacter lapilli. NCBI lineage: Bacteria > Bacillati > Actinomycetota > Actinomycetes > Micrococcales > Intrasporangiaceae > Terrabacter > Terrabacter lapilli. The sequence continues at coordinate 15,488 of NZ_BAAAPU010000010.1, forward strand.
GGCGTCCTGCTGCGCCTGCGCCACCTTGGCCGCGAAGTCGCCCTCGAGCCGGTCGAGGCCCTCGACGTCGACGGCGATGCCGGTGCGCTCCATCCGGGCCAGCACGTCGACGAGCGGGATCTCGACCTCGGCCAGCAGCTGCTCGCCGCCCGTCGCGGCCACCTGCTCGTCGAGGACGTCGGCGAGGTCACGCACGGCGGTCGCGCGCACCATCTCCTTGTGGGCAGCCTGCTCATCGGCGTCGCCGCCGAAGTCGAGCATGCCCTGGCCGTCTGTCGGTGCAGCCCCGCTCAGCTCACGGCGCAGGTTGCGCAGCACGAGGTCGTCGAGGTGGTAGGTGCGCTGGTCGGGCTTGACGAGGTAGGCCGCGAGCTGCGTGTCGCTCGTCAGCCCACGCAGCCACCAGCCCCGCGCTCCGATCGCCTCGATCGGCCCCTTCGCGTCGTGCATGGCCTTGGGGCGTGAAGGGTCCTCGAGCCAGGCCCCGACGGCTGCCTCGGCCTCCGGCGTCAGGCTCTGCAGGTCGATCCAGGCAGCGCTGCCGTCGCCGGCCGCCACCGCGAGGGCCGTGGCGTCACCGGTGCCGCGAGCCCAGGTGCCCATGACGGACAGGCCGACGCGCTGGTCGGAGACGAGGTGCTCGGCGACCCAGGCGGGAACCTGCTCCGGCGTCAGCACCGCGCCGTCGACGTCGAAGCCCTCCTCGGCCTCGGGGGCGGCAGCCTCGACGGTGGCGAAGAGCCGGTCGCGCAGCACGCGGAACTCGAGCCCGTCGAAGACGGTGTGCACCTCCTCGCGGCTCCACTGCGTGCGGCGGAGGTCGTCGATCTCGAGCCCGACCGGGCTGTCCTTGACGAGCTGGTTGAGGCGGCGGTTGCGCAGCACCTGGTCGAGGTGGTCGCGCAGGGCCTGGCCGGCCTTGCCGGTGATCTTGTCGATGCTCGCCACGATGCCGTCGAGGTCGCCGTACTGGGTGATCCACTTCGCGGCCGTCTTGGGTCCCACGCCCGGCACGCCCGGCAGGTTGTCGGACGACTCCCCCACCATCGCCGCGAGGTCGCTGTAACGGACGGGCGGCACGCCGTACTTCTCCTGCACCTCGGCGGGGCCCATCCGCCACACCTCGGACACGCCGCGCACCGGGTAGAGGATCCTGACCCGGTCGGACACGAGCTGGAAGGTGTCGCGGTCGCCGGAGCAGATGAGCACGTCCACTCCCGCCGCCTCCGCCTGCGTTGCGATCGTGGCGATGATGTCGTCGGCCTCGTAGCCGTCGAGCTCGAGGTGCTTGATGCGCAGCGCGTCGAGCACCTCCTTGACCAAGGGGATCTGGCCCGCGAACTCGTCCGGCGTGCGGGCACGTCCCGCCTTGTACTCGGAGTACTCCTCTGTGCGGAAGGACTGGCGGGCCTTGTCGAAGGCCACGGCCACGTGCGTCGGCTCCTCGTCGCGCAGCATGTTGATCAGCATCGAGGTGAAGCCGTAGACCGCGTTGGTGTGCTGGCCGGTGCTGGTCGAGAAGTTCTCGGCAGGCAGGGCGAAGAAGGCGCGGTACGCCAGCGAGTGTCCGTCGAGGAGGAGAAGTCGGCTCACACCGGAAGCCTAGTGGCGCCCACGGACAGGCCCGACAGCCGAACACCCTGCCGGCCCGGCGGCATACGATCGCGGGCATGACTGACTCTTCGACGCAGACGTCCGGGCAGACTCTCGAGGGCATGCGCTCGATGGCGGAGGGAACCCTCATCGAGCGGATGGACATCCAGATCACCGAGGTCTCCCCCGAGCGTCTCGTGGCGACGATGCCGGTGGCCGGAAACACCCAGCCCTACGGCCTGCTCCACGGCGGCGCCAGCGTCGTGCTGGCGGAGACGCTCGGCTCCATCGGCGCGCAGCTGCACGCCGGACCGGGGCGCGTGGCGGTCGGCCTCGACATCAACGCGACGCACCACCGCGCGGCGCGCAGCGGCATCGTCACGGGGACCGCCACGCTGCTCAACGCCGGGCGCACGCTCGTCAGCTACGACATCGTGGTGACCGACGAGAACGGCAGGCGCATCTGCACCTCGCGGATCACCTGCCTGCTGCGCGACGCCGCTCCCGGCGCCTGACCCCAGGCCGCGGCACGTCTCAAGGGCGCACGAAGGGCCCGGGCCGCAGGCCCGGGGCAGTCGTCAGCCGGCGATCTTCGGGTCGTGCCGAGGTGTGCGGGCCCTCAGGTCGCGGCGCCGCTGGAGCAGGTCGAGCGAGACCCGCTGGGAGCGGGGCTCGCCCGCGAGCTTGCGCTGGAGGGTGGGGGCGGAGGCCACGCGGCGCACGGTCTCGGGCGCGAACCCCAGTCGGGCGAAGAAGCGGTTGGCGTCGCGGTCGCCTGCGGGAACCGCACTCGCCAGGTGCTCGCAGCCCTGACGGTCCGCGTAACGGCACGCGGCCGTGAGTAGGGCCCGACCGACGCCCTGACGACGCAGGTCGGAGTGGACGAAGAGCATGTCGATCGACACGCAGGGCGAGTCGACGAGAAGGCTTCGTGTGGAGTCCGCGAGGACGACATAGCCTGCAGGGCGATCGTCGACGAATGCCATGAACGCGCAGATGTCGTTGCGGCACAGGGCATTTCGCAACGTGCCGTCAAGCGCCAGACGCTGTGCCGCCTCGGGGGTCGTACCACCCTCGACCCGGTGCGCGATCCACAGCTCGATGAACTGCGGGTGCAGGCTCTCCTCGACCCGCTGCACCGACACCACTGCTCGACCCATCATCCCTCCTGTTCCAGCCCCGAGGTCACCCGGGGAACACTACGACCATAGAGGCCCGGGCGGAAGGGGAACCAACAGGTCTCCCCGACGAAGACGGGGCGCCTCGACACCGTCGAGACGCCCCACCTTCGGATTCCGAATGCCGGTGCCCTGCGCCGGCACCGACCCGGGTCCTACACGTCACCACCGAGGTAGGCGGCCTTGACGGCGGGGTCGGCGGCGAGCTCCTTGCCGGTGCCCTCCCGGACGATCTCGCCCGTTTCGAGGATGTACGCCCGGTGCGAGCGCTTGAGCGCCTGCGCGGCGTTCTGCTCGACGAGCAGCACCGTGGTGCCCTGGCTGTTGATCTCCGTGACGATGTCGAAGATCTGCTGGATCAACTTGGGGGCAAGCCCCATGGACGGCTCGTCGAGCAGCAGGAGCCTCGGCTTGGCCATCAGCGCCCGGCCCATCGCCAGCATCTGCTGCTCGCCGCCCGACATGGACCCGGCGGCCTGGTTGCTGCGCTCCTTCAGGCGCGGGAAGAGCTCGAAGACGCGCTCCAGGTCGTCCTTGACCGCCTTGGTCTTGCGGTCTGGACGCGCGTAGGTGCCCATCTCGAGGTTCTCCATCACCGTCATGCCGACGAAGCAGCCACGCCCTTCCGGCGACTGCGAGATGCCGAGGACGGGTCGCTCGTGCGACGGGGTGTGCGTGATGTCCTTGCCGTTGAACCTCACCGAGCCGGCTCGCACCGGGCGAAGGCCCGAGACCGTCTTCATCGTCGTGGTCTTGCCGGCCCCGTTGGCCCCGATGAGCGTGACGATCTCACCCTCCTCGACCGTGAAGCTGATGTCGCGGATGGCCTCGATGCGCCCGTAGTTCACGCACAGGCCGTTGACCTCAAGAAGCATCTTCCTCATCAACTCCCAGGTAGGCGGCGACGACCGCCGGGTTGTCGCGGATCTCGGCAGGCGAGCCCTCGGCGATCTTGCGGCCGAACTCGAGGACGACGATCCGGTCTGTCACGCCCATGACGAGCTTCATGTCGTGCTCGATGAGCAGGACGGTGTAGCCCTGGTCGCGGATGGTGCGGATGAGCTCCATCAGCTTGGCCTTCTCGGCCGGGTTGAACCCGGCTGCCGGCTCGTCGAGGCAGAGCAGCTGCGGGCTGGTGGCCAGGGCGCGCGCGATCTCGAGACGGCGCTGGTCACCGTAGGGCAGGTTGCGCGCCAGCTCGTCGGCCTTGCGGTCCAGACCCATGAAGGTGAGCAGCTCCATGGCCCGCTGGTAGCCCTGCGCCTCCTCGCGCCGGTGCTTGGGCAGGCGGAACATGGCCGACCCGACGCCGGTCGAGTGGTGCGCGTCGGCACCCACGAGGACGTTCTCGAGCGCCGTCATGTTGGCGAAGAGACGGATGTTCTGGAAGGTGCGGGCGATCCCGAGCTTGGTGATCTCGAACTTCTTGCGCTTGCCCAGCGGCTCGCCGAGGTAGCGCACGGCGCCCGACGTCGGCTGGTAGACGCCCGTCATCACGTTGAAGCAGGTCGTCTTGCCGGCGCCGTTGGGTCCGATCAGGCCGAGGATCTCGCCCTTGTTGATGTGGAAGCTCACCTCGTTGAGGGCGACCACACCGCCGAAGCGGAGCGTCACGTCGTCGACCTCGAGGAGGCGCTCCCCCGCCGGCACGACCGGCACGCCGATGTCGGCGGGCGCGATGTCGACGTCCGGGTTGATCTCGGTGGCCTCGTCGGCCTGCAGCGGCTGGCCGGGCTGCGTGGTGCGGATCGGCTCAGACATTGGCTTCTCCTTCCTCGAGGACGGCCTCGGTGGCATCCGCGCGCTTCGCACGGACGGTGCGACGCGGCGGCAACAGCCCCTGCGGCCGGAAGATCGCGAGCAGCATCAGGGCCAGACCGAAGACCAGCACCCGGAAGTCGGCGAACTCGCGGAAGCGCTCCGGGAAGTAGGCGACGACGATCGCGCCCACGATGACGCCCCACCGGTTGCCGGCGCCACCGACGACGACGGCGGCCAGGAACAGGATGGACAGGAGCAGGATGAAGCTGTCGGGCGAGATGAACCCGGACTTGGTGGCGAAGAGGGCTCCGGAGAGCCCACCGATCGCGGCACCGAGCGCGAAGGCGAGCAGCTTGAACCGGAACGTCGGCACGCCCATCAGCTCCGCCGCGTCCTCGTCCTCTCGCGTCGCCTCCCAGGCGCGCCCGACCCGGCTGTTCTTGACGAGGATGTCGAAGAGCAGGACGAGGGCGATCACGATCAGGGCGAGCCAGTAGTAGGGGACGAAGTCGCTGATCCCGAACTTCAGGAACGTCGACGTGGTGTCGAGGTCGACGACCGGGACACCGTTGCTCCAGTCGAGGCTCGGCACGCTGAAGACGATGACGCTCGGCGGCTTGGGGATGTCGGAGATGCCCTGCGCCCCACCGAGCCACTGCGAGTTGACGAGGCAGAGGCGCACGATCTCGCCGAAGCCGAGGGTGACGATGGCGAGGTAGTCACCGCGCACGCGAAGGGTCGGCGCGCCGAGGATGACGCCCGAGACCATCGCCGCCGCGATGGCGATGGGCAGGACCACGAGCCACGACAGGTTCGCGTGCTGCGAGCTCAGCACACCGACGGTGTAGGCGCCGATCGCGTAGAAGCCGACGTACCCGAGGTCGAGCAGGCCGGCATACCCGACGACGATGTTGAGGCCGAGCGCCACGAGGACGTACGTCGCGACGGTGAACAGCACACCGCCGAAGTCGGAGCCCTCGGTGGTGATCACCGGGATGTTGAGCATCGGCAGCAGGAACAGGAAGATCGCGAACAGCACCCAGAGGATGATCTTGGCGGCCCGGGGCAGCGAGTCCACACGCTGCTTGAAGCCAGGACGGCGGGTCTTGGCGGCGCCGGCTGCAGGGGTCGTGGCGGTGCTCATGCGCGGGCCTTTCCGAGGGACTCACCGAGCAGGCCGGTGGGCCGGAAGAGCAGGATGAGCACGAGCAGGACGAACGCGACGACGTCCTTCCACTGCGTGCCCACGAGGGCGGAGCCGTAGTTCTCGGCCAGACCCAGGACGAAGCCACCGAGCAGGGCGCCGCGCAGGTTGCCGATGCCGCCGAGGACGGCCGCCGTGAAGGCCTTGACGCCGAGGATGAAGCCGACGTCGAAGCGCGTGATGCCGATCTTCAGCATGTAGAAGACGGCTGCCGCGCCGGCCATGAGACCGCCGACGAGGAAGGTCACCTGGATGACGCGGTCGCGGTTGACGCCCATGAGCGCCGCGGCCTCGGGGTCCATCGCGACGGCGCGGATGCCGCGGCCGAGGCGGGAGCGACGCACGAACTGGTCGAGCAGGACCATGATCGCGACCGCACCGACGATGACGAAGATGTCGACGTTCGTCACCTGGTAGTCGAAGAGCGTGAAGACGGGCTGCGGCGAGACGACCTCGGGCATGCCGGTGTTGTTGCGCGAGTTGGCGACGTACGGGCGGACCGAGGCCTCGAAGCCCAGCAGCTGCGCGATCTTCTGGCGCAGGCCCATCAGCTCGGAGAGCACGAAGGAGGCGCCGATGGCGGAGATGAGGGCGATGAGCGGTGGCGCGTTGCGCTTGCGCAGTGGCCGGTACGCGAAGCGCTCGAGCAGCACCGCGATGAGCCCGGACATGGCCATCGCCGCCACGAACATCATGGCTATCCAGAAGATCACCTGCCCGACGCTCCCGCCACCCTTGGCGCCGAAGAGGGTGATGACCCACAACGCCGCGAAGGTGCCGTACATGAACACCTCGGAGTGCGCGAAGTTGATGAGGCGCAGCACGCCGTAGACGAGGGTGTAGCCGAGGGCGACGAGGGCGTAGATCGCACCGAGGGTCAGGCCGGTGACGGTCAGCGAGAAGAAGTTGTCGATCAGGTACTGCATCCAAGACCTCCTGGGCCGGGTGCGGTGGGCGGGATCAGGTCGACGGTGTCACTCGAACAGGGGCGGCCGGAGCATGGTGCTCCGACCGCCCCTGACGAAGACGCCGAACTACTTGATCTCGCCGACGGACACGAACTTGCCGTCCTCGACCTTGTAGGCGAAGACCTTGATGTCCGAGGACTCGCCCTTCGCGTCGAACTTCAGCTGCTTCGTGACGCCCTTCTTGTCGTAGGACTTGACGAAGTCGACCATGCTCGCGCGGTCCTTGCCGGCGGCGATGCCGTCGAGCAGGATCGTCGCGGCGTCGTAGCCCTCACCCGAGTAGGTGTTGGGGTCCTGGTTGTACTTGGCCTTGTACGCCTTGGCGAACTCGGGTGCGATGTCGGCCGGCACACAGGGGCAGGTCACGACGGCACCGACGGCCGCGGGGCCGGCGTTGTCGATGAACGACTGGTCCTTGACGCCGTCGGCAGCCACGAACGTGCCCTTCCAGCCGGCGTCGCGCAGCTGCTTGACCAGCGGCGCCGCCTCGGGGGCGTAGCCGCCGTAGAAGAGTGCGTCGGCGCCGGAGGCCTTCACCTTCGTGACGGAGGCGCTGAAGTCGGTCTGCTTCTGCTGCACCGTGTCGTTGCCGACCACGGCCGAGCCGAGGTCCTGACGCACGATGTCGGCCAGGCCCTTGCCGTACTCGGAGGCGTCGTCGATGACGAACGGCTTCGTCGCCTTGACGGTGTCCTTGATGTACTTCGCGGCGGCCGGGCCCTGCGTGGCGTCGTTGCCGAGGACGCGGAAGAAGGTCTTCCAGCCGTTGTCCGCGAGCTTGGGGTTGGTGGCCGACGGCGTGATCGTGACGAGGCCGGCCTCGTTGAAGGCCGGGTCGGCGGCCTTGGACTCACCGGAGAACGCGGGGCCGACGATGCCGACGACCTTCTTGTCGTCGATGGCCTTCTTCGCCAGCGCGGGCGCCTGGGTCGGGTCACCCTGCGAGTCGTAGTTCTCGAGGGTCACCTTGCAGTCGGCGTGCTTCTTGTTGTAGTCGTCGAGGGCGAGGTTCACGCCGTTCTGGATGTAGATGCCCAGGTTGGCGTTCGGACCGGTGAGGGCACCGAACATGCCGATCTTCTGGTCGCAGGCCTTCGCCCCGCCGCCGGAGCTGCCGGCCGTGGAGGTGTCGCCGCCCTTGGTGCCGCAGGCACCGAGTGCAAGTGCCGCGACCACGATCGGCACAGCGAGCTTGAGGGTAGAACGCACGGATGTCCTCCTGATGTCACACGTCCCTCGGATGAGGATTGAGACGGAGACTAGGCCGAAACTCGCACCATGGTCATCAGATACGCGGATCGGTGACCGTGTCGTGACCTGCGGGGGCCGCGGTCGCCGCAGGGCTCGGCCGCAGCCGGGGTCAGGACGCCGGGAAGCCGTTGATGACGGCCTCGGCGACCTCCTTCATCCCGAGGCGGCGGTCCATCGCGGTCTTCTGGATCCATCGGAAGGCGTCGGCCTCGGTGAGCTTGAGCTGGCTCATCAGCACGCCCTTGGCGCGGTCGACGAGCTTGCGCGTCTCGAGGCGCTCCCCGAGGTCGGCGATCTCCGCCTCGAGGGCCTTGAGCTCCTGCCAGCGCGACGTCGCGATGTCGATCGCGGGTCGCAGGTCGTCCGCCGTGAAGGGCTTGACGATGTAGGCCATGACACCGGCGTCACGGGCGCGCTCGACGAGCTCGGTCTGCGAGAAGGCGGTCAGCATGATCACGGGGCACAGCTTGGCCTCGTGCAGCTGCTCGGCCGCGGAGAGGCCGTCGAGCACCGGCATCTTGACGTCCATGATCACGAGGTCGGGCTTGACCTCCTTGGCGAGCTCGACGGCCTGCTCACCGTTGCTGGCCTGGCCGACGACGTCATAGCCCTGCTCGCCGAGCATCTCGACGAGGTCGAGGCGGATCAGGGTCTCGTCCTCGGCGACGAGGATCCGGGTGCCTCCCGACGCCGGGGCGCCGGCACCGGTCGGAGCGGGCTGCGGCGCTGCGGTGGCGGCGGAGGCCGCGGCGGCCGCGCTGGCGGGGGTCGGCTTCGGCGTGGTTCCTGCGTCGGTGCTCTCGTCGGTGCTCACGGGCAAAGCCTAGCCGGGGCCGCGTTTCCGGCGCGTTTCGGGATCGTCGATGCGGAACGCGGACGGGAGGGGGACGGGGCGAGCAGCGATCAGCCCTGCTGCTGGTGCCGAGGGCGGGACTCGAACCCGCACGACCTTGCGGCCAGAGCATTTTGAGTGCCCCGTGTCTGCCATTCCACCACCCCGGCAGGAGTGCCGCGCCAGCATACCTGCGCGCGCCGCCGCGGTCGGTCGGCCCCCGCCCTGCCCACGCCACCGGCAGGGGTATGCCGCCGGCCCCGGCCCGGCGGCATACGCACGCTCGTCGTTCGCTCGACTCCGACGAGCCTCAGCCGGTGACCTCCTCCGGCCGGTAGGCCGGGGCGGCACGGTTGACGGCGTCACCCACACGGTGGACGCGCAGCGCGTTGGTCGAGCCCGGGATGCCGGGAGGGGACCCCGCGACGATGACCACACGCTCGCCCTCGGTCACCCGGCCCTCCGGGATCAGCTTGAGGTCGACCTGCATCGCGAACTGGTCGGTGTGGTGCATGCGCGGAACGAGGTAGGTCTCGACGCCCCAGACGAGGGCCAGCCGGGAGCGGACGCGCGGCTCCGAGGTGAACGCCAGCATCGGCAGGCGGGGTCGGATGCGGGCCATGCGGGTGGCCGAGCCACCCGTCTCGGTGAAGGTGATGAGGAACCGGGCCCCCACGACCTCACCGATCTCGACGGCCGCCTTGGTGACCGCTCCCCCGACGGTCTTGGGGTTGGTGGGCATCGGCGCGATCTTGTCGTAGCCGTGCTCCTCGGTGGACTCGATGATCCGCGCCATCGTGCGCACCGCGTCGATGGGCCAGGCGCCGACCGACGTCTCGCCGGAGAGCATGAGGGCGTCGGCGCCGTCGAGGACGGCGTTGGCGGCGTCGGAGGCCTCTGCACGGGTGGGCCGGGGGTTCTCGATCATCGACTCGAGCACCTGGGTCGCAACGATGACCGGCTTGGCCTCGCGGCGCGACAGCTCGATGGCACGCTTCTGCACGAGCGGCACGTCCTCGAGCGGCATCTCGACGCCGAGGTCACCACGCGCCACCATGATGCCGTCGAAGGCCCGGACGATGCCCTCGAGGTTCTCGACCGCCTGCGGCTTCTCGACCTTGGCGATGACGGGGATGCGCTCGCCGAACTCGTCCATGATCTCGTGCACGTCGACGATGTCCTCGGCCGAGCGGACGAAGGACAGCGCGATCATGTCGACGCCGAGGCGCATCGCGAACCGCAGGTCCTCGCGGTCCTTGTCGGACAGGGCCGGCACGCTGACTGCGACACCGGGCAGGTTGATGCCCTTGTTGTTGCTGACCTGACCGCCGATGACGGTCTCGGTGAGCACGTCGGTGTCGGTGACCTCGACGGCGCGGAGCATGACCTTGCCGTCGTCGATGAGCAGGACGTCGCCGGGGCTGACGTCGCCCGGCAGGCCGGCATACGTGGTCCCGACGATCGTGTCGTCGCCGTCGACGTCGCGCGTGGTGATGGTGAAGCGCTGCCCGGGGCTCAGGGTCACCGGGCCGGACGAGAACCGCCCGGTGCGGATCTTGGGGCCCTGCAGGTCGACGAGGATGCCGACGGCGCGGCCGGAGGCGTCACCCGCGGCACGGATGTCGCGGTAGACCTGCTCGTGCACGGAGTGGTCACCGTGGGAGAGGTTGAGCCGGGCGACGTCCATCCCGGCGTCGACGAGGGCGCGCAGCTGGGAGGGTGAGGAGGTCTTGGGTCCGATGGTGCAGACGATCTTGGCGCGACGCATGCTTCAACCTTATGGGTGCTGTGACGTGGGTCACCACGCGGGTTCGCCCTCTGGGACGAGTGGGTTCGTACCGGGACGAGTTCGCTTGTCTCCGTGGGGAAATCATGGCCGTATGCCGTGTCGCCCAGGTGACGACACGGCATACGGCAGGTGCTGCGTGGGGTCTCAGGCGGTGAGCGGCCGGTCGGTGGGCGCGATCGGACGCGGCAGCGAGCTGCTGCCCGTCAGCCACGCATCCACCCCCGCTGCCGCGGCGCGGCCCTCGGCGATGGCCCACACGATGAGGGACTGCCCGCGGCCGGCGTCGCCGGCCACGAAGACGCCCGGGACGGAGCTCATGAACGTCTTGTCGCGCTCCACGTTGCCGCGCCCGTCGAGGGCGACCCCCAGCTGCTCGACGACGCCCGAGCGCTGCGGGCCGAGGAAGCCCATCGCGAAGAGCACGAGCTGGGCGGGGATCTCCCGCTCGGTGCCCGGCTTGGCGGTGGGCCTGCCGTCGACCATCTCGACCTCGGTGAGGCGCAGCGCAGCGACGTTGCCCTCGTCGTCGCCGACGAACTCGGTGGTGCTGACGGCGTAGATCCGCTCGCCGCCCTCCTCGTGCGCGCTCGCGACGCGGTAGAGCATCGGGTAGGTCGGCCACGGCTGGCCGGCGGGGCGGTCCTCACCCGGCTGCGGCATGATCTCGAGGCTCGTGACCGAGGCGGCGCCCTGGCGGTGCGCGGTACCGATGCAGTCGGCGCCGGTGTCGCCACCACCGATGACGACGACGTGCTTGCCGGTGGCGAGAATCTGGTCCTCGACCTGCTCGCCGAGCGCTGCCCGGTTGCCCTGCGGGAGGTAGTCCATCGCCTGGTGGATGCCGCCCAGCTTCCGACCCGGGACGTCGAGGTCGCGCGGGACCGTGGCGCCGAGCGCGAGGACGACGGCGTCGTAGCGGTCGCGCAGCTGGCGGCCGGTGATGTCGGCGCCGACGTCGACCCCGTTGCGGAAGCGGGTGCCCTCGGCGCCCATCTGCTCGAGGCGGCGGTCGAGGACCGACTTCTCCATCTTGAACTCGGGGATCCCGTAGCGCAGCAGGCCGCCCGGCTTGTCGGCCCGCTCGAAGACGGCCACGGTGTGACCGGCCCGCGTGAGCTGCTGCGCGGCAGCCAGTCCTGCGGGGCCCGAGCCGACGACCGCGACGGTCTTGCCGGAGAGGCGCTCCGGCGGCAGCGGCGTCACGAGCCCCTCGTCGAAGGCCCGCTCGATCGTCGTCACCTCGACCTGCTTGATCGTCACGGCCGGCTGGTTGATGCCGAGCACACAGGCCGTCTCGCAGGGCGCCGGGCACAGCCGTCCGGTGAACTCCGGGAAGTTGTTCGTCGCGTGGAGGCGCTCGATCGCGTCGGCCCAGTCGCCCTTCCAGGCGAAGTTGTTCCACTCGGGGATGAGGTTGCCGAGCGGGCAGCCGGAGTGGCAGAAGGGGATGCCGCAGTCCATGCAGCGGCCGGCCTGGCGCTGGAGCTGCCCGAGCTGCTGCTCCTCGTAGACCTCCTTCCAGTCCCGGATGCGCACGGGCACGGGTCGGCGGGCCGGGAGCTCGCGCTCGCGGGTGGTGAGAAAGCCCTGGGGGTCAGCCACGGGAAGCCTCCATGATCCGGTTCCACACGTCGGGTCCGTCGAGGTCGAGGCCCTGTTGCTCCGCCTGCGCCCGCACGTCGAGCACACGCTGGTAGTCGCGCGGCAGCACGAGCGTGAACCGCTCGCGCGCGCTCGCCCAGTCGTCGAGCAGCTTGCGGGCCACCGGCGACTCGGTCCACCGCACGTGGGCCTCGAGAAGGCCCCGCAGCGGCTCGTCGTCCTCCTCACGCAGCGGGAGGAGGTCGACCATCTCGGGGTTGACGAGGCGCGGGTCGAGGTCGAGGACGTACGCCACACCGCCGGACATGCCGGCGGCGAAGTTGCGCCCGGTCTGGCCGAGGACGACCGCGACGCCGCCGGTCATGTACTCGCAGCCGTGGTCGCCCACTCCCTCGACGACGGCCTCGGCGCCGGAGTTGCGCACGCAGAAGCGCTCGCCCACCACGCCGCGCAGGAAGAGCTGGCCGGTCGTGGCTCCGTAGGCGATGACGTTGCCGCCGATGACGTTCTCCTCGGCCACGAGCGCGGCGTCACGGTGGGGCCGCACGACGACCCGCCCACCGGAGAGGCCCTTGCCGACGTAGTCGTTGGCGTCGCCGAAGAGCTGCATCGTCACACCGGCCGGCAGGAACGCCCCGAAGGACTGCCCGCCCGAGCCGGTCATCGTCAGCTCGATGGTGTTGTCGGCCAGCCCGTGCGGGTGCGACTTGGTGACGTGGTGCCCGAGCATCGTGCCGACGGTGCGGTTGACGTTGCGCACGGCGATCTGGGTGCGCACCTGCTCCCCCGTCTCGATGGCCGGCAGCGCGCGGCTCAGCAGCTCGTTGTCGAGTGCCTTGTCCAGGGCGTGGTCCTGGGCGGCCGACTGGTGGAGGGTGCCGCCGGTCGGGTTGTCGGCGACGGCGAGGATCGGGCTGAGGTCGAGGCCGGAGGCCTTCCAGTGCGCGATCGCCTTGTCGAGGTCGAGGCTGCTGACCTGCCCGACGGCCTCCTCGATGGAGCGGAAGCCGAGGTAGGCGAGGTGCTCGCGGACCTCCTGGGCGATGTACTCGAAGAAGGTCTCGACGAACTCGGGCTTGCCGGAGAAGCGGGCGCGCAGCTCGGGGTTCTGGGTGGCGATGCCGACCGGACAGGTGTCGAGGTGGCAGACGCGCATCATGATGCAGCCCGAGACGACGAGCGGTGCGGTGGCGAAACCGAACTCCTCGGCGCCGAGGAGCGCCGCGATGACGACGTCGCGTCCCGTCTTGAGCTGGCCGTCGACCTGGACGACGATCCGGTCGCGCAGGCCGTTGAGGACGAGCGTCTGCTGGGCCTCGGCGAGGCCGAGCTCCCACGGGGCGCCGGCGTGCTTGAGCGAGGTGAGCGGGCTGGCACCGGTGCCGCCGTCGTGGCCCGAGACGAGCACGACGTCGGCGTGCGCCTTGGACACCCCGGCCGCGACGGTGCCCACGCCGATCTCGGAGACGAGCTTGACGTGGATGCGGGCGCCCGGGTTGGCGTTCTTGAGGTCGTGGATCAGCTGCGCCAGGTCCTCGATCGAGTAGATGTCGTGGTGCGGCGGCGGAGAGATGAGGCCGACGCCCGGGGTCGAGTGCCGGGTCTTGGCCACCCACGGGTAGACCTTGTGGCCGGGCAGCTGCCCGCCCTCGCCGGGCTTGGCCCCCTGGGCCATCTTGATCTGGATGTCGTCGGCGTGCGTCAGGTAGAGGCTCGTCACGCCGAAGCGGCCCGAGGCCACCTGCTTGACGGCCGAGCGGCGCTCGGGGTCGAGGAGGCGCTCGACGTCCTCGCCGCCCTCGCCGGTGTTGGAGCGGCCGCCGAGGCGGTTCATCGCGACGGCGAGCGTCTCGTGCGCCTCCTGCGAGATGGAGCCGTAGCTCATGGCACCGGTGTTGAAGCGCTTGACGATCTCGCTGACCGGCTCGACCTCCTCGATCGGCACGGGCAGGCGCCCGGTGACGCCGGTGGGCTTGAAGCCCATCAGGCCACGCAGCGTCATCAGCCGCGAGCTCTGGTCGTCGACGCGGTCGGTGTACTGCTTGAAGATGTCGTAGCGGCGCTGGCGGGTCGAGTGCTGCAGTCGGAAGACGGTCTCGGGGTCGAAGAGGTGCGGCTCGCCCTCGCGACGCCACTGGTACTCGCCGCCGACCTCGAGGGTGCGGTGCGGCTGGTGGACGCCGTCCAGGGGGTAGGCCCGGGCGTGGCGCTCGGCCGTCTCGCGGGCGATGACGTCGAGCCCGACACCGCCGAGCTGCGACACCGTGCCGGTGAAGTAGCGGTCGACGAGCGCCTGCGACAGGCCGATGGCCTCGAAGACCTGGGCGCCGCGGTAGGAGGCGACCGTGGAGATGCCCATCTTCGACATCACCTTCAGGACGCCCTTGCCGAGGGCCTTGATGAGGTTGGCGACGGCCTTCTCGGCCGTCACGCCCTCGATCTCGCCGGCGCGGACGAGGTCCTCGACGGTCTCCATGGCGAGGTACGGGTTGACCGCGGCCGCGCCGTAGCCGATGAGCAGCGCGACGTGGTGCACCTCGCGGACGTCGCCGGCCTCGACGAGCAGGCCCACCTGGGTGCGGGTCTTCTCGCGGATGAGGTGGTGGTGCACGGCTGCCGTCAGCAGCAGCGACGGGATGGGCGCGAGGTCGCGGCCCGAGTCGCGGTCGGACAGGACCACGAACCGCGCGCCGCGCGAGATCGCCTGGGACACCTCGGCGAAGATCTCCTCGAGGCGGTCGCGCATCGCGGCCGCGCCGCCGGAGACGTCGTAGAGGCCGCGCACGACGTGCGTCGCGTAGCCGGGGAGGTCACCGTCGGCGTTGATGTGCACGATCTTGGCGAGCTCGTCGTTGTCGATGACCGGGAAGTCGAGGACGAGCTGGCGGGCGTGGCTCGGCGAGGCCGACAGGGCGTTGCCCTCGGGGCCCATGTAGGTGCCGAGCGAGGTGACGAGCTCCTCGCGGATCGCGTCGAGGGGCGGGTTGGTCACCTGGGCGAAGAGCTGGGTGAAGTAGTCGAAGAGCAGCCGCGGCCGCGACGACAGGACGGCGATCGGGGTGTCGGTGCCCATCGAGCCGAGGGCCTCGCCGCCGGACTTCGCCATCGGCGTCAGCAGGATGCGCAGCTCCTCGGTGGTGTAGCCGAAGGTCTGCTGGCGACGGGCCACGGAGGCGGCGGTGTGCACGATGTGCTCGCGCTCGGGCAGGTCCTCGAGGCGGATCAGGCCCGCGTGCAGCCACTCGGCGTACGGCTTGGCGGCGGCGAGCTGGCTCTTGATCTCCTCGTCGCTGACGATCCGGCCGTGCTCGGTGTCGACGAGGAACATCTTGCCGGGCTGCAGGCGGCCCCGCTGGACGATGGTGCTCGGGTCGAGCTCGAGCACCCCGGACTCGGAGGCGAGCACGACGAGGCCGTCGTTCGTCACGGTGTAGCGGCCCGGGCGCAGGCCGTTGCGGTCGAGCACCGCACCGACGAGCGTGCCGTCGCTGAAGCAGACGTTGGCCGGCCCGTCCCACGGCTCCATGAAGGTCGAGTGGAACTCGTAGAACGCCTTGCGCGCCGGGTCCATCGTGGCGTGGTTCTCCCACGCCTCGGGGATCATCATGAGGACGGCGTGCGGGAGGGAGCGCCCACCGAGGTGGAGCAGCTCGAGCACCTCGTCGAAGCTCGCCGAGTCCGAGGCGTCCGGGGTGCAGACCGGGAAGATCCGCTCGAGGTCGCCCGGGATGATGTCGGAGGTCAGCAGGCTCTCGCGGGCGTGCATCCAGTTGCGGTTGCCCTTGACGGTGTTGATCTCGCCGTTGTGCGCGATGAACCGGTACGGGTGCGCGAGCGGCCACGACGGGAAGGTGTTGGTCGAGAAGCGCGAGTGCACGAGGGCCAGCTCGCTGGCGAACCGCGGGTCGGACAGGTCGGGGAAGAAGGGCTCGAGCTGACCGGTCGTGAGCATGCCCTTGTAGACGATGGTGCGCGAGCTCAGCGAGGCGAAGTAGACGTTCAGCTCGTGCTCGGCGCGCTTGCGGAGGCAGAAGGCGAGGCGGTCGAGGCCCAGGGCCACCTGGCGGCCGATGGAGCTGCTGACGAAGAGCTGCTCGAAGTGCGGCATGCACTGGCGGGCGACGGCGCCGACCAGCTCGGCCTCGACCGGGACCTCGCGCCAGCCGAGGACCTTGAGGTTCTCGGCCACGGCGAGCTCCTCGATGCGGGCCTTGGTCGTGGCCCGCTCCTCGGGGTCCCGGGGCAGGAAGGCCAGCCCGGCGGCATACGCCCCGTTGTTGGGCAGCGTGAACGGGACGGTCGCCCGGAAGAACTCGTCGGGGATCTGGACGAGGATGCCGGCGCCGTCGCCGACCGCCGGGTCGGCACCGGTGGCCCCCCGGTGGTCGAGGTTGCGCAGCGCGGTGAGGGCGTGGTCGACGATGTCGTGCCCCGCGCTCCCTCGCATCGTCGCGACCATCGCGACACCACAGGCGTCGTGCTCGAACTCGCGGCGGTACAGACCGGAGTTCTCCGGGTGTGCACTGAAGAGGGCGGGGGTGCGGGTGTGCGGCGGCATCTTCACCGTCCTTCTGCTGGGTCCCAGGCGGGCGACCGCGACAGGGCCACGCGACATGACTGAGGGCATGTGGACGGCACTGGCCACAGGCGTTGGCGACGACGATATCGGAGGGACCGCCCGTCCTACCTGTTGATACGGCGAATTCCGAATGCTGAGACATCGTGCTCATCCAGACGCTTCGGACGAGTCGGGCGGCGCCTCAGGACTGGGCCGGACGCTTCCCGGCCGACTCCTCCGACTCGGCGTCGTTCGGCCCGTCGTGGCCCGTCTCGACCGCAGGATCTTCGGTGCCGGCCTCCGGGCTCGAGGGCTCGGGGCTGCGACCGCCGGACGGTTCGGTGACGGGAGCGCCCTCCTCGTCGGTGCTTTCCGGTCCCGACGGCACGGCCGGCTGGCTCATCCGGCCGAACCGGCGCCAGAGATAGAGGCCGAGCAGGAAGACGAGGATCGAGACCCACGTGTTGACCCGCTGGCCGAGGATGTGGTTCGCGCTGTCGCTGCGCATGTTCTCGATGACGATGCGCCCCACGGGGTAGCCCATGACGTAGGCGGCGAAGACCTGACCGGACTTGAGAGGCCGGCGGTGCCCGAGCCAGATGAGGAAGGCTGCGAGCAGCAGGCACCACAGCGCCTCGTAGAGGAACGTCGGGTGGAAGTAGCCCTTGACCACGGGGTTGCCCTGGGCGTCCGTGACCGCGCGACCGAGCGAGCCGTCCCACTCGTAGATCCGCAGCTTCCACGGCAGGTCGGTCGGCGCGCCGTAGATCTCGTTGTTGAACCAGTTGCCGAAGCGCCCCATGGCCTGGGCGATCGCCAGGCCCGGGGCGGCGGCGTCGACGAAGTCACGGAACGCGACGCCGTTCTTGCGGCACCCGATCCAGGCCCCCACCGCCCCGAGCGCCACCGCGCCCCAGATGCCGAGGCCGCCCTCGTAGATGGCGAACGCCTTCCACGGGTCGCCGCCCTCGCCGAAGTACGGCTGCGGCGTGGTGATGAGGTGGTAGAGACGCCCGCCCAGGATGCCGAACGGCACGGCCCAGGCGGAGATGTCGATGGCCACGCCCTTGCGGTGCCCGCGCGCCTCGAGCCGCTTCTGCGTCAGCCACACGGCCACGACGATGCCGGCGAGGATGCACATGGCGTACCCGCGGATCGGCAGCGGACCCAGGTGCCACACGCCCACGCTCGGTGACGGGATCTCGGCCGGCAGGGCCGACCCGAGCACGCTGGGCAGGACGGCAGGTGCGCTGCCGATCAGGCTCACGACCGGCTCCGCCGGACGCCTTCGGCGAGCTCACGGGCGAGGGCGCCGAGGGCCTCGAGGCCCTCCTGCTCGGACGCGGCCTCGGTGAGGCAGCGCACGAGGGCGGAGCCGACGATGACACCGTCGGCGAACCGTCCCACCTCGGCAGCCTGGTCGCCGGTGGAGACACCGAGCCCCACGCACACCGGCAGGTCGGTGTGCTCTCGCGTGCGGGAGACGAGCGCGTCGGCGGCCTCGCCGACACTCGCACGTGCGCCCGTGACACCCATGACGGCGGTGGCGTAGACGAACCCGCGGCAGGCGGACGTGACGGCCTCGAGGCGCTCAGGGGTGGAGCTGGGAGCGACGAGGAAGACCTTGTCGAGGTCGTGCGCGTCGGCGGCCGCGATCCACTCGCCGGCCTCGTCGGGGATGAGGTCCGGCGTGATGAGGCCCGCTCCCCCGGCGGCCGCGAGATCGGCGGCGAAGTGCTCCACGCCGTAGCGCAGGACGGGGTTCCAGTACGTCATGACGAGGGCCCCCGCACCCGCTCCCGAGACCTCCCGAGCTGCGGTGAAGACGTCGCGCAGGTGCACGCCGGCGGACAGGGCGCGCACGGCGGCATCCTGGATGACCGGGCCGTCCATGACGGGGTCGCTGTAGGGCACGCCGATCTCGACGATGTCGACGCCGGAGTCGACGAGCACCCTCATCGCCGCGATCGAGCCCTCGACGGTGGGGAAGCCGACCGGGAGGTAGCCGATGAGCGCGGCGCGGCCGTCGGCACGGCACTTCTCGATGACCTCGGCGACGCTCACTGCTGGACCCCCATGCCCTTGGCGCCGTCGCCGGCCGGGCCGTCCAGGACGCCATCGACGGTGTCGACGGCGCCATCGGCGCTGTCGTCGGTCGGGAGGTTCGCCGGGGCGCCGTTCTCGTCGATGAGCCCGAACCACTGGGCGGCGGTGTGCACGTCCTTGTCGCCGCGACCGGAGAGGTTGACGAGCAGCACGGCGTCGGGGCCGAGCTCGCGGCCGACCTTCATCGCGCCGGCGAGGGCGTGCGCGCTCTCGATGGCGGGCAGGATGCCCTCGGTGCGCGAGAGCAGCGAGAACGCCTCCATGGCCTCCTCGTCGGTGACCGGGCGGTACTCCGCACGGCCGGACTCGAGCAGGTGCGCGTGCTCCGGCCCGACGCTGGGGTAGTCGAGGCCGGCGGACACGCTGTGGGACTCGACCGTCTGGCCGTCCTCGTCCTGCATCACGTAGGTGAAGGCGCCGTGGAGCACGCCCGGGATGCCCGCCGAGAAGCGCGCCGCGTGCTTGCCGGAGGCGACACCCTCGCCGCCCGCCTCGAAGCCGATGAGCCGCACCGACTCGTCGTCGATGAAGCGGTGGAAGATGCCGATGGCGTTGGAGCCACCACCGACGCAGGCCAGGACCGCGTCGGGCAGACGACCGACGAGGTCGAGCACCTGCTGGCGTGCCTCGACCCCGATGATCCGGTGGAAGTCGCGGACCATCTCGGGGAACGGGTGCGGCCCGGTGACGGTGCCGAGGACGTAGTGCGTCGTCGAGACGTTGGCGACCCAGTCGCGGAAGGCCTCGTTGACGGCGTCCTTGAGCGTCTTGCTGCCGTTGTCGACGGGCACGACCTCGGCGCCGAGCAGGCGCATCCGGGCGACGTTGAGCGCCTGGCGCTCGGTGTCCTTGCGGCCCATGTAGACGACGCAGTCGAGCCCGAGCAGGGCTGCGGCGGTGGCGGTGGCCACGCCGTGCTGGCCCGCGCCGGTCTCGGCGATGACGCGCGTCTTGCCCATGCGCTTGGTCAGCAGCGCCTGGCCCAGGACGTTGTTGATCTTGTGCGAGCCGGTGTGGTTGAGGTCCTCGCGCTTGAGGATGACCCGCGCGCCGCCGCAGTGCTCGGCGAAGCGGGGCACCTCGGTGATGATGCTGGGCCGGCCGGTGTAGGTGCGCTGGAGGCGCTCGAGCTCGCCGACGAACTCGGGGTCGACCACGGCCTTGCGCCACACCTCCTCGAGCTGCTCGAGCGCGGGGATGAGGGCCTCGGGGACGTAGCGTCCGCCGAAACCGCCGAAGCGACCGTATGCCGGCACGTTGGATGTCGTGGTCATGCTCACTCTCCTGCCGCGCCGGCCCGGGCGGCGGCCCGGACCTCGGACGCGGCGTCGATGAAGGCGCGGATCGCCGTCTCGGGCGCGCCGTCCTTGACGAGGGCCTCGCCCACGAGCACGGCCCCGGCCCCGGCCCGCACGTAGCGGGCGACGTCGGCGGGGCCTCCGACGCCGGACTCCGCCACCCCGACGATGTGGTCGGGGATGCGGGGCAGCAGGTCGGTGACGGTGCGGGGGTCGACCTCGAGGGTCTTGAGGTTGCGGGCGTTGACGCCGACCAGGGCGGGGTCGAGCGCGAGGGCGCGGTCGAGCTCGGCCGCGTCGTGCACCTCGACGAGGGTCGTCATGCCGAGCTCGCGGGCCTGGTCGGACAGGTCACGCAGGAGCGCGTCGTCGAGCGCCGCGACGATGAGCAGGACGAGGTCGGCACCGTGCACCCGGGCCTCGGTCACCTGGTAGGGGTCCACCATGAAGTCCTTGCGCAGCAAGGGGGTCCGCACGGCGGCGCGGACCTCGTCGAGGTCGGCCAGGCTGCCGGAGAACCGGCGCTCCTCGGTGAGCACGCTGATGGCGCTCGCTCCCCCGGCGGCATACGACCTCGCCAGCAGGCCGGGCTCGGGGATGTCGGCGAGCGCGCCCTTGCTGGGGCTCGACCGCTTGACCTCCGCGATGACGGCCACGCCCTCGGCGGACCGGATGCCGGGCATCGGGTCGAGCGCGGGCGCGACCTCGGACAGGCGCGACTCGAGCGCACCGACCGGCAGGGCGGCACGACGGCGCCCGAGATCCTCGCGGACGCCGCTGATGATCCCGTCGAGAACCGTGGGCACCGCTCTCAGCTCTTGCCGAGGGTCTGGGCGCCTGCCTCGTCGGGGGCGTCGATCGACGACCCGGCCTGGGCGTGGTGCGCATCCGCGCCGTAGCCGGCCATGGAGAGCACCTTGCCGGCGACGACGCCCGCGATGATGATGACGGCCCCGATGATGCCCAGGAGGACGCTCGGGATCGCGACTCCGACCGCGGCGACGGCAGCACCGACCAGGATGACGCCGACCCCCGTCCACGCGGCGGTGCTGTGGCCGTGGTCCTCGTGCTGCTCTTCCATGGCGTCCTCTCTCGTCAGGTCGGTCCGGCCGGGGCGAGCCGGCCCGGACCATTCTGTCAGGTCTCGTCGGAGTCGTTGTCCAGGGTCGGGTCCCGGCCCTCGGACAGCTCGTCCCAGGTCGTGCGCACCTCTCCGCGGGGACCGCTGGCCGGCTTCTCGCCGCGCTCGTAACGGCTCGAGAGCCCCGCCCAGGAGCGACTCGACAGGGCGGTGGCGACGGCACCAGCGGCCAGCAGCAGCGCCGCCCCGACCGCGAGCCACGCCCAGATCGTGGTCGAGCCGGTGGCCGCAGGAGCGGTCGTGCGGGCCAGCTCACGCGCGACGGCCTCGGCGACCGTGGCGACCGGCCGGAGCGCCACGAGCACCGTCATGACGAGGGCCCCGAGCGACGCGAGCACCAGCACGACCGCCGCGACCGCCCGGATGACGCGCCCGCCGGTCATGAGACCGAGGAGGGCGACGACGCATACGGCCAGCAGGCCCACGACGCCTGGGGCGGCGGTGCTGCCGCTGACCTCCGTGACGGCCTGGCTGAGGACGTCCCTCGACTCCCCGCTCGCCCACGGCCGGGTGGTGAGGGCGAGGAGCACGGCTGCCGGGACGAGGACGGCGAGGGCGGCGCGCTTCTTGTCGAGCGCCCTCCCCCGCGTCGGCCCGACGGTCGCGGCCGTCACGAGCCGTCACCGCGCAGGGGCCGCAACCCCGCGGCCGCGGCGACCGCGCGCAGGGCGGCGGCGGCCTTGTTGACCGTCTCCTCGTACTCGAGGTGCGGGACCGAGTCGGCGACGATGCCCGCGCCGGCCTGCACGTGGGCGAGGCCGTCCTTGATGAGGGCGGTGCGGATCGCGATGGCCATGTCGAGGTCGCCGGCGAAGTCGAGGTAGCCGACCACGCCGCCGTAGAGCCCGCGGCGCAGGCCCTCGTAGGCGTCGATGAGCGCCATGGCGCGCGGCTTCGGCGCCCCGCTCAGGGTGCCGGCCGGGAAGGTCGCCACGAGCGCGTCGTAGGCGCTCCGGTCGTCGCGCAGGTCGCCCACGACGGTGGACTCGATGTGCATGATGTGGCTGTAGCGGCGGATCGACATGAAGTCGACGGTGTCCACCGTGCCGGCGCGGCAGATGCGCTGCAGGTCGTTGCGGGCGAGGTCGACGAGCATGAGGTGCTCCGCCCGCTCCTTCGCGTCGCCGAGCAGCTCCTCGGCCAGGTGGTGGTCGTGGTCGGGCGTCTTGCCGCGCGGCCGCGAGCCGGCAATCGGGTGGGTGATGGCCTGACGGCCGGTGACCTTGATGAGCGCCTCGGGGCTCGAGCCGACGATGTCGTAGGCCGTGCCGTCGGGGTGCGGCAGCCGCAGGAGGTACATGTAGGGGCTGGGATTGCTGACGCGCAGGGCCCGGTAGACGTCGAGGGCGTCGGCCTCGCACGGCACGGTGAAGCGCTGCGAGACGACGATCTGGAAGGCCTCCCCGGCGCGGATCGCCTCCTTGGCCTCCTCGACCATCTCCTCGAACTGCGGCTGGGTGTGGCTGCTCGTCGGGGTGCTCTCGATGGGCTCGATGGTGGCCACGGTGCTCGGGGCGGGCGCGGCGAGCTCCTCGGTCATCCGGTCGAGCCGGCTGACGGCGTCGGCCCAGGCCTCCTCGATGCGCTCGTCGGTGGCGTCGTGGTTGACGGCGTTGGCGACGAGCAGCAGCGAGCCGTCGCTGTGGTCGAAGACGGCGAGGTCCGTGGCGAGCATCATCGCCACCTCCGGCAGGTCGAGGTCGTCACGGCCACCGTCGGGGACCCTCTCCCAGCGCCGGACCGCGTCGTAGGTGATCGCGCCGACGAGGCCGCCGGTGAGCGGCGGGAGCCCGGGGGTGCGCGGCGTCGCCAGGGCCGCGACGGTGTCGCGCACCGCCTCGGTGGGGTCGCCGTCGGTGGGCAGCCCGACCGGCGGCTCGCCGATCCAGTACGCCTGCCCGTCCTTCTCCGTCAGCGTCGCGGCGCTCCGGGCGCCCACGATGGAGTAGCGCGACCAGACACCGCCGTGCTCCGCGGACTCGAGCAGGAAGGTCCCCGGCTCGTCCTTGGCGAGCTTGCGGTAGACCCCGACGGGCGTCTCGGCGTCCGCGAGGAGGCGGCGCACGACGGGGATGACGCGGCGGTGCTCCAGGGCGAGCTCGGTGAAGACCTCGAGGCTCGGCCAGGTCTGCCCCCACGCGAGATCGGCGTGCGGGGCGGGCGCGGCGGCGAGCGAGGTGTTCGAGTCGGGCACCGAGCCATTCTGGCCCACCGGGTCGTATGCCGTGTCGCCGGCTCGGCCGTCGAGAGGCCACGTGTGGCCGCCCCATCACCGTCGAAAGGCCACGTGTTGCCGCTCCTTCACCGTCGAAAGGCCAGTTGTGGCCGCTTCTTCACCGTCGAAAGGCCACGTGTGGCCGCTTCTTCGCCGTCGAAAGGCCACGTGTGGCCGCTTCTTCGCCGTCGAAAGGCCAGGCGGCCCCGGGCAGCGACTCATCTCTCTCGAGAACGTTCGGCCACAACCGGCCTTTCGACGCTCCTGAGGCGGCCGAACATGGCCTCTCGACGGTCAGCAGGCGGCCGAACGTGGCCTTTCGACGGTCAGCAGGCGGCCGAATATGGCCTTTCGACGGTCAGGAGGCGGCCGAACGTGGCCTTTCGACGGTCAGGGGGTGGTGGCGGGGGTGCCGACGGTGGCAGGCAGGACCCGCGCGTCGAAGCAGGTGCGGTCACCGGTGTGGCAGGCGGCTCCCACCTGGTCGACGGACACGAGCAGCGCGTCCCCGTCGCAGTCGAGGCGAACGCCCTTGACCCACTGGACGTGGCCGCTCGTGTCGCCCTTGCGCCAGTACTCCTGCCGGCTGCGCGACCAGAACGTCACCCGGCCCTCTGAGAGCGTGCGGCGCAGCGCCTCGTCGTCCATCCAGCCGACCATGAGCACGTCACCGGAGTCGTGCTGCTGCACGACCGCGGCAACGAGTCCGTGCTCGTCGCGCTTGAGCAGCCCGGCGATCTGCGGGTCGAGGGCGGTCGGGTCGGGGATGAGGTTGCTGGCGTCGGTCACCCGAACATTCTGCCGTGGACTCTCAGACGGCTTGCTGCTGGGCGACCCACGACTCGTGCAGCTTCGCGTAGACGCCGCCCTGCCTGACGAGCTCGCTGTGCGGCCCGCGCTCGACGATGCGGCCGGCGTCGACGACGATCACCTCGTCGGCGGCCTGGGCCGTGGACAGGCGGTGCGCGATGGCGATGGACGTGCGACCGCGGGTCAGCGAGTCGAGGGCCCGCTGGAGGCGGACCTCGGTGCTCGGGTCGACCGCCGAGGTGGCCTCGTCGAGGACGAGGAGGTCGGGGTCGGCGAGGTAGGCGCGCGCGAGGGCGACGAGCTGGCGCTCGCCGGCCGACAGCGACTCGCCCCGCTGCCCGACGTCGGTCCCGAGGCCGAGCGGGAGCGTCGCCACCCAGGCGTCGAGGCCGAGCTCGGTCAGCGTGAGCCGGACGTCCTCCTCGCTCGCCTGCGGCCGGCCGAAGCGGATGTTGTCGAGCAGGGTGCCGTCGAAGAGGAAGCCCTCCTGCGGCACGAGCACGACCCGGGACCGCAACGACGAGAAGCGGATGGTGCGCAGGTCGACGCCGTCGAGCCGCACGGTGCCGCTGCTCGCGTCCATGAGGCGCGTCAACAGCTTGGCCAAGGTGGACTTGCCCGACCCGGTCTCGCCGACGATCGCCACCCGGCTGCGCGGCGCGATGGTCAGGTCGATGTCGTGCAGCACCGGCGCACCACCGGGGTAGGCGAACCCCACGCCGTCGAACTGCACGGTGATGGGACCGCGTGGCAGCGTCACCCCCTCGTCGCCCGGGTCGGCGACGTCGGCGGGGGTGTCGATGATGCCGATGACGCGGCGCCATCCGGCGACGGCGTTCTGCATCTCGTTGAGGATCTCGGTGGCCTGCTGGACCGGCTGCGTGAAGAGGTTGACGAGGAAGAGGAAGGCAAGCAGCTCGCCGAGGGTCAGGCTGCCGCCCGTCGCGAGCACCGTGCCGACCACGAGGACGACGGCAGTCGTCAGGCCCGACACCAGCTGACCCGACGTGAAGGCCACGACCGAGCGCGCCTGGGCGCCGATGGCGGCCTTGCGGTGGGACTCGACCGCGGCGTCGATGCGCTCGGCGGTGCGGTCCTCAACGGCATACGCCCGGATGGCCTGGGCACCGACGACGGCCTCGGAGATGGCGCCCAGCATGTCGCCGACCCGCTCGCGCACCTTCGTGTAGGCGCGGCCGACGATGCCCTGGAACCGTCGGATGATGACGAAGAGCGGCACGAAGCAGACCCACACCACCAGCCCGAGGAGCGGGCTATAGACGAACATCAGCACCGTCGCGAGCGAGATCTGCGCGATGTTGATCATCAGCATGAGGCCGCCGAACTGCACGAACATCGAGATCGTGTCGACGTCGCTCGTCACCCGGGAGACGAGGGAGCCGCGCCGCTCGGAGTTCTGCGTCAGCATCGCCAGGTCGTGGATGTGCCGGAACGCCTTGAGCCGCAACGTCGCCAGGCCGGTCTCGGACGAGCGGAACAGCCGGACGTTGACGAGGTAGGCCGACAGCGCGGTCACCACGACCCCCACCAGGGCGATCGCGATGTAGGTCGCCACGACCTGCATGTCCGGACCGCCGGCGGCGAGGATGCCGTCGTCGGTGATGCGCTGGACGACGAAGGGCACGAGCACCCGCCCGACGGTGGAGAGCACCGCGAGCAGCATGGTGACCCAGATGCCCTTGCGTAGCTCGGGCGAGAGCTGGACGCCGCGGCGCAGCGTCTGCCACGTGGTCAGCCCGGCGCCGGTCGCGAGCCCGTGGTGCTCGACGAGGACCTGCGAACGCGTGCTCATCGGGAGACCTCCTCGGGCGCGTCGGCGCCCAGCGTGCCGTCGGCGAGCTCCGCGTCAGCGGCGATCGCCTCGCGTTCCGCGGCTTCGCGGGCGTATGCCGTCACGAGCCGCTCGTAGCCGGGGCACCGGCCGAGCAGCTGCTCGTGCGAGCCGTGGTCGACGACGCGGCCGCCCTCGAGGTAGACGACCTCGTCGGCGAGCAGGATGGTGGCCATGCGGTAGGCGACGACGAGCACGGTCGTGCCCGAGCTCGCCTCGCGCAGCCCGGCGAGGATGGCCTGCTCGACGCTGGGGTCGACCGCCGAGGTGGCGTCGTCGAGGATCAGCAGCTGTGGCTGTCGGATGACCGCCCGGGCCAGGGCGATCCGCTGCCGCTGCCCCCCGGACAGGCTCGCGCCCCGCTCGCCGACGTGGGTGTCGAGGCCCTGGGGCAGCTTCTCGACGAAGGCCGCGCCCTGCGCGACCTGCAGCGCCCGCCAGACGCTCTCGTCGTCGTGGTCGGCCCCGAGGGTGATGTTGCCGCGGACGCTGTCGTCGAACATGAACGTCTGCTGGGCCACGAGGGCGGCCACCTCGCTGACGCCGCCACGGCGCACCTGGCGCAGGTCGGTGCCGTCGATGAGCACCGCCCCCGAGTCGGGGTCGACGAGGCGCATGACGAGGTTGGTGAGGGTCGACTTGCCGCTTCCGGTCGGACCGACGATCGCCACCGTCGAGCCGGGGGCCACGTCGAGGTCGACGTCGACGACGGCCGGGTTGCGGGCGGCCTCACCCGACTCGGACTCGATCTCGTAGGAGTAGCTGAGGCGCTCGGCCTGCAGGTGGCTGGCCGTGCCGGAGGGCAGGGACCGGTCGCCGTAGGTCATGCTGCCCTCGGCGTCGAGGACGGCCGAGACGCGGTTCCACCCCACCACGGCGCGCGGCAGCTCGGCGAGCACCCAGCCGAGCGCCCGCACGGGGAAGGCGAGGATGGAGAAGAGGTAGGCGATCTGCACGACCTGGGCCGCCGTCAGCTGCCCGCTGCTGACACGGAGGGTGCCGACGAAGAGCACGGCCAGCGTGCCGACCGTCGGGATCGCCTCGATGGCAGGGTCGAAGCGACCGCGGGTGCGACCGACCTCGATGTTGGCGTCGCGCAGCTCGTGCGTGACGGCCCGGAAGCGCTCGGTCTCCTGGTCCTCGCGGCCGAGGGACTTGACGATCAGCGCCGCCTCGAAGCTCTCGTGGGCCACCTCGGAGACGTCGGCGCGCAGCTGCTGGGCCCGGGTGACCCGCGGGGACATGGCGCGCTGGAAGGCGACGTTGGCCAGGAACAGCATGGGGAAGACGGTGAGACCGACGACGGCGAGCCATGGATCGACGACGACCATCTGGATGATGCCGAAGACGAGCATGACGACGACGCCGAGCGCCATGGGCAGCGGCGCGAAGATGTTCCACGTCGCCTCGACGTCCGCGTTGGCATTGGAGAGAAGCTGCCCTGAAGGGTGCTTGTGGTGCCAGCTGAGCGGGAGCCGGAGGTACTGGCGGGTGACCTTTCGGCGGTACATCGCGCCGAGGTTGTACATCGCCACGCCCCCGGCGATGCGGCGGCCGATGACCCCGACGATCGTGGTGAGCACGACGGCTGCCATGACCCCGCCGATGAACCACAGCTGCGACGCGGTCACGTGGTGCGCCGCGATGGCCGGCGCCACGGCCCGCTGCACGACGAAGCCGATGGCAGCCGCCGTGAGGCTCGTCATCACGCCGTAGACGACGCTGCCGAGCACGGCCAGGGCGAACCAGCGGGGCTGGCCCTTGATGCCCCGGCCGATGACGGCGAGACCCTCCCGAAGGGTCGATCTGGTCGGGACGTTCACGGTGCGCTGCTCCCCTGCTGACGTGCTCTGCTGCGTGCTCTGCTTTGCCTGCCCTGTGGTCGACCCCTCAGCCTCTCACGGCGTGCCGACACCGCTCGTACCCGGCAGCCCGTCCGGGACGGTGGGGACCCAGTACCGGAGGATGCCGTCGCGCTCGTCGGCGAGCACCCCTCCGCAGGAGGCGATGGTCCTCGCCGACGCCACGTTGGCCACGTCGCAGGTCACGAGCGCCCGCTCGATCCCACGGACGGCTGCGAGCCGGAGCCCCAGGACCAGCGCCGCGCGCGCCACGCCCTGGCGCCGGAACCGCGGCGACACGGCATACCCGATGTGTCCGCCCTCGACGAGCAGCGACGGGGTGAGCGCGTGGCGCACCGCGATGGTGCCCACGACGCATCCGTCGCGGACGACCCAGCGGTTCGACGACGGCACGCGGCCCACGGGTAGCGCCTCGTCGGCGCGCTCCAGGCGACCGAGCCAGTCGACCCACTCCTCGAAGACGTCCGGGTCGCGCAGGACCTCCCGCTGGTCGGGGCGGTAGCCGGAGCCGTGGATCGTCTCACCGGCGAAGTCGTCGACCATCTCCCACCACGACCGCGTCAGGTCGACGGTGGGGCGCACGAGCTCGATCACCGTCCGACCCTAGGCACGACCCGCCTCCCCGGGCCACTGCACTCGGACACGGCACCCGTGCTGCGAGGATGGGCCCATGACCCGCCACGCCCAGTCCGAACGCCTCCGGCTCAGCGACGAGCTCGACCGGCTCGGTCCCGACCTGCCGACTCTCTGCGAGGGCTGGAACACCCGTGACCTCGCTGCGCACCTGGTCATCCGCGAGCGGCGGCCCGACCTCGTGGTCGGGCTCTTCATCCCGTTCCTGTCGGACCGTGCCGAGCGCGAGCAGCGCGCGATCGCCCAGGGCGACTATCCCGCGCTCGTCGACACCTTCCGCCGGGGCGCGCCCGCGTGGAACCCGATGTCACGACCGAAGGTCGACGAGCTGGCCAACCTCGTCGAGTTCTTCGTGCACCACGAGGACGTGCGCCGCGCCCAGCCGGGGTGGGAGCCCCGCGACCTGCCGGCCGCGCTCCAGGGCAAGCTGTGGACCGCGCTCAAGCGCTCGGCCCGGCTCATGTTCCGCAAGTCCGCGACCGGGATCGTGCTCATAGCCGAGGGTCACGGACGGTATGCCGCCAAGCTGCCCGACCACCACGGCACCGTCGTCCTTCGCGGGACTCCCGCCGAGCTGGTGCTGTACGCCTACGGCCGCAAGTCGGTGGCGAGGGTCGAGCTCGGCGGGCACGCCGACGACGTCGCGGCCCTCCAGGAGGCCGAGCTCGGTCTCGGCTGACCCGCGGTGTGACGGCGTGACCGTGCGGCCCGAGCTGACCCGGTTGGCGGTGCTCGGCTGGACGCTGCGACGCCAGCACCTGGCAGAGGGAACCAGCGGCGACGACGTCCTCTCCGTGATCGAGGACCTCCTGGGCCTGCACGCGACGATGACGCTGAGCTCGTACCTGCAGCTGCACGCTCGGACGACGGGTTTCGTTGCAGCGCAGCTCGACTCGCTGCTCGACGAGGGGCGCGCGGCGCGGGTCGGCTGCATGCGGCGCACGTTGTTCATCGAGACCGCCGAGCTCGTCCCGCTGGTCCTGGCTGCCACCCGCTCCCTGTCGCTGCGTGCAGTCCGCTACCTCGAGGCGAACGGACTGACGACCGAGCAGTACTCGTCGCTGGCGGAGCGCATCGTGTCGGCGCTGACCGGACGCGCCATGACGGTGCGCCAGCTGACCGCGGCGATCGGGGCAGACCAGCGACTGTCGCCCGTCGTGACAGTGCTGTGCGACGAGTCGAGGCTGCTGCGCTGGAGGGGCCGGCAGGGATGGCGCAGCGGCCAGCCGGCCTACCGGCGGTTCGACGAGGTGCTCCCCGGCGCGGTGCCCGGCGCCCGGGAGACACCGGGCGCGGTGCGAGAGCTCGTCGCGCGCTACGTCGCGCGCTACGGCCCGGTGACCGAGTCGGACATCACCTGGTGGAGCGGGCTCCGCCGCGTCACCGTGCGCGAAGCCGTTGACGTGTCGACCTCCGCAGGAACCCTCGTCCCCGTGACGGTCCAGGACCTCGACGGCGCCTTCCTGGTCGCGGCGACCGACCTCGAGACGGCCGTGGCCGCTCCCCCGCCGGCCGACGAGGTCTCACTGCTGCCGGTGCTCGACCCGTACCTGCAGAGCCATGCCGACCGGACCCGCTTCGCCGGGCCGGCGCACCTGCCCTACGTCGTCGACCGCGGCGGCAACGCCACGTCGGTGGTGCTCGCCGGTGGGCGGGTCGTCGGCGTCTGGGACCACGTGCGTGAGCCGACGCCCGAGGCCCGGCTCCTGTTCTTCGAGCCACCCGCCGGCGGGCTGCGGCGCCGCGTCGTGCGGGCCGCGGGCGAGCTCGCTGCGTTCCTCACCGGGACCGAGCTCCCGGTGGTCGAGTGCACCCACATGGAGCCCCTGGCGCGGAGCACCGGCGCGTTCCTGTCGCCACTGCGCCATGCGCGCTGACCCGACTGACCCGACTGACCCGACTGACCCGACTGACCCGACTGACCTGACTGACCCGGCGACCCCGGCGTCTGACAGGGCGAGCGCCCTCAGCGGACGGTGACCCCCGCCGCGCGCAGCGCGTCCTTGACCTCACCGACCGTGAGCTCGCCGAAGTGGAAGACGCTCGCGGCCAGCACCGCATCCGCGCCGGCCTCGACGGCCGGCGCGAAGTGCTCGACCCGGCCCGCGCCGCCGCTCGCGATCACCGGCACCGAGACGGCCTCGCGCACGCGGCGGATCAGCTCGAGGTCGAAGCCCTCCTTGGTCCCGTCCGCATCCATCGAGTTGAGCAGGATCTCGCCGGCACCGAGCTCGGCGGCCCGGGCGCACCACTCGACGGCGTCGAGGTCGACGGGCGTGCGTCCGCCGTGGGTCGTCATGACGAACTCGTCGACGGGCCTGCCGTCGTCGCCGATGCGCCGGCGGACGTCTGCCGACAGGACGAGCACCTGGGCGCCGAACCGGCCGGCGATCTCGGAGATGAGCTCCGGCCGCGCGATGGCGGCGGTGTTGACCCCGACCTTGTCGGCGCCGGCCCGCAGCAGTCGGTCGACGTCGTCGACGGTGCGGACACCGCCACCGACGGTGAGCGGGATGAAGACCTGCTCGGCCGTGCGGCGCACGACGTCGTAGGTGGTCTCGCGGTCACCACTGCTCGCGGTGACGTCGAGGAAGGTCAGCTCGTCGACCCCCTGGTCGTCGTAGAGCTTGGCCAGCTCGACCGGGTCGCCGGCGTCACGCAGGTTCTCGAAGTTGACGCCCTTGACGACGCGTCCGGCGTCGACGTCGAGGCAGGCGATGACTCTGGTGGCGACCGGCATGGCGACAAATCTAGGCCAGCGCGCCCCATGCTCCCGCCTCGGTAGGGTCACGCCCATGTGGGACGAGGTGAAGCAGCCGGCGCGGCAGGAGCACGTGGCCGCCGTCGTCGCGCTCGCCCTCGCCGCCCAGCCCGCCTGCGGCCCCGTCGTCGTCGCGCTCGACGGCCCGAGCGGAGCCGGCAAGACGACCCTGGCGCGCGGGGTCGCGAGCGCGCTCGAGCCGGCCGGCCCGGTGGCCGTCCTGCACCTGGACCACCTCTACCCGGGCTGGGACGGGCTCGCGCAGGCGCCCGCCCTCCTCGCCACACAGGTGCTCGAGCCCCTCGCCCGAGGGCAGCGGGCGGCATACCGGATCTGGAGCTGGGTGCGCGACGAGTGGGCGGGCACCCGCGAGGTGCCGCCGTGCCGCTACCTCGTCGTCGACGGGTGCGGTTCCAGCGTCGGGCCGGCGAGGGCGTATGCCGCCGTGACCGTCTTCGTGGATGCCGACCCCGCGCAGCGGATGCGTCGCGGGCTCGAGCGCGACGGGGAGACCTACCGGCCGCACTGGCAGCGCTGGGCCGACCAGGAGGCCGCGCTGTTCGCGGCGGACCGGACCAGGGAGCGTGCAGACCTGCTCCTCGACACATCTACCCTCTGACGGTGCCCGAACGCGACCGTGTGATCCGACCGCTCCCGCCCGTCTGGGTCATGGCGGTGGCCCTCGTGGCCGTCGCAGCGAACCTGCGGATCGCGATCACGAGCATCCCGCCGCTGCTCGACGCGATCTCCGCCGACCTCGGCCTCAGCCACGCCGCCGCCGGTGCCCTGACCACCCTGCCGGTCCTGTGCATGGGGCTCTTCGCGCCCGTCGCCAGTCGGATCGCCCACCACCTCGGAGCCGCCGGCGCGGTCCTCGGCGCCGTCCTCGCCATCCTCGTCGGCACGGCCAGCCGGCTGGCCGGTGGCAACGTCGTCGTGCTCTACGTCGGCACCTTCGTCTGCGGCGTCGGCATCGCGGTTGCGGGCACCCTGCTCCCCCGGCTCGTCAAGACGTTCTTCCCGCCGGAGCGGACCGGGCTCATCACCGGTCTCTACATGCTGGCCATGATGGGCGGAGCCGCCCTCAGCTCGGCGGTCGCCGTGCCGCTCGCCGACCTGCTCGGCAGCTGGCAGGCCTCGCTCGCCTCGTGGTCGGTGGTCGCCCTCGTCGGCGTCCTCGCGTGGGCGCCCTTCACCGCGCGGGCCAACCCCCACCACACGCCGGACGAGGAAGGACCCGGCCGGCTGCCGTGGCGGCACCCGACAGCCTGGCTCGTCGCCACCTACCTCGCACTGCAGTCCTGGTGCTTCTACTCGGCCGTGACGTGGCTGGCCCCCACCTACGTCGAGAACGGCTGGTCCCGCAGCTCGGCCGGCTACCTCGCCGCAGCCTTCAGCGGCGCCCAGCTCGTCTCCGGGATGCTCGGCCCGGTCCTCAGCGACCGTGCCGACGACATGCGCCGGCTGCTCCTGCCCGCGGCGGCACTCAGCGTCGTCGGATCCCTCGGCATCTGGCTCGTACCGCTCACGGCACCCTGGCTCTGGGCCGTCGTCGCGGGGCTCGGCCAGGGCGCGGCCTTCTCGCTCGCCCTCGTCCTGCTCGTGCGCTACGCCCGCACCCCCGAGGCGAGCGGCCGGCTGACCGGCATGGCCTTCCTCATCTCCTACGGCATCGCCTCCATCGGCCCCCTCGCGATGGGGTTCGTGCGCGACGTCGGCGGTGGACTGCCCATCGTGTGGGCCATCCTCGCAGCGGTCGGCGTGCTCCAGGGCCTCGTCGTGCTGCGCCTCAGGCCCGACCTGCGTCGCGTCGACTGACACCTTCGGCCACACCTGGCTCGGGGCGGGCCGCCGCCGATGCCGCTCGCGCCGTCACACCTCGCCCGGCTCCCGGAGCGCCCTCCTGCGAATTGCTCTGCCTCCGACCAATTGGGGCAAACCGCGTACAAAGTCCGGTTTGTCTGGGCAAGATGCTCGGCGGACGTGCTGACTGCAAGGAGATCGACCAATGCTGCCTGGGCCCACCCCCGCCGATACCCGTGACCATCGTGCGCAAGGACCCGGCGCAGGGAGGGTCGTGGCAGCACTCGTCGCCCTCGCCCTGCTCGCTGGCGTGCCGGGGCTGACGGCGGCGTCCACGGCCACGGCAGCCGCGCTCCCCGTCCCCACCACCGTCAGCCTCTCGGTCGTCGCCGGGCCCATCCGGGGCGGGACCACGGTCGACCTCAGCGGCACGGGAGTGGGCGCCACGACGAAGGTGTGGTTCGGCACGACTGCCGTCACCCGGATCACGAAGGTCTCCACCACCAGGGTCCGCGTCGTCACCCCGGCCCATCCCGCAGGTGTCACCGACGTCCGGGTCACGACCCCTGCCGGTACCTCACCGGTCTCGTCGCGCTCCACGTTCGCGTTCGACCCCGTCCCGTCCGTGTCGGGGCTGTCGGTGCGCAGCGCGACGACCCGCGGCGGTGTCGCCGTGACGATCACCGGCACGGCCCTCTCACGGGCGACCGCGGCGCTGTTCGGCACCACTCCCGCGACGAACCTGACCCGCCTGTCCTCGACCCAGCTGCGGGTCACGGCGCCCGCCCACGCGGCCGGCGCCGTGGACCTCCGGGTGACCACACCCGGCGGCACCTCCGCCGTCACCGCGGCCGACCGGTTCACCTTCACCGTGCCGCCGGTGGTCGCGCCGCCCACCCTCACGGCTCTCTCGGCCACCGCCGGACCCGCCGCCGGCGGCGCCGTCGTCACGATCACAGGGACCCGCCTGACGGGCGCCAGCTCCGTCTACTTCGGCACGACGGCGACGACGCGCTTCACCGTGCTCTCGGCCACACAGATGCGAGTGACCACGCCGGCCCACCCGACCGGCGTCGTGGACGTGCGCGTACGCACGGCAGGCGGCACCTCCGCCGTCAGCACCGCGGACCGGTATGCGTATGAAGCGGTTCCGACCGTGACCCGCGTCTCCCCCGCGTCCGGGTCCACCGCCGGCGGCACGGTGGTCACGCTGACCGGGACGTCGCTGAGCCGCGCCACGACGGTCCGGTTCGGTGCCGCCACCGCGACCGGTCTCGTCCGCGTCTCGCCGACCACGCTTCGTGTCACCAGCCCGACCGGCCTCGTCGGCACGGTGGACGTGCGGGTGGTCACGCCCGGCGGTACCTCGCCGACCACCGCCGCCCGCTTCACCTACCAGGCGCCCCCGGCCGTCACCTCGCTGTCGACCCCCGCCGGGCCGGTCCAGGGCGGCACCGTCGTGACCGTCACCGGTTCCGGCTTCGGCGGCGCGAGCCGAGTGACCTTCGGCGCCACCCCGGCCACCTTCACGGTGCTCTCGCCGACGACGATCCGTGCCGTCGCCCCGGCGCACGCGGCCGGTGGCGTCCCAGTGACCGTGACGACGCCCTACGGGACCTCCCTCGCGAGCGGCGCCAGCGCGTACGCCTACGACGCGGTCCCCACGATCACCTCGCTCTCGCCCGCGACCGGACCGCGCACTGGAGGCACCGTCGTCACGCTGACGGGCACGGGCCTCACCCGCGCGTCCGCGGTCCGCTTCGGCGCGACGACGACGACCGACGTCGTGCGGGTGTCTTCGACGACGCTGCGCGTCACGGCCCCGGCCCACGCCACGGGTCCCGTCGACGTCGTGGTGACGACGCCGGGCGGCACCTCCGCCGCCACCCCCGCCACGCGCTACGCCTACGGCCGTCCGCCGGTCGTGTCCGGGCTGTCCGTGACGGCGGGACCCGTGACCGGCGGCACCGTGGTCACCATCACCGGCACCGACCTCGCGGAGGCGACCCAGGTCCGCTTCGGCTCGGTGCCCGCCACCGGCATCGTGCGGGTGTCGGACACCACCCTGCGGGTCACCGCGCCCGCCCAGCCCGAGGGCACCGTGGCGGTCCGCGTGACGAACGCCAACGGCACGAGCCCCGAGGCCACCGTCGGCCGCTACACCTACGTCGGCGTCCCCGCGGTGACCTCCCTCTCGACGCCGGCCGGCCCGCTCGGCGGCACCGTCGTCACCGTGACGGGCACGCGCCTCGGGCTCGCCACGGTCGTCACCTTCGGCGGGGTCCCCGCCACCGGCCTGGTCCGCGTCTCCGACACGAGCCTGCGCGTGACGGCGCCCGCCCACGTGGCCGGCTCCGTCGACGTACGCGTGACCACGCCCGGCGGCATCTCACCCGTCGTCGCCGGAGGGCAGTTCACCTACCAGCCGGTGCCCACGCTGACGGCGATCTCGCCGACGCTCGCCCCCACCAAGGGCGGTGGCGTCGTGACCCTGACCGGCACGGCATACGACCGCGTGGCGTCGGTGACCTTCGGCGGCGTCCCCGCGACGGCCGTCACGCGACTCTCGGCCACCCAGCTGCGGGTCACCCTGCCGGCCCACGCCGAGGGCGACGTCGACGTCCGGGTGACGACGCCCGGTGGCACCTCCGCCGTCGTGCCGGCGGGGCGCTTCACCTTCCAGGACGCCCCGGTGGTCGCCTCGGTCTCGCCGGCCTCCGGCCCTCTCGCCGGCGGCACCGTCGTCACGCTGAGGGGCACCTCGTTCACGTCGGTCTCCGCGGTCAGGATCGGGGGTGTGGCCGCCACGTCGTTCACCCGCGTGTCGGCGACCCAGCTGACGGCCGTCGTGCCCGCCCGCGCGGCCACCGGCGTGGTCTCGGTCCAGGTCACCACCCGGGCGGGCACCGGGACCAACGCCACCGGCTTCACGTACCTCGCCGGCGCCGTGCTCCGGCCCGGGCAGACGCTCTCGCCCGCGACCGCCCTTCGCTCGCCCGCCGGCGGCTACACCGCCACGATGCAGTCGGACGGCAACCTCGTCGTCGCGACCTCCGCGGGCACCCGTCTCTGGGCCAGCGGCACGGCCGGCGCCGGCAACCGCCTGGGCGTTCGGCCGGACGGCAACCTCGTCATCCTGCGCGTCGACGGCACCGTGGCCTGGTCGAGTGGCACGAACGGCTGGACCGGCGCGGTGGCCACGCTCGCCGACTCGGGCCAGCTCCAGGTGCGACAGGGCGCGACGACGGTGTGGGACCACCGCGGCGTGCGCTACGACCGCCTGCTCCCGGGCCAGGCGCTGCGGCCGGGTGAGTCGCTCGTCGCCGCAGGCTCCGCCGGGATCCTGCTCATGCGCACCGACGGCAACCTCGTCCTCAGCTCCTCCTCGGGGGTGCGCCAGTGGGCGACGTTCACGTCCGGGGCCGGCAACACGGCGACCATGCAGACCGACGGCAACTTCGTCGTGCGCAGCTCGGCCGGTGCGGTGAGATGGGCGACGTGGACCAGCGGCTCGGGGTCCGTGGTGCGCGTCCTCGGGACCGCCAACTTCGCGGTCTACTCGGGCTCGACCGTCACGTGGGCCATCACCGGCGGCCCGGCCCCCACCGGCTGGGGCTGCTACTCGCGCGCGACGCAGGACTGCATCACGCGGTTCGGCTACTACGGACAGCGGGTGTGGGGCTACCCCGTCGACGCCTGGGGCAACAACTGCACGAACTTCTCCGCCTACCGCCTGGCCCGGGACGGCGTGGCCAACCCCGGCAACCTCGGCAACGCGGCTACCTGGGACGACTACGCGCGGGCCAAGGGCTTCGTCGTCGACCAGCGACCGCGCGTCGGTGACGTCGCGCAGTGGAACTCCAACCACGTGGCCTACGTCGACTGGGTCAGCTCCGACGGCAACACCATCGCGATCTCCGAGAGCGGCTACGGCGGCACCGTGCTGGGCAAGACCTACACCTCGATGAGCGGTCGTCGGATCCTGGCGCGCGGCAGCTACTCCTGGCCGTCGAACTTCATCCACTTCCGCTGAGGGCGGCCCCACTGGGGCGGGGCGGCGGAGCGTGCGCCGCTCAGCCCCAGTAGTCGTCCATGGGCTCGGCGCCGGCCTCGCCGTCGTCGGCTCCCGAGGGCGTACGTCGTTCGGTGACGGTGAACCGGCCACGGTAGAAGAGCATGGGACGCCCCGACTCGCCGTCCTCCAGGTCGAGGACGCGCCCGACGACGACGTCGTGGTCCCCTGCGACGTGGACCTGCTCGACGGAGCAGTGGATGCGCATGAGGACTCCCGGCAGACTCGGGCCGCCGTGCGCGGAGCCGGCCCACT
The DNA here is from genome assembly GCF_039531305.1 of Terrabacter lapilli. Lineage (NCBI taxonomy): Bacteria > Bacillati > Actinomycetota > Actinomycetes > Micrococcales > Intrasporangiaceae > Terrabacter > Terrabacter lapilli. The sequence goes on from NZ_BAAAPU010000010.1 coordinate 53,032, forward strand.
CCAGTCCCTCGAAGCGCGCACCGCCTGAGGAGCCGAACCGGGCGATCAGCTCACGCTGGTCGTGCCGGAGCACGTTGACGGTGAAGCGGCCCTGCTCGCGCATGCGCGGCCACGAGCGGCCCCGGTGGTCGGCGCAGAACAGCACGAGCGGCGGGTGCAGCGACACCGAGGCGAAGGACTGGCACGCGAACCCGACCGGTGCGCCGTCCTCGGCGAAGCCCGTCACGATGGTCACGCCGGTCGCGAAGTGGCCGAGGGCGTGGCGCATGCGCTCCGGCGTCGGCTCGCCCGTCACCCGAGGCCCTGCCGGTCGTCGGGCTCGGCCGCCTCGCCGAAGGCCTGGACGAGTGCCGCCAGCCGCGAGGCCTCACGGCCCGCGACGGGCCCGTCCGCCTTCTGGATGGCCATGACCGCGACGGTGTCGCCGTCCTCGAGGTCGAGGCTCACCCAGGGCTCGCCCCCACCGAACTGGATCCGCACGATCTCGGGCCACTGCAGGGTCCGGGTCAGCACGAGGTTGCGCACGACGAGACCGGACCGGCTGGGCACGGCCACGATGGAGGCGTAGCGCCACGCGATGAAGGCGATGACCACCCCGAGGCCGAAGAACATCAGCCCGTCGCCCGGGCCCCACCCCGCCTCGCCCTGCGTCGACATGACGACGGCGATGGCACCGAAGACGACCAGTGACGCCCACATCGCCCCGAGGGCGACGGCCCGGCCGCGGCGCGACCGGAAGGGCGCGAGCGCGTCGGGGGCCGACGTGGCACCCGACCCCGCTGCCGGGCTCCGGCTCACCACGTCACCGCCGTGACCCGAGGTCGGGGCCTCACAGGCGGCAGGCCGCGATGTCGGTGACGAGGATCGCCCGGGCACCGAGGTCGTAGAGCTCGTCCATGAGCCGGTTGCGGCCGATCCTCGGGACCATCGCGCGCACGGCGACCCACGCCTCGTCCTGCATCGGCGACACGGTCGGCGACTCCAGGCCCGGCGTCAGCTCGCACGCCTTGTCGACGAGGTCCTTCGGGCAGTCGTAGTCGAGCATGACGTAGGTCCGGGCGGTGATGACGCCCGCGATGCGGCGCTGGAGCACCTCGATGGCCAGGTCCTCACCGGGCCGGTCGCCACGGATGAGAACGGCCTCCGAGCGCAGGATGGGCTCGCCGAAGACCTCGAGCCCCTGCTGGCGCAGGGTGGTGCCGGTCTCGACGACGTCGGCGATGCAGTCGGCGACACCCAGGGTGATCGCCGTCTCGACGGCGCCGTCGAGACGGACGACCTCCGCCGACAGCCCACGCGATGCGAGGTCGGCGCGGACGAGACCGGCATACGACGTGGCGACCCGCTTGCCGGCGATGTCCTCGACGGTGCCCACGTGGCCGGGCTTGCCGGCATACCGGAAGGTGGACGCGCCGTAGCCGAGGGTCATGACCTCGACGGCGCCCGAACCGGAGTCGAGCAGCAGGTCCCGCCCGGTGACGCCGGCGTCGACGGTGCCCGAGCCGACGTAGACGGCGATGTCGCGGGGGCGCAGGTAGAAGAACTCGACCTCGTTCTCGGCGTCGGTGACGACGAGCTCCTTGCTGTCGCGACGGGTGCGGTAGCCCGCCTCACGCAGCAGCTCGACGGTGGCGTCGGACAGGGAACCCTTGTTGGGCACGGCGATTCGCAGCATGGCGGTGGAGGTCCTCAGAGGTGGGAGTAGACGTCGTCGAGCGAGATGCCCTTGGCGAGCATGAGGACCTGCAGATGGTAGAGCAGCTGGCTGATCTCCTCGGCGGCCTCGTCGTTCGACTGGTACTCGGCGGCCATCCACACCTCGGCCGCCTCCTCCACGATCTTCTTGCCGATCGCGTGGACACCGGCGTCGAGCTGCGCGACGGTCCCCGATCCCTCGGGTCGCGTCCGGGCCTTCTCGGCCAGCTCGGCATACAGCTGCTCAAAGCTCTTCACGGTGCCACAGCCTACGGGCCGCGCGTCTGCGACCCCGACGGTGCTCACGAGGCGGCTGGTCAGCGGGCTCACGAGGCGGCTGGTCAGCGGGCTCACGGGGTGGGGACGCCGCGGAGTGCGACGACGGTGGCGACGGCAGCCGACGCCGCCTCGTGCCCCTTGTCCTCGGCCGATCCCGGCAGCCCGGCGCGGTCGAGCGCCTGGGCCTCGTCGTCGCACGTGAGCACCCCGAAGCCGATGGGTGTGGCGGTGCGCACCGACACGTCGGTGATCCCGACGGTTGCCGCCTGGCAGACGTAGTCGAAGTGCGGGGTGCCGCCGCGGATGACGACGCCGAGCGCCACCAGGGCGTCGTAGTGCTGCGCCAGCGAGGCGCACGCGACCGGGAGCTCGAAGGTGCCGGGCACGCGGACGACGTCGACCGACGTCACGCCCGCGTCGGCGAGGCCGCGTCGGGCTCCGTCGAGCAGGCCGTCCATGACCTGCTGGTGCCAGCTCGCCGCGACGACCGCGACCCGCAGCCCCGTGCCGTCGGTGGTGATGGTGGGTGCGCCGTCCTTCATGCCGTCTCCTTGCTGCCGTGCTGCTCGCTCGTCGCCGGGAGGTCGTGGCCCATCCGGTCGCGCTTGGTCGTGAGGTAGTGCTCGTTGTGCTCGCCCACCGGTCCGTGCAGCCGCTCGACGGCGACGACGTCGAGACCGAGGCTGCGCAGCGCCGAGACCTTTGTGGGGTTGTTCGTCAGCAGGACCACCTGCGACGCGCCGAGGTCGTGCAGGATCGCTGCTCCGGCGGCGTACTCCCTGGCGTCGACCGGCAGCCCGAGCGCCGTCTGCGCGTCGACGGTGTCGGCTCCCTCGTCCTGCCGGGCGTACGCGCGGAGCTTGTCGACGAGCCCGACGCCGCGGCCCTCGTGCCCGCCGAGGTAGACGACGACGCCGCCGTCGCGGCCCACGCGCGCCAGCGACGCCTGCAGCTGGGGGCCGCAGTCGCAGCGCAGTGAGCCGAAGGCGTCACCGGTCAGGCACTCGGAGTGCAGTCGCGTCACGACCGGCCCGCCGCGGCCGTGCAGCCCGCGGGGGCTGACCAGCGCGACGTGCTCGTCACCCGTCAGGGTGTCGCGGTAGCCGTGCGCCGTGAAGGTGCCGTGCACCGTGGGGATGCGGGTCGTGGCGAGCCGCTCGACCCGGTCGAGCCGCTGGCGGTGGTCGATGAGCTGCTCGATCGTGATGACCGGCAGGCCGGACTCGCGCCCGAGCGCCACGACGGCGTCGAAGCGCATCATCGTGCCGTCGTCGTGGACGAGCTCGCCGATGACTCCGACGGGCGAGAGGCCCGCGAGCCGGGTGAGGTCGACGGCGGCCTCGGTGTGGCCGGGACGGGTGAGCACCCCGCCCGCGCGGGCGCGCAGCGGCAGGATGTGCCCGGGCCGGATGAGGTCGGCCGGGACGGAGTCCGGGTGGGCGAGCACCTGCACGGTGCGCAGTCGGTCGGCCGCGCTGATGCCGGTGGTGATGCCGGAGGCGGCGTCGACAGAGACGGTGTAGGCGGTGCGCAGCGGGTCGCGGTTCTCGGCGACCATGAGCGGGAGCTCGAGCCGGTCCGCCACGTCGCCGGGCATCGGCGCGCAGAGGTAGCCGGAGGAGTGCCGGATGGTCCAGGCCATCCACTCCTCGGTGGCAGTCTCGGCTGCGAGCACGAGGTCTCCCTCGTTCTCGCGGTCCTCGTCGTCGAGGACGAGGACCGGCCGGCCCGACCGGAGGGCCTCGAACGCCTCCTCGACGGTCGAGAGCCTGCTCATGACAGGGCCTCCTGACGGTGGCTCAGCAGCCGCTCGACGTACTTGGCGATGACGTCGACCTCGAGGTTGACGACGTCACCGACTCCCTTGTGTCCCAAGGTCGTCAGGTCGAGCGTGGTCGGGATGAGGGAGACTCCGAAGGAGTCGTCGCCTACGTGGGCGACCGTCAGCGACACCCCGTCCACCGTGATGGAGCCCTTCTCGACGACGTATGCCGCGAGGCCGGCCGGGAGGGTGAAGTCCACCGTCTCCCAGCGGTCCCCCGGAGTGCGGGCCGTGATCGTTGCGGTGCCGTCCACGTGGCCCTGGACGACGTGGCCGCCGAACCGGCCGTCCGCGGGCATCGCCCGTTCGAGGTTGACCCGGTCCCCGGGCGAGAGAGCACCGAGGCTGCTGCGCTCGAGCGTCTCGGCCATGACGTCGACGGTGAACGCGGTCGCATCGTGGTCGGTCACGGTGAGGCACACGCCGTTGACGGCGATGGAGGCGCCGTGTGTCGCGTCGGAGACGACCAGCGGCCCCTCGATGCGCAGCACCGCCGAGGCGGGGCCGTGCTCGATGCCCGCGACGGTGCCCAGTTCTTCGACGATTCCGGTGAACATGACTGTCTCCTCAGGGTTGTGCAGGCAGGCGAGGGTCGGTGGTGGCGTCGTCGCGGACGGGGACGGCGTGGATGCGGACGTCCTGCCCCACGACGGCGACGTCGACGAGCCGAAGCCGTCGGGCGTCCGAGATGGTCCCGATGCCGAGGTCGGCGACCGCGGCGCGGCCGGCGCCCAGCAGCGCGGGCGCGACGTACGCGTAGACGTCGTCGACGAGCCCGCCGCGGACGAACGCGGCGGCCAGGGTCGGGCCGCCCTCGAGCCACACGTCGCGGACACCCCTGAGCCACAGGGCGTCCAACGCCTCGCGCGGGTCGCGGGTGGACAGGCGAACGGCGCAGCCGGGACCGTCGTGCACCCTCGCGCCCTCGGGGAGCTCGCGCAGACCCATCACCACGCGGAGGGGCTGGTGGGGGGCCGGCGAGCCGTCCGGCATACGTACGGTGAGCCTCGGGTCGTCGACGAGGGCGGTGCCGGTGCCGACGAGGACCGCGTCGCGGGTGGCGCGCAGCTCGTGCACGTCGGCGCGCGCCTCCTCGCCCGTCACCCACCGGCTGGTGCCGTCAGCGGCGGCGCTGCGGCCGTCGAGCGTCGTCGCGAGCTTCCACGTGACCAGGGGGCGGCCGAGGAGGACCGTGCGGCCCCAGCGCTCGTTGAGGTGGGCGGCCTCGTCGGCGAGCACTCCCCCGGTGACCTGGACGCCGGCGGCGTGCAGCCGCTCGGCCCCGCCGGCCGCGTCGGGGTTGGGGTCGGACTGGGCGAAGACCACCCGTGCCACCCCGGCGGCCACGAGCGCCTCCGTGCACGGGCCGGTGCGGCCGCTGTGCGAGCAGGGCTCGAGCGTCACGTAGGCGGTGGCGCCACGGGCGGCCTCGCCGGCCGCCCGCAGCGCCTCCACCTCGGCGTGCGGCGTGCCCGCACCGTGGTGGAAACCCTCCCCGACGACGGTCCCGTCGGCGGCCACGACGACGCAGCCCACCCGGGGGTTGGGGTCTGGCCAGGGCCCGGAGGCCGCGAGCTGCAGCGCCCGCCGCATCCAGGTCGACGCCGACGTGTCACCCATGGTCCAGCACGGTCCTCAGCTCGACGAGCGGGCGAGCTCGGGCTCGGCGTCGCGCTGCTCGACCCGGGTGACCTTGACCCACTGGGTGAAGCCGTAGAGCACGAACAGGCCGTAGAAGGTGTAGAGCACGGCCGTCGGCACGTAGTCGGTGGCGAAGGCGAACGGCACCCCGACCAGGTCGACGCCGATCCAGGCCAGCCAGAACTCGTTCCAGCCGCGCGCCATGGCGTAGGTCGCGACGATCGAGCCGACGAAGATCCACGCGTCGCACCAGTAGAACCACCAGGCCGGCGTGAAGAACGGGTTGGGTGAGAGGTTCCAGAGCCAGACGAAGGCCTGGTGCACGACGACGGTGCCGAGGAGCCAGAAGGCGACGACCGCCAGGCGCTCGCGGCTCGTGGCCCAGCGAGGCGTGATGGCCACGCCCCGCTCGTCGCCGGCGTGGTTGAGCCGGCGCACCTGCGCCCAGCGCCACCAGCCGTAGATGCTCGTGAGGATGAAGAACACCTGGCGGCCCGCCTGCCCGAAGAGCGGGACGCGCTCGTCGGCGCCGAAGACCGCCCCGAGGTAGACGAAGAACAGCATGATGTTGGCGAGGATCCCGACGGGCCAGGCGGCCACCCACCGGCGCATGCCGAGGTAGGCCGAGGCGAGCCCGATGAGGACGCCGATCAGCTCCAGCCAGTGCAGCTGGTAGGGCCCGATGGGGATGGTCGCGTCGATGGCCTGCTGGAAGACGTTCTTCGTCTGGTCGGCCAGAGCAAGAGCCTGCATGTGGTGTTCGTCCTCGATGGTTCGTCGGTTCAGGGACGAACTCCGGGGTACTCCACACGCCCACGTGGTCCGGGCCGGGTCTGACGACGCCGACGGCCCAGGCCACGACGGCCTGTCTCGTGCTGCCTCCCATCCGGACTTTCACCGTCGGTCCTGGAGTTCCACCAGGTCAACCGGCCGCTGGATGCGGCCGGGTCGCGGACTGTAACCGCCGGCTCGGAATTACACCGACCCCGGAGCACGTACGGCCAGTATGCACCCGCCCGTGCCCGCGGCGCACACCGCGACCGCGTGACGGCCGACACCCGTCCGCGACCCGGGTGAGGGCCGCACGAGCCCGCAGCTCCGGTCAGACGAAGCTGGCGAACCCCTTGGACACGAGGAAGCGGGGCGAGAAGCCTCCCCGGCCATTGCCCGGGTAGGCGTAGAGGTAGCCGTTGGGCGCCAGGGCCAGCACGTCGTTGCGACGGTCACCGGTGAAGTCGCCCATGCCGGTGATCTGGGCGAACACGTTCCAGCCCGCGCCGATCTGCTTGCGGGGCCGGAAACCGCCGGATCCGTTGCCGGGATAGAGCCACAGGGTGCCGTCGCTGCGGCGGGCCACGAGGTCGTTGCGGCGGTCGCCGTCGAAATCACCGACGCCGACGACGGCGGTGAAGGACTGCCAGCCGCTCCCGATCTTCTTCGGGGTGTAGAAGTGTGCCCAGTCCTTGTTGACCCAGAGGAACATGTCGCCGTTGTCGGCGATGGTGATCACATCGGCCTTGGTGTTGCCGTTGAAGTCACCTGGTGTCACGACCTGCCGGTAGGCGTTGAACCGCCCGGGGAGGATGGAGTTGGCGCCGGTGAGGCGGTTGCCGTTGTACGCCCACCACGACTCGTCCCGGCCGGAGTCGGTGATGGCCAGCGTGTTGCCGCCGAAGAAGTCGTCGTTCGGCTGGGCGAGGGCGGGCAGGAGGGCGCGCAGCTCCCCGAGACCCGAACCGACTCGGGTGGCACCGGCGATGCCACCGGCGCCGTTGCCCCGGTAGATGTAGGCGATGTTCCCGCGGGTCACACCGATGATGTCCGCGCGGCGGTCGTTGCTGACGTCGACGGTGACGAAGAGCCGTTGCCGCGCGCGTGGGATGGCCGTGGTCGTTCGGGTGGGACCGAGCCCGGCTGCGTTGCCGGCGCGGACCGAGAAGGTGTACGTCGTGTTGTTGGTCAGTCCCGGGACGGTCAGGGCCCGCGTCGTCGCGCCGACCGTGTACGTCCGGCCGCCGGGTGAGACGGTGACGGTGTAGCCCGTGACCGCGCTGCCGCCGGTGTCGCCCGGGGGGTCCCACTGGACCCTGGCCGACCGTTCGGACGCAGTCGCGCCGACCCACCAGGGCGCCTCCGGCCTGGCGATGACCGTCAGGTCGAGGGCCGCGAGATCGAGCGTGTGCGTGGTCGGGCACGAGCGGTTGCACTCCAGGGTGCCGTCGCGATGGTAGGCGCTGTAGTTGCCCGTCCTGTCGCGGAGCACCACCGTGTCCGCGTTCCACCGTCCGGTGCTCACGGCCGGTACCACTCCAGAGGCGACCCCGGGGCCCGTGACCTTGGTCTCCCAGCCCCAGAACGCGGGGCTCTGCGAGCCGTCTGTGGACGTGTACTCGATCCTCACCGTGTCGAGCGCCTGCTCCGTGGCCACGAAGGAGATCGAGCCGGTCGTGCCGCTGACGACGCCCGCCTGTCCGTAGGCCATGCTCGACAGCACCGGAGAGTCGCCGTCGACCGACGAGCCGGTGACGGTGATCGTGGTCGCCGTGAACGGCAGGGTGTGCGAGGTCGGACCCACGGCTCCGGACGGGCGCACCGCGACCGCGCCGGAGCTGCGGTACGTCGTTGAGTTGCCCGGCAGGTCACGCACGGAGACCGAGTCGAGCCAGTAGGTGCCGTTGGGCACCCTCATCGGCACGGCCCCGATGACGGAGCCGTATGCGGCCGGGTCGCCGTTGAGCCTGAAGATCTCGTGACCGTTGGTGAACTCGGCCGTCGCGGCGGTGCCCTCGGACGTCAGCGCCGGGTGAAGCTCGTCGACCCCCAGGTCGAGCCGTGCCACCTGGCCCACCGCAGCCGCGGTCGACGCGAGGGAGACCGAGCGCAGGACGGGCGCCTGCACGTCGGGTGTCGACCCGGTCACGCTCAGTGTGACGTTCAGCGGGAGGTCGTGCACCGCGTCCGGGCAGGCCGGGAGGCACGTCATCCCGGTGGGTGAGTAGAGGGTCCGGCGGCCCTCGGCGTCGGTGACGGTCAGCTGGGAGAGCCTGGTGACCCCGTTGGCCAGCCCGTCGGGCACGGTCGTCGACGCCACGCCCGCCAGCGGCAGCTGGTCACCGAAGTGCCACTCGGTGCGACGTCCCGTTCCGTCGACGAAGTAGGCGACGATCCTCACGGTCGTGGAGGCGTCCGTCGCGGAGTAGGAGATGGTCACCGGGTCGCCCGGCACGACGTCGATCGGCGTCGTGAACGAGATGGAGTCGAGCCGAGGCGAGGCGTCGTCGACGGCCCAGGCCGCCGGTGCCGTCACGGCGACCGTGGTCGCCGCCAGCCCCACGGCCAGCAGCGCTGCCAGCCTGGTGCGGATCTGGGCACAGAAATGCACGGGTCCCCCTGTCGGACGTGTGAGTCGAGCGCAGCCTATGGCCTGACCGGCCCATATCGGACAGATTGCGCAGATCGGATCCCGGGCGGGCCGCTCCCGTCAGTGCCGGTGGGCCTGCGCCAGCGTGCGCAGCTCGTCGACGGCTGCAGCCGCGTCCTCGGCGCCGTAGACGGCCGAGCCCGCCACGAAGACGTCGGCGCCCGCCTCGGCGCACTGCTCGATCGTGTCGGCGCTGACTCCCCCGTCGACCTGGACCCAGATCTCGCCGCCGTGCCGCCGCACGGCCTCTCGGACCTGGCGCACCTTCGGCATCTGGTCGGCCATGAACGACTGGCCACCGAATCCCGGCTCGACCGTCATGACGAGGACCATGTCGAGGTCGGGCAGCAGCTCCTCGTAGGGGGCGAAGTCGGTCGCCGGCTTGAGCGCCATGGAGGCGCGCGCTCCCGCGGCCCGGAGCGTTCGGGCCAGCGCCCGAGGGTCGCGCGCGGCCTCGACGTGGAAGGTGACGGACTGGCAGCCGGCCTCCGCGTAGCCGGGTGCCCACCGGTCCGGGTCCTCGATCATCAGGTGCGCGTCGATGGGGACCGGGCTCACCTTGAGCAGCGCCTCGACGACGGGCAGGCCGAGCGTCAGGTTGGGCACGAAGTGGGCGTCCATGACGTCGACGTGGGCCCAGTCCGCGTTGGCGATCCGCCCCAGCTCGGCCTCGAGGTTGGCGAAGTCGGCGGACAGGATGCTCGGTGAGATCTGCACGCGCACAGCCTAGAGGCGGCCTCGAGGGGCGACCCGTCGGCCGCGCGTCAGCGCTTGCGCAGGAGGGCGAAGAACATGGCGTCGGTGCCGTGCAGGTGCGGCCACAGCTGGACGTACGGCCCCTCGCCCAGGTCGGGCAGCTGCCGTCCCGAGGCGTCGACGAAGAGTGGGCGTGCGTCGAGAAGCCCGACGTCGTCGCGCTTCTTGAGGGCGTCCGTGACGACGAAGCGGGTCTCGTTGAGGTGCGGGCTGCAGGTGGCGTAGCCGACCAGGCCGCCCGGGGCTGTCGCGTCGATGCCCGACGCGAGCAGCTCACGCTGCAGGCCGGCCAGCGCTGCGACGTCGCCGGCGGTGCGCCGCCAGCGTGCCTCGGGACGACGGCGCAGGGCGCCGAGGCCCGTGCACGGGGCGTCGATGAGCACGCGGCTGAAGCCACCGGGCTCGACCTCGCCGAGGTCGCGCCCGTCACCGTGGCGGACCTTGAGGCTGACGTCGCGGTCGCGCGCCTCGGCCCTGGCGGCGGCGAGCGTCTGCCACACGAGGTCGGCGCGGTGCTCGCTGATCTCGTTGCCCACGAAGGGGATCCGCCGCTGGATGGCCAGGGCCGCGAGCAGCCCCGCCTTGCCGCCGGGGCCCGCGCAGAGGTCGAGCCAGCGCTCACGCTCGGCCGCCTCGCCCTCGACGTCGGCGGCGGCCAGTGCGAGGACCAGCAGCTGCGAGCCCTCGTCCTGCACGGCGGCGCGTCCGTCGCGGACAGCGGAGATCGCGCCCGGGTCGCCCTCGGGCAGGATGGCGCCGACGGGGCTGAGGCCCGTGGGCTCCGCGCCGGCCTCCTCGAGCTCGTCGAGGGAGGCAAGGCCCGGCCGGGCGGCGAGCGACACCTTGGCGGGCGCGTTGTCGCTCTCGAGCAGGGCCGTCAGCGACTGCTCCACCTGGTCGGCCGCCGTCGTGCCGTGCCCGATGAGCGCGGCACGGAGCGCCTTGGCGATCCAGACCGGGTGCGAGGTCCGCAACGCCAGTCGCTCGACGGGGTCGGAGACGCCCTCCGTGACGAGGTCGACCCACTCGTCCCGCTCGCGCTCGCTGATGCGGCGCAGCACGGCGTTGACGAACCCGGCAGCGCCCGCACCGTTGACCTGTCGGGCCAGGGCGACGGTCTCGTCCACGGCGGCGTGGCTCGGCACGCGCATGCCCAGGAGCTGGTGGGCGCCGAGGCGCAGCGTGTCGAGGACGTTGGAGTCGATCTTCTCGACCGGTCGGCCGGCGGCAGAGCCGATCACCGCGTCGTAGAGGCCCGACAGCCGCGTCGCGCCGTAGACGAGCTCCGTGGCGAAGCCGGCGTCGCGTCCGTGGATCCCCTTCTCCCGCAGCAACTTCGGGAGGGCAAGGTTGGCATAGGCGCCCTGCGCCACCTCACGCATGACCGTGTAGGCAGCGAGCCGGGGCGCGTCGGTGCGCCTGGCACGCTCCGAGGGTCGCTGCTCCGAGCGGTGGCGCGCCGAGCGCTCGCGGGCCGGTGGTCGCTGCCGCGCGCCGCGGCGACCGTCACCACCCGGACGGCGGCCCGGGGTTCCTCCGTCACGCCCCTGGTCACTCATCGCCGACCGTCTCCCCCTCCTGGACACGCGTGCCGCGCGCCCAGTCGGCTGCCGGCATGGGCTTCTTGCCGTGCGCCTGGACGGCGCCCAGTCGCACCGGCCCCGTGCCGGTGCCGACGAAGACGGCCTTCTTCGTGACGAGCAGCCGGCCGGCCGGGAGCGGCTGGTCAGCGGCCGGCTCGTCGCCCGCCACCACCGTCACGGGTGACACCTTCAGGCGCTCGCCGCGGAAGGTGGTCCAGGCGCCGGGCGCCGGAGTGCAGCCGCGCACGAGCCGGTCGACGGCGGTCGCCGGTCGCGTCCACACGATGCGTGCGTCGTCGACCTCGATCTTGGGAGCCAGCGACACCCCGTCAGCCGCCTGCGGCACGGCGACGAGGTCACCGGACTCGAGTCCGTCGAGCGTGGCGACGAGCAGCCCGGCACCTGCGGTCGAGAGCCGCTCGAGCAGGTCGCCGGCGGTGTCGGTGGGTCGGATCCGCTCGGTCATGACGCCGAGCACCGGGCCGGTGTCGAGCCCGCGCTCGATGACGAAGGTCGAGGCACCCGTCAGCTCGTCGCCGGCCATGATGGCGTGCTGCACGGGTGCCGCTCCCCGCCAGGCGGGCAGGAGCGAGAAGTGCAGGTTGATCCAGCCGAGCCGCGGGATCGTCAGCGCGACGGGCGGGATGAGGTTGCCGTACGCGACGACCGGGCAGGCGTCGGGCGCGAGCTGCACGAGGGCCTCGAGGAAGTCGGGGTCCTTGACGCGCGCCGGTGTCAGCACCGGGACGCCGAGCTCCTCGGCGCGCCGGCGCACCGGCGAGGGCTCGAGCCGCCGGCCCCGGCCGGCGGGGGCGTCGGGACGGGTGACGACGCCGACGAGGTCGTGGCTGGAGGTCGCGACGGCCTCGAGGCTCGGCACGGCGGCCTCGGGCGTGCCTGCGAAGACGACCCTCACGTCACATCGCCCGGCCGAAGGTCGAGTGCGGGCTGATCCGTACCTCGGGCGGGTTGTCGGCGAACCACTCCGCCTCCCGGATGGCACGCATCGCCTCCCGGCGCGCCCCGGCGTCGAGCCGGTCGACAAAGAGGATGCCGTCGAGGTGGTCGGTCTCGTGCTGGACGCAGCGGGCGAGCAGCGACGAGCCCTCCAGCACGACCGGCTCACCCCACATGTTCTGGCCCTTGGCCACCACCGACAGGGACCGCTTGGTGTCGAAGGCCAGGCCCGGGATCGACAGGCACCCCTCCGGGCCCTCCTGCTCGTCGTCGGACAGGTCGAGCACCGGGTTGACCAGGTGGCCGAGCACGCCGTCGACCCAGTACGTGAACACACGGAGACCGACGCCGATCTGCGGCGCCGCGAGACCGACACCCGGAGCGTCGAGCATGGTGTCCTCGAGGTCCTTGACGAGCACCCGCAGCTGCTTGTCGAAGTCGGTGACCTCGGCTGCGGCGGTGCGCAGGACAGGGTCACCGAAGAGTCGGATGTCCTTGATCGACACGGGTCTCCCGGGATGGGCACGACGATGGGTGGGCGCCGCCAGTCTAGGACCGTGCCGCTCCCCCGGTGCTCGCGCCGACGTCCGCCCGGGACGCCGGGCTGGGAGCCGGAGGCTCCTCCACCGTGCGCCCGAGGTCGCGAACCGACCGGGACAGCAGCGCGGACAGCGAGATCAGGACGTAGACCGCGGCACTGACCAGCATCAGGGTCTCGAGGTCGACGGCGGCGGCGAGCCACCCGTAGAGGAACGTGCCGACCGGGATGGCGACGAACGAGCCCAGCGCGTCGTAGCTCGAGACCCGCGAGAGCACGCCGACCGGTACGTGCTCGTGCAGGGCGGTGGACCACCCGACGCCGAAGACCTCGACCGCGGCCCCGGCGAGGAAGAAGCCGACGGCGACCGGCACGAGCGCGGGTGCGACGCCGAGCAGCACCATCGGCACGGCCAGGACGCAGATGGCGAGCATCCCTGCGCGCAGCGGGTGCCGGAGCCGCAGCCGCAGCATGACGAGCGTCATCAGCACGGTGCCCACGGCCTCGGCGCTGAGGACGAGGCCCCATCCTGCCTCGCCGATCGAGGTGCTCGACTTCGCGACCAGCGGGCCGAGCACGCCGATGACGCCGGAGTGGATGGCGTTCGTCAGCCCGAAGGCGAGGACGACGACCCACAGCCACTCGCGCCGGCTGAACTCGCCCCATCCCTCCCGCAGCTCCCGGACCATCGAGTGGCGAGGCGCGCTCGCATCGCCGGTGCGGCGCGGCAGCCCGACGCGCGTGAGACAGACGATCGCGACGGCATACGTCATCGCGTCGACGGCGAGCGCCCAGCCCGGCCCGACGCCGACGACCAGGAGCCCGGCGACGGCGGGGCCGATGACGGCGAGCCCGCTGCGGCTGAACGACAGCAGCGCGTTGGCCTGCTGGAGGCGACCGCGGTCGACGACGAGCGGGACGATCCCCATCATCGCGGGCATCGTGAAGGCCGAGACGGCGCCGTTGACCCCTTCGATGACGGTCAGCTGCGTCAGCGTCGCGTGCCCGCTGATGATGAGCACCGCCGCACAGGCCTGGGTGAGGCAGGTGAGCACGTGCGAGACCTGGAGCACGACGATGCGCGAGAACCGGTCGGCGACGACGCCCCCGACGAGGAGGAAGACGACCATCGTCAGGGTCCGGACACCGAGGACCTGCGCGAGGGCGCCGGCGGACTGGTCGATGTGCAGAACCGCGAAGGCGAGCGCCACCGGCACCATGACGGAACCGGCGGTCGAGACCGTGCGTGCCGTGAAGTACCACGCGAAGCGGCGGTCGGAGAGGGCGCCGAGGGAGTCCTTGGGCTTCATCGGGCGCCACCCTTCGGGTCGGCCATCCGGAAGGCTGCCACCGACAGGTTGGCGCGGACGGTGCCTTCGGTACGCGGCGGGCGGGCGCTCGCGTGGAACAGCCGGCTCGCCTCGGTGACGAGGTCGAAGACCCGCTCCCAGGCCTCGGGGTCGACCCACAGCTCCGCGTCGGTGAACAGGGTCCTCGCTCGGCCCTCCCCGCGCTCGCGCTCGGCGTAGCGACGCGGGATCGCGTCGGCCAGGACCCGGGCGTAGGCGAGGCGATCCTCCTCGCTCGCAGGCGAGTCGCCCCGCGGGCGTTCGGCGTCCCAGGGGTGGCGGTACTTCTTGGCCCGCCCCCCGCGCACGTTCGCCTCCCCCGCCACCTCGAGCAGGCCGGCGGCGTGCAGCAGCCGGAGGTGGTAGCTCGCGTTCGCCTGCGTGACTCCCAGCTCACGGGCGACCTCGGCGGCGCTCAGCTCGGCACCCGTCAGCAGCGAGAGCATCTGCAGGCGCAGTGGGTGCGCGGTCGCACGGAGCTCGCTGATGCGGCCATCCTCCAAAGACATGTTTGGGAGTATGCCGGGTGCTGCGCCCCACCGTCAAGCATTCCTTTGGGGGTGGGCGGAAGGTCCCCGCGTCCGGCTCGCGCCCTCCGGGTCGCGGGTCGCGCAGGCGGCTGACAGGCTGGACCCGTGGAGCTGTCACACCAGCGGGTGCCCGGGTGCCCCAAACGCATGGTCTACGGCCCGTGCGGTGGCGTCCGCAGCGACGGCGGGTGCGAGATGGCCCCGACTCCGTGCGTCTTCGACGAGCTGCGAGATCTCCCGGGCGGTGGCCTCGCCGGCGATCGCAGCGACGGGCACGAGCAGGGTCCTGGCCATGCCGAGCCGGCCGGCCCGGCATGGCGGCCGCCGACGATCCTGACCGACCTCAGCGTCCCGCCGGCCGACGCCGCCACCCTTCGGTCCACCGCTCGGCTCCTGGCCGGCAGCTGCGACGCGCTCCTGGTCGGCGACCACCAGGACCGGGTGGACTTCCCGCCCAGCACCCTCGCCCGGCTCATCGCAGACGCCGGCGCCACGCCGTGGGTGACGCTCGCCTGCCGTGACCGCAACCGGATCGCGCTGGAGCAGGAGCTGCGCGCCCTGGCACTCGACCGGCTCGCCACGGTGCTGTGCGTCACCGGGGACGGCCGCGCGTACGACGTCCGACCGGACGTGACCCAGGCGTTCGACCTCGACGGCACCCGGCTGGCCGCCCTTGCCGCCTCGTTCGGGCTACCGGTGGCGGTGGCCGAGACGCCCACCGCCCGGCCGGTCGCACTGCGACCCCGGCGGCTGGTCCACAAGCAGCTGGTCGGGGCCAGCGTCGGTGCCCTCAACCACGTGCCCACCCGGGCGCAGCTGGCGCAGTTCCTCGACTCGGCCCGTGCCGCCGGGCTGCGCATGCCGGTGATCGCCTCGGTCGTCGTCTTCACCGACCAGCGCTCGGCCGAGGTCCTGGCCGCCCTCCCGGGGCTCAGGATCGCCCCGGACCGGCTCGAGGCGGTGCTGACGGCTGGCGACCCCGTCGAGGCGGGCATCGCAGCAGCCGTGGAGGAGGCGGTCGAGCTGCTGACGCTGCCGGGTATGGCGGGGGTGAACCTGTCCGGGCTGGCGTCGGCCCGGGGCGTGCACGCCGCGGCCGAGATCCAGGCCGAGGTCGGGCGCCGGATCCGCCTGGAGCAAGGAGCGACACCGTGACCAGCTCGTCCGATGCCACGGACTCGATGGACGCCGAGTTCGACACGGTGGCGGCGTGGACCGCAGACGTCGTCCGCGGGCTCGACCCGGCACAGCGCATCCCGGCCGGCTGTCGTGGCAGCGGCAGCCCGGGCGCCCTGCACTGGCTGCTCGACCACCTGGCGCCCGAGCCCGGGCAGGTGTTCCTCGACTGCGGTGCCGGAGTCGGCGGACCGGCCGCGTTCGCGGCCCGGGAGTCCGGCGTACGACCGGTGCTCACCGACCCGGAGCCCGGGGCGTGCCGAGCTGCGCGCTCACTGTTCGACCTCCCTGCGCTGCAGGCCGGGACGCAGCTGCCGATCGCGGGCGGGGCCGTCGATCTCGGGTGGAGCCTCGGGGTGCTGTGCACGGTGGACGACCAACCGGCGTACCTGGCCGAGATCCGTCGGGTGCTGCGGGCGCAGGCGCGCTTCGGCCTCATCGTCTACTGCGCCGCCCACCCCGGGCCGCTGCGCCTCGAGTCGCCCCAGGGCAACGACTTCCCCACCGTCGAGGCCCTCGACGCGCTCCTCGAGGGGGCGTCGTTGCGGGTGCTGAGCAGCGGCTGGACCGACCACTTCGCGGCCTTCCCCGCGGACTGGGAGGAGGTGATGGCCACGGTCCAGACCGAGCTCGAACGCCGTCACGGCGACGACCCGCGCTGGCGGACGGCCGAGGAGCAGTCGGGCCGGATGGGGGCGCTGCTCGACGCCGGCGAGGTGCGCGGGCGGATGCTCGTGGTCGAGGCGTCGTGACCGGCCGCGCCTTCTGGGTGGACCCCGAGGCCGACCCGCGCAATGCCCTCACAGCCCCGGTGGGTGAGCCAGCGACGCTGCGCCACTACCTCGAGCACTACCGGATGACCTTCGAGATGAAGTGCGACGGTCTCACACCGGAGCAGCTGGCCGAGCGGTCGGTCCCGCCGAGCACGATGAGCCTGCTGGGCCTGGTGCGGCACCTGGCCAAGATCGAGCACCACTGGTTCCGCAGGACGCTCGAGCGGCAGGAGGACCTCGCCGTCCTCTACTCGGGCGAGCACGAGACCGATCTCGACTTCGACGGCGCGGTCGGCACAGAGGCCTGCGTGGCCGAGGCCTGGGAGTCCTGGCGCCGCGAGGTGGCTCACGCGCGGGAGGTGTACGCCCGCTACGGCGACGTCGGCGAGCACTTCGTCCCGGGGCAGCCGTGGACCGTCCGGGGGGTCGTGGTGCACCTCATCGAGGAGTACGCCCGGCACTGCGGACACGCCGATCTCCTGCGCGAGTGCATCGACGGTCGCACCGGCCAGTAGGGGTGCTCAGGCGCCGGTCCTGCCGTCGACGCCCTCACGGAGCAGGTCGAGATGCCCACAGTGCTGGGCGTACTCGGTGATCATCCGCAGCATCAGCCAGCGCAGGTCCACGTCCTCGTACCAGTCCAGCGGCCGGGCCGTGTCGTCGAGGTCGTGGGCGGCGACGATCTCGCGGGAGGCCTCGCACTGGGCTCGCCAGACGGCTCGGTCGGCCTCGAAGTCCGCGTCCGGGGGCGGGTCGAAGTCGAGGTCGGGGTTGTCCTCCGCGAAGAAGAGGAAGGGCACGTCGCGCCGTTCGAAGTTCTGCTGGAACCACCAGCGCTCCACCCCGGCGAGGTGTCGCACCAGTCCGTGCACCGACATCGTGGATGGCGGCATCGACCGGGTGCGAGCCTGCTCGGTCGTGAGGCCGCGACACTTCATCTCCACGGTGGCCCGGTAGTAGTCGAGGTATGCCGTGAGCGCCTCTCGCTCGCCGGCCACGCGAGGGATGCGTGGCCGGTCGTCGTCGGACCACACTGCGGCGAAGCCGCTGTCGGTCAGTCCGGACTCGGAATGGCCCTCTCGGCGTGAGGGGTCCTCGACCATGCGCGGCACTCTGCCACAGCCGACGGTCCTGCGCCGGAGACGAGACAGGCCAGGTCGCATCGCGCCAGGATGAAGGCACGTCCATTCGCCAATCCCCCTGGCAGAGCGCCGGCGTGGCGGGCCGGCCAACCCACCACGCCGCGACGATGGCCTCGTCCGAGTGATCTGCACCCGATGCTGCGAGCACAGCGCCAGCGTGGTCAGCTTGGTTCAGTCGCCGGGGGCCTCGGGGCCGTCGGAGATCTGCCGGAGGGTCGCGACCACGGTCACCTCTGGCCAGTACTTGGCGTGGAGCTCCGCGAACTCCCGCTGGTCGGCCACAGCCTCGTCGAGGCTGTCGTACTGCATGATGGCCCACCCCCCGACGACCTCCTTTGTCTCGGCGTACGGCCCGTCGACCCGGCTGACCTCGCCGTGACGGATCACGAAGTTCACGGCGTCCTCCGTCCCGTACAGACCACCACCGTCGAGGAAGACGCCCTTGGCGGCCCGCTCGCCGATGTGGGCATCCATCGCCTCGAACAGCGCCTGTGGCGGGGTGCCCACGCCCTCTTCCATCCTCACGAACCCCATGAAACGCGGCATCGCTATCACTCCTGTTGGTTGACGGGGAGGTGCTTGGTACTCGTACGTCGAACGGCGGTCACGATCGTCGACATCGATCTTCGACATCAGGTTCTCAGCTAGGTGAGCGCTGCGGCGTGGGTGCTCAGCGTGGGCCTGGCTCAGGCGGTGAAGTCCGGTGACGGGATGGCCGTCGAACCGTCCGTGTTCACGACCCGGCGTCCACAAAGCGGCGCGTCCAGCGTGACGGTCCGCGTCACGGATCGCCCAGGTCAGTCCGAGTGGCCAAACGACGCCGCGGAGGGTGAAAGGCGTTGCGTACGCGCGGTGCTGGCTGGTGAGGTGGCCGGGTGCGCCCATCACCAGCCTGCAACGCCCACGTCATCCCGGCCACTGCAGGAGGAACGAACGTGTACGTGCACCTCGACGTCGTCTACGCCCACCGCGACGGTCTTGACCTCCGGATGCACATCATCCAGCCGAGCGGCGACGCCTCCATGTTGGGTTGGAAACAGGCTTTCGAGGGTCAGCACCCCTGCATCGCGTTCGTGCAAGGCTCCGGATGGCGTGAGCAGGCCCTGGGGTCGGCCATGTCGTACCTGTGCCGGTTCGCTCGGCGCGGCTACGTCATCGCCATCGTCCAGTACCGCCCCTCGGTCCTGGCCCCACACCCAGCTCAAGTGCACGACGCGAAGACGGCGGTCAGGTGGCTACGTCAGCACGCTGGCCGGTACGGCATCGACGCGGACCGCATCACCATCTCCGGCGACAGCTCTGGCGGCCACACCGCCCTGTTGGTCCACGCCACCGACGGCTCTTCGGACCTGGACGCGGAGCCGCAGGCCGGCCCGCTGCACCTGTCCAGCGCGGTGGCGTTCTACCCGCCGACGGACCTCACCCTCATGGACCACGACGACGCCGTACGGGACCTGCTGGCCGGGCGTCGGCCCAGCGAGGACCCTGAAGCCGCTCGGTCCGCCAGCCCCGCACACCGGGTGGACCGTGGCCGCCGAGGGCCCGTCCTTCTCGTCCACGGCACCGCCGACGAGGTGGTGCCGCCCGAGCACAGCCTCCTCTACGCGCAGGCAGCGGTCGAGGCCGGCCTGAGCTGCGAGCTGGTGCTCGTCGATGGCGCGGGGCACGGAGTCTGGCCTGCGCTGTTCAACACCGAGGTCGCTGACATCGTCGACTCCTTCCTCAGCAGCGTCGCCCCACAGCCCGTTGGTTCAACTGCACTCGTCGGTTTCGAGGTCTCGCCAGGTCTGCGGGAAGGCAACGCGCAGTCCAAGCTCCCGTGACTCGTCGCCCGGGAGGTCATCCCTCCGCCGGTCGGGTGGCCTTGCCGTCGAGCCACAGTCGATCGCTGGCGTCTCGGTGGCTGCCGGTCGAGCCGACGTGCTTGGTGCTGATCTGGTCGCCCTTGGTGATCACGTGCACCAGAGCCATCGCGTGTCCGTGGCCGAGGCCGTAGGTCTCCTTGAGCCACGAGCAGACCGGTGCGGGCTTGCTCCCCAGGCCGAACCCTTGCGCGGCCGCCCTCTCGACGAACTGGCGGGGAGTGAGGCCGGTCTTGGTCTCGATGTTGTCGAGGTATGCCTGGAAGGACATCAGCGGTTCTCCTGGATCATCGTGTCGGAGGCGTGGATGCAGATCATGCGCAGGGTGCCCGGGCCGGTGTTGCTGAAACCGTGCCACACGTCGGGGCCCACGACGGCGGTGTCGCCGGGGCCGGCGACGACGGTCTCGTCCCCGATCGTCAGGGTCGCCTCGCCGTCCAGGACGTGCCAGGTCTCGCTGTAGGGGTGCCGGTGCAGGCCGGGGCCCTGCCCGGGGTCATTGGTGACGAGGAAGAACGAGACTCCGGACCCGTGGTCGCGCCCCTGGTAGCGCAGGGTTCGCGAGCGCGGGAGGCGAACGGCCGCCGCTGGGACGACTTCGGTCATGCTGTCTCCTATGGCTGGACCGGCCGAAACCGGTCATGCTCGTCGACCGGTCACGGCCGACGCCCATACCCTCGCGTCGGGCCCCTGTGGCCGCTATCGTTTCGATGTGGGTCGAAACGTCGTCGAGTTCCGTCTCGCCCGTGACGACCTGTCGGCGATCCGCTTCGGGGTCTCTCCCGGGCACGAGCTCGCCCACGCGGTCCGGGTGCTCGGCCAGCCGCAGTACCACCCGCTCCAGTGGGGCTGGCTGCGCCGCACCCGCGGCCAGGCCCCGGAGCGGGCGTTCGAGCTGCTGCGGCTTCTGGTCGGCCCGGACGGGTACATGCCGGACTTCCTCACCTCGACACCCGGATGGGAGCTCACCCCGGACGAGGAGCTCGAGCGTCTGCGCCATGCCGAGCTCGAGCCCATGCGGGTGGACCTGTTCAAGCGGGTGGAGCGCACCACCGGCGCGGAGCGGCAGGTGCTGCGCAGCATGGCCGAGGACCCTGCCCGCGCGAGACCTGTGATCGCCGACGCGTGGAAGCAGTGCTGGGACGCGCTGCTTGCCCCGTTCTGGTCGCAGCTCGAACATATTCTGCGCGCCGACATCGGGGCCCGGGCGCGCCGGATGACGATCCACGGCACCGGCCCGATGGTCGACACCCTTCATGAGGCCGTGCAGTGGGCGCCGCACGCCGTCCGCGTGCAGCTACGTCTGCACGCGGAGGTGCTCGACTGCGCCGGTAGCGGACTCGTGCTGGCGCCCTCGGTCATGGCGCCGCGGTGTTCGGTGGTGACGGAGGCGCCGGCCCAGCCGACGCTCTTCTATCCGGCCCTGGGCGTGTCCGAGAGGTGGGCCGTCGCACCCACCGGCACCACAGATGCCCTCAGGAGCCTTCTGGGCACCGGCCGCGCCGGTGTCCTGCTCGTGCTGCGCGGTCCGCTGTCGACCACGGAGATCGCCGCTGCCGAGGACCTGGCCGTCTCGACCGCCTCGCACCACCTGTCACTGCTGCGCGCAGCCGGCCTGGTCCACTCCCGCCGGGAAGGACGCACCGTTCTGCACGAGCGCACCCCGCTCGGCGAGGCGCTCGCCAGCGGATCGCCGACAACCTAGCCGGGCGTGTTCCCCGTTCTCCATTGAGGGCACAGCTCGCCGCCGCCTTGGCGGGCCAGCCGGTCGAACCGACGCCGGGTCCCGGGCACTCCGCGTACGTGCGTCTGCGCTCAGTGCGCGCTTTGCGACGTCGGCATCTTCGGCGTCGTCGAACCACGTGGCGCGTCGACCCCTCCGCGTTGGGCCCCTGGACCGGCTTCGGACTCTTCTGCGGGTACGCCGCCCTCGTCCTGCTGCTGGCTGCCGTCCGGCAGCGGCAAGGCGATACCTGACCCTGCCACCGACCCGCCGATTCCCTGGGGAACGGGGACTCGAAGGGCTCGGGTCGCATGCGCTTGCGACCTGCCACAACGGCATACGTCAAACATCGGATCCCCTCTCGCTGGCCCAGGGTGAGGCTGGGAGACGGCCTCGGGTTGGCCGGGGCCTCCTTGTCTGAAGGGGGAAGTCGTGAGACGACTAGTTTCCACTCTCGCCGCGCTCACCCTGGCCGCCGCGGTGCCGGTGGCTGCTGCCGAGGGCGCCTCGGCCCAAGACGGTGGCCACGACAGCGACCACGGGCACGTCACCACGGTCTGGGTCACCGGAGACGGTTCGCATGTGAAGCTGAGCAGTTGGCGCGTCGAGGAAGGCCCGGTGGTCTTCCACGAGTCCACCTCGAATGCCGGCCCCGGCGGGAGCCAGATCAGCCTGTTCCGCCTCCTCGGGAAGGCCACCATCAACACCTTCAAGGCCGACCTCGCCGACGAGTTCTCGTCGAACCCGAAGACCGCGGCCAAGGGAACCAGGGAGCTCAACCGCGACATCCGGGCCACTGGGCTGGCCGACGTCCAGAAGGGATACCCGGCATCCGTCCGGGTCGACCTGAGTCCCGGCACGTACTACCTGATGGACCTCGGTAGCTTCTTCGGTCCCATGGGCCCGTCCGGGACGCCCAACCCGGCGCTGACGAAGCTGGTCGTGCGTGACAGCGACGAGGACAGCTCGGCGTGGCAGGACGGTTCTGCGCGGGAGGACAGCTCCGGCTGGCACACACCGACGATCTGGCTCACCGCCGCGGACCGCTTCGTCGGCCCGAGCCACCTCCCGGCCAAGGGCAGCGTCACCTTCCGCAACGTCGGTGACTCGATCCACGTGGCGCAGTTCTCGCCTGTGAAGAAGGGAACGACCGACAAGCAGATCCAGGCCTACTACGACTCCGGAGTCATGACCCCGCCGCCGTTCGCGCTCAACGGGCCGACGTTCGGTCTGGACGTGCTGTCCGCGGGTACCCACGCGACGCTGACCTACGACATGCCGCCGGGCACGTACGTGCTGCAGTGCTTCGTGGCTGACGCCGTGACCGGTATGCCGCACGCGATCATGGGAATGCACAAGGTCGTCGTCCTGAAGTGACCCAGCAGCGGGACCAGCAACCCCGCATCCCAGCCACCCGGGCGCCACGCATCCGGGTGGCTGGCCTGTTCGGCCTGACTCTGCCCGAACGCAGGCTCGGTCCCTGTTGGCTCCGACCACGAGTCCCTCGCTGGGCTCGGCGCGCTTGGCCGGCGGCCCTTCGGCACGGACAGGTAGCAGGTAGCCCGATGCTCCCGGCGGTGGGGTCTCTCGATCAGCAGGACGCCCCATGCGTCGTCCTGGACACGGATGGATCGAACCGGTTGCCGCGGTGGTCACTTGGGCAGCGGCTGGCTGGTTCGGACTGAGGACACGACGTCGAGGATGGCCTGGGTCGTGGCTCTGGCGTACCGCTGGTCGGTGATGAGGCCGATGTGGCTGGCGTCCTTGACGATGCGGTGGGAGCTGGCCGCCGACAAGGTGGCCAGCTTGTTCTGGGCGGCGTCGTGGGTGGGGTCGGTCTCGGCGCCGGCGGTGAGGACGACCAGCGGCTTGGCGCCGAGGCCGGTGAGCATCACGGCTTCTGCTCCGGAGGCGTTGGCTTGGACGAACTCGTTGATCCAGCCGGAGGCGTAGTCGGCGGTGGCGGTCTTGGCGCGGATCTCGTCACGCGGCTGCGCGGGCAGGTCGCCGTAGCCGAGGCTCCCGATCAGGCGCGCTGCGCCGACTCGCGCAGCCGCGGCGGCGAGGGCTGCGACCCGGGAGGTGGCGGCGTCGTAGGAGCTGGTGTCGTACGCCCTGGCGTTGGCCGGCACGGCTCGGGTTGCCGGGTTGGTGGAGTCGATCAGCACCATGCCGGCGACGTCGTCGGGGTAGCGGTTGGCGTGGGTGAGGACGTAGAGGCCGCCGAAGGAGTGACCGGCCAGGACATATGGTCCCGGGACGTGCGCGCGCTGCAGCAGGGTGTGCAGGTCGGCGGCGACCTGGGTGGCGTCCTGCGGGCTGTCTGTCGGCTCGCTCCAGCCGCGCCCGGGACGGTCGTAGGCACAGACCCGGGTATGGGCGGCCACGGCGGGCGCTATCCACGCCCAGACCGAGGAGAAGTCGCCTCCGCCGGGCTGCAGGACGACGGTGGGGCTGCCGGAGCCCGTGCAGGTCAGGTGCAGGCGGTGTCCGCCGACGTCGACCAGCTGGCCCGTCATCGGGTGGGCCGCGGTGTCCGACTGTTCGCGGAGGGTTTCGTAGCCGCCGCCGATGGCGGCCAGGGCCAGCACCGCCAGCACCGGGTAGAGCAGCCAGTATCTGGTTCTGCTGTGCAGCTGACGGCGGGCCTGCAGGTAGACCCAGACCACCATCGCGAGCAGTACCGGGGGCCAAACCCAGTTCAGCACCGTGCGCACTGAGTCACCGGCGGCGAGCAGGATAACGCCGCCCACGCCCATCACCAGCGCAGGTACGACGGCCCATCGCTGCGGCTGGTCGGTGTACCGGGCCGAGAGGAGCGCCAACATCGCCCACCCCACCGCGAAGCCGCACAGAGCCGCGCCGGTCACGTGGTTCTCGTCGGGAGGGACGAACGGGGCAAGGACGAGCAGCAGGGCGACGACGAGCCCGGAGGCAAGTGACCCGGCCAGGACCCGGCCGATATGACCTCGCCGTTCCGGAGGTGCACCATCGTCCGGACAGAGACGCCCAGGGGACGTGGGTGTGGTGGCCATGGCGCCTCCTGCCGAAGGTGGCGCAGCGCAACCACCGCCGACTGCGGTGAGCACGTTCCGTCACCTTCGACGGTACGCGCGCTCGCGTCGCCGTGAGTAGGACTTGCACGTGCCGCTGGGACTTGGCTGGGATCGTCTCAACCGCCAGTGGACTCAGGACTCGCCCGCGCACACTCGCTGTCCCGTGGGACGGCTGTCTGCGTGGACGCACGCTCGCCGCCCAGACTCGGGCTCGACACGCACATGCGCGACAGTGACACACGCCCGGGCAATGACTGTGCAGAGCTCGACCTGCGCCATCAGCGACGTGACAGGACGTTTGTCGAGGGCCAGACAGCAGGCGGCTGTTCAGACGCGTTGCCTTCGGCGCATGGTCTGATTCACAGGCTGCCCGGGACGTTCGGCCTAACAGGCGGTCCTCGTCCAGAGGGACGATGAAGGTGCAGAAGGGAGCCGCGAGGTGATGTGGTCGTACGGCGGTGGGCCGGGCTGGTTCGGGTGGCTGATGACGACGGTGGCGATGCTCGCCTTCTGGGGCTTGCTGGTCTTCGGTGGGGTGGCGGTGTTCCGCAACGTGCGCCGTGACAGCGGCGGAACGCGCTCTGGGGGCGACGAGGCGATGCGGCTCCTCGAGGAGAGGTTCGCTCGCGGCGAGATCGACGCCGAGGAGTTCACGCGGCGGCGCGAGCTTCTGCGGTCTGGTAGGTGAGTCGCCCGTGAGTCGAGTCGCGCAGGACCTGGCGGCGGGGCGACCGTCGCGTTGAAGGCAGCGTCACTGACGGCGTTGCGCTCAGCCAGACCGACTCCGCGTCCGGGCAGCTGGGCCCCCCGCGGGTGTGACCGGACCCTAGTCGCAGCCGCCTGCCAGGCGCCGACGACCCTTCCGAGGGCCCATGTCCTGACCGACCGGCCTCGGCTCGCGTACTCGCGCCGCAGTCCGGCGACGAGCCCTCAAGCCCCAGCTCCATGGCCACCCCGAGGCGTGGGCTACCGCATGAGCGCCGGATGACGAGGTCGCGGGAGCCTGCCACCGGAGACTCGGCGCCTGCCCTCGTTGATGACGGCGTGGGGTCACCAGCCCTTGACTACATACCCCAGGGGGGTACCGTAGGGGTATGGACAGCCACAGCGACCACTCGACCTCATCGACGACATCGCTGGTACAGGACCCCGTCTGCGGCATGGACGTCGACCCGGCCACCAGCGAGCACCGACTCCAGCTGGATGGACACGACCACTACTTCTGCTCGGCCGGCTGCCGGGCCAGGTTCCAGGCCGACCCCAGCGGCTACCTGAAGGCCCCCGGTGGGCGGTCGCCGTCGGGACCCGGTCACGGCGACCGCGACACTGACAGGACGAGTCACCACCCGGCCACCCATGCCCAACACGTCCCCCACGCCACTGCGGCCGACACGGCGGTTGCCGAAGTGGCGGAGTGGACCTGCCCGATGCACCCGGAGATCCGACGCCCGGGCCCCGGCAGCTGCCCGATCTGCGGGATGGCTCTAGAACCGGTCACCGTCACGGCCGAGAGCGGCCCGAACCCCGAGCTTGCCGACATGACGCGCCGGTTCAAGGTCGCGGTCGCCCTCAGCATCCCGGTGCTCGTCCTGTCCATGGGACGCGACCTCATCCCCGCGCTCGAGGCCGCCATCTCCCCGACGGCGGCGAACTGGGCCCAGCTCGTCCTGGCGACGCCGGTCGTGCTGTGGGCTGGCTGGCCGTTCTTCCAGCGCGGGTGGGCCTCGGTGCGAACCATGAGGCTGAACATGTTCACCCTCATCGCGATGGGCACCGGGGTGGCCTGGCTCTTCAGCGTGGTCGCCACCGTCGCACCCGGGATCTTCCCCGAGGCGTTCCGTATGGACGGCGCGGTCGCGGTCTACTTCGAGGCCGCTTCGGTCATCACCGCGCTCGTCCTGCTGGGTCAGGTCCTGGAGCTGCGGGCCCGGGAGAGCACCTCAGGGGCGATCCGCGCCCTGCTGGACCTGACCCCGAAGACCGCGCACCGCCTCGCCCCGGACGGCACCGAGGCTGACGTCACCCTCGATCTCGTGCAGGTGGGCGACCTGCTGCGGGTCCGCCCCGGGGAGTCGATCCCGGTCGACGGCGCCGTCCATGACGGCCGGTCCGCCCTGGACGAGTCCATGGTGACCGGTGAGTCCATGCCCGTGACGAAGCAGACGGGTGACGTGGTCATCGGTGGCACCGTGAACCAGACGGGCTCGCTGATCGTGCGCGCCGAAAAGGTGGGCCGCGACACCATGCTGGCGCGCATCGTGCAGATGGTCGCCGACGCCCAGCGCTCCCGGGCACCCATACAGCGCCTCGCCGACCGGGTCTCTGCCGTCTTCGTGCCCGCTGTCATCGCGGCCGCGCTGGTCGCGTTCGTCGTGTGGGCCACGTGGGGCCCCGAGCCGCGCCTGGCGCACGCGCTCGTCGTGGCCGTCAGCGTCCTGATCATCGCCTGCCCGTGTGCGCTCGGGCTGGCCACGCCGGTGTCGATCATGGTCGGCGTCGGGCGAGGAGCCTCCCTCGGCGTGCTCATCAAGAACGCCGAGGCACTCGAGATCCTGGAAAAGGTCGACACCCTCGTCGTCGACAAGACCGGCACCCTCACCGAGGGTCGCCCGTCCGTCACCCACGTCGTCGCCCCCGATGGAGGCGGCGAGAGCGAAGTCCTGCGTGCGGCGGCCGCCGTCGAGCGCGTCAGCGAGCACCCCCTCGGACAGGCCGTCGTGCGCGCCGCGACCGAGGCCGGCCTGGTCCTTCCCGAGGTGACCGACTTCGACGCTCCCGTCGGCAAGGGAGTTACGGGAATCGTCGACGGACGACGGGTCCTCGTGGGCAGCAGCAGCTTCCTGGCCGGTCACAGCGTCGACACCGCCAGCATGGACGCCGTGGCGGACCGGCTGCGCGCCGACGGCGCCAGCGCTGTCTACGTCGCGATCGAGGGCCAGGTCGCGGGCGTGCTCGCCATCGCCGACCCGGTCAAGGACACCACACCGGCAGCCCTGGAGGCGCTGCGCCAGGAGGGCATCGACGTCGTGATGCTCACCGGCGACAACCTGGTCACCGCCCGAGCCGTTGCCGCCACGCTGGGCATCGACCGGGTCGAGGCCGAGGTGCTGCCGGATCACAAGAGTGACGTCGTCAAGGCGCTACGTGCCGAGGGACGAGTCGTGGCGATGGCCGGCGACGGCGTCAACGACGCACCGGCCCTGACCGCCGCCCATGTCGGCATCGCGATGAGCACCGGCACCGACGTCGCCATCGAAAGCGCCGGCGTGACCCTGCTCAAGGGCGACCTGACCGGCATCGTCCGCTCCCGCGCCCTGTCCGAGGCGACCATGTCGAACATCCGCCAGAACCTGGTCTTCGCCTTCGTGTACAACGCAGCCGGCATCCCGCTCGCCGCCGGCGTGCTCTACCCAGCCTTCGGCCTGCTGCTCTCTCCGATGATCGCGGCCGCGGCCATGGCCCTGTCCTCGGTCAGCGTCATCGGCAACGCCCTGCGGCTACGCACCCAGCGCATCTAGCCGAAGACGGCGCGGCCCGTATCAGCAACGACTCGGATGTCATTCTGCCGTCAAGGGACATTGCAGGGGTGGTTGGGTCGGCCGCGATCACGACACCCGAACCTGGGCACCGCTCCTCTCCTCTCAGCTTCGGGTCCATCGCGCAACGCGCCTTGGCTGCTACTGCCTGCCGAGCTCAGCCCACTGAGTCCGACGAGCTCTCGCGTTCGACGTCGAACGTGAAGCCCTGCCCCCGAAGACGTTCGACCAGCACCTCCCCGAGGGCCGAGGCCGGCGTGCACACTCCCACGCGCTGGGGCACGGAGTCGTCCTGTGCCAGTGCCAGGACGGCTTGCCCCAGCATGACCGCCGTCCCGCCGTAACCCGGGTCGTAGTCGGCCCCGACCCGGGTGCGGTAGCGGGCGCCGGTCGTCGTGGTGGCGTGGATGTCCATCCGGAAGCGGCCTGCCGCCTGGGTCTCGGGGCTCGGGCCCTCCCCCGGCGCCGGCAGGAAGCGGTCGAGCAGGGCACGGGTCGGGGAGAAGGACATGCCGGCCACGGCGCCACCGAGACCGACCGCCATGCTGCCGGCGAGTACCGGCGACATCGGGCCGGAGCCGAAGTCGGTCACCTCCCGGTAGCGCAGCTCCCGCCCGTAGGACCAGTCGGAGAGGGTGTTGGACAGGCGCACGATCCGCGTGTTGAAGGAGGCCATGACGAAGGGCCCGGTCCAGCGCCCGGTGCCCGGGTCGCGGTCCACCGGCAGCAGTCGACGCAGCCGCCCGAGGACGCCGCCCTTCCGGTGCCCGTTGGACGACGGCTCCTCGGAGCGGCGCGGGCTGAGGCCGTAGGGGTCGCTGACGACGCGACGGGTTGCGGGGTCGGAACGCAGGGCGATCGCCTGCTGCCGCATCGAGTCCACGGTCCCGCCGGAGATGCCGCCCTTCAACGAGCGGACGAGCAGCGTCGTCTCGGCGAGCGTGCCTTGGCCGTCGGCAGCGGCGCGTCGAGCCGTCAGGAGCACGCCGAGGTCCGACGGGATGGAGTCGAAGCCGCACGCGTGCACGATCGCCGCTCCTGTCTCGCGCGCGCGGGCGTCGAGCTCGTCGAGCGACCACCGCACGAAGAGCACCTCGCCGGTGAGGTCGGCGTAGTGCGTCCCCGACTCGGCGCAGGCGCGTGCCACCTCCTTGCCGTATGCCGCATAGGGCCCGACCGTCGTCGCGAGCACCCGGGTGCGCGCGGCGAGTGCACGCAGCCCCGCCGCGTCGGAGGCATCCACTGTCACCAGCTCCCACCGGGACGCAGCCGGCCCGAGCTCGATGCGCAGCGCCTCCAGCCGGGCCCGTGACCGGCCGGCGAGCGCGACCCGGACATCGGGTCCGGCGTTGCGGGCGAGGTGCACGGCGGTGAGGGCACCCACGAATCCGGTGGCGCCGTAGAGGACGATGTCGAGCTCGCGATCGGGCATGCGGTCACTCTGTCACGGTCCGACGCCGCACGACCCGACGCCGCACGACCCGACGCCGCAAGACGCGACCTCAGAAGGTGTCGAGCGGGTCGACCCGGACGGTGACGACCTCGGCCTCCTTGCGCGCCGAGCGGAACGCCTTGAGGGACACGAGGGCCCGGGTCAGCGCGGGCGTCTCGGACAGGGGCACGCGGACGAGGACGTGGTGGTCGGCCGGCGCGCGCTGACCGTCGGCGTCCACCGCCACCCGGCGCAGCGCGGACGCGGTCTGCGAGAGCTTCACCGGCCCCAGCACCTGGGCGGACCCGGGCAGGTCGGCCTGCTCGAGAGCCTCCTCCAGGGCGCGGCGACCGCCGGTGAGCTGGGCCATCCGCACCGCCGGGGGCAGGCCGAGCTCGCGTCGCTCCTCCAGCTCGCGGGCCGCCAGCCACGCGGGGTCCCACCGCACCAGCGCCTCGACGGACGGCAGCGCGACCGCCTCTGGAGCACCGCTGAGGACGACTGCCCGGCCCTGCCGGGCCAGCGCTGCCGCGGCCACCCAGCGACGCAGCGCCTCCAGGGGCGCGTCGAGCACCGGCAGGTCGAGGCTGGCCCAGGCGTCGAGGAGCAGCACCGCGGTGTAGCCG
This sequence comes from Terrabacter lapilli, assembly GCF_039531305.1. Lineage (NCBI taxonomy): Bacteria > Bacillati > Actinomycetota > Actinomycetes > Micrococcales > Intrasporangiaceae > Terrabacter > Terrabacter lapilli. Next base: position 82,929 of record NZ_BAAAPU010000010.1, read on the forward strand.
CCTTCGGCGACCGGCTCGGCCCCGGGAGTCGCAATGACGAGGGCCGGCTCGCGGCCCACCGTCGCGAGCACCTCACCGGAGCCCGACGTGTGGACGGGGAAACCCGGGAAGGCGCGGCCGATCTCCTCGGCCGTGCGGCGGGCCCCGGTGATCGAGGAGCGCAGCCGCCGGGAGCCGCAGTGCGCGCACTCGAAGCCGGCGCCGCCCAGCGCCAGCCCGCACCAGCGGCAGGCCGGGGCGGTGCCGGGGGCGCCGAGCGCGACCGGCCCCTGGCACCGGGAGCACCGCACCGGGGTGCGGCACTCGGCGCAGCTGAGCGCCGGCAGGTAGCCGCGCCGGGGCACCTGCAGCAGCACCGGGCCGTCGACGAGCGCGTCCTTGGCGACCCGCCACGCCCGCGACGGGATGTGCGCCCGCGCGGCCGGCCCGTCACGCTCCTCGTCGGCGCCCTCCCCGGCGATCGTGACCCGCGGCGCCGCCGCCCGCAGCGCAGCGGCACCGGCCTCGACCGGCACGAGCGCCCCGGACTCGACGGCGACCTGCACGCGCAGGCTGCGGCTGAAACCGCCGGTGAGCAGCGCGGCGCCCGTCGCGACCGCCCGCAGGCCGAGCACGACCCCCGCGTGGTGGTAGGGCGCGCGCGGCTCTGACAGCAGGTCGTCGCCGTCGTCCCACCAGGCGACGAGCCCGAGGTCGTGGACCGGGGCGAAGGCCGCGGCCCGGGTGCCGATGACGACCTTCACGTGCCCGCGGAGCACCTTGAGCCAGGCCGTGTAGCGGGCCTGCGGGCCCTGGTCGGCCGTCAGCCGCACGTGCCGGCCCTTGCCGAGCAGCGCGACGACGGCGGCATCGAGCCGGTCGACGTCCCGGTGGTCGGGCACGACGATCAGCGCCCCGCGCCCGGCCGCGAGCGCCGTCGCGGCCGCGACGGCCATCGCCGCGGCCCAGTCGTCGCCCGCCGGACGGGAGGGCAGCGCCGTCCACGCCGCCGCGGGGCCCTCCCCCTCCGCCAGGCGGCGCAGCCACGAGGAACCCGCGGGGTATGCCGCCCACGGGCCCGGCGCGGGCACGGTGACCTCCTCGTGCGCCGGGTCGCCCGCGGGGGACTGCTGGGGCAGGTTGCGCTCGGCGGTCGCGTGGCGCTTCGGGACGGCCAGGCGCAGGACGTCGCTCAGCGTGCCGGCATACCGCTCGGCGACGGCGCGGCAGAGCGTGAGCAGCTCGGGCGTGAGGACGGGCTCGGGGCTGACGACCCGCCGCAGCGGCGTCAGGCGACCGTCGTGCTGCGGCTGTTCACGGCGTTCGACGACGAAGCCGTCGAGCTCTCGCCCGGCGAAGCGCACCCGCACCCGTGCCCCGGGAACGGCGTCGGCCGCCAGCTCGTCGGGCACGGCGTACTCGAAGACGCGGTCGAGGTGCGCCAGCGGGGTCTCCACGACGACGGCAGCGACCGGCCGATCGGCCGGTCGCTGCTCGTTCTCGTCGTCGCCCACGGGGGCGAACCTATCCTCAGCGGGAGACAGCGGCGCGCAGCTCCTCCACGCGGTCGGTGCGCTCCCAGGTGAACGGGTTCTCGACGCCGTCGGCCTTCGTGCGGCCGAAGTGGCCGTAGGCCGCGGTGGGGCGGTAGATCGGGCGGAGCAGGTCGAGCGCGTCGACGATGGCGGCGGGGCGCAGGTCGAAGACGTCGCCGATCGCCTGCTGGATCTTGTCGACCGGCACGGTCTCGGTGCCGAACGTCTCGATGTAGAGGCCCACCGGCTGCGCCTTGCCGATGGCGTAGGCGACCTGGACCTCGCAGCGGCGGGCGAGGCCCGCGGCGACGACGTTCTTGGCGACCCAGCGCATGGCGTACGCGGCCGAGCGGTCGACCTTGCTCGGGTCCTTGCCGGAGAAGGCGCCGCCACCGTGGCGGGCCATGCCGCCGTAGGTGTCGACGATGATCTTGCGGCCGGTGAGACCGGCGTCGCCCATCGGGCCGCCGATCTCGAAACGGCCCGTCGGGTTGATCAGGGCCCGGTAGCTGCTGACGTCGAGGTCGCTGCCGCTGTCGCGCAGCTCGGCGAGCACCGGGTCGATGACGTGCGCCTTGATGTCCGGCTCGAGCATGCCCTCGAGCGAGACGTCGGGGGCGTGCTGGGTCGAGAGGACGACAGTGTCGAGCGAGACGGCGCGGTCGCCCTCGTAGGCGATGGTGACCTGCGTCTTGCCGTCGGGACGCAGGTAGGCCAGCTCCTCGCTCTTGCGGACCTGCGTCAGGCGCTCGGCGAGGCGGTGGGCCAGGAAGATCGGCAGCGGCATCAGCTCGGCGGTGTCGTCGCACGCGTAGCCGAACATCAGGCCCTGGTCGCCGGCGCCCTGCTTGTCGAGCAGGTCCTCGACGTCACCGGTGCGGTGCTCGTGCGCGGTGTCCACGCCCTGGGCGATGTCGGGCGACTGCGCGCCGATGGAGATCGACACGCCACAGGTGCGGCCGTCGAAGCCCTTCTGCGAGCCGTCGTAGCCGACCTCGAGGATGGTCTCGCGCACGATCCTGGGGATCTCGACGTATGCCGTCGTGGACACCTCGCCGGCCACGTGCACGAGGCCCGTGGTGACCATCGTCTCGACGGCGACGCGCGCCTGCGGGTCCGCCGCGAGGAGGGCGTCGAGGATCGAGTCGCTGATCTGGTCGCAGATCTTGTCCGGGTGCCCCTCGGTGACGGACTCGGACGTGAACAGACGTGCGGTCACTTGAACTCCCTGCCTCGGGTGAGCGTTTGGCTACGCGGTTGGTGGCGCACCATGGGTGCTGCCGGTTGCTGGTGGCTTCGGACGCCGGGGGGTGCCCCGCCGACGGTGGCCGTTGGGCCGAGAGTCTAGTGCTCAGCCCAACAGGGGCGAGACGGTGTCCCAGAGGGCGTCGGCGACGACGTCCTTGGATGCCGGTCCCACGGTCGTCACCTCGTCGCTCCCCCGGCGCAGGAGGTGCACGGTCGTCTCGTCCTTGCCGAAGGTCAGGTCGGGGCCGACCTCGTTGACGACCTGCAGGTCGCTGCCCTTGCGGCCGAACTTGGCACGCGCGTGCTCCATGACGGTGCCGTGCGCGTCGCCGGTCTCGGCAGCGAAGCTGACGATGAACGGCGAGCCGGTGCCGCGGGCGTCGCGGGCCGCGACGAGCCCGCGCACGATGTCGGGGTTCTCGACCAGCTCGACCTGCAGGGCCCCCTCGGGGTGCGTCGACTTCTTGATCTTGCTGTCGCTGACCGTCACCGGCCGGAAGTCGGCCGGGGCGGCCGCCATGACGACGACGTCGGCGCCGTCGGCCGCGGCCTCCACGGCCTGCTGCAGCTCGAGCGTCGTCTCGACCCGCTCGATGTCGACGCCCTCCGGCACCGGCACCGAGATGTTGGCCGCCACGAGGGTGACCTTCGCGCCGCGCTCGGCCGCCGCGCGTGCGATCGCGACGCCCTGCTTGCCCGAGGACCGGTTGCCCAGGAAGCGCACCGGGTCGAGCGGCTCACGGGTGCCACCGGCGGTCACGACGACACGTCGGCCCACCAGGTCGAGCTCTCGTGGAGCCGTGGACGGAGCCTCCGCGCCCCCGAGGAGTGCCAGGCACGCGGCATACAGCTCCTCGGGCTCGGGGAGGCGTCCGGCGCCGGTGTCCTTGCCGGTGAGCCGGCCGACGGCCGGCTCGATGACGTGCGCGCCGCGGGAGCGCAGGGTCGCGACGTTGGCCTGGGTGGCCGGGTGCTCCCACATCTCGGTGTGCATCGCCGGCGCGAAGGCGACCGGACACCGGGCGGTGAGCAGCGTGTTGGTGAGCAGGTCGTCGGCGAGGCCGTGCGCGGCCCGGGCGAGCAGGTCGGCCGTGGCCGGCGCGACGACGACCAGGTCGGCCGACTGGCCGATGCGCACGTGCGGCACCTCGTGCACCGAGGTCCACACGTCGGTGCTCACGGGCTTGCCCGACAGGGCCGACCACGTCGGCGCGCCGACGAACTGCAGTGCGGAGGCGGTGGGCACCACCGTGACGTCGTGCCCGTTCTCGGTGAAGAGCCGGAGCAGCGAGCACGCCTTGTAGGCGGCGATGCCGCCGCCCACCCCGAGTACGACGCGCATCGGCTGCCCCTGCTCCCGTGTCGTGCTCAGGCCTCGGTGGGCGTCGAGGTCAGCAGGCCCTCGTTGATCTCGCGCAGGGCGATCGACAGCGGCTTCTCGTGGACCTCGGTCTCGACGAGCGGGCCGACGTAGTCGAGCAGGCCCTCCTGCAGCTGCGAGTAGTAGGCGTTGATCTGGCGGGCGCGCTTGGCGGAGTAGATGACGAGCGCGTACTTCGAGTCGGCGGCGGTCAGGAGGTCGTCGATCGGCGGGTTGGTGATGCCGATGGGAGCAGCCTGGGTACCGGACACAGTGATCTCGTTTCGTTGGTTTCAGCGGGCGTGACGTGCGAGCCGGAAGCCGGGCGCCGCGTGGCGGCTGCCTGCCTTGAGGCACACATCGAGGCGGGACTCACCGGCCGGCGCGTCCCGATCTCATCAATGATACGAGTTCTTCGCTCGCCCGACGAACATCGTCGTTGACGATGACCTCGTCGAACTCCTTCTGGGCGGCCAGCTCCTCGCGCGCCGTGGCGAGACGGCGCTCCCGCTCGCCGTGGTCCTCGGTGCCGCGGCCCACGAGGCGGCGCACCAGCTCGTCCCAGCTCGGCGGCGCGAGGAAGACGAAGAGCGCGTCGGGCCACGTCTCGCGCACCTGGCGCGCGCCCTGCAGGTCGATCTCGAGCAGCGCGTCACGTCCCTCGCCGATGGCCCGCTCGACCGGGCCGCGCGGCGTGCCGTACTTCGCGGCGCCGTGCACGACGGCGTGCTCGAGGAACTGGCCGGCCTCGACGAGGCGGTCGAACTCCTGGTCGTCGACGAAGTGGTAGTGCACGCCGTCGACCTCGCCGGGCCGGGGGCGCCGCGTGGTCATCGAGACCGAGAACCACACCCCGGGGAAGTGCGTGCGCACGTAGGCCGCGATCGTGCCCTTCCCGACGGCCGTCGGGCCGGCGAGGACCGTGAGCCGGCCACGCCGGGCGTCGCCGAGGTCCGGCTCCGAGCTGGTAGGCGGCGTGGAGGCGGCCGACATCACGGCTTCTCGAAGCGCTGCAGCAGCGCGGCCACCTGGTTGGCCCCGAGCCCGCGGACGCGCCGCGACTCGGCGATGCCGACCTCGGCCATGATGGCGCGGGCGCGCACGCGGCCCACGCCCGGCATCGACTCGAGCAGCTCGGTGACCTTCATCTTGCCGATGACCGGGTCGGCCTTGCCGTCCTCGAGCACCTCGGCCAGCGAGCCGCTGGAGTACTTGAGCCGGTTCTTGACCGCTGCCCGTTCCCGACGAGCGGCTGCAGCCTTCTCGAGTGCTGCAGCTCGCTGCTCAGGGGTCAGCGGTGGAAGCGCCACGGTGTTCGGTCTCCTCGGTGCGTAGGAGAGCGCCCGGCGCCCCCCGTCTCTCTCGCGTCTGCGGTTGTCTCCGCCGAACCTAGCGATCCGTCGTCCCGCGCCGCAACGCGGGGGGCGGTCCGAGCACGGACGGCCCGTCCCGGCGGCTTCCGGCCCGCTCATCACCGGCCGAGGTCGACCCCGCACGTCTCCCTGGCATGGGTCTCGACGCGCTTGGCCGAGGTCTCGTAGGAGCGCATCTGTCGTGTGAGTGCGGCGAGGTCGGTCCGCGGCACGGTGAACTTCTCGAAGAGCGAGCGCAGCGACGTCCAGTCGCCCCTGACCTCGGAGGGCGCGTTCGCCTCGACCGTGCGGACCGCTGCCACGAGGCGGGCGGCCGCCGCAGGGTCGGCCAGCGTCGCGCCGGCGTGGTTCCACTGCGCCTGCGCCGAGGTGACCGCGGCGCAGTAGGAGCCGGCGCCGTCGCCCGAGCAGCCCGTGAGGGGCAGCGCGGCGAGGAGGAGCGTCGCAGCCGTGACCGACGTCCGCCTGGGCAGCGTCCTCGTTCGCACGGACCTCACCGTATGCCGTGCCGCCCCTGTCGGCGCGGTGTCCCGCCGTGAGGCGCCGGGGTCAGTCGCGCGGCAGCGACTCCGCGACCCGCTTCACCTGGGCGGCGAGGCGCGCCGGGTCTGGACCTGCGGCCAGGATCTCCCGGCTCGACGAGGCCAGGACCTGGCGACGGGCCGAGCCGAAGGTCGCCTCCAGCGACTCCTGCGTGCCGCCCTGGGCGCCGAACCCGGGAGCGAGCACCGGCGTCGCCGCCTCGACGAGGTCGAGGCCCAGGTCGTGCACGGCGGTGCCCACCGTCGCGCCGATGACGAGGCCCACGCTCCCGAGCTCACCGCGGGCGCGGGCGGCGGCGTTGTCCCCCGCCGCGCCGCGCACGATCGAGCCTGCGACCGTCTCGCCGTCGCGGACGGCGTGCTGCACGCCGGCGCCCTCCGGGTTGGACGTCAGCGCGAGGACGAAGAGGCCGCGCCCCGTCTGCTCGGCCAGGTCGATCGCCGGGCGGAGCGACTCGTAGCCGAGGAAGGGGCTGACGGTGAGCGCGTCGGGCGGGGCGACGGCGTCCGGCCCGAGGAAGGCCTCGGCGTATGCCGTCATGGTCGACCCGATGTCACCGCGCTTCGCGTCGAGGATCGTCAGCGTGCCGGCCTCGCGCAGCTCGGTCAGGACCCGCTCCAGCACGGCCACGCCGCGGCTGCCGAAGACCTCGAAGAACGCGGACTGCGGCTTGACCACGGCCACCCGGCCGGCGAACGCCTCGACACAGGTCAGGGCGAAGCGTTCGAGACCGGCGAGGTCGTAGCCCAGCCCCCAGGACTCGACGAGGCCGCGGTGCGGGTCGATGCCGGCACACAGCGGACCGAACGCGTCCATGGCGTCCTCGAGGCGTGCCCCGAACGGCTTCATCGGCAGGAGTCCTTCACGTCGCGGTGGATGGGGCGGTGGATGGGTCGGGTCGGTGTGCAGCGCGGCTGCCGTGACGGGACGTCAGCGGCCATGGGCCACGGCGACGGCGTCGGTGAACCGCTCGAAGCCCTTGGCAGCGAGCAGGTCGGACAGCTCGCGCAGCACCCGCACCGGCGCCGACGGGTCGTTGAAGACCGCGGTGCCGACCTGGATCGCGCTGGCCCCTGCGGCAACGAGCTCGAGGGCGTCGCGACCGGTGCGCACTCCCCCGACCCCGATGATGGGCACGGTCGGGATGCGCCCCTCGAACATGGCCTGGCGCACCTGCCAGATGGCCCGCACGGCCACCGGCCGGATCCCGGGGCCCGACAGGCCGCCGGTGACGCCACCGAGCTGCGGACGCAACCGGTCGGTGTCGATGACCATGCCGAGCAGGGTGTTGATCATGGTCAGGCCGTCGGCGCCGGCCTTGACGCACGCCGCCGCGATGGCGGTGATGTCGGTGACGTCGGGGCTCAGCTTGGCGAAGACGGGGATGTCGCGCGGCAGCTGCTCGCGCACCAGGGCGATCACCTTGGCCGAGGCGAGCGGGTCGCACGCGAAGACCAGGCCGCGGTTGGCGACGTTGGGGCACGAGATGTTCACCTCGACGCCGATGACCGAGTCGAAGGCGCGGCTGGCCCGCAGCGCCGCCGCCACGTGGGCGTACTCGGTACTCGAGCTCCCGGCGATCGACGGCAGCACGCGGGCGCCGACCGACTGCAGCCACGGGAGGTCCTCGTCGACGAACGCGTCGATGCCCGGGCCCTGCAGACCGATCGAGTTGAGCATCCCCGAGGGCGTCTCGGCCATGCGCGGGGTGCCCCGGCCCGAGCGCGGGTCGGCCATGACCGACTTGGTGACGAAGGCGCCGAGGTCACCCACGTCGAAGAAGCGGTGCAGCTCCTTGCCGTTGGCCGCACACCCCGAGGCCGTCATGAGGGGGTTCGGCAGGCGGTGGCCGCCACCGAGGTCGACCGACATGTCGACGGCGAGGTCGCCCGAGTGACGGCCGGCGAGGTCCGTGGACAGCTCGGTCATCAGTGACCCCCCACCTTCGGAGCGCCGACGGCGTCGTCTGGGACACGGGCGTGACCACCCTCGAAGGCGTCCCAGCGGACGCAGTCGCCGCGGAACACGGGGCCCTCGACGCACGAGCGCACCATCCGGGTCCGGCCGTCGGAACCGACGACGGGCATCACACACGTCATGCAGACCCCGACACCGCAGGCCATCGACTCCTCGACGGCGACCTGCGCGACGGCGCCGTGGGCCTGCGCCACCCGCGTGACCGACTCGAGCATGCCCATGGGGCCGCACGCGTACACGACCGACGCCCCGGTGCGGTCGATGATCTCGGGCAGCGGGTCGCTGACCCAGCCCTGCTGGCCGGCGGACCCGTCGTCGGTCGTGACCGTGACGCCGTCGCAGCTGCGCCGGGCCTCGACGACACCGAAGAGCCGGTCCTCGCTCGCGGCGCCGAGCACCATCTCGACGTGGCAGCCGCGGGCGCGCAGCTCGCCGGCGAGCCAGAAGAGCGGCGCACTGCCGTAGCCGCCCCCGACGAGGACGCAGGCGACCGGCTCGGTGGGCAGGGGGAACGCCTTGCCGAGAGGCCCGACGACGTCGATGGTGTCGTGGGGCACCCGATCGACGATCCAGCGCGTGCCGACCCCGACGGCCGACACCACGATGTCGACCGTGCCACCGTAGGTGCCGCTGGGGCTGACCTTGTGGATCGAGAACGACCGGCGCAGCAGGTTGCCGGAGGTCGCGTCGCCGACGGCGAGCGCGACGAACTGGCCCGGGCGGGCGAGCTCGGCCACGCCGGGCGCCACGAGGGTGAGGTGCTGGTACGCACCGACCCGTCTGGTCGCGATGACCTCCGCGACCTCCTGCGTCACCCGGGCACGCATCGCGCGCTCGCTCATGCGCCCACCGCCGCCGCCGCTGCGAGGGACTCGCGACGGCCGTAGAGGTCGAGGTCGCGGGCGTGGTCCTGCAGGGACTTGACCCGGATCTCCTCCGTGAGCCCGGCCTCGATGCCGAGGACGGCCGCGGCGAGGGTGGCGATCGTCGTGATGATCGGCTTGTCGGCGCTCGTGGTGGCGGCGCGGATCGCGTAGCCGTCGGCCCGGGCGTCCTGGCCGGACGGGGTGTTGACGACCATCTGGACCGTGCCGTCGAGGATGAGGTCGACGATCGACTTCTCGCCCGGGGCGTCGCCCTCGCGCTCGGTGATCTTGCGGACCACGGTGGCCTCGATCCCGTTGCGCTTCAGCACTGCTGCGGTGCCCCTCGTCGCGAGGATCGTGAAGCCGAGGTCCACGAGGCGCTTGACCGGGAAGAGCATGGCGCGCTTGTCGCGGTTGGCGACCGAGACGAAGATCGCGCCGGAGCGCGGCAGTGCCGAGCCGCCGCCCTGCTGTGCCTTGGAGAAGGCCGAGCCGAAGTCGACGTCGATGCCCATCACCTCGCCGGTCGAGCGCATCTCCGGGCCGAGGAGCGAGTCGACGGCGACACCCTCCTTGGTGCGGAAGCGCTTGAAGGGCAGGACGGCCTCCTTGCACGAGACGGGGGCGTGGTCGGGCATCCGGCCGCCGTCACCGGTGGCCGGGAGCAGTCCCTCCTCGCGCAGCTCCTTGATCGTCGCGCCGAGCATGACCCGGGCGGCGGCGCTCGCGATGGGCACGCCGGTCGCCTTGGCGACGAAGGGCACGGTGCGCGAGGCGCGCGGGTTGGCCTCGATGACGTAGAGGATGTCCTGGGCCAGGGCGAACTGGACGTTCATCAGGCCACGCACGCCGATGCCCTCCGCGAGCTTGCGTGTCGCCACCCGCACCCGCTCGAGCTCGCCGTCGCCGAGCGTCGCCGGCGGCAGCGTGCACGAGCTGTCGCCCGAGTGGATGCCGGCCTCCTCGACGTGCTCCATGATCCCGCCGAGGTACATGTCCTCGCCGTCGAAGATGGCGTCGACGTCGATCTCGATCGCGTCGTCGAGGAACCGGTCGACGAGGACCGGGTGCTCCGGGGAGGCCTCGGTGGCCTTCTCCATGTAGGTGACGAGCGAGTCGTCGTCGTAGACGATGACCATGCCGCGGCCGCCCAGGACGTAGGACGGGCGCACGAGGACGGGGTAGCCGATCTCGCGGGCGATCACGAGCGCCTCGTCGGAGCTGTATGCCGTCCCGTGCTTGGGGGCGATGAGCCCCGCCTTCGCGAGGACCTGGCCGAAGGCCCCACGGTCCTCGGCGAGGTGGATGGCGCCGGGCGAGGTGCCGACGATCGGCACCCCCTCGTCCTCCAGCGCCTGGGCCAGGCCGAGCGGGGTCTGCCCGCCGAGCTGGACGATGACGCCCGCGATCGGGCCCGCCTGGCTCTCGGCGTGGATCACCTCGAGGACGTCCTCGAGGGTCAGCGGCTCGAAGTAGAGGCGGCTGCTCGTGTCGTAGTCGGTCGAGACCGTCTCCGGGTTGCAGTTGACCATGACCGTGTCGAACCCCTTGTCGCGCAGGGAGAACGACGCGTGCACGCAGGAGTAGTCGAACTCGACGCCCTGGCCGATGCGGTTGGGCCCGGAGCCGAGGATGATCACCGCAGGCCGCTCGCGCGGCTCGACCTCGGTCTCCTCGTCGTAGGAGCTGTAGTGGTAGGGCGTCGTCGCCGCGAACTCGGCCGCGCACGTGTCGACCGTCTTGTAGACCGGGCGCACCCCGAGGGCGTGGCGCACGCCGCGGACCACGGCCTCCGGCATACGGCGGATGGAGGCCACCTGGGCGTCGCTGAAGCCGTGGCGCTTGACGAGCCGGAGCAGCTCCGGCGTCAGCTGGTCGGCCTCGGCGAGCATGACGGCGACGTCGTTGAGCAGCGCGATCTGGTCGAGGAACCACGGGTCGATCCCGGTGGCCTCGTGGACCTCCTCGACGGTGCACCCGCCGCGCAGGGCCTGCTGCACGGCGACGATGCGCCCGTCGGTCGGGACCTTGGCCTCCTCGAGCGCCCGCTCGGCCTGGAGCCGGGTGATGGTGCCGTCCCAGTGGAAGCTCGCGCCCTTCTTCTCCAGTGACCGCAGCGCCTTCTGCAGGGCCTCGGTGAAGTTGCGGCCGATCGCCATCGCCTCGCCGACCGACTTCATCGTCGTCGTCAGCGTCGGGTCGGCGGCCGGGAACTTCTCGAACGCGAAGCGCGGCACCTTCACGACGACGTAGTCGAGGGTCGGCTCGAAGCTCGCCGGCGTCTCGCGGGTGATGTCGTTGGGCACCTCGTCGAGGGTGTAGCCGATGGCCATCTTGGCGGCGATCTTGGCGATCGGGAAGCCGGTCGCCTTGGACGCCAGGGCGCTCGAGCGCGACACGCGCGGGTTCATCTCGATGACGATGATGCGGCCGTCGGCCGGGTTGACGGCGAACTGGATGTTGCAGCCGCCGGTCTCGACGCCGACCTCGCGGATGACGGCGATGCCGATGTCGCGCAGCCGCTGGTACTCGCGGTCCGTGAGCGTCAGGGCCGGTGCCACGGTGATCGAGTCGCCGGTGTGCACGCCCATCGGGTCGAGGTTCTCGATGGAGCAGACGACCACGACGTTGTCGGCGTGGTCGCGCATGACCTCGAGCTCGTACTCCTTCCAGCCGAGGATCGACTCCTCGAGGAGCACCTCGGTCGTCGGGGAGTACTGCAGGCCCTGGCCGCCGATGCGGCGCAGGTCGGCCTCGTCGTAGGCGAAGCCCGAGCCGAGGCCACCCATCGTGAAGGACGGGCGGACGACGACCGGGTAGCCGAGCTCCTCGGCGCCGGCGAGCAGCTCGTCCATCGAGTGGCAGATGATCGACTTCGCCGACTCGGCGCCGCAGCGCTCGACGACGCCCTTGAAGGCCTCGCGGTCCTCGCCGAGCTGGATCGCCTCGACGTTGGCGCCGATGAGCGGGCAGCCGTACTTCTCGAGGACGCCGTTCTCGTGCAAGGAGATCGCGCAGTTCAGGGCGGTCTGGCCACCGAGCGTCGCGAGGACCGCGTCGGGGCGCTCCTTGGCGATGATCGCCTCGACGACCTCCGGGGTGATCGGCTCGACGTAGGTCGCGTCGGCGAACTCGGGGTCGGTCATGATCGTCGCCGGGTTGCTGTTGACGAGGATGACGCGGATGCCCTCCTCGCGAAGCACGCGGCAGGCCTGGGTCCCGGAGTAGTCGAACTCGCAGGCCTGGCCGATGACGATCGGGCCGGAGCCGATGACGAGGACGCTCTCGATGTCGCTGCGCTTGGGCATCAGGCGCTGACCTCCGTGGTCTGGTGGGTGGTCTGTCGGTCGGTCATGAGCTCCAGGAAGCGGTCGAAGAGGTAGGCGGCGTCGTGCGGGCCGGCCGCGGCCTCGGGGTGGTACTGCACCGAGTAGGCAGGCAGGTCAAGGCATTCCAGGCCCTCGACGACGTCGTCGTTGAGGCACACGTGGGAGACGCGGACGCGGCCGTATGCCGTGTCGCTCTCCGCGTCCAGCGGGGCGTCCACGGCGAACCCGTGGTTGTGGGCGGTCACCTCGACCTTGCCGGTGGTGCGGTCCATCACCGGCTGGTTGATCCCGCGGTGGCCGTACTTCAGCTTGTAGGTGCCGAAGCCGAGGGCCCGGCCGAGGAGCTGGTTGCCGAAGCAGATGCCGAAGAACGGGATCCGCCGGTCGAGGACCTCGCGCAGCAGCGCCACCTCGTGCTCGGCCGTGGCCGGGTCACCGGGACCGTTGGAGAAGAAGACCCCGTCGGGGCCGGACTCCCCCACGGCGAGGACGTCGTCGATCGTCGCGGTCGCCGGCAGCACGTGCACCTCGATGCCGCGCTGAGCCATGAGCGCCGGGGTCATCGCCTTGATGCCGAGGTCGATGGCAGCGACGGTGAATCGCTTCTCACCGACGGCCGGGACGGCGTACGGCTCGGTCGTGCTGACCTCGGCGGCGAGCGCGGACCCGGCCATCTGCGGGCTCGTGCGCACGGACTCGAGGAGCTCGGCCTCCGGGCGGTCCGCGGCTGCGCCGCTGAATATGCCGACGCGCATGGCCCCGCGCTCGCGCAGGTGGCGCGTCAGGGCACGGGTGTCGATCTCGCAGATGCCGACGACGCCCTGGTCGACGAGCTCGTCCTCGAGGTCGCGGGTGGCGCGCCAGCTGGACGAGCGGATCGCGGGGTCGCGCACGACGTAGCCGGCGACCCAGATGCGGGTGCTCTCGTCGTCCTCGGTGTTGACGCCGGTGTTGCCGACGTGCGGGGCCGTCATGACGATGACCTGCCGGTGGTAGCTGGGGTCGGTGAGGGTCTCCTGGTAGCCGGTCATGCCGGTGGAGAAGACCGCCTCGCCGACCGTCCGGCCGATCGCCCCGTAGGAGGCCCCGCGGAAGGTGCGACCGTCCTCGAGGACGAGGGTCGCGGCCTCTCGGACGCGGCGGCTCCTGCCGTCCCGGCTCGGCACGGTCAACGGTGTCTGGGTGGTCACAGGTCTGCTCCCGTGGTCGTCGCGTTCGTCAGTTCTCGTTCGGTGTCGTGGTCGCCCGCGCCGTTGCGGACGTCGTGGGTGACGCGTCCGGCGTGGACCGTCGTGAGGACGGCTCCGCGCAGGGTGCGCCCGTGCCATGGGTTGTTGCGCGAGCGGCTGCGGCTCGCGGCGGCGTCGACGGTGACCTCGCGGTCGGGGTCGACGAGGGTGAGGTGGGCGGGGCTGCCGACGGCGAGCTCCCTTCCCTGGTGGGCGAGTCCGCCGATCCGAGCCGGCGCGCTCGACATGACGCGGGCGACGTCGGCCCAGTCGAGCAGCCCCGGCCGCACCATGACGTCGCTGACGACCGACAGGGCCGTCTCGAGGCCGAGCATGCCGAAGGCGGCGTCGACGAAGGCGTGCTCCTTGTCCTGGCGGGCGTGCGGGGCGTGGTCGGTGGCGACCGCGTCGATGGTGCCGTCGGCGAGCGCCTCACGCAGCGCCTCGACGTCCTCGCTCGGTCGCAGCGGCGGGTTGACCTTGTAGACGGGGTCGTAGCCGACGAGCAGGTCGGTGGTCAGCGCCAGGTGGTGCGGCGTGACCTCCGCGGTGACGGCGACCCCCTGCGCCTTGGCCCAGCGGATCACCTCCACGGTGCCGGCCGTCGAGACGTGGGCGACGTGCACCCGCGAGCCGGTGTGCCGGGCCAGCATGACGTCGCGGGCGACGACCGACTCCTCGGCGATGCCGGGCCAGCCGGGCAGCCCGAGCCGGCCGGACACCTCACCCTCGTGGCAGCAGGCCTCGCGGCCCGCGAGACGCGGGTCCTGCGCGTGCTGGCTGATGACGCCGCCGAAGGGCTTGATGTACTCGAGCGCCCGGCGCATGATCCGCGCGTCGTGCACGCAGTGGCCGTCGTCGCTGAAGACGCGGACCTTGGCACGCGAGCGGGCCATGAGGCCCAGCTCGGCGAGCTCGGCGCCCTCGAGCCCCTTGGTCACGGCGCCGACCGGCACCACCTCGGTGAGCCCGCACGCACGGCCGAGGTCGAGGACGCGCTCGGCCGCCTCGGCGGTGTCGGTCACCGGGCTGGTGTTGGCCATGGCGAAGACGGCGGTGAAGCCGCCCGCCGCGGCGGCGGCCGAGCCGGTCGCGATGGTCTCGGCGTCCTCGCGGCCCGGCTCGCGCAGGTGCACGTGGAGGTCGACGAGGCCGGGCAGGGCCACGAGCCCGTCGGCGTCGAGCACCTCGGCGTCGCGGGGCACCCGGACCGAGCCGACCTCGGTGATGACGCCGTCCTCGACGAGGAGGTCGGCCGCCTGGGCTCCGAGGAGCCGGGCGCCGCGGATCACGAGGCGGGTCATCGGGCGGCTCCTTCGGTGGCGGCGTGCGTCGGGGGCGGCGCGTGTGACGAGGCGACGGACGAGTCGTCGCCCGCCAGCAGGTGGTAGAGCACGGCCATCCGGACCGCGACACCCGCGGAGACCTGGTCGAGGACGACCGACTGCGCCGAGTCGGCGGCCTCGGGGGCGATCTCGAGGCCGCGGTTCATCGGGCCAGGGTGGAGCACGAGCACGTCGCGGTTGCGGGCCACGAGCGTCTCGAGGCGGTCGCGCGTCAGGCCGTAGCCGACGGTGTACTCGCGAGCCGTGGGGAAGAACCCGCCGCTCATCCGCTCGCGCTGGACGCGGAGCATCATGACGGCGTCGACGGGTCCGTGCTCGCCCCGGCCCTCGAGCACCGGGTCGAGGTCCCAGCTCGTGGCGAAGCCGTCGGCCTCGCTCCAGGCGCCGATGCCGCTCGGCATCAGCGTCGGCGGGGCGACGACCGTGACGCGGGCGCCGAGCGTCTTGAGCGTGATGACGTTGCTGCGGAAGACGCGCGAGTGAGTGAGGTCGCCGACGATGACGACGTGCTTGCCGTCGAGGTCACCGAGGCGCGTACGGAGGGTGTAGGCGTCGAGCAGAGCCTGCGTCGGGTGCTCGTGGGTGCCGTCGCCGGCGTTGATGACGCTGCACCGCACCCACTGCGCGACCTGGTGACAGGCGCCCGAGGCGTTGTGCCGGATGACGAGCGCGTCGACAGCCATCGCGTCGACCGTCATCGCGGTGTCGCGCAGGCTCTCGCCCTTGCTCGTCGAGGAGCCCTTGGCCGACAGGTTGATCGTGTCGGCCGACATCCACTTGCCGGCGATCTCGAAGGAGCTGCGCGTGCGCGTCGAGTCCTCGAAGAAGAAGTTGATGATGGTGCGCCCGCGCAGGGTGGGCACCTTCTTGACCTCGCGGCGCTGGAGGTCGTGCATCGAGCTCGCGGTCTCGAGGATGTCCTCGACGTCGGCCCGGGTGAGGTCGGCGGAGGAGATGAGGTGGCGGGTCATCGGGACTCTCCCCCGCTGATGCGCACGACGTCGAGGCCGTCGACCTCGGCGACCCGGACGTGCACGCGCTCGTCGCGGGACGTGGGCAGGTTCTTGCCGACGTGGTCCGCGCGGATCGGCAGCTCGCGGTGGCCGCGGTCGACGAGGACCGCGAGGCGCACGGCTCGCGGGCGCCCGAGCTCCGAGAGCGCGTCGAGGGCGGCGCGGATGGTGCGACCCGAGTAGAGGACGTCGTCGACGAGGACGACGACCTTGTCGTCGATGCCGCCGTCGGGGATGCGGGAGCGGTGGGCGGTGCGCACCGGGTTGCGGCGCAGGTCGTCGCGGTGGAGCGTGATGTCGAGCTCGCCGACCGGGACCGGCGCGCCCTCGACGTCCTCGATGCACACGGCGAGGCGGCGGGCGAGCGGCACGCCACGAGAGGGGATGCCGAGCAGGACCAGGCCCTCGCTGCCGCGGTTGCGCTCGAGGATCTCGTGACCGATGCGCCGCAGCGCCCGGGAGATGTCTCCCTCGCTCATGACGTCTCTGGCGTCAGGGGGGATGCTCGAACGGTCGTTCGATGGCTGGGCAGACGCACTCAGGTCAGGGCAGGTCACAGCCGCCGGACCTCCTTCCCCGCCTCACAGGACGGTGGTTAAAGGATGTCGATCGCGAGGGAGTCTAACGTGCGCCCGGCCCCGCCCCGACACCGGTCCACGTCGTGGCGCGACGGCGCACGGCACCGAGGAGGTCGTACGCCGCGAGCCCAGCCCGCGCCCACCGGGCCACCCGGAGACGCACGAAGCCACCCGCGTACGGGTGGCTTCGTGCTGTTCGCCCGGCGTCGTGCCGTGCCGGTGGCGTCCGGAGCTGCGTGTCAGACGATGGTGGCCTTGACCTCGGCCAGGCGGCCGAGCAGCCCGTTGACGAAAGCGGGCGACTCGTCCGTCGACAGCTCGGTCGCGAGGGCCACGGCCTCGGAGATCCCCACGGCGTCGGGGATCTCGTCGTTCCACAGCACCTCCCACGCGCCGAGCCGCAGGATCGCGCGGTCGACGGCGGGCATGCGCTCGAGCGTCCAGCCCTGGCTGTAGTCGGTCAGGGCCGCGTTGATGTCGTTCCACTTCGCCACCACGCCGCGCACGAGCTCCGCGGTGTAGGGGTTGTTGGCCGCCCGCGACTCGCGGTCGCGCAGGCGCTCGTCGAGGAGCGTCTCGGCGTTGAGGCCGCGCTGGTCCGCCTCGAAGAGGATGTCGAGCGCCCGTGTACGGGCCTTGCTGCGTGCTGCCAAGGGAATTCGCGTCCGCTCAGTCGTTGACGCGGCCGAGGTACGACCCGTCGCGGGTGTCGACCTTGACGCGCGTGCCGGTCTCGAGGAAGAGCGGGACCTGGATCTGGGCGCCGGTCTCGAGCGTGGCGGGCTTGGTGCCACCGGTCGAGCGGTCGCCCTGCAGGCCGGGCTCGGTGTGGGTGATCTCGAGGACGACCGAGGCCGGCAGCTCGACGTAGAGCGGCGCGCCCTCGTGCGTGGCGACGATGGCGTTCTGGTTCTCGAGGAGGTAGTTCGCGGCGTCGCCGACGACGGTCTCCGACACGTTGATCTGGTCGTAGGTGTCGGTGTCCATGAAGACGAAGTCGGTGCCGTCCTTGTAGAGGTACTGCATCGTCCGCTTGTCGACGTTGCTCGTCTCGACCTTGGTGCCCGCGTTGAACGTCTTGTCGACGACCTTGCCGGACAGGACCGCCTTGAGCTTGGTGCGCACGAAGGCGGGGCCCTTGCCGGGCTTGACGTGCTGGAACTCGACGACGGACCAGAGCTGTCCCTCGAGGTTGAGCACCATGCCGTTCTTCAGGTCGTTGGTCGTAGCCATCGTGACAAACCACTTTCGTATGCCGGCCGGCCCGCTGGGTGCCGCTGGGCACGCCGGAGCCCCGGGCGATCGTTGACTTGGGGAGTTGCCGCACGAGTCTAGCGGGGGCGCCTGCCGATCGCGGAATCGTCGCACCCGCCGCGGCCGGGACGGGTGTAGGCTCGCTCCTCCCCCTCGACCCTCCTGCCCTGAAAGGCGGCTTCGTCATGCCCACGTCCCAGGCCGCCGACGGGATCCACAACCAGCTGGCCGACGGGCTGGGCGACGAGCTGATCAGGGAGCAGGCCTTCCTCGACGAGGCCCGAGCGCAGCTGGCCAGGATGCGTGAGCTGGCGGAGTCGCTCGATGCGTCCAAGGCCAGTGACGCCGTCTCGGGTGAGGTGCTCGGCTGGGTGCTGGCCCGGCGCATCGCCTCGCTCCAGGACGACCCCCGCACCACCCTCTTCTTCGGCCGGATCGACGTCGACCCCGCCGATGGGCCGGCCGAGCAGCTCCACATCGGCCGGCGGCACGTGTCCGACGAGGCGGGCGACCCGGTGGTCGTCGACTGGCGCGCGCCCATCTCGACCGCCTTCTACCGGGCTTCCGCGCTCGACCCGATGGACGTGACACTGCGACGCCGCTTCGGCGTGGACCGCGGACGCCTGACCGCGATCGAGGACGAGCACCTGCGCGACGCCGGGCCCTCCGACACCACCACCGGGTCCCTGCTGGCCGCGGAGATCGAGCGGCCCCGCACCGGCCCGATGCGCGACATCGTCTCGACCATCCAGCCCGAGCAGGACGAGATCGTCCGCAGCGACATCGCCGTCAACGTCTGCGTCCAGGGCGCTCCGGGCACGGGCAAGACGGCCGTCGGCCTGCACCGCGCCGCCTGGCTGCTCTACTCCTTTCGCGAGCGGTTGGACCGCTCGGGCGTGCTCGTCGTCGGCCCCAACCGCGCCTTCCTCGACCACATCGGTGCCGTCCTGCCCTCGCTCGGCGAGGCGCGGGTGCGGCACGCCACCATCGAGACCCTGCTCGACGACGGCCGGGTCCGCGCCGAGGAGCCGGCCGAGGTCGCCACGCTCAAGGGCGATGCCCGGCTGGCCACGGTGCTGCGCCGGGCCGTGTGGTCCGCGTTGGTGCGGCCCACGGAGGCGCTCGTGGTCCCGCGCGGGGTGCGCAAGTGGCGCGTGCCGGCATACGTCGTCGCGGAGATCGTCGACGAGCTCGCCGCGCGCGGCGTGCGCTACTCGGCCGCACGCGACCTGCTCCCCCAGCGGCTCGCCCACCACGTGCTCCTCGAGTTGGAACGCGCCGGCGACGCGCCCGACGACAGGGTGCAGGACGCCGTCGCGAAGTCGGCGGCGGTCAAGAAGTACGTCGCGACGGTGTGGCCCGCGCTCGACCCGCAGGGCGTGCTGCACCGGTTGTGGTCCGACGCTGACGCGCTCCGCGAGGCGGCCGGCGACGACCTGACCGCCGGCGAGCAGGCAATGCTCCTGTGGGACAGGCCGGCTCGCACCAAAGGGGCAGCACGGTGGTCCCGTGCCGACATGGCGCTCCTCGACGAGCTCGACGAGCTGCTCCGCCGTGTGCCCAGCCTCGGCCACATCGTCCTCGACGAGGCACAGGACCTGTCTCCCATGCAGCTGCGGGCGGTCGGCCGGCGCTGCTCCACGGGTTCGGTCACGGTGCTCGGCGACATCGCGCAGGGTACGACGCCCTGGGCGACGTCCTCCTGGGAGGAGGCGATGCGCCACCTCGGCAAGGACGCCCACGACCTTGTCGTGCTCGACCGCGGCTTCCGCGTACCGTCGGCCGTCATCGAGTACGCCGCCCGCCTCCTGCCCGTCATGGCGCCCGGCCTGGGTGCCCCGGTGTCGGTGCGCGAGAACCCCGGCCGGCTCGAGCTCCGGCCGGTGCGCGCCGGCACGCTGGAGGACGAGGTGGCGCGGGCCGCCGAGCGCGCGGCTGCGGGCGCCGGCTCGGTCGGGGTCATCGCACCCGATGCCGCGCTGGACGGCATCGCCGCTGCGCTCGCCGCGGCAGGGGTCCTGCACGGACGGCTCGACCGCGACCACGGCGACGACGACGACCATCAGGTCGAGCTCGTCCCCGCGAGCGTGGCCAAGGGCCTCGAGTTCGACCGGACGGTCGTCGTCGAGCCGGCCGCGATCGCGGCCGCGGAGCCCGACGAGCGCACCGGCCTGCGACGGCTCTACGTCGTGCTCACGCGCGCGGTGTCCGAGCTGACGATCGTGCACGCCGAGCCGCTGCCCGAGGCGCTCGGCACGGTCTGAGGCGACACCGGTCCCGGTCAGCCGAGACCACGATGGGCGGCCCACGACGCCGCGGCGCGGCTCGCTGCGGCCTCGACGAGAGCGGTTAGCTCCGGCCGGTCGGGCACCGGGAAGGATACGTAGGCGCCTCGCCCGCCCTCGACGGGACGGCCGTACGCCTTGGCCGCCAGGTGGCCGTCCTTGAGCAGCCGGACGTTCAGCGTGTCGAGCCGGAACGCCTGGCCGCGCCTGGTGTCTGTCCAGCGGAGCTGCTCGGGAACCGTCACGTTGATCGCCAGCGCGCTGACAAGGGGCTCGTCCTCGGACATGTCAGCAGGCTGCCATAGCCGCGGGTCGGCGCGTCCGCGGCCGCGTCTGTCGGTGCGCCGGGCTAGCGTTCGGCCTCAGTCAACGAGTCCAGGAGGCGTCATGGTGGCATTCAGCAGCTCCGACGAGCTCGAGGGGGCCCGGTTCACCGAGGTGAACCTGCGAGGTGCCCACTTCGTCGGGTGCGACCTGTCGGGCGCGGTCATGCGCGGCATCGAGGTGGCGGGCCTCGAGATCGACTCCCCATGGCTGCTCGAGGGCGGCGCGACGCTCGTCGTCAACGGGGTCGACGTCGCCCCGCTCGTCGACGCCGAGCTGAACCGCCGCTTCCCGGGGCGCGAGCGCCGCCGAGCGAGCGACCCGGACGGCCTCCGCGCCGCCTGGGAGGCGGTCCAGACGACCTGGGCGGCCACGGTGGCCCGCGTGTCCGCCATGCCGGAGGCGACGGTCGACGAGTCGGTCGGCGGGGAGTGGTCCTTCGCCCACACCCTGCGCCACCTCGTCATGGCGACCGACGTGTGGCTCGGCCGGGCGGTCCTCCGGCTCGAGCAGCCGTTCCATCCGCTGGGGGTGGCAGATGCGAGCGCCGCGGAGTGGGGCCTCGACCTGTCGGTCTTCACGACGAGGGCCCCCACGTTCGAGGAGGTCCTGGAGGCCCGCTCCCACCGGGTCGCGATGGTCCGCGACTACCTCGCCTCCGTGTCCGCCGAGGAGCTCGGCGCCGAGCGCCGCAACCCGTGGTCGCCGGAGCGCTCCACGACGGTGCTCTCGTGCCTGCACACCATCCTCGAGGAGGAGTGGGAGCACCACCGCTACGCCGTCCGCGACCTCGACACCGTCGCGGCGCGCCCCGCCGCCGAGGCTCAGACGAGCGCGCGCAGCGCCAGCAGGTAGGACTGCAGGCCGAAGCCGGCCACCGTCCCCGTCGCCACGCCCGCCACGACGGAGGTGTGGCGGAACTCCTCGCGCGCGGCGGGGTTGCTCAGGTGCACCTCGACGAGGCTGCGACCGCTCGTGGTCACGATGGCGCACGCGTCACGGACGGCATACGAGTAGTGCGTGAAGGCGCCAGGGTTGAGCACCACGTCGGCGCCGGCGTCGACCGCCTCGTGGAGCCAGTCGATGAGCTCGCCCTCGTGGTTGGTCTGCCGGCAGTCGGCGACCAGGCCCAGGTCGTTGGCCTCGCGCTCGACGGCCTCGTGGATGTCCTCGAGCGTGTCGGAGCCGTAGACCTCGGGCTCGCGGGTGCCGAGACGGTTGAGGTTGGGTCCCGACAGGACGAAGACCGTGGGTGCCGTCATGCCGGGGAGTCTAGTGAGCAGGGCCGCTCATGACGGTGACGTGCCGCGCCGCGACACGAGGCCGTATGCCGCCTGGAGCAGGGCGTCGTCCGGGCCGACCAGCCGAGTCGGCCGGGCGAGTCCGTCGAGCACGACGAAGCGCAGGGTCGAGCCGCGGGACTTCTTGTCGCGGCGCATCACGGCCAGCAGCTCGTCCCACCGGCCGGGCACGTAGCTCGTCGGCAGGCCGAGCGACTCCAGCACGGAGCGGTGCCGCGCCACCAGGGCGTCGCCGTCCGGACCCGACAGGTGACCGGTGAGGCGCGCGAGCTCGGCGACGTAGACCATGCCGACGGCGACCGCCTCGCCGTGCCGCCACGAGTAGCCCTCGACCTGCTCGACGGCGTGGCCGAAGGTGTGGCCGTAGTTGAGGATCTCGCGCAGCGAGCTCTCGCGCAGGTCGGCGGCCACGACCTCGGCCTTGACGCGAACGGCTCGCTCGATGAGCTCGCGCAGGTGCGGGTTGGCCGCGCTGCGGGCCCGGGCCGGGTCCTCGGCGACCGCGGACCCGACGAGGTCGAGGATCACGGGATCGGCGATGAAGCCGCACTTGACCACCTCGCCGAGGCCCGCGACGAGGTCTGCCTCGGGCAGCGTGTCGAGGACGTCGACGTCGCACAGCACGCCCGCCGGCGGGTGGAAGGCGCCCACGAGGTTCTTGCCCTCGGCGGTGTTGATGCCGGTCTTGCCGCCGACGGCCGCATCGACCATGCCGAGCAGGGTCGTCGGCACCTGGACCACGCGCACCCCGCGCAGCCAGGACGCGGCCACGAACCCGGCGAGGTCGGTGACGCTGCCCCCGCCCAGGCCGACGACCGCGTCGGTGCGGGTGAAACCCGCCTGTCCGAGCTGCGACCACAGCCCGGCGGCGACGGTCGCGGTCTTGGCAGCCTCGGCGTCGGGCACCTCGGCGACGTGGACGGCATACCCCTGGTCCCGGAGCGCGGCGGTGACCCGGTCGCTCAGCCCGGGAAGCGTCGGCGGATGCACGAGGAGCACCCGCTCGACGTCGGGTCCGAGCAACTCGCCGACGCGGGCGAGCACGCCCGACCCGATGACGACGTCGTAGTCGCCGCCCACCGGGACCGTGGTGGGCTCGAGCGCCACGTTCACGGGCGGGCCCCGTCGAGGTGGGCGACGACGTCGTCGACGACCTCGGTGGGCGTGCGCCCCGCGGTGTCGACGCGGACCGTGGCGACCCGCTCGTAGGTGGGGCGCCGGTTGTTCATCATGGCCACCCACGTGGCGCGTGGGTTGACCGACAGCAGGGGGCGCGACCGGTCGAATCCGATGCGCTTGCTCGCGTCGGCGATCGAGACGTCGAGGAACACGACCGTGTGGCCGGCCAGGGCCGCCTCGGTGAGGGGGTCCATGACGGCTCCCCCGCCGAGCGAGACGACGCCCCGCTCCTGCGCGAGGGCCCGGGCGACCGCCTCGCGCTCGAGCTCGCGGAAGACGGGCTCGCCGTCGTCGACGAAGATGTCGGAGATCGAACGGCCCTGGGCCTGCTCGATTGCGGCGTCGACGTCGTGGAACGGCACCCCCAGACGGGCCGCGAGGGCCTCGCCGACCGTCGTCTTGCCCGCGCCGGGCGGGCCGACGACGACGACCGCCGGGCGAGTGGTGGCCGGCTCGCTGGGGTCGCTCACCACGTGCGCAGCTCCTTCCGGATGCCGTCGAGGTATGCCGCGTGGTTGCGCGACGTCTCCGTGACCGAGTCGCCGCCGAACTTCTCGAGGCAGGACTGCGCGAGGACGAGCGCGACCATGGCCTCGGCCACGACGCCCGCGGCCGGCACGGCGCACACGTCGGAGCGCTGGTGGATCGCGGTGGCGGCCTCCCCCGTCGCGACGTCGACGGTGGAGAGGGCCCGCGGCACGGTGCTGATGGGTTTCATGGCAGCCCGGACGCGCAGCACCTGACCGGTCGACATGCCGCCCTCGGTGCCGCCGGCGCGGCCGGTGCGGCGGGTGATGACGCCGTCGACGAGCTCCATCTCGTCGTGCGCCTGCGACCCGCGTCGCCGCGCCGTCTCGAAGCCGTCACCGACCTCGACACCCTTGATCGCCTGGATGCTCATGAGGGCCTGGGCGAGCTGCCCGTCGAGCTTGCGGTCCCAGTGCACGTGCGACCCCAGGCCCGGCGGCAGGCCGTAGGCGAGGACCTCGACGACCCCGCCGAGGGTGTCGCCGTCCTTCTTCGCGGCGTCGACCTCGGCCACCATGGCCGCCGACCCCTCGTGGTCGAAGGCGCGCACCGGGTCGGCGTCGAGCCGCTCGAGGTCGTCGGGCGTGGGCAGCTCTGCGCCGTCGGGCACGCCGGCGGTGCCGATCGCGACCGTGTGCGAGACGAGCCGGATGCCGTAGGCCTGCTCGAGGAAGCGGGCGGCGATCTCACCGAGTGCCACGCGCGCGGCCGTCTCGCGGGCAGAGGCCCGCTCGAGCACCGGCCGGGCGTCCTCGTGGCCGTACTTCTGCATGCCGACGAGGTCCGCGTGCCCGGGGCGCGGACGGGTCAGCGGCTTGTTGCGGGCCAGCTCCTTCTCGGCGCCCACGTCGTCGGACGCGGCGTACGCCTCGTCGCTGACGGCCTCCGGGCTCATCACGGTCGTCCACTTGGGCCACTCGCTGTTGCCGATGCGCACTGCGATCGGTGAGCCCAGCGTGACGCCGTGCCGCAGGCCGCCGAGGAACTCCACCTCGTCCTGCTCGAACTTCATCCGCGCACCCCGGCCGTAGCCGAGACGCCGGCGCGACAGCGCCGCCTGCAGGTCCTTGGCGCCGACCTCGATCCCGGCGGGCAGGCCCTCGATCATGGCGACGAGTGCGGGCCCGTGCGACTCACCGGCCGTCAACCAACGCAACATGGAGCGATCCTCCCACGCGTGCCGAGCTCTCCTCCCGGCCGCCCGATCCGCGGGACCGCGCGGCCGGCAGGGCGCAGTCTCAGAAGAGCGGGCGCACCTGCACGACGAGCGAGACGAGCAGGCCGAGCAGCATCCACGGCCCGAAGGCGATGTCGTCCTTGCGCGTCCCGCGGCGCAGGACCAGACGCGCGATGCCGTAGACCCCGGCGAGGACGAACGCGGCATACGACGCGACGAGGGTGGTGGCGACGCTGACGTAGCCGGTGGCCAGGCCCACGAGCCCGGCCAGGGTGACGTCGCCGTAGCCGAAGCCGCTGCCGAGCAACGCCGCCAGCAGCGCGAGGACGAAGTAGATGACCCAGAGCACCGCCCCGGCGACGGCTGCTCGGCGCAGCGCGTCCCAGTCGCCCGAGGCCAGGGAGGCGATCGCGAGCTGCCCCACGAGGAGCGGGTATGCCGGCCGGGTGAGTCCGCGCGGCAGGCGGTGGACATCGGCATCGATCCACGCGAGGGCGACCGCGACGAACGCGAAGCCGAGGTAGGCCGGCGTCAGGGCCCACCCCGACAAGGGGCCGAACCTCCAGGCGAGCAGTCCCCACAGCAGCGCCAGCGATAACGGCACGACGAACGAGGAAACCCTCGGGAGGGGGCCGCCCTCGTCGTCGAGCCGGTAGCCCCCGCCGGCCAGGCGACGCCTGAGCACCTCTCCGACGGCCCCACCGGCGAGGGCGAGCAGCACGACGAACCACCACGGCGCACCCGGCGCCTGCACCCACGTCATGGGCGGGATCATCGCGCGGCGAGGGCCTCTCGCAGCGCAACCGCCATGGCTTCGGTCGGCGCGTCGTGGCCGGTCATGAGGCGGACCTGCTCGGTGGCCTGGTGCAGGAGCATGTCCGTGCCCTCGGCCACGCGCCAGCCGCGGTCACGGGCAGCGCGCTGCAGCGGGGTCTCCCCTGCTCCGTAGACGACGTCGAGCAGCACCGGGGGCGACACGTCAGCCCCCACCGGTGCAGCCGGCAGGCGGTCGAGTCCCGGCACCGACGACGGCGGGACGGTGCTGACGACCGCCTCGACCTCGCGCGCGGGCGCCCACTCCCCCATCGGCACGACGTCGACGTGCATCCCCGCCTCGCGGGCCTGGGCGAGGGTGGCGGGGCGCACGCCGTCACGGACCATGAAGACCACCCGCGCGCCCGGCGCGGACACGGCAGCCAGCGCCGAGCGGGCGGTGGCTCCCGAGCCGACGACGAGCAGGCTCGAGCAGCGCTGCGCGCCGGCGAGGCGCAGGGCCGTGGCGATGCCGTGGACGTCGGTGTTGTACGCGGCCCACCGGGACGGGTCCTGCCGGTCGCGCACGAGGGTGTTGGCGGCTCCGGTGGCGGCAGCCAGCGGGTCGACCAACGCTGCGGCCATCAGCGCGGCTTCCTTGAGCGGCATCGTCAGGGACAGCCCGCACCACGTGTCGTCCAGTGTCGCGAACGCCTCGGGGAAGCCGGCGACGTCGACCTCGCACCGGTCGTAGGACCAGCCCGTGAGCCCCAGGGCGGCGTAGGCCGCCCGGTGCAGCACCGGGGAGAGCGAGTGCGCGACGGGGCTGCCCCACACCGCGCATCGGCGGGTGGGGCCCTGCCCCTGTCTCAGCACTTGCCCTTGTTGGCCGCGCACCACTTCTGGAACTCGGCGACGTAGCGCTCGTGCTCCGGGTACGTGGTGGCGAACTTCGTCTCCCCGGTGTCGAGGTCGACCGTGACGAAGTAGAGCCATGGACCGGCGACCGGGTTGGCCGCGGCGGCCAGGGCGTTCTCGCCCGGGTTGGAGATCGGCCCCGGCGGGAGGCCGGCGACGCGCCTGGTGTTGTACGGGCTGCTGCTGTCCAGCATCGCCTGCGTCGGCACGCCCCGCTTCCTGAAGATGTAGTTGACCGTCGAGTCGAGGCCGAGCGTCATCTTCTTCGCCAGGCGGTTCTCGATCACCCGGGCGACCTTCGCCTGGTCGGCCTGCGTCTTGGCCTCGCCCTCGATGAGGCTCGCGACGGTGACGACGCGCTCCATCCGATCCGGCGCGATGCCGAGGGCGCTCAGGCGCTTGGTCGACTCCGCCACCATCTGCTTGAGCTGGTCGAGGGCCGTCGAGGTGGGCCCGAACTCGTAGCTCGCCGGGAAGAGGTAGCCCTCGATGTTGCCCTTGGCCGACGGGGGCAGGCCCAGCTCTGCGACGTTCTTGGCGGCGGCGGTGTACTCGGCGACCGGGATCCCGGAGGCCTTCGAGAGACGGTCGTAGATCTCGTTGGTCCACAGGCCTTCCGGGACCACGACGCGGGTGATCAGGCGGTTCTTCGGGTCGACGAGGATCGCGAGGGCGTCGGACGCCTTCATCTGCTTCCTCATCACGTAGACGCCGGGCTGGATCGATGCGCTCTTCGGGTTGCTGTCGGCGGCCTCGATGAAGGCCTTGCTCGACTTGACGACGTCGTCGTCCACGAGGGTCTTGGCGATCGCGCCGCCGCCCGCGCCGGGGTCGACGGTCACGCGGATCTCGCCGGTGCCGGGGCCGGGGTAGTCGTTGGACTCGAAGACGTTCTCGACGACCGGTCGCAACGCCTTGTAGGCCACGGCGACGCCACCGCCGATGACCGCCAGGGCGATGAGGATGACCAGCACGCGACGCAGGGCGGAGGGTCTGCCGCGGGGAGCCGGCGCAGCATCCGCCGCAGTCGCCCTCTTGCGTCCGCGGCCGCGCCGGCGTCCGGCGAGCTCCCGCTCGCGCAGCTCGCGCCGGCTCAGTGTCGGGCCGGTCGGCACGGCGCCTGCATCCGGGGCCTGCGCGGCGTCGTGGGCCTCGCGGGGGTCGCCGTTCGCCACGGCGGACTCGTGACCGAGCTCGTCCTCGTGCTCGACGATCTCGTCATGGTCGCCGAAGATCGATGACTCGAGATGGTCCTTCATCGACGACGTTCCTTCTTCCGTTTGCCCCCCGGCATGATGATCTCCCCGGGCGGTCTGCCCGAGAGTGCCTCCGTGTCGAGCGCCGACTGCAGGATGAGCACCGCAGCGGCCTGATCGACGACAGCGCGTTGCCCACGGCCCGGGACACCGCTGTCGCGTAGTCTGCGGTGTGCGTCGACCGTGGTCAAGCGCTCGTCGACCATGCGCACGACCACACTACTGAGGCGCGCCGCCAGCCGGCCGGCGTAGTCGCGCGCGATCCGAGCGGCCTCCCCCTCCTCACCGGAGAGCAGGCGGGGCAGCCCTACGACGACCTCGATGGCCTCGAGCTCCCGGACGAGCTCCACGATCGCGTCGACGTCCGTGTCGTCCTTGGCGTCCCTGGGCAGCGTGCGGACCGGGTGCGCCAGCGCGCCCGCGGCGCCCGAGGCCGCGACGCCGACGCGGGCGTTGCCCACGTCGACGCCGACCCGTGCCCCGGGCCGCAGACGTGCGTCGGCCGCAGTCACGTGTTCCGCGACCGCAGGTGGTCCTCGACGGCGCCGAGGGCGGCCGAGACCCGCGCGGGATCGGTGCCGCCGCCCTGGGCGAGGTCGTCCTTGCCCCCACCGCCGCCGCCGAGCGCGGTGGCGGCCAGCTTGACGAACGCGCCGGCCTTGAGGCCGGCCTCGCGGGCCCGCTCGTTGGTCGCGACGATGACCACGGGGCGGCCGTTGTTGACGGCCGCCATGGACACGAGCACCGGGCGGTCGTTGCCGAGGCGCCCGCGCACGTCGGTGACGAGCTTGCGCAGGTCGTCGGCAGGGACGCCCTCGCCGGCGTCGTGGCTGACGAAGGTGACGCCGCCGATGTCGCGTGCCGACTGCACCAGCCCGGACGCCGCGCCGAGCACCTGGGCCTGGCGGACTGCCGCGATCTCCTTCTCCGCGTCGCGCAGGCGCCCGAGGATGGTCGCGATGCGGTCGGGCAGCTCGTCGCGGCGCACCCCGAGGGTGTCGGTGAGCTGGCTGACGATCGTCGCCTCGCGGGCCAGGTGGGTGTACGCGTCGGCGCCCACGAGCGCCTCCACGCGCCGCACGCCGGAGCCGATGGAGCTCTCGCCGAGCAGCTTGACGACGCCGATCTGGCCGACGCGCGGCGTGTGGGTGCCCACGCACAGCTCGCGCGACCACTCGCCGATGGACACGACGCGTACGCGTTCGCCGTACTTCTCGCCGAACAGCGCCATCGCGCCGAGCCGCTTGGCGGCGTCGAGGGCCATGATGTCCGCCGTCACGGGCAGGTCCTCGAGGAGCACGCCGTTGATCCGCGCCTCGATCTCGGCCATCGCCGAGGCCGGGACCGCCTGCAGCGACTTGAAGTCGAAACGCAGCCGGCCGGGCGCGTTCTCCGAACCGGCCTGGGTCGCGGTGTCGCCGAGCTCGTCGCGCAGGGCCTGGTGGACCATGTGGGTGGCGGTGTGCGCGCGGGAGATCGACCGGCGACGCGCGACGTCGACCTCGGCCTCGGCGTCCTCACCGACGCCGGCCTCGCCCTCGAGGACGGTGGCGCGGTGCACGACGAGGCCGGTGATCGGCCGCTGCACGTCCTTGACCTCGAGCAGCGCGCCGCTCGCGAGGCGGATGAGTCCGTGGTCGGCCTGCTGCCCACCGGACTCGGCGTAGAGCGGCGTGCGGTCCAGCACGATCTCCACCTCGTCGCCGGGGCCGACCCGGTCGACGACGACACCGTCGCGGATCAGGCCGCGCACCCGCGTGTCGGTGAGGATCTGGTCGTAGCCGGTGAACTCGACGTCGGCGCCCAGGGTGTCGGACAGCTGGCGGTAGACGCTCGTGTCCCCATGAGCCGACCGCTTGGCGCGGGCGTCGGCCTTGGCCCGGTCGCGCTGCTCGGCCATGAGCCGGCGGAAGCCGGGCTCGTCCACCCGCAGGCCCTGCTCGGCCGCCATCTCGAGGGTGAGGTCGATCGGGAAGCCGTAGGTGTCGTGCAGGGCGAACGCCTCGGCTCCACCGAGCGTGGTCGAGCCCGACGACTTCGCGCGCGCCACGGCGGTGTCGAGGATCGTCGTGCCCGAGCTCAGCGTGCGCCGGAAGGCATCCTCCTCGGCGTACGCGACCTGGCTGATGCGCGAGAAGTCGGTCTCGAGCTCGGGGTAGGACGCCTTCATCCGGTCCATGCTCACGGGAAGGAGCTGCTCGAGGGTCGGCGCGTCGACGCCGAGCAGGCGCATCGAGCGCACCGCCCGGCGCAGCAGCCGGCGCAGCACGTAGCCGCGGCCCTCGTTGCCGGGCGTCACCCCGTCGCCGATGAGCATCAGCGAGGAGCGCACGTGGTCGGCGACGACCCGGAAGCGGACGTCGTCGTCGTGGTCGGCGCCGTAGCGGCGACCGGTGAGGTCCTCCGCGGCCGCGATGACGGGGAAGACCTCGTCGGTCTCGTAGATGTTGTCGACGCCCTGCAGCAGGAACGCCACGCGCTCGAGGCCCATGCCGGTGTCGATGTTGCGCTTGGGCAGGTCCCCGACGATGTCGAAGTCCTCCTTGGAGCGCACGTTCTCGAGCTCGTACTGCATGAAGACGAGGTTCCAGAACTCGAGGTAGCGGTCACCCGCCTCCCAGTCGCCGTCCGCGCCGAACTCCGGGCCACGGTCGAGCAGGATCTCCGAGCACGGGCCGCCGGGACCGGCGACTCCCATGTTCCAGTAGTTGTCCTTGCGGCCCAGACGCACGATGCGGTCGTCGGAGAGGCCCGCGACCTTCTTCCAGAGCGCGATCGCCTCGTCGTCCTCGTAGTAGACGGAGGCGTAGAGGTCCTTCTCGTCGAAGCCGAGGCCGCCCTCGGACTGGCTGCGCGTGATGAGCTCCCAGGCGAGCTCGATGGCGCCTTCCTTGAAGTAGTCGCCGAAGCTGAAGTTGCCGTTCATCTGGAAGAACGTGCCGTGCCGAGTGGTCTTGCCCACCTCCTCGATGTCGAGGGTGCGCACGCACTTCTGCACGCTCGTCGCGCGGGTGAACTGCGGGGTCTCCTGGCCGAGGAAGTAGGGCTTGAAGGGGACCATGCCGGCGTTGACGAACAGCAGGTTCGGGTCCTCGTGCACGAGCGGGGCGCTCGGCACGACCGTGTGGCCCTGGCTGCCGAAGAAGGAGAGCCAGCGACGCCTGATCTCAGCGGTTTCCATGATGCGTCCTTGGGGTCGACGGGGGTGGTGCGGGCGGCCCGTCGCGTCGCGCGACCGGGCAGGGGGCGGGGTCAGTCCGGCGCCTCACTCGGGCGCGGCTGACCCCCATCGAGCTCGCGCCGCCTGCTGCAGGCGGACGCGCAGGTTCACCCCGGGTGCCGTCCTGGCCACGTTCCTCGTCCTTCGGTCGTCGGCGCACGCTCGCGCCGAGGTCGTTCAACCCTAACGGACCTCGGTGGTGAGTCACACCGCGCCCGAGCGCGCGGCGCAGGCAAGCAGCGGCGCAGGCACGCAGCGGTGCAGGCAAGCGGGGCTGCCGTCAAGCCGTATGCCGCTGGGCCGGCCCCCGTGTGGGAGCCGGCCCAGCGGCATACGTGCTCGTCAGGGGAGTTCGGCCGGGCTCAGGCCGGCACCTCAGCCGTCAGGGACGTCTTGACCTCGGGGAAGTGGCACGCCTGGAGGTGCACCCCGCCCTCGCGGAACGCTCGCGTGGACTCCTCGGCCGTCGCGGCCACCAGCGCCGGTTCCTGCGTGGCACAGATCTCCTGGGCCTTCCAGCAGCGGGTGCGGAACCGGCAGCCGCTCGGCGGGTCGATCGGGCTGGGCACGTCACCGACGAGCCGGATGCGCTCCTTCGGGGCCACACCGCGGGCGACGTTGATGTCGGGAGCCGCGGACAGCAGCGCCTGGGTGTAGGGGTGCTCCGGGGCGTCGTAGATCTTGCGCTTGTCGCCGTACTCGACGATCTTGCCGAGGTACATGACGGCAACCTGGTCGCAGAAGTGACGCACGACGCCGAGGTCGTGGGCCACGAAGATGAAGGCCAGGTCGAGCTCGTTGCGCAGCTTGGCGAGCAGGTTCATCACCTGGGCCTGGATGGAGACGTCCAGGGCCGAGACGGGCTCGTCGGCCACGATCAGCTTCGGCTCCACCGCCAGCGCCCGCGCGATGCCGATGCGCTGGCGCTGGCCACCCGAGAACTCGGACGGGTAGCGGTTGATGTGCTCGGGGTTGAGACCCACCAGCTCGAGCAGTTCCTGGACCCGGGCCTTCTCCTTGCCCTTGTGCAGGCCGTGCACGTGCAGCGGGGTGCTGAGGATCGAGCCGACCGTGTGGCGCGGGTTCAGCGAGGAGTACGGGTCCTGGAAGATCATCTGCACGTCACGACGGATGCCGCGCAGCTGGTGCTCCTTCAGGTGCGTGATGTCCCGGCCCTCGAACTCGATGGTGCCCCCGGTCGGCTCGTCGAGCCGCGTCACGAGCCGCGACGTCGTCGACTTGCCGCACCCGGACTCACCGACGAGGCCGAGGGTCTGGCCCTGCTTGACGGTGAAGCTGATGCCGTCGACGGCCTTGACGTTGGCCTTGACCATCTTCAGGCCTTGCACCTCCCGGAAGGGGAAGTGTCGCTCGAGGTCGGTGACCTTCAGCAGCGTCTCGCTCATCGGACTCCCTCGTCGTGCTGCAGGGTGGCCACGGGGTCGGCCAGGTGGCAGCGGATCTCACGGTTGACCAGCCCGGGCGTCGGGCGCCACTCGGGGAGCTCGGTGAGGCACCGGTCGCCCTCGACGAGCTTCTTGAAGTCGCAGCGCGGGTTGAACGAGCATCCCGAGGGGAGGTTGAGCAGGCTGGGTGGCGTGCCCTTGATGGCCTTGAGCTCGGCGAGGTCCTCGCTGTGCGACGGCATCGACTGCAGCAGGCCGTAGGTGTACGGCATCGAGGGCTGGGCCAGGACGCTCTTGGCGTCGCCCTTCTCGACCCCGCGACCGGCGTACATGACGAGGATGTCGTCGGCCGTCTCGGCCACGACCGCCAGGTCGTGCGTGATGAGGATGACCGCCGAGCCGAACTCCTTCTGGAGGTCGTTGACGAGGTCGAGGATCTGCGCCTGCACGGTCACGTCGAGAGCCGTCGTCGGCTCGTCGGCGATGAGCAGCTTCGGGTCGTTGACCAGGCCCAGGGCGATCATGGCGCGCTGGCGCATGCCGCCGGAGAACTCGTGGGGGTACTGGTTGGCGCGGCGCTGCGGGTTGGGGATGCCGACGAGGTCGAGCATCTCGACGGCACGCTTGAGGGCGACCTGCTTGCTCACCGAGTGGTGCGCGCGGTACGCCTCGGCGATCTGCCGGCCCACCTTGTGGAAGGGGTGCAGCGAGCTCTGCGGGTCCTGGAAGACCATGGCGGCCTTGGTGCTGCGGACCTTCTGGAACGTCGAGGGCTGCGCGCCCACGAGCTCCATGCCGTCGAGCTTGATGCTGCCGGTGATCTGCGTGCGCTTGGGGTTGTGCAGACCGAGGACGGCCATGCTGCTCACGGACTTGCCGGAGCCCGACTCACCGACGATGGCCAGGGTGCGCCCGAGTCGCGCCTGGTACGTCAGGTTGGAGACGGCCCTGACGACGCCCTCCTCGGTGGGGAAGGCCACCGAGAGGTCGTTGACGTCGAGCACGACGTCGCCCGGGTTGCGGGCCTCGGAACCCTGCGAGGAGATGGTGTTGGCGGTTGCGGTCACGAGAGCCTCACTCGCGGGTCGATGAAGGAGTACGCGATGTCGACGACGAGGTTCGCGATGACGACGACGACCGCGCCGATGAGGACCGTGCCCATGATCACCGGGAGGTCGTCGGCCCGGAGTGCGTCCAGGCCGCGACGACCGATGCCGTCGACGCCGAAGATCTGCTCGGTGATGAGCGTGCCGGTGAGCAGGGCGGCGATGTCGAGGCCGAGGATCGTGGCGATGGGGCTCATCGCGGCGCGGAAGCCGTGCTTGAACAGCACCGTCCGCTCACTGATGCCCTTGGAGCGCGCGGTGCGGATGTAGTCCATCGACAGCGTCTCGATCATCGAGTTGCGCGTGTAGCGGACGTACGAGGCGGACGTGACGACGCCCAGGATCAGCGCCGGCGCCAGCATGCCCACGAAGTAGGGCCCGACCCCGGAGGAGAGGGAGGAGTACTGGGGGAGGACGTTCCAGAGGATGACCGGGTAGAGCGCGACGAGCAGGGCGAGCACGTAGTACGGGATCGCGCCGAGCACCTGGGAGGCGCCCACGACGGTGCGGTCCACGGCGCTGCCGCGCCGGACGGCCGCGAAGATGCCCACGGTCACACCGATGACCAGGAAGACGACCGCCGCCATCAGCGCCAGGACCACCGTGTTGGGGAAGCGGCTGAAGAGCTCGTCGTTGACCGAGCGGCGCGTGACGAAGGAGAAGCCCAGGCAGGGGGCGCTGCAGTGGACGGTGTCCCCTGCGTAGAAGAAGTCGCGACCGGCGAAGAGTCCCCTGAAGTAGTCGAGGAACTGCGCGGACAGCGGCTTGTCGAGCCCGAGGCTCTGGCTGATCTGCTGGAGCCGCTGTGCGTTGCAGCGGGTCTCCGGGCACATGGCCTGCGCCGGGTCAGACGGTCCTGCGAAGAAGATGAGGAACGTCGAGACCAGGGTGGCCAGGACGACGCTCAGGGCGAGAGCCAACCGCCTGAGGATGTAGGTGAGCACGTGTTGCCTTCCAAACGGGGTGGGCGCCGGTGGTGGGGGCCCGGAGAAGCCCGGACCCCCACCACGGCTGTCGGTTCAGATCTTGCTCTCGCGCACGAGAGCTGTCACTGCCGAGTTACTGGTCCAGCCAGACGTCGTTGAGGTCCGGCATGCCCTTGTTCGGGTTGTTGTGGACGTTCTTGACCTTCGTGCCGAAGACCGTGTTGCCCTTGTCGTTGTAGTCCGGGATGGCCAGGAGGTAGTTCTCCGTGAGCCACTTGTCCATCTTGCCCCACTCCGGGCCCTGCTCCGTGATCGAGAGCTGCTGGATGCGCTTGATCTCGGAGTCGATCTTGGCGTCGGAGAAGTTGCCGAAGGTCGTACCACCCTGCGAGAGGGCGATCGTGCCGAAGGTGGGCGGGATGATGGAGTCGGCGGACGGCCAGTCGAAGCACCAGCCACGCGGCGACTGCAGCATGTTGTACTTGCCCTTGGGGTCACCGGCGAGCTTGCGGCGCTCCTTGTTCGGCACACCGATGTCCTGGACCTTGAAGCCGGCCTTCTCGAGGGCCTGCTTGCGCACCTGGTTGACCTTCTGCGCGATGTCCTGGTCGTTGGTGTAGTAGTAGACGAGCTCGAAGGGCTTGTCCGCGCCGTAGCCGGCCGCGGCGAGCATCTTCTTGGCCTGCTCCGGGTCGCCGTCGCCCTGGCCGTTCATCTTGAAGCCGGGAGCGGCCTCGGCGACGTAGTCCACGTGACCGGGGATCTGCGGCGGGATGATCGTGCTGGCGGGGGTGAACGAGTGCGAGGTCTCGCCGCCGGCCTTGTGGATCGAGTCGAACGGCCACGCCACGGCGATCGCCTTGCGCACGGGCAGCGGGATCTTGCGGGCGTCGAGGTTGACCATGATCACGCAGGAGGAGGGGCCCTCCTCGAACTGGGCCTTCTTCGGGCCCTCGATCTGCGGGATGAGCGAGGAGTCGATGGCGTCCCAGTTGAGGCTGGTGGCGTCCTCGCCGTTGGAGGCCAGGATGGCCGTCTGCGTCTTGATCGGGTCGACGCCCCACTTGAAGTGGAAGCCGTCCGGGTAGTCGTGACGCGCCGGGTCGGTCTTCGGGTCCCAGTTGGGGTTGCGCTTGAGGGTGAGCTCGGTGCCCGGGGTGTACTTGTCGAACATGTACGGGCCGGTGGCCAGCGGGTGCAGCTGGTAGTCGGCCTTCTTGTCCTTGGCCTCGGGGATCGGCGTGAACTGGTTGAAGGAGACGAAGTAGGGCAGCGTCTCGAAGCGCTTCTCGAGGTGGAAGACGACGGTCTTGTCGTCAGGAGCCTCGACGCCCTTCCAGTTCTTGTCGCCCTTGTAGGGGCCCTGGTAGTCGGCGCCGCCCTTGAAGAACTCCTTCTGGTACGTCGGGCCGTTGGCCGCGAGGTCGGGGTCGAAGGAGCGCTTGGCCGCGAAGACGATGTCCTGGGCCTTGACCGGGGTGCCGTCCTCGTACTTGATGCCGTCCTTGAGCGTGAACGTCCAGGTCAGGCCGTCCTCGGACTTCTTGCCGAGGTCGGTGGCGAGGTCCGGAACGAGGACCTGCTTGCCGTCGCGGCTGACGTAGGTCGTCAGGGCGCGGTGCGTCAGCGAGAAGATGACGGCCGTGTCCTGGTAGAACTGGTCGCTCGGGTCGAAGTTGGCCGGGGTGGTCGAGTACGGAACCGTGAGGATGCCGCCACGCTTGGCGCCGGGGATCTCCGGGGCGGGGCCCTTGGCGTTGGGGTCGAGGGCGGCCCCAGCCGTGTCCACCTTGCCGTTGCCGCCGTTGGTGCCGTTACCGGAACCCGTGTTGTTGGCAGCCGGTGCACCGCAGGCCGCGACGAAGCCGAGGGACGCCGCGGCTCCCACGGTCAGGACTTTGGTCCAGCGCATTGTTGTTTGCTCCCTTTTGTGCTTGTCCCGGCGTTTTGCCGGGAACATCTGGTGGCCGAGACCCGGTGGGGTCAGCGGCGGCTGGTGGGGTCGAACGCGTCGCGGATCGAGTCGCCGAGCAGGCTCAGGGCCAGGACGAGCAGCGACAGTCCGATGACCGAGGGCCAGAGCCACAGCGGGTACGTGGCGAAGAGGTTCTGCGCGTCGGCGATGGTGCGACCCCAGGAGGCCGTCGGCTCGACGAGACCCGCACCGAGGTAGCTGAGGGTCGCCTCGTAGGTGATGTAGGCGGGGACTGCGATCGAGGCGGAGACGATGATCGGGCCGACGAGGTTGGGCAGGATCTCCTTGAAGAGGATCTGCCGCGTCGGGACGCCGATGGCACGGGCCGCCTGGACGAACTCCCGCTCGCGCAGGCTCTTGACCTCACCGCGGACGAGGCGCGCCAGGCCCATCCAGCCGAAGACGAAGAGGATCACGATGAGCACGACGAACCGGATGCGCGACGTCTCGTCGGCGGTCAGGTCGCCGGCGCCGGCGATGCTCTTCTGCATGATCGGGACGATCGCGAGCACGAGCAGCAGGATGGGCAGCGACAGGAAGAAGTCGATGACCCAGGAGATGATCTTGTCGGCGACCCCGCCGAGGTAGCCGGCGATGAGGCCGAAGGTCACCCCGAGGATCGTGGAGGCGGCCGCGGCGACGAAGCCGATGATGAGCGAGGGCCGCGCGCCGATGGCCCAGCGGGCGAAGAGGTCGCGGCCCAGTCGCGGCTCGACGCCCAGCCAGTGGGCGGAGCTCGTGCCGACCGTCGGGAGCCCGTTGAAGTCGATGAGCTTGGTGTACGTCGTGTAGGGGTCGGCCTTGGCGCCGGTGCTCGGGTCGACCGCCTCCAGGGAGTAGAGCAGCGGGGCGAAGATCGCGACGAGGATGAAGAAGACGATGATCGCGAAGCAGACGATGGCGACCTTGTCCTTCTTCAGCCGGGCCCAGGCGACCTGGCCGGGAGAACGTCCGGTGCGCACCTCCACGTGCTCACGGACCGGCGTCGAAGCCTCCTCCACGGGCACCTCGGTCAGCGTTCCTGCTGAGGGCTCCGGCATTGCGTTCAACGCGTTCTCTCCATCCTTGTGGGATCACATCCGACCCGGGTGGACGGCGACGTCCACGCCCGGGGCGCCCCGTTCGGGGCGTGCCGACCATCCGACTCCACCCCCGCCGGGACGTCGTGAGCCTGCCACACACAATCCCGACGTCCAAGCACCGAGATACGCATGGATGACAAATCGTTACCGAGCGCCATGTTGTGCCGCACAATGTCCGTCGGCACCTACAGGGGTCGAAACATTCACTGTCGCCGCGTGCGTCCCAGCCGTCCCGAGAGCCACTCCCACCGGGTCCGCAGGCGCTCCTCGAAGCCCCGGTCCGTCGGTCGGTAGTAGCTGACGCCGTCGTGCAGGTCGTCCGGGAGGTACTGCTGGGCCGCGACCCCGTCGGGCTCGTCGTGCGCGTACACGTAGCCCTTGCCGTGACCCAGCCGTTCGGCGCCGGCGTAGCCGCTCCCGCGCAGGTGTGCGGGCACGACGCCACCGCGCCCTGCGCGTACGTCGGCGATCGCCTCGTTGATCCCGAGGTATGCCGCGTTGGACTTGGGCGCCAACGCGTTGTGCACGACCGCCTGGGCGAGGATGATCCGCGCCTCCGGCATCCCGATCTGCGCCACGGCGTGCATCGCGGCCACCGCCGTCTGCAGCGCCGTCGGGTCGCCCATGCCGACGTCCTCGCTGGCCGAGATGACGATGCGGCGGGCGATGAACCGGGGGTCCTCCCCCGCCTCCAGCATGCGCGCGAGGTAGTGCAGGGCGGCGTCGACGTCGCTGCCGCGCATCGACTTGATCAGGGCGCTCGCGACGTCGTAGTGCTGGTCGCCGGCGCGGTCGTAGCGTACTGCCGCCTGCGCCACCGCCTGCTCGACGTGGGCCAGGGTGATCTCGACCGGCTCGTCCGAGAGCCTTCCGGCCGGCTGGGCGTCGAGGGCGACACCGGCGGCTGCCTCCAGCGAGGTCAGGGCCCGCCGGGCGTCCCCACCGGCGATCCGTACGAGGTGGTCGACCGCGTCCGGGGCCAGCGTGTGCTCGCCGGCGAAGCCGCGCTCGTCGACGAGCGCCGCGGCCAGCAGGTCGGCGATCTCCTCGTCGGAGAGCGACTCCAGGGTCACGAGGACCGAGCGAGACAGCAGGGGGGAGATGATGCTGAACGACGGGTTCTCGGTGGTCGCGGCGACGAGGATGACCGTGCGGTTCTCCACCCCGGGCAGCAGCGCGTCCTGCTGGGCCTTGGTGAAGCGGTGGATCTCGTCGAGGAAGAGCACCGTCTGACGGCTGTAGAGGTCGCGTTCCCGGACGGCCGCCTCCATGACCGAGCGCACGTCCTTGACCCCGGCCGTCACGGCCGACAGCTCGACGAAGCGACGGTCCGCAGCCGTGGCGACGAGGTGCGCCAGCGTCGTCTTGCCCGTGCCCGGCGGCCCCCAGAGGATCGCCGACAGCGGGCCCGCCGCACCCCCGGAGCCCTCGATGAGCCGTCGGAGCGGACTGCCGGGCCGCAGCACCTTCGCCTGGCCCCGGACCTCGTCCAGCGAGCGGGGGCGCATCCGCACGGCGAGGGGCGCGACGCCGGCCGCCGCCGGCTGCTCGCCGCGCTCGGCTGCAGAGGCCGCTCCGAAGAGGTCTCCCGGGCTGTTCGACATCACTGTGGAAGGCTAACCGTGTGCAGAACCACCCACCGGCCGGCCCGACGCCGCGCACCCGCCTCGCCCGGCTCGGCGGAGCGATCGCCCGCTACCCCCGCACCTGGGTGGCCGTCTGGGCCGTCGTCGCGGCAGCCTGCTTCGCCGTCGCGGTCGGCGGGGTCACCGGCGAGTCCCTCTTCGAGCGCCTCCACTCGGGAGCGCCGACCGTCGAGTCCGAGTCCTCCCACGCCCAGGACGTCATCGCCCTGAGCCAGCCGGCCCTCCAGACGCTGACGATGCAGGTCACCGGCGCCGATCTCACCGACCCGGCGACGGTGGCCAAGGGCGCGGCGGCGACGCAGGAGCTCGCTCGTGTGCCCGGCGTCAGGAGCGTGCGCTCCCCACTGCTCTCCCCCGCGGGCGTCACCGACCCCAGGACCGCCTTCCTGCTGAAGGGAGGGTCGCCCGCTGCCGGCGGCTTCGTCACGGTCGTCGACTTCGAGCCCGGGCTCGACAAGGCCGCACAGGACACCGCCGAGGCGCAGGCCGAGCAGAAGCTCCTCGCGGTCCCGGCCGCGATGGGAGCCCAGGGGACGCTCGGCAGCACCAGCAAGGTGATCAAGGCGATCACCAGCACGGTCGAGCGTGACCTGCTCCGCGGCGAGGGCATCGCCCTGCCGCTCACCTTCCTCGTGATGTTCTTCGTCTTCGCCGGCTTCGTCGCCGCCGGTATGCCGGTCGTGGGAGCCCTGGTGTCCATCGGTGGCGCCCTGCTGTCGCTGTTCGCCTTCTCGCACCTGGTCGAGCTCGACGCGACCGTGGTCAACATCGTGACGCTGCTCGGCCTCGGCCTCTCCATCGACTACGGCCTGCTGACGGTGAGCCGGTTCCGGGAGGAGCTCGCGCACCGCCGGCACGACATGCCGACCGCTGAGGAGGTGGCCATCGCTGCGGAGCGCACCGTCGCGACCGCCGGCCGCACGGTGCTCTTCTCCGGGCTCACCGTGGCCATCGCCCTCGCCGGGCTGCTCATCTTCGAGGCCTCGATCATGCGGGCGATCGGCGTGGCCGGCGTCAGCGTCGTCCTCGTCGCGATGGTCGTGGCCATCACACTCGTCCCCGCTCTGTGCGTGCTGGGCGCAAAACGCCTGGCACGCAAGGCCGTCGAGCGCCCGTCCGACGTCGGGTTCTTCTCGAGGCTGGCCGACGCGGTTCAGGGCAGGCCGGTTCTGGTCATCGTCGGGGTCGTCGCCGTCCTCGTGCTCCTCGCGCTCCCGACCCTGTCGATGCGGCTCACCTCCTCCGGCACGGAGCTGCTGCCCAAGGACGCGGCGCAGCGGGTCTTCTTCGAGCAGCTGAACCGCGACTACCCCACGCTGTCGGCCCCCGAGGTGACCGTCGTGGCCGCCTCGCCCGACACGGCGGCGGTGACCTCCTGGGCGCAGCAGTTCAAGGGCGGTGCCGGTGTGGAGAGCGTGACGGTCCAACCGCTCGGCAAGGACCACCAACGCGTCGACATGAGGGTCGCCGGACGCCCGACGTCGAACGACGCACAGGACCTCGTGAGCCGGGTCCGCAGCACCGACGCGCCCTTCGAGACGATGACCACCGGTCAGGCGGCCGGCCAGATCGACTTCCTCGACTCCATGGCGGCACGCGCTCCGTATGCCGTGGGCCTCGTCGTGCTCGGCACCTTCGTCCTGCTCTTCCTCATGACCGGGTCGGTGGTCATGCCGGTCAAGGCGCTGCTCCTGAACGTGATCTCCCTCGGAGCCGCCCTCGGCGTCGTCGTGTGGATCTTCCAGGAGGGTCACGTCGAGGGGCTGCTCAACTTCTCGTCGGTCGGGGCGGTCGAGTCGATGGTCCCCTTCCTCGTGCTGGCCTTCGGGTTCGGACTCTCGATGGACTACGAGGTCTTCCTGCTGTCCCGGATCGTCGAGTTCCACCGCCAGGGCGTCGAGAACGACCGCGCCGTCTCGCTCGGCCTGCAGCGCACCGGACGCATCATCACCTCGGCGGCCCTGCTCATCGTCATCGTCTTCGCCGGCTTCGTCGCCGGCGACATCCTCATCATCAAGCAGATGGGCCTCGCGCTCGTGGCAGCCGTCGTCATCGACGCGACGCTCGTGCGCATGCTGCTCGTGCCCGCGACGATGACCCTGCTCGGCCGGTGGAACTGGTGGGCGCCCGCGCCGCTGCGACGCCTGCACGACCGCTTCGGGATCACCGAGTGAGGGCCGGAGGCAACGACCTCGTCACCGGTCACGGCCTGCGCGAGCTGCTGCGTGTCACGGGCACGCACCCCTTCGTGCGGTGGGAGGTGACCGACGACCTGGCCGACACGTGGTGGGCGGCAGGGGACGCCGTGGCCTTCCAGAGGACGCGCAAGAACGTGCGGCGCATCGTCAACGTCATGGGCACCGACGACGGTGTCACCTCGCTGCTGAACCACCTGCCCGCGATCGCCGCGACGGTCTCCCCCGAGCGACGCGCCTTCTCCGTGAGCGTCCCCCAGCACCTGGAACCGCGGCTGCGCGAGCGGTACCGCGTGCTCGACGGGGGCGACTGGGAGTGGTTCCACACCACGACGGCACCGGACGAGCACCCGTCGCACGAGCGGGTGGTGCCGCTCGACGACGTCGCACGCGCCGCCGAGGTGCGGTGCTTCCTCGAGGCCCACTCCCCCACCGCCGACACGGAGCCGGGGCAGGGTGAGCGGTGGTTCGCGGTCGAGGAGCCCGACGGGTCGCTCGCGGCCGTGGCCGCCTGGGGCACCACCCGCGCCGGCGCTCCCCACCTGTCGTCGGTCGCGGTGGACACGCGGCTGCGCGGTCGCGGTCTCGGGCGGACCATCGTCGGCGCGGTCACCCGGCAGGCGGTGGCCGAGGCCGGGGTCTGCACCCTGGGCATGTACTCCCACAACGACGTCGGGCGCGGCCTCTACCGGTCGCTCGGCTACGAGGCGCTCTGCAAGTGGTCGAGTCGCCCCGTCGTCATCGAGCGCTGAGCCGCCGGCTCGACCGGGACTCCGCGGCGAGGGCCCCGGCACCGTGGAGGGCTGTCGCCGATGGGACGGCGGCAACCCTCCACGCCCTCGCCCCCGGGCTCAGCCGACGGTGTCGAGCACGAACACGCCGTTGACCGAGTGCAGCCGGCGCTGGTAGCCGGTGGTCTGCCGGCCCAGGCGCGTCTCGGTCACCGTGGCGTGGGCGCTCGTGTCGGCGGTCGCGTGCCGCTGGTCACGCGGCACCCCGTAGATCCAGCTGGCCCGTCCCGCGTACTCGGAGGTCTCCGAGCGGCTGGAGAGCCGCGCCCCACCGCGGGTCAGCGCGCCGTCCTCGCGCCACGTGATGGCGATGTCGCCCGTGACGTCGTAGGCGCCGTCGGTGCCCGCGCGGGGGTGGAACCCCAGGAGTCCGTCCTTGTCCCAACGGTGCGCGGTGCGCTCGACGGTCGGCGTGCCGTTGCCGTGGCGGGTGGCGACCGTCTGCGTGTCGGTCCACGAGGCGGTGAGCCGGTCGTCGGCCTCGGCGTCGGTCCACGTGTGCCGCGAGGTGTTCACCAGCTCGCGCGACACGGTGGTCGTGACCGGTCCTCGGGATGTCACGAGCGTTCCGGTGACCTCGAACCGGCGCGTCGCGTCGAGGTCCACCCGACCGGCCTGGTCGCCCGTGCCGGACACCGTGCTCGTCACGGCCGGCTCTCCTCCGGACGTCGCTCCCGTCGTGCCCGTGACGACGTCGCGGCCCTGGTCACGCCACACCCGGAACCGCGGCGCAAGGGTCCAACCCCCTTGCCCCGCAGGCAGACCCACGACCGAGAGCCGGACCTCGTGGGCGCGTCCGTCGTTGAGCCGGCCGAGGTACGGGGTCAGGTCGTAGCCGAGCGCCGGGATGTCGAACGCCTTGGGCGAGGGGATGGTGTACCAGAGGAACGGGTTGCTCCAGCCGCCGGTGTAGACCACCGGGTAGGGGGCTGCGACACCGGCGAGCTGCCCGTCGATGCGCACGTCCACCTCGCGGTACGGCAGTCCGTCGGGGCAGGAGTAGCCGGTCGAGGCGGGAGCGCTCGTGTCCCAGAACTCCTCACAGCCGCCGCCCGAACCGGTGGCGAAGACGTCGGCGAGCAGCCGCGTCGAGTTGCGCGGGACGGTCAAGGCCCCGACGAGGTCGCCGCCCTGCCGGGTGGCACTCGTGAGGGGCAGCACCTCGTCGGAGGTCGGCGCTGCCGGGGCGCCGCGTCCCGTCGTGTAGAAGTCGAGGTCGACCGTGACGTGGATGACGCCGGTGTAGGTCTCGTTGACGACGTTGCCGATGGACATCTGGACCTGCTGCGGCTCGGCGAGCAGCGGGGCCAGCTCCGTGACGTCCTTCTCGACGTGCCACCGTATGCCGTCCGCGCTCGGCTCCGGGGTGGACAGGGTCAGCATCCGGACCCCTCCGACGTCGAGGTGGCCGAGCCGGTCGAACTGGCGTCCGGCGACCGAGCCGGTGAGGCGCATGACGACCTTGGACCACGGGCCGGCGCACCCGGCAGGCGGGGTGAAGGAGCTGGTGTGGACGTCGAAGTCGGCGAAGGCGTCGTCGACGACCCGGACGGTGCAGTGCCGCGTGCCCGGCACGGTGACCGGCGCCTCGGGGGTGCGCGGGTCGTCCCAGTCGGTGCCGAACTCCGCCGGCGGGCTCGTGGCGGTGGACGCCGCTGCGGGGTTCCCGAAGCCGGCGGTGGCCGGGACGGCGGCCGGACGTGCCGAGGCTGCGGTGGCGCCCGTCAGGGCCAGGACCGCGCCGACGAGCGCAGCGGTGACGGGTCGCAGACGAGGGATGCGCATGCCACCGACGCTAGGACGGCAGAGGTCAAGGTAGGGCAAAGCAGAAGGCCGCTGACGGCATACGGAAGCGACAGGGCAGCCCGTCGGCACACGGCAGAGGGCCGCCGTCACGCACGTGACGACAGCCCTCTGCCGAGGAACGTCTCCGGTCAGCTGCGGACCGGGCTGACCTCCGGGGCACCCTGCGGGGCAGGCGCGGAGGCGGCCGGCTTGGCGTCGACGCCGGCCTCCTTGCGCTGCTCGGGCGTGATGGGCGCGGGCGCCGCCGTCAGCGGGTCGTAGCCGCCACCGGACTTCGGGAAGGCGATGACGTCGCGGATCGAGTCGGTGTGCGCGAGCAGGGAGACGATGCGGTCCCAGCCGAAGGCGATGCCGCCGTGCGGCGGGGCGCCGAAGGCGAAGGCGTCGAGCAGGAAGCCGAACTTCTCCTGGGCCTCCTCGTCGGAGATACCCATGACCTTGAACACCCGCTCCTGCACGTCGCGCTGGTGGATACGGATGGAGCCGCCGCCGATCTCGTTGCCGTTGCAGACGATGTCGTACGCGTAGGCCAGCGCCGAGCCGGGGTCGGAGTCGAAGGTGTCGAGGAACTCTGGCTTCGGCGAGGTGAAGGCGTGGTGGACGGCCGTCCAGGCGCTGTAGCCGAGGGCGACGTCACCGGAGGCCGTGGCGTCGGCGGCCGACTCGAAGAGGGGTGCGTCGACGACCCACAGGAAGCTCCACGCGTCCTCGTCGATGAGGCCGCAGCGGCGGCCGATCTCGAGGCGCGCGGCGCCGAGCAGCGCACGCGAGGCCTTGGCGGTGCCGGCGGCGAAGAAGATGCAGTCGCCGGGCTGCGCACCGACGTGTGCGGCGAGGCCGGTGCGCTCGGCGTCGGTGAGGTTCTTGGCCACCGGGCCGCCGAGCTCGCCGTCCTCCTGGACGAGGACGTACGCGAGGCCGCGGGCGCCGCGCTGCTTGGCCCACTCCTGCCAGGCGTCGAGCTGCTTGCGCGGCTGGCTCGCCCCACCCGGCATGACGACGGCGCCGACGTACTCGGACTGGAAGACGCGGAAGGTCGTGTCCTTGAAGTAGTCGGTGCACTCGACGAGCTCGTTGCCGAAACGCAGGTCGGGCTTGTCGGAGCCGTAGCGGGCCATCGCCTCGGCGTAGGTCATCCGCTGGAACGGTGCCTCGAGCTCGACGCCGATGAGCCGCCACAGCGCCGAGACGATCGCC
This sequence comes from Terrabacter lapilli, assembly GCF_039531305.1. Taxonomy (NCBI): domain Bacteria; kingdom Bacillati; phylum Actinomycetota; class Actinomycetes; order Micrococcales; family Intrasporangiaceae; genus Terrabacter; species Terrabacter lapilli. The sequence continues at coordinate 127,630 of NZ_BAAAPU010000010.1, forward strand.
TCGCCGAGCTCGATGATGTCGTCCTGGTCGACGAAGCTCATCTCGATGTCGAGCTGGGTGAACTCGGGCTGGCGGTCGGCGCGGAAGTCCTCGTCGCGGTAGCAGCGGGCGATCTGGTAGTAGCGCTCCATGCCGGCGACCATGAGCAGCTGCTTGAACAGCTGGGGGCTCTGGGGCAGGGCGTACCAGGAGCCGGGGGCCAGGCGCGCCGGCACGAGGAAGTCGCGGGCGCCCTCGGGGGTGGACCGGGTCAGGGTCGGCGTCTCGATCTCGACGAAGTCCCGGGCGCCGAGCACGGCGCGGGCAGCGGCGTTGACCTTCGAGCGCAGCCGGATCGCGGCGCCGGCCGAGCTGGCGCCGGGGCGGCGCAGGTCGAGGTAGCGGTGCTTGAGCCGCGCCTCCTCGCCCACCGTGACGCGCTCGTCGATCTGGAAGGGCAGCGGGGCGCTCGGGTTGAGCACCTCGAGCCGCTCGACGATGACCTCGATCTCACCGGTCGGCAGGTCCGGGTTGGCGTTGCCCTCGGGGCGCAGGCGCACCTCGCCCGTCACCTTCACGCAGTACTCGTTGCGCACCTCGTGGGCACCGCCCTCGGCGAGCACCTCGTCGCGCGCCACGACCTGGGCCACGCCGGACGCGTCGCGCAGGTCGAGGAAGGCGACCCCGCCGTGGTCTCGACGCCGGGCCACCCAACCGGTGAGGGTGACGGTCTGGCCTGCGTGGTCGGCACGGAGTGTGCCGGCCTCGTGAGTGCGGAGCACGGAGGGTCCTTTCGGGACGTGGATCGGGTGGCAGGAGTGGCTGGGCCACCGGGTGGCGCTGGGTGGGCGCCGGACGCCCGAGCGCGGTCGGCCACGGCACCGAGGACCAATCCTAGACCGCCCGCGCCGAGGCTCTTCGCCGCCCGCGTTCCCGCAGGGAGACCCCGGCGGGCTCTGGGGTCACCGCGTCGTGAGTCGCAAGGCGGGTCACTGGCGTACGGGCCAGCAGGCGAGGCGAGCCGATGGAAGCTCGGGCGTGCCGCCGGGGTCCGAGCGCAGGTGGGGACGGGAGGCACCTCGCCTTCCACTTTCAACGTATAACGCACCGGGGGTCTTGCGGCAAGAGCCCCCTCGTCCTCGAGAATTCCGGGCTCGAGCCGATCTCTCGGTCGCGCGACCTGATGGGAGCCTGTGTGAACCCGATGACCACCGACGCCTTCGACCTGCCACCAGCCCTCGCCCACAAGGCCGACCCTGCCCTCGTCGCGGAGGACGAGGAGCAGTTCGCCGCCATCGCGCGCAGTCTCGCGCAGACGACGGCCGTGCTCTCCGACCGGCTCGACGCGGTGCGCCGTGCTCCGGCCGGTCACGGCCAGACGGCTCTCGAGCGCGACCAGGAGGTGCACCGCCTGAGCGCCCGGCTGCGCACCCTCCGCCGGTTCGGCCTCGACCTCACCCTCGGCCGCATGGTCGCGTCCGACGGCGGCGAGCGGGTCTACGTCGGCCGTCTGGGCCTGACTGACGAGGACGGCCGTCGCCTCCTCGTCGACTGGCGCTCCCCCGCCGCCGAACCGTTCTTCGGCGCCACCCACGCCGACCCGATGGGCCTGGCGAGCCGGCGTCGCTACCGCTGGAGCCGCGGCCGCGTCGTCGACTACTGGGACGAGGTGTTCAGGCCCGAGGCCCTCACGAGCACGGCCACTCTCGACGAGGAGTCTGCCTTCCTCGCGAGCCTCGGCGCCGAGCGCTCCGACCGCATGCGCGACGTCCTGGGCACCATCGCCGCCGACCAGGACGCGATCGTGCGGGCCGGATCAGGAGGGGCGCTCGTCGTCGACGGAGGACCCGGCACGGGCAAGACGGTCGTGGCGCTGCACCGGACGGCATACCTGCTCTACTCCGACCCGCGTCTCGGGCACCGCCGCGGCGGCGTGCTCTTCGTCGGCCCGCACGAGGGCTACCTCGCCTACGTCTCCGACGTGCTGCCGAGCCTGGGCGAGGAGGGAGTACGCACGTGCACGGTGCGAGACCTCGTGCCCGAGGGCGCCCGCGCAGTCGAGGAGACCGACCCCGAGGTGGCGCGGCTCAAGGCCTCGCTGCACCTCGTCGACGCCATCGAGCCGGCCGTTGCGCTCTACGAGGAGCCGCCCACGGAGGTCGTCGAGGTCACGACGCCGTGGGCCGAGCTGCGGGTGACCGCCGAGGACTGGGCGACCGCGTTCGAGGCGCCGCCGCCCGGAACGCCGCACAACGAGGCGCGCGACGTCATCTGGGACGAGCTGCTCGCCATCCTCGTCGAACGTCACGACGACGAGGAGGCGACACCCGGCCAGGTCAGGGCCGCCCTCGAGCGCGACCGCGAGCTGCGCTCGGTCCTGCACCGTGCCTGGCCGATGCTCGAGGCGACCGATCTCGTCGGCGACCTGTGGTCCGTCCCCGCGTACCTCCGACGGTGTGCGCCCGAGCTCACCGTCGAGCAGGTGCGCCTGCTGCGTCGACCTGAGGGGTCGCCGTGGACGGTCAGCGACCTGCCCCTCATCGACGCGGCGCGTCACCGCCTCGGCGACGCGGGGGCGTCGGCGCGCCGCAGGCGGCAGGAGGCAGCCGTGGCCGCGGAGCGCGAGGAGCGCGCCAAGGTCATCGACCACCTCATCGAGCACGACGACTCGGAGATGCGCCTGATGTCGATGCTGCGTGGCACGGACCTGCAGGGCGCCCTGGACGCGGACGTCCCCCTGGCGAACGACGTCGACGTGCTCGCCGGCCCGTTCGCCCACCTCGTCGTGGACGAGGCGCAGGAGCTCACCGACGCGGAGTGGCAGATGCTCCTGCGGCGGTGCCCGAGCCGCAGCCTGACCATCGTCGGTGACCGCGCACAGGCGCGGCACGGCTTCCCGGAGTCGTGGGACGACCGCCTGGCCCGCCTGGGCCTCGACCACGTGACGCTGGCCTCGCTGACCATCAACTACCGCACTCCCGAGGAGGTCATGGCCGTGGCCGAGCCGGTCATCCGCGCGGCCCTGCCCGACGCCAACGTCCCGGTCTCGGTCCGTTCGAGCGGCATCCCGGTCCGGACCGGGACGGTGAGCGAGCTGGACGAGGTGGTCGGCATCTGGCTCGCCCGGCATGCCGAGGGCGTCGTCTGCGTCGTCGGCTGCCCGTCCTTCGCCCCGCCGGCGAGGGTCCACTCCCTCACCCCGTCGCTGACGAAAGGGCTCGAGTTCGACCTGGTCGTTCTCGTCGACCCGGCCGCCTTCGGTCCGGGGATCGAGGGCGCGGTCGACCGCTACGTCGCGATGACCCGCGCCACCCGCGAGCTCGTCGTGCTCACGGGCGCATGACGTCGCGCAGACCAGGGCTCAGCGGTGCTCGCCGCCGACGTAGACCCACCGTCCGGCCCGCCGGGCGAAGCTGCTGACCTCGTGCAGGCGACCCGAGGTGCCATCCCGGTCCACCCAGGTCGCGACGAACTCGACCACGCCGTCTGCGTCGTCGGGGCCGCCGCGGTCGGTCCGCACGACGTCGAGCCCGGTCCAGCGCACGGCCGGCTCGAGCCCCAGCCGCTCCGGCCGCGTCCGTGGGTGCCAGGTGCGCAGCAGGTACGCCTCGTCCGCCACGGCGAACGCGGTGTACCGCGAGCGCATCAGCGCCTCGGCCGTCTCCGCGCGACGCTCGCCCGCGAGCAGCGGGCCGCAGCACACGGCATACGCCAGCAGGGAGCCGCACGGGCACGCCCCGGCGGGCGTGGCCGCGCCGAACGCCTCGCCGCTCACCCGCGGGCGCGCTGCGCCTCGCGGGCCGGCCACGCCGCGTCGCGGTCGCGCAGCGTCGACCAGCCCCGGGCGCGCGAGAGACCCGCGCTCAGCAGACCGACGAGCGTCGCGGAGTTGCTGATGCGCCCTGCGAGTGCCGCGTCGACGGCGTCGTCGAGCGGAACCCACAGCGGGCGCAGGGAGAGCTCCTCGGCCGTGCGCTCGTGGGCGTCCTCCTCCTCGACGTCCCGCAGCCCCCGGGCCAGGAAGATGCGCACCGTCTCGGGGAAGGCCCCGGGCGAGGTGACGTCGTCGGCGAGGACGTGCCACTCGTCGGCGATGAGGTCGACCTCCTCGGCGAGCTCGCGCGCGGCGGCCTCCCACGGGGGCTCGCCGTCGACGTCGAGCAGGCCGGCCGGCAGCTCCCACACGTGGGCGCCGGTCGCGTGGCGGTACTGCCTGATCATCAGCACGTGGTCGACGCCGTCGAGCTCGCGCAGGGCGAGCACGGCGACGGCCCCGGGGTGGGTGACGTAGTCACGCGTGACCACGCCACCCTCCCCGAGGTCGACGCGGTCACGCACGACGTCGAAGATGATCCCCTCGAACGGAGTCGACGACTCGAGGACCGGCTCGGACGTCCAGTCCTCGACGAGGTCGGCTCCCGTGCCGCGGGGCGCGTCGAGGCTCACCTGCGGCTCAGGCGTCGTCCGACGCCGAGGGCGCGCCGGCAGACGTGACGGTGGCGTATGCGTCGTGGCGGTCGGCCTCCCCCGCCTCGTTCGCTGCCCTCCCGGCGTCGACGGCGTCGACGGCGGCACGGTGGCGCTCCACCTCGACGAGGCGCTCGCTGCGGCGGCGCTCCAGGGCGGCCCCGACGAGGCCCGCGAAGAGCGGGTGCGCGCGGTTGGGGCGCGAGAGGAACTCCGGGTGGGCCTGCGTGGACACGTAGTACGGGTGCACCTCCCGCGGCAGCTCGACGAACTCGACGAGGGTTCCGTCCGGGGACGTGCCCGAGAAGACGAGCCCCGCCTTCTCGAGGTCGGCGCGGTAGGCGTTGTTGACCTCGTAGCGGTGGCGGTGGCGCTCCTTGACCTCGGCCGCGCCGTAGGCCTCGCGGATGACGCTGCCCTCCTTGAGGGCCGCCGGGTAGAGGCCGAGGCGCATCGTGCCGCCCAGGTCGCCGGCCCCCTCGACGAAGGCCTTCTGCTCCTCCATCGTCGCGATGACCGGGTGCGCCGTCTCCGGGTCGAACTCGGTCGAGCTCGCGTCGGCGTTGCCGAGCACGGTGCGGGCGTACTCGATGACCATGCACTGCAGGCCCAGGCAGATGCCGAGCGTGGGGACCTGCTTCTCACGGGCCCACGTCAGGGCGCCGAGCTTGCCCTCGATGCCGCGCACGCCGAAGCCGCCGGGCACGAGGACCGCGTCCACGCCGCCGAGGGCCTTCTGGGCGCCGGCCGGGGTCTGGCACTCGTCGCTGGCGACCCAGCGGATCTTGACCTTGGCGTCGTGGTGGAACCCTCCGGCGCGCAGGGCCTCGGTGACCGAGAGGTAGGCGTCGGGCAGGTCGATGTACTTGCCGACGAGGGCGACCTCGATGTGGTGCTCGGGGTCGTGCACGCGCTGCAGGAGCTGGTCCCACTCGGTCCAGTCGACGTCGCGGAACTTCAGCCCGAGGCGGCGGATGACGTAGGCGTCGAGGCCCTCGCGGTGCAGCACCTTGGGGATGTCGTAGATGCTCGGCGCGTCGACGCAGGCTGCGACGGCCGCGACGTCCACATCGCACATGAGCGAGATCTTGCGCTTGATCGGCTCGGGGATCTCGCGGTCTGCGCGCAGCACGAGCCCGTCGGGCTGGATACCCACCTGGCGCAGCGCGGCCACGGAGTGCTGCGTCGGCTTCGTCTTGAGCTCGCCGCTCGGTGCGAGGTAGGGCACGAGCGAGACGTGGAGGAAGAAGCTGTTGTCGCGGCCGATGAGGTGGCGCACCTGGCGGGCGGCCTCGAGGAAGGGCAGCGACTCGATGTCGCCGACGGTGCCGCCGATCTCGGTGATGATGACGTCCGGGGCGTCCGGTGCCCCGGTCGCGAGGGCGCGCATGCGGGCGACGATCTCGTTGGTGATGTGCGGGATGACCTGGACCGTGTCGCCGAGGTACTCGCCGCGGCGCTCCTTGGCGATGACGTTGTTGTAGACCTGGCCGGTCGTGACGTTCGCTGCGCCGACGAGGTTGACGTCGAGGAACCGCTCGTAGTGGCCGATGTCGAGGTCGGTCTCGGCGCCGTCGTCGGTCACGAAGACCTCGCCGTGCTGGAACGGGTTCATCGTTCCCGGGTCCACGTTGATGTAGGGGTCGAGCTTCTGCATCGTGACCCGCAGGCCTCGCGATCGCAGAAGTCGTCCGAGGCTGGATGCCGTGAGGCCCTTGCCGAGAGAGGAGGCAACGCCCCCGGTCACAAAGATGTGCTTCGTCGTTTCCACCACGGGCTTCAACTCTACGTCATGCCGAGAGGGTCCGCTGCGTAGCGCTCCACCCATCGGCGCGCCTCGTCGAGCGGTGTGGGCCAGGACGCGGCGAGGGAGCGTGCATGGCGGCCCATCCGGTGCCGAGCCGCGGGGTCCGCGAGGAGGCTGTCGACCTCCGCGACGACGGCCACCGGTTCGCCAACGGGGACAAGGCAACCCGCGTCTCCGAGGAGACCGGGCAGTCCGCCGGTGCGGGTCGCCACGACGGGCAGCCCCGCCGCCATCGCCTCCTGGACGACGAGCGCCCGGGCCTCCCACCGGCTCGTCAGCACGAAGACGTCGGCGGCGCGCAACCAGTCCCGGACGTCGGTGCGTGCCCCGACGAAGCGGACGTCCGCGCCCGTCCCGTCCCCGTGCCGTATGCCGTCCGCCTCCAGCTCCAGCTGCGCGCGCAGGCGCTCGTCCCCGTCGCCGACGACCACCCACGTCGCGCGCACCCGGGACCGGCGTGCGGCCGCGACGAGCGTCGGCAGGTCCTTCTGCGGCGCGACCCGCGCCACGGTCAGCACGAGCGGCTGCGCCGTGGGAAGGCCGGCGCTCGCGAGCAGCCGTTCGCGCTCGAGCGGTCGGAGCGGCTCGGTGCGCAGCAGGTCGGCGACGGCGGGCGAGGGCACCAGCGCGAGCTCGGCCCGGCGCGCTCCGAGGGCTGCGGCGAGCTCGACGAGGTCGGGGCTCGCGCCGGTCACGAGCTGCGCCCGGCGTATCGCCCAGCTCAGCAGGGACCGCGTCGCGGACGACCGGGCCCGCGCCCCGGGTGACGTCTGCGCAGCCGACGGCTGCGCCCGCGCCCCGGCCGTGAACGGTGCCGGGAACGGGACCGAGAAGGGCCCTGCTGCCTCTGCGACGCCCGGGAGGTCGTTGTGCAAAGACACGAACAGCCGGGGCCGGGGCCGCGCGCGGGCGACCGCGACGGCCGCGACCACGGCAGCCTGGTGACCGTGCGCGTGCACGACGTCCACGGTGCCGGCGAGCCGCATCACGCGGTGCCAGTCGAGCAGCCCCAGCGGGGCCCGAACGCCGTCGTGGACCGGCCACAGACGGTGGGCGTCGTCCCAGCCGAAGGCGGCCGCGGTCGACGCTGCCGTCACGACCTCCACGTGGTGGCCCAGCTCGCGAAGGTCGGTGACGAGACGGTCGACGTGCGCGCCGATGCCGCCCGTGGCCCGGCCGAGGACCATGAGGACCCTCACGGCCGCACCCGCGCCGCGGTCTGGGAGCGGCGCGGCCGTCGGGTCAGCCGCCGCAGGAGCGACGGGTCGACGGCCAGGGCGAGTCCGACCATCACCGTCAGGGCGAGGAGACCGACGCCGACGCCGACGACCACGATCGAGCCGAGCGAGGTCCCGATGCCGCGGACCGTCAGCCAGGAGGCCACGCCACGCCCTGCGAGCGCGGCTGCGGCCGAGCCTGCCAGGGCCCCCAGCAGCGGACGCGGCGGCACCGCCAGGGCGCTGGGGCCCCACGCGCGACCGACGAGCACGGCGAGCAGGACAGCGGCGAGCACGAGCCCGATCGAGGACCCGGCTGCGAGAGCGCGCACGGTGTCCGGGCCTCCGGCGCCCTCGGGGGCGAGGACGAGCAGCGGGAACACCAGCGTGGCCAGCCAACCGGTGGCAGCCAGACCGCCCGCCACGAGTGGCGAGCCGTGGACGTAGGACGCCCTCGTCAGCAGGCCGACGACTCCGAGCGCGGCCACCGACGGCGCGAAGAGCGTCACCGCGTCCCCCATGGCCGCGAGCGTCTCGGCCGAGGCGTCGGAGGCCGAGCCCACGTCCAGGGCGGAGAAGAACGCCCCGACCGGGACGGCCACCGCGACGAGCAGGGCCGCCCCGAACAGGCCGACGACCAGCGTCGCGAGCCAGGCCTGGCGCAGCGTGCGCACGGCCCCCTCCGGCTGAGCGGGCGCGTCGTCGCCCCATGCCGTCGTGGCCGCGACCGTATCCGCGACCGTCTCGGCGACCCCTTCGCCGGCGGCGTGCTGGCGAGCGAGCGAGGGGAAGGCCGCGGTGGCGAGCGGCACGGCGAGGACGGCATACGGCAGCAAGGTGACGGCCTGGGCATAGGTGTAGACGTTGAGCGTGCCGGCACCCCCGCGGTCGTTGGCGAGTCGGATGACGACCAACGTGGCGACCTGCTGGCCGGCGACGGCGAGCAGCCCGGAGACCGCCAGCACCCGCACGCGTCGGCCCACGCCGTCGGGAAAGCGCAGGGTCGGCCGCAGCCGCACGCCGGCGCGTCGCACGGGCACGAGCAGCGGCAGGGCCAGGGCCAGCACCCCGAGGGTCGTGCCGATGCCGAGCAGGAGCAGGGCGGCGTGCGGCACGTCGGCGATCTCCGCCGCCGGATCAGGCACCAGCGCGCGGTAGCCGACGTAGGTCGCGATGACCGCCAGGCTCGAGAGCAGGGGCGCGAGGGCCGGTCCGCTGAAGCGGTGGTGGGCCTGCAGCACGCCGGCCAGGACGATGGCGACCCCGTAGAGCGGGATCTGCACGGCGAAGACGCGCAGCAGCTCGGCGCCGAGCCGGACCTCGCCGGCGCACCCTGTCCCGAGGAGCGCGCTCGCGATCGGCGTGGCCGCGAGGGCGACGACCGCACCCAGCGGGACCAGCACCAGGACGGCCCACGTCAGCAGGGCCGAGGCGGTCACATCGGCATGGGAGCGGTCCCCGCGCCCGAGAGCACCCGCGACGAGCGGGACGGCGACGGCAGCGAGCACTCCGCCGGCCGCGATCTCGAAGAGGACGTTGGGCACGGCGTTGACCGACTGGTAGACGCTGCCGACGCACGTGGCGCCGACCGAGTGCGAGAACACGAACCAGCGCCCGAAGCCGACGATGCGGGCCAGCAGCGTGATCACCGCGATGCTGCCGGCCGCGGCGAACAGCCTTCGGGAGGTGAGGTGCCCGTGGGGTGCAGCCGGCTCGCTCACCGCACCTCCCGGCCCCACTCGTCGACACGGCGCAGCACCGCGTTCCCCTCGATGACCTTGGTGAAGCTGACGCGCTCCGAGGCGAGGGTGAGGGCTGCCAGGGCGGCGAGCGCCACCGCCCGGCCGGCCAGCCCGGTGCGCTCGACGAGGGCCAGCCCGAGGAGCGCGCCGGCGGCGTTGGCCCCGGTGTCCCCGAGCATCGAGGTCGCCTGCAGGTCGGCGCGGAGCAGGCCGAGCGAGGAACCCACCGCCGCCGCGCCAGCCGTCGTGCCCGCGAGCGGCAGGCCGGAGGCGATGGTGACCTTCAGCGCCCGCCCCGGGCGCAGGTCGAAGAGGTTGACGACGTTGGCGGCCCCGGCGACGACGGCGCCGCCCACCAGGACGGACAGCGGGCGTATGCCGCTGGGCCGAGCCCCGGCCGCGTCGTCGGTGCGTGCCGTGGCGAGGTCACGGACGGCGACGCCGAGCACCCCGCAGGCCCCGAGGCCGACGATCTTGACGGCCCCTGTGGTGACCTCGCCGCGGGCGAGCGCGCCGAGGTGGCCCCTGAGGCCCTTGTCGGCGCCTCCCCCGGCCAGGTCGTCGAAGGCCCCGAGCGCGCCCGCTCCCACGGCCACGAGAGTCGTCGCGGTGCGGGCCCAGCCCGACCCTCCGGCGGTCGTGCCTGGCCTGCGGCCGGGCTCTCGGCCCAGGGCGCCGGCCGCCGCCGCACCCAGGACGGCGCCGCCGACCCAAGCGGGCCCTTGGAGGAGGGTGACGGCCCGTCCGGCGTGGTTGACCCGCTCCCACGGGCCTCGGGCGGCGGCCGGCAGGCGTCGGGAGAGGCGCAGCAGGCCCCAAGATCCCCCGGTCGCGAGCGCGGCGGCGACCAGGGACGACGCCGCGGCTGTGCGCGCGCGGCTGCGCGGTGACGTCACGGAAGGACCCGCGGCAGCTTGGCCGTGGCGCCCGATGCGATGCCGTAGTGCCCGATGCGCTCGTCGAGGGCGTCCTCGACGGCGAGGACCACGACGGCGGGGCCGTTGCCCGCGGCGGCGTGGTCGACCGTGGCCACCGCGGCCGCGGTGTCGGGCTTCTCGCGCACGGCCTGCACCGCGTTGGAGGTGGCCGGCTGTCCGGCGGCGGCCAGCGTCTCACCACCCGCGACCACCGTCGCTCGGGTGGAGGCGGCGAGGGCCGCCACGAGGGTCCGGACGGCGTCCGACCGCTGGCTCACGCCCGCCTCCGAGCCGGCATAGTCGGCCGAGACGACGAGGGCGATGTCGGCGGGGGGCAGGTCGGTGACCGTGCTGTCGAGGAGGTTCGCGTCGAGGAGCACCTTGAGCGCGGCCGTGCGCTTCGGCGAGGTCGGGGCGGCGGTCGTCGAGACGCCGAGGCTGGTGAGCACCTCGACGAGCAGGGCGTCGCCCGAGGCCGTGGACGCGACCCCCAGTGCGGCCGCGGCCGCGCGAGCCGCGGTGGCCCGGTCAGCCGCCTGGGTGGGGTCGAACCAGTCCTGGCTGAGCGAGAGCGTCCCGGTCAGCGCGGCGCCGCTCTGGGTGGCGACCGTCTCCATGCTGCGGACCATGGAGGTGTCGGCGGAGGGCATGGCGACGACGACCACGCGGTGGCCCGTCAGGCGCCCGCGGACGACCCGCTCCTGCACGGCCGAGGCGTACTCGTCCGACGCGTCGACGAGCTTCTCGCTCGTGCTCAGCTTGTCGTTGAGGGACTGCTTCTCGGTGCGCAGCGCGGCCACCTGCTCGCCCAGCTGGTCACCGAGGTTGGCCTGCAGCGGGCCCGCCCCGAGCACGATGCCGACGGCGAGGGCGAGGAAGATCGAGATGATCGAGACGAGGTGGTAGCGGAAGTCGATCATGTGACGATCCCGACGATGGCGGTCCACACGTCGTCCCAGCGGGCCGCGAAGACCTGCAGCCAGGCCTGCCCCGCCGGCGTCGACGCGAGCGCGGCGAAGAGCGCGAGCATGCCGACGAGGAGCATCGTCACGAGCAGCCGGCCGGGGATGCGGGCACGGTAGAGCTGGCTCACGCCCTTGGCGTCGACGAGCTTGCCGCCCACGCGCAGCCGGGTCAGGAAGGTCGAGGCCTGCCCGTCGCGGCCCTTGTCGAGGAACTCCACGAGGGTGACGTGGGTGCCGACGGCGACGATGAGCTCGGCTCCGGAGTCGTCCGCGAGCAGCATGGCGACGTCCTCGCTCGTCCCGGCCGCGGGGAAGACGACGGGGGTGATCCCGAGCGCCTCGACGCGGGCAAGCCCGGGAGCTCGCCCGTCGCGGTAGGCGTGCACGACGATCTCGGCGCCGCAACGCAGGGCACGGTCGGACACCGAGTCCATGTCGCCGACGATGAGGTCGGGCCGGTGGCCCGCCTCGAGGATGGCGTCGGCTCCGCCGTCGACCCCGACGAGCACCGGGCGGTACTCGCGGATGTAGGGCCGCAGCGCCTCGAGGTCCTCGCGGTAGTGGTAGCCCCGCACGACGATGAGGCAGTGCCGGCCGTCGATCTCGGTGTCGATCGGCGGCACCCCGACGCCGTCGAGGAGCAGGTCGCGTTCCTTGCGGATGAACTCCATCGTGTTGGTGGCGAACGCCTCGATCTGCACCGCCAGGCCGGCACGCGCCTCGTGCATCTGGGCCCGCACCGCCTCGGCGTCGAGCGGGGTGCCGGTGGCGACGTGCCGCTCCCCCGACCACAGCTCGGGGCCGTCGAGACGCAGGGGCTCGCCGTCCGTCAGCCTCATGACCTCGGGCCCGGCGTCGTCGAGCACGGGGATGCCGGCATCGACGAGGATCTGGGGGCCAAGGTTGGGGTAGCGCCCGCTGATCGAGGTGCTCGCGTTGACCACAGCAGCTGGTCGCGCCAGGACGAGCGCGTCGGCGCTGACCTTGTCGAGGTCGGAGTGGTCGATCACGGCGACGTCGCCCGGCTGGAGCCGCTTCGTCAGGGTCTTGGTGCGCCGGTCCACGCGAGCGGGCCCGACGACACCCGGACCGGTGCCGCGGGCACGGGGACGACGGTGGATCGGGAAGGCCATGATGCCCCCAATCGTGCCACGTGCGCTCAGCGGACGATCCCGCCGTTCAGGGCGCGCGCGGAGGCGGTCTGCTCGAGCAGGTCACCGGCGTGGGCGAGGCCTGCCTCGGAGTCCGGGTCGCCGCCCATCATCCGCGAGAGCTCGCGCAGCCGGGCCTCCCCCTCCACGGCGGAGACGCTGCTGGAGGTGATGCGTCCGTCGTCGGCCTTGTGCACGACGAGGTGCCGGTCGGCGAAGGCCGCCACCTGCGCGAGGTGCGTGACGACGATGACCTGGGCGTGCTCGGCCAGCGCCGCGAGGCGGGCGCCGACGTCGAGCGCCGCGCGGCCGCCCACGCCGGCGTCGACCTCGTCGAAGACGAAGGTCGGCGGGCCCCCGGACGCCTCCCCGGCGGAGCTGCGTGAGCCGACCACCTCGAGGGCGAGCATGACCCGCGACAGCTCACCTCCGGAGGCCGCACGCGCCACGCTTCGCGGTGCCGCGCCGGCGTTTGCGGCGAGGAGGATCTCGACCTCGTCGATGCCGTGGCGCGAGAGGCGTACGCGTTCGCCGTCGGGCAGCGCGACGCCGTCGGGGTCGGCCCGGCGGCGCACGTCGACCTGCACCACGGCCCTGCCCATCGCCAGGTAGGACAGCTCCTCGGAGACGCGGAGGCCGAACTCCTGCGCTGCGGCGCGTCGGGCGTCGGAGAGGGCGATGGCGGCAGTCGCGACGGCAGCCTCCAACTCGGCCACCTCGGCACCGAGTCGGTCGACCCGGTCGTCGGCGGTGACGAGCTCGTCGAGGCGCGCGGCTGCGCGGCCCGACCACTCGAGCACCTCGTCGACGTTCTCGCCGTACTTGCGCGTGAGGACGCCCAGTGCCGCCCGGCGCTCCTGGACCCAGCCGAGCCGCTCCGGATCCAGGTCGACGTCCTCGAGGTAGGCCGTGAGCTCGGCTCCGAGGTCGGTGACGAGGCTGCCCAGCTCGTGGAGACGCTCGTCGAGGCCCGCCAGCGCCGGGTCGTGCGTGGTCGCCGGGAGCAGGGCCGCTCGCGCGGAGCCGATGAGGTCGCGGACGTTGGGCGCCGGCTCGGCCGCGTAGTCGTCGCCGCTGAGCTCGGCCAACGCGGTCGCTGCGGCGAGCCGCAATGTGTCGGCGTGTGCGAGCCGCTCGTCCTCCGCGCGGAGGATGAGGTCCTCGCCGGGCTGTGGGTCCACCGCCTCGATCTCCTCGAGGGAGCCGGTCAGGGAGTCGATCTCACGGGCGCGTTCGCGCGCCTCGGACACCAGCCGCTCGTGCTCGCGGGCGCACTCGCGCCAACGGTCGTGGAGGTCGGCGACGCGTTCTCGAAGGGCGGTGACCTCGGGGCCGCCGAAGTCGTCGAGGACGGCTCGGTGGGCGTCGCCCTGCTTGAGCCGCCACTGGTCGGCCTGCCCGTGGACCGCCACGAGCATCTGCCCGAGCTCGGCGAGCACGGAGACCGGCGCGGTGCGGCCGCCGACGTGGGCCCGCGAGCGCCCGGTGGCGGCGATGGTGCGGGCGAGCACGAGCTCACCGGCGTCGTGCTCGCCGCCCGCCTCGCCGGCGCGCGTAAGGGCCGGGTGGTCGAGCGGCAGCTGGACGACGCCCTCGACGAAGGCCGAGTCGGAGCCGGTGCGGACGAGGCCCGAGTCGGCCCGCTCGCCGAGCAGCAGGCCCAGGCCGGACACGACCATGGTCTTGCCGGCGCCGGTCTCGCCCGTCAGGACGTTGAGCCCGGGGCTGAGGTCGAGAACGGCGTCGTCGATGACGCCGACGCCGCGGATCCTCATCTGGCTGAACACGCGACCACCCTAGGGCCGAGCACCGTCATCGGCTGCGACGTCGGCTGCCAGGCCGGCTGCCACGTCGGCGCCCACCTCGTCAGCCTCCTCGGCGGCGACGTCGGGGACGGTCGCCCGCTGGCCGTTGCCGCGCCAGCCGGCGACCGAGAGGTTGAACTTCGCGACCAGGCGGTCGGTGAAGGGGGCACTCGTCAGGCGCGCCAGGCGAACGGGACGCAGCCCACGGCGTACCTCGATGCGGGCGCCGGGCGGCAGGTCGACGTGGCGTCGCCCGTCACACCACATCACTCCTGCGCCCTCGGTCGCGGCCTTGATCTCCACGGCGAGGTGGGTGTCGGGTCCCAGGACCAGCGGACGCGCGAACAGCGCGTGGGCAGCGCTCGGCACGAGGAGCATCGCCTGGACCTGCGGCCACACGACCGGTCCGCCGGCGGAGAACGCGTATGCCGTCGAGCCCGTCGGGGTGGACACGATGACGCCGTCGCAACCCATGGTCGACAGCGGGCGACCGTCCACCTCGACGGTGACCTCGAGCATCCGCTCGCGGGCGGCCTTCTCGACGCTGACCTCGTTGAGGGCCCAGCTGCTGGCGACGAGGTCGCCGTGCAGCTTGACGTCGACGTGGAGGGTCATGCGCTCCTCCACGGCGTAGTTGCTCCGGGCGATGTGCTCGACGGTGGCGTCGAGATCGTCACGCTCGGCCTCGGCCAGGAAGCCGACGTGGCCGAGGTTGACCCCGAGCAGGGGCACGTCGACGCTGCGGGCGAACTCCGCGCCACGCAGGATGGTGCCGTCGCCACCGAGCACGACGACGAGGTCACAGCCCTCGGCGACCTGTTCCTCGGTCGAGGAGATGTGGACGCGCGAGCTGTCCTTGAGGTCGAGGGCCTGCGCCTCGTCGGCCTGCAACGACACGTCGATGCCGAGCGCGGTGAGGCGCTGGACGACCCCCTTGGCGACGGTGAGTGCCTCGGGACGCCGTGGGTGGGCCACGAGCAGGATGCGGCGCGTCACTGGTCTCCCTCCGGGTCGATGGCCCCCAGCATGTCATCCACGGTCGTCCCGGACGCGCCCGGGACCGGACGCGGGGCGAGCCAGAAGAGGAACTCCCGGTTGCCGTCTCCTCCGGTGATGGGGCTCGCGGCTGCGCCGTGAAGGTGGAGCCCTTGCTCGACCGCCGTCATCGCCACGTCGCGCAGCACCCGCCGGTGCTCGTGCGGCGACGTCACGACGCCGGTGCGGCTGAGGCGTTCGCGGCCCACCTCGAACTGCGGCTTGACGAGCACGACGAGGTCGCCGCCGTCGTCGACGAGCGGCCGCATCGCCGGGAGGGCGATGCGCAGGGAGATGAAGCTGAGATCCGAGACGACGAGCCCGAAGCGCCCGCCCAAGGAGTCGGCGTCCACGTCACGGATGTTGGTGCCGGGCAGGTCGGTGACGCGGGGGTCGGAGGCGATGGTCTGCACGAGCTGCCCGTGTCCGACGTCGAGGGCCGTGACGTGAGCGGCGCCGCGCTCGAGCAGGACCTGGGTGAACCCACCCGTGCTCGCCCCGACGTCGAGGCAACGCCGGCCCTGCACGTGGATCGGCCAGGTGTCGAGGGCATGGAGCAGCTTGAGCGCAGCCCGCCCGACCCAACGGTCCGGTTCGCGGGTCAGCTGCACGGTGGCGGAGTCGGGGACGGCCAGCGACGGCTTGGCGGCCGGGGTTCCGTCGACGAGGACCACGCCGGCGGTGACGAGCTCGCGGGCCTGGGCCCGCGACCGGGCCAGGCCCCGGGCGACCAGCTCGACGTCGAGGCGACGCGTCACGCGCCACCCAGGCCGCCGAGGCGGCTCTGCAGGCTGCGGTGGGCGTGCTCCCCGGACTCGATGCGCTCGGCGAACGTCGCGGCCTGTGCCTGCGCCAGGCGGGTCATGGCCTCGTCGACGGCCTCGTCGCCGGTGACGGGCGGGGTCGGCGCGGCGGGCACCAGCTCGGGAGCCTCGTCGATGAGCCCTTCGCCCTGCTCGTCGAGCCGCTCGCGGTGTGCGCCGGAGCCGTCCTCGGAGCTGAGGTCGGAGCTGACGTCGTGCCCCTGGGCGTCGCTGTCACCGAACATGTCGTTGCCTCCCGGCAGAGGTGGGTGTGGTCGCTGCGTTCACGCTACCGGTTGGCCACCGACCGCTCGTCGTGGCCGCCGTGGTCGTCGTGGTGGTCGGTGGGCTCCTGGCCACCGGCGAGGAGCTGCTCGACGACGCGGTCGAGGGTGCGAGCCTCGTCACGCAGCCGCGCGGGCGTGGCGCCGGTGTCCCGCGCCTCCAGCAGGGCCGCCAGGCCTGCTCGCACAGTCTCCATGGGCTCACTGCTCCCCTGACGCACGACCAGGCCGGCGTCGGCGTGGGCGACCGCCGCCCGCCCGCACCGCCACTCGTCGCCGACGCGCTGCGGCACGGCATACGGCGCCAGCAGCTCGCCCAGGGCGGCGATGACGTAGGTGGGCGACGACTGCGTCACCACGAGGTCGGAGGGCAGGTCGACACCGGTGAGGACCCATGCGGAGTCGAGGTCCGCCGCCCGGGCACCGTCGATGTCCGTGGCCAGCCGGTCGCCGACGGCCAGGGTGCGAGAGGCGGGGGTGCCCAGGCGGTCCAGGGCGAGCCGGTAGAGGGGCGGATGCGGTTTGCCGACGACGACAGGCCGGCGCCCCGCCGCGACAGCCAGCAGGTCGAGGTAGGCCCCGTTGCCGGGCGACCGACCCCACGGCAGGGGCAGGGTGGCGTCGTCGTTGGTGCCGACCCAGATGGGTCCGAGCGTGAGCAGCCTTGCGGCGATCTCGAAGTCGCCGACCGACACGTTCCGCCCGAAGCCCTGGAGCACCGCCGACACCTCGGCCGCCGGCACAGAGCGCGCGGGCGGGTGCGCCGGCGATCTCATCCCGTCGAAGTCGACGTCTGCCGGCTGGACCGGGACGAGCCCGACGCCGGTCAGTGCCTGCGCGACGCCGGCCCCGCCGAGAGCGAGGACGCGCGCGCCTGCCGGCAGCTCGCCACGGAGCCGAGCCGCGCCGGCCTGCGCGCTCGAGACGACGTCCGCATCCGTTGCGGGAGCCCCGAGGGACGCGAGCTGAGCGGCGACGTCGCCCGCCACCCGAGAGGCGTTGTTCGTCGCATAGACCAGCCGTATGCCGTCGGCGACGAGCCGCTGCAAGGTTTCCGGTGCGCCGGGCACGGCGTCCCCGCCGCGGTAGACGACGCCGTCGAGATCGCAGACGAGACCGTCATAGGCGGCGACGATGGGCTGGCTCGCGGTGCAGGCTGACATGTCGTCTCCGGTCGGTGGCGGTCTGAAGATCAGCGCCCGGGAGCAGACTCCGCGCCGTCCTGGCTGTCCCCGCGCTGCTCGTCGTGCTGCTCGTCGTCGTGCTCGTCCTCGTCGTCGCCGAGGAGGTCGGTGACATCGACGCCGTCGAGCTCCTCGAGCCGCTCTGCCGCATCGGTCGTGAGCTCGTGGTCGGCGTCGGCGGCGCGGGCGAACCAGTCGCGGGCGGCCTCGGGATCGCCGGCGGCCAGCTTGGCGTCGGCGTACGCGTAGAAGAGGCGCGCTGCCGACGGCCGGTTCGGGTTGATGCGACGGACGAGGTCGTTGAGGCCGGCCGCCGCGGCGTCGAGCTGACCGAGGTCGCGTCGGACGCCGGAGACGACGATCGCGAGCTCGACCCGGTCGTCGATCGCGAGGTTGTTGGCCTCTTCGCTCTGTGCGAGCTCCAGCGCCTTGTCGTGGCGCCCGAGAGCTCGCTCGCAGTCGACCATCAGCGGCAGCAGGTGGCTCGAGCCCGACAGCCGGCGCACCGTGCGGAACTCCCCGAGCGCACGAGCCCAGTCACCGAGGCGGTAGGCCACGAGACCGAGGGCCTCCCGGGCGGCAGGGACGCGTCCCGCGCGTCGCACCGCGGTCTCGGCGTGTGCCAGGGCGGCCTCGGGCTCGACGTCGAGCAGCTCGGCGACCATGACCAGGTGCTGGGCGACCCCCTCTGCGTTCTCCTTGGACAGGGTGCGCAGCTGGTTCTTGACGGAACGATCCACCTCGTGGCCCGTGACGCCTTCGCGGATCGCGGGCTCGGGCTTGCGCGGCGACTTGGGCGTCAGGCGAGGTCCACCGCGTCGCTCCTCGTCCTGGCCCCGGCCTGCGCCGCCCCGCGGACGGTCGTCGAAGCGTCGCGGGCCCCGGTCCCCACCGGTCGAGCGGCGATCGTCCGAGCGGTAGCCACCACGGTCCCCACCAGTCGAGCGGCGATCGTCCGAGCGGTACCCACCACGGTCCCCACCCGTGGAACGGCGATCGTCCGAGCGGTACCCACCACGGTCCCCACCCGTGGAACGGCGATCGTCGGAGCGGTAGCCACCACGGTCCCCACCCGTGGAACGGCGATCGTCGGAGCGGTAGCCACCACGGTCCCCACCCGTGGAACGGCGATCGTCGGAGCGGTAGCCACCACGGTCCCCACCGGTCGAGCGGCGGTCGTCGGAGCGGTAGCCACCACGGTCCCCACCGGTCGAGCGGCGGTCGTCCGAGCGGTAGCCACCACGGTCCCCACCGGTCGAGCGGCGGTCGTCCGAGCGGTAGCCACCACGGTCCCCACCGGTCGAGCGACGGTCGTCCGAGCGGTACCCGCCACGGTCCCCACCACGGTCCCCACCAGTCGAGCGACGGTCATCGGAGCGGTACCCGCCACGGTCCCCACCACGGTCCCCGCCAGTCGAGCGACGGTCATCGGAGCGGTACCCGCCACGGTCCCCACCCGTGGAACGGCGGTCGTCGGAGCGGTACCGGCCACGGTCCCCACCCGTGGAGCCACGCGCAGCCGATGAGCCAGGGCGGCCTCCGGAGCGGGGCGCGCCGGAGCTGCGGCCGGACCCGTCCCGCCGCTGCGGCCCCCGCTGACCGCTGCTGTCGTCGCGTCGGTCGCCCCGTCGCTCGTTGCCGTCGTACTCGCTCATGTCCTGCATCCTTCCGCGCCGACCTGCGTCGGCGCCACCTCTCGGTACTAAGCCCGCGAAAAAGAAAGAGCGCCCCAGTCGGATCAATGAAGTTCCGTCTGGGGCGCTCTGACAAAGTGTGTCCGGCTGCGTCCTACTCTCCCACACCGTCACCAGTGCAGTACCATCGGCGCTGAAGGGCTTAGC
>NZ_BAAAPU010000011.1:0-34938 GCF_039531305.1 Terrabacter lapilli
ACTGCACTGGTGACGGTGTGGGAGAGTAGGACGCAGCCGGACAACCATTCACGACAACCCCGCCAGATATCTTCTGACGGGGTTGTCGCATGTCCGGGGCCAAGCGCTCCGGAGAACCGTCTCCCAGCCTGTTTCCGTGCACCATCCGGGAGCGCTTCCGCTGCTCAGTCGTCCATCGCCTCGATGCCGAGCTCGGCCAGCTCGGCCATCCGGGCGCGCATGTGGCGGATCATCTCGGGGTCGGGGCGTTCCCACCCGGTGATCTCCTCCAGCACCCGCAGCGGCTCGGTCGTCCGGTAGGAGCGGGTCGGGTTCCCGGGGAAGCGCTTGTCGGTCACGTTCGGGTCGTCCTCGATCGTGCCGAGCGGCTCCACCCGGTAGACGCGTCCCGGGCCGTCGCCGTGGGCGAGCTCGGCCGCCAGCGGGGCCCCGACGAGGGTGGCGGTCAGGTAGATGTGCTTCGCCGTTCGCCGGGAGCCGTAGTTGGAGCGCCATCCGGGAGTGAGCAGGTCGCCCGGACGCACGTCGGCCTTCGTCCCGTGGAAGAACGGGCCGGGGTCGTCGACGTGGCGAGGCGGAGGAGGCGGGTCTCGCAGCAGGCTGTCGAGCCGCTGCATGAGTGCGGTGACGCGGCCCCGGCCGTCCGGCACGCGCGGGTACCGGCCGAGAACGTCCAGGACGACCGGTGTGGCCAGCTTGGCCGCAGCGGTGATGGCGTACTCCGCGACCACCGGATCGTCGCCCCGGGCCAGTTCGGCCGCCCGGGCTGCGTGCGCGGCAGCCCCCAGGATGTGGCGCAGCTGGCTCGGCTTGGCCAGCGGATGGAGGTATGCCGCCGCGGCCGCATCCCCGGCAGCAGTAGCCGCGTGCCGGGCGGCCTCGCCGGCAGACTCCTTCGCGGCGCGGTGGGCCTCGGTGGCAGCAGTCCGTTGGAGGCGTGACCGTCGCGCCCCGTCGGCGAAGGCCCGCGCGGCCTCGAGTGCCGCTGCCGGGCGAGGGTCGTGGGGACGTTCCCTCTCGAAGACGACGAGCGCGCGCTCGGCGCACGACACGGCATACGCGACGACGGCCCGCAGCTCGTCCGTCGTCAGCGGAAAGTCGCCCACCCCTGTCTGCATCTCCTGAGGTTCGCACAGCGGACGCTCCTGCGGTCGGTCAGGACCTCGGGTGTCTGCTCAGAGCTCTTCGTCCCCAAGTGGCGCCCCTGCCTCTCGTGCAGCTGCCAGGCGTTCGACCGTGTCGGGGTGCGTGGCGAAGAGGACGTACTCGAGCCGCGGTGGGCGCACGTCCGCCGTGTTGACGGAAGCCAGGCGCAGCTGCATCGCTGCGAACGTCGCCGGGTCACCGGTCAACCGGAGGGCGTGCCGGTCTGCGCGGGCCTCGATCCGGCGCGACACGACGTTCTGCAGCGGGCCGGTGACGAGGCCCACCAGCGCCGCCACTGCCAGGACCAGCGCGATCGCCTCCGGCGACCCGATGGAGTCCACTCCGGCCCGGCGCAGCAGGGCGTCCCACTGACCGAGAAGGTAGAGCGCGACGACCGCCGCCGCAGCGCCGACCGCGCCGAGCAGCGTGCCGAGCTCGGGGTCGCGGGCCCTGGCGTGGCCCAGCTCGTGCGCGACGACGCTGCCCACCTCGCCGGCGGACGCCTTGCCCACGAGGGTGTCGTAGACGACGATGCGCCGGGTGGCGCCGAAGCCGGACACGTACGCGTTGAGCCCGGTCGTGCGTCGCGACGCGTCCGCGACCAGCACCTCTCGCACCGGGAGCCCGTCCCGAGCAGCCAGCTCCATCAGCTCGTCGCGCAGCGAGCCGGCCGGCATGGGCGTGAACCGGTTGAACACCGGCTCGACGAGGACCGGGAAGACGAAGGACAGCAGCACCACGAGGGCGGCGGCACCCAGCGCGCCCCAGGCCCACCACCAGTCCGGCGCGACGTGCGTGAGCGTGTAGAAGCCGGCGAGCAGCACGGCACCCAGGACGAGCCCGACCGCGCCGCTCCTGCCGAGGTCGGCCACCCAACCGCGCCAGGACTGCGTGGACAGTCCCCAGTCCCGGAGCACTACGTGACGCCACGCCGCGAACGGCAGGGGCACGAGCCACACGATCGCGAGGACAGTCAGCCCGCCCAGCACCGCCTGGGCCAGCCAGTGGCCACCGAACGGCTGTGCCACCCAGCCGACGATGTGCGCTCCCGCAGGGGTGAGGCCGAGCAGGAGGGGCGTCACCAGCCCGGCGAACAGTGAGGAGTACGCGCTCGGGCGCAGCGCGGCGTGCAGGGCGCGGCCCCGGTCCACCACGTCCTCGGGCACCTCGCGGAACGCCGCAGCGCGGGCGGCGCGCGTGGGGCCGGGCAGCCGCCACGGCACGACCACGACCGCCGCGACCGCCAGGGCGAGGCCGAGCGCCACCAGCGCCGCCACGGCCCATGCTCCGGAGTCCACGGCACAAGTCTGCCCAAACGCTGGCCAACGCTTTACCGAACCGCGCGTACCGTCCCAAACACACCGCGCGAACCAAGGTAGGGAGGCCTCGGGGAGCGGGGGTTTTCGAGACACGTCGACGTTGCGCCGGGCGTCCACATCCCAACCTGGAGGATCAGTGAAACGTTCGGCTCTGTCCCTTGCTGCCGTGACCGGCGCCCTCGTGCTCATGGTCGGTGCGACGTCCGCGATGGCCCAGCCATCACCGACAGGTGCTGCCCACCGGGCGGCACGGGTCTGCGCGGTGCCGGTGCCCGGAACCGCCGGCTGCCACGCCATGGTCGTCGTCGACGCCACCGGCAAGCCCCAGGTCACCGCCACCCCCAGCGGGTACGGCCCGGCCGACATCCAGTCCGCCTACGGTCTGGCGGGACTCACCAGCGGCGGCCGCACGGTCGCCATCGTCGACGCCTACGACGACCCGACGGCAGAGGCCGACCTCGCCACCTACCGCTCGCAGTACAACCTCCCCGCGTGCACCACCGCCAACGGGTGCTTCCGCAAGGTCAACCAGACCGGCGGCAAGAGCTACCCCAGGACCGACGCGGGCTGGGCCACCGAGATCAGCCTCGACCTCGACATGGTGTCGGCGGCGTGTCCTGACTGCAAGATCCTGCTCGTCGAGGCCAGCTCGAGCTCGTTCGCGAACCTCGGCGCCGGTGTGAACTACGCCGCGACCCAAGGCGTCTCGGCCATCAGCAACAGCTACGGCGGCTCGGACTCCGCAGGGACCTCGGCCTACGACCACCCAGGGATCGCCATCACCGCCTCCACAGGTGACAACGGCTACGGCATCGAGTCGCCGGCGTCCTTCGACAGCGTCGTCGCCGTCGGCGGCACGAGCCTCTCCAAGGCCTCCGGCACCGCTCGCGGCTGGAGCGAGAAGGCCTGGAGCGGCGCCGGCAGCGGCTGCTCGACGCTGAACGCCAAGCCCTCGTGGCAGACGTCCGCGACGCAGTGCTCGGGCAAGGCCAACGCCGACGTGTCGGCCGTGGCCGACCCCAACACGGGTGTCGCCGTCTACGACTCCACCTCCTACCAGGGCCGCAAGGGCTGGCAGGTCTACGGCGGCACCAGCGCCTCCTCGCCCATCATCGGCAGCGTGTACGCGCTCTCGGGCAACACCTCGGGCTACCCCGCCTCGTACACCTGGGGCCACAGCTCCGGCCTGAACGACGTCACCTCAGGCTCCAACGGCACGTGCTCCACGTCGGTGTGGTGCACCTCCGGCACCGGCTGGGACGGCCCGACCGGTCTGGGCACCCCGAACGGGACCAGCGCGTTCTGAGCCCGAGCCGCCGGACCGAAGGGGCCCGTCCCAGGACGGGCCCCTTCGCTGTGTCCCGGTCCTCGGCCCTCGCCTCAAGGCGCCATCCCCCTCGTGCTCCTCACGCGCCGCTGACGCGAGCCCCCGCCGGTCCCGGGTCGAGCCTGACCAAGGGCTGACCACGACTTCGCGCGCCGGACACCTGCACGCCGAACCGCGTTCGCCGGGGCGGAGGAGGTTTGGGGACGCTCCCGACGCCACCTCCACCCAGGAGAACCCCCATGGTCAACCTCGACCGCCGCCGCTTCCTCCAGATCGCCGGCGGTGCCGCCGCGGCCACGATGCTCGACCAGAGCATCGCCCGCGCCGCCGCCATCCCCGCCAACCGTGCCACCGGCACCATCAAGGACGTCGAGCACATCGTCGTCCTGATGCAGGAGAACCGCTCCTTCGAGCACTACCTCGGCAGCCTCCGCGGCGTCCGCGGCTTCGGCGACCCGCACCCGGTGCAGCTGCCCAGTGGCCGCAACGTGTGGCACCAGTCGGACGGCACCCGCGAGATCCTGCCCTTCCACCCCACCACCGACGACCTGGGCGCCGCCTTCCTCGAGGGCCTGCCGCACAGCTGGACCGACGGCCAGGCAGCCGTGAACAAGGGCCACTACAACGGGTGGGTGCCCGCCAAGGGGACGACGACGATGGCATACCTCCAGCGTGAGGACGCCGCGTTCCACTACGCCCTCGCCGACGCCTTCACGGTGTGCGACGCGTACTACTGCTCCTTCATCGGCAACACCGACCCCAACCGCTACTACCTGTGGAGCGGCTGGACCGGCAACGACGGCAAGGGCGGCGGGCCTGTGCTCTACAACGACGAGCTCGGGTACGACTGGCGCACCTACCCCGAGCGCCTCGAGCGGGCCGGGGTCTCGTGGAAGGTCTACCAGGACGAGGGAACCGGGCTCGACGCCGCCGGCTCGTGGGGCTGGACCTCCGACCCCTACATCGGCAACTACGGCGACAACTCGCTCCTCTACTTCGACAGCTACCGCAACGCCGCACCGGGCTCCCCGCTCCACGAGAAGGCGCGGACCGGCACGAGGGCCCGCGACGGGCAGGACTACTTCGAGCTGCTGCGCAAGGACGTCGAGGCCGGCACGCTCCCGTCCGTCAGCTACATCGCGGCCCCCGAGGCCTTCAGCGAGCACTCGAACTGGCCGACCAACTACGGCGCCTGGTACATCTCCAAGATCCTCGACACGCTGACGTCCAACCCGGAGGTGTGGGCGAAGACGATCCTGCTCATCACCTACGACGAGAACGACGGCTTCTTCGACCACCTCGTGCCGCCGCACGCGAACTCGCCTGTCATCCCTGGCGCCTCGACGGTGCCGACCGACCACGAGTTCTACGACGGCGAGCACGGACCCGGCGCGTACGGCATGGGGCCGCGCGTGCCGATGTTCGTCGTCTCCCCGTGGAGCACCGGCGGCTGGGTCTGCTCGGAGACGTTCGACCACACGTCGGTCATCCGGCTCATGGAGGCCCGCTTCGGCGTCATGGAGCCCAACATCACGCCGTGGCGCCGGGCCGTCGCCGGGGACCTGACGTCGGCGTTCGACTTCTCCAAGACGGTGCAGGCGGTGCCGGCCCTGCCCACTACGACGAGCTGGAAGCCCTTCGACGACAAGCGCCACCCGAGCTACCGCCCCACCCCGCCGGCCCAGGGCACGATGCCGAGCCAGGAGCCCGGCACCCGCCCGGCCAGACCCATCGGCTACGACCTCGAGGTGCTCGAGCGCCAGACCGCCGGGGCGATCACCGTCGACCTCGACAACCGCGGCCGGCGCGGCGTCCACGTGCAGGCCCGGCTCATCGCGCCCGCCGGCCCGCCGCACAGCTACACGGTGGGCGCCGGGGACGAGCTGCGCGCCACCTGGCCCGTCACCGGTGAGTACGACATCCACCTGCACGGTCCCAACGGCTTCTTCCGCCGGTTCGCCGGTGGTCCCGGCGCCGAGCACGTACGCGTCGAGCTGCGTCGCGAGGGACGCAGCCAGCGCGTCGTCGTCCACGTGGACGCGCCCCGCGGCGTCGAGGTGATGGTCGAAACGCGTACGGCGGCCGGACTCGCGTGGGCCGGCGGCCCGTCACGATCGACACCGCAGGCACGGGCGGCTGGTACGACCTGACCGTGGTGGCCGAGGGGACGAGCTTCCTGCGCGGCTTCGCCGGACACCTCGAGAACGGCCGCCCCTCGACCAGCGAGCCCGCGCTCGGCCGCAGCAACAGCTGAACCGGGGGCGGGGACGCCGACGTCACCCACACGTCGCGCAGTGATCGTCGGCAGTTCACGTGGTGTGAACGGCCCTGCCAGCCGGGACACAGAGAGTTGGGGCGTCTGGCAGCGAACTCCCAGACGCCCCAACCCTTTTGCACGAGAGGCATCTCCGTGAACACTCGCACCACCCTCAAGGCCGGCCTCGTCGGCACGCTGGCCGCGGCCGCCGCCTTCGCCCTCGGTGGGTCGGCCGCCGAGGCCCGCGGCGGCCTGCCGGTCGTCAACGTGCCCGACGCCAACCCGCGGTCCGGCATCCAGGACAACGTGCTCACCCCCTCGGCCAGGCAGACGTCGGTGGCGTGGGGCAACCTGCCACTGACGAACCCCGACACCGCCAACGGCGTCACGCACTACGGCTACAACACGCTCGACGGCGCGCCGCTCACGCAGACGAGGAACGAGGCCCACAAGACGGAGCCCGACAAGAACGTCTACCTCGTCCTCGGCGGCAAGCGCTTCCTCTACCAGGGCCACGAGATCGGCCCGCGCGGCTACGTCACCCGCATCAATCTCGACGAGACCGACCCGCTCAAGCGCGTCACGCTCATCTCCGACACCGACTCGGCCGGGGCCGCCTACCCGACCATCGACGGCATCACTTGGGACCCGTTCACCCGGCAGCTGCTGCTCACCGCCGAGTCGAGCGCCCCCAAGGGCGGCGTCTTCGCGGTCGGCCTGGACGCGAACGGCGACCCCGTCGACGGCGGCAAGGCCACGCGCCTTCCGGCCCTCGGCTCCGGTGGCTACGAGGGCATCCAGAACGACGCCGACGGCAACGTCTGGATCGTCGAGGACATCGGCGGCAAGAGCGCGAGCGGCGGCAAGGTGCCGAACAGCTACGTCTACCGCTTCGTCCCGACGGACAAGGCGGACCTCACCAAGGGCGGCGAGCTGCAGGCGCTGCAGATCCAGCGCCGTGACGGTTCCCCGGCCACGGCCTCGCAGCTGCAGGCGAACCCAGCCGACGCCTTCATCGGCGAGCTGCACACCTACGGAACGTCGTTCGCCACGAAGTGGGTCACGATCCACGCCGGCACGACCGAGGCCTTCGACGCGACGGCCGCCGCCAGGGCCGCGAACGCGACGCCGCTCAAGCGCCCCGAGAACGGCGTCTTCCGTCCCGGCACCGGCTTCAAGGAGTTCTACTTCACCGAGACGGGCGACACGAGCACGTCGAGCACCCTGCCCGGCACGTATGGCGGCGTCTTCCGGATCTCCCAGTCGAGCCCGAGCGCCGACGGCGGTCGCATCTCCATCGCCGCCGTCGGCGACCAGGAGCACACCGGCCTCGACAACATCGCCTTCGCCACGGCCGACGACCTGCTCGTCGTCGAGGACGCCGGCGACGGCATGCACACCCAGCGCAACGCGCTCGACTCCGGCTACGTCTACCACCTCGGCAAGGGCCGTGCCGAGGACGAGCGGTCGTATGCCGCCGAGGGTGCTCGCGCTCCCCGTCCCGTGCGCTTCCTCGCCGAGGGGCGTGACGCCTCCGCGACCTTCGACGCCATGAGCGGCCCGTCCTACAACGACGGCGACAACGAGATCACGGGCATCCACGTCTCCGACGGCGACCCCACGGCGGCGGGCCTGCTCGGCGCGAAGCTGCCGCAGCCGACGACGAGCCTCGCGTGGCGCACCTTCTGGACGCAGCAGCACGGCGACAACACCACGTGGGAGATCCACTGGAACGGCTCCCGCACGGACGGGCGGGACTGACCGCGCCTCCGGGTGACAGGGGCTCGGGCCCGGCGGCGCGTCGTGCGCTGCCGGGCCCGGCGCTCGTCACCGGCCGGGACTACCGTCGTGCCATGACCGACGGACTCGACAAGCTGACCCGGCAGGCTGCCTCCGACGCCGTGCCGAACTGGCGGTTCCTGCTCCAGCGCGTCCACCTGACCGTCCGCGCGGGCGATCCGGAGACCGCGCTGGAGCTCGTCGCCCGGGTGGGTGCCATCGGACGACAGCACGGCCACCATCCCGACATCGACATGCGCCGCGAGGTCGTGCACCTGGCCCTCTCGAGCGCCGAGGTCGACGGCGTGACGCCCCGAGATGTCACCGTCGCGCGGGCGATCGACGAGCTGGTGGACGAGCTCGGGCTGGTGTCCGAGCCCGGCCGCCTGACCGTCGCCGAGATCGCGATCGACGCGCTCGACATCGACGCGGTGCGCCCCTTCTGGGAGGCGGTGCTGGGCTACGACGCCGTCGGCAGGGACGACCTGCGCGACCCCATGCGGATGGCCCCCGCTGTCTGGTTCCAGCAGATGGATGCGCCTCGGCCCCAGCGCAACCGGATCCACGTCGACGTCACGGTCGCGCACGACGAGGCGCCCGGGCGGCTGGAGCGGGCGCTCGCCGCCGGTGGCCGGCTCGTCTCCGACGACCGCGCGCCGGCCTTCTGGGTCCTCGCCGACGCCGAGGGCAACGAGGCGTGCCTCTGCACGTGGCAGGCACGCGACCCGGCTGCCGACAGCGGACCGGGCTGACGGAGCCGGTCAGCCGGCCGCCGCGGCGTCCTGCGCTGCCAGGGCGACGAGGCCCGCGACCTCGTCCGGGTGGGTGAAGAGGTTGTTGTGCGATCCGCCGAGCCGAGCGGTGCGCACGCTGGGCGCGTTGCGTGCCGACCTCGCGAGCCGGTCGAGCCAGTCGAACGGCGCGTACGCGTCGTGCGCCCCCGAGGTCAGCGTGAGCGGCGCGCGCAGGTGGACGATGCGATCCTCCGGCGCGTCTGACAGGCCGGAACCCAGGATGGCGGCGATGCCGCCGCGGCCACGCCAGACCTCGGCGGGGTCGAACTCGTTCGGGCTGTCGTCCCGGTAGGCGAGCGCCGTCGCGAGGGCCAGGCCGGTGAGCCGGCGCTGCTGCGGGCAGAAGGTCGGGCCGGCCATGACGAGGGAGAGCCGGGTGCGGCGCACGCCCAGCGCCAGGGCAGCCGTCAGCGCTGCCTGCGCGCCGGTGGAGTGTCCGAGGACGACGACCGGGCGGTCGGATGCCTGGCTCTCGACCCAGCGGGCCGCCGTCAGGCCGAGCGCGTGGATGTCGGGCCGGGTGGACCGCGGCCGGTCCGATCCGAAGCCCGGTAGGTCGAGCACCGCGCACGGCAGTCCGCGTGCTGCCAGGGCGGCAGCGGTGTGCCGGGCGTAGAAGGTCAGGCCGAGGCCGGGCAGCACGACGACGAGCGGCGCTGTCGCAGAGAGGTTCTCACCGACCGAGAGCGAGCGGACGACGCGGCCGCGGACGGGAGTCAGGCGCTCCTGCATCCTCGGAGGCCCAGGTGTCGTCGGCAGGTCCAGCGCGTCGGCAGCGGTGCCCGGTCGGCTCTCCGCACCGGGGTCCTGCGTCACCTCGCCTTGGACACCCACCCGCCTGACTCTAGGGCAGTTCCGCCCGGGCTCCGTGCGGGAGCGGCGCCGATCCCGAGCCCGCCGCGTCGAGCAGGAGCCGGTCCGCCTCGACCGTCGGGGGGAGCAGGTGTCGGGACCGGAGGGCGGCAGGCACCCTCGGCGCCGCCGCCAGCAGTCCGCGTACGCCATGGGGGCTTCGCGCGGTCCGTCGCGCGGTCCGCGCGACGACGCCCCAGGGACGGCGCATGAGGGCGGTCAGCATGGTGTTGCGGGCGATGCGGACGTGCCGGGCCACGACGTCCCGGGTGGGGGAGGGGAAGTGGCGGGCGACGAGCTCGGGCGCGTAGCAGACGGCCCAGCCGTCGGCTGCGAGGTCGAGGGCGAGGCGCTCCTCCTCACCGGCGAAGAAGACGACGGGGTCGAAGCCACCGGCCTGCAGGTAGGCGGTCCGGCGTACCACCGCCCCGCACGCGATGAACCCGAGCACCCGCGGTCCGGGCTCCCCGTCGTGGGTCCCGAGCGCGGACTCGGCCATCTGCGTGCAGACCGGCTCGAGCGTCGCGTCGGTGCCCACGAGGATGCGGCCGGCGAGCAGGCCGAGCCGGGGATCGCTGTCGAGGAGGTCGGCAGCGAGGTCGAGCGCTCCCGGCTCCCACCACGAGTCGTCGTCGGCGAAGGCGACGTAGGGCGTGCGGGCCTGCGCGACGCCGAGGTTGCGGGCGACCGCCCCGGCGTTGCGCGGCAGCCGGACCACCCGCACCTCGGGGAACGCCCGCTCGACCTCGTCAGGGGTGCCGTCGTCGGAGGCGTTGTCCACGAGGATGACCGGGTGCGGGGCGTGGTGGGGAAGCGATTTCCGGAGGTCGTCCCACCGGTTGCGGGTGGCGACCACGACGGTGACCCGGGGAGGGGGACCGTCACTCACTCCACCACCCCCGGCAGGGGCTGTCCCGCGGAGACGGCGGCCAACACGGCGTCCCACTCGTGCAGGAAGCGCTTGAGCCCGAAGCGGCGCAGGGCGTGCTCGCGGGCCCGCTGCCCCATCGCCCGGGCGAGGTCCGCGTCGTGGAGCAGGTCTCGCACGCCGGCGGCCAGCTCGTCGGGACGGGTGCTGACGATCCCGACCTCGGGCGGCACGGCGATCGCGCTCTCGGTGCTGGCCACGACGACGACGGGCATGCCCAGCGTCATCGCCTCGACGAGGGACAGGCCGAGGGACGTCCAGCGGTTGGGGTGGAGGTAGGCGCGGCGCCGGGCCATCTCGGTGTGCAGCCGCTCCTGGTCGAGGTCCTCGACCGTGTCGAGGCCGGCCGGGACGTCGGGGAGGTCTCCGAGCGCGTGCGCCTTCATCCCGAAGACGTCGATCGGGTGTCGGCGGGCGAGCTCCAGGACGAGGTCCGTGCCGACTGCCCGGCCGCGGCGTACCGGTTCGTTGACGACCACTGCCACCCGCTCGAGCTTGCCGGTGTAGCGGTGGCCCGGGTCGACGACCCCGTGGTCGATGACCGTGTGGGGAGCCCGGCCGTTGTCCCAGAGCAGGGCGTTGAAGGCGGTGACGTGCACGACCGGGATGCGGCGCTGGTCGGCCATCGGGTGCCGGTCGAAGGGCACCCGACCGCCCGGCACGTTGTGCTCGAGGTAGACGGCAGGCAGGTCCCTCCCGGGCACGCGGCCGGTCCACTCGCGGACGAGGTAGAGCTCGTGGGGACGCTGCAGGACGACGACGTCGAGCTCCTCGTCGCGCAGGCGCTCCGGAGGCACCTCGCGTACGCGCTCCGGCCAGTCCCACGACTGGGCGCGACCCACCCCGTCCGGCCCCCGGTCGGGCAGGACGGGCACGACGTAGTCGTGCGGGCCCTGCACGAAACCGGTGGTCCACGAGCCGTGGACGTGCCAGATGAGGATGCGCACGCGCCGTCACCCGGCCTTCCGGGAGACCGCAGACGGTGTCGTCTCGCCGCGACCGAAGGCGTGCACCCGCCAGCCGGCACGGGCCCAGCGGGTGGGGTCCAGGACCAGCCGGCCGTCGACGATTACCCGGCGCTCGACGACGCGTCCGAGGGCGACGGGGTCGACCTCGGCGAACTGCGGCCACTCCGTGAGCACGAGCGTGGCCTCGGCAGCAGCACAGGCGGACTCGATGCTGTCGTGGACCTCGAGGTCGACCCGGTCGCGCAGGTGCCGTCCGGCCTGCGGGTCGAAGACGCGCACGCAGGCACCCAGCTGCGAGACTGCGCCCGCGACCGCCAGCGCCGGGGAGTCGCGCAGGTCGTCGGAGTCGGCCTTGAAGGCGGCGCCCAGGACCGCGACGTTGCGTCCATGCGGATGTCCGTCGAGCAGGCGCACCGTGAGGTCGACGGCCCGTTGGCGTTGGTGGGTGTTGACGGCGTCGACCGCGCCGAGCAGCTCTGAGGCGGAGTCGACACCGAGCTCGGTGGCGCGGCTCGCGAACGCCCGCAGGTCCTTGGGGAGGCAGCCGCCGCCGAAGCCGATGCCGGGCGAGAGGTAGCGCGGCCCGATCCGGGCATCGAGACCGAGGATCTCGGTGAGGCGCTCGATGTCTGCGTCGGCCGCCTCGCACACCTCGGCGAGCATGTTGACCAGGGAGATCCGGCTCGCGAGCATGACGTTGGCCGACGCCTTGGCCAGCTCGGCTGTCTGCAGGTCGGTCCGGACGGCGGGTATGCCGTCGCGCAGCACCGGCGCGTAGACCTCCCGCAGCCGCGTCTCGGCGGCGTCCGATGCCACCCCCAGCACGAGCCGGTCGGGGTGCAGGGAGTCCTCGACCGCGTGGGCCTCCCGCAGGAACTCCGGGTTCCAGGCCACCTCGACCCCGTGCCTCGGCGGCACGAGGTCCTCGAGGCGTTCCTGCACGCGGGCCGCCGTCCCGACCGGCACGGTCGACTTGCCGACGACGAGGGCGCCGCGGCGCAGGTGCGGGGCGAGGGCGTCGACCGCCTGCCACAGCGCTGTCAGGTCCGCCCCGTGCCCGGTGCCGCTCTGCGGCGTGCCGACGCAGAGGAAGTGGACGTCGGCGTCGACCGCCGCCGACAGGTCGGTGCTGAAGGTGAGGCGCCCGGCCCGTACGCCCTCGAGCAGCAGCTCGTCGAAGCCCGGCTCGTGGAAGGGCGCGATGCCGGCAGCGAGCTGCGTCACGCGCGACGGGTCGACGTCGATGCCGACCACGTCGTGACCCCAGCCCGACAGGGCAGCGGCATGGGTCGCGCCGAGGTAACCGGTGCCGATCACGGAGATACGCACGCCCGGCACTTTCCCGCTTCTCGGGTCCCCAAACGCCCTCGACCGCGGGGCGGCCCGGCCCTTCCGAGGGCTGAAGGCTGTACAAAACCTGCGATTCCGAGCCCGAGAAGCACTTCTCCGACGAGAAGTGGTTTCGCGAGTCGGAGAAGTGGGAACCGCTTGTCCGAGAAGCACCACCCCACCTTGCTGGAGGCGTCGTGAAGGTCCTCGGTGTCAACGCGCTGTTCCACGACCCCGCCGCGGCACTCGTCGTCGACGGCGTGACGGTCGCCGCGCTGGAGGAGGAGCGGCTCTCGCGCCGCAAGCACGGCCATCGCCCGGTTCCCTTCGCCGCGTGGGAGCTTCCCGAGCTGGCGGCGCGCTGGTGCCTCGAGGAGGCAGACCTCGACGCGTCGGACCTCGACGCCGTCGCCTACTCCTACGACCCCGCGCTGGCGCGGCCGGCCGACGAGCTCGGGCTGCACGACCCGTGGGACCACCTGCGCCAGACCTACGCGCAGCGGGCGCCGTCGTTCCTCGCCAGCGCGCTTCCCGGTCTCGACCCCGCCTGCGTACGCTTCGTGCCCCACCACGTGGCGCACGCCGCGTCCGGGGCCCTGGCCGCACCGACCGGCGACACCGACGTGCTCGTGCTCGACGGCCGGGGCGAGCGAGCCAGCCACCTCGCCGGCCACTATGCCGACGGCAGCCTGGAAACGCTTGCGACACAGCGCCTTCCGCACTCCCTGGGGCTCCTCTACGAGGACGTCACCCAGCATCTCGGGTTCCTGCGCAGCAGTGACGAGTTCAAGGTCATGGCCCTGGCGTCCTACGGCACGCCGCAGTTCGCCGACGAGCTGCGCCGGGCGGTCACGACGACCGGTGACGGCGGCTTCCGCACCGAGCCCATCGACTGGGGCGCGCTGGCCAAGCCGCGCGGCCCGGACGACCCGTGGACCCAGGAGCACGCCGACCTGGCCGCCAGCGTGCAGGCCCGGCTCGAGGAGGTCCTGCTCGAGCTCGTCGGCTGGCTGCACGACCGCACCGGCGCGCCCCGCCTGGCCCTCGCCGGTGGGGTGGCCCTCAACTGCGTCGCCAACACGCGACTGCACGCCGACGGCCCCTACGACGACGTCTGGGTCCAGCCCGCGGCCGGCGACGCCGGCACCGCCCTCGGTGCGGCGCTCACCGTCGCGTCGGACGGCGGCGACCGGTGCGCCCCGATGCCCGGCGCCGACCTCGGCCGCTCGTGGAGCGACGACGAGCTCGAGAGCGTGCTGCAGACCGCCCGCGTGCCCTACGAGCGATCCAGCGACGTGGCCCGCGAGGTCGCGCAGTGCCTGGCCGCGGATGGCATCGTCGCGTGGTTCCAGGGGCGCAGCGAGTACGGCCCCCGTGCCCTGGGGCACCGGTCGCTGCTCGCCCACCCGGGTCGCGAGCAGAACCTGGAACGGCTCAACGACGTCAAGGGACGCGAGCAGTTCCGGCCGGTCGCGCCCATGGTGCTCGCCGAGCGCGCGCAACAGATCTTCGGCCGCGGGCCCCTGCCCTCGCCGTACATGCTCTTCGTCCACGACGTCGACCCGCAGTGGCGCGACCGCATCCCGGCGGTCGTCCACGTCGACGGGACGGCTCGCGTGCAGACGGTCGACGCCCGCGACGAGCCCCTCGTGGCCCGGATGCTGACTGCCTTCGAGGAGCTGACCGGCATCCCGGTCGTCGTCAACACCAGCCTCAACACGGCCGGCCGGCCCATGGTCGACAGCCCACGGGACGCCCTCGAGTGCTTCGGGTCCGCGCCGGTCGACCTGCTGGCGATGGGACCCTTCGTCGTGCGGCGGCCGCGGGCATGACCACGAGCGCCACCACGGAGCCGGACACCACCGAGCCGGACACGGAGCCGGACACCACGGAGCCGGTCACCACGATCGTGGTGCCGACGGTGGGTCGGGACACGCTGCTGACCCTCCTCGAACGCCTCGCGCGGCAGTCCACCACCATGACGGCTCCCGTCCTGCTCGTCGACGACCGCCGCGAGGACCATCCGGTGGCTCCGCCGGCGTGGTTCGACGACCTGCCCTTCCCGGTCACCGTGCTGCGAAGCGGCGGACGCGGGCCGGCTGCGGCGCGCAACCTCGGCTGGCGCCACGCCCGCACGCCGTGGGTCTCGTTCCTCGACGACGACGTCCTGCCCGCGGAGGACTGGTACGCGGGCCTGGTCGAGGACCTCCGGCGCGTCGGCCCGGACGTCGTCGGCTCGCAGGGCCGGCTCCGCGTGCCGCTGCCCGAGGACCGTCGACCCACCGACTGGGAGCGCTCGACGGCCGGGCTCGAGGGAGCCCTGTGGATCACCGCCGACATGTCGTTCCGGCGCGCGGCCCTCGCGGCGGTCGGCGGCTTCGACGAGCGCTTCCCCCGCGCCTACCGTGAGGACGTCGACCTGTGCCTGCGGGCCACCGAGGCGGGCGGCCGCATCGAGTGGGGGAGCCGGCAGGTCCTGCACCCCGTCCGGCCCGCGGACGACTGGGTCAGCGTGCGCCGGCAGGTCGGCAACGTCGACGACGCGCTGATCCGCCGGCTGCACGGCCGCGCCTGGCGCGCTCGCACCCACGCCGCCCAGGGCAGGCTGCCGCTGCACGTGGCGACCGTCGCCACGGGTCTGGCGGCGCTGACCGCGACCCTGGCCGGTCGCCGTCGCGTGGCCGCCGTGGCCGGACTCGGCTGGACGGCCCTCACGACCGAGTTCCTCTCCGCGCGCGTGCTCCCCGGCCCTCGCGACCCCCGGGAGGTCGCGCGGATGGCCGCGACCAGCGTCGTCATCCCCTTCGCCGCCGTCGTGTATGCCGTCCGCGGCCGGGTGCGGCACCGGGACGCCGAGCCGTGGCGCGGAGCGCCCGACCTGGTCCTGCTCGACCGCGACGGCACGATCGTCCACGACGTCCCCTACAACTCCGACCCCGAGGCCGTCCGGCCCGTCGCGGGCGCCCGCGAGTCGCTGGATCGCCTCCGCTGCAACGGGATCCGCGTCGGTGTCGTGACCAACCAGTCCGGCGTCGGACGCGGCCTGATCAGTGAGCGCGAGCTCGGTGCGGTGAACGCACGGGTGCAGGAGCTGCTCGGCCCGTTCGACGTCTGGAGCCAGTGCCTGCACGCGCCGGACGAGCAGTGCGACTGCCGCAAGCCCGAGCCGGGGCTCGTCCTCGAGGCCTGCGCCCGGCTCGGTGTCGACCCCGGACGCACGGTCGTCGTCGGCGACATCGGCTCCGACGTCGCCGCGGCGGGAGCGGCCGGCGCGGTCGGCGTGCTCGTGCCCAACGGCGCCACCCGTCGGGAGGAGGTCGAGGACGCGCCCTTGGTGGCGGCGGACCTCGGCTCGGCCGTCGACGCCCTCCTGGGAGGTCGCTGGTGAGCCACGTGCTGGTCGTCCGTCTCGACAACGCCGGAGACGTCCTGCTTGCCGGGCCCGCCGTCCGGGCCGTCGCGGCGGGAGCCGAGCGCGTGACGATGGTGTGCGGTCCCCACGGCGCCGCCGCGGGGGAGCTGCTGCCCGGTGTCGACGAGGTGGTCACGTGGAGCTGCCCCTGGATCGACCCGAGACCGGAGCCGGTCGAGCGCGGGCACGTGGACCAGCTCGTGGACACGGTCCGCGCCCTGGCACCGGACCGGGCGCTCGTCCTCACCTCGTTCCACCAGTCGCCCCTGCCGACGGCCCTGCTCCTGCGCCTCGCCGGTGTGCCGTGGGTCGGGGCCGCGAGCACCGACTACCCCGGCAGCCTGCTCGACCTGCGGCACCGGCCGCCCGACGGCCTGCACGAGGTCGAGCGTGCCCTGTCGCTCGTGCGGGCGGCCGGCTACGAGCTGCCCGAGGGCGACGACGGCCGGCTGGCGGTGCTCCCGCCGCCGAAGCCCTGGCTGCCGTGGGTGGCGTCCCTCCCGTGGTCCGACGACTTCGTCGTCCTGCACCCGGGCGCGTCGGTCCCGGCGCGAGCCTGGCCGGAGCACCGGTGGACGGAGCTCGCCCGGCTGCTGTCCGAGCGCGGACGGCGGGTCGTCGTGACCGGCGGTCCCGCGGAGCGGGCTCTGACGGCGAGGGTGGCGGCGGCATACGGCAGCGGTGACGTCGTCGACCTCGGCGGCCGCACGCCCCTCGGCGAGCTCGCAGGCGTCCTGCGGGCCGCGTCCGTGGTCGTCGCGGCGAACACCGGTCCGGCGCACCTCGCAGCCGCCGTCGGGACCCCGGTGGCCTCGCTCTTCGCCCCGACCGTGCCGTTCGAGAGGTGGCGGCCGTGGGGCGTGCCCGTCGTGGTGCTCGGCCGGGGAGACGCCCCCTGCCGTGACACCCGCGTGACGGCGTGCCCGTTCCCGGGCCACCCCTGCCTGACCTCGGTGACCGCGACCGAGGCGTTGCAGGCCGTCGAGTCCCTTGCGCCGCAACGGCGCCCGTCCCGCTCGTCGCCGGACCCGTTGGGGGACGGAGCCCTCAGCCAGACCGTCCCAGGAGGTATGTCATGAGGATCGCCATGGTGTCCGAGCACGCCAACCCCCTCGCCCTGCTGGGCGGCGTGGACGCAGGCGGGCAGAACGTGCACGTCGGCGCCCTGTCGGCGCAGCTCGCGGCTCGCGGGCACGACGTGACCGTCTACACCCGGTGGACCGGCCCCGACGTCCCGGCCCGGGTGGAGACGCCCGACGGCTACGTCGTCGAGCACGTGCCGGTCGGCCCGCCCGAGGAGGTCCCCAAGGACGACCTGCTGCCGCACATGCCGGCCTTCGCCCGCTACCTCGAGGCGCAGTGGAGCGAGCGCCCCGTCGACATCGTGCACGCGCACTTCTGGATGAGCGGGATGGCCGGCACGCGCGCCGCTCGCCGCGTCGGCACTCCCGTGGTCCAGACCTTCCACGCCCTCGGCACCGTCAAGCGCCACCAGCAGGGCGCCCGCGACACCAGCCCGCCCGAACGGCTGGGCATCGAGCGGCGGCTGTGCCGGCAGGTCGACCGGGTCATCGCCACGTGCAGCGACGAGGTCGAGGAGCTCGGACGGATGGGGCTGCCCGCGCGCCGCGCCACCGTGGTCCCCTGCGGCGTCGACACCGACGTCTTCCGGCCGTATGCCGTCCCGCCACGTGAGCGCCCACGGCTGCTCTCGATCGGCCGGCTCGTCGAGCGCAAGGGCGTCGGCAACGCCATCGAGGCGCTGGCCGCCGTGCCCGATGTCGACCTCGTCGTCGCCGGCGGTCCGCACCCGTCGCAGCTGGACACCGACCCCGAGATCCGGCGCCTGCGGGAGGTGGCCCGGCGCTTCCGCGTCGAGGACCGCGTCACCTTCCTCGGGGGCGTCGGACGCGACGACGTCCCGAGGCTGATGAACGAGGCCGACATCGTCGTCGCGGTGCCGTGGTACGAGCCGTTCGGCATCGTGCCCGTCGAGGCCATGGCCTGCGGACGGCCGGTCGTCGGCTCCGCCGTCGGTGGCCTGCTCGACACGGTCCTGCCCGGCCAGACGGGCGAGCTGGTGCCGCCCCGCCGCCCGGACGCGCTGGCCGGGGTGCTGCGCCGGCTGGTGGCCGACGAGGAGACGCGCGAGGCCTACGGCCGCGCCGGTCGCGACCGCGCCGTGGCGCTCTACCGGTGGTCGTGCGTGGCCGCGGCCACGGAGGACGTCTACGCCGACGTGGCTGCCGAGACGACCCGAGGGGCGGTGGCCCGATGAACGCCGGCCTCACGTCCTTCACCCCGTGCGACCACGAGCACCTCGCAGCCCTCGTGCAGGCGGCGAGCACCTTCAGCCCCTGCGTCGAGCTCGCCGACCGCTGGGGGGCGCGCCTCGCGGCGACCCTCGAGAACGGCGGCCGCCTGCTCGCAGCCGGCAACGGCGGCAGCGCCGCGCAGGCCCAGCACCTGACCGCCGAGCTGGTCGGCCGCTACCGACTCGACCGGCGGCCCTTCTCGGCCATCTGCCTCAGCTCCGAGACCTCGACCCTGACCGCGGTCGTCAACGACTACCCGCCGGAGGAGCTCTTCGCGCGGCAGGTCGAGGCACACGGCCGCGAGGGCGACGTGCTCGTGCTCCTCTCGACGAGCGGGCGCAGCCCCAACGTCGTCGAGGCGGCGCGGCGCGGTCGTGAGCTGGGCCTGGTCGTCTGGGCCCTGACGGGGCCAGCCCCCAACCCGCTCGCCGAGGTCGCCGAGGAGACCCTCAGCGTGGACGCCGAGTTCACGGCGACCGTGCAGGAGCTGCACC
This sequence comes from Terrabacter lapilli, assembly GCF_039531305.1. Lineage (NCBI taxonomy): Bacteria > Bacillati > Actinomycetota > Actinomycetes > Micrococcales > Intrasporangiaceae > Terrabacter > Terrabacter lapilli. Next base: position 18,921 of record NZ_BAAAPU010000011.1, read on the forward strand.
TCGTGGCAGTCCACATCCTGTGCGCCGGCCTCGACCGCGCCCTCGGTGTGCTGCCGAGCCGAACGCGCGAGGACGTCACCGCCGTCAGGAGGCCGGCGTGACCGGCGCGTCGGGACCGACCGTCCTCAAGAGCCCGCTCGTCGTCGTCGGCGACGCCCTGCTCGACATCGACGTCGACGGCCGCGCCGGACGGCTGTGTCCCGACGCCCCGGTGCCCGTGCTCGACGAGCTGGTCGAGCGGGCTCGGCCCGGCGGGGCGGCTCTCGCCGCCGCGCTCGCCGCGCGGGACGGCGTCGAGGTGGTGCTCGTGACGGCGCTCGCAGACGACGAGGGCGGCGAGCGCCTGCGACAGCTGCTCGCGCCGGTCGAGGTCGTGGCGCTGCGCCCGCAGGGGGCCACCCCGGTCAAGCGGCGCATCCGGGCGGAGGGCCAGTCGCTCGTACGCCTCGACACCGGCGGCGCCCCGGGCGGCGTCGGTGCGGCCACCCAGCGCGCGCTGGAGGCGGTGCGGGAGGCGGGCGCGGTGCTGGTCTCCGACTACGGTCGCGGCACGGTGGATGCCGACGGGCTCCGTGAGGTGATCGCGGAGGTCGCGGGCCGCATACCCGTCGTCTGGGACCCGCACCCCCGCGGCGGCCGGCCCGTGCCCGGCGTCCGGCTCGTCACGCCGAACGAGGACGAGGCTGGCGTGCTGGCCGCGCGGGAGGGCCTCGGGGCCGGCGGCCCGCCGCACTCGCTCGTCGCCGCCCGGCGGCGGGCCGAGGCGCTGTGCCGTGCTTGGCAGGCGCAGGGGGTCGCCGTGACCCTCGGCGCCCGAGGTGCCCTGCTGACCTATGGGAGCGGTACGCCGGTGCTGGCGCCCGCGCCCGACGTGCGCTGCATCGACGCGTGCGGAGCCGGAGACCGCCTGGCCGTGTCCGCCGCGGTCGCCCTCGGCTCGGGCTCCGTCATCGCCGACGCCGTGGCCGAAGGGGTCCGCCGCTCGGCCGACTACGTCTCGAGCGGAGGGCCGGCATGCCTCGACGATCTCGACGGCCTGGCTCCGGCGTGGCAGGCGCTGGGGGTCTCCGCTGGCGACGGTGTCCCGGGCGGCAGCGCGCCGACCGTGGTCGCGACGGGCGGCTGCTTCGACCTGCTCCACACCGGCCACATCGAGACCCTCCGCGCCGCCCGGGCGCTGGGGGACCGGCTCGTCGTCTGCCTCAACTCGGACGCCTCGGTTCGACGGCTCAAGGGTCCCGGCCGCCCGATCGTCCCCGAGGCCGACCGCGCCCGGGTGCTGCTGGCGCTCGAGTGCGTCGACGAGGTGGTGCTCTTCGACGAGGACACCCCGGTGGAGGTGCTGCGCCGGGTGCGGCCGGCCATCTGGACCAAGGGCGGCGACTACGCGGGCGCCGACGTGCCCGAGCTCGCCGTGCTGGAGGAGTGGGACGGGCAGGCGGTCGTCCTGCCCTACGTCGAGGGCCGTTCGACGACGGCCCTCGTGGCAGCGGCGACCGGACAGCGTGCCCAGCCGGGCTCGACAGTGGCATCGGCCGCGAGCCGATCGCGATCAGGAAGGAAGGACGCATGACGACCTCGACAGCGGAATCCCCCTCAGTGGGAACCGTGCTCGTGACGGGGGGCGCCTCGGGCCTCGGGGCCGCCGTGGCGCGCGCCGTGGCGCAGGAGGGCGGCCGGCCCCTCGTGCTCGACCGGCGGAAGCCCGACCCGGGCGTGCTCGACCTGCCGGAGTCGGACGTCGGCATCGTCGACCTCGCCGACAGCCGGGCCGCCGAGCAGGCGGTCAGCGAACTCGTCGAGAAGGCGGGCGGGGTCGACGGCGTGGTCACGTGCGCCGGCACCGACGCGTGCGGCCGCTTCGACGAGATCGACGGCCCCGACTGGGACCGGGTCCTGCAGGTCAACCTCCTCGGCACGGCCGCAGTGGTCCGCGCCGCCATGCCGTCGCTGCTCTCCCGCGGCGGCCGGGTCGTGACGGTCGCGTCGACCCTGGGGCTGCGCGTCCTGAGCGACGCGACGGCCTACTGCGCCTCGAAGTTCGGCGTCATCGGCTTCTCGCGGGCGCTCGCCGTCGAGACCCAGGGCCGGCTGGGGGTCACGACGCTCGTCCCCGGAGGGATGCAGACGGCGTTCTTCGACGGACGGCCCGACCAGTACAAGCCCGGTCCCGACGCCAAGCTCAACCGCCCCGAGGACGTCGCCGCGGCAGTCCTCTTCGCGCTGCGCCAGCCGCCGGGGTGCGAGGTGCGCGAACTCGTCATCACGCCCTCCGTCGAGGGGTCCTGGCCCTGAGCTGGCAGGCGAGGGCCGGTCGCGCGCTCGTCCTCCGGGCCCTCGGCCTGGGAGACGTGCTCACCTCGGTGCCGGCGCTGCGGGCCCTCCGCCGGGGCCTGCCCGACCACGAGCTCGTGCTCGCCGGGCCGGCCGCCCTGGCCGCTCTGGTGGTGGCGCCGGACCTCGTCGACCGGGTGCTGCCGGCACAGGGGCTGGACCCGCTCGAGTGGTCCGGACCGCCGCCCGACGTCGCCGTCGACCTGCACGGCTGTGGGCCGGCGAGCCACCGGCTCCTGCAGGCGCTGCGTCCGCGGAGGCTGGTCGGCTTCGCCTGCCCGGCTGCGGGAGTGGCCGGCCCCGAGTGGCGTCCGGGCGAGCACGAGGTGCGCCGGTGGTGCCGGCTCGTGGAGCATGCCGGCTGGCCGGCCGACCCCTCGCAGCTGCGGCTGCCGCCGCCGACGGTCGCGAGCCCGGCGCCGGGCGCCGTCGTCATCCACCCGGGAGCTGCCTACCCGTCCCGTCGCTGGCCGGTGGAACGCTTTGCGGCCGTGGGGAGCTGGGCCCGGGACCAGGGCCTCGACATCGTCGTCACCGGCAACGCCGAGGAGCAGCCGCTCGCCGTGGCGGTCGCGGACGCGGCGGGGTTCGGGCCCGATGCCGTGCTGGCCGGCCGCACTGACCTGCTCTCGCTCTCCGCCCTCGTCCGCGGAGCGCGCCTGGTCATCTGCGGTGACACCGGGATCGCGCACCTCGCCACGGCCTTCGGCACGCCGTCCGTCGTCCTCTTCGGCCCGGTCCCGCCCTCGGAGTGGGGGCCGCCGGCCGAGGGGCCCCACACCGTGCTGTGGCACGGCGGGGAGCGGGCGTCGAGCGGTGGTCGCGGGGACCCGCACGGCGAGGCGGTGGACGCCGCCCTCCTGGCCACCACCGTCGACGAGGTGGTCACCGCCGCGCGGGCGCGACTGCGGCAGAACGACACGCGTCGCCTCGATGGGGGTCGCCGCGAGGACCGGGCGCCCACGCGCGTGGTGTCAGGCAGCTGAGCGCAGCTGCTCCTCGAACCACTCGAGGGTCCGGCGCAGGCCCTCCTCGACCGGCACCTGCGGCTTCCAGCCCAGCAGCTCTGCTGCCCGCGAGGTGTCCGGCCGTCGCACGCGGGGGTCGTCCTCCGGCAGGTCCACGAAGGTGATCGGCGAGCTCGACCCGGCCAGGCGGCACACGGTCTCGGCGAGCTCGAGCACGGTGACCTCGTCGCCGCCGCCGAGGTTCACGGGACCGGGGTGGTCGCTGGCCGCGAGGGCGCAGAGGCCGTCGACGGTGTCGGTGACGTAGCAGAGCGAGCGGGTCTGGCTGCCGTCGCCCGTGACCGTGATCGGCTCGCCCTTGAGGGCCTGGGTCATGAACGCCGGGATCATGCGGCCGTCGTCGGCGCGCATCCCCGGCCCGTAGGTGTTGAAGATGCGGGCGATGCCGGTGTCGACGCCGCGGCTGGTGCGGTAGGCCGTCGTCAGGGCCTCGGCGAACCGCTTGGCCTCGTCGTAGACGCTGCGCGGGCCGACCGGGTTGACGTTGCCCCAGTAGCTCTCCGGCTGCGGGTGCACGAGCGGGTCGCCGTAGACCTCCGAGGTCGAGGCGAGCACGAACCGGGCGCCGTTGACCTGCGCCAGGTCGAGCGCGTGCATCGTGCCCTGGCTGCCGACGAGCATGGTCTCGACGGGCAGGGCCGCGTAGTGCACCGGAGACGCCGGAGAGGCGAGGTGCATCACCTGGTCGACGCGGCCCTGGACGTCGAGCACCCGGGTGACGTCGGCATGGACGAACGTGAAGTGCGGATGCGTCTCGAGCTCCTCGACGACCGCCGGCGTGCCGGTGACGAGGTTGTCGACGGCCACGACCTCGCAGCCGTCGTCGAGCAGGTGCCGGCACAGCCATCCCCCGAGGAACCCGGCGCCTCCCGTCACCACGACCCGTCGCCGGTGGCCGTCCCGGGAGCCTCGCAGCGCGGCGGCTGCGTCTACGCCTTCCACGCCGGACGCGTACCCGGGCCCGTCGGGGGTGAAACGAGGGGTCGCCCGGGCGGCGTCCCGCGGCGGAGCCGGCCACCCGGCATACGACCCGCCTCTACCGCCCGCCGCTCCGGCAGGTCATGCTGTGACATGGCTACCGATACCGACCACACCTTCGACATCGTCGTCATCGGCCTGGGACCGGGTGGCGAGTACCTCGCCGGCACCCTGGCCGAGCGTGGCCTGCGCGTCCTCGCCGTCGACCGCAACCTCGTGGGCGGCGAGTGCCCGTACTGGGGCTGCATCCCCTCGAAGATGATGATCCGCGCCGCCGACTCGCTCGCCGAGGCCCGCCGCGTGGAGGGCCTGGCCGGCTCGGTCGGCGAGGTGAGGCCGGACTGGTCGGTCGTCGCGAAGCGCATCCGTGAGGAGGCCACCGACAGCTGGAACGACCAGGTCGCCGTCGACCGCCTCACCAAGAAGGGCGCGACGGTCCTGCACGGCACCGGCCGCATCACCGGCCCGGGCGAGGTGGACGTCGACGGCACGACGTATGCCGCCACGAAGGGCGTCGTGGTCAACCCCGGCACCACGCCCTCCGTCCCGCCGATCGAGGGGCTGCGCGAGACCCCCTACTGGACCAACCACGAGATCATCGAGGCCGACGAGCTGCCCGACTCCCTCGTCGTCCTCGGCGGCGGTGCCATCGGCTGCGAGCTGAGCCAGGTGATGGCCCGGTTCGGCGTCGAGGTGACGGTCGTCGAGGCGGCCGACCGCATCCTCTCGCTCGAGGAGCCCGAGGCGTCCGAGAAGCTCGTCGCGGCGCTGGAGGCCGACGGCATCACCGTGCGCACCGGTGTCGGCGCGGAGAAGGTCAGCCACGACGGCTCGTCCTTCACGATCACGCTGGCCGACGGCTCCACCCTCGAGGCGGAGAGGCTGCTCGTGGCCACCGGCCGTCGGGCCGACCCCGCCGCCGTCGGGCTCGACGCCGTCGGGGTCCCCTCGGACGCGCGCACCGCGCCGGTCGACGACCGCTGCCGGGTCACGGACGGCGTGTGGGCGGTCGGCGACATCACCGGCAAGGGCGCCTTCACGCACGTCTCGATGTACCAGGCGGGCATCGTCGTCCGCGACGTCCTCGGCGACGACGGACCCCCGGCGGAGTATGCCGCACTCCCGCGCGTCACCTTCACCGACCCCGAGGTCGGTGCCGTCGGGATGACCGAGGCGCAGGCGAGGGAGAAGCTCGCGAACGTCGAGGTCGGCGTCACGCCCCTCGGGGAGACGACGCGCGGCTGGATCGCCAAGGCGGACGGCTTCATCAAGGTCGTGGCCGACGCCGACCGCGGGATCCTCGTCGGGGCCACGGCCATGGGCCCGGCCGGCGGCGAGGTGCTCGGGGCGCTCGCCGTCGCGGTCCACGGGCAGGTGCCGGTCGACCGGTTGAGGTCGATGATCTACGCCTACCCGACCCTGCACCGCGGCATCGAGACCGCCCTCGCCCAGCTCGACTGAGGAGGTCGGCCGGCGTGCTCCGAAGATTGCTCCGTGATGGCCCGGTGACGGGCCGGTGACCGGCGGGTGCGCCGGCCCGAGATGGACGTGAAGGGGTGGAACCGGGAGATACGGTGACCCCATGGCACAGCGACTGCTCGCCCTCGACCTCGACGGCACGACCCTCAACCACATGGGTGAGCTGTCCCCACGCGTGCGGGACGCCGTGCGGGCCCTGCCCGAGGACGTCGCCGTCGTCATCGCCACCGGCCGGTCCATCCTCGCGACGACGCCGATCCTCGAGCAGCTCGGTCTGTCCGAGGGCTACGCCGTCTGCTCCAACGGCGCCCTGACGCTGCAGCTGAACCCGGCCGCCCCGACCGGCTACTCGATCATCGACCAGGTGACGTTCGACCCGCGGGCGGTCCTGGAGAAGATGCGGGTCGAGCTGCCCGACGCCCTCATCGCCGTCGAGGAGCCGGGCGTCGGCTTCAAGGTGAGCAAGCACTTCCCGGACGGGGAGCTGATGGGCCACTCCCGCGAGGTCCCCTGGGAGGAGCTCGTCGCCCACCCCGTCACCCGTGTCACCCTGCGCCAGCCGGAGTCGACGGCGGAGGAGTTCATGGAGCTGGTCGAGCGGGCAGGTCTCCACGAGGTGTCGTATGCCGTCGGCTGGTCCGCGTGGCTAGACATCAACCCGGAGGGTGTGTCCAAGGCGAGCGCCCTCGAGCTCGTGCGCCGGCAGCTGCGTGTGGAGCCGATCCACACCGTCGCCTGCGGCGACCAGCGCAACGACCTCGAGATGCTGCACTGGGCCGCCTGGGGCGTCGCGATGGGCAACGCCCCCGACGAGGTCAAGGCCGTCGCGGACGAGGTGGCCGGACACGTGGACGAGGACGGCCTCGTGCCGATCCTCGAGGCGGTGGCCCAGGCCGCGCGCGACGGGGTGCCGTTCCGGGACGGCACGGAGTCCGCGTCGACGGCCCGGCTCGAGCTCTAGGAGGTTCGCGGCAGGGCCGTGTCGAGAACCGGCCGTCTCGTTCGACGCAAGGGTGAGGCGGGAGCGAGGACCCCGCACCGACCGACCGAGGAGACCGCCGTGCGTTTCATGATCATCGTGCCGTCCACGCCCGTCATCGAGCAGGGGGGCACCGGCACCCAGCAGCAGTACGCCGACATGCAGGCCCACAACGAGGAGATGCTCAAGGCCGGCGTCTTCGTCGACGGGGAGGGGCTGCACCCGAGCTCCAGGGGAGCGCGCGCGGCGTGGCAGGACGGCGAGTGGGTCATCAGCGACGGGCCCTTCACCGAGAGCAAGGAGCTCGTCGCCGGCTTCACCATCATCGACGTCAGCTCCCGGGAGGAGGCGCTCGAGTGGCTGAAGAAGTGGCCCGTCTCGTGCGCACCGGAGCCCGGCTACGCGCTGGAGCTGCGCCAGATCCTCAGGGCCGAGGACTTCGGCGACGAGCTCACGCCGGAGCTGCGTGAGCGGGAGGAGCAGATGCGGGTCGAGGCCGCGCGCAACGCCGCGCGGGGCTGATCGGGCCGGACGCCGCTGCGTCAGTGTTGCGCTGGGTGAAACAGTGTCGTGGCGCGCGGGCGCAGTCTCTCGTCCGCGCCCACGTCAGTGGTGCGCGGGGTGAAACAGTGTCGTGGTGACGAGCCCGACCAGCCAGCAGATGCCCAGCTCCGATGAGGTGCGCCGGACGCTCGAGGCGGTCTGGCGCATGGAGGCCGCGAAGGTGGCGGCCGTCGTCGCCCGCCTGGTGGGCGACGTGGGCCTGGCCGAGGACCTCGCGCAGGACGCCTTCGTCCAGGCGCTCGAGCAGTGGCCACGTGACGGCATACCGACCAAGCCGGGCGCGTGGCTGACGGCCACGGCACGGCGACGCGCCATCGACCGCATCCGCCGCGAGGTCAACCTCGCCGGCAAGCTCCAGCAGGTGGGTCGTGCGGAGGAGCTGCGGACCGCCGAGCTGGCCGAGGCAGACTTCGACGCGGCCCTCGAGGACATCGACGACGACGTCCTCGGACTGGTCTTCGCCGCCTGCCATCCGGCACTCACCGCCCAGGCGCGGATCTGCCTGACCCTGAGGATGATCGGCGGCCTCACGACGCGAGAGATCGCCCGTGCCTTCCTCACGAGCGAGCAGACCGTCGCCCAGCGCATCTCGCGCGCGAAGAAGACGCTGAGCAAGGACGGCGTGACGATCGAGGTGCCGTCCGGGGCCGAGCTGGCGCCGCGGCTCGCGTCGGTCCTCGAGGTCGTGTACCTGGTCTTCAACGAGGGGTATGCCGCCACGTCGGGTCGTGACTGGCTGCGCGGTGACCTCATGGAGGAGGCGATCCGGCTCGGCCGGGTGCTCTCGGCGCTCGCACCGCGGGAGCCGGAGGTGCACGGCCTGCTGGCGCTGATGGAGATCCAGGCCTCGCGCACCCGCGCGCGGATCGGGCGTGACGGGGAGCCGGTGCTGCTCCTCGACCAGGACCGCACCGCGTGGGACTGGGCCCTGGTCAACCACGCCCTGGCCGAGCTCGACCGCGCGACGTCGCTCGTCGGGCCGGACCACGAGCAGGCCGGGCCCTACGTCCTCCAGGCCGCCATCGCCGCCTGTCACGCTCGCGCGCGCACCGCCGATGCCACCGACTGGGCGCTCATCGCCGCGCTCTACGGGCGGCTCGGGCAGATCCGGCCCTCGCCGATCATCGAGCTCAACCGCGCGGTGGCGGTCTCGTATGCCGACGGCCCGGCCGCCGCGCTGGGGATCGTCGACCGCCTCGTCGAGGGCGGTGCCCTCGCCGACTACCACCTGCTGCCCAGCGTCCGTGGCGACCTGCTCGCCCGCCTCGGCCGCGTCGAGGAGGCCCGCGCCGAGTTCGCGCGGGCCGCGGACCTCACCCAGAACGACGCCGAGAAGGCGCTGCTCCTCGCCCGGGCCTCGGGACAGGACGACGGGCCCGAACACGACTCGAACACGACGCGAACCGGGGCTTGACCTGCGCGCGCGAGAGTGGGGACATGAACAACCACACCACCCGCCGGACCGCCGGCATCGCCCGCTCCTCCGCGGCCCTCGGGGCGGCCGTCCTCGTCCTCGGCAGCCTCGCGCTCGGGGCGTGCTCGAAGACCGACCCGAGCGCCTCCTCCCCGGTCCCCGCGGCCCAGGTCCAGCACCAGGTGACCGGTGCGACCACGGACGGCGACACCGTCGACCTCGTCGACGCCGCGTTCCAGGCAACCGGGGCCGCCCAGACCGAGCAGACCACCCCGGGCACCGGGGCCGGCACGGCCGGGAAGCCCGGGCGCCAGGGACTCCGCGCCCGGATGCTGAGGGCCCTGCACGGCACCTGGGTGACCGAGGGCAAGGCCGGCCCGGTCACCCACCAGGCCGTCCGCGGTGACGTCACCGCCGTCTCCGCCACCTCGATCACCGTCAAGGCCAAGGACGGGTTCTCCCTGACGTTCTCGGTCGCGGGCGACACGAAGGTCCGCGCCCGCACCACCGGCAAGGGCACCGCCTCGACCATCGGCGCCGTCAAGGTCGGCTCGAAGGCCCTCGTGGTCGGCCTCGGGGCGACGAACCCCACGGCCCGGGTGGTCGTCTTCAAGGTCACGACGTCCTCGCCCGGCGCCTCGCCCTCCCCGAGCGCGTCGAGCTGACCCGCGGCCACCGGACCACGACGGTCCCCCCACCGTCGAGTGCCCAGCTCCCGCGGTCGAGTGCCCAGATCCCCACGTCGGGATCTGGGCACTCGGGTCGCACGGGTGAAGGTCACGCCCGGGGCGCCCCGGATCGCTCCGCCGCCGGCTCGGCCGCCCCGTCGGAACCCTCCCCGGCGTCGGGACGCCGGTTGGCGAGCAGGCTCGTCGCCGTCACGACAGCCAGGATGCCGACGATGACGCCGAGCGAGAGCAGCGTCGGGATCTCCGGCACGCCGGGCCAGACCCCGTGCGCCCAGTGGAGGACGAGCTTGGCGCCGATGAAGGCGAGGATCAGCGCGAGCCCGTGACCGAGGTGGACGAGCTTGGCCAGGGCGCCCTCGAGCACGAAGTAGAGCGCGCGCAGGCCCAGGAGGGCGAAGGCGTTGGTCGCGAAGACCAGGTAGGGGTCGCCGGTGATGCCGTAGACGGCCGGCACGGAGTCGATGGCGAAGACGACGTCGGTGCCCAGGATCGCCACGGCGACGAGCGCCAGGGGCGTCAGCGCGCGCCGACCGTCACGTCGGACCGTGAGGCGGGTGCCGGCATACGCGTCGGTGACGGGGTAGAGGCGGCGGATCAGCCGGACGCTGCGCAGCGAGTCGACGTCGAGGTCGTGCTCGGTGTGCGACACGGCGTCCCGGCCGACCTTGACTGCGGTGGCGAGCAGGATCGCGCCGAAGAGCAGGAACGTCCAGGCGAAGCTGGCGATCATCTGCGCCCCGAGCGCGATGAAGACGCCGCGGAGCACGAGGGCGCCGCCGACGCCGATCAGGAGCACGCGCTGGCGCAGCTCGCGCGGCACGGCGAAGGCCGAGAGCAGGATGATGAAGACGAAGAGGTTGTCGACCGACAACGACTTCTCGACGAGGTAGCCGGTGTAGTACTCGACGCCCTGCTGGGAGCCGTACTGCCACCAGAGCCAGCCCCCGAAGAGCACCGGGACGGCGATGTAGAAGGCCGACCAGCCGACCGCCTCGCGCATGCTCGGGTCGTGCGGGCGGCGGGTGATGAGGAAGTCGACGACGAAGAGGGCGGCGACGCCGGCGATCGTCGCGATCCAGAGCGTCGGCGTACCGATCGAGTCGGTGACCGGCGCGGGCGTCGCAGCGGTCGGGAGTGCGGTGAGCATGGGGCTCCTCAGAACGTGATGTCTGAGGTCTCCTTCACCGACGGACGTCGGCCACGAACCGGGGCGGTCGTCGGACCGCCGTACTGACCGGGTCGTGCGAGGAAGTACTCCCCTCGCGGGTCATCGTACCGGCCGCCGAGGGGCGGCCGAAATCCCCCGTCCGGGGGCTCGGGTTCAGACCTCGCGAGTCGCCCGCACGGCGAGCCCAGCGAGCTCGTCGGAGGTCACCGGCCGCGCCCCGGCCGTCCAGTCGCCGGCGTCGAGCGCGTACTCGGTGCCGTATGCCGGCTGCCCGGGCTGGGTGCGCCAGCCCTCCGCGAGCGGCCCGAGGTCGAGGGTGTCGTAGCCGATGGCGTCGAGCGCCTTGCGCACGGTGTCCTTCGCCTGGGCGTCGTCGCCGGCGATGGCGAGGGTGCTGCGGTCCTGGGCCCCGGCCCGGCGGGCGAGCTCGCCCAGGTGCTGGAAGAAGATGTTGTTGAAGCCCTTGACGACGTGCGACTGCGGCAGGTGTGCCTGGAGCAGCTCGGAGCTGGTCGTCGAGCCGTCGTCGAGCTCCGGGATCTGCCCGTCGCGCTCGGGGTAGTAGTTCATCGTGTCGATGACGACCTTGCCGGCGAGCTCGTCGACGGGCACGTCGCGGTAGGCCTTCAGCGGGATGGTCACCACCACGACGTCGCCGGCCGTGGCGGCCTCCTGCGCGGTGGCGGCGCGGGCGTGCGGCCCGAGCTGCGCCACGAGGTCCGCGAGGGTCTCGGGACCCCTGCTGTTGCTGAGCACGACGTCGTGTCCGGCCGCGATCGCGAGCCGGGCGACGGTGCTGCCGATGTTGCCGCTGCCGATGAAGCCCCAGGTGGTCATACGGTCGTCAACCGCGCAGTGCGTCGGGTCATTCCACGGCGTCCGCGCGGGGGAGGCGCAGCGTGAAGCGCGCTCCCCCCTCGGCGGCGTGCCCGGCCTCGACGGTGCCGCCGAGGACCTGCGCCAGCCGGGCGACGATGGCCAGACCCAGCCCGGTGCCGACCGGGCGCAGACCGCGGTAACGCTCGTGCAGGACCGACGGCTCGAACGCGACGGGGAGGTCGTCGTCGCCCAGGCCCGGGCCGCCGTCGCGGACCTCGACCACGTCGAGGCCGCCCTGCGGACCGGGCTCGTGACGGACCTCCACGACGATCGGGTGCCCCGACGGCGTGACGCGCAGGGCGTTCTCGAGCAGGCCGTCGACCAGCTGGCGCACCCGAGCCGGGTCGGTCACCGTCCGGGCGTGCGGCACCGCCGGGACGAAGGTGAAGGGCACCCCGACCGCCCCGCACCGGCGCGACCAGGCGGACTCGATCTCGCGACCGAGGGCGACGAGGTCGGTGGGCTGGGGCGTCACGCTCGGCCGGTCGGCGCCGAGCCGGGCCAGGTCGAGCAGGTCGCCGACGAGGCGCTCGAGCCGCTTGGCCTCGGTCAGGACGACGCCGCCGACCCGGGCGGTCTCGTCCGCCGGCACGACACCGCTCGCGAGCGACTCGGCATACCCGCTGATGCCCGTCAGGGGGGTGCGCAGGTCGTGCGAGACCGACAGGAGGAAGTCGCGCTGGCGCCCCTCCGACCGGGACAGGGAGCCGGACAGCGAGTTGAGCGCGCTCGCGACCTGGGCGACCTCCTCGGGACCCTCCACCGGCACGCGGACGTCACGCCGGCCGGCCGCCAGGGCGTGCGCGGCGGCCGCGGTCCGTTGCAGCGGGCGCGACAGGCGCCGGGCGACCGTCACGCTCACGAGCACGGCCACCACCGCGGCGATGGCGAGGGCCAGCAGGACCCGGCGCACGAGCTGGTCCGAGCCGGCCGTCGCGTCCGACCGGCGCTGGACGAGGACGATGCCGCCGGCCTCGGTCGGTCGACCCTCGACGAGGACGAGGGTGCCGCCGAGGTCGTCGCGTGCCGAGACGCTGCGTCCGGCGAGCAGGGCCGTCTGGCGGGCAGGGGTCAGGGCCTGGCGGGCCAGCGCGCTCGTCGAGACGACGGCGCCACCGCGGCCGACGCTCGCGGACTCGATGCCGAGCGTCCCCAGGGTGCGCACGGCGCGGTTCTGGCCCACCCGGGCAGCGGCGCCGGAGTCGGCCCGCACGGCCGCAGCATCGGCGATCCCCGCGAGGGTGCGTCCGGCCGCGTCGTCGACCGCCGTACGGGTCAGGCCCACGGCGAGGACGCCCGCGAGAAGCGCGGTCAGGACCGCGATGCCGACGGCCAGCAGGACCATCTGCCGGGAGAGCGAGCCCCGTCCCGCCGTCACGGTCGAGGCCCGGCGTCGGTCGGCGCGTCGCCCGTGACGCCGGGGGCAGGGTCCGCGCGGTCTCGCGGAGCCCGCTCGGCGGCATACCCGACGGAGCGCACGGTGCGGATGGGGCTCGCCGGCCCCAGCTTGGCGCGGACCTGCGCCACGTGCACGTCGACGGTGCGCGTGCCGGCGGTCGCGGCATACCCCCACACGTCGCTGAGCAGCTGCTCGCGGGTGAACACGACGCCCGGCCGGCGCAGCAGGTGGACCAGCAGGTCGAACTCCGTCGCCGTGAGGGCGACCTCCTGCCCGGAGACGCGGACCTCGTGGCTGGTGAGGTCGACGCTCAGCTCGCCCGAACGCAGCACGTCCGGGCCGGAGAGGTCGCCACGGGTGCGGCGCAGCACGCCCGCGAGGCGCGCGACGAGCTCGCGCGGGGAGAAGGGCTTGGTGACGTAGTCGTCGGCGCCGAGCTCGAGCCCGAGGATGCGGTCGACCTCGTCGTCGCGGGCCGTGACGAACAGCACCGGCGTCCAGTCGCCCCGGGCCCGCAGTCGCCGGCACACCTCGATGCCGTCGAGCACCGGCAGGCCGATGTCGAGCACGACCGCGCTCGGCCGCAGGTCACGGGTCGCCTCGAGCGCGCTGGCACCGTCACCGACGACCTCGACGCCGTAGCCCGCCGCACGCAGGTTCAGCCGGAGCACGTCGGCGATGGCGGGCTCGTCCTCGACGACGAGCACCAGGCCACGACCTGGCGTGCTGGCGGCGTCGTCGCGGTTCACCTCGTGGGCGGTGGGCACGCTCGCAGCGTAGTGAGCGTGGGCACCGCCCGGGCCTCGCTCGTGTTCGGATCGTGTCAGGACGCGGTGGCCTGTGGAACGGGAGAGCGGTCACGGCGGCGTCGGGCCACGATCCCGGCGACGGCGACGGCGACGAGGGCCAGCGCCACGACGGCGACCCCCCACCAGGCGCCCGCCTCGGCCGCGAGCCAGGCCTGCACGACGGCGAGGCCGACGGTGGCGTAGAGCACGGCCCAGAGGGCCGACCCGGCGACGGCCGCAGGCACGTACCACCGCAGCGGCATCCGCACGACGCCCGCCGTCAGGTGGACCGCCGTCTGGATGCCGACGGTGAGGTAGGACAGCGTGACGGCGAAAGGACCCAGACGGCGCAGCAGCGCCTCGGCTCGCGCGGTGAGCTCGCCGTGCCTGCCCCGGTAGCGCTGCCACCCGGCGACCGCGCCCCGTCCGACCCAGTAGGTGCCGTTCGAGCGGACCATGGCGCTCGCGAACAACGCGAGGAACGCCTGCCAGAAGGGCAGCGCGGCCAGGGTGTCGAGCATGCGGCCAGCCTAGGCGGCCGCGCGTGCTCGCCGGCGGGAGCACCCCGGCGCGGCGTGTGATGGGACCGGGCGGGTGGGATGCTGGCCGTGCCATGACGAACCCCACGCACCCGCCCCGCGAGCTGACGATCGCCTCCGCGTCCAACCCGCGCCTGAAGTCCCTGCTCGGCCTGCGCCGACGCCGCACGCGCGAGGAGACGGGACAGACCCTCGTCGAGGGCTACGAGGAGATCGGCCTCGCGCTCTCGTCGGGCGTGCGACCCGGCACCGTCTACGTCTGCGAGGAGCTCTTCAGCCCCGCCGGACGAGCCGGCAGCCAGGACATCGGCCACCAGAGCGACCTGCTGGCCCGCCTGCGCGACGACCGCGTCGAGGTCGTGCACCTGAGCCGCAGCGCCTTCAAGAAGGTCAGCTACCGCGAGGGCCCCGACGGCCTTCTCGCCGTCGTCGACCGCGTCGGTGTCTCCCTCGCCGACCTGCGCGTCGACGGTCCCGACCACCTCACGCTGCTGAGCCAGGGCGTCGAGAAGCCCGGCAACCTCGGCGCCATGCTGCGCACCGCCGACGCCGCCGGGGTCGACGCCGTGGTTGCGGCCGACCCCGTCACCGACTGGGGCAACCCCAACGTCGTGCGCGCGAGCAAGGGCACCGTCTTCGCGGTGCCGGCCGCGAGCGCGACGACGGCCGAGGCCCTCGAGTGGCTGCAGGCCAACGACATCCGCCTCGTCGTCACGACCCCCGAGACCGACCTGCTGCACACCGACGTCGACTACACCGGCCGCGTCGCCATCGCCGTGGGCAGCGAGAAGCACGGCGCCGACCGCACCCTCCTGGACGCGGCCACGCACCGGGTGCGGATCCCGATGCGCGGCAAGGCGAACAGCCTCAACGTCGCCGCATCGGCCGCGATCGTCCTCTACGAGGCGGTCCGGCAGCGCGACTCCCGCTGAGCGGAGGACGCAGCCCGCGCACGCCACCGGAGGCGGCGTGACGGCATACGGAAACGACGCGAGCGTCCCGACCGTGTGACCGGCGCGGCGGTCGCTAGCGGGTGGAGGTGGGGGTGGTCAAGAGCACCCCTTCGCGTGTGTCACGATGTTCTGTATGCGAGTTGACCACGTCTCCTATGCAGCGGAGGCCGGTGGCCTCAAGGCCACAGCCGCCCGGCTGTCCGAGCTCATCGGCGTCGCGCCGGTCGACGGCGGGGTGCATCCCCGGTTCGGCACGCGCAACGTGATCTTCCCCCTGGCCAAGGACCACTACCTCGAGGTCGTCGAGGTGCTGGACCACCCGGCCTCCGACAAGGCCCCCTTCGGGCAGGCCGTCCGCGCCGCCTCCGAGGCCGGCGGCGGCTGGCTCGGCTGGGTCGTCGCCGTCGACGACATCAGCGCCGTCGAGCAGCGCCTCGGCCGCGAGGCGGTCCTCGGCAACCGGCACCGCCCCGACGGCACCGAGCTCAAGTGGCGCCAGGTCGGCATCAAGGGCCTCATGGCCGACCCGCAGGTCCCCTACTTCATCGAGTGGGACGACATGACGGTCCACCCCTCGGCGGGTGCCGACACGTCGGTCTCCATCGACCACCTCGAGATCGCCGGCGACCCCAAGCGCGTGCGCGAGTGGCTCGGCCCGGACGACACGTTCGACAAGGGCGGCATCAACTTCACCTTCGTCGCGCCGCACGGCACGCCCGGCCTGCTCTCGGTCACCTTCGACACCCCGTCCGGCAAGGTCACCATCTGACCTTCCCCACCTCGACTCGCACGCGAAGCGGCGGCCACCCTCTCCGGGTGACCGCCGC
>NZ_BAAAPU010000011.1:34987-221415 GCF_039531305.1 Terrabacter lapilli
TGCCGTCCCGCGCGGACTCGTGGCTGCCTCCTGCGCCGCTCACGGGCGCCCCCGGGTTAGGGTGCCGAGATGCCGCATGACCCGGTGCAGGGACGGGACCGCAGGGGCAGGACGCCGACGCTCGACCTGGAGACGCTGCCGCGCGACGTGCGCTCCGCGGTGGAGGCGATGGTCGCCGGGACGGAGGTGACGCTCCGTGCCGGTGGGCGCGAGCTCGGTGTACTCGCCTTCCGGCCGAGCGTGCTCGAGGGAACGGTCGTGGCCTCACCTCAGGCCGGAGCGGAACCGACTGGCACCGGGCGGGTTCCCGACGGGGTGACCGTCGTGGCCACGGCGACGAAGCTGTCCGACGCGGCGCGTCGCCGGCTCTCCGACGAGCTGGGCCCCGACTACATCGTTCTCGACCTGCTCAAGGCGCCACCGACGGCCGACGTGCTGCTGACCCATCCCGTGAGTCCCCAGCTGCTCGGGTCGCTGCGCGGCATGTTCCCCGACGCACGCATCATCGTCACCGAGATCGAGGACGAGGAGCTCGGGGTGAGCCAGCCCGGACCGGTGAGCCGCCTGCTCGACGCCGGTGCCTGCGCGTACCTGCCGCCGCGACCGCTGCGTGAGGTGGCCGCGAGCATGCACGCCTACCTCACCGGTTCGGGAGCCCCCCAGCTCACGGCAGGTGACGGCGTCACCGACCCGGCCGGTCTTCTCCCGGCGGCCCCCGCTGACCGGGCACGCTGAGGACACCACCCTCACAAAGTGGCCGCCGACGGCCGACCTCGGGGTCACGCCTCGACGCAGAACTCGTTGCCCTCCGGGTCGGCCAGCACCACGACGTCGCCGTCCGCGCCGGTCACGGTCGCGCCCAGCGCGACGAGCCGCTGCACCTCGGTCTCGACCGGCCCGACCGCCCGGAGGTCGAAGTGCTGGCGGTTCTTGGCCGTCTTCGGCTCGGGGACGGGTTGGAACCACAGGGTCGGACCGCCCCAGCCGGCCGGCTCGACCCAGGCACGGCGCTCCGTGCTGTCCTCGTCGACGCTGGAGCCGAGGGCCGCCGCCCAGAAGGCCGCCAGCGCGAGGGGGTCGGAGCAGTCGAACGTCACGGACTTGACGAAGGAGACCATGGCGGGGACCTACCCGCGGGCGCGGGTCTCCCGACCGGAGAGCCGCCGAGGCGTGGGTCAGCGCCCGCTGCGCCCCCAGCGCTTGAGGCGCAGGGAGTTGCTGACGACGAGCACCGACGACAGGGCCATGGTGGCCCCGGCGATCATCGGGTTGAGCAGCCCGAACGCCGCGAGCGGGATGGCGGCGGTGTTGTAGCCGAACGCCCAGGCGAGGTTCTGCTTGATGATGCGCAGGGTCTCGCGCGAGAGGCCGATGGCGTCACCGACGGCGTCGAGGTCCGAGCGCACGAGCACGATGTCCGCCGAGTCCATGGCGACGTCGGTGCCCGAGCCCATCGCGAGGCCGAGGTCGGCCTGGGCGAGCGCGGCGGCGTCGTTGACGCCGTCGCCGACCATGGCGACGACGCGGCCGGACTGCTGCAGCTGCGTGACGACCTCGTGCTTCTGTGCCGGCATCACCTCGGCGCGCACGTTCGCCTCGTCGATGCCGACCTGCTCGGCGACGCTGCGGGCGTTGGACAGGCTGTCGCCCGTGAGCAGGTAGGGCGTGAGCCCGAGTGCACGCAGACGCTCGATGGCGGCCTTGGACGAGTCGCGCACGGTGTCCTCCACCGTGAGGGCGGCCTGGGCCACACCGTCCCAGCCGACGAAGACGGTCGTGCCTGCGTTGTCGCGGGCGTGCTCGAGCAGCTCGGGGTCGACGCTCTCGAAGAGGACCGCCTTGCCGACCGTGACCTCGGTGTCCTTGATGCGGGCGGTCGCGCCCTCACCCGGGTTCGCCTCGAAGTCGTGGATGCGGGGGAGCTCGAGCCTGGCCAGCCGGGCGCCCTCGACGACGGCGCGCGCGATCGGGTGCTCGCTGCCCTGCTCGACGGCCGCCGCCGCGGTGAGCGCAGCCTTCTTCGACAGCTTGCCGCGCACCATGATGCTGCGCAGCCGCAGCTCGCCGGTCGTGATGGTGCCGGTCTTGTCGAGGACGACGGTGTCGACGCGGCGGGTGTCCTCGAGCACCTGCGGACCCTTGATCAGGGTGCCGAGCTGGGCGCCCCGGCCCGTGCCGACGAGCAGCGCCGTGGGAGTGGCGAGGCCGAGGGCGCAGGGGCAGGCGATGATCAGGACGGTGACGGCGACGGCGAGCGCAGTGCCCACGTCGTGGCCCGTCGCGAGCCAGCCCACGAAGGTGACGACGGCGAGGACGAGCACGGCGGGCACGAAGACCGCCGAGACCCGGTCGGCCAGCCGCTGCACGTCGGCCTTGCCGGTCTGCGCGCTCTCGACGAGTCGCTGGATGCCCGCCAACATGGTGTCGGCCCCGACCCTGCGGGCCTCGACGACGATGCGTCCGGTGCTGTTGACCGAGCCGCCCGTGACCTCGTCACCCGCGGAGACGTCTACCGGGGTCGACTCGCCGGTGACGAGGCTCGCGTCGACGGCGCTCGAGCCCTCGAGGACCACCCCGTCGGTGGCGACCTTCTCACCCGGTCTCACGATGAAGTGGTCGCCGACCACGAGCTCGTCCACGGGGATACGGACCTCGCCGGTGACCCTCGTCTGCGGGTCGATGCGCAGCACCGACACGTCCTTGGCGCCGAGGTCGAGCAGGGAGCGCAGGGCGTCCCGTCCCGAGTCCTTGGCACGTGCCTCGAGGAAGCGGCCGGTGAGCAGGAACGTCGTCACGACGGCGGCGACCTCGAAGTAGAGGTGCATCCCGCCCTGGAACAGCTCGACGACGGAGTAGCCCCACGCGGCCAGTACTCCCAGGGACACGAGGGTGTCCATGGTGGAGGCGAGGTGTCGCGCGTTGACCGCGGCCGCGCGGTGGAAGGGCCACGCGCACCAGAAGACGACGGGGGTGGCCAGGACGAACTGGAGCCACGGGCTGGCGCCGAACTCGGGCAGAACCATGGCCAGGAGCAGCACCGGGATCGTCAGTGCGACGGCGGTGACGAGCCGGGGCTTGAGGACGTTCTGGGCCGGGGTGTGGTCGAGGTGGCTCTCGCCGTGACCGGCGCCGTGGTCCTGACCGTGGTCGTGGTCCGCACCCGAGGGGTGCGCGCCCCGCGCCGCGGTCCGTTCCTTGCGCCGCTCCAGCTCCTGGGCGCGCAGCTTCTCGAGCAACGCCCCGGCCCCCGGCTTGGCCGAGCTACCCGAGCCGCCCGAGCTGCCCGAGCCGCCCGAGGCGCCGGAGCTGCTGGGGCCGCCCGAGCCGTCGATGACGGTGGCGCCGTAGCCGGTCTTCTTCACCTCGGCGAGGATCTGATCGACCGTGACCGGCGCCGTGAAGGAGACCAGCGCCTTCTCCGTCGCGAGGTTGACGGTGGCCGACTCGACCCCGGCGACCTTGGAGAGCTTGCGCTCGATCCGGGCCGAGCACGAGGCGCAGGTCATGCCGGTGATGGCGAGGCGCACCTCGTCGGGGGTCCGCTCGCCGGTCGTCACCGGTGCCTGGCCGGTGCTCATCGGAGGCTGTAGCCCGCCTCGGCGACGGCGGACGCGACGGCGGCCGGGTCGAGGGGGGCCTCGCTGGTGATGGTGACGGGCGAGTCCTCGCCCGGGTGCAGGTCGACCGCGACCGCGACGACGCCCGGCAGGGAGGAGAGCTCCTCACTGACGGCGGCGGTGCAGTGACCGCACGTCATACCGGCGACGGTGATCTCGGTCTGGGTCGTCTCGCTCATCGGGTGCCTCCTCGGGCGTCGGGGTTCTGGGGGGTCTGGGTGGCGGGCCTCAGGGGCGGTGGCTCAGCTGCGCACGAGCCGGGCGATGGCGTCGGACGCCTCGCGGACCTTCTGGGCCGCAGCCTCGTCGGACTCGCGCGCGGCGTCGACGACGCAGTGGGCGACGTGGTCCTCGAGCAGGCCGAGGCTCACCGCCTGCAGGGCCTTCGTGATGGCGCTGACCTGCGTCAGGATGTCGATGCAGTAGGTGTCGGTGTCGACCATCTTCTGCACGCCGCGGACCTGGCCCTCGATGCGGCGCAGCCGCTTCAGGTAGTCGTCCTTGCTGCCGGTGTATCCAGCCATGGCACCTCCTCGTCGTCGACAGCAGCATACCCCCACAGGGTATTTCCACAACTACCGGGAAGGGTGGTCGCCGGCCCTCGCGAGCCACTCCTTCGCGAGTCGCCGCGGCGCCCTCTGCAGCCAGGCGTCGGTCACGACCTCACGCAGCTCCTCCGCGGTCAGCCGGCCGAGGTCGCGCTCGAGGAGGAGCACTGCGTCGTAGCCGTTCCAGTGCGGCGTCGTGAACCAGGGCGAGTCGGGGTCACCGACCATCGCCTCCTTGTCCTCGGCTGTGCACCGGAACACGAGGACGTCGTCGTACGGCTCCCCGGTCCGGGGGTCGTACGCGTCCTTCCGGGGTCCGCGGGCGAAGGCGAAGGCCTTGCCGCGCACGGAGAAGGCGGGCCGCCCCCCGGTCTCCGGCTCACGCACCACCTCGGGCAGCGCGAGGGCCGCCTCCTCGATGTCGGCGAGCGTGGCCGGGCGTGGGCGGGACATGGCCCCCCACGCTACCGGCGCAACCCGTCGCGGCGGATGCCGTCAGCCCAGGTAGTCCTCGACGAGCCGGCTCGCGAGGGCGGTGTAGGTCTGCGGCGTCAGGGCCACGAACCGGGCCTCGACGTCGGCCGGCAGGCCCAGGCCGCGGACGAACTCGCGCAGGTCGTCGCCGTCGATGCGTCGGCCCCGGGTCAGCTCCTTGAGGCGCTCGTAGGGCTCCTCCATGCCGGGGACGCCCTGGGCGCCGAGAGCCCGCATCGCCGACTGGATCGGCTCGCCGAGCACCTCCCAGTTGGCCTCGAGGTCGGCCGCCATCCGCTCGGGCACGGCGTCGAGCCCGGCGAGGCCGCGCGAGACGTTGTCGAGCGCGAGGAGGCTGTGGCCGAACGCCGTGCCGATGTTGCGCTGCATGCTCGAGTCGGTGAGGTCGCGCTGGAGGCGGCTCTGCACGAGCGTGCCGCCGAGCACGTCGAGCAGGGCGTTGCTCACCTCGAGGTTGGCCTCGGCGTTCTCGAAGCGGATCGGGTTGACCTTGTGCGGCATCGTGCTCGACCCGACGGTGCCCTGGCCGCGCACCTGGGCGAAGTAGCCCATCGAGATATAGGTCCACACGTCGGTGCAGAGGTTGTGCAGGATGCGGTTGAAGCGCGCGACGTCCGCATAGAGCTCGGCCTGCCAGTCGTGGCTCTCGATCTGCGTCGTCAGCGGGTTCCACGTCAGGCCCAGGCCCTCGACGAACGCGCGCGACACGGCAGGCCAGTCGACGTCGGGCAGGGCGAGCGCGTGCGCGCCGTACGTGCCGGTGGCGCCGTTGAACTTGCCGAGGTACTCCTGCCTCTCGATGCGGCGCAGCTGCCGGCCGAGGCGGTGCGCGAGGACGGCGAGCTCCTTGCCCATCGTCGTCGGCGTCGCCGGCTGGCCGTGGGTGTGCGCGAGCAGCGGCACGTCCTTGAGCTCGCGGGCCATGTCGGAGACCTGGGCGACGAGTGCCTGCGCCTTGGGCAGCCACACCTGCTCGACCGCGCCCTTGACCATGAGGGCGTAGGAGAGGTTGTTGATGTCCTCGCTCGTGCAGCCGAAGTGGATGAGCTCGGCGAGGCCCTTGTCCTCCTCGGCCGGGGCGATGACGGTCAGACGCTTCTTGAGGAAGTACTCGACCGCCTTGACGTCGTGGACCGTGACCCGCTCGATCTCGCCGAGCTCGGCGACCTCGTCGGTGCCGAAGTCGTCGACGACCTTCCGCAGCGCGGCCACCTCCCGGTCGCTCAGCTTGCGCACGCCGGGCACGACGCCATTGCTCGTCTGGTGCACGAGCCACTCGATCTCCACGTGCACCCGCTGCCGGTTGAGGGCCGCCTCCGAGAGGTGGTCGACGAGCGGCGCGACGGCGCCGCGGTAGCGCCCGTCGAGCGCCCCGAGCGCGATGGGCGGGGTTGCGTCAGCAAGCGATGCCATGGCGCCATCCTCCCAGAGCACAGCCAGTGCTTCGTATGCCGTCCGGCGCGGTGGCGACGCCCACGTCGAGCCGGGCGGGCGGCATACGCCCTCGGTCAGCCAGCGGGAGCGGCGGCCGGCTGCAGGAGGGAGAACGTCTCGCCCTGCGGCCCGGCGACCACCGCCACCCGCCCGTAGCGGCTGTCGAAGGGCTGCTGCACGACCGTGCCACCCAGGCGCGCGACCTGCTCGGACGCCGCGTCGCAGTCGGCGACGGCGAAGTACGCCATCCAGTGCGACCGCACGTCAGCGGGCGCCTGCGCCGGGATGGCGCCGATGCCCGCGACGGGCCGGTCGCCGTCGAGCGTCGCGACGGCGTAGGAGAACCCCGCGTCGCCGATCTCCTGCAGCCGGTAGCCGAGGACGCCGGAGTAGAAGGCCTTGCTCGCCGCGTAGTCGCGGCTCATCGACTCGGCCCAGACGAGCGTGCCGGGCTCGTCGACGAGGTCCGCGCCGGTGTGCTCCCGGGCCTGCCACAGGCCGTACGCGGCCCCGGCCGGGTCGGCGCCCACGGCGATCCGCCCGACCTCGAGCACGTCCATCGGCTCGAGGAAGAAGACGCCGCCGGCGGTGCGGGCGCGCTCGGCGGTCTCGTCGACGTCGTCGGTGGCGAGGTAGACGGTCCAGGCGTTGGCCTGGCTCGGGTCGTCCGGGTTCTTGGCCATCGCCCCCGCGACGGCGTGACCGTCCTTGCGCGCCATGACGTAGCCGCCGGCCTCGGGCGGCAGGTCCTCGAACGTCCAGCCGAAGAGGCTGCCGTAGAAGTCGCGGGCGCGGTCGAGGTCGTCGACCATGACGTCGGCCCAGCACGGCGTGCCGGGTTCGAAGCTCTCCTCGTGGACGGGCATCGGTCCTCCTGATGGTGAGCCGGCGGCGCCGACGCGATGGGTGGTGGGGTGTCGTGGGTCAGTCGAGGTCGGGGACCAGGAGCGAGAAGACCTCGCCCTCCGGCCCGGCGAGCACCGCGCCGAAGCCGTACGGCCCGTCGAACGGCTCCTGCAGCACGACCCCGCCGAGGTCGACGGCACGCGCGACGTCGGAGACCAGGTCGTGCGTGGCGAACGAGACGACCCAGTGCGACGGGATCTCGGGCGGCCACTCACCGTCGATCTCGGCGAGGCCGTATGCCGGGTTGCCGTCCTCGGTGCGGGCCGTCGCCCACCGCGGGCCGCCGGGCTCGGTCTCGTCGGTGAACGCGTGGCCGAAGACCCGCAGGTGGAAGGCCTGCACGGCGTCGTAGTCGCGGGTCAGCAGCTCGTTCCACGTCAGCGAGCCGGGCTCGTCGAGGACGCCGCTGCCGAGCAGGTCGGCCGGCTCCCACACCCCGAAGTGCGACCCGCCGGGGTCGACCGCGATGAGCGTGCGCGCCAGCGCGCCGATCGCGACCGGCCGCCCCAGGGTGCGGCCGCCGTAGGCGTTGATGGCCCGGGCGGCGACCGCGAGGTCGCCGACGCGAAGGTAGGTCGTCCACTGGCTGGGGACGGGAGCGTTCGAGGGGCGGCGGCTCAGGCCCGCGACCGGCTGCCCGTCGAGCAGCGCCATCGTGTAGCCGCCGGTGGCCGGGTCGCCGACCAGCCACTGCCAGCCGAACAGACCGCCGTAGAACGCCTTGGCCCGTGCCACATCACTGGCGAGCAGGTCGACCCAGCACGGGGAGCCGTAGGGGTAGTCGGGCACGGTGACGTCGAGGCCTCACATCGGGTCAGGGCCGTTCCCAGTCCACCCTGTCGCGAAGGCGGCCGGCCAGCCGGCCGTCCAGCTGGTCCCTGACGTGCGAAAGGATGCCACGGCAGGCGGCCTCCACCTCCGCGAAACACCGGGCGAAGTGGGCGTCGTCGCCGTACCAGGGGTCGTCGGTCTCGAGCGTCCCGGCGGCGAGGGCCTCGGGGTCGAACTCGCGGACCAGTCTGATCTTGGTGCGGTCGTCGGGGGTCCGAGCCAGGCGGCGCAGGGTCCGCACGTGCCCGGCGTCGGAGGCGAGCACGAGGTCGACGTCGTCGAACTCCTCCGGGTCGAACTCCCGGGCCCGGTGCCGGGAGGCGTCGTAGCCGTGCGCGGCGAGGACGGCGACGGTGCGGGGGTCGGCCTGCTCGCCGACGTGCCAGTCGCCGGTGCCGCTCGAGGAGACCCGCACGTGGTCCCCGAGGCCGGCATCCTCGACCATGCTCTGCAGGATGATGTGCCCCATCGGGGACCTGCAGATGTTGCCGCTGCACACGAAGGTGACGTGGAATGGGCGCGGCGACATGATCTCCATTCAACACCCCATATCGGGCAGCGAGACCGGAAGCGCAGAACTGATACGGGTGGATTGTCGGGGCCGACCGTCGGGTCGGTTGTCGGTGGTCGCTGCCACGGTGTGCGGCATGACGACGACACAGCCGCTGACCGTCGGGGCGGGCTCCCCGGAGGACCTCGAGCCGGCCTTCGCCGCAGCCGTGCGCGCCGGCGACCTCGACGGCATCGTGGGGCTGTATGCCGCCGACGCCGTCGTGAGCCTGCCGCGCGGTCGCGAGGCCGCCGGCCACGCCGCGATCCGCGAGGCCTTCGCCGCAGCGCTGGCCGCCGGTGCCTTGGAGGTGGGCGCCGCGAGGGTCCGGGCAGTCGTCAACGGCGACCTCGCCATGACCACGGCGGCCCTCGGCGACGGCAGGGTCCACACCCAGGTGGCACGCCGCACCGCCGCCGGCCGCTGGCTGTGGGTGCGCGACGGTTCGCGGCTGCGTGAGACCGACGCCTGCCTCCCCGCGCTCGCGCGTGACCTCGTGGCGTAGTTTCACTCCGTGACCGACGCATCCTCAGCCCCCGGCGTCGCTGTCGGTGAGGCCGAGACGGCGCGTCGCTCGCACTTCGTCGACCTGACGCCGCTGCGCCGGAGCCCGGCCTTCGCCCGGCTCTGGGCCGGCAACACCCTCGCCGGCATCGGCACCTTCGTCACCAACACGGCCGTCGGGCTGCACATCTACGACCTGACGCACTCGACCTTCATGGTCTCGCTCGTCGCCTGGTTCTCGCTGCTGCCGATGGTCGTCGCCGGCCTCTACGGTGGCGCGATCGCCGACCGCTTCGACCGCCGCTCGGTGGCTCTGGCCGCGAGCACCGTGGCGTGGGGCTCCACCGTGACCCTGGCGACCATCGCCTGGGCGCAGGTCCACGTGGTCTGGGCCTTCTACGTCATCACCACGGTCAACGCCGTCGCGGCCACGATCGCCTCGGCCACGCGCCAGGCCATCACGCCGCGGCTGCTGCCACCGGAGCTTCTCCCCAAGGCGGCCGCCCTGATGGGCATCTCCGGCGGGGTCATGGTGACGGTCGGGCCGGGGGTCGCCGGCGTGCTCGTCGCGCGCGCCGGCTACGCGTGGACCTACACCGTCGACGTCGTGCTCTTCTTCGCCGGGTTCTTCGGGCTCTGGACGCTGCCGCGCATCCGGCCCGAGGGGGAGGTGCCGGCCACCGGAGGGTTCCGGTCGGTCGTCGACGGCCTCGCCCACCTGCGACGCGCACCCAACGTGCGGATGAGCTTCGTCGTCGACATCATCGCGATGACCTTCGGGCAGCCCATGGTGCTGTTTCCCGCCGTGGGGGCGGTCGTCATCGGTGGCGGCCCGGTCACGGCCGGCATCCTGCTGGCCGCCTTCGCCGTCGGCGGCATCGTCTCGAGCCTCTTCTCCGGGCGCGTCACCGGGCTGCGCCGGCAGGGGCTCGCCATCCGCAACGCCATCGTCTCCTACGGCCTGGGCATCCTCGGCTTCGGCGTGGTGCTGGCCGTGACCGAGCTCGGCGGCCACGCCGTCGAGTCCATGGACTTCGCGGCGGTCAACCGCTGGGCACTCGCCCTCGCGGCCCTCTTCCTCGCCGTCGCCGGCGGGTCCGACAACATCAGCGCCATCTTCCGTCAGGCGATCCTGCAGTCGGCCGTGCCCGACCACCTGCGCGGCCGCACCCAGGGGGTCTTCACCGTCGTCGTGACCGGCGGCCCCCGGCTGGGTCAGATGTTCGCCGGCACGCTGGCGACCGTCGCCGCCACCTGGGTGCCCTCCGTCGTGGGCGGTGCGCTGGTCGTGGTCCTCGTCGTGGTCACCGTGGCACGGGTCCCGTCGTTCCGTGACTACGACGCCCTGGACCCGCAGCCGTGACCCGTCCGGGTCCTCCGGCGGGAGCCTGCGAGGATGCGGGACGTGAGCTCGACGAGGTGGTCAGGCGTGGGAGACGCGTACGCACGGTCCTTCGCATCGCTCTGCGAGGGCACGGTCGAGCTGCTCCTCGACCGGACGCGCGGCACGGACCACCTCGACGTCGGCTGCGGGGCCGGCACGCTCGCCCGGGCCGCCGCTGAGCGCGGCCGCCGGGTCCTGGCCGTGGACCCCGACACCGACATGACCGGGCTGACCCGCGCGGCGACGGAGGGACTCGACGTCAGGGTCGCCGAGGCGTCGCTGCCGGCGCTCGGCCTGCCGGACGCTGCGTACGACGCCGTCACGGCGAACTTCGTGGTCAACCACGTGCCCGACCCGAGGGCCGCGGTGCGCGAGCTGGCCCGCGTCGCGCGGCCCGGCGCGCCGGTGGCCGTGACCTCGTGGACCAACGGGCCGACGCTGCAGGCCCGGCTGTTCCGCGACTCCTTCGCCGCCGCGGGCGCGGTCGCCGTCCCCGGCCAGCGCCTGCCGGCGCACCTCGACTACGAACGGTCCGTCGACGGCGTCGCGGGCCTGCTCACCGAGGCGGGCCTCACCGTCACCGCGTCCGGAGAGCACCGCTGGGACTGGCGCGTGTCCTGGGAGGACCTCTGGGCCGGCATCAGCGGCGGCGTCGGGGGAGTCGGCGAGACCTACCTCGCACAGACCGACGAGGTGCGCGCCGACCTCGAGCGCGAGCTGCGCGCCCGCTGCGCCGAGCACGAGACCGGTGGGGTGGTCACGATGCCGAGCGTCGCGGCGTGGGCGGTCGCGGCGCGGTGAGGCTGGGCGCGGCCCACCGGCGCTGACCGCCGAGGCACGCCCGGTGCGCCGCCTCGGGCCCGGTCAGGCGTCGGGGTAGCCCTGCGGGTTGGCGCTCTGCCACCGCCACGTGTCGACGCACATGTCGTCGACCGTGCGGGTCGCACGCCAGCCCAGCTCCTGGTTGGCCTTGGTGGGGTCGGCGAACGAGACGGCGACGTCACCGGCACGACGCGGCACCACCCGGTAGGGCAGCTCGCGACCCACGGCCCGCTCGAAGGCGTGGAGCATCTCGAGCACCGTGGTGCCCTGCCCGGTCCCGAGGTTCCACACCCCGACCGGCTCGTCCATCGTCTCGAGCCTCGCGAGGGCCGCGAGGTGCCCGGCCGCGAGGTCCTCGACGTGGATGTAGTCGCGAGCGCCCGTGCCGTCCTTGGTCGGGTAGTCGTCGCCGTAGACCTGGAGGTACTCGCGGCGGCCGACCGCGACCTGGGAGATGTAGGGCACGAGGTTGTTCGGGATGCCCTGGGGGTCCTCGCCCATCGTGCCGCTGGCATGGGCTCCGACCGGGTTGAAGTAGCGCAGCAGGGCGAAGCGCATCCGCGGGTGTGCCTGCGCGACGTCCCGCAGGATCTGCTCCTGCATCACCTTGGTCCAGCCGTAGGGGTTCGTCGCGGACGTCGGGCGGTCCTCGGTGGCCGCCTCCTGGTCGGTGCCGTAGACCGTCGCGGACGAGCTGAAGACGAGCTTGTCGACCCCGTGGCGCTGCATCGCCCGCACGAGCGAGAAGGTCGAGCCGAGGTTGTTCTCGTAGTACTCGAGCGGCTTCTCGACGCTCTCCCCGACGGCCTTGAGCCCGGCGAAGTGGATGACGGCGTCGATCTTCTCGTGCGTGAAGAGCTGTTCGGTCTTGTCGCGGTCGGTCAGGTCGAAGGCATGGACCGGCACGTGGGTGCCGGTGAGGGCCTCGAGGCGGTTGACGACCGTCGGCTTGCTGTTGGCGAAGTTGTCGACGATGAGCACGTCGTGCCCCGCCGCGACGAGCTGGACGACGGTGTGGGAGCCGATGTAGCCGGCTCCACCGCTCACGAGTACGCGCATGGCGCCACCCTACCCACCCTCACGAGGGCGCCCGAGGAGGCCGGTCAGACGACGCTGAGCCCGGCGATCGCGATGCCGTAGAGCGCGAGCGGCAGGGCGACGAGGAGGCCCGAGACGGCATACATGCCGGCCGCGACGACAGGGACGGGGAGCCCGGCGATGTGCTGCGCGTCGAGCAGCCCGATGCGGGCGGTCGCGACCCGGGTGCCGCCGCCCATCGCCATCGAGCCGGTGGGCCTCGACCCGCCGGCCATGGCGACGATGGCCCGCCCGGTGCTGACGGGTCCGGCGCGGCGCACGGCGGCGCGGTCGGCCAGGACCTCGATGAGCAGGTGCACCTCGACCAGTGCGGCGTCGCACCGGAGGAACCCTGGCATCGCCTCGTGCACGACGGTGAAGAACTCCATGACGAGGTCGTGCCGGGCGGCGAGGTGTGCCCGTTCGTGAGCGAGGACGGCGGACAGCTCGTCGGGCTGCAGGCGCTCGAGGGTGCCCTGGGTCAGGACGACGCGACGGCGTACGCCGGGGACGCAGTAGGCCGTCGGGGTGGTGTGCTCGAGCACGCGCATGTGCCGGTCGGGCCCCTCGCCGGGGACGCCGAGCAGGTCGACGAGGTCCCGGTGGCGACGACGCGCCGAGCGCAGGCCCCGGCCGACGCGGTCGGCCGACAGCAGCAGCCGCACGGCCACCATGCCGCTGAGCGCGGCGGCGACGACGAGCACCGGCCACTGCTCGGCCAGGCGCACCTGCCGACCGACCACCGCGGGGATGGCGGCCGGCGCTGCCAGCAGGGCGGCGAGCACGGCCGCGACAGCGCTCGACTGCCAGAGCACGAGCGCTGCCCGAGGGGCGCGTCGCAGCGCCGTCGCGCGGGCGAGCGCGCGCGGCACGGGCCACGCGAGCACGACGGCGAGGACGACCAAGGACGCGACGATCAGCACGGGATCAGTGTGGAGGGCCGGTGAGGTCCGTGGAGGCGGTTCGCGTGTCAGCCGGCGAGGTCGGGGCGGCGTGCCTCGAGCTCGGCGAGCGCGGCCTTGAGCTCGTCGATCTCCTCGGGGGTCGACTCGTCGAGGAAGTGCAGCAGCGCCGTGCGGCGCTTGTCGCCGGCGAGCTCGCCGAGGGTGTGGTGCAGCGACTCGGAGGTGAGCTCGGCCCGGGTGGAGGCGGCGGTGTAGCGCCAGGCACGGCCGTCGCGCTCGCGCTTGACGAGGTCCTTCTTGGCCATCCGGTCGAGGACCGTCATGAGGGTCGTGTAGGCGAGGCCGCGCTCGACGCCGATGGCGTCGTGGACCTCGCGGACGGTGCGGCCCTCGGGGTGGGCCTCGGCGGTGGTCCAGAGCTCTTCCATGACGGCGCGCTCGAGGTCGCCGAGTCGGTTGCGGGGAGTCGTGGGCATGGCAGTTCCTATCTACCGACGAGGAGGGTCGGGGTGGTGCGTGTCGGGGCGGGGGTGGTCCGCTCCAGGGGCCGTCGGCGCGACCGCGGTCAGGGACATCGTGCCCGACGGACGGCGGATCTCGAAGACCCGGTCGAAGAGGTCGGCGCCGTCGTCGCGGTGGGTGACCATGACGACCGTCGGGCCGGGGCTGTCGGGGGTGTCACCCGCGTCGCCGGCCGTGTCGTCGGGCGGGTGGGTCAGGTCCCGGACCACCGCCCGCGCCGTGGGCGGGTCGAGGTGGGCGACCGGCTCGTCGAGGAGCACGACAGGCCGTGCGCTCGCGTGCGCGCGGGCGATGCCCAGCCGTGCCCGCTCGCCGCCGGAGAGGCCGCGGCCGCCGGCGCCGAGGGTCGTGTCGAGGCCGTCGGGCAGCCCCTCGAGCAGGTCGGCGAGCCCCGCAGCGCGCACCGCCCGCTCGAGCTCGGCGTCGTCGGCGTCCGGGCGGGCGAGTGACAGGTTGTTGCGCAGCGTCGTGGCGAAGACGTGGGTCTCGTCGTCGACCACCGCGATGCGCGAGCGGGCCTCCTCGAGCGGCTGGTCGAGCACGTCGGCGCCGCCGAGGCGGTAGCTGCCCCCGGTCGGGTCGAGGTGCCGGGCGAGGACCGCGAGCAGCGTCGACTTGCCGCTGCCGTTCGGGCCGGTGATCGCGAGCCGGCTGCCGGCGGGGACGTCGAGGTCGGTCGGGGCGAGGTCGGTGCGTCCGCCGGTCCACGACGCCGTCAGGGCCCGGGTCTCGATGTCGCTGCCGAGGACGTCACCGCTTGCGTATGCCGTCTGCTCGGGACTGGCACCGCCGGTGCCCTCGTGCGCGTGGCCCGAATCGTGGCCGGAGGCGTCGGCCACGGCCGGCGCGAGG
Source organism: Terrabacter lapilli (assembly GCF_039531305.1). Taxonomy (NCBI): domain Bacteria; kingdom Bacillati; phylum Actinomycetota; class Actinomycetes; order Micrococcales; family Intrasporangiaceae; genus Terrabacter; species Terrabacter lapilli. Next base: position 49,435 of record NZ_BAAAPU010000011.1, read on the forward strand.
TCCAGCAGGGCGGCGAGCCGGCGCTCGCTGCCGCGGGCGCGAGCCAGGGCCCGCATGGCGTCGACGAGTGGGGTGATCGCCTCGGACACCGCGACCGGTGTGAGGACGAGCAGCGCCTTGACCGGCGTCGAGACCGTGAGTCCCTGGGCGATGGAGGCGGTCAGGGCGACGGCCGTGCCGACGGCGACCAGGAAGAGCGATGCGGCCGCGGCGCGCCCGGCGCTGATCCGGCGGGTCGCCCGGTCGAGCGCGGCGTGCGCGTCGTCGAGCCAGCTAAGGGCCGTGTCCCACCCGCCGACGGCGCGCAGCTCGGAGGCCTGGCTGGCCATGAGCTCGCTGACGCGCGTCACCTCGGCGCGGGCGCTGAGCAGGTCGGGCAGGGACCGCGCCTCGAGCCGGGCCGCGAGGGCGCTGACGAGGCAGACGGCGACGCCGAGCCCGAGCATGACGAGCCCGACCGGGAGGGCGAGCGCCATGGTGAGGGCGATGACGATGCCGCCGGCGACGGCGGTCGAGATGACGGGCACCGTGACCCGCACCTGCGCGTCGACGACGTCGGTGAGGTCGTCGACGACGCCGGTCAGCACGTCCGAGCGGCGGCGGCGCCCGAGCCGAGCGGGCGTGAGCGGGATGAGCGCCTCGTAGGCGGTGGTGCGGCGCTCGGCGAGCATCGCCAGAGCGGCGTCGTGGCTGGTGAGGCGCTCCCAGTAGCGGAAGAGCGGCCGGGCCATGCCGAAGGCTCGCACGGCGACGATGGCGGTCAGCAGGGTGAGGATCACCGGGCGCTCCGCGGCGCGGACGATGAGCCAGCCGGAGGTCGCCGTGAGGGCCATGCCGCAGGCGGTGGCGACGCCGCCGAGCAGGCCGCCGCGCACGGTCCCGGCGGAGGGCCACCAGACGCGTCGCCGGATGACGCCGGTTCGAGGTGAGGGCGAGGTGTGCTGCGGCTGCGGCGTCCCCTCGAACGCGGTCGTGGCACTCATCGGTCGGTCCCCTCTCGGACGGTTCGAGGTGATCCCGAGTGGGTCCCTTGCATCGGGATCACCTCGAACCGCGAGTCGGCGGCGAGATCGGGGGCGGCGAGGACGAGGTGGTGGTCGGCGTGGGCGAGCAGCTCGTCCCGGTGGGTGACGGCGATGACGACCCGGCGCTCCGCCAGCTCGGCGACGAGCGCGGCCACCTGCTCGGCGCCCTCCGGGTCGAGGTGGGCGGTGGGCTCGTCGAGGAGCAGCACGGTCTCCGGGGCGAGCCAGGCCCGGGCGAGGGCGAGGCGCTGTCGCTGGCCCGCGGACAGGCCGAAGCCGTCGTCGCCCAGGTCGGCCGAGAGCCCACCGGGCAGCGCGGCCACGACCCCGTCGACCTCGACCGCCCGCAGGGCCTCCCACAGCTGGTCGTCGGTGGCCGGGTGGCCGATGGTCAGGGCGGCGCGCACCGATCCGGTGGCGAGGAACGGCCGTTGCGTCACGTAGTGCGAGGCGGGTGCCTCGACGGTGCCGGAGGTCGCGCGGCGCAGCCCAGCCACGAGGTCGAGCAGCGTCGACTTGCCGACGCCTGAGGGGCCGGTGACCACGGTGAGCCCGGGACCGGTCACGAGGTCGAGCTCACGGATGACGGGAGCGGGTGACCCGGCATACGCGTAGGTGACGCCGGCGAGGCGCACCTCGCCGAGGCACTCGCTCATGCCTGCGTTCGCGGAGGTGGTGGCGGGGGAGGGTTCGAGCTGGGCGAGGATGGCGTCGAGGGCCACGGCGCCGTCGGCCGCCGCGTGGTACTCGGCGCCCACCCGGCGCACCGGCCAGTAGGCCTCGGGGGCGAGCAGGATCGCGACGAGCCCGGGGCCCAGCGCCATCGAGCCGGTCGAGAGGCGCAGGCCCACGGTGACCGCGACGATGGCGACCGAGATCGTCGCGAGCAGCTCGAGCGCCGCGGACGAGAGGAACGCGATGCGCAGCGTCTCCATCGTGGCGCGCCGGTGCCGGTCGCTGACCTCGCGGACCGTCGCGGCCTGGCGCCGGGCCCGGCCGTAGGTGACGAGGGTCGGCAGGCCGCGGACCACGTCGAGGAAGTGTCCCGAGAGCGCTGCCAGGGCGGTCCACCGGCGCTCGGTGGAGGTGGCCGTCGCCTTGCCGATGAGCGCGGCGAAGACCGGCAGCAGCGGCAGGGTCAGCACGACGACGACGGCGCTCGGCCAGTCGACGACGACGAGCGTGCCGATGGCGAGGGCGGGCACGACGGCGGCGGTCACGAGGGTCGGCAGGTAGCGGGCGGCATACGGCTCCACCGCTGCGGTGCCGGCGGTGGCGAGGGAGACGGCGGCGCCGGGCTCGAGGCGCGAGTCGGCGTCGGTGCTGCCCCACTGGCGCAGCAGCGCCGCCCGCAGCGCGGACGACACCGAGACGCCCGACCAGGCGGCGACCCGCTCGGTGACGGCCGCGAGCACGGCGCGTACGCCGAAGAGCCCGAGCAGCCAGCCGAGCGCGGTGCCGAGGTCCGAGCCGTCGACGACGCCGACGACGACCGCCGACAGCGCGAAGGCGGTGGCGATCGTCGCGACCCCGGTGGCGATGCCGGTCGCGGCCAGGACGGCGACCGGCCTCCGGGCGGCGGGTACCGCCCGGAGGAGTCGCGGGTCGAAGGGCTTCACGTGAGTCGGGCTCTCTTCACGGTCGTCGGGCGTCGAGGGCGCGCATCGCGCTCACTGCGGCACGGTCTCGAGCGGGGCGTCCTCGGGGATGTGCTTGACCGTCAGGCGCTTGCGGAACACCCAGTACGTCCAGCCCTGGTAGACCAGCACGATCGGCGTGAAGACGAGCGCCACGATGGTCATGACCTTGAGCGTGTAGTCGGTGCTCGACGCGTTGGCGACCGTGAGGTTCCAGGCCGGGTTGGTCGAGCTCGGCATGACGTTGGGGAACAGCACCAGGAAGTACGTCGCGACGGCCATGGCGATGGTCACGGCGGTCCCGATGAAGGCCCAGCCCTCACGCCCGGCTCGGTTGGCGGCGAGCCCGCCCAGGAGCGCGGCCGCAGCGACGACGGTCGTGACCCAGGAGGCGAGCTTGCCGTCGGTCAGGCCGATCCAGAGGAGCAGCGCCACGGCCAGCACGGCCGCGATGACACCGACGCGCTCGGCGATCTGCCTGGCCTCCAGGCGGATCTTCCCGTCGGTCTTGAGCGCGACGAAGATCGCGCCGTGCGTGAGGAACAGCGCCACGAAGACGAGGCCGCCGAGCAGGCCGGCCGGGTTGAGCAGCGTGAACAGGTTGCCGGTGTACTCCTTGGCCGCGTTGATGGGCACGCCGCGGACGATGTTGGTCAGCGCGACCCCCCAGAGCAGGGCGGGCACGAGCGAGCCCCAGAAGATCGCCTGGTCCCAGCGGGCCTTCCACCGCGCCTCCGGCCGCTTGTGGCGGTACTCGAAGCCGAGGTTGCGCACGATGAGCGCGACGAGGATGAGCAGCAGCGGCAGGTAGAACCCGCTGAACAGCGTCGCGTACCAGTGCGGGAAGGCCGCGAAGGTGGCGCCGCCGGCCGTGAGCACCCACACCTCGTTGCCGTCCCAGACCGGCCCGATGGTGTTGAGCAGGACGCGACGGCGCTTCTCGGCGTCGGCCGCGTCGGACGCGTACCGCTTGCCACCGAGGACCGGCAGGAGCATCCCGACCCCGAAGTCGAAGCCCTCGAGGACGAGGTACCCGGTCCACAGGACTCCGAGGACGATGAACCAGAAGGTTGCGAGATCCATTGCAGCCCAGTCCTTCTCAGTAGGCGAAGACGAGGGGTGCGTCCTCGTCCCGGTCGGCGGGGTCCTGCGGCTGCTCGAAGGGCTCGGCGCCCTTGCGGACGTAGTGCAGGAAGAGCTTGATCTCGACCACGGCGAGCGCGCCGTAGAGGAGGGTGAAGACGACCATCGAGGTGATGACCTCGCCCATGGAGACGCTCGGCGAGACACCGGACGCGGTCGTCATCAGGCCGAAGACGATCCACGGCTGGCGCCCGACCTCGGTGAAGATCCACCCGAAGCTGTTGGCGAAGACGGGAAGGAGCGGAGCGGCCACGGCGGCATACGTGAGCCACCGAGCGGTCGGGTGCGCGTCCTTGCGGGTCATCCACAGCACGGCCAGCGCGATGAGCGCGGTGGCGATCCCGAGGCCGATCATGAGCCGGAAGGTCCAGTACGTCGTCGGGATGTTGGGCACGTACGCCGTCGCGGCGTCGGCCACGAGCTTGTTGCCGCTCGCGCCGTAGGTCTGGGCGTACTGCGCCTTGAGGTCGTTGATGCCCTTGACCGCGCCGTTGACGTTGCCGGTGGCGAGGAAGCTGAGCAGGCCCGGGATCTCGATGAGCGCGTTCGCGTGCGAGCCGTCGAGCGAGCCGACGGTCAGCACCGAGAAGGGTGCTCCCTGACCGGCCGGCACGGAGCCGTAGAGCGCCTCGGCGGCAGCCATCTTCATCGGCTGCACCTCGGTCATGATCTTGCCCTGCGCGTCGCCCGAGACGACGACGCCGACAGCCGCGACGAGCGTGAGGACGGCGCCGATGCGCGTCGCCCGGCGGTACATCGGGGCGTCCGTCCGCGCGATCTCCAGCGCGTCGTCGTGGGCGCGCCTGGCCTCCCGGCGCATGAGCCACAGCGCCACGCCCATGATGACGCCGGCGCCGGTCATGTAGGCCGAGAAGATGACGTGCGGGAACGTGACGAGCTGGACCTTGTTGGTCAGCACGGCCCAGAAGTCGGTCAGCTCCGCGCGGCCGATCACCGGGTTGAACCGGTAGCCGACCGGGTGCTGCATGAACGAGTTCGCGGCGAGGATGAAGTACGCCGAGAGCACCGTCCCGATGTGCACCAGCCACATCGTCGTGGCGTGCAGCTTCTCCGGCAGGCGTCCCCAGCCGAAGATCCACAGACCCAGGAAGGTCGACTCGAGGAAGAAGGCGAGCAGCGCCTCGATCGCCAGCGGTGCGCCGAAGATGTCACCGACGAAGCGCGAGTAGTCGCTCCAGTTCATCCCGAACTGGAACTCCTGCACGATGCCGGTCACGAGCCCGAGCGCGAAGTTGATGAGGAAGAGCTTGCCGAAGAACTTCGCCAGCCTCATCCACTGCGGGTTGTGCGTCCGCACCCACGCGGTGTGGAAGACAGCGACGACGAGGGACATGCCGATCGTGATCGGCACGAAGAGGAAGTGGTACACGGTGGTGATGGCGAACTGCCACCGTGCCAGGTCCGTTGCATCCATGTTGGCTCCGCGAGGGTCGCGCCAAAACTACATTACGTAGTAGATGCTAGCGGGCGCTCGAACCGGGAACCGTCAGGGTGTGCAGGGTTGGGGCGTGACGCCGGTCACGCGGGATGTCGGGCGTGAGCGCCGTTGACACGGCCCCTCGTCGCTGCCTTACTTCCCGGGTGACCGAACTGGACGTCGCCGTCGACCCCACCTCGCCCGAGCCGCCCTTCGAGCAGGTGCGCGCCCAGGTGGAGGCGCTGATCCGCGGTGGCCGGCTCGTGCCCGGCGACCGGCTGCCGACCGTCCGGGGTCTCGCCACCGACCTCGGTCTCGCGGCGAACACGGTGGCGCGGGCCTACAAGGAGCTCGAGGCGGCGGGTCTCGTCGAGACCCGAAGGCGCGCCGGCACGGTCGTGGCCTCGGGGGAGCACGCCGCCGAGGCGGCGCTGGCGGCCCTGGCGGCCCGCTACGTCGCGGCGGCGCGGGAGGCCGGCGTCGCCGACGCCGCAGCCCTCGAGATCGTCAGCCGCGCCCAGCGCCGCGTCTGAAACGAGGCAGGGCCCGCCGAACGCACGAAGTCGGCGATCCGGGTGGGTCCCTCGCTGGGCCGGTTCACGGGCGGACCACTTGGTGTGTCGAGAGGCGCGGTCCGGGACACCCGGCCGGTCGCGCTCAGGCCTTCGGACGCTCGTCGACGATGCGGCGGGCCTTGCCGATGGAGCGCTCGATCGAGCCGGGCTCGCGGACCTCGACGCGGGCCGTCGTGCCGATGTGGGTCTTGATCGCGTGCTGCAGGGTGCGCGCGATGTCGTCGGCCGCCCCCGGCTCCAGGCGCGAGAGCGGCTCCACGAGCACCGTCAGCTCGACCATCCGGCCGGGCTGCGTCAGGACGCACTGGAAGTAGGGCGACAGGCGCGGCTCGGCGAGCACGTGCTCCTCGATCTGCGTCGGGAAGACGTTGACGCCGCGGATGATCATCATGTCGTCGGTGCGGCCGGTGACCTTCTCGATGCGCCGCATCGACGGCACGGCGGTGCCGGGCAGCAAGCGGGTGAGGTCGCGGGTGCGGTAGCGGATGACCGGCATGGCCTCCTTGGTCAGCGACGTGAGCACCAGCTCGCCGACCTCACCGTCGGGCAGCACCTCCTCGGTCACCGGGTCGATGACCTCGGGGTAGAAGTGGTCCTCCCACAGGTGCAGCCCGTCCTTGGTCGTCGCCGCCTCCTGCGCGACGCCGGGACCCATGATCTCGGACAGCCCGTAGATGTCGACGGCGTCCATGCCGGTGCGGCGCTCGATCTCCTGGCGCATCGACTCGGTCCACGGCTCGGCCCCGAAGATCCCGACCTCGAGGCTCGTGTCGGCCGGGTCGATGCCCTCGCGCTCCATCTGGTCGAGCAGGCTGAGGAAGTAGCTCGGCGTCACCATGATGACCCGCGGCCGGAAGTCCCGGATGAGCTGGACCTGCCGCTCGGTCATGCCGCCGCTGACGGGCACCACGGTCGCGCCGAGCCGCTCGACGCCGTAGTGGGCGCCGAGACCGCCGGTGAAGAGGCCGTAGCCGTAGGCGACGTGGACGATGTCGCCCGGGTGGCCGCCCGCGAGGCGGATCGAGCGGGCCATGAGGTCGGCCCACGTGTCGATGTCGCGCTTGGTGTAGCCGACCACCGTGGGGCGGCCGGTGGTCCCGGAGCTGGCGTGGACGCGTACGACCTGCTCTCGGGGGACCGCGAACATCCCGAAGGGGTAGTTGTCGCGCAGGTCGGCCTTGGTGGTGAACGGCAGGCGGCTGACGTCCTCGAGCGAGCGGAGGTCGTCGGGGTGGAAACCCTTGCCCTCGAACGCTGTCCGGTAGTGCGGCACGTTGTCGTATGCCGCCCGCACCGTCCGCTGGAGCCGCTCGAGCTGGGTGCCCCGCAGCTCGTCCAGCCCGACGGTCGGGATCTCGTGGTCGGGCAGGGAGGGGCGGGGTGACTCCGTCGTCATGGGCCCATTGTGCCCATCCGTGACCTGGTGCACTCCCGTGTGCCCGTGAACGTCGAGTGGGCACCGTCCCCGGGGGGAAGGTGCCCACCTGGCGTGGACGGAGGGAGGCTCAGGCGTCGGGGACCGCAGGGGCCTCGGCGTCGGACGCGGCCTCCTCGTCCTCGGTGCGCATCCGCTGGAGGAACGACCTGGTCCGCTCGTGCTTCGGGTTGACGATGACGTCGCGGGGCTTGCCCTCCTCGACGACGATGCCGCCGTCCATGAAGACGACGTGGTCGGCGACGTCCCGGGCGAAGCCCATCTCGTGCGTGACGACGATCATCGTCATGCCCTGGTTGGCCAGCTCGCGCATGACGCGAAGCACCTCGCCGACGAGCTCCGGGTCGAGGGCCGAGGTCGGCTCGTCGAAGAGCATGAGCTTCGGGTCCATCGCGAGGGCCCGCGCGATGGCGACCCGCTGTTGCTGGCCGCCGGAGAGCTGGGCAGGGTAGGAGTCGGGCTTGTCACCGAGACCGACCTGCTCGAGCAGCTCGAGCGCCCGGGCCTTGGCCTCCTTCTTGCCGACGCCCTTGACCTGGATCGGCGCCTCCATGACGTTCTGCACGGCTGTCATGTGCGGGAAGAGGTTGAAGCGCTGGAACACCATGCCGATGTCACGGCGCTGCGCGGCGACCTGCTTGTCGGTGAGGTGGTGCAGGTGCCCGCCGTCCTCGCGGAAGCCGACGAGGTCGCCGTCGACCCAGATGCGGCCGCCGTCGATCTCCTCCAGCTGGTTGATGCAGCGCAGGAAGGTCGTCTTGCCCGAGCCGGAGGGCCCGAGCAGGACGACCACCTCACCGCGGTGCACGTCGAGGTCGATGCCCTTGAGCACCTCGACGCCGTGGAAGCTCTTCATCACGTTGACCGCCCGGACGAGCGGCAGCTCCTCGCCGGTGCGGGAGCGCTCGTGCGGCTGGGCCTGCGGGCTCGTGGTGGTGGTCTCTGACATCAGGCGCCTCCTGCCCCTGCCGGCCGTGCGAACCGCTTGTTGCTCGGGGTGCCGAAGCCGCGCCCGAACCGCTTCTCCAGGAAGTACTGCCCGACCATGAGCACCGACCCGACGATGAGGTACCACGCCGTGACGGCGACGAACGCCGGCATGATGAGCAGCGTCCGGGTGCCGATGGCGCTGGTCTGGTAGAAGAGCTCGGTGATGACGGGGATCGCCGAGAGCAGCGAGGTGTCCTTCACCATCGCGATCGTCTCGTTGCCGGTCGGCGGCACGATGACGCGCATCGCCTGGGGCAGCACGATGCGCCGCATGGCCTTGCCCCGGTCCATGCCGAGGGCCGCGGCCGCCTCGGCCTGGCCCTTGTCGACCGAGAGGATGCCCGCGCGGGCGATCTCTGCCATGTAGGCGGCCTCGGACAGGCCCAGGCCGATGATGCCGGCGATGAGCGTGCTCGAGAACTGGTTGACGTTGAGCGTGAAGAAGGTGAAGTTGCTCGACAGCCCCATGAACGAGGCGACCTGCTGCCCGAACGGCACCCCGAAGTCGATCTTGTTGTAGAGGAAGCCGAGGCCGCTGCCGATCATCGCGAGCAGCACGAGGCGGGGGATGCCGCGGAAGAACCACGTGTAGACGAACGAGACGCCGCGCAGGATGGGGTTCTGGGACAGGCGGAGGACGGCGATGATGATGCCGCCCACGATGCCGATCACCATCGAGCCGACGGTGCCGATGATCGTGCCCTTCCAGAGCCCCTCGAGCACGGGGGTCTGCTGCATGATCTCGAGGGCCTTGGGGAAGTTCCAGCGCTCGTTGGTCAGGAACGAGCTGACCAGCATGCCGATGAGCACGAGGATCACGGCGAGCGCGACCCACCGTCCCGGGTGCCGCACCGGCTTGGCGTCGATGATGCCCGGTCGCTCCGTGTCCGCACTGGTGGCGCCGCCTGGCGTCACTCCTGTCGTCGTCGTGCCGGCCACGGGATCACTCACGGGTTGACGGCGAAGTTGTCGATGGCGCCCTTCTCGACCGCGTACTTCTTCAAGGCCGCGTCGTAGGTGCCGTCGGCCTTGGTGGCCTTGAGCGCCTCGACGAGGAGGTTGGCGAAGTCGGTCTGGTCCTTGGGCACGACGTAGCCGTAGGGGGCGGAGTCGTAGATGTCACCGAGCGGCTCGAGCTGGCCGGTCTGCTTGATGGCGTAGAGGCCGACGGGCGAGTCGGCGAGCATCGCGACGGTCTTGCCGCTGGCGACGTCGGCCGTCACCTGGTCCTGCCCCGTCTGGATCACCTGCGTGATCGCGGGCTTGCCTGCGTCGGTGCACTTCTTGCTCCGCGCGGCGAGGTCGTCGGCCTGGACGGTGCCCTTCTGGGCGCCGACGCTCTTGCCGCAGACATCGTCGATGTTGACCTTCTCCGGGTTGCCCTTGGCGACGACCCACAGGGTGCCGGCCTTGTAGTAGCTCACCATGTTGACCTGCTTCTTGCGGTCGGGGTTGATGGTGAAGCTCGAGACCCCCATGTCGTACTTGCCGCTGGTGACGCCGAGGATGATCGTGGGGAAGCCGGCCGGGACGTACTCGGTCTTGAGGCCGAGCTTGGCCGCGACGGCGTTGAACAGGTCGATGTCGAAGCCCTCGACGGTCTTGCCGTCGGTCGCCAGCATCTCGTTGGGCGCATACGTCGGGTCGGTGCCGACGACGATCTTGCCGGCGGACTTCAGCTTGGCCGGGACCTTCGCCGCCAGGGCCTGGTCGACGCCGCCGCCCGCGGACGTCCCCGACGCGGCGGGGGTGCTGCCTGCTCCCGGCGAGGAGTTGGACATCGAGTTCGAGCCGCACGCAGACAGCGCGAGGCCCGCGACGGCGACGCCGGTGGCGGCGATGAGGGACATGCGACGCATGGGAGGTCCTTCCAGGACAGGCGCAGTGTTCAATCGATCAGGCGCAAGCATGCGCCGCTGATTGAGGGATCCTTTCACTTTTCGCTGAACGTTCGCACGGATGCGACCGAACCGTTAGCCGGGACACGGTGCACGCCGGACAGCGCCGGACACGCCGGACACGCTTGGCCGACAGGCGCCCCGGGCCGGATCGCCAGGGGCGCCTGTCGTCCACCCTCGGTCGGCGGTGGACGTATGCCGCGGGTCAGGTCAGAGGTGGTACCTCGTGATGCTGCCCGGGGCCTTGACCGTCGGCGCGCCCGGGCCGAAGGAGATGTCCGCCAGAGTGCCGACGTAGAGCCAGTCGCCCTGGACCTCGACCGAGAGCGGGCGGGCGGTGGTCACGACGGTGGACCGGTGCCCGTGGTTGAGCCTCGTGACCTTGCCGGCGAACAGCTCGGCGACGTAGACGGCGCCGTCGTCACCGAGAGCGAGGTTGGTGGCGCCCAGGAAGCCGGTGGCAACCCGGTTGGTCGAGTGCTTCCACGGGTTGACTGTGTAGACCGAGCCGCGCGCCCCGAGGCTCGGGTCCTCCGGACCGCCGGGAAGCGTCGAGACCCAGAGCCGGCCGTCCTCGCCGCGTTGCACGTCCGTGGGGACCGCCTCGAAGTTGAACCTCGCCCCGGCGAGGCACGAGGGTCCGCCGAGGGCGGCGACCTGCTTGGCCGTGAGGGTCACCGGCTGGGGCGGCAGGACGGCGATCGTCGAGACGTGTCCCCGGCTGTCGACACGGAGGATGTCGTTGCCCCCCGCATCGGCCACGGCCCACGCCCCGTCGCCGAGGTAGGCGACGGCATACGGGTGGGAGTCGACCTGTCCTCGGTACGTCGCGGGGACTCCGCCCATCTTCATGAAGTACGCATCGAGCTCGCCCGGTGCGCAGCTCTTCCCGCCGGCGACCACGCCGTAGGTGTAGCGCTTGTCGGGGTTGACTCTCTTCTCGTATCCGCTGAGGTCGGCGACGACGTCGGGCCGTCCCTTGCTCCGGATCGTCAGCGAGGTGGCGCTGTGGTCGTCGTTCGACGAGGTGAAGGCATAGGTGTTGCCTCCGCGGATCACGGCGATGCCGGCGACCTCCGACTGCGGTCCCTTCGTGACGACGGTGTCGGTCCCCTTCGAGATCTTGTTGACGGTTCCGAGGAAACCGTCGGTGTACCAGACGTCCTGCCCCGAGATCGACATCCCGAAGGGCGCGATGACCTTGTTGTTGAGCACCTTCGGCGAGTGCGCCGGTCCGTCCCCGGAGGCGTGGGCGGAGGCGCTGGATGCCGTCACGGCGCTGAGCGCGACGGCCGTCGTGCAGGAGGCTACGACCGCGGTGATGGTGTGCAGCTTGCTCGTCATGAGTGTCCTTTGTGTCTTGTCCCTTGAGAGCGCCGGTTCGGTGCGCTCTCGCGGCGTCGCGGCGACGTCGACCTTTCGACGCTACGGACCGGGGTGAGGACCGTCACAGGATTACGCGAACTGGCGAGGCGGTTGACGGCGTATGACCGGGAACGCTCGGAAAGTCCTTGCGCCCACCCCCGCGCCCACCCCCGGCCGGGGGGTGTGTACGCGTCGGGCGCCGAAGCCGGGTACCATGGTCATCAGCGGCCCGCCCAGTTCTGCCTCGGGTCGCTTCTTCTTGGCCTGGCGCAGTCTCGCCGGCCCCGTCGATTCGCTCTTGCGCCGCGACCCCTCACCGCTGAGGCCCCTCGCGCCGGGCAGAACGACCTCTTCCACTTATTGGAGTGCCTGCCTGTGTCCACTGACACGAACTTCGCCGTTCTCGGCGTCCCTGCCAGCGTCGTCTCGATCCTCGACGGCCTCGGCATCACCACCCCCACGCCCATCCAGGCAGCGACGCTGCCCGACTCCATGGCCGGGCGCGACGTCCTCGGTCGTGGACGCACCGGCTCCGGCAAGACGTACGCGTTCCTGCTCCCGCTGCTGACCCGGCTGTCGGAGTCGGGGCGGCGTCGCCAGCCTCGGCGTCCCCGTGCGCTGATCCTCGCGCCGACGCGTGAGCTCGCGACGCAGATCGACGCGGCCCTGGCGCCGCTCGCCCAGCCGCTCGGCCTCACGTCGCTCACGATCTTCGGGGGCGTCGGCCAGAACCCCCAGGTCCAGGGCCTTCGAGCCGGTGTCGACGTCGTCGTCGCCTGCCCGGGGCGGCTCGAGGACCTCATGCAGCAGGGCCACGTCTTCCTCGACGACATCGAGATCACGGTCCTCGACGAGGCCGACCACATGGCCGACCTCGGCTTCCTGCCCGGCGTGCGCCGGATCATGGAGAAGACGCCCCAGAAGGGCCAGCGATTGCTCTTCTCGGCGACGCTCGACGGCGCGATCAACGTGCTCGTCAAGCGCTTCCTCACCAATCCCGTGACGCACGAGGCCGATTCGGCCCAGTCGCCGGTCTCGACGATGAGCCACCACGTGCTCCACGTCGACAACGGCTCGCACCTGCCGGTCATCCTCGACCTCACCGCGGCCCCCGGTCGCAAGGTCGTCTTCACGCGCACCAAGCACCGGGCCAAGAAGCTCGCCAAGCAGCTCAACGCCTCGGGAGTTCCGGCCGTCGAGCTGCACGGCAACCTCAGCCAGGGTGCCCGCACGCGCAACATGGACGACTTCCACTCGGGCCGGGCCCAGACGCTCGTCGCGACCGACATCGCGGCCCGCGGCATCCACGTCGACGACGTCGCGCTCGTGATCCACGCCGACCCGCCGGTCGAGCACAAGGCGTACCTCCACCGCTCGGGCCGCACCGCCCGCGCCGGCAACGACGGCACGGTCGTCACGATGATGCTCGACGAGCAGGTGCGCGACGTGCGCGACCTGACGCGCAAGGCCGGCATCAAGCCGACCACGACGCGCGTGCAGCTCGGCCACCCGCTGCTCACGGAGCTGGCCCCCGGTGAGCGGTCGTATGCCGGTGGCCTCGTCCGCGAGGAGGCTCCGGCCCGCGGTGGCTCGCGTGCCGGCTCCGGCAGTGCGTCGGGCAGCGCGTCCGGCGGCGGTGCGGGCGGCGGCTCCGGTCGCGGCCGTGGCCGTGGTCGTGGCCGTGGCAGCAGCAGCAGCGGCGCCGGTGGCTCCGGTCGGCCGGCTCCCGAGAGCGGACGCGGCCCGAGCGAGGGTGGCCGCGGTCGTGGTCGTGGTGACCAGGGCTCCGACGCGCAGGGCGGTGGCGCCCGCGGCGCCGGTCGCTCCGGCGGACGCGGCGCGGGCCGCGGCCGCGCCGGTCAGGGCGGCGAGGGCCAGACCGGCGGTCGCCGGTCCGGCGGCGCCGGCAGTGGTGGCGGCTCCGGCCGCCGTGGCGGCTCCACCACCGTCTACTCGACGAGCAGCGGCGGAAGCGCCGCGGCGTTCTCCGCTGGCACCCGCGCCGGCAGCCGCCGCTCCCGCTGACCCCAACCCCTCAACCGTCGAGAGGCCACGTGTGGCCGCCCCTCAACCGTCGAGAGGCCACGTGTGGCCGCCCCTCAACCGTCGAGAGGCCACGTGTGGCCGCCTCGTAAAGGTCGAGAGGCCACGTGTGGCCGCCTCGTAAAGGTCGAGGGGCCAACTCTCGTCGCGAGGTTTGGCCTCTCGACGGTGGGCACCTGACCACGCGTGGCCTTTCGACGGTGGGCACCTGACCACGCGTGGCCTTTCGACGGTGTGCACCCGACCACAGGTGGCCTCTCGACGGTGTGTACCTGACCACGCGTGGCCTTTCGACGGTGTGCACCCGACCACAGGTGGCCTTTCGACGGTGCGCACCCGACCACTCGTGGCCTTTCGACGGTGTGCACCCGACCACAGCTGGCCTTTCGACGGGTGGGTCAGGGGCGGGTGAGGGTGCGGCTGCGGCCGCGGAACTCGGCGATGATCTGGCCGTCGGACTCGCGCTTCACCGTGACGTCGGTGATCCCGCTGCGGCCGAACGCCGAGCGGACCTGTCCCTCGGCCACGAGCACGTCACCGAGCCGGCCCGGCGCGGTGAACGAGATGTCGGCCCCGGCTGCCACCGTGAGGCGCCCCCGCGAGTTGCAGGCGAGCGCGAAGCACGAGTCGGCCAGGGTGAAGATGTAGCCGCCGTGACAGATGGCGTGCCCGTTGACCATGTCGTCGCGGATCGCCATCCGCACCACGGCGTGGTCCTGCTCGACGAGGACGGCCGCCATGCCGAGGCGGCGGGAGGCCTCGTCGTCGGCCCACATCTGCCGGGCGAAGGCGACACCGGCCCCCGGGTCGTCGCCCTCGCCACCCGTGCCGTCCGCCACCGAGGTCTCGCTCACGTGAGGCTCCCGTCGGTCAGGGCGGGACTCGGCCGGTAGCGGCCGCCCGGGTAGGCCGCGTCGAGCTCGGCGACCCACCGCGCCACGCGGTCGAACCCGAGCTCCCGTCCCCAGGCGATCGGGCCCTTCGGGTAGCGGGTGCCGAGCCGCATCGCGGTGTCGACGTCGTCGGCACTCGCCTCGCCCCGAGCCACGAGGTCGACGGCCTCGTTGACGAGCATCGCCAGGGTCCGGGCCAGTGGGTCCGTGGCGACCGGGCCCCCGACGAGGCGCTCCGCCAGCTCGAGGTCGGGCTGCGCACCCTCGACCGAGCCGTCGGCGGCGTACGCGTAGACGCCCCGGCCCGACTTCCGGCCGAGGCGGCCGGCCTCGACCAGCCCCCGCTGGAACTCCGTGGGCGCGTAGCGCTCGTCGCGGCCGGTCTGCTCCCACACGGAGGTGCCGACGGCGAGGTTCACGTCCTGGCCGATGAAGTCGGTCAGCTCGAGCGGGCCCATCGGGAAGCCACCACGCTCGCGCAGGATCCAGTCGACCGTCGCGGGATCGGCGATGCCGCTCTCGACGATGCGCTGCGCCTCTCCGTAGAAGGGCCGCGCGACCCGGTTGACGATGAAGCCGGGCGTCGAGCTGCACCGCACCGGCGTCTTGCCCCACGCGGCGACCAGCGCCACGGCGTGCTCGACGTAGGCCGGCGCGGTGCGCTCGCCGTGGACGACCTCGACGAGCGCCATGACGGGCGGCGGGTTGAAGAAGTGCAGCCCGAGCACGCGCTCGGGGTCGGCGACGTCGGCGGCGATGTCGTCGATGTCGATGCTCGAGGTGTTCGTCGCGAGCACCGTCGTCGAGGGCTGCAGATCGGCCAGCTCGGCGAAGATGCCGCGTTTGAGCCCGAGGTCCTCGGGCACGGCCTCGATGACCAGGCCGCAGTTCGGCAGGTCCCGCAGCGACTGAGCGGCGGTGATGCGGGCGAGCACCGCCGTGGCGTGGTCGGCCGGCATCCGGCCCTTGTCGACGAGCCGGGAGAGCGCGCCCCCGACCTTCTCGACGGCGGCTGCGGCCGCACCCGGCGCCACGT
Source organism: Terrabacter lapilli (assembly GCF_039531305.1). NCBI lineage: Bacteria > Bacillati > Actinomycetota > Actinomycetes > Micrococcales > Intrasporangiaceae > Terrabacter > Terrabacter lapilli. Next base: position 64,913 of record NZ_BAAAPU010000011.1, read on the forward strand.
CGACGAGGGTCACCGCGTGCCCGGCGGTGGCCGCGACCTGGGCGATGCCGGCGCCCATGGCCCCGGCGCCGATGACGCCGACGGGTCCGAAGGCCGACGCCGCTCTCATCGCATCGTCGTGCCGCGCGGCCTCCTCGTCGGTGTGCCCGTCCGTGCGCTCGGCGGCTCGTGACCCGCCGGGTTCCCTGACGTCCGTGTCCATGCCCGCCATCCTGCCTGCTGCCCGCGCGGGTGTGCGCGGTGGGCGACGGGGAGCCTGCGCCACGGCATACGGCAGCGGCGCGTCCGGGGCTTAGCATCGTCGCGTGACTGCACCGGCAACGACGCCCACCCACCCCCTGCTCGACGCGCACGCGGGAGTCCTCGACGAGATCCGTCAGGCCCTGGCGAGTCGCTCCTGGTACTCCCGCTACCCCGAGTCCCCGAGCCCCCGCGTCTACGGCGAGTCGGCCGCCGCCGAGGGCCTGAAGGCCCACGAGGCGCACCTCGGGAGGCCGTATGCCGCCCTGTCGAGCCAGCCCACCGACGGCACCTTCGTGGGCAGCGAGGTCTCGCCCTACGGCCCAGAGCTCGGCGTCACCTACCCGGCACTGGACCTCGACGCGGGCCTGGCGGCGGCGCGCGCCGCGATCCCGGCCTGGCGCGACGCCGGTCCCCAGGTGCGGGCCGCGGTGTGCGTCGAGGTCGTCGACCGCATCAACAAGCGCAGCTTCGAGCTGGCCAACGCCGTCATGCACACGTCGGGCCAGCCGTTCGTCATGTCGTTCCAGGCCGGCGGGCCGCACGCCCAGGACCGGGCGGTCGAGGCGATCGCGGCCGGCCTCGTCGAGCAGGAGCGCGTGCCGGAGTCGGTCGTGTGGGAGAAGCCCGGGCGTGACCGCGAGGGCAAGCCGGCGCCGACCCGGATGCAGAAGGACTACCGCATCGTGCCGCGCGGCGTGGCGCTCGTCATCGGCTGCAACACCTTCCCGACGTGGAACGCCTACCCCGGCATCTTCGCCTCGCTCGTCACCGGCAACCCGGTCGTGATCAAGCCGCACCCGCGCGCCGTGCTGCCGCTCGCCATCTCGGTCGAGGTCGCGCGTGAGGTGCTCGCCGAGGCCGGCTTCGACCCGGCGCTCGTGCAGCTGGCGGCCGAGGCGGACGGGCAGGGCCTGGCCAGGACGCTCGCCGAGCGCGACGAGGTCGCGATCATCGACTACACCGGCGGCCCTGCCTTCGGCGCCTGGCTCGAGGAGTCGGCGGCGGCGCACGGCAAGCTCGTCTACACCGAGAAGGCCGGCCTCAACTCGATCGTCGTCGACTCCACCGACGACCTGAGGGGGACGTTGGGCAACCTCGCCTTCAGCCTCACCCTCTACTCCGGGCAGATGTGCACGGCGCCGCAGAACCTCTACGTCCCCGAGGGCGGCATCGACACCGACGAGGGGCACCTGTCCTTCGACGAGTTCGGCGACCGCCTCGCCGCTGCTGTGGGCCGGCTCACCGGCGACGACGCAAAGGCGGTCGAGCTGCTCGGCGCGACGGTCAACGACCAGGTGCGCGGCAACGCCGACGCGCTGGCCACCATCGCCGAGGACGCAGGCGGCCGGGTCGTCCTCGACTCGCGCCGTGTGTCGCACCCCGGCTGGCCTGACGCCGTCGTGCGCGCACCCGGCCTCGTCGCCGTCGACGTGGCCCGCGAGGACGTCTACACCCGGGAGTGCTTCGGCCCGGTCGGCTTCCTCATCAGGACCGCGTCGACCGAGCAGTCGCTCGCGCAGCTCGCCGACACGGTGCGCGAGCACGGCGCCATGACAGCCGCTGTCTACTCGACGAGCGAGGACGTGCTAGAGGCGGCCAGGGAGGCCGCCGCCGCGGGCGGGGTAGCGCTGTCCGAGAACCTCACGGGGCAGATCTTCGTCAACCAGACGGCCGCCTTCTCCGACTTCCACGGCACGGGGGCCAACCCCGCCGCGAACGCCGCCTACACCGACGCGGCCTTCGTCGCGAACCGCTTCCGCGTCATCACGTCGCGCCGTCACGTGTGAGCCGGATGATGACCCCCGCTCCTGGCGCCGTGGAGCGGGCCACCGTCCAGCGCAAGGTCGTGCGCACGCTGGTCCTGTCGCAGGTCCTCGGCGGCGTGGGCATGGCCAGCGGCATCGCCGTCGGCGCCCTGCTCGCCGAGGACCTGAGCGGCACGGAGGCGCTGGCCGGCTTCGGCACGACCTCGCAGGTGCTCGGCACGGCGTTGCTGACGATCCCGGTCGCGCGGGCGACGGCCGCCAGGGGCCGCCGCGTCGGGCTGCGGCTGGGGCTCTCGGTCGCCTTCGTCGGCGCGGGCCTCGTGCTCGCCGCCGCCGTGGTGCGGTCGTTCCCGCTCTTCGTCGTCGGGATGTTCCTCTTCGGCGGGGGCACGACCGCCAACAACCAGACGAGGTATGCCGCCGCCGACCTCGCGAGCCCCGCCCACCGTGGGCGTGACCTCTCCATCGTGGTGTGGGCCACGACGATCGGCTCCGTCGCCGGCCCGAACCTCGTGGGGCCGGGCAAGGCCCTGGCCCAGGCCGTCGGGCTGCCCGAGCTCGCGGGCACCTTCGTCTTCTCGCTCGTCGGGTTCATGCTGGCGTGGCTCGTGGTCGACCGGCTGCTGCGGCCCGACCCGCTGCTGACCGCGCGGGCGTTCGACGCCGCCGACCTCGAGGAAAGCAGGCTCGCCGGCGGCGTCCACGAGGCACCGAACCACGACGGCTCGATGCGGCGCGGCCTGGCGGTCGTCCGCGCCAACCCCGCCGCGCTCCGGGCGATGCTCGTCATGGCCCTGGGCCACCTCGTCATGGTGAGCGTCATGGTGATGACGCCGATCCACATGCAGCACGGTCACGCCGAGCTCGAGGTGATCGGCTTCGTCATCTCGGTGCACATCCTCGGCATGTACGCCCTGTCGCCGCTCGTCGGCTCGGCCGTCGACCGGTGGGGCGCCCCGCCCGTGGCGATGACCGGTGGTGTCGTGCTGACCCTGGCCGCGTCGCTCGCGGCCCGGTCGCAGGCCGGCTGGTCGGGCCTGTTGCTCGTGGCGCTCTTCCTGCTCGGGGTCGGCTGGTCGTGCACGCTCGTCTCGGGCTCGACGCTGCTGACCGCGGTCGTGACGACCGACGAACGCCCGGCGGCGCAGGGGTTGGCCGACGTGCTGATGGGGCTCGCCGGTGCCGCCGGCGGGGTGGTCGCCGGGATCGTCGTCGGCTCCCTCGGCTACGCCGACCTCGCGGCCGGCGCGGCGCTGGTCGGCGTCGTCATCGTCGTGGTCGGCGCGGCCCGGCGTCGCGTGCGCCGCAAGCCTCGGCTCGGCACGGACGCCGGCTGAGATCCTCGCGGACGCCGGCCCGCTCGGCGCGCCCTCGCGGTCGGCGCGGCCGGCGGCTGGCTCCGCACCGACTCCGGCTGCCGCACGCTCAGGCGGTGATGCGCAGCGTGCTGGTGCGGTCGGGCTTGACCACGACCTCGATGCGGTCGGCGACGCGGGACTTCAGCTCGCTGACGTGGCTGACGATGCCGACGGTCCGGCCACCCTCGCGCAGGCCCTCGAGGGTGTGCATGACGTCGTCGAGGACGTCGGGGTCGAGGGTGCCGAAGCCCTCGTCGACGAAGAGGGTGCCGAGGTCGACGCCGCCGGACTCGGCGCGGACGACCTCGGCCAGGGCCAGGGCGAGGGACAGGGAGACGTAGAAGGTCTCGCCGCCGGAGAGGGTGCCGACCTCGCGGACCTGGTTGGTGTGCATGTCGTGGACCCGCACGCCGAGACCCGACTTGGCGTTGCCCTTCTTGGCGTCGGTGTGCTCGAGGGTGTAGCGGCCGCCCGAGAACCGGGCGAGCTCGGTGTTGGCGGCCGAGAGCACCTCGGTGAAGCGGCGGATGAGGACGTACTTGGCCAGGTCGAGGTTGAGCTGGTTGTCGCCGTTGCCGGCGACGAGCTGGCCCACACGGACGGCGTCGGCGGTCTCGGCGATGACCGCGGCGTTGCGGGCGAGCGCCTCGCGGATGTCGGACACCCGGCTCTTGGTGCGTGCCACCTGGTCGCGCAGACTGCCGTGCTCGTTGCTGGCCGCCTCCATGTCCTTCTTGGCGGCGGCGGCCAGGGCCTCGAGCTGGTCGATGTCGTCGAAGAGCGCGTCGAGCTGCACGTCGGCCAGCTCGGGACCGCTCAGCCCCGCACGCACCTGGGTGCAGGCGCGCTCGAACTCGGCGATCTCGCGCGTCTTGGCGCTGATCCACTCGGTGCCGCGGTTGGCCGCCATCCACTCCTCGACGTCGGCGAAGCCGAACTGTGCCAGGTCGGCGTCGCGCGCGGCGGTGTCCTCGGCCACGGCCGCGGCGGCGACGTCACGCTGGCCGAGCGCCTCGACGAGGTCGTCGATACGGGCGGCGGTCGTGACGAGGACGTCGCGCCGCGCCGCGACGCTCGGGTGACCGTCGCGGGCCTGCTCGACGAGCCGCATCTCCTCGGCGGTGCGGGTGTCGAGGTCGACGACCGACTGCTCCGTGCGGGCGAGCTCGGCGCCGAGCCGGCTCGCCTCCGCGGTGAGGTCGTCGACGCGGGCGCGCAGCTCGGCCACCCGGGCCACGACGGCCCCGACGTCGGATCTGGCCCGCACGGACTCCGCGAGGTCGCGGGCCGCGGTCTCGGCCCGGCTGCGCGCGGTGGAGACGTCGAGCCCGTCGCAGCGGGCCGCCAGCTCGCGGACCTCCGAGCGCAGCGTCGCCAGCGCGTCGGTGGTGCGGGCGGCCCGGTCACGCAGGCCGGTGACCCGAAGCTCCTCGGCCTCGATCTGCTCGGGTGTGACGGCGTCGAGTGTGGGACGGGCGGGGGACGGGTGCTCGACGGAGCCGCACACCGGGCACGGGTCGCCGTCGGCGAGGGAGAGCCCGAGCTCGCCGGCGATGCCCTCGATGCGCGCCCGTCGCAGTGCAGCGAGCGACGTCTCGGCCGTGGCCACGGCCGACAGTGCCTCGGCGGCAGCAGCCTCCGCGCCCGGCACGCGCGTCGCTGCCGCCTCGTGCGCCACGGCGGCCTCGAGCCGGTCTCGCGCACGCTCGCCCTCGCTCGTGCGCCCGTCGAGCAGGGCCGCGACCCGCCGAGCCTCGGTCAGCGCCGCCTCGTGCGTCGCGATCGTCTGGGGGAGGGCCTGCAGCTCGGTCGTCACGACTCCCGCCGACTGGCGGAGTCGCCCGAGCCGGTCGCGCAGCTGCGCCAGCTCGGCGACGCGGCCGGCAAGAGCACCCTCGAGCGCGATGGCGCCGGTGAGGGAGCCGACCACCTCGCGGGCCTGGGCCGCGGCCTCGCGCAGGGCGGCTGGGCCACGGTCGCGCAGCGCCGGGTCGACGACTTCGCGAGCCCGGCGCAGCCTCGTCTCGGCAGCGCGCAGGTGCGCCTCGGACTGGGCCAGGGTGCGCACGGCCCCGGCGACCGGCTGGGCCTGGTTGGCCCGCTCGACCTCGGCGCGCAGCTCGGCGAAGCGCACGGCCTGCTTGCCGAGGTCGTGCTCCTGCTGCTGCAGCTGCTGGAGGCGCTCGCGGCGCTGCATGCGCAGCCGGGCGTCGCCCACCATGTCGGCCATCTGCTTGTGGGTCTCGATGGCCTCGCGGCTCGCCTTGCGCGCGTGCCGCTCGCGGGTGGTCAGCTCGTCGACGACCTGCGCCAGCTCGGCCTCGAGGGCCTCGGGGGAGGTGCGGCTGAGCGACTCGAGCGCCTCACGGCGCTCGGCCTCGAGCCCGGCCGAGACGGCGAGGGCGTGCACGGCCATCCGGATCTCGTCGACGGCCGACTGGCGCCGGGCCTGGGCGAGGCGTCCGGCCTCGACGACCTGCTCCTGGACGCGGCGGAAGAAGGCGGTACCGAAGACCTTCTCGAGGAGCTTGCCCTTGTCCTCGGAGCGGGCCCGCAGGAAGGTGGCGAACTCGCCCTGCGGCAGGATCACGGTCTGCACGAACTGGTCGCGGGTCAGGCCCACGGCGCGGGTGATCTCGTCGTCGCAGTCGCCGATGTTGGTCGAGAGCAGCTCGCCGCCCTCGAGGTCGTCGGGGGTCTGCAGCCGCCACAGCTTGATCGTCGGCTGCTGCACGGTGGTGCCGGCGCCTCGGGACTTCGGTCGCTCGAAGCGCGGCGTGCGCTGCACGCGGTAGATGCCCGACTGGGTCTCGAAGACGAGGACGACGACGGGCACGGCGCGCGGGTCGGCGTGGTGGGAGTGGATGCGCTCGACGTCGGCGGAGGCCTGGGCCACCTTGCCGTAGAGGGCGAAGGTGATGGCGTCGATGATCGTCGACTTGCCCGCTCCGGTGGGGCCCTCGAGCAGGAAGAGCCCGGCGCGCCCGACGGTGGTGAAGTCGATGACCTCGGTGCCGGCATACGGTCCGATGGCCGTCATGGACAGGTGGTGCAGCTGCACGTCACGCCACCTCCTGCGCCTCGGCCAGGTGCTGGGCCCTGACCGCGGACTCGTAGCCGGCCTCGAAGACGTCGACCTCGCCGGTGCTGGCCTCGGTCTTGGTGACGTAGGCGATGAAGTCGGCGCCGAGCTCTCTCGCGTCGCGCTCGCTCACCGCGGTCGTGCCGGCTCGGCCGCGCTCGACGGCACCCTCGGGCTCGTGGAAGACCTGCAGGGCGTGGGGGAACCGGGACTTGAGGCGGTCCATCAGGGAGTCGGGCCGCACCCGATCGGTGACGGTGACCCGGACCCAGCACTCCTCGGCACCCGCGAAGTGGGGCGACTCGAGCAGCTCCTCGAGGCGTCCGCGCAGCGTGGCCATGGCCCGCGGCTGGGCGATCTCGACCGGGGTGACGCGGGCCGGGCCCGAGTCGTCGAGGTCGACGAGGAGCACGACCTTGGTGTGGTCCTGCTCGGAGAAGGAGTAGCGCAGCGGCGAGCCGGAGTAGCGCACGACCGAGCCCTCCGCCGACTCCGGCGCCTGCGGGCCGTGGAGGTGGCCGAGCGCGGCGTAGTCGATGCCGGCGAAGACGGTGCCGGCCACGCGGTCGACGCCGCCGACCATGATCGACCGCTCCGAGTCGCTCGGCTCGGCACCGGCGACGAACGCGTGCGCGAGCACGACCGAGCGCACCCCCGGCCGCTCGGCGAGGTCGGCCCGGATGCGCTCGCACGCGGCGCCCACGACCGCCTGGTGCGACCGCGGCAGCGGCGCGCCCCCGCCCGCCAGCGCGACGCGCGCGTGGTCGGGGTCGAGGTAGGGGATGCCGTAGACGGCGGCCCGCACCCCGTCGGTGCCCTCGAGGAGCACCGGCAGGTCGAGCTGGCCGAGGTCGGTGACCATGCGGATGCTGTCGCGGAAGAGGCCGGCGCCGTAGCCGAGGCGGATGGCCGAGTCGTGGTTGCCCGACGTGACGACCACCGTGGTCACCGCGGACAGGCGCGACAGCGTCCACTCGAATAGCTGCACCGACTCCACCGGCGGGACGCCCCGGTCGTAGACGTCACCTGCGATGAGCACGGCATCGACGGGGATGCCGTCGGGTGGGTCCTCGACGAGCTCGCAGATGCGCTCGAGCACGGCCGTCTGCGCCTCGTGGAGGTTCACGCCGTGGAGCGTGCGCCCGAGGTGCCAGTCGGAGGTGTGGAGCAACCGCATGCCACGACGGTAGGACGAGGCGCCGACAGCGCCACAGCCGACACCCCGACGAGGCTGGAGCGGGCGCCGCCCGCTGCGGTATGCCGTGAGCCCGCCTTCCGCGCGGAAGGCGGGCTCACGGCCCCAGCCGAGGCCGCTCAGTCGGTCTTGATGAAGCTCAGCAGCATCGAGACGAAGGTGACGATGAGCGCGCCGAAGATCGCGTCCCAGAAGAAGTGCTCCACGTGGAAGGCGAGGTCTAGCTTGCCCGCCAGCCACGACGTCAGCTCGAGCACCAGGGCATTGACGATGAAGACGAACAGCCCGAGCGTCAGGATGATCAGCGGCAGCGAGATCAGCTTGAGGAGCGGCTTGATGAAGACGTTCACGATGCCGAAGATCAGCGCCACGATGATGACGGTCTTGAGGACCTGAGCGGTCGACCCACCGCCGAAGGTGATGCCCGGGATGGCCCACGCCGCCACCCAGAGGGCGACGGCGTTGATGACCGTCTGCAACGCGAAGTTGATGAGCATGCGCTCAGTGTTCCACGCGGGCAGCCGAATCCACGGGAAGGCCGGGGTGCTCGTCGCCGGGGATGCGCGGCTGGAACATGTCGTTGAGGCGCAGCAGGTCCGGCTCGACCGTCTTGAGTGAGCTGATGGCGTCGCCGATCGGCACGCGCTCGATGCGACCCCGCTGCAGCGCGACCATCTGGCCCCATGCGCCGTCGAGCGCGGCCTCGACGGCGGCGACGCCGAAGCGGGTCCCGAGCACCCGGTCGAACGCGACGGGGGAGCCGCCGCGCTGGATGTGGCCGAGCGCGGTCATGCGGCTCTCGATGCCGGTGCGGCCCTGGATCTCGCGCGCCAGGAGCGAGCCGATGCCGCCGAGGATCTGGTGGCCGTACTTGTCGACCTCGGGCGCCGGGATGACGAAGCTCCCGGGTCGCGGCAGGGCGCCCTCCGCCACGACGACGATCGTGGCGAACCGCCCCTTCTTGTGCCGGTGGACGATCCGCTCGCACACCTCCTCGATGTCGAACGGGTCCTCGGGCACGAGGGTGATCGCGGCGCCGCCGGCGAGGCCCGACCAGGTGGCGATGTGGCCGACGTGGCGGCCCATCACCTCGACGACGAGGACGCGGTGGTGCGACTCGGCGGTGGTGTGGAGCCGGTCGATGGCGTCGGTGCAGATCTGCACGGCCGTCTGGAAGCCGAACGTCATCTCGGTCAGGGAGATGTCGTTGTCGATCGTCTTCGGCACGCCGACGACGGGAAAACCGTTCTCGTGCAGGCGGTTCAGCACACCCATCGAGCCCTCACCGCCGATGCCGATGATGGCGTCGAGGCCGTGCCGGTCGTAGGCCTTGCGGACCCGCTTGAGCCCGTCCTCGTGCGCGAAGGGCTGGTCGCGGCTCGTGCCGAGGATCGTGCCGCCGAGGGGCAGGATGCCCCGGCACCGGTCGACGTCGAGGATCTCGTAGTCGTTGTCCATGACTCCGCGCCAGGCGTTGCGGAAGCCGATGACGGTGCTGTCGTAGGTGACCTCGGCGGCGCGGGTCGCGCCCCGGATGACGGCGTTGAGGCCGGGACAGTCCCCGCCCCCGGTGAGGATGCCGATGCGCATGATCTGACTTTCGAGAGAGTGGGCAGGCAGAAGGTGTCGAGGCGGCTCTGACGCGACGATGTGAGCCTAGCCACACGGTGGGGTCTGCGTCAGTGAAGTGTCCATGGGCCGGTCGTGCGCATGGACACTGCCTCTACAGTGCGGGTATGAGCGACACCGCCGACGCCACGGCCGACAACCTCCCCGACAGCGTGACCGAGGACGCGACCCCGCGCGAGTCGTATGCCGTCCCGCAGGCCGGCGAGGCCACCGTCCGCCTCCGTGACGTCCTGGCGCAGATGCCCGACTACAAGCCCGGCAAGCCCGCGTCGGCGCCGGCGGGCGTGACGGCATACAAGCTCTCCTCCAACGAGAACCCCTACGGTCCGCTCCCGTCGGTGCTCGCGGCGATCGAGGACGCGGCGACGACGGTGAACCGCTACCCCGACATGGCGGTGACGGCGCTGACCGAGAGGCTGGCCAAGGCGCTCGACGTGCCGGCCGAGTGCCTCGCGACGGGCACCGGCTCGGTGGCGGTGCTCGCCCAGATCGTCAACGCGGCCTGCGACGCCGGCGACGAGGTCGTCTTCGCGTGGCGCTCCTTCGAGGCCTACCCGATCGTCACGCTGCTGGCCGGCGCCCAGCCCGTGATGGTCGGCCTCGACGACCAGGCCCGTCACCGCCTCGACGCGATGCTCGCCGCCATCACGGAGCGCACCCGCGTCGTCCTCGTCTGCACCCCGAACAACCCGACCGGGCCGTGCGTCCACCAGGCCGAGCTCGAGGCGTTCCTCGACCGCGTCCCGCGGGACGTCATCGTCGTGGTGGACGAGGCGTACGTCGAGTTCGTCCGCGACCCCGAGGCGGTGCGGGGGCTGGAGGTCTGGCGGGACCGCCCCAACGTCGTGGTCCTGCGCACCTTCTCCAAGGCGTACGGCCTCGCCGGCCTGCGCGTCGGGTATGCCGTCGCGCACCCGCCGGTCGCCGCTGCCCTGCGCAAGACGGCCACGCCCTTCGGCGTGAACTCGGTCGCGCAGGTGGCCGCCATCGCCTCGCTCGACGCCTTCGACGAGCTCGAGGAGCGCGTCGAGAGCCTTGTCGCCGAGCGCGAGCGGGTGGCTCAGGCGCTCGCCGACCAGGGGTGGCAGCTGCCGCGCTCGGACGCGAACTTCGTCTGGTTCCCGCTGGGCGCCGAGTCGACGGCGTTCTCGCAGGCCTGTGGCGAGGCCGGGCTGACCGTCCGGCAGTACGGCGACGACGGCGTGCGGGTCACGATCGGCGAGGTCGAGGCCAACTCACGCCTCATCGAGGTGGCGGGGCGCTTCGGGCCCCGCTGACACACCAGGGCCGCGCGAGGGTGCGCGGCGGGGGAGGGCGCATGGCGCTGCAGCGCGAACGGGTCCCGGCCGGCGCGGCCGCGCTCCTCGCCGTGCTCCTCACGGTGCCGTCGGTGCTCGCGCCGACGTGGCACCTGACGACGCTCGACAGCCAGCGGGGCGTGGTCCTCTTCGACCAGCAGTTCTGGAGCTGGGGCCGCTCGCAGGTCCTCGGTGCCGGTGGCGTGGTGGTGCAGGACCTGTGGGATCCTCTCGGGCTCGTCGTCCTGGTCACGCTCCTCCTGCTCGCGGCGGGGGCTGCCGTCGCCTGGCTGCTGCTTCGGGCGGCGTGGGTCCCGGTCGTCGCGCCGCTCGCGTGGGCGGCCCTGCTCGGGCACCTGGTGACGTCGAGTGCGCAGCGGCACGGCCGTCCGGTTCGCGACGACGTGCACGGGCTGGCGGCCTCCGGCGCCTCCACGGTCGTGGGCTGGCTCGAGTCCACTGCAGCGCTCGTGGGGGTCGTGGCGGTCGCGCTCGTCGTCCTGTCGCTGACCGGCGTACGTATGCCGTCCGCCTGGGTCGCGCGGGTCCGCGCACTCGGGAGGCCGGACGACGCCGACGGCCCGGTGAGGGTCGCGGCGCCGGGGGCCCGGTCGGGCGCACGCGCGGCGGCGTCGGCGTCGTGGCGCTCGGTCGACCTGCCGGTTGCGGCGCCGCGTGAAGCGGCTGAGGAGCAGTCGGTGCCCGAGCCCGGGGCCGAGCAGCCGGCGCCCGGGCCGGTTGCGGATGGTGCTGTCTCGGACGGCGCGGTCGGCGGTCGGGAGGCGCTGCTGGTGCGACGTGCCGGGGCGACGCTCGGAGCCGTGGGGGTGCTGCTCGCGGCGACCACCGCGGTCTGGCCGACGACGGTCGTGGCGGTGCGCGCCCCCGAGGTCGGGGACTTCACCAAGGGCTACGAGCAGCGCATCTGGTCCTGGGGACGGCAGGTGGTCTACTCCTCCGACGGCGTGCTGCTCGACGCGTACGGCGGCCCGAACCCCGTGGCTCGGCTCGTGCTGCTCGTCGCCGTGCTCGCCTGCGCGGCGGCGGGGCTGGCGTGGTGGCTGCGAAGGCCGGGGCGTCTCGGGGAGCTGACGGCGGCTGCCGGGCTCGCGTTGGCTCTCGCGACGGTGGGTGGCTCGCTCGTCGAGCGCCTGTCGTTCGACGAGCGGTCGATCGGCCTGCAACCCGGGCTGGTGCGTTGGACGACCCCCACGGGCCGGCTCGAGGTCGCCGCGGTCGTCGTCCTCGCGCTGGCCCTCGTGCTCGTGGCCGCGACGGTGCTGCCCGGACCGGCCGGCGCGCTCGCCGGCCGCCTGTCCGCCGCCTCGACCCGGCTGGCCGGGCCGAGACGGAGCAGGTCGTCGGCCGGGGTGCTCACGCCCGGTCCCAGCGGCGTCACCGAGCGGCCGACGACCCAGCGTGCCGCGAGGCTGCGGGATGCCACGCCGACGGGCACGACGCGTACGACCTCGGTCGGGTTCAGCGACGACGACGACGAGGGGCGGGGCCGGGGCTGAGCGTGGCCGTGCAGCCTCAAGGTTTCGGGGCGGCACGGCTGGCGCAACCCCGCGGAGCGCCGCGCCACCCGCGTAGGGGCCACGCGACCGCGAACGGCTCCTGTGGTGGGCGGAACGGCCTAGGGTCTGGCCATGGAGACGAGCCTCGGGCTGCGCGCCGGTTCTTCCGGCGCCCACGACGCCGGGCAGCGTGCCTGACGTGCGGCGCCTGGTGGCACCGCTGCTCGCCGCCGGGGCGGTGCTCGTCGTCGCGGCCCTGGTCTGGCCCACCCAGCGGATGGAGCTGGCCACTCAGCAGGGGACCGTCCCGCTGCTCGAGGTCTGGCTGTGGGGCCGGGTCCGGTCGCTCAGCGCGCAGTCGTCCACCGACCTCGCCGGCTCCTTCGGGACGCTCGCGGTGCTCGGCTTCTCCGCCGTGCTCGCGCTGGTCGCAGCGGGCCTCTGGCTGTGGGCCGTCCGGCGTCGCCGGACGAGGCGCCGTCCGGGAACCGTCGCGGCGGGGGCCGTCGGTGCGGCGCTGGCCGTGGCCGCGGTGGGGCTCACCATCATGACCGCGGGCCTCGGTTTCGGCTGGTACGCGCCCGGCGTGCCGACCGTCACGCGCACCGCCGTGGCCGTCTTCCCGCAGGTCGCCGTCGGCCTGTGGTTCGTGGCGCTCGTCCTCATGCTGGCGCTGCTCCTGCGCGGCCGTGGCGGCCCCGATGCGGCGCCGGACGGCTCGCCGAACGGCTCGCCGAACGGCTCGCCGGGCGGCGACTGACCTTCCCGTCCTGTCTCGGACCTCCGGGACGGTCCCGGATCGGCCTCGCACCGGCCTCGGACCGGCCTCGGACCGGCCGCGCACCGGCCGCGGCTGTCGGGGGCCCGTCCTATCGTCGGGGCATGCTCACCGCCGTCGCCGTGTCCGGCTACCGCTCGCTGCGCGACGTCGTGGTGCCGCTGCACGGGCTCGACGTCGTGACCGGCGCCAACGGCAGCGGCAAGTCCAGCCTCTACCGGTCGCTGCGGTTGCTCGCCGGGTGCGGGCGCGGTGACGTCGTGGGCACGCTGGCGCGCGAGGGCGGCCTCGAGTCCGCCCTCTGGGCCGGGCCGGCGACCTTGGGTGGGGCCCGTGCGCGGGGCCACGCCGTGCAGGGCACCCGGCGCAAGGGGCCGATCAGCCTGCAGCTGGGCTTCGCGTCCGACGAGTTCGGCTACCTCGTCGACCTCGGCCTGCCGCAGCAGTCGTCGGGCATGGACGCCGGCTCGCCCTCGGCCTTCCTGCGCGACCCCGAGATCAAGCGCGAGGTCGTGTGGTCGGGCCCGGTGATGCGACCGGGCTCGGTGCTCGTGCGCCGGCGCTGGAACGTCGTCGAGACCCGGTCGGGTCTCGATGCGGACGATGCCTGGGACGCCGGCTGGGGCGACGAGGGCGGTGCCGACGGCGCCGAGTGGGAGTCCGACCCCGTCGAGGAGTCGGGCCCGGGCCGCGGGGGACGCCGCGCCGCCTACCGCGACGACGGGGGACCGGGGGGCGCTGCCGGGTCGTCGGGCAGCTCCTCGGCCCGCGGCCGGGGTGCCACGCCCGGGTGGACGCAGCTGACCCGGTCCCTCTCCCCGTGGGAGAGCATGCTCACCGAGCTGGCCGACCCCGAACGGGCGCCCGAGCTGCTCCGGGTCCGGCGGATGATCCGGGGCTGGCGGTTCTACGACGGGTTCCGGGCCGACGCGGGCGCCCCGGCACGCACCCCGCAGGTCGGCACCCGCACCCCTGTCCTCGCCGACGACGGCCGCGACCTCGCCGCGGCCCTGCAGACCATCCGCGAGAACGGCCGCTCCGAGCTCGACCGCGCCGTGGCCGACGCCTTCGACGGGGCGATCCTCGACGTGACGGTCGAGGGCGGCCGCTTCGACGTCGCCCTGCACCAGCCGGGCATGCTCCGACCGCTGAGCAGCGCCGAGCTGTCCGACGGCACCCTGCGCTACCTGCTCCTCGTCGCGGCGCTGCTGACCACCGACCCGCCGCCGCTCATGGTCCTCAACGAGCCCGAGACCTCGCTGCACCCCGACCTGCTCGCGCCGCTGGCCCGGCTCGTCCGCGCGGCGGCGGAGCGCAGCCAGATCCTGCTCGTCTCCCACTCCGGGGCCCTGGTGCGCGAGCTCGGCGTCGCGGCCGGCGACGGGGACGCCGACGACGATGACGACGCCCCGGTCGGTCTCGGCTCATCGGCCCGCGGCATCACGCTCGTCAAGGACCTCGGCGAGACGGTGGTGCAGGGCCAGGGCCTGCTCACCACCCCGCCGTGGAACTGGGGCACCCGCCGCTGACCCCGCCGCTAACGCCGCCGCTGACGCCGCCGCTGACGCCGCCGTGGGTGCGGACCCGACGACACGGCATACGCCATCGGCACACCTCGCTGGGGGGGCCGGGACCCGGGAATCGGCACCTCACCTGCGGCGTCGTCCCGCATTGTGAGATTTGCAGGGCTCTCCGGTAAGTTCCGGGTCGAGGACCAAGCACGTGTCCGTCGTCACGAACGGCGGCCCTGCGCCCCCAGAAGCCGACGAGCGGGTGACCCCCGTCCGCGGGCCGAACGAGAAGGCCGGTCTCACCGGCGAAGGAGCCCCACGTGAGCGACAAGGTTGTCGCCGAGCTGCACCAGCCGACCCCCGCGGTCGGTGACGGCGGCCCGGACATGATCCAGCTGCTGACCCCGGAAGGGCAGCGCGTGTCCCACCCCGACTACGACAAGTACGTCGCGGACCTGACGCCCGAGGACCTGCGGAGCTTCTACCGCGATCTCGTCCTCATCCGCCGGCTCGACGCCGAGGGCTACGCCCTGCAGCGCCAGGGCGAGCTCGGCCTGTGGCCGAGCCTGCTCGGCCAGGAGGCCGCCCAGGTCGGCTCCGGCCGCGCGCTCAAGCCGCACGACTTCGTCTTCCCGACCTACCGCGAGCACGGCGTGGGCTTCGTCCGCGGTATGGACCCGCAGAGCTCGCTGCAGCTCTTCCGTGGCGTCAGCCAGGGCGGGTGGGACCCGAAGGAGAACAACTTCCACCTCTACACGATCGTCATCGGGGCCCAGGCGCTGCACGCCACCGGCTACGCGATGGGCGTGCGGATGGACGGCAACGTCGGCACCGGCGACCCCGAGCGCGACACCGCGGTCATCTGCTACTTCGGCGACGGCGCGTCCTCGCAGGGTGACGTCAACGAGGCGTTCGTCTACGCGGCGAGCTTCGACGCCCCGGTCGTCTTCTTCTGCCAGAACAACCAGTGGGCCATCTCCGAGCCTGTCGAGAAGCAGACCCGTATCCCGCTCTTCCAGCGCGCCGCGGGCTTCGGCTTCCCGGGCGTGCGCGTCGACGGCAACGACATCCTCGCGACGTATGCCGTGACGCAGCACTGCCTCGACGAGGCCCGCAACGGCAACGGCCCGCTGCTCGTCGAGGCCTACACCTACCGCATGGGTGCCCACACCACCGCCGACGACCCGACGAAGTACCGCGTGTCGGCCGAGGTCGAGGAGTGGAAGTTCCGCGACCCGATCCTGCGCCTCAAGACCTACCTCGCCCACGAGGGGATGGCCGACGACGCCTTCTTCACGGCCGTCGACGAGGAGGCCGACCGGTTCGCCGCCGAGCTGCGCGAGGGCTGCGTCACCATGGCGACGATGCCCGGCGAGACGATGTGGGACCACATCTACGCCGAGGACCACCCCGTCATGGAGGCGGAGCGTGCCGCCTACCTTGCCTACAAGGCGAGCTTCGAGGAGGCGAACTGATGGCCGCGCAGCTGGAGAAGGTCACGCTCGGCAAGAGCATCACCAACGGCCTGCGCAAGGCCATGGAGGCCGACCCCAAGGTCGTGCTCATCGGTGAGGACATCGGCAAGCTCGGTGGCGTCTTCCGCATCACCGAGGGCCTGCAGAAGGACTTCGGCGAGGACCGCGTCATCGACAGCCCGCTCGCCGAGTCCGGCATCGTCGGCACCGCGGTCGGCATGGCGCTGCGCGGCTACCGGCCCGTCTGCGAGATCCAGTTCGACGGCTTCGTCTACCCGGCCTTCGACCAGATCGTCAGCCAGGTCGCCAAGATGCACGCCCGCTCGCTCGGCACCGTCAAGATCCCGATGGTCATCCGCATCCCGTTCGGCGGCGGCATCGGCAGCCCCGAGCACCACTCCGAGAGCCCCGAGGCGTACTTCGCCCACACGGCGGGCCTGCGCGTCGTCGCGTGCAGCAACCCCGAGGACGCCCACTGGATGATCCAGCAGGCCGTCGCCTGCGACGACCCGGTGATCTTCTTCGAGCCGAAGCGGCGCTACCACGACCGCGCCGAGTACGACACCGCCGCCACGACCGCGCCCCGAGGGCTCTTCGAGGCCAACGTCGTCCGCGAGGGCACCGACGTGACGCTGCTCGGCTACGGCCCGGTCGTCAAGACGATGGTCGAGTCGGCCGCCGCTGCCGAGGCCGAGGGCACGAGCATCGAGGTCATCGACCTGCGCTCGCTCTCGCCGCTGCCGATCGACACCATCGTGAAGTCCGTGCGCAAGACCGGGCGGCTCGTCGTCGTCCACGAGGCGAGCAGCTTCCTCGGCATGGCGTCCGAGATCGCCGCCCAGGTCACCGAGCAGTGCTTCTACGAGCTCGAGGCCCCGGTCATCCGCGTCAACGGCGCCAACATCCCGTACCCGCCGAGCCGGATGGAGGAGGAGTTCCTCCCCGACCTCGACCGGATCCTCGACGGCGTCGACCGCGCACTCGCGTACTGACGAAAGGCGCTGGCACACATGGCAATCAAGACGTTCAACCTGCCCGACCCCGGTGAGGGCCTCGTCGAGGCCGAGATCGTCGAGTGGAAGGTCGCCCCCGGCGACACCGTCAAGGTCAACGACATGGTCCTCGAGATCGAGACGGCCAAGTCGCTCGTCGAGCTGCCCATCCCGTGGGCCGGCACCGTCAAGGAGCTGCTCGTCGAGGTCGGCCAGACCATCGACGTCGGCACCCCGATCATCTCGATCGACGACGGCCTGGGCGGCGACGAGGCTCCGGCGACGCCGTCGATCCCGGGCGAGAAGGCCGCGCCGGCAGAGGGCGCGGCGGGCGGTGGCGCCGGCGAGGCGATCCTCGTCGGCTACGGCGCCAAGGCCGGAGCCACGGCCCGTCGTCCGCGCAAGACGACTGCGGTCCCGGCCGCGGCCGGGGTGGTGAAGACCCCGACCGAGACCGAGCAGATCGCGGCTGCGGCACCCGTCGCGGAGCCGGCAACCCCTGCGGCCCGGGTCGAGTCCCCGGCCCCCGCAGTCCCGGCTGTCTCGGCGGTCTCGGGAGTGGGCGCTGCCGGTGGCCGTCCGAAGGCCAAGCCTCCGGTGCGCAAGCTCGCCAAGGACCTGGGCATCGACCTGGCTGCCGTCACCCCGACGGGGCCCGACGGCATCATCACCCGTGACGACGTCACCGGCCACGCGAGCGGAGCCGTCAACGGGTCCGTGCAGGCAGAGGCGCCGGCCGCCGCTGTCGCCGCACCGGCGGCCCCGCGTATGCCGTTCGGAACGGGTGAGCGCGAGGAGCGCGTCCCGATCAAGGGCGTCCGCAAGATGACGGCCCAGGCGATGGTGGGCTCGGCCTTCACCGCGCCGCACGTCACCGAGTGGGTCACGGTCGACGTCACCAAGACGATGGAGCTCGTCGACCGGCTCAAGGGCAGCCGCGAGTTCAGGGACGTCAAGGTCACGCCGCTGCTGGTCCTCGCCAAGGCGCTCGTCCTCGCCGTCAAGCGCAACCCGGGCATGAACGCCACGTGGGACGAGGCCAACCAGCAGATCGTCCAGAAGAACTACGTCAACCTCGGCATCGCCGCCGCGACCCCGCGTGGCCTGATCGTCCCGAACATCAAGGACGCGCACGCCCTGTCGATGCTCGAGATGGCGCAGGCGATCGGGCAGCTGACGGCGACGGCCCGCGAGGGTCGCACCCAGCCGGCCGAGATGTCCGGCGGCACGATGACGATCACCAACGTCGGCGTCTTCGGCGTCGACAGCGGCACGCCGATCATCAACCCGGGGGAGTCGGCGATCGTGTGCTTCGGCGCGATCCGCAAGCAGCCCTGGGTCCTCACCGACGCCGCCGGCAACGACGAGATCGCGATCCGGCACGTCACGCAGCTCGCGGTCAGCTTCGACCACCGCCTCATCGACGGCGAGCTCGGCTCGAGGTTCCTCAGCGACCTGGCCGCCATCATGGAGGACCCGGCCCAGGCGCTCGTCTGGGGCTGACCCGTCGAAAGGCCACGAACGGCCCACTGACACCAGTCGAAAGGCCAGCTCTCGTCGCGAGGGCTGGCCTTTCGACGTGTCGGGAGCGGCCAGTCGTGGCCTCTCGACGGTGCACGCAGTCGGGGCGGACCCCGCCCCCGGTCAGCGCGAGTAGGCGCGCTTCAGAACGACGTCCAGCGCCCGGTCGGGCAGCAGGCGCCGGGCCGTGACGATGGCGCGGGCGCCCCGGCCCGCGGGGTAGCGGGTCGCGGGGTTCGCGGCCTCCAACGCCTTGAGCACCTTCTCGGCGACGGCCTCGGGGCCGGAGCTCATCCGCGGGGTGTCGATCCGCTCGAACATGACGGCCATCCGGCGCGCGAGGTCCTCGTAGACCGTGCCGACGGAGTGCTCGACCATGTTGTCGCGCGCAATCGTGTTCCACTCCGAGATGATCGGGCCGGGCTCGACGATGACGACGTCGATGCCGAACGGCGCGAGCTCGACGCGCAGGCTGTCGCTGAAGCCCTCGACCGCGAACTTCGTCGCGTGGTACCACGCGCCCAGCGGCTCGTAGATCTTGCCGCCGATGCTCGATATGTTGACGATCCGACCCCGCCGACGGGTGCGCATGTGCGGGCTCACGAGCTGCGTCAGCCGCGCGAGCCCGAAGACGTTGACCTCGAACTGGCGGCGTGCCTCGTCGATCGGCACGTGCTCGACCGGACCGTAGGAGCCGTAGCCGGCGTTGTTGACCAGGGCGTCGATCTGCCCCTGCTCGGTGATGATCCGGTCGATGCCGGCCACCATCGAGGCGTCGTCGGTGACGTCCATGGCGAACGTGATGACCCCGCGCGCCTCGAGCGCGGCCATCCGCTCGACCCGGCGGGCGACGGCATACACCGTCCACCCGGACTCGACGAGGTGCAGGGCGATGGACTCACCGATGCCGGACGACGCGCCGGTGACGAGGGCAACCTTGGTCATGCCGTCACCGTATGCGGCCACGCCCGTCTCGCAAGCCCCGCTCCTCCCAGCCCTCCCGCCGCCACCCCCTCAACCGTCGAGAGGCCACGTGTGGCCGCCTACCGAACGTCGAAAGGCCACGTGTGGCCGCCCGCCGAACGCCAAGAGACCACTTCTCGGTGTCAGAAGTGGCCTCTCGACCATTGCGAGGCGGCCGTTCGTGGCCTTTCGACGGTGTCAAGGCGGCCGTTCGTGGCCTTTCGACGGTGTCAAGGCGGCCAGACGTGGCCTTTCGACGGTGTCGGCGGGGCGGCGGGTCAGCGCACCGCGGCCTCGGCCTGCTCGGCGAGCCGCGCCTTCTGACGGTCCACGAGGTAGGCGGCCGTCAGGTCGTCCCCGACGCTCGAGAGCAGCCGGATGTCGACGGCCTCGTGGCGCTGGGCGATGGTCGGCTCGACCGTGGTCAGCACCGTCCGGGCGTCGCGCTCGGCCACGGCGGTGGCCAGCTCGCGCTTGAGCGCCTCGTCGAGGACTCCGCCCTCGGCCCTGGCCCGGGCCGCGACCTCCACCGCGAACCGCTCGGTCTCGGCCGCCAGGGCCGGGTCCTCGGTCGTCAGCATCCGGGAGGTCCGGTGCAGCAGGGCCGCGCCGGCGTCGAGGTCACCGTCGCCCAGCCGGGCGACGGCGCGGGTCAGCAGCGGGCGGTCGCCGCGCAGCGCCGAGTCGGCGAGCAGGCCCAGGCGCAGGCCGAGCAGGCGCTCGTGGGTACGCGTGTTGCCGGCCTCGCGGCCCAGCGGCACCTTGAGCTCCTCGTCGGACGACTGCGAGAGCGTGTCGAGCAGCTCGGCCCCGGCCTCGTCGGCGGTGTGGACGGTGTCGCGCAGCGGCACCTCCTTGATGAAGAGGGTGACGACCAGCGCGAGCACGAACGGCACGAGGCCCCAGACGAACACGGTGTGCAGCGAGTCGGCGAGCCCCTGCTGGACGCCGCTGGCGATCTGCGGCGGCAGCTTCGCCAGGGCCGCGGGGTCCAGGACCGAGCCGGCGCTGATCTCCTGGCCGGAGGACTGCATCTGCTTGACCACCGACACCGGCAGGTGCGAGGCGATGTTCCCGGCGAGACCGCTCGTCATGATGGTGCCGAACACGGCCGTGCCCACGGTCGAGCCGACGTTGCGGAAGAACTGCGTCGACGCGGTGGCCACGCCGAGGTCCTTGCGCTGGGCCGAGTTCTGGATGATCAGGGTGAAGACCTGCAGCGCCATGCCGAGGCCCACGCCGAAGACGATCATCGACAGGGTCAGCTCGGCCTGGCTCGAGCCGTAGTGCAGCTGGGTGAGCAGCCAGAAGCCGACGCCCATGAGGAGGATGCCCGCGATGGTCTGCAGCTTGTAGCGGCCGGTCTTGGTGATGACGAGGCCGGCGACGATCGACAGGCCGATCATGGCCACCGACATCGGCATGAGGATCAGGCCCGAGTTGGTGGCCGAGGCCCCGAGCACGCCCTGCGCGTAGACGGGCAGGTAGATCATCGCGCCGAACATCATGACCGAGACCATGAAGGCCGCGATGTTGCTCAGGGTGAACAGCGAGCTCCTGAAGAGGCGCAGCGGCAGCACCGGCTCGACGGCCCGGCGCTCGATGGCGATGAAGGCGCCGAGCGCGACGATGCCCGCGGCATACATCCCGATGATGGCGGGGGAGCCCCAGTCGAGGGTCGTGCCGCCGAGCGAGGTGGGCACGAGCAGCAGGATGAGCGTCAGCGAGAGCACGCCGATGCCGGCCTTGTCGACGACGGTCTCGCGCGGGTTGTGCTCGAGGTGCAGGAAGCGGCTGATCCCGAAGAAGGCGAAGACGCCGACCGGCAGCGTGATGAAGAAGAGGTAGCGCCAGCCCCAGTTGTCGGTGACGAAGCCGCCGACGAGCGGGCCGAGGATCGAGGAGAGGCCGAAGACGCCACCCATGAGGCCCTGGTACTTGCCGCGCTGACGCGGCGGGATGATGTCGCCGATGATCGTCTGCGACAGCGGCATCAGGGTGCCCATGCCGGCGCCCTGGATGGCGCGGGCCCCGATCAGCCACCAGAAGTTCTGCGCGAAGCCCGACAGGATCGAGCCGGCCATGAAGACCACGAGGCCGCCGAGGTAGAACCCGCGCCGGCCGTAGAGGTCGCTCATCTTGCCGACGATCGGCACGGTGATCGCGCTGACGAGCATGGCGGCGGTGGCGAGCCACGAGTAGTGGTCGATGCCGCCGAGCTCGGCGACGATGCGCGGCATGGCCGGCCCCACGATCGTCTGGCTGATCGAGGCGACGAGCATGCCGAGCATGAGCGCGATGAAGATGTTGCGGGTCGAGGCGTCGAGGCCGGGCTTGGCGGCTGGACGGTCGACCCCGGCGGTGGCGGGGACGCGCAGGGATGACTGGGGCATGTCGAGCAGGGTACGCCGATTGTGCAGTCACTGCAAAATTGCAGCGACTGCACTTGGGTGTGGCACCATGGAGGCATGAGCACGGACCTGCTGCCCGACGAGGCGTGCGGCCTGCGTGAGCGCAAGAAGCGCGAGACCCGCCGCGCGCTCAACCTCGCCGCCCTCGACCTCGTCGAGGAGAAGGGCTTCGCCGCCGTCACCACCGAGGAGATCGCGGCCCGCGCGGGCGTCAGCGCCCGCACCTTCTTCAACTACTTCCCCTCCAAGGAGGCGGCCGTCATCGGCACCTCCGGCGAGGAGCTCGAGTCGTATGCCGCCGCGGTCGAGGAGGACGTCCCCGGCGAGTCGCCGCTCGAGTCCCTCCACCGCATCATCGCCGGGATGCTCGCGCCCGCGTCGGTCGACCCGGAGGTGCGGGCCAAGCGGCGCCGCATCCTGCTCGGCGAGCCGTCGCTGGCGCCGGCCCTCGTCGGCAACAACATCCGCATCGAGAACGCCCTGACGGCCGCGCTCGAGCGCCGGCTCGGCGTCGAGCCGGGTGCCTCGCTCGAGCCGCGGCTCACGGTCGCCCTCGCCATCGCCGCCGTGCGCGCCTGCATCGAGCACCAGCAGAACGGCGGCGCCGGGCAGCTGGAGCGCAACATCGACGCCGCCTTCGAGCGCGTCGCGACCGGCCTTCGCTGACGGCTGGCCCCGCCCGCCGCCCCGACCGCCGCCCCGACCGCCGCCCCGGTCGTCAGCGCTGACTATCAGGTCCGCAGCGCGGCCCCCGCGTGCGCGATGCAGGTGCGAGCGGCCGGCCTCGCGCGCAGCCGCCCGTCGGGGATCTCCTCGCCGCACACCTCGCACCTGCCGTAGGTGCCCTCCTCGATCCGCGACAGGGCCGCGTCGATCTCGGCCAGGTGCTGCTCCGCCTGCGTGATGAGGGCGGCGATCTGGGTGCGTTCGTACGCGATGGTCGAGCCCTCGGGGTCGTGCTCGTCGTCCCCGATGTTGGCCTCAGACGCCTCGACGACCTCGGCGAACTCGCGGCGCAGGCCGGCGATCCGCTCCACCTCGTTGGCCCGGTCCGACGCCAGCTCCGCCGCCAGTGCGGTCGTTCTCGTACTCATGTCGCCATCGTCCTCCGATCGCGCGGTTTCGGCGGGGACTCGTGCCACAACCCACCCCGTACCGGGCGTGACGTCGGCCTCACCGACCCGGGCCGCGGCTCGGGCAGGATGGGGCCATGAGCGACCCCAGCGGAGTGGTCTTCCCACTCGATCCGACGTCCGGACGCCGCAGCACGACCGCCACCGGGCGTGCCGTCGTCGCCGACGCGCTTCGCGGGGTCGACCGGGTGGGTGCCGCCTCCGCCGAGCGCGAGACCAACTGGCGCCAGGGCTACCTGCCGCACTTCCGCCGGCTCGTCGAGGCGGGGCTGACCTCGCCCGGGGCGGCGCACGACATCGCCCGGCGCGGTCTGGTCTCGCTGCACGAGCGGATGTGCTGGACCGGGAGCGATGGGGACCGGCCCCTCGCCGAGGCGTTCGCCGTCCGCGAGGAGCCCACCGACCGCGGGGAGCCCGCGGAGCCGCTCGGCTCGGAGACCGTCCGCGGCGAGGGGACGCCCGACCGGGTCCTGTCGGTGCCGTATGCCGGTGAGCGCCTCTCCGGGGACGACCTCCGCCGCCGCCTCGACCTCTGGGTGCAGGCCGGCGTCGTCGAGCCGACGTGCGCCGAGGCCGTCGGCCGGGTCGTCGACAACCCCGACTGGCTCGACCTGTCCGACCGCACCGTCGTCGTGCTGGGCGCCGCCGCCGAGATGGGCCCGCTGCGCTCCCTGCTGCGCTGGGGCGCCGACGTCGCGGCGGTCGACCTCCCACGACGCGACCTGTGGGACCGCCTGCTCGGCGAGACCCGGAGGCTCGCCGGGTCTCTCACGGTCCCCGCCCGCCCGGGCACCGACCCGCTTCACGCCCGCGCCGGCGGCGACCTCGTGCACGACCTCGGCGCCGTGACCGAATGGGTCGCGGGCCTCGAGGGGCCGCTCGTCCTCGGCAACTACGTCTACGCCGACGGCGAGACCAACGTCCGGGTGTCCACGGCCGTCGACGCCCTGACCCAGCAGGTCGTGCGGGCGAAGGGCACGGACCACGTCGCCCTTGCCTTCCTCGCCACCCCGACCGACGTCTTCGCCGTGCCCGGCGCGGCCGTCGAGCGCTCCGTCGACAGCTACGCGAACCGGCGCACCTCCAAGGTCCTGCGCGTCCCGCTCCGCACCGTCAGCGGCGGCCGCCTGCTGCGGCGCAACTACGTGCCCGGCCAGGACCCCGGCATCAACGACAGCGTGGTGCTCCAGCAGGGACCCAACTACCTGCTCGCCAAGCGGCTCCAGCGGTGGCGCGCGACGGCATACCGCGCCGACGGCGGGCTCGTGTCGTTCAAGGTCGCGCCGCCCACCCGGACGCGGTCGGTGCTGAAGAACCGGGCGCTCGCGGCCGCGTACGCCGGCGCGCACCGCTTCGGCGTCGAGGTCTTCGAGCCGGGCACCGCCAACACCCTCATGGCCGCGCTGCTCGTCCACGACCTGCGCACCGGCTCGCCGGCGCTGCCCGCCCCGTGGCAGGACGAGGCGTATGCCGCCGCGCACGGAGGGCTGTGGACGGCCGCCTACGACCCGCGCAGCGCCCTCGGGATCGCTGCACTGCTGGGGCTCGGCTCCGCCCGCTGACGACGGATGCGGACCGTCGCGAGCCGCCCCTATTTGCACGGCAGTTGGACGGGAGCTCCGCGAGGATCGATGCTGTCCTCCATGGGTGAGCGAGTGGCGCAGGAGCCGCGCGTCGACCGCCGGCCGCCGGAGCGCGGCCTCGGCGGCCCGCGCGTCGGCCCGCGCACGCTCGTCCCGGCGCTGCTGGCCGCGATCGCCTACGTCGACCCCGGCAACTTCGGCGTCAACATCACCTCCGGCTCCGAGCACGGCTACACGCTGGTGTGGGTCGTGGTGTTCGCGAGCTGCTCGGCGATGGTCATCCAGTACCTCGCCGCCAAGCTCGGCATGGCCACGGGCAAGAGCCTCGCCGAGCACAGCTCCGAGCGCTTCCCCGGCGTCGGGCGCCTGCTGCTGTGGGCCCAGGCCGAGCTCGTCGTCGTCATGACCGACCTCGCCGAGATCGTCGGCGGCGCGATCGCGCTGCGACTGCTCTTCGGGATGCCCATCGTGGCCGGGGCGGTCTGCGTGACGGCCTTCAGCCTCGTCGTGCTCGCGCTGAGGTTCCGCGGGCGCAGCCAGTTCGAGTCGGTCGTGCTCGTGCTGCTCGTCGTCGTCCTCGCCTCGCTGGCCTGGCAGGTGGGCGTCGCCGACGTCGACAGCGCGGCCCTGCTGCGCTCACTCCTGCCGAGCCCTCTCGACTCCTCGGCCGCGCTGCTGGCCGTCGGCATCGTCGGGGCGACGGTCATGCCGCACGCGCTGCACTTCCACTCCGCGGCCTCCCGCGGCCACGACGGCACCGCCGGTGCCGGCCCCGCGGCCGACGACGGGGCGCGCCAGCGGCAGCGGCTGCTCGCCGGGCGCCGCACCGTCCGCAGCGTCGTCATCGCGATGACCGTCGCCGGCGTCGCCAACGTCAGCCTCGTCGTCTTCTCCGCCGCCCTGCCGCCGGGCGCCGGCGCCAGCATCGAGAGCGCGTATGCCGCCCTGACCGCCCACGCGGGCCAGCTCGCCGCGACGATGCTCGCGGTCGCGCTGCTGGCCTCGGGCCTGGCGTCCACCCTGGTCGGTGTCCAGACCGGCGACGTCGTCATGCAGGGCTTCGGCCGCCGGCCCATCGCGCCGCTGCTGCGCCGGCTGCTGGCCGTCGTGCCGGCCCTGCTCCTGCTCTGGCTCGGCATCGAGCCGACCGACGCGCTGGTCTGGAGCCAGGTGGTCCTCTCGTTCGCCCTGCCCGGCACCCTCGTGCCGCTGCTGCTCTTCACCCGCGACCGCGGCGTCATGGGAGCCCTCGTCAACCACCGTGTGACCACGGCCGCCGCGGCCCTCATCACCGCGGTCATCGTGGGGCTCTGCGCCTACCTGGTGGCCACCGGCCTCTGAGCGCCGGCCGGACGGCATACGCCCTCGCGCCCCCGTCAGGAGCGTGTGGGAGAGTGGCGCACGAACCGCTGCGACGTCGCACGAGGAAGGTGGGCATGTCGGCTCGACTCGTCCCCCCGGGAGCCAGGGAGCTGCCCGCGCTGACCGAGCTGCGCCACGAGGTGCGCGCGTTCCTGGCCGAGCAGGTCGAGGCGGGTGCCTTCGTCCCGCACGTCGACACCTGGCTGACGCGGTGGGACCGCGACTTCACCCGCGAGCTCGGGAGGCGCGGCTGGCTCGGCATGGTCGTCCCCACCGATTACGGCGGCCAGGGACGCACCTACCTCGAGCGGTTCGTCATCACCGAGGAGCTGCTCGTCGTCGGCGCACCGGTGGCCGCGCACTGGATCGCCGAGCGCCAGATCGGGCCCTCGCTGCTGCGCTACGGCACCGAGGAGCAGAAGCAGGCGTTCCTGCCCGGCATCAGCCGCGGCGAGATCGTCTTCGGCATCGGCATGAGCGAGCCCGACTCGGGATCCGACCTCGCCAGCGTGCGCACCCGCGCCGAACGCGTCGAGGGCGGCTGGCGACTCACCGGCACGAAGGTGTGGACCTCCGGCGCCCACGAGGCCGATGCGTTCTTCGCGCTCGCCCGCTCGGCGCCGCTCGACCCGGCCCACCGGCACGAGGGCCTGAGCCAGTTCATCGTCGACCTGCGCGCGCCCGGGGTCACGATCCGGCCGATCATCTCGATGGGCGGCGACCACCACTTCAACGAGGTGCACCTCGACGGCGTCCTCATCCCCGACGACCGTGTCTTGGGCGAGGTGGGACAGGGCTGGGCGCAGGTCACCTCCGAGCTCGCCTACGAGCGCAGCGGCCCCGAGCGGGTGCTGTCGACGTTCCAGCTGCTGGCGGCGGCCGCGCAGGCGATGGACGACGGGCGCCTGCCCACCGACCCCGGGCTCGGGCGCCACGTCGCGCGCGTCGCCGCCCTGCACCACATGTCGTTCGCGGTCTCCACTGCGCTCGAGGCCCACCAGGACGCCGACACCGCGGCCGCCGTCGTCAAGGTGCTCGGCACCACCGAGGAGGGCGACATCGCCGACTACGTCGACACGCTCACCGCCTCGGGCTGGGCCATCCACGACGAGCTCGACACGCTGCTGCACGCCGCGATCCTCCAACGGCCGGGCTTCACGCTGCGCGGTGGCACCAACGAGATCCTGCGCGGCGTCATCGCCCGCGGGCTGGGGATGCGCTGATGACCGACCGCTCCCAGACATCGCAGCCGTCCGAGCCGACCGAGCCGTCCGAGCTCGCCGCCGCCACGACGCCCGACCCCGACCTCGTCGCGGTGCTCGACGATCTCTTCATCGACTACCGCGCGACCCGGGCCACGCCCACCGCCGTCGTCGACCTCGACCGCGACCTGTGGCAGCGGCTCGAGGAGCTCGGCCTGACGCGCCTCACCGGCAGCGAGGCGGCGGGCGGCAGCGGGGGCGGCTGGGTCGACGCCGCAGCGCTGCTCGGTCTCGCCGCTGCCGCGGCCGCGCCCGTGCCCCTCGCGGAGCACGACGTGCTCGGCGGCTGGCTCCTCGAGTCGGCCGGGCTGCCCAACGACGGGGGCATCCGCACCGTATGCCGTCCCGACCCGTCCGGGGTCGCCCTCAACGTCACGTGGGCCCGCGACGCCAGCCGCATCGTGGCCCTGTGGGAGGACCGCGACCAGTGGCGCGTCGCCGACGTGCCGACCTCGCGCGTGGCCGTCGAGGAGCGCCGCAACCTCGCCGGCGAGCCCTGCGACACCGTCGAGTTCGACCTCGACGACCTCGAGGCCGGCACCGTCGTCCCGCACGAGATCGGCGAGCAGTTCCACCTGCGCGGCGCGCTGGCGCGTTGCGCGCAGGTCACCGGTGCGATGGAGCGGATCGTCGAGGTCGTGCTGGCCCACGTGCGGGAGCGGCAGCAGTTCGGCCGCCCGATCGGGCGGTTCCAGGCCGTGCAGCACCTCGTGGCCGACCTCGCCTCCGAGACGGCGCTGGCCCGCACCGCCACCGACGCCGCCGTCGCCCGCGCCGCCGCCTCCGACTGGCACGATCCCGGCATGCTCTTCGCCGTCGGCGTCGCCAAGTCGTGCGTCGGGCACGCCGCCTCGGTCGTCGTCCGTGGCTCCCACCAGGCGCTCGGCGCCATCGGGACCACGCTGGAACACGAGCTGCACACCCTCACCAAGCCGATCCTGGCCCGGCGCAGCGAGTACGGCTCGCTGCAGGACTGGGACGAGACCCTCACCGCGCTGGCCGCCTCGGCCGGCCACGACCGGCTCTGGACGCTCATCACGACCGGCCGCGCCAAACCGGCGAAGGAGACCCACGCATGACCGAGATCCGCTACGAGGTGACCGACGGGGTCGCCGTCGTCACGCTCGATGCGCCCGAGCGCCGAAACGCCCTGTCGGTCGAGATGTCGCGGGAGCTCATCGACGCCGCCCGCACGGCCGAGGCGGACGACGCCGTCGGGGCGGTCGTCGTCACCGGCGGCGCCCACTTCTGCGCCGGGGCGGTGCGCAGTGTCCTGGCCGACACCGGCTGCGACCCGGTCGAGGACGAGGCCTACCGCAACCTCGAGACGGTCTACGCCGCGTTCACCACCATCGGGTCCATCGCCGTGCCCACCGTGGCCGCCGTGCGTGGCGCGGCCGTCGGGGCGGGCCTCAACCTCGCGCTGGCCACCGACCTGCGCATCGTCTCGCGCACGGCCCGGCTGCTGCCCGGCTTCGCCCAGATCGGCATCCACCCGGGTGGCGGCCACTTCACCCTCATCGACCGCGTCGCCGGCCGTGAGGCCGCAGCAGCGCTCGGCCTCTTCGGCGACGAGGTCGACGGGGAGCGGGCGGTCGCGCTCGGACTGGCCTGGGCGGCATACGACGACGGTGACGTCCACGACCGCGCCCTCGAGGTGGCCGGACGGGTCGCGAAGGACCCCGCGCTCGCGCGCCGGATGGTGGCCAGCTTCCGCCGCGAGACGGCCCCCGGCGGCGTCCCGTGGGACGTCGCGGTCGAGCTCGAGCGATCCCCGCAGATGTGGTCGCTGCGGCGCAGGCACGGCGCCTGACTCAACCCGGATCCAGGCCTCGATCCAGGCCTCGATCCAGGCCTCGATCGGGGGCGGAATCGCGAACCCGGCATTTCGTCCGGGTGGGGGGCGGAGTGTAAGGATGGGGAGGTTGCCCGTCCCCGACCGAGAAGGAGCTCCCGTGCTGGCGTCCTACCGACCTCTCTTCGAGGTGCCGGGGGCGCGCGTGTTCATCGCGGGGGGAATGATCGCGCGCACCGCAGGCTCGATGTTCGCCGTCTCGGTGGTCGCCATGGTCGCCGCCCGCACCGGCTCGTACGCCCTGGCCGGCGCAGTCGTGGCCGTCGGCATGGTGTCGCTGGCGCTGTGTGCGCCGTTCCTCGGCCGGCTCGTCGACCGCTACGGCCAGCGCCGCGTCGCGATCCCGTTCTTCCTGTGGTCCGGCTTCTGGGTCGTCATGACCCTGCTCGTCTCGTGGCGAGGGTGGCCGTCCTGGCTGCTCTTCATCACCTTCCCGCTGTGCGGGGCGATCCCGAACCTCGGCACCATGGCCCGCGCCCGGTGGTCGCACATCTTCGCGACCGACCCCAAGAACCTGCACGCGGCGATGTCGTTCGAGCAGGTCATGGAGGAGGTCACCTTCGTCATCGGCCCCGTGCTCGCGATCTGGCTCTCGACGACGCTCTTCCCCGAGGCGGGGTTCCTCTTCGCGGCGCTCGCCTACACCGTCGGCGTGCTCGTCTTCATCTCGGCGCGGTCCACCGAGCCGCCTGTCGTGCCGCACCACGAGCGTCCCACCCAGCACGCCTACACCGTGCCGGGGCTCGTCCCGCTCGCCTTCATCATGGTCATGACCGGCGCCATCTTCGGCGTCAACGAGGTCGTCACCCTGGCTGTCTCCCAGGACTTCGGCGCCCCGAGCGCCGCCGGCGCCATCCTCGCGCTGTATGCCGTCGGGTCCGCCTCCGCGGGGCTCGTCTTCGGGCACGTCTCGCACGGGCGCAGCCTCGTCAAGCTGCTCGTCGCCGGCACGTTCGGCATGGCGGTGCTCGAGATGCCGGTGCTCCTCGCGCCCAACCTCTGGGCCCTCGCCGTGCTCATGCTCGTCGCCGGCATGGCGACCGCGCCGACCCTGATCACGACGATGAACCTCATCGAGCGCATCACGCCCAAGGCCCAGCTCAACGAGGGCATGACGATCGTGCTGACCGGGATCATCGTCGGTGTCGCGGCCGGCTCCGCCGTCTCCGGCGTCGTCGTCGACCACGTCGGTGCCCAGCACGGCTACTGGGTCGCCATCATCGCCGGGGGCTTCGCCTTCGTGATGGCCCTCGGCACCCGCGCCTTCCTCACCCGCCGCGAGCTCCACACCCTCCGCTGACCCCCCACCCCCTCAACCGTCGAGAGGCCACGTGTGGCCGCGCCGGCCACGTCGAGAGGCCACGTGTGGCCGCCCCTCACCGTCGAGAGGCCACGTCTGGCCGCGCCGGCCACGTCGAGAGGCCACGTCTGGCCGCGCCTCACCGTCGAGAGGCCACGTCTGGCCGCGCCGGCCACGTCGAGAGGCGACGCGGGGACCGCACCACACGGCATACGCCCGCGGTTCGAACCCTTGAGAGGCCCGGACCCTGCGGGTCCTGACACGTCGAAAGGCCACTTCTCGTGACGAGAAGTGGCCTTTCGACTGCTCTCACCGGGCCACATGTGGCCTCTCGACGGTGGAGCGGGGTGAAGCGGGGGTGGCGCGGGGCGTCAGTGGCCGGCGGCAACCGCCACGGTCTCGTCCTCCGGCGCGGTCGCCGCACCCGGCTTGGGGCCGAGGTCGACGTGCGGCAGGAAGAGCGAGGCGATGAAGGCCAGCACCAGCACGCCCGCCGCGACGAGGAAGACGACCGACATCGCGTCGGAGAACCCGACGAGGAAGGGCCGGGCCAGGCGCGGGTCGAGCTGGTTGATGAACGAGCTGTCCGACAGTGCCGAGCTGCCCGCCCCACCCGTGCCGCCTGCCTGCTGGGAGGCCTGCAGTGACTGGATGAATCCCTTGTTCGTGGCGGGGTCGCCGCCGCTCGGGTTGCGAACGGCTGCCTGGAAGGCCGGGGTCGGCGCGATGCTCTTGAAGGCCTCGCCGATCTTGGTGCCGGCCTGCGAGAACAGGATCGACAGGAAGACGGCCGTGCCCAGCGTGCCGCCGATCTGGCGGGTGAAGGTCGCCGACGAGGTGGCCACGCCGATGTCGCGCCGGTCGACGGCGTTCTGCACGGCGAGCGTCAGCGGCTGGAAGTTGAAGCCGAGGCCGATGCCGAAGAAGAACATGCCGATCATCGTCTTCCACAGCGGGGTGTCGGCCGTGACGTAGTGGAAGCCGAAGAGGGACAGCACGAGGATCGCGGAACCGATGATCGGGAAGTGCCGGTAGCGACCGGTGCGCGAGATCATCTGGCCCGAGAAGACCGAGCCCGCCATGATGCCGAGGGTCATCGGCAGCAGCTGGAGGCCCGCCTCCGTCGGGGTCGAGCCCTTGACGATCTGCAGGTAGAGCGGGAGGGCCGCGAGGCCACCGAACATGCCCATGCCGATGAAGACCGAGCTCACCGAGGCGGCCGCGATGGTGCGGTTGGTGAACAGGCGCAGCGGGATCAGCGCCTCCTCGCCCATCGCGCGCTCGACGGCGAAGAACGCCACGAGACCGGCGAGGCCGACGGTGTAGCAGAAGATCGAGCGGCCCGAGTCCCAGCCCCAGATGCGGCCCTGCTCGGCCACGATGAGCAGCGGGACGAGGGCGACCGAGAGGCTGAGCGCGCCCCAGTAGTCGACGCGGTGGTCGCGACGGGTGTGGCGCAGGTGCAGCGTGCGGGTGACGACGATCAGGGCCGCGATGGCGATCGGCACGTTGACGAGGAAGACCCAGCGCCAGCCGGTGACACCGAGGAGGGTCGACTGGCCGGCGAAGAAGCCGCCGATGACCGGGCCGAGCACGCTCGAGGTGCCGAAGACGGCGAGGAAGTAGCCCTGGTACTTGGCGCGCTCACGCGGCGGGACGATGTCGCCGATGATCGCCAGGGCCAGCGAGAAGAGACCGCCGGCGCCGATGCCCTGCACCGCGCGGAACGCCGCGAGGGAGGGGATGGACCAGGCGAGCGTGCAGAGCATCGAGCCGATCGTGAAGATCGAGATCGCGAAGATGAACAGCTTCTTGCGGCCGTAGATGTCGCCGAGCTTGCCGTAGAGCGGCGTCGCGATGGTGCTGGTGATCAGGTAGGCCGTCGTGACCCACGCCTGCCCGGCGAGGTCGTTGAGGTCGTCGGCGATGACGCGCATGGCGCTCGCGACGATGGTCTGGTCGAGCGCGGCGAGGAACATCCCCAGCATCAGACCGATGAGGATGGTGATGATCTCCCGGTGCGAGAGCGCCGGCGCGCCCGCCCGGGCGTCGGCTTGCGACGGTTCGGCGGTGGTGTCGGACATGTCAGTCCTCTTTCTGCTTCTGGACCTTGGTGGCGGAATAGGGCATGGGAGGCGTCGTTGCACCCCGGGCCCGGAGGTTGGCGTCGAGCGCGTCGCCGAGCTCACGCAGGCGGGTGACGAACTCCGTGGTGGCGGGCCCGTCCCAGTGGCGGAGCAGCCCCTGGAACCAGGTGGCGCGGCCGTCCTGGATGCGGCCGAGCACCTCGTGGCCGGTGTCGGTGAGCGACACGACCCAGGCACGACCGTCGTTGGGGTCGGCGCTCTTCTCCAGCAGGCCGCTCGTGACGAGCGCGCTGACCTGGCGGCTCACCGTGGAGACGTCGTTGTGCAGCGTCGCCGCGAGCTCGGAGATGCGTACGGTCCCCGCACCGGCGACGACGAACAGCACGGGGTATGCCGTGACGTCGACGCCGTCCTCGAGCCGAGGAGCGCTGTGCTTGGCGGCGACCAGCAGCTTCTGGACGCGCAGCAGCCCGAGGAAGACCTCGTTCGCCTCGTCCTTGCTGACTCCCACGCGCATGCTCCTGTCGGTGTGGTGGTTCTCGGCGAGTTATTTGTTTGCAGCATGCAAGTATTCGGTCCGCCGTGGACGTCTGTCAACTCGTATGTATAACCTTTGTCAAAGGTGTTGTGCAGTCCCCGCCGGCCCGTATGGTTCTCCGTGCTCGCACCATCGGGGAGGTGCGAGGATTGCCGACGTGCCTGACCCGTCCAACAGAGCGCGGAGCCAGGGAGCCAGATCTGCAGGAGTGCCATGACGAGCGACGGTCCGGTCGACCCGACGATCAACGACGCCTTCCGACGGATGTCGGCGCTGATCTATGCCGGTGCCGACTCGGGCTCGATCCACCAGTCGCTCGTCGACTGTGCTGCGCACCTGGTCGAGGGTTGCAACCGCGCCTCGCTGCTCCTGCGCACCCGCGACCGGTTCGTCACGGCCGCGAGCACCGACGAGATCGCCCGCCGCATCGACCAGATCGAGCTCGAGGTCGGAGAGGGGCCCTGTGTCGACGCGATCGTGTCGGAGGCCTACCAGCACGACGCCGACCTCACCACCGCGAGCACGCCCTGGCCCCGCTTCACCCAGCGCATCCTCGCCGAGACGCCAGTCCGGTCGGCCATCGGCTACCGCCTGCTGCTCGAGGGCGACAAGGTCGGCGCCCTCAACCTCTTCTCCGACACCCCTGGCGGGCTGACGTCCAAGTCGGCCGACACCGGTGCGGTGATCGCCTCGTTCGCGTCGGTCGCGCTCATGGCGATCCGCGCCCGCGAGGAGGCGGCCACCCTGCGTCACGGCCTGCAGAGCAACCGCGAGATCGGCAAGGCGGTCGGCCTGCTCATGGCGGCGCACCACATCTCCGGCGAGGAGGCCTTCGAGCTGCTGCGGAGCACCTCCCAGGAGCTCAACATGAAGCTGGCCAAGCTCGCCTCGCAGATCATCGAGGGGCAGGAGTCGCAGTTCGGCCATGCCGAGGGCACCGCGCCGACGAGCATCTCGGCGGGCGGCGCCGGCTCGGCCGGCTAGGTACCTGTGGCGCTCGGGCTGCTCCGCCGTCGGCCGCTCAGCTCGGAGCCATCCCGTCCGTGGAGAGCTGACCGCGGAGCTCGTCGAGCGTCCGGCGCAGCAGCCGGCTGACCTGCATGGCGCTCAGGCCCATCTCCTCGGCGATCTCGGCCTGGGTCAGGTCGCCGGTGAAGCGCAGCTCGACCAGGCGCCGGTCCCGAGGTGAGAGCCGGTCCAGGGCGGTGCGCACGACGATGCCGTCGTCGAGCCCCGGGTCTGACCCCGTCTCTCCGCGCGCGTCGAGCAGGTCGAGCACGGGCCGCGCGCCGTCCGCGGTGGTGGCGTCGAGCGAGGCGGGCCGCAGGTTGCTCGCCGCCACCTGGGCCTCCTTGACGGAGGCCAGGCTGAGGTGGAGCTCCTCGGCGAGCTCGCCGGCGTCCGGGTCGTGCCCCAGCCGCTGCTCGAGGGTCGACCGGGTGTCGGTGACGAGCTGGCGGCGCTCCTGCAGGTCGCGTGGAGGCCGCACGAGCCAGCCGTGGTCGCGGAAGTGGCGGCGCAGCTCACCGGTGATGGTGGGGGTGGCGTAGGCGCCGAACTCGGTCGGCTTGGAGAGGTCGAAACGCTGGATCGCCTTGAGCAGGGCCAGGAAGGCCACCTGCTCGAGGTCCTCACGGTCGAGGCCCTTGCCCGAGTAGCGGTGGGCCAGGGCACGGGCCAAGGGCATGTGCAACAGCGTCACGGTCTCGAGAGCAGTCGCGCGGGCGGAGCTGGAATCCGTGGTGCGCACCAGCTCGATGAGCGCTCTGGTGCGCGCATCCTTGCGCGGACCCGTGGATGGGTCGGTCATGTCTACTCCGATGATTCGGATCTTGCCGAAGCGGCACTGGCTTGACCGACTTCTCATGACGCTAGGCCGTCAGCCCCCAATACACAAGGTGGACGCGTGGATCAAGCATTTCGGGGCGAATGGTGTACGCGTGTGCGTGGGCGCCGGCGCGAGGAGCTCAGTGCGTGACGACGACGAGGGCGTCGAGGAGCTTGCGGGCGATCGCCTCGTCGCCCGTGACGGTGTAGTGGATCTGGTCGGTCGGGCGGCGGCCGGCTGCCCGGCGCGTCAGGGCGTCGGTCGTGAGCTGGATGGAGGTGACGTCGAGCTGCTCCTCGCCCTCCGGTCGGTCCTGCCCGCTGAAGAGGGCCTCGCCGTGCGGCCGGCCGTCCTCACCGATGCAGATGCGCGCGCCACCGCGAGCCGCGACGGGCCCTGTGACGTCGAGGACGACCGCGTGCCCGGTGCCGATGTCGGCGACGCGGGCGGCGATGCGGGGGAGGGCGGCCAGGATGTCGGCGGTGAAGACGGCGGCGCTGGCCGAGTCGAGGTTGCCGGGACGGTCGAGGGCGGCGCGGATGTCCTGCTCGTGCACCCAGGCATCGACGATCCGGCGGTGGAGGTGCTCGCCGAAGGTCGTGTCGGGGCCGAAGAAGCCGCCGATGACCGTGTCGACGTCTGCCTCGGAGGCCCGCAGCTGGGCCATCCGGCCGGGGTGGAACTCGGCGAGCTCGGCCACGACGTCACGGCCGGTGACGCCCCGGCGGGCCTCGACGTCCACCTCGACGAACCGGGCGAAGTCGTTGCGCAGGTGCGGGTAGTCCGGCACCGTGAGCTGCGGCCGGGGCAGGCCCGAGAAGGACTTCTCGGCGCCGACGATGTGGGCGATCTGGTCCTTGACCGTCCAGCCGGGGCACTCGGTCGCAACGTCGAAGTCATCGTCCCGGCAGGAGTAGCCGAGATCGATGATCGACCGGACGGTGGCGTCGAACGCGTCGATCAGTCCGTTGCGGTCGTCTGGGGCGGCCGGGTGCATGGGCATGTCATCACACTACTTACCCTTGAGGCATGCCAACCCTGCAGCGAGAGGACCTCGTCGGTCCGCGAGGGGGGGACCCTGCCGTCGGCTCGTGGCGTGCCGTGCTGGCCGTGGCCGGGGTCGTGGTCACGGCCCTGATCGCGAGCGTCGTCGCCGCGCGCTTCACCGGAGCCGCGGACCCGCTCCCGGCCGGGTTCAGCGACGCCGGGCCGGTCGTGCGCTGGACGCTGCCGCTCGTCCGGGCCGTCCACGACGTGGCAGCCTCGCTGACCGTCGGCTCGCTCCTGCTCGCAGCCACGATGGTGCCCGGCCGCACCCCCGCCGAGAGCGCCGCCCTCGACGAGCCGCGCCGCGGCGCCGCCCTGCGGGTCGCGACCGCGGCCGCGTTCGTGTGGGCCGTCGCCGGAGCCGTGGGGGTCGTCTTCACCTTCGCCGACGCCGCCGGCATGCCGCTGAGCGCCCCCGGCTTCGGCACCCAGCTGACCGGGTCGCTGTGGTCCATCGAGCCGCTGCGCATCGGGCTCATCAGCACGGTCGTGGCCTTCGTCGTCGCCTCGGTCGCCGCCGTCGCCCGCGGACGGCTGGTGGCCTTCTGGCTCACGGCGCTGTCGGCATTCGGCCTCCTCGTGCTCGGTCTCGCCGGCCACGCCGGTGGGTCTGCCGACCACGAGACGGCCGTCAACGCGCTCGCGGTGCACCTGCTGGCCGCGGCCGTCTGGGTGGGCGGCCTGCTCTCGCTCGTCGTCCTGCGACGCCGGCTCGGCGATGCCCTCGGGGTCGTCGCCCGTCGCTTCTCGAGCGTCGCGCTGTGGTGCTTCGTCGCACTGGGCATCTCGGGTGTCATGACCGCCTCGACCCGGCTCGGCTCGTGGTCGGACCTCACGACTCCCTACGGCGTGCTCGTGCTCGTCAAGACGCTGGCCCTGGTCCTGCTCGGCGTCGCCGGTGCCTGGCACCGCCGGTTCACGCTCGACCGCATCGACGACCTGGACCGCGCCAGTGACGCCCCAGCGAGCCGTGCCGACGCCCCCGGCAGCCGTGCCGGCGAGCGCAGCATCACGGACGCAGCCGCCGCCTCGCGCCCCGGCGGGTCCACCCGCGGACGCCTCTTCGTGCGCCTCGCGATCGCCGAGACCCTGGTCATGGGCGTCGCCTTCGGCGTGGCCACCGCCCTGGCGCGCAGCCAGCCGCCGGTCCCCGAGGCCGAGCCCGACCCCACGGCCGCGATGTCGCTCACCGGCTTCCCGGTGCCGCCCGCCCCGACCGCGCTCTCGTGGCTCACGGCCTGGCGGGTCGAGTGGCTCTTCCTCGCGACGGGAGTGCTCGCCGTCGGCCTCTACCTCGCCGGCGTCGTGCGGCTGCACCGCCGCGGCGACCGGTGGCCGGTCCTGCGCACCCTCAGCTGGGTCGTCGGGTGGCTGCTCTTCGTCTACGCCACCAACGGCGTGCTCGGCATCTACGGCCGGGTCGCCTTCTCCTGGCACATGACGCTGCACATGCTCGAGGCCATGGTGCTGCCCATCTTCCTGGTCCTGGGCGCACCGGTCACCCTGGCGCTGCGCGCCCTCCGGCCGCGGCGCGACGGCACGCTCGGACCGCGCGAGCTGCTCCTGACCGCGGTCCACTCGAAGTTCCTCGCGGTCCTCGGCAACCCTGTCGTCGCAGCCGTCCTCTTCTTCACCAGCCTCGTGGCCTTCTACTGGACGGGCCTGTTCCAACTGGCGCTCGAGACGCACACGGGCCACCTGCTCATGACGGCGCACTTCGTGCTCACCGGCTACCTCTTCGTGTGGAGTCTGGTCGGCATCGACCCGGGCCCGAAGAAGTGGAGCCCGCCGCTGCGCCTGGTCGTGCTCTTCGCGACGATCTCCTTCCACGCGTTCTTCGGCATCGCGATGGTGACCGGCGAGGCGCTCCTGGCCGGTGACTTCTTCCGCGCGGTCGCCATCCCGTGGGTCCCCGACCTGCTCGCCGACCAGCGCTACGGCGGCGGCGTCGCGTGGGCCATCGGCGAGCTGCCGAGCCTCGTCCTCGCGCTGACGGTCGCCATCCAGTGGTTCAGCCGCGACCAGGCCGAGTCGGTGCGCCAGGACCGCCGGGCCGACCGGGACGGCGATGCCGAGCTGACCGCCTACAACGAGCGCCTCGCCGCCCTCGCGAAGCGCGACGCCGGCCCGTCCCGCTGACGCGGCGGTACGCGTACTGACGTAGCGGTACGCGTACGCCTCCTGCGCGCCACGGCGCCCGGGCCGTCCGGCACCCTCTACTACGTCGCGTAGTATGAGTGGTGAGGAGGCCAGATGCCGCAGCGACCAGCCGACCCCAGGTGCCCGATCCGGTTGGGCGAGCCGTGCACCCTGTGCGTGCCGGGGGCGACGGGCCCCCACGACTGCGGCCTCGTCTACCTCGTGAGGAGCGACCCCGACCTGCGCGACGAGCTCGCGGAGCGGCGCCGTGAGCGGCACGCCGCCCGCACCGGCTGAAGCCCGAGGCCGACTCACTCCCGCCGCGCAGGTCGTGTGAGAGTTGGCCCATGAAGGTTGCCCTCATCCAGCTGGCCTACGGCGACGGGGAGTCCGTCGCGGACCGCACGGCGCGCGTCGCCGACCTCGTGCGCGCGCAGGCCGGCCACGACCTCGTCGTGCTGCCCGAGCTGTGGCCCGCCGGCGGGTTCGACTACACCGCCTGGGCCGAGCGGGCAGAGCCCGTCGACGGGCCGGTGGCGCAGGCGCTGGCCGCGGCCGCGAAGGACGCCCGGGTCACCCTGCACGGCGGGTCGATCATCGAGCGCGGTGACCCGGTCAGCGCTGAGGACCGCGGGCTGTGGAACACCAGCCTGGTCTTCTCTCCCGACGGCGAGCTCGTCGCGACCTACCGCAAGATCCACCGCTTCGGCTTCGGCGAGGGGGAGCCGAGCCTGCTCGACGCCGGGGAGCACCTCGTCGTCGTGGACGTGCCCGTCGCCGACGGCGGGAGCGTCCCGGTGGGCCTCTCGACCTGCTACGACCTGCGCTTCCCCGAGCTCTACCGGCGCCTGCTCGATCGCGGCGCCGAGGTCTTCGCGATCCCGGCGGCCTGGCCGCGCAAGCGGGTCGCCCACTGGACGCTGCTCGGGCAGGCCCGCGCGGTCGAGGACCAGTGCGTCGTTCTGCAGTGCAACACCGCGGGCACCCACGCCGGCCACGAGATGGGTGGACACTCGCAGGTCGTCGACGCCACCGGGAAGGTTCTGGCCGCCGCGGGCCTTGACGAAGAGGTGCTGAGCATCGACATCGACACCGCCGCGACGCCGCAGTGGCGCCGCACCTTCCCCGTGCTGCCCGACCGGAGGCTGTCGTGAGCGCCGACGCGTCCCTGCGCTCTCGGGTCAGGGTCCGGGCTCCCGAGCTCGTCGGCCGCGGGTGGCTCAACACCGGCGGCCGCTCCCTGTCGCTCGCCGAGCTCCGCGGCCGCGTGACCGTCCTCGACTTCTGGACCTTCTGCTGCGTCAACTGCCTCCACGTCCTCGACGAGCTGCGCCCGGTGGAGGCACAGTTCCCCGACGCGCTCACGATCATCGGGGTGCACTCGCCGAAGTTCGAGCACGAGGCCGACGCCGACGCCCTCGCCGCCGCCGTCGAGCGGTATGCCGTGCACCACCCGGTGCTCGACGACCCGGAGCTCGTGACGTGGAAGGCGTATGCCGCCCGCGCCTGGCCGACCCTCGTCGTCATCGACCCGGAGGGCTACGTCGTCGCCTCGATGTCGGGCGAGGGCCACGGCCCGGGTCTGGCCGCCCTCGTGGCCGAGCTCATCGAGGAGCACCGCGCGAAGGGCACGCTCCAGCCGGGCGACGACCCCTACGTCGCGCCCGCAGCGCCCGACACGGCACTGCGCTTCCCGGGCAAGGCCGTCGCCCTGCCCGACGGGTCGTTCGTCGTCAGCGACACCGCCAACCACCAGGTCGTCCACCTCGAGGACGACCTCGAGACCGAGCGTGCCCGCTGGGGCGGGGCCGACGTCCTCAACGAGCCGCAGGGGGTGCTGCCGGTGGGCCCCGAGCTCGCCGAGCGGCTCGGTGTCGACCTGCTCGTGGCCGACTCGGTCAACCACCAGCTCAAGGGAATCCGCTTCTCGGACGGGTCGGTCCACGTCCTGGCCGGGACCGGGGCACAGCTGCGCGAGCGCACCGGCGGTGGGCCGGCCCTCGAGCAGCCGCTGTCGACGCCGTGGGACCTCGCGTGGCTCGGCGACCGGGTCATCGTCGCCATGGCAGGCACCCACCAGCTCTGGGCCTGGACCCCCGGCGACACCGTCGCGGAAGGCCGGGTGGAGGTCGTGGCCGGCACGTCCAACGAAGGCCTCGTCGACGGACGAGGGCTCGAGGCGTGGTTCGCCCAGCCGTCGGGCCTGACCACCTCGGCCTCCGGCGACCGCGTCTGGGTGGCGGACTCCGAGACCTCGGCGCTGCGCTCCGTGACGGCTGCCCCCGAGGGCACGCTGGCCGTCGAGACCCACGTCGGCACCGGCCTCTTCGACTTCGGCCACCGCGACGGCGACGCCGCCGAGGCCCTGCTCCAGCACCCCCTCGGCGTGACCGAGCTGCCCGACGGCACGGTGGCGGTCAGCGACACCTACAACGGGGCGCTGCGCCGCTTCGACCCGTCCACGGGCCAGGTCTCCACCCTCGCCCAGGGACTGGCCGAGCCCAGTGACGCCGTCGTCGAGACCGACGTGCAGACCGGTGAGGTCCGTCTCGTCGTGGTCGAGTCCGCGGCCCACCGTCTGACCCGGGTGGCGCTGCCCAGCGACGCGCAGCGCGTCGACGGGCCTGCCCACCGCACCCAGCGCCCGGCCACGCCGTTGCCCGCCGGGGAGGTGTCGCTCGAGGTGACCTTCGTGCCGCCGCCCGGACAGAAGCTCGACCACCGTTGGGGCGACCCGACGCGGCTCGACGTGTCGGCAACCCCGGACGCGCTGCTCGTGTCGGGTGCCGGCCGCGCCGAGGGGCTGACCCGGACGCTCGTGCTGCGCGACGACATCGGCTCCGGCACCCTGCACATCTCGGTGCAGGCCGCCGCCTGCGACGGCGACCCGGTCACGGGGGAGGTGCCGGAGCACGCGGCGTGCCACCTCTTCCAGCAGGACTGGGGCATCCCGGTCGTCCTCGACCCAGCCGCCGATGCCACACTGACCCTTGACCTGCGCGGGGTCCACGCCGGGGACTGATCCGAGCCGATCCCGTCGATCTCGAGCGGACAAGGTGACAGACGTGGCGCGACAGGCATCCGGCGGACGATCCCTCCTCTCAGCGCTCTGCGGGCTGCTCGCCGTGCTCTTGCTCCCGGTCGCGCTCGTGGGCTTCTGGGCCTCGGTGATGCTCACCCGCACCGACGTCTTCGTCGACGAGCTGAAGCCGGTGGTCTCCAAGCCACAGGTGCAGCAGGCGCTCGCCGACGGCATCGTGGGCGGGGTCCTCTCGGCGGTGCAGCTGCAGCCCGCCATCGAGAAGGCCCTCGAGGTGCCGATCCGCGCCGAGGCCGCGAAGCTCGTCGCCAGCCCCGCCGTGGCCACCGCCTGGACCTCGGCCGTGCGGGCCGTGCACACCCAGTTCATCGCCGTCATGCAGGGCCGCGGCAGCACCGAGCTCGACGACCAGGGCCGGGTGGCCATGCGCGTCGCCATCCCCGTCCCGGCGCTCACGTCCATCCTGGAGCAGGCAGGGGTGCCCAACGCCGCGGCGATCGCGCCCGTGGTGACGATCCCCCTCGTCAAGGCCAGCGACCTGCAGACCGCGCAACAGGCATACCGGATCGCCGGCGCGTGGGGGCCGTGGGCGCCGCTCGTGGTCGCCGTGCTCGCGCTGCTCTCGATCGCCCTGGCGCGCCGCTGGCGGATGGCCACGACGCTGGTGGCGCTCGGCTGGGTCGCCACGTCGCTGCTGCTCGCCCTCGTCATCATGGTCGCGCGGGAGCCGCTCGTGCGCCGTGCCGGTGCCGAGGTGGCCCGCACGGTCGCCGACGCTGCCTACGGGCTGGCGGCGCGCAACCTCTACTACGAGATCGCGATCGCCCTCGGGGTGGCTGTCGTCATGCTCCTCGTGTCGGCGCTCAGCCTCGCCTTCGGTCGCCGCCGCCGCTGAGCAGGCAGCCGGAGTCGCAGCGGAGCGCACTGCGGGTATGTGCTCCGCAGGCATGCGACGGTGCATGCCCTCACCAAGGAGGCCTCATGGGTATCGGACTCGGGATCTTTCTGCTCGTCGTCGGTGCCATCTTCTTCTTCACCAACATCGACTCCAGCGTGCTCAACATGAGCAGCAGCACCGGCAACACGATCGGCGTCATCCTCATGATCGCGGGCGCCCTGGCGATCATCCTGGCGCTCGTCATGAACGCCCAGCGCACCCGCACTCAGCACACGCACGTCGTCGAGCGCCGTGGGGCACCGGACGTCGTCGAGGAGGACGTGGTGGAGCGCCGCGTCAACCGCCGCGACGACATCGTCTGACGCAGGGGTCGCCGCCGCCCCGTCCCGGCGCGAGCGGCAGGCCCACGGACGGCGGCCTGAGCAGGAGAACTCATCTGCTCCGGTCGCCGTTCGTGCTTCCATCGAGGTGTGAGCCAGACCCGACCGGCCTCGGTGCCGCCGGCGGCACCCCGCACGGCGTCCGCGATCGAGGCCGCGACCCCGGCCGACCGGGACCGCTGGGTCGACACGCTCCGCGTCGGCTCGCTCCTCGTCGTCATCCTCGGGCACT
Source organism: Terrabacter lapilli (assembly GCF_039531305.1). Lineage (NCBI taxonomy): Bacteria > Bacillati > Actinomycetota > Actinomycetes > Micrococcales > Intrasporangiaceae > Terrabacter > Terrabacter lapilli. The sequence goes on from NZ_BAAAPU010000011.1 coordinate 107,336, forward strand.
GGCTCATGGTGGCCATCACTGCTGACGGTCGCATCACCAACGCACTGGCCGTGGTCCCCGCCCTCCAACCGCTGACCTGGTTCCTGCAGGTCATGCCGCTCTTCTTCCTCGTGGGCGGCGTCGCGCACGCGCACAGGCTGGAGTCGCTCGAGCGGCGCCCGCCGGCCGCGCGAGGGCGGTATGCCGCGTTCTTCCGCAGGCGCGCCGCCCGCCTCCTGCGCCCGACGCTCGCCTTCCTGGCCGTCTGGGTCGTCCTCGGCGTGGTCGCCGACCTCTCCGGACTCACCTTTCGCCCGGGTGACGCCGGGCGACTGGCCCGCGACGCGCTCGTCATGGTTCCGCAGCTGCTGTGGTTCGTCGGCATCTACCTGGGAGCCTGCGCCTTCGCGCCCCTGATGCGCCGACTGCACCTGCGCTGGGGACTCGGCGTCGCCGCCGTCCTGGTGGCGTTCGCGGTCACCGTCGACGTCGTGCGCTTCGGCGGCGGGCCTGAGCTCGTCGGCAACCTCAACTTCGCCCTCGTGTGGCTCGCCCTGCACCAGCTCGGGTTCGCCTGGCACGACGGGTTGCTCACGACCCGCAGGGGCTGGGTGATGGTGGTCGCCGGCTTCGGTGCCATGGTCCTCGCCGTCACCGTCGGCCCCTACCCGACGTCGATGGTCGGGCTGCCCGGGGAGGCGGTCTCCAACATGGCTCCGCCGACCGCCGCACTGCTCGCCCAGGGCATCGGCATCTGCGGCCTCGCCGTGGTGCTCCGCCCGGTGATGGCGCGGGTGCTGTCCCGGCCACGGGTGTGGCGTGTGGTGGTCGTCGCCGGACCGTTCGCCATGACGGCCTTCCTCTGGCACCTGACGGCGCTCATGACGGTGCTCCTCGCCGTGCGCGGTCTGGGGATCACGCAACCCGCCATCGCCTCGTGGGCCTGGTGGGCGACCCGACCGGTCCTCTTCGCGGTCCTGGCCGCCGTGACCGCCGTCCTGGTCATGGCCTTCGTGCGCTTCGACCGCGCACCGCGTGCGGAAGCCGGGCCGGGCGACGAGCACCGCCGGTGGGTCGACCCGGTGGCAGCGGTCTCCGCCGGGGTGCTGTTCTTCGGCATCCTCATCGTCTCGATCGTCGGGGTCGACATCCTCGGCAACCGCCCCGTCTTCTTCCTCGTCGGCGAGGTGACGCCGATCGTCGGTTTCGCGGTCCTCGCCGCCGGGCTGCTCCTCCTCCGCGTCACGCGCCCCCGCGGCTCGCGCATCGACTGAGTCCCGCCGCACTCGAGTGAGGTCGCGGTCCCACCGGGAACTGCGCCAGGGCGCGGTTGCAGGCACAGTCCGGTCCCGTGCGCGGCAGCAACTGCACCAGGGCGCGGTGGGGCGTCCGCCCGGCCCTGGACCCGGCTGAAACTCGATGGCATCGCAGGCGGGACCGCGCCTACCGTCGAGACATGGAGGTCAGACGCATCGACGTGCGCGACGACGAGGAGTGCGCCCGCGCGTACGACGTCATCGTCGCCAGCAAGGGGCACGAGCGCCCGTGGGTCGAACCGCCCTCTCTGGCGGAGACGCTCGTCGAGTGGCGGCACGTCGACGAGGCGGAGCCCATGGAGATGTGGGGCGCGTACGACGGGCTGGACCTGGTCGGCGTGGCCACCCTCTGGCTGCCGATGACCGACAACACCACCATGACGTGGGCCGACGTCGAGGTGGCACCGGACCGGCGTCGGCGTGGCGCGGGTGGCGCCCTCGTGGACCGCCTCGTCGAGCGAGCGCGCGAGGAGGGACGCGTCACGCTGCTCGTCGAGTTCCACGTGCCGCCGGACTCGGAGAGCCATGGCTACCGGCGCTTCGCCGAACGGCACGGCTTCACGCTGGGCAGCACCGAGATCGTGCGCCACCTGGAGCTGCCCGTGGACGAGTCCCTGCTCGCCCGTCTCGCCGAGCAGGCCCGTCCACGCTGGGAGGATGCCTACCGCCTCGAGACCCACGTCGACGGTGTGCCCGACCACCTGGTCGAGTCGCTGTGCCAGGTGATGAACCAGCTGGCTGTCGACGCGCCGACGGGCGAGATCGAGTTCGAGGAGGAGTCGCTGACGCCCGCCCGCTACCACGAGCACCTCGACGTCGCGAAGGCGCAGGCACGCGTACGCCTGACCACCGTCGCCGTCCAGCAGGACAGTGGACGCGTGGCCGCCTACACCGACCTCGTGCTGCCGTCGGGCGCGCCCGGAATCGCCTGGCAGTGGGGGACGCTCGTTCAGCGGGAGCACCGCGGACACCGGCTCGGGATGGCGCTCAAGGTCGAGAACCTGCGGCGACTCCAGCGCGACCATCCGGAGCGCCGCCGCGTCGTGACGGGCAACTCCGACACCAACTCGTGGATGGTGTCGATCAACGAGGAGCTGGGCTTCCACGTGGTCGAGCTCTGCGCCGCCTACCAGCGGCGCCTGTGAAGGCCCACTGCGACGACGCTCGGCCGTCAGCAGCGTCCGACCTCAGTCGACCCAGCCGCGGCGCACGGCCGTCACGCCGGCCTCGAAGCGGCTCTCCGCGTGGAGCGCCACCAACGACGCTGACACGAGACGTCGGACGGTCCTCACCGAGACCTGCAGGCGGCGTGCGATCGCCTCGTCCTTCTGGCCCTGGGCCAGCAGCGCAACCACCTGCCTGACGCGGGCGCCGGTGATGTCGTCCGACGTGCCCCCGGCCTCCTGGGCGAGCAGGGGTACTGACGTGCGCCACACGGCGTCGAACAACGCGGCGACGGGAGCGACGAGGTCGGGGCCCTTCAACACCAGTGCTCCACAGGACCCGGCCCGAGGCACGATGGCCAGGGTGTCCTCCACGAGGACGAGACGCTGGGGAGGCGCCACGTGGGATCGGACCTGCACTCCCCGAGCAGCCTGCTCCGTGAGGTGCTCGAACCAGTGCCGGGACTCGAGGGACGTCTCCGACACGATGGCGCGCAGCGTCACGCCACGGCTCAACAGCTCCTCGTCGAGCCTGGCGGAAGGTCCGATCGCCGCGGAGGGGACAGCCTCCCCGGGGAGCATGAAGGAGACCCTGCGCGACCCCGACCGAGCGAGCTGGAAGAGCCTCGACGTGACGACGCCCGGGTCGTCGATCTCCTCGACGAGACCACCGGAGTCGCACCGGGTCCGACTGGCGACGAACGCGTCGACCAGCTCCGCGAGGTCCGCCCGAGCCTGCAGCACGCTGCGTCGACGTTCGGACAGCCTCGCCTCCTCCGCCGTAAGCAGGGCCTCGAGGGCCTGCTCCGGAGGGATGGCGAGGAGCTTCCGGCCCTCGGACCGCATCTCGACCAGCATGAGGCCGGCCAGCAGGTCCAGCTCCCGGCCGACATGCTCCGGCTCGAGGCCCACCAGGCCAGCGAGCTGCTCCGCATCCGCATCGGGGCTGTCGAGCATCGCCCGGTAGACCTGTTCCGTCGACGCTGCGACACCAAACACCTCGAGCATCCGGATCCCTCCCCTGAACGAGTCCGTATGCCGCAGAGGCTAGCGACAGTTCTCGGACATGTCAGACATTCCGGCCATCACGTCCAGCGGACCTGACCGAAAGCGGCCACGTCCGCTTCGTGCCCGAGTCGGTCCGTGCGGTGCCTCCGGACACGCACCACGCTCGACCCGGCGGGGGGCCCACCCGTCCACGAACCCCTCACCAGGAGCAAGGATGACCTCTTCACGTCGTTCCACCCCCGTCGTCGCGCCGACCATGACGCCACGTCGTTCGCCTGCCACTCGACCGGCCGAGCGGGCCTCGACCACCCTGCAGTGGGCATGGCCCGACCTGGTCCTGTGGTGGCCCTTTGCGCGGTTGCAGCCCCGAGCCGTGGCGTCCCTCTGACGGACGGGCAGCGAGCTCTGGTGGGCCTCGGGCGGCCCGAGGCCGGAAGAGGACATGACCAGAGGCGGTCAGGCGCATGTCTTGATGCCGCCGAACCGTCCCTCATACGTTCGCCGTGCGTCGCCAGCCGGCTGACGTCATCGCGATTGCTCGCCCGCGAACAGGGAATTGGCGCCAATGACAAGGGGATTCACATGGTGAGAGTCAAGCGGCTCGGAATGGTCGTGGGCGGGGCTGCTGCGGCCGCCGCGATGCTCGTCGGCACCGGCGGGTCGGCGCAGGCTGCGTCGGCCGACAACTACTGGAACGTGCCCTACGGCCAGCTGTACGTGTCGGCCTACGAGTGCAACACCTACCTCACGTCGTGCAGCTGGTACACGAAGGTGCAGCTGCGCAACAACGGGGGACGCATCATGGACAGGATCACGAACACCACGAAGATCTACGCCAACGGCCTCTCGGCGACGGTGACGATCTCCAAGGACCAGGCCAGCGCCACCATCTCCGGGAACCAGACGAGCATCGGCCAGGTCCGCTGGACGAAGTACGTCTCGAACCTCGTGGAGCTCAGTGGTGAGGCCCGCCCGTCGTGGACGGCCGTCGGCATCACGACGGAGGCCTGTCTCACCGGCGACGGCCCCGCTGGCTACGGCTCGGTCAGCGCCAAGTGCGCCAAGATCGGGCTTTGGTGATCCGAGGCTTCTCGCGAGCAGCCTTCCGGGCATCGCTGGTGCCTGTGGTGCTTGCCGCCTCCGCCGCCTGCACACTGCAGGTCGTCGGGGGCGGCAAGCCCTCCGCCCTGGTGCAGTACGTCGGGGTGAACGGCCTGCTCGCCGACCCCGCCGCTACCGAGCACCGCCCGTCGCTGGGGGTGACCCTCGACCGGCTCTGGGCGGCCAAGCTCGTGGGGGTGCCGACGACGCACCTGCCGTCGACGTCGATGGTGCAGGGGCTTCTCGACGAGGCGGACCCGGTGGAGCGCTCGAGCCTGCAGGTGCGCTGGTCGGAGTACCGCCGCAACGGCAGCGGTGCCCGGCAGGCGGTGGAGGAGCTCAGCAGGTCCTGCGCGACCGCGACGTCGTCACAGACCTGCCCCTCGACCATCGCCTCGGTCGGGGCGTTCCTCCGGGTGACCCGGTCACCGGAGCTGCGGTCCTTCCAGCAGGCCTTTCCCGCCGTCAGGTCACCGGCCTGTCCGCCGGGTCGTTCGACGGTCGTCGACCTGTTCGAGACCGTCGTGTGCGGGAAGGCGGTCCAGGGCGAGCAGCTCGAGGCCGTTCTCGCGGGGCGCGGCGACGACCCGCTCGACAGCGGGGAGCTGTGGGCGTCTGCCGCGGTGGCCAGCGCTTCGGGCGCACCGGTGGAGAGGCTTCGGAAAGAGGCCGAGGACGCCCTCGGCAGGAGTCAGGTGCAGGGCGTGTACTTCGACGAGGTGCCTGCGCAGGGCACCCTCCTGACGACCTGGGCCCTGCTCCACCTGGCTCGCGCGGACCGGGCGGGCCTCGACATCGGCCGGGTGACGACGGCCATCCGGCGGGAGGACACGGGCGGCGCGCCGGACCGGGTGATGCTCGCGCGTGCCGGGCTGGCGTTGCTCCAGGCCGACCACACACCGGCCCGCGCCGGCCGTCTCCGGCTGGAGGACCCGGAAGGTCCCTACAACCCCTTCATCGCGCTGGCTGCGCGGGACGCCGGCGACCTCCCACTCGTGGCAATCGCGTTCAGCGAGAGCAGCGCCCGGCGCACGCCGACCACGCTCGCGTCCTGGGCGATCACCCAACGCATCGTCACCGGCCGGCCGGTCGCGCTCACCGCCGCCGACACCGACCGGATCACCGCGTTGGGGAAGGGGGCCCCGGACGACTCCCCGGTGCGCCTGCTGGCCGCCACCGCGCTCGCCGCGGGCGGTGCGCCCGGCACGCCGCCGGACATGCCCTCCGGTTGTGGAGGCGCAGGGTGGCTGGTATCAACGCGAGGCACGTGTGACATCCGCACGTCCCTGCTCCTCGACCTGTACCGCGAGTTCACCACCAGACAAGGAACGTGATGACTGCAACAGCTGCCGTCTCCCTGCGCGGCGTCAGCGCCGCGCACGGTGCCACCCAGGGGCGACCCATCGACCTGGACGTGGATCCCGGGGCTCGTGTCTGGATCAGTGGTCCGTCCGGCGTGGGCAAGACCTCGCTGCTCTACGTCATCGGCGCCCTGACCCGTGCGGTCCGTGGCACGGTGACGATCGGCGGCTCGACCGTCGGGAGCGCGCGCGACGCCGACGTGGTCCGCCGACACCACGTGGGGTTCGTCCTGCAGGACGCCCAGCTCGTCGAGCACTGGTCGGTCCGCCGCAACCTGGCGACGATGGCCGGGGAGGACCGATACCCGGCCGCCGCCGAGCGCCTGAGCTCCTGGGGCGTCGACGTCGAGGGCCGGCAGCCTCGTTCGCTGTCGGGGGGTGAGCGGCAGCGCGTCGTCACGGCCGGCGCCCTGGCGAAGGGGGCCGCTGTCATCGTCGCCGACGAGCCGACGTCGAGTCTCGACGAGTCAGCGCGCGACTCCGTGATCGCGGCCTTTCTCGAGGCGTCGCGTGCAGGCGCCGCCGTGGTCGTCTCGAGTCACGACTCGGCCTGGGCCGGCTGGGCCACCCAGCACGTCCGGCTCGGAGGCCCCGATGCCTGAGCAGACCGTGGGCAACGCGTGGGCGAACGTCGTCGGACGGCGCGTGGCGTCGCTGACGACCGTCGTCATCGTCTCCAGCCTCATGGCGGCGCTGGTCGCGCTCCTCATCCCCCTGCACGACGTACGGGGCAACCTGCGTGCCCAGTACGACGACCCGACCTGGCGGTCGACCTTCCTCGTCGAGGGCGTGGCCGGGGCGTCCGAGCCGATGGGTCCCACCGAGATCGCTGCGCTGGCAAAGGTGCCCGGCGTCACGTCCGTGACGCCGGTTGAGACGGTGGAGGGGCCGGCCGGCGAGGACGTCGTGCAGCTGCGCACCTACGTGCCGGCGCTCGACGTTCCGATCGTCGAAGGCCGCGAGCCCCGGTCGGGCGCCTGTGAAGCGGTGGTCACCCGGGACGTGGTCGGCGCTCGCCTCAACGCTCCCGTGAAGGTCGGCCTGGAAGGGGGCGGCCAAGCCGTGGCCGCCTCGCTGGAACCAGTCGTGGTCGGGGTGATCGACCGCAGCTACCCACTGGTGAACGGCGCGACGATGCTGACCACCTGCGGGCTACCGCACCAGGACGCGGCCAGCCAGCTCGTGGTCACGACGCGGTCGGGACAGCTGCCGGAGACCTATGTCGCGCAGTCGCTCTCCTCGGCGGCCGCCCAGGCCATGGAGGCCTCGCAGAGCACCGGCATCCTGGGACTCATCGCGCTGCTGATCGCGGTGGTGGCGCTCTTCGTCGTCGCGTCCGTCGCCCGCTGGAGCGTCCGCTCGCGACTGGGCGAGTTCGTGACCCTGCGGGTGTGGGGCCGCTCGCGGCGCACCGTGGTCGCCATGGTCGGCATCGAGCAGTCGATCCTGGCCGTCATCGCGGCGCCGATCGGGGTGGGGCTCGGCACGGTGCTCGCCTGGCTGCTGGTGCGTGCGGGGGGACCGTCGAGCCTCGTCGACCCCGCGGCCGGCATCGCGCTGGCGGCTCCGTCGGCCTGGACCGTGGCCATCGCCTGCGGCGGTTTCCTCCTGGCCCTCGTCGTGCTGACCGCCCTGCCGGTCGTCCGGGTCCTCAACCCGGACGTCGCCGCCCTGCTGCGACGTCGCGGCGAGTGACGCAGACACCACCGAGGACCACCGACGCGTCGAACGGCAGCGGGCCCCGGACGGTTGCATCCGTCAGGAGCCCGCTGCTCGACGCAGTGTCGGAAGGTGGCGTCAGAAGGCGGACTCGGGCACGTCCATGAGGTCGTTGTCGGTGGCCTCGGCGATCGCGCGCTCGGCGGCCAGCCGCGGCAGGACGTTCTTGGCGTAGAACGACGCCGCCGCGACCTTGCCGCGGTAGAAGTCGGCGTCCTTGCCGGCGGCGCCGGCGTCGAGGGCCTTCTGGGCGACCTCGGCCTGGCGCAGCAGCAGCCAGCCGACGACGAGGTCACCGGCCGCGAGGAGCAGGCGCGTCGTGTTCTGGCCGACCTTGTAGAGGTTGGCCGGGTCGCCGCCCGCGCGCGGGTCGCTCTTCATGAGGTCGCCGATCATGTGGCCGACGATGCCCTGGACGTCCTCGAGCGCCTTGCCCAGAAGCTCTCGCTCCCGGTCGAGCGAGCCGCCGAGGTCCTTGGCGAACTCCTGCATCTGGGCGGCGACGAGCTGCAGCGCCTGGCCCTTGTCGCGGACGATCTTGCGGAAGAAGAAGTCCAGGCCCTGGATCGCGGTCGTGCCCTCGTAGAGGGTGTCGATCTTGGCGTCGCGGACGTACTGCTCGACGGGGTAGTCCTGCAGGAACCCCGACCCGCCGTAGGTCTGGAGGGACTCGGTGCCGAGCAGCACCCAGGCGCGCTCGGAGCCCAGGCCCTTGACGAGGGGGAGCAGCAGGTCGCTGACCCGGTTGGCCAGCTCTGCGGGTGAGCCCTTCTCGAGCGGCGCCGCGGGGTTGCCCGCCTGCGCCTGGTTGACGGCGTCCTGCTGGCTGGCGGCGTAGATGACGAGCGCGCGCAGTCCCTCGGCGTACGCCTTCTGCAGCATGAGCGAGCGGCGCACGTCGGGGTGGTGCGTGATGGTCACGCGGGGTGCCGACTTGTCGGTCATCTGGGTCAGGTCGGCGCCCTGGACACGCTCCTTGGCGTACTCGAGGGCGTTGAGGTAGCCGGTCGACAGCGTGGCAATCGCCTTGGTGCCCACGAACATCCGCGCGTTCTCGATGACCTTGAACATCTGCGCGATGCCGTCGTGGACGTCGCCCAGGAGGGTGCCGACCGCGGGCTCGTGCTCCCCGAAGGTGACCTCGCAGGTCGTGGAGACCTTGAGGCCCATCTTGTGCTCCACGTTGGTGACGTGGGCGCCGTTGCGCGCGCCCAGCTCACCGGTCTCGAGGTCGACGTGGTACTTCGGGACGATGAAGAGGGACAGGCCCTTCGTGCCGGGGCCGGCGCCCTCAGGTCGCGCGAGCACGAAGTGCACGACGTTGTCGACCAGGTCGCTCTCGGCGGAGGTGATGAAGCGCTTGACTCCGGTGATGTGCCACGTGCCGTCGGGCTGCTGGACGGCCTTGGTGCGGCCGGCGCCGACGTCGGAGCCCGCGTCGGGCTCGGTGAGGACCATCGTCGTGTGCCAGGCCTTGTCGACGATGTGCTTGGCCAGCTTCTTCTGGTCGTCGTTGCCGAGGTGCCAGAGCAGGTTGGCGAAGGAGTAACTCGCCGTGAACATGTGGACGGCCGGGTTGGCGCCGCAGACCATCTCGGCGACGGACCAGCGCAGCGACGCGGGGACGACCATGCCCCCGAGCTCGGCGGGCACGTCGAGGTTGCCCCAGTCGCCGTCGACGTAGGCCTTGAACGAGCGCTTGAACGACTCGGGCATCGTCACGGTCTGGGTGGCCGCGTCGTAGACGGGTGGGTGGCGGTCGCTGTCGAGGAGGCTGTCGGCCAGCTCGTTCTCGGCGAGGCGCGAGACCTCGTGCAGGATGTCCTTCGCGGCGTCGACGTCGACGTCGGCGTAGATGCCCTGCCCCAGGACCTCCTGGCGGTCGAAGACCTCGAAGAGGTTGAACTCGAGGTCGCGCACGTTGCTCTTGTAGTGGCCCATTCGGGGGACCCTCCGCGTTCTGTCGCTCGTCGTGCGTCCGCGCCGTCGCCGGCGGGCGCGCGAAGTTACTGGCCGGTTACCTTCATGATGCTACCCACCAGTAACGAACGCAAGGGGTCTCAGACACGGCACAGGCGAGCGCGTGCAAGCGAAAGGGCCCGGTCGGTGACCGGGCCCTTCGACTGGAGCAGGCGGCACGAATTGCACGTACGTCTTCCTTCTGGAAGAAGGCTGTTCTGCTACTGAACTACGCCTGCGAGGCGTCGCCTACCGTAGCAACAGCCGGGCCGCCCGCCAAACCCGACCCGCCCGCAGGCCAGCGCCTACGACCCGTCGCGGACCCGGCGGGCGAAGGCCGACGAGCGGGCCCGCAGCTCCTCGACCCGGCGCTCCACGAGCGCCACCGGGTCGAGGCCGCCCTCCATGCTGCTCGGCAGCCGCCGGGCGTGCGCGGAGCAGCTGAAGTCGGTGTGCACGAGCGTGCCGAGGCTGTTGCCCTCCCGACCCGCCGCGCCGGCGCGCCGGGCCGTGAAGAGGGCGACGTCGCTCGTCGCCACGACGTCCTCGCACCAGGCGCACATGGCGCTGGCCTTCCGAGTCCGCTCGGAGGCCCGCAGGAGGAAGCCGACGGGCTCGTCGTCGACGGGCACGACGGCATACGCACGTTGTGCGTTGCTCCGGTCGGTCCAGCCGAGGTAGTCGAGCGTCTCCCAGCGGTCACCGAGCCGCTCGAGGTCGGGCAGGCTCGCGTGCTTCGCCTCACGCCGGCTGGCGTTCACGAAGGACGCGCGGATCTCTTGCTCTGTCAGGGGTTTCACGGTCGTGCTCCTCATCGGTTCAGGGCATGACCGGATGGCCGGTCAGCCGGGGTGGTGGTGGGTCGCGCTGCCTGTCGCTCTGCGGGCCATGGCGGCCACCACCCTCTCCGGACCCGTTCCCGGGCCCACCACGCTGACGAGCTCGCCGCGCCCTGCGCGCGGCGGCGTCCATCCTGCGGGCTGCGGAGGGGTCGGGTCCACCCCTTTTTCGGTGCGTCTGTCGGCTACGCGTATGCCGTTCGCGACGCAAGCGGCCGAGGGCTGCCCGGGTTGGGCACTGTTTGTCCCGGCAACATCTGCCGATATCTGACGACGATCTATGGATCGGGCGCCGGCTCTGCCACCGTCGAAGTGCTCATCGGCCGGGGTCCTCCCCGGCCGGCCCGCGGCACGCCGAGTCCTGTCCGCCGTCGGGGCAGTCGTGCATCACGTGGACAGGATCGGGAGACCCACTTCCGGGCCGGCAAGGACCGGTCCTCGGGGTGAAGCCGCCATGCGCGGCCGGGCTACCTCCGCCCGAACCCGACAGCTCATCTCGAAGGCGTGGGAAGGAACCCGACCATGTCCGCCACTACCCCTGCACGCCCTGAACGCAGTCCCCGACGACTCCGATCGCTCGCCCTGACACCCCTGCTCGCCGCCGCCCTGCTCCTCGGACTGGGCGGCGCTCCTGTGTCCGGCACCGCCGCCTCGACGAGCCCGACCAGCTCGACCGGCTCGACCGGCTCGACCGGCTCCAAGGGCTCCCCGCCGGGAGCCGGCTCCGCATCCGCCGTCACGCTGGGCACCAGGCCGGTCTACGCGGCTCCCGTGCGCCTCCAGGGCCTCTGGCTGACGGCCGCGCAGGTCGGCAAGTGGTACCGCTGGGGCTCTGCCGGGCCCACGTACTTCGACTGCTCCGGCCTCGTCTACTACGTCTACAGCACGCGGCTGCACCGCTACCTGCCGCGAACCGCCAACGCCCAGCGCCTCGCGACCATCCCGATCTCCAAGTCCTACGTCCTCCCCGGTGACCTGATCTTCTTCATGTCGAACGGGTGGGCCTACCACGTCGGCGTCTACGCCGGCTACGGCAAGGTCTGGCACGCGCCGCGTCCCGGCCAGCGGGTCCAGCTCTCGACGCTCTGGACCAGCGCCTGGGTCGCCGGTCGCGTCCGCTGACGACGCACACCCACGTCGCTCACGAACGACGAAGCCGCAGACCCTGCTGAGGGCCTGCGGCTTCGTGTTCCACCAGGTGTGATGTGAGCGAGCGACGGGAATCGAACCCGCGTATCCAGCTTGGGAAGCTGGCGCTCTACCATTGAGCTACGCTCGCCGGGCCGCCGACCGGACCCCCATGAGGGGTACGTGCAAGGCGGCACGCGGCGTCAGTGTAGCCGACGCCGCGACCGTGCAATGACCGCGACCCCGGGGGCCTCCGACCGTCATGGATCTCGCCAAGCAGACCGCCTTGATCGACCACGTCCGCGAACGCGGGGGAGCCAGGGCCCAGGTGGCTGTGACCCTCGAGCAGTTCTTCGACGGCAACGACTGCGAGTGGTGCATCGCCCCCAACCGGCCGGACGACCTGACCCTCGAGACGGTGCGCACGGTCCTCTTCGAGCTGCGTGACCACCCCGAGGTCGACGACGTGCGGGTCGAGCTGGACGTGCTGGAGTTCGCCGAGTTCCCCGATGACGAATGGCCCTACGCCAGTGGGGTCGCCGTCATCACGACGCTCCAGCCGGAGGAGGTCGACGCGCTCACGGCCGCCGCCGACACCGAGCCGAGCGGCGGGCCGGCGGCCGGTGCGGAGTGGCTGGTCGACGCGCCGGCCGTGCCGGACGGCCACCACTACGTCGGGGTCTGGTGGGACTGATGAGACAGGTGCCCGGCATCGTCACCGGAGAGCTCGAGCAGGTCACCGATGCCCTCTGCTACCACGGCGAGGGGCCGGTGTGGTCGCCGTCGTGGGGCGGCCTGCGCTGGGTCGACATGCTCGCCGGTGACGTGATGTCCCTGCGCCCCGACGGGTCCGTCGACCGCATGCACGTCGGCGACGTCGCGGCGTTCGTGCGGCCGCGCACCAACGGCGGCTGGGTGGTCGCGACCGAGCGCGGGCTGGCGCGCGCCGACGAGCCGGACGGCATACCCACGCCGTGGTTCGACCTCTGGGACGACCCGTCGGTCCGGATGAACGAGGGCGGTGTCGACAGCGAGGGCCGCCTCTGGGCGGGGACGATGGGCTACGACCGCGTCCCGGGCAGCGCCACGCTCTACCGCGTCGACTCCGCCGGCGAGGTCACCGTGGTCCTGCCCGACGTGACGATCTCCAACGGCATCGACCTCTCGCCGGACCACCGCCTGGCGTACTACGACGACACCCCCACGGGCCGCACCGACGTCTTCGACGTGGTCGGCGGCGAGCTGGCGAACCGGCGTCCCTTCGTCGGTCACGCCGTCGGCAGTCCCGACGGGCTGACCGTCGACAGCGCAGGCAACGTGTGGGTCGCCCTCAACGGCGCGAGCCGGGTCCGCTGCTACTCCCCTTGGGGTGACGTGCTCGCCGAGGTCGTGCTGCCGGTGCGGCTCGTCACGGCGTGCACCTTCGGCGGCGAGGACCTGCGCGACCTCTACGTCACGACCTCGCGCGAGAACCTCGACGACCCGGAGCCCCAGGCCGGTGCGCTCTTCCGGGTGCGCGTCTCCGTGCCCGGGCAGCAGGTGCGCGCCTTCGCCGGCTGACCCGGCCACCACTCCGGCCGGCCTCCGACACTGTTGCGCGGGACGCGACAGTGGAACGCAACGGTGTCGTCGCAGCCGCGCCGGCGACCGGGCCCGTATGCCGGCCGGCGCGCTTACGCGTCACACCGGCCCGGGGTGCCCCTCGCCGGGGGAGTCGCCGAACATCGCGACGGCGCGACCGGGCCGGTGCGGGAAGCCGCGGGGACCGCTCGCCCGACCGTCGTGGCCGCCGCGTCCGTCGGCCTCCACGCCGAGCAGGCTGCGCGTGAGCCGCTGGGCGTCGGAGAGCAGCTCGTCGAGGGCCAGGCCCAGGTGGTCGTCGGACGGCGGCTCGTCGGCGAGCGCGGCGGCGAGCACCGCCCGGCGCACGAGCTCCTTGGCGAACGACGCCGTCGTCCCCTCGGTCCGGGCCGCCGCGGCCGACATGGCCTCCGCGCCGAAGAGGTGACCGCCGTAGAGCCGGAGCAGCGAGAGCCGTCCCTCCAGGTCCGGGAGCGGGATCTCGGCGGCGAGGTCGACGCGTCCCGGCCGCTGCGCCAGCGCCACCTCGAGGTCCTCGACGCGGTTCGTGGTGAGGACGAACGCGACGTCCGCGTGGGCGTCGAGCCCGTCGAGGGCGTCGAGGACCTCGAACAGCAGGGGCGTGGCGCCCATCGAGAAGGAACGGTCCTCGGCGACCAGGTCGCAGTCCTCGAGCACGACGATCGCGGGCTGGTGCGCCCTGGCGACCTTCGCCGCGTCGTGGATGAACCGCAGGGAGCCGCCGCTCAGCAGCACGGCCGTCGCGCCCGGCGTCGCCGAGAGCAGGTGGCGGACCGTGTGGGTCTTGCCGGTGCCGGGCGGACCGTAGAGGAGGACGCCTCGCTTCAGGTGCTGCCCCTGCGCCCGCAGGCGCTCGCGCTGGACGCCCATGCCGACGACGTGGTCGGCCACGCGCGCCAGCAGGCCGTCGGGCAGCACGACCGCACCGGCGTCGACCGCGGGACGCTCGACGAAGGTGACGCCGGCCATCCCCGGGCCGTAGGGGTCGCCGCCGAACGTCACGACCTGCCCGCGGAGGATGCTCCGCTCGTCCATGAGCGCCTGGACCCGCGCCATGAGCGCGTCCGAGAGGTCGCGTTCGGCCGACATCACCTCGATGCTTCCCGACTCGCGCCCGAACTGGCGGTTCATGCCCTGCTGGCGCACCACCACGGGTCGCCCCCCGAACCGGAAGAGGCGGATGCCCGAGGTCACGACCTGCCGGCGGTCGTCCTTGCCCGGACCGGTCGGCATGCGGTCGTAGTCGACCTGTCCGACCGGAACGCCCACGCCGTACATGCCGCCGGGCCCCTGCACGAGGTCACCGAGCGACATGTGGTGGCGGGCGTCCCCGGCGATGCCGACGAGCGATCGATCCGGGTCGTCCCCGGCCACCTCGGCCAGGGCGATGTCGGCGTCGACCAGTCGGTGCGGCGGCACCTGCGCCGCGACCACCGCCAGCGTGTGCGGCTCGAGGCCGAGGTGCGCGGCCAGCACGTCCACGAGGCGCGGCCCTCCGGTGTCACGGGGCAGCTGCTCCAGCACCGCCCGCACGACACGGTGGAAGTCGTCGAGGAGCGAGTCCATCCCGGCCGCCCCCGCACCACCCGAACCGTTCGTCCCAGGCTCCATGCACAGACCATAGGGCGGCGTCGCCCCGCTCGGAGGGCAAGCGTCCGAGGTGCTTCCCGCGAACGCGTTATAGCCTCGTCCCCGTGCTGCTCTCCGACAAGGACATCCGGGCCGAGATCGCTGCCGAGCGCGTCGTCCTCGACCCGTGGGACCCGCAGATGGTCCAGCCCTCGAGCGTCGACGTCCGGCTCGACAAGTTCTTCCGGCTCTTCGACAACCACAAGTACCCCTACATCGACCCCGCCGCGGAGCAGCCCGACCTGACCAGGCTGGTCGAGGTCGGTCCGGAGGAGGACAGCTTCGTGCTCCACCCGGGGGAGTTCGTCCTCGGTTCCACCCTCGAGACCGTGACGCTGCCCGACGACCTGGCCGCGCGTGTCGAGGGCAAGAGCTCGCTCGGACGCCTGGGCCTGCTGACCCACGCGACCGCCGGCTTCGTCGACCCCGGCTTCTCCGGGCACGTGACGCTCGAGCTGTCCAACGTGGCGACCCTGCCGATCATGCTCTACCCCGGGATGAAGATCGGGCAGCTGTGCTTCTTCCGCCTCAGCTCACCGGCCGAGAACCCTTACGGCTCAGCCACGTACGGCTCGCACTACCAGGGTCAGCGCGGCCCCACTGCGAGCCGCTCCTTCGCGAACTTCCACCGCACCCGGGTGTGAGCGCCGACCCCGCCGCGACCACCCGGCCCGCCGACCCGACGCCCGTGGAGCCGGGGAGCGGCTCTGCCGGCGAGCCGGCGAGCGTCGGTGGCGATCATTCCGGAGTGCCGCTGCCCACCCTGTCGTGGGACGCGCGGCCGGCGGGTGCCACCGTCGTCGCCCTCGTCATGCACGGCGGTGCCGTCGAGGGTCTCGAGGTCAACCGCGCCTGGTCGCACAACGTCGCCCGGCTCGTGCCCTTCGCCCGCGCGCTCAAGCGGGTGCCCGGGCCGATGGCCGTCGCCCGCCTCCGCTTCCGGGTCCGCGGCTGGAACGGGGACGCGATGCCCGTCGAGGACGCGAGATGGGCGCTCGACCAGGTGCGGACGGCATACCCGGGAGTCCCGATCGCGCTCGTCGGCCACTCGATGGGCGGCCGCGTCGCCCTCTTCGTCGGCGCCGACCCGGACGTGCGGCTCGTGGTGGGGCTCGCCCCGTGGGTCGAGCCCGACGACCCGCACCCGGGAGCCGGCACGCGGACGGTCCTGATCCACGGCGACCGCGACGTCATCTGCTCCCTGGCCCGGACCCGAGAGGCCGTCGAGCGGATGCAGGCCGAGGGCCTCGACGCCTCGCTGGTGCGCGTTGCCCGTGCCGACCACGCGATGCTCGTCCGGTCCCGGCTGTGGACAGCACTCGTCACCGAGGTCGTGGCGGCGACCTTCGCCCCGGAGCTCGGTGGGACAGGGGAGCCGCGCTCGGGCCTGATAGGCGCCGTCGTCGCACGTGTCGCGCACTCCGGCGGAGCCACGGTCGACATCTGACGGAGCGCACGGCCGGCGCCGAGGTTGGACGAGCACCGAGGCCGTATCGGTGCTGGCGGGTACCTTGAGCACCATGATCCGCTTCGAGCGTGTGACCAAGCGCTACGAGGGAGCCCCCGGCTCCGAGGGCGACGGGGCGACCGCGGCGGTCGACGACCTCAGCCTCGAGGCTCCCACCGGCAAGATCACCGTCCTCGTCGGGCCGTCCGGCTGCGGCAAGACGACGACCCTGCGCATGGTCAACCGGATGATCACCCCGACGTCCGGCACCATCTCGATCGACGGCCGCGACACCGCCTCCCTCGACGTCGCCGAGCTGCGTCGGGGCATCGGCTACGTGATCCAGGCCGCCGGTCTCTTCCCGCACCGCACCGTCCTCGACAACGTCACGACCGTGCCGCGGCTGCTCGGCACCGACAAGAAGGCGGCCCGCGCGCGCGCCATGGAGCTCATCGAGCGCGTCGGTCTCGACCCGGCCATGGCCGGGCGCTACCCCGCACAGCTCTCGGGTGGCCAGCAGCAGCGGGTCGGCGTGGCCCGGGCGCTCGCGGCCGACCCGCCGGTGATGCTCATGGACGAGCCCTTCTCCGCGGTCGACCCGGTCGTGCGCGAGCAGCTCCAGAACGAGTTCCTGCGCCTGCAGTCCGAGCTGGGCAAGACGATCCTCTTCGTCACCCACGACATCGACGAGGCGGTCAAGCTCGGCGACCAGGTGGCGGTGCTGCGCGTCGGCGGCGTTCTGGCACAGCTGGACTCGCCGGCCAAGCTCCTCGCCGACCCCGTCGACGACTTCGTCGCCGGCTTCGTCGGACGAGACCGCGGCTACCGCGCCCTGTCGTTCGCGGCGGCCCCCGAGCTGTCGCTCACGGAGGAGCCGACGGTGCGGCTGGGCGCGAGCGCGGCCGAGGTGCGGGCCGTCGGTACGCCGTGGGTCCTGTGCGTGGGGGACGCCGGCGAGCCCGTCGGCTGGGTCCGCGCGGCGGCGGTCGAGTCCGAGGTGACGCGCACGCTGCTCCACCGCGGCGGCACTGTCGCCTCGACCTCCGGTTCGCTGCGCGCCCTGCTCGACGCCGCCCTGTCGTCACCCAGCGGTCGCGGCGTCGTGGCCGACGACGACGGCCGGCTCGTGGGGACCATCCGGGCCGCGGAGGTCGTCCCCGCCATCGAGGCCCGCCGCGACGCGGGCGCGCCGGAGGGGGCGACCGCCCGGTGACCTGGGCCCTCGACCACCTCGACCAGATCGCCACGCGGGCGGTCCAGCACGCGTGGCTCGCCGGGCTCCCGCTCGTCATCGGCCTCGTCGTCGCCCTGCCGCTCGGCTGGTTCGCGGTGCGGCGCCCCCGGCTGCGGGCGGTCGTCCTGACGACCACCGGGCTGCTCTACACGATCCCCTCGCTCGCGCTCTTCATCCTGCTGCCGCCGCTGCTCGGCACCAAGATCCTCGACCCGGTCAACGTCATCGTCGCGATGTCGGTCTACACGGTGGCCCTGCTCACCCGCACGGTCGCCGACGGGCTCTCGTCCGTCGACCCGTCCACGCGGCAGGCGGCCATCGCCATGGGCTACGGCTCCTTCGCCCGCTTCCGTGCCGTCGACCTGCCGCTCGCCGTCCCCGTCATCGCCGCGGGACTACGTGTCGCGGCCGTCAGCAACGTCAGCATCGTCAGTGTCGCCTCGCTCATCGGCATCTCGCAGCTCGGCTACTTCCTCACCGACGGCTACGCCCGTTCGTTCCCGACCGAGGTGTGGGTCGGCATCGTCGCCTGCCTCTTGCTCGCGCTCGCCTTCGACGTCGTCATCCAAGTGGTGTCACGAGTACTGACCCCGTGGACGAGGGCGGTGCCGGCATGATCTTCAGCGACGTCGTCGCCTGGTTCACCGACCCGGCCAACTGGCAGGGCACCGACGGGGTGCCCAACCGGGTGCTGCAGCACCTCGTCTACACCGTGATCACCCTGCTCTTCGCCCTCGTCGTCGCCATCCCGCTGGGAGCCTTCGTCGGGCACACCGGCCGGATGCGCTGGCTCGTCACCGGGGCCAACGCCGCACGTGCCGTGCCGAGCCTGGGACTGCTCTTCGCGGTGTCGATGTTCGTGGGCCCGCTCATCCAGAGCGACCTCGCGTTCGTCATCCCGAGCATCGCTGTGCTGGTGCTGCTCGCCATCCCGCCGCTGCTGTCGGGAACGTATGCCGGCATCGACAGCGTCGAGCCCGCCGCCCGTGACGCGGCTCGCGGCATGGGCATGACCGGGTGGCAGGTCTTCGCCCGGGTGGAGGCGCCGTGTGCGCTGCCGCTCTTCCTCAGCGGCCTGCGCAGCGCCACCCTGCAGGTCGTCGCCACCGCCACCATCGCGGCCTCGGTCAGCCTCGGCGGCCTGGGCCGCTACCTCATCGACGGGCTCGCCTCGCAGGACTACACCCAGATGGTCTGCGGCTCGATCCTCGTGGCGCTCCTGGCGCTCGCGGCCGACGGCATCCTCGCCCTCGTGGAGAGGTATGCCGTCTCGCCGGGAATCTCCGGACGTGCCCCACGTGTTGCTCGTTCACGCGCCACCTCCGATCCCATCACCCATCCCGACTCCACCGGCGCCAACCGCCTGGACCCCGACCCGCGGCAGGCCGCGCTCTGGGTCTCCGACAGCACCGGACCCGCGGAGGCGACCGCCGCCACGGGGACCCCATCCGAAAGGGACCGAACATGACACGCACGCGCTTCTTCGCCGCGGGCCTCCTGCTCGCCGCCGTCGTGCCGCTGGCCGCCTGCGGTGGCGGCGGCAACCCGCTCGACACCTCGTCGCCGGCCGCCGGTGGCTCCACCGGCGGCGGCTCGACGGCCGCCGCAGGCTCGGTCAAGGTCGGCTCCGCCGACTTCCCCGAGGCGGCCCTGCTCGGCGAGATCTACGCGCAGGCACTCGAGGCCAAGGGCATGAAGGTCGCCCGGCAGTTCAACATCGGCAGCCGTGAGACCTACCTCAAGGCCATCACCGGCGGCGAGGTCGACGTGCTGCCCGAGTACACCGGCTCGCTGCTCAACTTCTACGACAAGAGCGCCAGCGTCACGAAGCCCGACGAGGTCTACGCCGAGCTGCAGAAGAAGCTGCCGCAGGGCCTGACCGTCCTCGACAAGTCGGCCGCCGAGGACAAGAACTCCCTCGTCGTCACCAAGGACACCGCGGGCCAGTGGTCGCTGAAGGCCATCCCCGACCTGGCCGCGCACCAGGCCGACCTCACCATCGGCGCCCCGCCGGAGTTCAAGACCCGCCAGCAGGGCCTCGTCGGCCTCAAGTCGGTCTACAACATCACGCCCAAGGACTTCCGCCCGCTGCAGAGCCAGGCGACGGTCGAGGCGCTGAAGAACGGCCAGGTCAAGGCCGCCAACATCTTCAGCACCGACCCGTCCATCGCGGCCAACGGCTTCGTCGTCCTCGAGGACCCCAAGAGCCTCTTCGGGTCCGACAACGTCGTGCCGCTCGTCCGCTCGGACAAGGCCGACAGCCTCAAGTCGGTCCTCAACGCCGTGTCGGCGAAACTCGACACGAAGTCCCTCGCCGACATGGTCAAGCAGGTCGTCGTCGACAAGAAGGACGCGAGCGAGGTCGCCAAGGCGTGGCTCGCCAGCGCCGGCGTCTCCTGACCCGCGCTCGTCGCACCGCCTCGTAGCGGTCGGCGGCAACCGTCACGTGCAGAGGCCCCCGCGTCGGATGCGGGGGCCTCTGCCGTGCGCCGACCGCGTCGTCGTGGGTCCCGCTTCCGTCGAGCGGAGGGCACCAGCCGGGCTGACTCGGCTATGGAGGGAATGTAACACTTCCGAGAATGGTTCTCATGTCAGTCGCGAGAATCCGCGACCACGAGACCCGAGGAGCCCTCATGGCCAAGAACACCGAGCTGCGTCCCGTCGTCACCCTGCGCTCGACGGCGGGCACGGGCTACAGCTACGTGACGCGCAAGAACCGGCGCACCAACCCCGACCGGCTGGTGCTGCGCAAGTTCGACCCGGTCGCCCGGGAGCACGTCGACTTCCGCGAGACCCGCTGACGGCCGAGGCCGTCACGGCGCACACAGCAGGTGGCCACGTCCCGTCGGGGACGTGGCCACCGGCATACCCGGGGTCCGGCAGAGGAGCGTGCGTATGCCGTCGGGCTCAGCCGGCGTAGCTGCGGGCCTTGCGCGTGGGCGTCGTCTCGCGAACCGCGGGGTCGCGCACCGGCCACGACACCACGACCGGGTCGGGGACCAGTGGCGAGAAGGCCGCCATGACGTCGATGCCGTCGCGCAGGAGCTTGACCAGGCGCTCCTCCGGGTCGTCGATGCAGGCCCGGGCGATGCCGTCCACCGCCAGGGCCGCCACCTTGGCTGCGTTGGACGGGCGAACCGCCGCGGGGTTGAAGCCCATGCGGGCCAGGTGGACCCGGGCCCAGCGCTCCGCCGCGGGCGAGCTCGTCAGGGCCGCGCGAGAGGCGGCGGAGAGGTGGCCGGGGGAGCGGCCGTCCTGCTCGGCGAGCACGCGCTCGGCGTTGAGGATGGCCAGGGCCATGAGGTTCTGCCGCTCCTGTGCGGCGACCGGCAGGGCGGCTCGCGCGGCGGTCAGCAGCAGGGCCGTCGTCGCGCGCGGGTCGTCCGGGTTGAGGCCGACGACCTCGGGGATCATCGTCACGAGGCGCTGGCGGTGGGCGTCGTCGAGCATGTCGTTGACGCAGCGGGCCAGGGTGGCCAGCACCGGATGGGTGCAGGTCGGGTGGTCGCTCCAGCGCTCGCCGGCGAGGAACGAGGCCATCTCCATGAAGCACGCACCCTTGCGGGGGCTGCGGTGGCGGCCGCGTGACAGCACCGGCACGCCGTCGGGAACGAAGGGGGCTCGTCGTGACATCGTCGCTCCTCGGGCTCTTCCTCACGGATCCTGCGGACGGATCTCTTCATGGTGCGCCTCGATCGGCGAGTTGACCACCCTTTTGGCACACGTTGCAGCGGTCGTATACCCGCCGCCTCCCGGCTCATGCAGTGCGGGCGTCCCGTGCCCTCATCCGCAGTCCGGCCGGTGGGGCATCAGGTGTGGGGGTGGGACGCCGACAGGTCCGGAAATTCGTCACCGCCTACCCCGCCATGCGGACGGTCGAGGGGTGGAGAGTGTCCGCATGTCATCTCGCAACCTCGCCGCGACCGTCGCCGTCGCGGCCACCCTCACCATCGCGGCCACGGCCACGGCCACGGCCACGGCCGCGCCGGCGGCCGGCTCCTCGAGCCCCTGGGACCACACGGCAGCGGGCACGGTCTTCCTGCCCAACCCCGTCCAGGAGCTCGGGAACGAGTCGCTCACCGACGCCAAGGACGCCGACTACGCGGCCCTCGCGCCCGCGTACCACCGCTTCACGCTGGACCACCTCGACGGCTCGGGCACGCTCACCGGGCAGTACGTGCGGGTCAAGAGCTCGACCGGAGCCGCAGCACAGCTGGTGGGCGGCGCATTCCCGGCCTGGCACCGTGACGTCGACCAGTTCGAGCAGGTCATGGGCTACTTCTGGGTGACGACGGCGCAGGAGTACCTCCAGCACCTCGGCTTCGGTGGTGCCCTACGTCCGGTCAACCAGCGCCAGATCGAGCTGCGGGTCGACCAGTACGGCGGGGACAACTCGTTCTTCCGGGACGACAAGGCGAACATCACCGTCGGCAAGGGCGGCGTCGACGACGCCGAGGACGCCGAGGTGGTCGTCCACGAGTACGGCCACTCGGTGCAGGACGGGCAGGTCCCGGGCTTCGGGACGACGCTCGAGTCCGGGGCGATCGGTGAGGCGTTCGGCGACTACCTCGCCGTCGTCGTCACGAGCTGGCGGGCGGGCACGCCCACGAGGACTCCCGAGGCGTGCGTGGCCGACTGGGACTCCACCTCCTACACGACCGACGTCCCGCACTGCCTGCGGCGGCTCGACCGCACGAAGACCTATCCCGCGGACGTCGTCGGTGAGGTGCACGCCGACGGCGAGATCTGGTCGCGCGCCCTGTGGGACATCCGTGGTGCCCTGGGCGACACGAAGGCGTCCACGCTGATCGTCGAGGCGCAGTTCGACTTCGCGCCCGACACGACGTTCCGTGCCGCGGCGCTCGACACCGTCGCTGCAGCGCAGCGGCTCTACGGCTCCTCTGCGGCCAAGGCGGTCACGGCCGCGTTCCACGCGCGCGGCATCCTGTAGGCCGCGGCGCACGGCCGGCTTGCGTGGAGGTTCGCACCCCGCCCGCGGGGTGCGAACCTCCACGACCACGTATGCCGTCGGGTCGGGTCGCTGCGCCCGCTCACGGGTAGTCGACGACCGTCACCGGCACGTCCGGGTTGGCGGCCGTCGAGGAGCCGCCGACGCCGTTGACGACGTGGCGGATGCCGCCCTTGCCGGTGGACGGGTCGAGGAAGATCGTCAGCAGGTCGTGCAGCCGCACTCCCGGCGTCCGGGGAACCTCGAACGCGTTGGCCGCGAAGACGTCGACACCCTGGTTGAAGAAGCTGTACGAGCCCATGCCGGACCCGGCGAAGCGCTTGACTCCGGGGGAGACGAGCAGCGCCGGATAGCCCTCGTGGTCGGGGGCGGACATCCAGGCGGCCTGGCTCGGCGGGTCGTAGGGCAGCTCGTTCTGGAAGAAGGTCACTGCGCCGTCCTCGCCGTTCCAGATGACCTCGCTCTTCTGGTAGTGCTCGACGAAGAGCCCTGTGGCCGTGACGTGGTCGCCGTTGACGACGACTCCGGTGTCGGCGGTGTTGAGGTTCCAGCCGACGCCGTTGCCGTGGTCGGCCCGCCAGGCCCAGATGTCGTCGAGCACGACGTGGTCGCTGTTGACCTCGAGGCTCACCGCGGCCTTGCCGACGTGCGGTCCGCCGATGCGGAAGAACACGTCCTGCAGCCCGGTCGGGTCTGCCGGGTCGCTCCAGCCGGCGCGCTGCGGGCCCTGACCGGCGGACGCGTGCCGCGTACCCACCTGCAGCAGCACCGGCGAGCTGACGGATCCTGCGTCGAAGGTCAGGCCGGCGATGTCGACGCCGGGCACGTCGGCGACGCTCATCGCGACCTGCCCCGTGGTGGGGGTGAGGCTCGCCAGACCGAGGCCGAGCACGACGGTGCCGGCACGCTTGACCTCGATCGTCCGGTCGAGGTCGTAGACGCCCGGGGTCAGCAGCAGGTGCCGGCCGCGGGCGAGCTCTCGGTTGACCGTCTGCGCCGAGTCCGAGGGCCTGGCGACGAAGAAGTCGGTGAGCGGGATCGAGCGGCCCGGCGTGGGACCGGACGCCCAGCTCACGCCCCTGCTTCCGGTCGCCGCGGAGGGCACGAAGACGCGGTAGGCGCCGGAGTCGTCGCGGTAGAGGTAGGGCTTCTCCCGGCTCACCGACGTCTTGTCGACGGTCGTGTAGGGGCCGCCGCACGCGCCCGCGGGGAAGCACTCGGCCGGAGCGCCCTCGACGCCCGAGAAGACCTGGTTCCAGACGCCGTTGGTCCAGCTGCCCACCGTGCTGTTGCGGGTGAAGAACTGCTGCTGCGACCCGTTGATGACGGTTCCGTCGAAGTGGGAGTCGGCGATGAACCCGCCGCTGGCGAAGGAGGGGCCGGTGCAGTAGTCCATCAGCGTCGTCTGGCCCTTGACGTGGACCCGGCGCAGCGGGGCGGCCTGGGAGACGGCCCAGAACTGGCCGCTGTAGCAGCCGAAGCCGGGGGTCGTCACGTTGACCGTGAGGTTGGACATCGAGCGCCAGAAGTTGTTGAGGGCGATGCACCCGGAGGAGCTGCACTGGTTGCGCACGTAGGCCGAGCCGTTGAGGACGACGTCACCGGGGTTCTGCCCCAGGCCCGCCACCTCGGTGTAGTAGCCGACCTGGAAGTTGAGGGGGTGCTCGGCGCTGCCGTAGGTGCCGGGCGCGAAGAGGAGCGCGTAGCGGGCGCTGCCCATCTCGTTGCCCACCTGCCGGGCCGCGACGGCGTCGACCTTCGCCTGGATCTCCGCCTGCGGCATCGAGGGGTCGAAGACGAGCACGTTGGGCCCGAGGTCGGGTGCGGTCGCGTCGGTGGCCGCGGGGCCGGTGGCTGCCGTCTGGGCCGCCGGCGCCGCAGCGGCGCCGGGTCCGGTGAGCGCGACGCCGGGAACGGCGGCGAGGGTGGCCGAGAGGGCCACGAGGGCGAGCCGGCGGAGCACTCGACCGGGCGGATTGTCACGTTCTCTTCGTTGAGTCATGGGGTGACCTTGGTGGCTGCGGAGGCCCCGGTCAAGGGTTTGTGAGAGCGTTCCCACGGATTGGTTCGCCGGTAGCCCTCCAGCCCACCCCGCACGTGGCGGACGCCCCGGCACAGAGCAGAGCCCACGGCATACGTCGCGGTTGGGTATGCCGTGGGCTGCGTCGGAGCGACGCGCTCAGGAGACGGGCGCGGGCTCCGGGTCGGGCTGGGGCTCGGGCTGCTCGGCCTCGGCCGTCCCGCCACCGCCGTCGCTGCGGCGCACGGCGGCGAGCAGCATCTGGGCGACGTCGACGACCTCGACCTCGTCGGTGGCCTTGCCGTCCTGGATGGCGGCGTTGAGGCCGTCGGAGAGCATCACCTTGCAGAACGGGCAGCCGATGGCGATGCGGTCGGCGCCCGTGGCGAGGGCCTCCTCGGTGCGGTTGGTGTTGATCCGCGTGCCGAGCTTCTCCTCCATCCACATGCGCGCACCGCCGGCGCCGCAGCAGAAGGACTTCTCCTTCGACCGCTCCATCTCGGCGTACTCGACGCCGGGCAGGATCTGCAGGAGCTCGCGCGGCGGGGCGTAGACCTGGTTGTGGCGGCCGAGGTAGCAGGGGTCGTGGTAGGTCACCTTGGCCCCGGTGGAGGCCGCGCCGGTCTGGGCGCTCTCGCCCGGGCGGGCGACGGGCGTCAGGCGCTTCTCGCGGACGAGGCGGTTGAGCAGCTGCGTGTGGTGCAGCACCTCGTACTGCCCGCCGAGCTGCGGGTACTCGTTCTTGATCGTGTTGAAGCAGTGCGCGCAGGTGACGACGATCTTCGTCGCGCCGACCTCGTTGAGGGTCTCGACGTTCTGCTGCGCGAGCATCTGGAAGAGGAACTCGTTGCCGGCGCGGCGGGCCGAGTCGCCGGTGCAGGCCTCTCCGTCGCCGAGGACGGCGAAGCTGACGCCGGCGGTGTGCAGCAGCTCGGCGACCGCGCGGGTCGTCTTCTTGGCGCGGTCCTCGTAGGCGCCGGCGCAGCCGACCCAGAAGAGGTAGTCGACCTCGTCCAGGTCCTCGACGTCCTGGCCGACCTGCTTGACCTCGAAGGGCAGGTCCTTGGCCCAGTCCATCCGCAGCCGCGGCGCGAGGCCCCACGGGTTCGAGTTCTTCTCGAGGTTCTTGAACAGGCCGTTGAGCTCGGCCGGGAAGGCGGACTCGATGAGGTTCTTGTAGCGGCGCATGTCGACGATCGCGTCGACGTGCTCGATGTCGACCGGGCACTGCTCGACGCAGGCGCCGCAGGTCGTGCACGACCACAGGACGTCCTCGTCGATCACAGCGTCGGGCCCGTGCGGGTTGTAGGCCTGCAGCGGGTGGCGGATGTCGTAGCCGGTCTCGCCGACGAGCTGCTCGGTCGCGACGGCGGCCTTCGTCTCGTCGCTGACGTCGCCGTCGGCCGCCTCGATGCCCTTGGCGCGGACCTCCTCCGAGGCGAGCAGCCACGGCGCCTTGGCGTGCGCGTGGTCGCGCAGCGTCATGACGAGGAGCTTGGGGGACAGGGGCTTGTCGGTGTTCCATGCCGGGCACTGGCTCTGGCAGCGGCCGCACTCGGTGCAGGTGGTGAAGTCGAGCAGCCCCTTCCACGTGAAGTCCTCGACCTTGCCGACGCCGAGTGCGGCGTCCTCGTCGAGCTCGTCGACGTTCTCGAAGTCCAGCGGCTTGCCGTCGACCTTGATTGGCTGCAGCTCGCCGAGGCTCGTGCGGCCGTCGGCGTGGCGCTTGAAGAAGATGTTGAAGAAGGCGAGGAAGCGGTGCCAGGCGACGCCCATGGTCGGCTGCAGGGCGATGGTGATCATCCACGCGAAGCTGATGAGGATCTTGACCGCCGCGATGACGACGATGAGGTTCTCGATGGCGCCGACCGACAGGCCCGTGAAGAAGTTGCCGATCCAGCCGGTCAGCGGGAAGTGCAGCGCCGTGTCCATGCCGGTGCCGGTCTTGCGGGCGAGGGTCCACTCCAGGGCGCGGAGCAGGCCGATGCACAGGGTGACGCCGAGGATCGTCAGCTCGACGTAGTAGGCCTGCCACCAGGTGGATCCGAAGAACCGGCTGCGGCGGCCGTCCTCGCCGGGGGCCGAGCGCGGGTGGTTCTTCTGCCGGATCACCATCAGGGCGAGGATCGAGATGAAGCCCGCGAAGGCGAAGAAGTCGGTGACCCACTCGTAGAGGAAGAAGTGGCCGATGAGCGGCAGCACGAAGTCGGGCTCGAAGAGCTGGCCGAAGGCGTTGACCAGCGTGAAGAAGAGGATCCCGAAGCTGATCATCGTGAACCAGTGGGCGACCGCCACGACCGGCAGCCGCGACATGCGGGTGTGGCCGAGGAACTCGCGCACCAGGGTGCGGGTGCGGGCGCCCTTGTCGTCGCCACGGTCCTCGGGCTGTCCCAGCCGGAAGGTCGCGAGGAAGTGGTTCACCGCCTTGACGAACAGGGCGACGGCGACGGCGGTGACGCCGAGGCAGACGACGACGGCGACGATCTGGAGGGCACTCATGGCGGCGAGTCTACTGACGGGTTAACAAGCGCCCGGCGAATGTGACGGCCGTCGCGCCGTGACGCTCGTCCCCTTCGTCCCCGGCCGGACGGCATACGCCCTCTGCCGGGTATGCGGCGAACGCGTCGGCGCGACCGCATGGCGGGCGCATGGTTGGCAACCGATAACAGCGTGTTGGAATATGCATAAGCAGGCTCCGGTTGTCGTAGGCGACCGAGTCCATCGACGGTTCGCCGAACCCAAGCCGAAAGGGCATCCGCAATGCCGATTTACGACGACGTGACCAAGCTGGTCGGCAACACGCCGCTCGTGCGCCTCAACAAGGTGACCGACGGGGCGCAGGCGACCGTTGCGGCCAAGCTCGAGTTCTACAACCCCGCCAACTCCGTCAAGGACCGCATCGGTGTCGCGATCGTCGACGCCGCGGAGGCCAGTGGCGAGCTGAAGCCGGGCGGCACCATCGTCGAGGCGACCTCCGGCAACACCGGCATCGCCCTGGCCATGGTCGGCGCGGCCCGTGGCTACGACGTCGTGCTGACGATGCCCGAGTCGATGAGCAAGGAGCGCCGCGCGCTGCTGCGCGCCTTCGGCGCCGAGCTCGTCCTCACCGACCCGTCCACCGGCATGAAGGGCGCCGTCGCCAAGGCCGAGGAGATCGCCGCGGAGCGGGGCGGCGTGCTGGCCCGCCAGTTCGCCAACGCCGCCAACCCCGAGATCCACCGCAAGACCACCGCCGAGGAGATCTGGAAGGACACCGACGGCGAGGTCGACATCGTCGTCGCCGGCATCGGCACCGGCGGCACCATCACCGGTGTCGGCCAGGTGCTCAAGTCCCGCAAGCCCGACGTGAAGATCATCGCCGTCGAGCCTGCCGAGTCGCCGATCCTCAACGGCGGGCAGCCCGGTCCGCACAAGATCCAGGGCCTTGGCGCCAACTTCGTCCCCGAGATCCTCGACACCGAGATCTACGACGAGGTCATCGACATCGACGCCGAGACGTCCGTGAAGTGGGCGCGCCGCGCCGCCACGGAGGAGGGGCTGCTCGTCGGCATCAGCTCCGGCGCCGCGATCGCCGCCGCGGTCCAGGTCGCCCAGCGCGAGGAGAACCAGGGCAAGACGATCGTCGTGATCATCCCCTCCTTCGGCGAGCGCTACCTGTCCACCATCCTCTTCGAGGGCCTCGTCGACTGAGATGAGCACCGCACCGAAGTTCGAGCGCGAACGCCGCCCGGCGGAGAAGCCGCTGACCCTCGTGCGCGGCGACGGCGGCGCCGGGGCCGTGCACGAGGCGGAGCGTTCCGAAGGCCCCGAGCGCACGTATGCCGGCCCGCTCGGCCTCGTGCGCAAGCTGGCCGACCGCGCGCTCGAGGACGTCGACGGCGCGATCGCGCGCGACCCGGCGGCGAGCTCCCGGCTCGAGGTCGTGCTGACCTCGCCCGGGCTGCACGCCATCTGGGCGCACCGCGGGCTGCACGAGCTGTGGAAGCGGCCTGGCGGCCGGCTCCCGGCGCGCGTGCTCGCCACGGTCGCCCGGTCGGTGACCGGGGTGGAGATCCACCCCGCGGCCCGGATCGGGCGCCGCTTCTTCATCGACCACGGCATGGGCGTGGTCATCGGTGAGACGGCGGAGGTCGGCGACGACGTCATGCTCTACCACGGGGTCACGCTCGGCGGTCGGTCGCTCCAGCACGTCATGCGCCACCCCACCGTCGGCAACCGCGTCACCATCGGCGCCGGCGCCCGCGTGCTCGGTGCGATCCAGGTCGGTGACGACGTGCAGATCGGCGCGAACTCCGTTGTCGTCAAAGACGTTCCGTCGGGAGCCGTGGCGACCGGCATACCGGCCGTCGTGCGCTTCCCGAAGCGCGACGCGACCAACCAGTGGCTCGACCCCGCGATGTACATCTGAGCGCTCCCTGAAGAAGGGCCCCGACCGCGATCCGGCCGGGGCCCTTCGCCGTCCGGGCCGACCCGTGCGCCGGTGGGACAGACCGGCCGATCCGGGGACAGCACCCTGCGGCGCGCCCACAATGAGCGGAGAGCGACCGTTCCCCTCACCGGTCGACGTGCCTTCGAGGCGCCGGTCCGGAGCGATCCGCCAACCCCGGTCTGCTCGGAGGTGAGTCATGGACCGACTGCCGGTCGTCTACGTCCGCGGCTATGCCGGCTCGACCTCCGGGATCGATGCCCAGGTCGACGACCCCTTCTACGGGTTCAACGAGGGCGCCACCCACATCCGCGTGGACGGCGACGGGGACCCGGCGTACTACCAGTTCGAGGGGCCGATGCTGCGGCTCATGACCGACGAGAACTACCGGCTGCTGGTGCGCGGCGACCAGCAGCACTACCTCGAGGCGGCCGACGACGGGTCGCTGCCGCAGGAGTCGCTGTGGGTCTACCGCTTCTACGACCAGGCCGCCACGACGTTCGCCGAACCTCCCCAGGAGGGGGTGCTGGCGCGGCTCTGGAGTCGGCTCCACCAGAGCGTCACGGCCGACGGGTTCGACATCGAGGCGGCTGCTGCGGGCCTCTACGACCTGGTGATGCTGGTGCGCGCCAAGACCGGCGCCCCGCAGGTCTTCCTCGTCGCGCACTCGATGGGCGGCCTGGTCTGCCGCAGCATGATCCAGAAGGTCTGCGCCGGACCGGGGCGGCTGCCCGCGAAGGACATCGTGGCCCGCCTCTTCACCTACGGCACGCCGCACGGTGGGATCGCCTTCGACATCGGCGCCCTCGACTGGGTCCAGGAGACGTTCGGCCCGGCCGGCGCCGACATCTTCTCGCCCGCGAAGATGTACGGCTACCTCACGCCCGGGAAGCGGTTCGGCGACCGGCCGCGATCCCGGGACGACTGGGACCCGCAGGCGCTGGACCCTAGGGTCCTGCCTCCCTCACGGGTCTTCTGCCTCATCGGCACCGACCCGAAGGACTACGGGCCCTCCCAGGTGGTGGTCGGGCCCAAGAGCGATGGCCTGGTCACCATCGAGCGCGCCTACGTGCGCGGCGCCCACCGCGCCTACGTC
This sequence comes from Terrabacter lapilli, assembly GCF_039531305.1. NCBI lineage: Bacteria > Bacillati > Actinomycetota > Actinomycetes > Micrococcales > Intrasporangiaceae > Terrabacter > Terrabacter lapilli. The sequence continues at coordinate 137,332 of NZ_BAAAPU010000011.1, forward strand.
CACCGGTCGCACTCCGGTCGCTACGGCGAGGTCAACTCGGAGGAGGGCTACCAGAGCCTGCGCCGGTTCCTCTTCGGCCGCTGGGGCGCGACGGTCGCGCTCCGCGGCCTGCCGGCATACCCCTCCGACATGGACAGGCGGCCGGAGGCCGACCGGTGGCCCGTGTGGCAGGCCGACATGCGCCTGACGATCCGCGGGCTCCCCGTCGTGCTGAGTGAGCAGCTGGCCGAGCACTGGTGCCCGATCCAGCTCAACGAGGAGCTGGCGCGGCACGTCGACACCGCGGACACCCCGGTGCCGCTGGCCAGCACCTTCCTCATGGACCCTGGGCACGAGGCCGAGCTGGCGGCGGAGCGGAAGGAGGCGGCGCACCCCGCGGCGCACGGTGGCCGGCTGCGCTACGTCCTCACGCTGAAGGTCTTCAAGCTCGTCGTCACGACGAGCGGCTTCCTCTTCAAGGACCACCTCGAGCAGGTCCCGGAGTGGGCCGACACCCTCATCGTCGACGTGGGGCCGAACCCGGACGGCGGTGGCCTGACGGCCTGGGCCGCGTGGAACAGCGAGGTCAGCGGCCCCAACGACCTCAGCGACCCGATCACGGAGGGACTGCCACCCGAACGCCGGGCGGCGCTCAGTTTCGAGCGGGACGCGGACGGCCAGTCGTGCCGGGTGGCGCTGCCTGACGTCGCGAAGACCCTCCAGGTCCTGGGGGAGCAGGCCTACCTCAGGCTCACCGTCACCGACCGGCTGGACGAGACGACGCCGAGGTGAGTGGTGAGGGCGTCGGTGGCGGTGGTGACCGATGCAGATATGACGAGCGGGGTGCCTGTCGCTAGCGTGTCCTCTGACACCCGGGCTCGTGCCGGAGGTCTGGAGGGCTCGCATAGTGGCCGAGTGCGGCGGTCTTGAAAACCGCTATGGGTTCATAGCCCATCGTGGGTTCGAATCCCACGCCCTCCGCCATTGCCGTTCTCGCCGCTTGTCCTCGCGCTGCGACGATGCGCCGTGGCGCGCTTTCCGCCGGTCTGGCGGTGGGATTCCGGCCGCGACTGCGCCGTGGCGCACTTTCCGGCCGGCCGCCTGGAACCGCGGGCATGAAAAAAGGGGCTCCGGAGATCCGGAGTCCCTTTCGCTTTCGAGCGCCGGCCCGACGTGGCGCCAGCGGTCGCACGCGCTCAGAAGAGGCCGAGCCTCTCCTCATACGTCGTGCTGGAGTTGTACTGACCGACCGGCAGTGACCTGGACGGACGGTTCATGGCCGCGAAGAACGACACGATGTACGACATCTCTGTATTCAGTTTCCTTGTGCCAGAGCCTCGGTCGCTGCCGACCGGTGCTCGGTGGTCGACCGTCATTGCGGGACGGTCAGGACCGGCGGACCATCCGCGACCCCGCCGGGAGCGTGGCCGGGTCGCGGATGACGTCTGCAGGGCAATGGTAACAGTTCGGCAACCATGCCCCATACCACCGTTGACCTTTGAGTGGCCGCGTGAGATACGAGGGTGTGAGTAGACGCGGAGGCCACGAGCCGACCCCGGAGACCGCCGAAATCCTGGCTCGGATCGCCCCGGTGGACCTGCCCTCCGCGAGCCCCCTGGTCCTGCGCGGCCGCAGGTTCGACGCCTCGTCCCCTGCCGTCATGGCCATCGTCAACCGCACCCGCGACTCCTTCTTCAGCGGCAATCGCCACGCCGACCTCGAGTCGGCCAAGGCGGCCTTCCTGGTCGCGGTCGAGCAGGGCGCCGACCTCGTCGACGTCGGCGGGGTCCGCGCCGGCCAGGAGGGCGAGGTGGTCGACGCCGACGAGGAGATCCGACGGGTCGTGCCCTTTCTCCAGTGGGCCCGGAGCGAGCACCCCGACGTCGTCCTCAGTCTCGACACGTGGCGCTCGGAGGTGGCCCGCGAGGCGGGTGGCGCGGTCGACCTCGTCAACGACACCTGGGCCGGTCACGACCGCGACCTCGTCCACGTCGCGTCGGCCATCAGCGCCGGCTACGTCATCTCGCACACCGGCGGTCTGCCTCCGCGCACCGACCCGGTCGACGTCAGCTACGGCGACGACCCGCTCGACGTGGTGCGCGACGTCGTGGAGGCCCTCTGGCACGGTGCCCGCGCAGCCGAGCGTGCCGGCATACCGAAGGAGAGGGTCCTCGTCGATCCCACTCTCGACTTCGGCAAGACGACGGCCCACTCGCTCGAGGTCCTACGCCACACGGCTGACGTGGTCGCGCTCGGATACCCTGTGCTGCAAGCGATCTCGCGCAAGGACTTCGTCGGTGAGTCGCTCGCGCTGCCTGCCGAGGAACGGCTCGAGGGATCGCTCGCCGCGACCGCCGTGGCCGCGTGGCTGGGCGCCACGGTGTTCCGGACGCACGACGTGCGAGCCACCCGCCGTGCCCTCGACATGGTCGCCACGATCCGCGGCGACCGCCCCCCTCGGCTCGCCGTTCGGGGTGTGCCACGTGGCCATCGGGCGAACGGATCCTGAACGACGAAACTGTGCTTGCGATCCATCGGGCCGACCGGTCGGTAGTCTGCTAGGTTCGTCGCGGTTGCAGTTGCAGTTCCTCGCAGTCGAGCAGGCGCCCGTCATCCGCAACGATGACGGGATTTTGTTATCGACATCGGTGGGTTCGCCCGTCGAGTGGAGTCAAAGCGGCGACTTGGGATGCGCGAGGTGCGTCGTTCCACACGCTAAAGAAGGAAGAGTTACCCGTATGGCACAGGGCACCGTCAAGTGGTTCAACGCTGAGAAGGGCTTTGGTTTCATCGCCCAGGACGGCGGCGGCCCCGACGTTTTCGTCCACTACTCGGCCATCCAGTCGAACGGCTACCGTTCGCTGGACGAGGCGCAGCGAGTCGAGTTCGAGGTCACGCAGGGCCCCAAGGGCCCGCAGGCCGACGCAGTTCGCCCGCTCTGATCAACTCGAGATCAACGCAACGAGCGACACCCAACCTCAGTCGTTTGTGACAGGACCCCCCGGCTCGTGCCGGGGGGTCCTGTTGTTGTCGGGACGGGTCGTTCCCGGGCCCTGAGGTCGGGGAGGCGCCGACCGAACCGGGAGCAGAAGCCGGAGCGGCGGCCACCCCACCGGGCGGCCGCCGCTTCGACGTCAGCTCAGGCGCACTCGTCGGTGGCGGTTGCCGTGGTGGCGGGGGCGGACGGCGTACGCGTCGGGCTGGGCGTGGGCGTGGGTGTCGAGGGTGCCGGCGTGCTGGTGCCCGTGGGCTTGGGGGCCGGTGCGGGCGGCGGCGTGATGGCCGCCTTGACCAGGGCGCGGATCTTGTCGTAGTTGGGACGTCCCGTGTTGATCCCGTTCTCGGGGGTCAGCGGCACGCTCGTGATGGTGGACTTCTGCACGCGCTCCATGAGGTCGACGAAGGCCATCAGGCTGTCGGACGGGATGTCGGTGTAGATGTTGTCCTTGGCGATCGCGGCCAGCTGGGCGTACTTCCCGAGCATCGCCGCGGGGTTGACCTGGCTGACCACGGCGCGGATGACGCACCGCTGGCGCTGCATCCGGTAGTAGTCGCTGTCGGTGGCCCGGGCCCGGGCGTACCACAGCGCCAGGTGCCCGTTCAGGGGCTGGACGCCGGCCTTGAACCAGCCCTCGTTGCCGACCACCTTCGAGGGGTCGACGTGGCTCTGGTAGCCGCCGATGGGCAGCCGACCGCTCGGACCGAGCTTCACGTTCATGGTGATGCCGCCCATGGCGTCGATGAGCTGCTCGAACCCGTGCAGGTCGACGACGACGGTGTGGTCGATCTTGAGGCCGAGGACCTCGCTGATGACCTCTCGCGTCTCGAAGCGGCCGGGGCTCGGCTGTCCCGGGTACGCGGTGGGGTGGTTCGCCTTGTAGGTGTCGGCCTCGGTCCAGATGGCGTTGAGCATGCACTCGTCGTTGGAGGCCTGGTGCAGGCACGTCGGGCGGCCGTACGCGCCGCTCGGGTAGACGTTGCGCAGCGGGCTGTCCGCCGGCAGCGGGACGCGCTCGAGGTTGCGGGGGAGCGAGATGAGGACGGTCCGCCCCGTCTTGGTGTCGATGCTCGCCACGATCATGGAGTCGGTGCGCGTGCCGGTGCGCCCGACCCCCGAGTCGGAGCCCAGGAGCAGCACGTTGACCCGAGGCGTCTCGGCCCAGGGGTCGTCGCCCGAGACGATCTTGGCGCCCTGTCCGGGCTGGACCGGGCCCGCCTGGAAGACGTCCTTGACGGTGTCCTTGGTGATGGTGGCGAGCTCGGCGACCTTGAAGGAGGAGCCCGCGACGAGGAACACCATGAGCGTCGTGAAGCCCGCGAGGACGCGGCTGCGGCCTCTGTCGAGACGGTTGGGCCGCGCCTGAACGGCTGTCAGGACGATGGAGCCGCACCAGAGGATGCCGCCGACGACGAGGACGACGGCTATCGCCTGCAGCAGGCCGGGTCGCGCGACGACGGACAGAGCGGTGGCGGTCAGACCGGTACGCCAGACGTACATGCCGCCGAGTGCCAGGGCCACCACCGAGAGCGCCACCAGGACCCACCCGACGACGCGGCTGCGGGTCTGGGTGAGCCCGGCCCCCGGGACGACGGTGCCGAGGGCTGTGAGACCGAGCGCGCGCCGGAAACCTGACTTGCGCGCGCGCCGTAACGCGTCGCGGGTCTGTGGCGAGGTGGTACCTCGCGTGCTCGGGTAGCTCATGGAGTCCTCTCTCGCGGTTCGCGCAGGAGCTGTCGGCACATTGTGCCCTGCGAACCTGAAGCGGACCTCATCGTGTCGTGGGTGGATCCTCCCTTAAGTCCGACCCCGGTTTGGGACGATCGCCGACATCCCGGTAGCCTGTGCTGGCCCGTGCATCCGAAGCCGCCTCGGCGGCCCGGTCCAGGGCACGGAGGCGTCGCATAGTGGCCTAGTGCGCCCGCCTGCTAAGCGGGTTGAGGATAAAACCTCTCGCGGGTTCAAATCCCGCCGCCTCCGCACCGTGGAAGTGTCGAACGCCCCCGAGCTCGCTCGGGGGCGTTCAGCATCTCTTCCGTCCAACGCGACTCGCGAAACGTGGCCTCTCGACGGTGGGGAGGCGGCCGGTCGTGGCCTCTCGACGGTGGGGAGGCGGCCGGTCGTGGCCTCTCGACGGTGTCAGGCGGGGGAGGCGCCGCCGGCCTTCTCGCCGGCCTTCTCGACGGCGTCCTCGCGGCGACCCCGGCGGCGCTGCGACAGGGGCAGCAGGACCCACAGGGCGATCCCGAGCAGCGCCAGCACGCCACCGATCCAGAAGGCCGTCGCGCTGTGGAGCAGCACGTCGAGCACCAGGACGACGCCGCCGATCATGCCGGAGCCGAGGAAGAACAGGCCCGTGCCGATGAGCGTGTCCGTGTGGCGCACCACGAAGTCCTTGAGCCCCTCGCGGAACAGCATGCGGTGCATGGCCACCGGGGTCATGAACAGCAGCGTGGCGATGGTCATGCACAGCAGCGTGACGACGTAGATGCTCCGCTGCAGCTGCGAGAGGCTCGTGAACCGTTGCTGGAACGGGATGGTCAGCAGGAAGGCGAAGAGGATCTGCACGCCCGTCTGGACGATGCGCAGCTCCTGCAGCTGCTCGTTGAAGTTGCGGTCGAGCCGCTGCGCCTCGCTCTCGTCGCGGGTGTATCCCTGCTCGTCCTCGCTCATGCCCCTCCTGTACCCGCTGCGTCTGTCCCGCTGCGCCACGCCCCACTGCACGTATGCGGCGTGCCGGGCGACACGGCATACGTCCTCGGGCCGGGGGCGGGGCCCTCGGACCGCCGGGACATGACGGAGGGCCCGGCACCGTGAGGTGCCGGGCCCTGCATCACGTCGTCCCCCGCCCGCGGGCCAGCAGGCCGGGGACCGACCTCTCAGCTGCCGCTGACGCGGGCCTTGAGACCGTCGAACTCGGCCCACAGCTCGGCCGGGAGCTGCTCGCCGAACTTGTCGAACCACTCCTGGATCAGGGGCAGCTCCTTCTCCCAGTCGGCGGCGTCGACCTTGAGGGCCTTGGCCACCTGCTCGCGCGTCATGCCGAGCCCGTCGACGTCGAGCGAGTCCCCGGTCGGCACGAACCCGATCGGGGTCTCGACGGCGTCGGCCTCGCCCTCGAGGCGCTCGACGACCCACTTGAGGACGCGGCTGTTCTCGCCGAATCCCGGCCAGAGGAACGAGCCGTCCTCCTCGTCGCGGCGGAACCAGTTGACCCCGAAGATGCGGGGCAGCTTGGTCGCGTCCGCGCTCTTGCCGATCTCGAGCCAGTGGTTCATGTAGTCGCCGGCGTGGTAGCCGATGAAGGGCAGCATCGCCATCGGGTCGCGCCGCACGACGCCGACCGCGCCGGTCGCCGCCGCCGTCGTCTCGGACGAGAGCGTCGCACCGATGAAGGTGCCGTGCGTCCAGTCCCGCGACTCGTAGACGAGCGGCACGGTCGTCTTGCGGCGGCCGCCGAAGAGGATCGCGTCGATCGGGACGCCGTCGGGGTTGTCGTACTCGGGCGCGATCATCGGGCACTGCTTGGCCGGGGTGCAGAAGCGGCTGTTGGGGTGAGCCGCCTTGGTGCCCGCCTCGCCGTCGGCGGGCGTCCAGTCGTTGCCCAGCCAGTCGGTCAGGTGCGCGGGCGGCTCGTCGGTCATGCCCTCCCACCACACGTCGCCGTCGTCGGTCAGGGCCACGTTGGTGAAGACCGAGTTGCCCCGCTCGATGGTGGCCATCGCGTTGGGGTTGGTGGACTCACCGGTGCCGGGAGCCACCCCGAAGAGGCCGAACTCGGGGTTGACGGCGTAGAGGCGGCCGTCCTCACCGAAGCGCATCCAGGCGATGTCGTCGCCGACCATCTCGGCCTTCCAGCCGGGGATCGTGGGCGTGATCATGGCGAGGTTCGTCTTGCCGCACGCGGAGGGGAACGCCGCAGCGACGTAGTGGACCCGGCCCTTCGGCGACGTCAGCTTGAGGATGAGCATGTGCTCGGCCATCCAGCCCTCGTCGCGAGCCACCGCCGAGGCGATGCGCAGGGCGTAGCACTTCTTGCCCAGCAGAGCGTTGCCGCCGTAGCCGGAGCCGTAGCTCCAGATCGTGCGCTCCTCGGGGAAGTGCACGATGTACTTGGTATCGGAGCACGGCCACGGGACGTCCGCCTGGCCCTCGGCGAGCGGTGCGCCGACCGAGTGGAGCGCCGGCACGAAGGCGGCGTTCGTCGCCTCGATCTTGTGGAGCACCTCGTCGCCGCAGCGGGCCATCACCAGCATGGAGACGACGACGTATGCGGAGTCCGTGATCTCGACTCCGAACATCGGCGCCTTGGCGTCGAGGTGGCCCATGACGAAGGGGATGACGTACATCGTCCGTCCCTGCATGGAGCCCCGGTAGAGCTCGGTCATCCGAGCCTTCATCTCGTCGGGCGCCATCCAGTTGTTGGTGGGGCCCGCGTCCTTCTCGTCGACGGAGCAGATGAAGGTGCGGTCCTCGACGCGCGCGACGTCGGTGGGGTCGCTGGCGCAGTAGAACGAGTTCGGCTTCTTGCTCTCGTCGAGCCGGACGAACGTGCCGGCGTCGACGAGCTGGTCGGTGAGCTCGGTCCACTCCTCACCGGAGCCGGTGATCCAGCGGATGTCGCGCGGCTGCGTCAGCTCGGCGACCTGCTCGACCCACGCGGCCAGGCCCGCGTGCGTCGTGTGTGTCTGTTTCTCGTGGGTCGTGGTCAACTCGGGGCCCATCCCTTCGCGCGCGGTGCCGCCCGGCACCACGTCGTGCCGGTGTGAAGCTGCTCGGCAGGAGGCTTCGAGGATGCCCAGGTCGGGCTCCACGTGTCCACATGCTGAGCAGATGACGTGATGGCTTCAAGGTACGCGTCGCCGCCACGGCCCATCCGCGTCAAGCGGAGGCGAACCGGTGAGACGGCTCACACCGGGGGCGGACCGCAAGGATTTCGACAACGGGCTGTCGGTTTCTTGCGGCCACTTGCAAGTCGCCTCATCGACCGCGCGTCCGGCGCTGCCGGCGAGGGGCCGATTTCGTGGTTGCCGACCCGAGCCGCTAAGGTAACTTTTCGTTCCTCCCGGTGACGGAACGAGCACCCGTAGCTCAACGGATAGAGCATCTGACTACGGATCAGAAGGTTAGGGGTTCGAATCCCTTCGGGTGCACTCTGTGTTGAGACAGAGAAGCAGGAAACAGCCCCGCGCCGCCTCGAGCGGCCGGGGCTGTCTGCGTTCCGGGCCGGATCTCCCCCGCAGGAGGTGATGAGGCCTCCGTCGCGCCCGCCGCATCGTGAAGGGGACGGAGGTCGGGCGCGAGCGGGCTCCCCGACGTGGCGAGGCCTCCCCGGCGGAAGGATCGACGCGATGGCAGACGTCAAGCTGGAGCGCAAGGAGGCCCTCTCCCGGCAGGAGGCGGCCCAGTGGCTCTCGGTGCTCTCGAAGGCGTTCGCCCGAGGTGGAGAGGTGACCCTGCCACTCGGCACGGGCACGGTCGAGCTGCGCCTGCCCGAACGGGTGCGGGCCGAGTTCGAGGTCGAGGTCAGCGGTGACGAGGTCGAGATCGAGCTCGAGTTCAAATGGTCCACGGCTCGGGCGGAAGACGACGGGGCGTCGTCGGTGACGGGCGCCGCCCCTGCACGCGAATGAACGGCAGCGCGCGCCAGGCGTGGTGGGCACGGCTGGCGCTCCTCCTCGTGGCGCTCGGAGTGCTCGGGCTCGCCGTGGCTGCGGCCTCCCGCGACTTCCGGCTGTTCCTCGTGGTGGCCGTGGCCGCCGTAGCGTTCGTGGTCGCCGGCTACTCGTTCCTGGCCTTCCGCGGCTGGCGACGCACCCTCAGCGCCGTGCTGCTCGTGGTGCTACCACTCGGGCTCGTGGTGCTCGTCGCGCTCAACCGCCTCGTGCTCCCGGTGCTGCTGTGCGTCGGCGTGTTCGCCCTCGCCGTGGCTGCGAGCCGCGTCGCCCTGACGCCCGAGGACGCCGATGACGGCATGCCCGAACGGGTCGTCCCCCCGCCGCGCCACCCCTTCGTCATCATGAACCCGCGCTCGGGCGGCGGGAAGGTCGCCCGCTTCGACCTGCGTGCCAAGGCCGAGGCCCTCGGCGCCGAGGTGGCCATGCTCGAGGGCCCCGAGATCATCGACGTCGCCGAGCTGGCGCGCCAGGCCGTGGCCCGGGGGGCCGACCTGCTCGGGGTGGCCGGGGGCGACGGCACGCAGGCCCTCGTCGCCGGCGTCGCCGCAGACCTCGACGTGCCCCTGATGGTCATCAGCGCCGGCACGCGGAACCACTTCGCCCTCGACCTCGGGCTCGACCGGGAGGACCCGTCGACGTGCCTCGCCGCGCTGGGCGAGGACGCCGTCGAGCTCCGCGTCGACCTCGGTGTCATCGCGGGCCGGACCTTCGTCAACAACGCCTCCTTCGGCGCCTATGCCGCGGCGGTGCAGAGCCCCGGCTACCGCGAGGACAAGGCCCGCACCACGCTGGAGGTGCTGCCCGACCTGCTCAGCGGGGCGAAGGGGCCGCAGCTGCGCCTCGACGTCGACGGCGTCGTGGTCGACCACCCGCAGGCGGTGCTCGTCAGCGACAACCCGTACGGCATGGGTGACCTGGCCGGCCTGGGTCGCCGCGCGCGGCTCGACTCCGGGCAGCTCGGCGTCGTGTCCGTCAGTGCCGCGAGCGCGCGCCAGGCGGTCGGCCTGCTGCGCGGCGCCACGCAGCACGGCCTCGTGTCCGTCACGGCCCCCGAGGCCGTCATCTCCTCGGAGGCCCCGGAGATCCCGGTCGGGATCGACGGCGAGTCGGTCATGGTCCCCACGCCGGTCCGCTGCAGCGTCCGACCCAGGGCCCTGCGCGTCCGCGTCCCGCGCGACCGTCCCGGGGTGCCGCCCCGTCGCCCGACTTGGAACTGGGCGCAGCTGTGGCGTCTCGCCTCGTTCTCGCGGCGAAGGGCACGCCGGTGATCTCGGTCCCGCCGCGGCTCCGACAAGCCGGCCGCGAGCTCGTCGAGCTCGACCGCGCCGTCTACGCTGCGGTCCACGCCACTCCCACGCCCCAGATCGACCACGCGCTGGCCCGCGTCTCACGCGCTGCCGACCGCTCCGTGCTCTGGATGGGGGTGGCGGCCGCCATGGCGGCGTCCGGAGGCCGTCGACGCCGGGCCGCGGTGCTCGGCATGATGGCCATCGGCGCCACCTCGGCCACCGTCAACCTGCTGGTCAAGCAGGGCCCGAAGCGCCGTCGCCCCTCCCTCGAGGGCTCGGTCCGCACGCATGGCGTGCGGATGCCGGGCTCGCACTCGTGGCCGTCGGGCCACACCGCCTCGGCGTTCGCGTTCTCCACTGCCGCCGGCGCTACGGCCCCCGAGCTGGAGACGGCGCTTCGCCTCGCGGCAACGGTCGTCGCCTACTCCCGCGTGCACACGGGAGTGCACTACCCCGGGGACGTCATGGCGGGGGCTCTCATCGGGGCCAGCATGGGATCGGCGAGCTACCACCTGTCCCGGGCGGTGCGGCGACGAGCCACGTCTCACGACGTCGACCCCGGGGCGGGCTGAGGGTCGGCTGGGAGCGGGCTCCGAGAGCGGTCCAGTTCATCCTCACGGGGTGACGCGGTACCGCCCGCAATCGCCCACGATGACTGCGTGTCCACCAACTCGCCCGCCCGGACCGGGGCAAGGGTCGTGCTGACGCTCCTGGCCGCCGGGCAGTTCCTGATGACCCTCGACAGCTCGGTCATGAACGTCTCGATGGCCGTGGTCGCCAACGACCTGGGCACCACGATCAGCGGCATCCAGACGGCCATCACGCTCTACACCCTCGTCATGGCCACGCTCATGATCACCGGCGGCAAGGTCGGGACCATCATCGGCCGGCGTCGGGCCTTCGGCGTCGGGCTGGTCATCTACGGAGCCGGCTCCCTCACCACGGCGCTCTCCCCGAACCTGACCGTCCTGCTGATCGGCTGGTCGCTGCTCGAGGGCATCGGCGCCGCGCTCATCATGCCGGCGATCGTCGCGCTCGTGGCCGCGAACTTCCCCCGTGAACGGCGCGCTGCCGCATACGGGCTCATCGCCGCGGCCGGCGCCATGGCGGTCGCTGCCGGGCCGCTCATCGGCGGCGCGGTGACGACGTACTTCTCGTGGCGCTACGTCTTCGCGGGCGAGGTCGTCATCGTGCTGGTCATCCTGGCCTTCCTGCGCAAGATGGCCGACGTGCCGCCGGTGCGGTCGCACATCGACTACGTCGGGTCCCTGCTGTCGGTGCTCGGCCTGGGGTCGCTCGTCCTCGGCGTGCTGCGCACGAGCGAGTGGGGCTGGGTGGTGCCCAAGCCAAGCGCTCCCACGCTCTTCGGCGCATCGCTGTCGATCTGGCTCATCCTGCTCGGCATGCTCGTGGTCCTGCTCTTCCTGCGCTGGGAGAGCCGGCTCGTCCGGCGAGGGAAGGAGCCGCTGCTTCGCCCCGTCATGCTGCGCAACCGCGAACTGACCGGCGGCCTGACGATGTTCTTCTCGCAGTACATGATCCAGGCCGGGACGTTCTTCGCGGTGCCGCTCTTCCTCTCGGTCGTGCTCGAGCTCGACGCGCTCCAGACCGGGCTGCGGATCCTCCCGCTCTCCTTCGCCCTGCTCGTCTCGGCAGCCGGTGTCCCGAAGATCTGGCCGACCGCCAACCCGCGCCGGGTGGTCCGAGTCGGCCTGGTGTCGGTGCTGGCCGGGGAGCTGGTCCTCGTGGGCGGCATGGACCCGGGCGCGTCCGCGGCGGTCGTGGCGATCCCCATGCTCCTCATCGGCCTCGGGCTGGGTGCGCTGGCCTCTCAGCTGGGCAGCGTCACCGTCTCGGCTGTGCCGGACTCGGAGAGCGCCGAGGTCGGCGGCCTGCAGAACACGGGCACCAACCTCGGCGCCTCCCTCGGCACCGCGCTCGTCGGCTCGGTGCTCCTGGCCACCCTGACCGCATCCGTCATCTCCGGCATCGAGGAGAACCCTGCCGTCCCCGAGTCGGTCAAGACCCAGGCCTCGACCCAGCTCGTCAGCGGTGTGCCCTTCATCTCCGACACCCAGCTGAGCCAGGGCCTCGCCGACGCCGGGGTCACCGGCGCTACGGCCGACGCGATCATGCAGGTCAACACGCAGGCTCGCCTCGACGCCCTCCGCAACGCCTTCGCCGTCACCGCCCTGCTGACCGCCGGCGCACTCTTCTTCACCGGCCGGATCCCGCGTCGGGCTCCCGGCAGCAAGAAGGACGAGGACGAGGACGAGGACGGTGAGGGCGTGGTGGCCGACCGGGAGGAGCACCGCGAGGAGGCAGAGCAGGGCGGCGAGAAGGACGGCGAGAAGGACGGCGCGACGACGGGTGTGACGGCGGGTGTGACGGCGGACGAGGCGGTGGATGGCGTGCCGGAGGCGCGCCCGGCGGCCGCGCCTGGGCCGGCGACACGGCATACGACCGAACCGCTTGCGCAGGCGGGGGAGCGGCGGTTGGGTGAGGGGAGACCGTCCGACGCCGCCCGGGAGTGACCGTGACCGCAGTGCAGACCCACCCCTCGACCGAGCTCGACCCGCGCCTGTCGCACACTCGCGGTGAGACCGAGCCGCCGCTGCTCGAGGAGACCATCGGCGACAACTTCGACGCCACCGCCGAACGCTTCGGCGAGCGTGAGGCGCTCGTCGACGTCGCGCAGGGCCGGCGGTGGACGTATGCCGCGTTGCGCGCCGACGTCGACCGGCTGGCTCGTGCGCTCCTGGCGTCCGGTGTGCGCAAGGGTGACCGCGTCGGCATCTGGGCGCCCAACTGCTCCGAGTGGACGCTCGTCCAGTACGCGACGGCCAAGATCGGCGCCATCCTCGTCAACATCAACCCGGCCTACCGGGCGCACGAGCTGCACTACGTCCTCGGGCAGGCGGGCATCTCGACCCTCATCGCGGCCGAGTCGTTCAAGACGAGCGACTACCGCGGGATGGTCGAGGAGGTCCGCGACGAGATCGACTCGCTCGAGCGGGTCGTCTACATCGGCACGCCCGACTGGGAGGCGCTCCTCGCGCGAGCCGACGAGGTCGGCGCGGACGAGCTCGCGCGCGTGCAGTCGAGCCTGTCCAACACCGAGCCCATCAATATCCAGTACACCTCGGGCACAACGGGATTCCCCAAGGGTGCGACTCTCAGCCACCGCAACATCCTCAACAACGGCTACATGGTCGGCGAGCTGTGCCGCTACACCGAGGCCGACCGCGTCTGCATCCCGGTGCCCTTCTACCACTGCTTCGGCATGGTGATGGGCAACCTCGCGTGCACCTCGCACGGCGCCTGCATGGTCATCCCTGCACCCGGCTTCGACCCCGCGGCGACGCTGCGCGCCGTGCAGCAGGAGAAGGTCACCTCGCTCTACGGCGTGCCCACCATGTTCATCGCCGAGTGGAACCTGCCCGACTTCGACTCCTACGACCTGTCGACCGTGCGCACCGGCATCATGGCCGGATCCCCTTGTCCCGCAGAGCTGATGAAGAAGCTCATCGCGTCCGGCATCGAGGAGATGACGATCTGCTACGGCATGACCGAGACCTCGCCGGTGTCGACGCAGAACCGCACCGACGACACCTTCGAGCAGAAGGTCGGCACCGTCGGTCGGGTCGGGCCGCACCTGGAGATCAAGATCGTCGACCCGGCCACCGGTGAGACGCTGCCGCGTGGCCAGGCGGGCGAGTTCATGACCAAGGGCTACTCGGTGATGCTCGGCTACTGGGAGCAGCCCGACAAGACGTCCGAGGCGATCGAGGACGGCTGGATGCACACGGGCGACCTCGGCGTCATGCACGAGGACGGCTACGTCGAGATCACCGGGCGCATCAAGGACATGGTGATCCGAGGCGGTGAGAACGTCTATCCGCGCGAGATCGAGGAGTTCCTCTACACGCACCCCGACATCCTCGACGCGCAGGTGATCGGGGTCCCGGACGAGAGGTACGGCGAGGAGCTGTGCGCCTGGATCCGGATGAAGGAGGGCGCCACCCCGCTGACGCCCGAGTCGCTCCGGGAGTTCTGCAGCGGCCAGCTCGCCCACTACAAGATCCCGCGCTACGTCGAGATCGTCGACGAGTTCCCGATGACCGTGACGGGCAAGATCCGCAAGGTCGAGATGCGCGAGACGACCGCGAAGAAGCTCGGCCTCGTCTGAGGAGGGTCGCGCCCGCCTCGACCGGCCTGGACCGGACGCCGCCTGGGACCCAGCACGGCGCGGGCGGTGCCGCCCTGCTCCCACGGCACAGTAGGTTTCCGGGGACGTGGTCGCCGGGACCGCGTGGATGCGTGAGGGGATGGCATGTCAGAGGCAGGCAAGGCGGTTCTGTGGATCGTGGTGGCGATCGCGGTCATCGCAGTGATCATCTGGTTGTTCGTCTCGGCAGGCCGACGCCGCGCCGCCGAGGCGCGACGCTTCGAGGCGAGCGAGCAGCGTGGCCGTGCCGCCACCCGGCGCGCCGACCTGCGGTCGCCGGGACGGGGCCACGACGTCGTGCCGGCCTCCCCGGCTTCCTCGGCTTCCCCGGCCCCGGCCGAGCAGCCGGCGCCTGCTGTCCCCGCGGCACCCGCGGCCCCGGCGCTCGGAGCTGCGGCCGTCGGCGCTGCAGCCTTCACCCAGGAGGACGACGACGAGGACCTGGCCGACGCCGCGAACCCCTTCGCCGCAACCGCAGCGACGGCAGTGGGTACGCGGAGTGCAGAGGAGCACCCCGAGGAGAGGTCCACGATCGTGAGCGACAAGCCCGCACCCCAGACCGCGGAGACCACGTCCAGCGGAGGCACCGGAAGCACCGTCTTCGACCCCGAGAGCGTGTCCGAGGGCCAGAGCACCGAGGCCACCGACAGCGTCCCGACGGCCGAAGCCTCCGGGGCAGACGGCTCGGCAGCCACCGACGGGCAGTCCGTCACGCCGCCGGCGGCCACCATCGACGAACCGCAGGAGGTGGACGTCCCCGCCCTCGCCGACCGCGACGAGTTCATCGCCGAGGGCGGGACCCCCGCCGGCGACCCGGGCGACCACCGCGGCCAGCCGTGGGCCACGACCCCCGGCCAGCACGACCCGGGCGACAGCGACGCGCCCGCCGACGAGGGCCTCGACGTCGACATGGCGCCCCACTCGCACGCCAGCGACGAGGTCGACGAGACGGCAGAGGCCGTCGACCCCGCGGGCGACGCGCCTCGGCGCGAGGAGGCCGAGCCGGCGCCTGACGCTGCCGCGGCAGCGTTCCCCGAGGAGCACGACCCCACCACCGACGAGCACGACACCGCCGGCGACGGCGCCACAGCCGGCCGGAGCGACACCGGGGAGCGTCAGGAAGCCCGCACCCGGCGTACGTCCAGCTTCGACGAGGTCGTCGACGGCGGCTTCGGCCTCGGCTCGGCCGCTCCGATCGGCGACGGGGCCCAGCCCCTCGGCCACGCCGTCAAGGCCCAACGGGACGGCAGGACGTTCCTGGCTCCCGGCGACGCCGGCTACGACGAGCTCGAGCCCGACGTGTGGTTCTACAACGAGGACGCCGCCCGTCGCGCGGGCTTCGACCGCCAGGGGGAGTGACCCTTCCCGAGGCGCCCGCGTCGCGGGAAACCGTGGCGCGGGCACCCAAGCGGCGCAAATAGACTTGCCCGCATGGTCTCCCCGCTCGTCGCGCTCACACCCAAGGTCCAGTCCGCGATCGCCGCCGCCCTCGGCGACGACTACCGCGACGCCGACCCCGTGCTGCGCCCGTCGCAGTTCGCCGACGTTCAGGTCAACGCCGCGCTCGCGCTCGCCAAGAAGGCGGGTATGCCGCCGCGCGAGGTCGCGAGCAGGATCGTCGACGCGCTCGACCTCGACGGCGTGTGCGACACGGTCGAGGTGAGCGGCCCCGGCTTCATCAACCTGACCTTCGCCGACGCGTGGCTGGCCTCCCTCCTGCAGGAGGTCGAGGCCGACGAGCGCAGCGGGGTGCCGCTTCAGCCCTCGGAGAACATCCCGATCGACTACTCGGCGCCCAACGTCGCCAAGGAGATGCACGTCGGGCACCTGCGCACGACGATCGTCGGTGACTCTCTCGCCCGCACCCTGGAACACCTGGGTCACAACGTCATCCGGCAGAACCACATCGGCGACTGGGGCACGCCGTTCGGCATGCTGATCGAGCACCTGCTCGAGGTCGGGGAGGACTCGCCCGAGGCGGAGCTGCTCGTCTCCGATCCCAACGCCTTCTACCAGGCCGCCCGCACGAAGTTCGACACGGCCGAGAAGGCCGAGCCGCACGGCAGTGCCGGTGACTTCGACGTGCGGTCACGGGCGCGGGTCGTCAAGCTGCAGGCCGGTGACCCCGAGACGATCAAGCACTGGCACGACCTCGTCGGGATGTCCAAGGCCTACTTCAACAAGGTCTACTCGACGCTCGGGGTCACGCTCACCGACGACGACCTCGCCGGCGAGTCGACCTACAACGACCACCTGGCGGCCATCTGCGACGAGCTCGAGAGCAAGGGCATCGCGACGATGTCCGACGGTGCGCTCTGCGTGTTCCTCGAGGGCTACACCGGCCGGGAGGGCAAGCCGGTCCCGCTGATCATCCGCAAGTCCGACGGCGGCTACAACTACGGCACCACCGACCTCGCGACGATCCGCTACCGCGTCTCCACCCTGGGCGCGCACCGGGTGCTCTACGTCGTCGGTGCACCCCAGGCGCTGCACTTCAGCATGGTGTGGGAGACGGCGCGGCGGGCCGGCTGGCTGCCCGACGACGTCAAGCCGGTCCACGTGCAGATCGGCAACGTGCTCGGCGAGGACCGCAAGATCCTGCGCACCCGCTCCGGCGCGTCGCTGCGGCTCATGGCCCTGCTCGAGGAGGCCGTCGACAAGGCGCAGGCGCTCATCGACGCCAACCGGCCCGACCTCGACGAGGCGACGCGCTCGACGATCGCCCGCCAGATCGGCATCGGTGCCGTGAAGTACGCCGACCTGTCCGTCGCCCACGACAGCGAGTACGTCTTCGACCTCGACCGCATGGTCGCGCTCACCGGCAACACCGGGCCCTATCTGCAGTACGTCGTGGCGCGGATCCGGTCGATCTTCCGGCAGGTCGGGCTCGACCCGACGGCGCAGCACGCGCCACTGCTGCTCGGCGAGAGCCACGAGCGGGCCCTCGGCATGCACCTGCTCGGCTTCGGCGACGTCGTTGCCGAGGTGGGTGACACCTACGAGCCGCACCGGCTCGCGGCCTACCTCTTCGAGCTGGCACAGGCGTTCTCGGCCTTCTACGAGAACTGCCCCGTGCTCAAGGCCGAGCGCGACGAGGTCAAGGAGTCCCGCCTGACGCTCTGCGCGCTCACGCTGCGGGTCATGACGAGCGGCCTGGACATGCTGGGGCTGGAGGCGCCCGACCAGATGTGATTCACCCCGTTTGGATGATGCCGGGGGTGGGGACGGAGGCGACGCTGGCACTGGACGGGCCCGAATGGGTCCGGCCTAGGAGAAAGGTCGCCTCATGTCTTTCTGGGACATCATCTGGTACATCATCGTCTTCTTCGCGTTCGTGGCCTACCTCATGGCCCTGTTCTGGATCCTGACCGACCTGTTCCGTGACCGGGAGCTCTCCGGGTGGCTGAAGGCCGTGTGGATCGTGTTCCTCGTCGTCTTCCCGCTCATCACGGCGCTCGTCTACCTCATCGCCCGTGGGCACGGCATGAGCGAGCGCTCCGCGCAGCAGTACGCGGAGGCCCAGAAGGCCCAGGACGCGTACATCCGCTCCGTCGCGGGCAGCAACGGTGCCGCGTCGGGGGCCGAGCAGATCGCCAAGGCCAAGGAGCTGCTCGACTCCGGCGCCATCACGCCCGACGAGTACGCCGCGCTGAAGCAGAAGGCACTGGCCTGACCGGAGGGCGAAGCCATGACCGCCGCACCCGCCGCCAGCCTCCCGAAGAGCTCCTCAGCCCGGAAGGAGCGTGTCGCCCAGGCCACCGCACGTATGCCGCTGACCGCCCACGCGCAGCTCGTGCCGTGGGCGGAGCGTGACCCGGTGGAGATCCTCGAGGAGCAGGGGCGCACCCGTGTGCCCGAGCTGCTCCCCGTCCGCTACGGGCGGATGCTCGCATCGCCCTTCGCGTTCTACCGCGGGGCGGCGGCCGTGATGGCGGCCGACCTCGCGGCGAGCGGCAGCTCCGAGCTGACGGCCCAGCTGTGCGGTGACGCGCACGTGTCCAACTTCGGCTTCTTCGGCACGCCGGAGCGCAAGCAGGTCTTCGACCTCAACGACTTCGACGAGACGTGGCCCGGGCCGTTCGAGTGGGACGTCAAGCGGCTGGCGGCCAGTCTCGAGATCGCCGGCCGTGAGAACGGGTTGCGCCGCAAGCAGCGGCGGGCGATCACGGTCGGCATGGTCCGCGCCTACCGGCAGTCGATCGCGGAGTTCGCCTCGCAGTCGGCCCTCGACGTGTGGTACGCCCGGGCGGAGCTCCAGCCGGGCCTGCCACGCCTGGCCAAGGAACTGCCGAAGGCCGCGAGGGAGACGACCCGGAAGGTGCTCAGCAAGTCGCGTGTGCGAGATGCGGCGCACGCCGTGGCGAAGCTGACGACACCCGAGTTCGGCCAGCGGCGCTTCGTCAGCGACCCTCCGCTCCTCGTGCCGGTGCGCGAGCTGGCGCCCGAGCTGGCCGACGACCTGACGAGGCTGCTCGACCTGCTGCTCGTGGAGTACCGCAAGAGCCTCCCGCCGGACCGGCGGGTCCTGATCGGCCGCTTCCAGGTGGTCGACATGGCGCGCAAGGCCGTCGGCGTCGGCTCGGTCGGCACCCGGGCGTGGCTGCTGCTCCTCGTCGACGAGCTGGGCAACCCGCTCCTGCTCCAGGCCAAGGAGGCCGCTGAGTCCGTGCTGGCGGCCCACCTGCCGTGGCCGGCCCTCGACAACCAGGGCCGGCGCGTGGTCGAGGGACAGCGCCTCATGCAGGCGAGCAGCGACATCCTGCTCGGCTGGCAGCGCGTGACCGGTCTGGACGGAGTGGAGCGCGACTTCTACATCCGGCAGTTCCGCGACTGGAAGGGCGGCTACGAGATCGAGACCCTCGACCCTGCCACGCTCGAACGCCTCGGGCAGGCGTGCGCCTGGACCCTGGCGCGAGCCCATGCGCGGTCCGGCGACCCCCGGGACATCGCCCTCTACCTGGGTACCCCTCCGGGACCCGTCCCGGCAGACGGCGCGGCCGACGGCCCGGGAGCGGTCTTCGACGAGGCAGTGGGCGACTTCGCCGTCGCGTACGCCGACCAGAACGAACGCGACCACGCCGAGCTCGTCGCGGCGGTGGAGTCCGGGCGGTTGCCGGCGTCCCCGAACCTCTGAGGCGCGCGAGCCGCCTCGGCCTGTTCGTCGTCTTGCGCGTCCACTCCTCCACCCGTCGCCGACCCGGTCGACGCGGCGCCCACCATCAGAGACGTTCCGGCTGTCCGGAACGTCATTTGTGTGACGTGCCGAGCAGGGGCGCCCCGGATGAGCCGGTCGTGCCCTAGGTTCGGGTCACCAGCGCCCACAGAGCGAAGGAGCACAGCGTGCAGATCGGTGTCCCTCGTGAGACGCGTGCCCGGGAGACGCGCGTCGCCGCGACGCCCAAGACCGTCGAACAGCTCGTGGGCCTCGGCTACGACGTGGTCGTCGAGAGTGGTGCCGGGGAGGCGGCGAGCTTCTCCGACGAGGCGTATGCCGTCGCCGGCGCTCACGTCGTCAGCGCCCAGGAGGCCTGGGGCTCGCCGATCGTCCACAAGGTCAACGCGCCCTCCCACGACGAGATCGCACTGCTCCGACCCGGCACCGTCCTCGTCTCGCTCCTGGCTCCGGCCCTCAGCCCGGAGCTCGTCGAGAAGCTGCGCGCCGCCGGCGTCACCGCGATGGCGATGGACGCCGTGCCCCGTATCAGCCGCGCCCAGTCCCTCGACGTGCTGTCGTCGATGGCCAACATCGCCGGCTACCGGGCGGTCGTGGAGGCCGCCCACCGGTTCGGGTCCTTCTTCACCGGACAGGTGACGGCGGCGGGCAAGGTGCCTCCGGCCAAGGTGCTCGTCGCCGGGGCCGGCGTGGCGGGCCTCGCCGCGATCGGCACCGCTCGGTCGCTCGGCGCCATCGTCCGGGCGACCGACGCCCGCGCGGAGGTCGCCGAGCAGGTCGAGTCCATGGGGGCGGACTTCCTCGCAGTCCAGATGCCCGAGGTCGACGCGGGGGCGTCGTCGAGCGACGGCTACGCCAAGGAGATGGGCGAGGAGTACAACCGTCGGGCCGCCGAGCTCTACGCCGCCCAGGCGCCAGAGGTCGACATCATCGTCACGACGGCCCTGATCCCGGGACGGCCCGCCCCGCGACTCATCACCGCGTCCATGGTCGCCTCGATGAAGTCCGGCTCCGTCATCGTCGACATGGCCGCCGCCAACGGAGGCAACGTCGAGGGGTCCGTCGCCGACGAGGTCGTCGTCACCGGCAACGGCGTCACGATCATCGGCTACACCGACCTCGCTGCCCGGCTGCCGACGCAGGCGTCACAGCTCTACGCCACGAACCTCGTCAACCTCATGAAGCTGCTGACGCCGGGCAAGGACGGCGAGCTCGTCCTGGACTTCGACGACGTCGTCCAGCGCAACATGACCGTCGCCCGGGACGGCGAGCTGCTCTGGCCCCCGCCGGCGATCCAGGTCAGCGCGGCACCGTTGGCCAAGCAGCCGGCATACGGCAAGGAGGTCGCCAAGGAGCCCGCGCGACAACGCGACCCGCGCCGGAGGTACGCCGGGATGGCGATCGGCGGCGTCGTGTTCGCCGTGGTCGCGGCGGTCTCGCCGGCCAGCTTCCTGGGCCACTTCACGGTCTTCGCGCTCGCCGTCGTCATCGGCTACTACGTCATCGGCAACGTGCACCACGCGCTGCACACCCCGCTGATGTCGGTGACCAACGCCATCAGCGGCATCATCATCGTCGGAGCGCTGCTGCAGCTCGGCGGGGCGCGGACGTCCATGACCACCGACGTGGTGATCATCGTGCTCGCGTTCGTCGCGACCCTCATCGCCAGCATCAACATCTTCGGTGGCTTCACCGTGACCCGCCGCATGCTCACGATGTTCAGGAAGGGCTGAGCCGTGGTCGACGTCAGCACCTCGCTCATCCAGGCCGCCTACATCGTGGCGGCCCTGCTGTTCATCATGTCGCTCGCCGGGCTGTCCCGGCACGAGACCGCCAAGGACGGCAACGTCCTCGGCATGGTCGGCATGGGCATCGCCCTCGTGGCGACCCTGTGGCTGTCGCTGCGGCACGCGCCGTGGGGCAACGTCGTGGCGGTGTTCGTGGCCATGGCGATCGGCGCCGCGATCGGCATCTGGCGGGCGCGGCGGGTCGAGATGACGGGCATGCCCGAGCTCATCGCGATGCTGCACTCGTTCGTCGGGGCGGCCGCCGTGCTCGTCGGGGTGAACACCTTCCTGGCCTCCGGCGGTGCCGGCGACTCGGTGCATCTCGTCGAGATCTTCCTCGGGGTGTTCATCGGCGCGGTCACGTTCACCGGATCGATCGTCGCGTTCCTCAAGCTGTCGGCGCGCATCTCGAGCCGGCCGCTCATGCTGCCCGCACGACACTGGCTCAACCTGGCCGCCCTCGTCGTCTCGGCGGGGCTGCTCGTGTGGTTCGTCGCCGCACACTCGATGGTGCCGCTGCTGGTGATGACGGCGATCGCGCTGGCCTTCGGGTGGCACCTCGTGGCCTCGATCGGCGGCGGGGACATGCCCGTCGTCGTGTCGATGCTCAACAGCTACTCCGGGTGGGCGGCCGCTGCGGCAGGCTTCATGCTCGGCAACGACCTGCTGATCGTCACCGGTGCCCTCGTCGGCTCCTCCGGTGCGTACCTCTCGTACATCATGTGCAAGGCGATGAACCGTTCGTTCGTCTCCGTCATCGCCGGCGGGTTCGGCTCCGACGGTGCGGTCTCCGACGCCGACGTCGACTACGGCGAGCACCGGGAGACCACCGCGTCCGAGGTCGCCGAGCTGCTGGAGAACGCGTCGTCGGTCGTCATCACGCCGGGCTACGGCATGGCGGTGGCGCAGGCGCAGTACCCCGTCGCCGACCTCACCTCGAAGCTGCGCGAGCGGGGCGTCGAGGTCCGCTTCGGCATCCATCCAGTCGCCGGCCGACTGCCCGGTCACATGAACGTGCTGCTCGCCGAGGCCAAGGTGCCCTACGACATCGTGCTCGAGATGGACGAGATCAACGACGACTTCCCGGACACGGACGTCGTGCTGGTGATCGGCGCCAACGACACGGTCAACCCCGCGGCCGCCGAGGACCCGACCTCGCCGATCGCCGGAATGCCGGTGCTCGAGGTGTGGAAGGCCAAGGAGGTCATCGTCTTCAAGCGGTCCATGGCCGCGGGCTACGCGGGGGTCCAGAACCCGCTCTTCTTCCGCGAGAACTCCGCCATGCTCTTCGGCGACGCCAAGGAGCGCGTCGAGGACATCATCAAAGCCCTCTGAGGAAGCTGCCGCCGCCCCCTCGACTGCCCATCCACTTGTCGAGTGCCCGCTGACCGAACGCCTGACACGGCATGCCGTGGGGCTCGTTCGTTCGCAGAGCAGTCGTCCGGTGGGGGAGCACGCGCGACGCCCGCGCGGACCGGTCAGGCCGTCCGTGCGGGCGGATCCTGCCGCGACGGGCTCGTGCGAGAGCGTCTTGGAGCAGCGTGCGGACGCGTTCGGGTCGGGAGAGGTCCGCCCAGATGAGCCGCACGACCTCGTAGCCGAGCGAGCGGATCCGGTCCTCGCGCTGCTTCTCGGCGAAGAGCACGTCGCGGTCGGAGTACTTGACCTTGCCGTCGAACTCCACCACGACCCGGGTGCCCTCGACGAGGAAGTCGACCCGGTCGGGCCATCCACTCGCGGTCAGTCGCTCCGTGCCGGGCACCTCGTGCTGCGGCACGAGCCGGTGACCGAGCTGGTGCAAGAGCCAGGCGGTCAGGCTCTCGCCCGGTGATTCATGCAACGGCTCCAAGAGGTGGGCCACCGCCCGCGCGGCGACGATGCCGCGGTGCCCCTCCAGCGCCGCCAGCGCCGCATCGATGTCCACGCGGGTCGCAGTCTTGGAGCGGAGGGCGGCATCGCCGGCCACGAGCAGCGCCCGGCGGCTGCGCAGTCCCGACTGTGCGACTGCGACGGCCGGCGGCACGGTGTGGTCCCCGTCGCCGAGATGCACGCCGGGCGGGCACCGGTGCAGGCGGACCCAGCGTCCGAGGTGGGCAGGTGTGGTGGGGTCGAGCCAGGTGAGGTCGATGCGCGAGGTCACCGGCTGGAACGTCGGTAGCCCGAGCGCGAGCACGGCGGCGTCGTGGCTGAGAACGGCCCGGCCGGCATACTCCTGCTGGGCTGCCGCGATGAGCAGTCGCCATCGGTGGCGCTCGTCGGTGAGGGTGCCGGCGGCATACCACCCCGGTCGGAGCCGTGCGCAGGCCCCGACGCGCATCAGACGCTTCAAGGCCGCGGCGTCGATCCCGAGACGGGTCGCCGTGCCGGTGTCGAAGACGCCGTCACGAGCGATGGTCGATATGTCCATCGCCACATCGTGGCGGGGATGGGGGCGAGCGTGCAGGAGGCCTGTGGACAGTCGCCTCCGCCCCCGGACGACGGGGGCGGTGACCGCCCGACTACAGCACGACTCTGCTGACATGGGACGACTCCCACGGCAGGCCGTGGGAGTCGTCCCATCCCGGAGCAGTCGCCGCGGGACAGCCGGAGTGAGGGCGGGCGTCAGCGTTCGCGGACGACCTCCGGTGCCTCCTCGACCCGGGCCTCGTCGACCCCGCGGGCGACGTTGCTGTGCGTTCGCGAGTAGGCGAAGTAGATGAGGAAGCCGAGGGCCATCCAGACGACGAAGCGGATCCAGGTCTCCACCGAGAGGTTGAGCACGAGGTAGAAGCAGGCCAGGGCCGAGAGCCACGGGACGATGGGGTTGCCCGGCACCCGGAACGAGCGCTTGAGGTCGGGGCGGCGCTTGCGCAGGATCGGCACGGCGAGCGAGACGAGCAGGAAGGCCGTCAGCGTGCCGATGTTGACCATCTCCTCCAGCTTGCCGATCGGCGTGAGGGAGGCGATGAGGGCGACGACGGTGCCGATGATGAGCGTCAGCTTCACCGGGGTGCCCGTCCTGGGGTTGGTGCGACCGAGGCTCGAGGGGATCAGGTTGTCGCGGCTCATCGCGAACGTCACGCGGGTGGCGCCGATCATGAGCGTCATCACCACGGTGGTCAGACCGGCGACGGCGCCCGCCGAGATCAGGGTGGCGAAGCCGTCCTTGCCGACCTGGGTGAAGGCCGTGGCGAGGGCCGCCTTCGGGTCGATGTCCTTGTAGTTCTGCATGCCGGTGATCACGAGGGTCACGGCCACGTAGAGGATCGTGCAGATCGCCAGCGAGCCGAGGATGCCGCGAGGCAGGTCGCGCTGGGGGTTGCGGGCCTCCTCCGCCGTGGTGGCCACGACGTCGAACCCGATGTAGGCGAAGAAGACGATGGCGGCGCCGGCCATGATGCCCATGACGCCGTAGGTGGCGGGCGTCATGCCGCTGATGAGCTGGATGAGCGGGGTGGTGAGGCCCTCGGCGGCCTTCCCCGGCTCGCTCGGCGGGATGAAGGGCGACCAGTTCGCGGTGTTGATGTAGGAGATGCCGGCGAAGATCACGAACAGCACGATGAAGAGCTTGACGCCGACGAGCACGAGGTTGACCCGCATCGACTCCTTGATGCCCTTGGCGATGAGCAGGGTCAGGATCGCGACGAGCAGGAAGGCCGGCAGGTCGAAGGTCGAGCCAGGACCGACGGCGTCTGGCCATTTGAGGCCGAACTGCCCGAGGAGGGTGACGAGGTACTGCGACCACCCCTGTGCGACCACGCTCGCTCCGAGCATCAGCTCGAGCAGCAGGTCCCAGCCGATGATCCAGGCGATGAGCTCACCCAGGGTGGCGTAGGAGAAGGTGTACGCCGAGCCGGAGATCGGGACCGTGGACGCGAACTCGGCGTAGCAGAGGGCTGCGAGTCCGCAGACGATCGCGCCGACGACGAACGAGAGGGCGATGGAGGGGCCGGCGTAGTCCTTGGCTGCCCTGCCGGTCAGCGTGAAGATACCGGCGCCGATGATGACCCCGATGCCGAAGACGGTGAGGTCAAGGGCGCTGAGGGTTCTCTTCAGCTTGTGGTCGGCTTCCTCGGCCGACGCCATCGACGCCTCGATCGACTTGGTGCGAAACACGCTCATGGTGACCTCCGAGCAGGTCCGGTGACGGGCGGATCATCACAAACTAGCGGGGCGCGTTCCCGGGGGCGAGCCCTGCGCGTCAGGTATCCGACGGACCGCGCTCGCGCGTGGGCCAGATCGGGCCCGTGTCGGCCCCTCGGCGGCGCCGCTTCAGGTCCTCGCTCTCGTAGACCGTCTCGCCTCGATGCTCGCCTCGACGTTCCACCCGACGCTCCGGACCACGCTCCGGGCGCTGGATCGGCATCGCGCGCGAGTAGGAGTCGAGCCGGTCGGAGATGGGGTTGTGCACGGCGCTCACGTCGGGGAAACCGCCGCCGACCTCGTCCAGCGGCTCGAAGTCCTCGTCGCCGGGCGGGGGGACGATGTGGAAGATCTCGGCGCAGATGTCGCGGTAGGTCCGGTCCGGGTTGGGCACCCACTTGACCTCGCGCAGGGCCTGGTCCTGGCCCGCGCTCTCGAGCACGAACTTGCCGTAGCCGAGGAACTGCCCCGGGATCGACCTGACGTAGCTCATGTCGGTCACCTTGAGCAGGGGCATCATCGCCACCTTGTGCGTGACCAGCCCGTA
Organism: Terrabacter lapilli; assembly: GCF_039531305.1. Taxonomy (NCBI): domain Bacteria; kingdom Bacillati; phylum Actinomycetota; class Actinomycetes; order Micrococcales; family Intrasporangiaceae; genus Terrabacter; species Terrabacter lapilli. Next base: position 163,133 of record NZ_BAAAPU010000011.1, read on the forward strand.
GCGCAGCAGCAGCCGCTTGTCGGTGGCGACGAACCAGTTGTGGCTCCAGTCGACGAGACACCAGACGAGGCGGGCGAGCAGGGCGAGGAAGAGCCACCAGAAGGCCGTGCCGACGGCCTGGGTCGACTTCGTGACGTTGGAGTCGACCCAGACGGCGGCCACGAAGCCGAGCGTCGTCGTCGCGACCGGCTCGGCGAGCTTGGCCCAGTGCGCGCGCACCGCGGTGACCAGCCGTTCGCCCGGGAGCAGGATCGGGGCCAGTCCCGCAGGGACCTCGGTGCTCCGCAGCAGCGCCATGTCCTCAGTCTGCTCGCGTCACCGGTTGAGCAACGCGTTGAAGAACCGCAGGATCGCGTCGAAGCCGTCGACGAGGATGCCCCAGATGTTCGTGACGATGCCTGCGGCCTTGTCCGGTGACGTGAAGACGGCGTAGACGAAGAACGCGAGCACGACGATCAGGATGATCTTCTTGACCTTGGGGCCCATGGTGTGTCGCTCCTTGGAGGGAAGGTGCTGGCGCTGCCCTGACAGCCCCACGGCACAGGGGTGCGACCAGTGTGCCGCATGAGGCCTCTGTGGCTCGGGACCCGGGTCGCGTGTCTCCCGGGCCGGCGCCGGAGCCGTGCTCCGCGGCCCCAGCTGCCGGCGCGGCTATCCTCCTCGCGTGTCCCGAACGCCGACGTATGCCGCCGAGCTGCGTGCCGCCCTCAGCGACGTCGTGCGCGCGGTGGACGAGCGCGAGCTGGCGCGAGCGACCGAGGCGCTGGTCGCGCGCTATCGCTCGGTGGGCCCGGCGTCGGCACCGATCCTCGCCTCGGAGGTGCACGTCGCCGCGTACGCCGCCTACCGGATGCCGGCGACGCACGCCGCGCTCTCGCGGGTGCTCGGGGCCGTGGCCGACCGCGGCGTGCAGCCGCGCTCCCTGCTCGACCTCGGCGGCGGCACCGGTGCCGCGGCCTGGGCAGCCGCCGGCGCCTTCCCGTCGCTCGAGTCGATCACGGTGCTCGACCAGGTGGAGGCGGCGCTCACCCTCGGGCGTCGCCTCGTCGCCGATGCCCCCTCGCCGGCGCTCGCCGCTGCCAGCTTCGGCCGGGCGCGCGCCGGTGCCTGGCCGGAGGAGCAGGCCGATCTCGTCACCGTCTCCTACGTGCTGAGCGAGCTCGACGAGCGCCAGCAGGACGCGCTGGTGGCCGATGCGATGCGCCGTGGGCAGGTCGTGGTCGTGGCCGAGCCGGGCACGCCGGACGGCTACGCCCGCGTGATCCGGGTCCGCACGGCGCTGCTCGCCGCCGGGTGGTCGCTGCTCGGCCCCTGCCCGCACGAGGCGGAATGCCCTCTGCTGCAGGGCGACTGGTGTCACTTCGTCGCCCGCGTCAACCGATCCGCGGAGCACCGGCGGATCAAGGGCGCCGAGCTGTCCTACGAGGACGAGAAGTTCTCGTGGGTCGCCGCCGCCGCTCCGGGCCTCGTCGAATCGCTTGCCGCAGAACCGAGTCCAGGGCGCATCATCCGGCACCCGTTGAAGCGCAAGGGACTCGTCGAGTTCCAGGTGTGCCGACCCGACGGCACCGCCGGCCGCGAGGTGGTCTCCAAGAAGGCGGGGGAGCGCTACCGGCGGGCACGCGACGCCGAGTGGGGCGACCCGCTGCCGTGACCCGGCGGCATACGCAAGCGGTCAGACGACGCCGTAGAGACGGTCGCCGGCGTCGCCGAGCCCGGGGACGATGTAGCCCTTCTCGTTGAGCTTCTCGTCGATGGTGCCGAGCACGACCTTGACCGGGATGTCGCTCTCGGACAGCTCGTCCTCGAGGTGCTTGATGCCCTCGGGGGCGGCGAGGAGGCACACGGCGGTGATGTCGCGGGCGCCCTTGCTGGTCAGGTAGTCGATGGCCATGACGAGCGTGCCGCCGGTGGCGAGCATGGGGTCGAGGATGAAGACCTGGCGTCCGGTGAGGTCGTCGGGCAGCCGGTTGGCGTAGGTCGAGACCTCGAGGGTCTCCTCGTTGCGGATCATGCCGAGGAAGCCGACCTCGGCGCTCGGCAGGAGCTTGACCATGCCGTCGAGCATCCCGAGGCCCGCGCGCAGGATGGGCACGATGATCGGCTTCGGGTTGGACAGCTTGATGCCCGTGGTCGGCGCGACGGGCGTCTCGATCTCGAACGGCTCGACCCGGACGTCACGGGTGGCCTCGTAGGCCAGCAGCGTCACGAGCTCCTCGGCCAGGCGGCGGAACGTCGGGCTGTCGGTCCGCTTGTCGCGCAGGTAGGTGAGCTTGTGGGCGATGAGCGGGTGGTCTGCGACATGGACGTCCATGGGTGGAAACTTAGCGCGTGGCCAAAGGATCCGAGACCTCCCGCAAGAGCTCCCTCTCCGCGCCGGAGGCGTATGCCGCGCTGCTCGGCGAGGCGCTCGAGCTCGCGGCCGCGACGGTCGGGTCGCAGGACGTGCCGGTGGGTGCTCTGGTCGTCGACCCCGACGGCGTCGTGCTCGGCCGGGGACGCAACGTGCGCGAGGAGGACGGCGACCCGACGGGCCACGCGGAGGTGCTGGCGCTGCGCGAGGCGTCGCGGGCGCTGGGTTCGTGGCGGCTGGAGGGGTGCACCCTCGTGGTGACCCTGGAACCGTGCGTCATGTGTGCCGGCGCTGCGATGGCGGCGCGGCTCGAGCGCATCGTGTTCGGCGCCTGGGACCCCAAGGCGGGGGCCTGCGGCTCGGTCTGGGACCTGACCCGCGACCCCCTTGCGACGCACAACGTGGACGTCGTGGGGGGCGTGCGCGCGGAGGAGTCCGCGGCCCTCCTGGTCGATTTCTTCGAGGGCCGCCGCCTCCGGTAAGGTCTCTCCCGGTGGCGTGTCCGAGCGGCCAAAGGAGCACGCCTCGAAAGCGTGTGTGGGGGTAACTCCACCGTGGGTTCAAATCCCACCGCCACCGCCAGCCGAAGCAGGACCCGACATCAGCGAGTCGGGTCCTGCTTCGTTTTCGGGCCTCAGGCAAGAGCCGTCTCATGAATCGTCTGTTACATCTAGACGCGCTAAGAACCATTCTGTAATGCTTCACACGGCTTCCGGCGCCCGCCGGTGCCCAGCCTCCAGTGAAGGATCTGCAGTGCGCTCACGTCCTCTCGTGTCCTACCTCGGCGCCGCATCCGTCGGGGCCCTGACCTGCCTCGCCCTCGCTTCCTGCGCGTCCGGCGCCGGGGCCGCCAACGGGGCGAGCAGCGCCCCGCCCTCGACGGTCGCGGGCGTCACCGTCGGGGTCGACGCGGCCGCCCGTGGGCTCGTCCCGCAGAAGTACCGCGATGCCGGCGAGGTCCGCGTGGCCACCGACGTCCCCTACGCCCCGTTCGAGATGTACGCGTCGGAGGGGTCGACCCAGATCACGGGCGTCGACTACGACCTCGGACAGGCCGTCGCCGCCAGGCTCGGCCTGAAGTTCACCTTCACCGCCCAGAAGTTCGACGGCATCATCCCGGCGATCCAGGCCGGCAAGTTCGACGCCGTCATGTCGGCGATGACCGACAAGAAGGAGCGCCAGGCGGTCCTGACGTTCGTGGACTACTCAGCCTCGGGCACGGGCGTGCTCGTGGCCAAGGGCAACCCGCAGGGCATCAAGACCTACACCGACCTGTGCGGCCAGAAGGTGGCCGTCCAGGCGGCGACGAACCAGCTCGACCTCGCGACGTCGTGGCAGAAGGAGTGCTCGGCCGGCGGCAAGGGGCAGATCCAGCTCGAGCAGTTCCCGAAGGACTCCGACGCCCAGCTGGCCATCAAGGCCGGCAAGGTCGTCGCAGCCCTGGCGACCAAGCCCGCCGCCGGCTACTCCGCGAAGACGACCGACAACGGCAGCGCCTTCGAGGTCGTGAACGACCCCGCTGCCCCGACCGGGTACCAGGCGACCCCCAACGGCATCGGCGTGAACAAGGCCGACGCCGACCTCGCCAAGGCCGTGCAGAAGGCGCTGCAGTCGCTCATGGACGACGGCACGTACACCAAGATCCTGGCCAAGTACGGCGTCGAGGGGATCGCGGTCAAGCAGGCCACGATCAACGGCGCGGTCAGCTGACCATGGCGGTCGACAGCCCCGGCGGCGCCACCGTCCGCGAACTCGTCAGGCCGAGCAGTCAACCGCTGCAAGCGGTCCCGGTCCGCCACCCCGGCCGGTGGGTCGCCGCGCTCGCCGTCGGTGTCGTCGCCGTCTCGGTCGTGGTCAGCCTCGCCAAGAACCCGAACCTCGACTGGGGGACCGTCGGGCACTACCTCCTCTCGGACCTCGTGCTGACGGGGCTGTGGACCACCGTCTGGCTCACCGCGGCGGCCATGGCGATCGGTGTGGTCGGCGGGATCGTCGTCGCGGTCATGCGCCTGTCGTCGAACCCGGTGCTGCGCGTGGTGTCCGGCGCCTTCGTGTGGGTCTTCCGCGGCACTCCGGTGCTCGTCCAGCTCATCTTCTGGGGGTTCCTCGGCGCCTTCTACCCGACGACGACCATCGGAGTCCCGTTCACGGACGTCGTCTTCTTCACCGGCCGGACCAGCGACCTCGTCCCGGCCACGGTCGCGGCGCTGCTGGCCCTCGGCCTCAACGAGATGGCGTACGCCTCCGAGATCATCCGCGCCGGGATCCAGTCCGTCGACCACGGGCAGGTCGAGGCGGCCCACTCCCTGGGGATGACCTCCGGGCGCGCGATGCGCCGGATCGTGCTCCCGCAGGCGATGCGGGTCATCATCCCGCCGATGGGCAACGAGACCATCACGATGCTGAAGACGACGGCCCTCGTGTCGGTCATCTCCGGCCACGACCTCATGTCGAACATCCAGGCGGCCTACGCCCAGAACTTCAAGGTCATCCCGCTCCTCGTCGTCGCGAGCATCTGGTACCTCGTGCTGACGACCCTGCTGTCCGTCCCGCAGGGCTGGCTGGAGCGCCGGTTCGGGCGGGGCCTGTCCACCTCCGGTCCCCGCGGCGGCCTCGGCCGCCTGCTCACCTTCCGCTCGGGAGCAACCTCATGAACCTGCCGGGTCGCACGCACTCTGCCCAGCCCAGCCCGGTCACCGGAGTCAGCCCGGGAGTCGGCCCCGGAGCCGCCCTCGCCGCCGGCCCAGGAGCCCTCGCCGGCGCCCCGGCGATGGTCAGGGCCGAGGGCGTCTGCAAGAGCTTCGGGCACCTCCAGGTGCTTCAAGGCATCGACCTCGAGGTCCGGCGCGGCGAGGTGGCAGTCCTCCTGGGCCCGTCGGGTTCGGGCAAGTCCACCTTCCTGCGGTGCATCAACCACCTCGAGAAGATCGACGCCGGCCGCCTGGCGGTCGACGGCGAACCGGTCGGCTACGTCGAGCGCGACGGGCGCCTCCACGAGCTGCGCGAGAAGGAAGTCGCAGCCCGGCGCACCGAGATCGGGATGGTCTTCCAGCGCTTCAACCTCTTCGCGCACCAGACCGCGCTCGAGAACGTCGTCGAGGCCCCGATCCAGGTGAAACGGACGCCCCGCAAGGTCGCCGAGCACAGGGCTCGACAGCTGCTCGACCGCGTGGGCCTGGCAGACAAGGCGACGAGCTACCCCAGCCAGCTCTCCGGTGGCCAGCAGCAGCGCGTGGCCATCGCCCGGGCGCTCGCCATGGACCCGAAGCTCATGCTCTTCGACGAGCCGACCTCCGCGCTCGACCCCGAGCTCGTCGGCGAGGTGCTCGACGTCATGCGCGACCTGGCCGGCGACGGGATGACGATGGTGGTGGTCACCCACGAGATCGGCTTCGCCCGGGAGGTCGCGGACCTCGTGGCCTTCATGGACGGTGGCGTCGTCGTGGAGACCGGGTCTCCGCAGGAGGTGCTCGGAAGCCCTCGGCACGAGCGCACCCGGTCGTTCCTGTCCAAGGTCCTCTGACGTGCCGGACACCGCGCCCGACCCCGGCGACCTGCTCGCCCGCGCCTCGAGCCGGCTCGGCGCGTTCGTCGCCGATCTGCGCACCCTCGTGGCCGTCGACAGCGGCTCACGGCACGTGCCCGGCATCCGTCAGGTGGCCGAGTGGGCGACTGCCAGGCTCCAGCGGGCGGGCTTCGACGTCGAGCAGCGTCCGGTCGAGGACGCCGACGGCGTTCCTCTGGGCCCGGTCGTCGTGGCCCGCCGGCCGGCCGCCGGCCGCCGGGTCCTGCTCTTCGCGCACATGGACACCGTCTTCGCACCCGGCACGGCAGCCGCCCGCCCGCTGCGGCTCGTCGGCCACCGCGCCCTCGGTCCCGGCGTCTGCGACGACAAGGGAGGCCTCCTCGCCGGCCTGTACGCGTGCGAAGTGCTCGTCGAAGCGGGGCTCGCCGACGACGTCGACCTCACGGTGGTCCTCACGCCGGACGAGGAGATCGGGGCTCCCGGCAGTGCGGCCGTCCTCGCCGAGCTCGCCCGGGTGAGCGACGCGGCCCTGTGCCTCGAGGGCGCCCGGGAGTCCGGTGACCTCGTCTCGTCGCGCAAGGGGGTCGCGGACCTGCACTTCCGCGTCCGCGGGCGCGCGGCCCACTCCGGCATCGAGCCGGGGCGCGGCGCCAGCGCGGCCGTGGAGGCGGCTCACCTCACCCTCGCCGCGACGGCCCTGGACGGCTCCGCGCCCGGCCTCACCGTCAACGTGGGGGTCGTCGAGGCGGGGTCCCGGCCCAACGTCGTCGCCGAAGAGGCGCGGGTCGTCGCCGAGGTGCGTGCCACCACGTCCGCGGCCCTCGACGCCGCCGTCGAGCAGCTCCGTCGCCACGCCGCGCGTCCGGTCACTCCCGGCGTGGGCGTCGAGCTCGAGGTCCGGGACCGCACCGAGCCCATGGAGCCCACCCCGAGCAGTGAGGCCCTGGCCCGGCTCGCGCTCGAAGTCGCGGCCGGACTCGGCCTGGACGTCGGCGCGGTCTCGACCGGTGGTGTCTCCGACGCGAACACCGTTGCTGCTGCAGGCTGCCCGACGCTCGACGGGCTCGGCCCCGTCGGCGGTGACGACCACAGCGACTCCGAGTGGCTCGACCTGTCGTCGGTGCCGTCACGGGTGGCGCTCCTCGCGTGCCTCGTCGCCCGCCTCGGCCGAGGCGCCCTCGACGCCGAGGGCGCTGCCGACGCCGAGCGCGCTGCCGACGCCGAGCGCGCTGCCGACGCCGAGGCCGCTTCGGTCACGGGCAGCTCGGTGCTCGCCTGAGGCGCCGTGCAGGACCGAGGAAGAGCCGAGATGCTCGCCTCACCCGCCAGGCCGACGGCGCTCTCGCGCGCGTCCCGCCGTGCCGACCCGATCTCTGAGCGAGAGTTGACCCATGAGCACTGACCCCGTAGCCGCGGCCCACGACGGAAGCGTGGCCGACCTGGTCCGGCGGTCGCTCGGTGGCCTCAGCATGTCCGAGCGCAAGGTGGCTCGGGCGCTGCTCGCGGCATACCCGGTCGCCGGCCTCGAGACCGTCGCGAGGCTCGCCGCCCGGGCCGGCGTGAGCGGCCCGACCGTCGTGCGGTTCGTGGCCCGGCTCGGCTTCGACGGCTACGCCGACTTCCAGCGGGCGCTGCGCGAGGACCTCGCCGCGCAGGCGGCCTCGCCCCTGGCTCTCTACGAGCGCGCCGACCGCCGGCGCGAGGGGGACCGGGGCGGCGACGACCTCGTGTCGCGCGCCGGGGAGAGCGCCCGGGCCGCGACGGCGGCAACGTTCGCGTCCCTGTCGGCGGACGAGGTCGAGCGCGCCGTCGAGGTGCTCGCGACGAGCCGGCGGGTGCTGCTCTCCGGCGGCCGATACAGCGTCCTGCTCGCGCGCTACCTGCACCAGCACCTGGAGCAGTTGAGACCGCGCGCCACGATGGTCCCGGAGCCGGTCTCCTCGCGCGCGGCCGCGCTGTCGGAGCTCTCGCGCAAGGACGTCGTCGTGCTCTTCGACTTCCGCCGCTACGAGCCGCAGGCCCGGTCGCTGGCGCAGGAGGCCCGCCGGCGGCACGCGCGGGTGCTGCTGTTCACCGACTCCTATCTCTCGCCGGTCGCGGCCACGGCGGACGTGGTCCTCGCCGCCGATGTCTCGTCGGTCTCCCCGTTCGACACGATGGCCACGTCGATGTTCCTCGTCGAGACGTGCATCGCCGGTGTCGTCGAGCGACTGGGCGACGAGGCCCGTGACCGGATGACGCAGATCGAGACCGCGGCCGGCCGGCTGGGCCTGTACTGACCCGGCCGAGCGGCGTCCGGCAGGTGCCGTGGACTCAGGCCACCGGGCTGGCGCCCAGGGTGAGGGTCGCCGAGTGCTGGGAGCCGTCCTGGCCGGTCCACGCAATGCCGACCCGGTCGCCGGGGTTGGCCCCGACCAGGGCCGCCGACACGTCGTCTGGCGAGGAGACGGGGTGACCGTTCAGGCTCGTGATGACGTCGCCGGCCTGCAGCCCGGCGTCGGCAGCTGCCCCACCGCTGAGGACACCGCTGACCTGGGCCCCGGGCGTCATGGCTGCGTAGCCATCGGACCCGTAGCCGTAACCGCCGTTGCCGCCGCCTCCGTACGAGGCGGCGCTGCCGACCTCGACGCCGAGGAAGGCGGCCGGGCCGATGCGGACGGTGCCCGTCTCGTGGCCGGACTGGATCTGCCGGGCGATGGACAGGGCGCGGGCGATCGGGATGGCGTACGCGTCAGGCGCGCCGCCGGACGAGCCGGCCGTGTCGATGCCGACCACCTCGCCCTGCGCGTCGAACAACGGCCCACCCGAGTCGCCGGCGAGGACGTCGGCGTCGGTCTCGAGCATGCCGTCGAGGGTCTCGGGGGAGGTCCCGTCCTCCGACCGTGCGGTGACCGAGGCGTCGAGGGAGGTGATCCGCCCGTCGGCGGCGGTCAAGCTCCCGGTCCCGCCGGCGTTGCCCACCGCCGTCACGGCTGCGCCCACCGCAATCCCGTCCGTGTCGGGCTTGATGGTCGTCAGCCCGGACGCACCGGCGAGCTGGATGAGCGCGACGTCGTGGGCCTCGTCACTGCCGACGACGCTCGCCTGGTAGGTCTGGCCGGTCGCCGCCACCGTCACGCGGATGGATCCTGCGCCGTGGACCACGTGGTAGTTGGTGAGCACCTGACCGTCCGGGGTCAGGACCATGCCGGTCCCGGCGGCCCGGCCGTTCTGGTACGGCAGGGTCGTGTCGATGAGCACGACACCTGCCGACTGGGCCTTCGTCGCGGCCTGCGAGGCCGTGCCGGCGCTGGAGCCGTCCGAGCCGCCCGAGCCGTATGCCGGGTCGCCCGAACCGTCCGAGCTCCCCGGCATCCCCGAGCTCCACGGTTGCGAACCGGAGCCGTCCGGGGTCGCGGACCAGTCCTGCCAGTCCTGCACGGTGGCACCGTGCTGGGCCCGGACAGCCGCGACGGCCGGCGCGCCGGCGGCGAGGCCGAGGGAGAGCGCCGCGGCCAGCGCGAGCGTCCCGCGCCGGACCCGCCACCTGCGAAGGGGCGAGCCGGGTGCGTTCTGGGATGACGGACCGGCGGGCACCGGGTTGCCTGATGTGCTCATCTGCGCTTCCTCCGAGACGATGTGGATCTGCTGCCACCAGTCGAACGCCGCCTGCCATGCGGACCCTCTGGGCCGGCCATGAGCCGGTTGTGAACCGCCTGCACCGGGACCTTCGCCCCTAGGCCCCTGCAAGGCCGCTGGGAAGGCTGGGAGCAACAGCCGGCACAGCCGAGTCAGGGGGTCTGTCATGCAACTGCCCGACAGCACGGCGACGAGCACGCCGACCACACCGCCGAGCAACCCGACGACCGTCGCAGCGGCCAGGACGCCGCTGCCGCGCGGCCTCGCGTGGTCGGGGGTCGCCCGGTGCGTCGTGACGAGCGCCGGGATGCTCGTGCGCCGACAGGTCCGCTTCCCCAGGACGCAGGTGGGCCGCCGCATCGGCTTCGCCGACCGCACGGGTGCGCGGGTCTACCGGGACACGAGAGTCGCTCGTCCCGCCGTGGAGCCGTGCTTCCTCGCCGTGACCTTCCGCCTCCGAGCCGTCCGCGGCCGGGGCCACGCGTGGTTCCGCGCCGAGAGCTGGCTCAACACACCGCTCTTCGTCGGCTTCCCCGGCTTCGTCTCCAAGCTGTGGCTCACGCACGACGAGCAGGGTCGCTACCGCGGCCTCTACGAGTGGGACGGGCCCGATCGTGCTGAGACGTATGCCCGCTCGCTCTGGCACGTCCTGGCGCTGGTGAGCGAGCCACGCTCCATCGACTACCGCATCGTGCCGGGTGTGCGCCGTGGCGACATCCTCGCCGACACCAGCGTGCTGGCCCGGTGGTTCCCGGACGAGGAGGGTGCCTGGTGGCGCGTGGTGGCAGTGACCTGACCGACGGCGCCGACGTCCTGGTCGTGGGGGCCGGACCCACTGGTCTCGCCCTGGCGCTGGAGGCCCACGCCTCCGGTGCGAACGTGCGGATCATCGAGCGCAGGGCCGAGTCCTTCCGCCCGTCGCGGGCGATGATCATGCACTCGCGCACCCTCGAGGTGCTGCGGCCGCTGGGAGTGGTCGACGAGCTGCTCGACCGGGCGGACCGATCCCCACGCGCGCAGCTGCACCTGGGCTCCCGCACGGTCGCGGCGCAGCTGGGTGACGTGGCCCTCGGCGACACGGCATACCCCCACCTGACGCTCGTGCGGCAGGCCGACGTGGAGGACGTCCTGGCCGACGCGCTGGCGGCGCGCGGCGTCACGGTCGAGCGTGGTGTCGAGCTCGTCGGCGGCTCGGCCGGGGTGGACGGCATGCACGTCCACGTCCGCTCCGACGACGAGGTCGCGCCGGCCTCGTGCCGCTTCCTCGTGGGGTGCGACGGCCCGGACAGCCTCGTGCGGCGGCTGGCAGGCATCGGCTGGCGGGGCGGGCGCTACGCGCAGGAGGTGGTGCTCGCGGACGTGGAGCTCGACGGGATGCTGGAACCGGGCGTGCTCCACGTGGTCGCCGGACGACACGGTCTCGTGTTCCTGTTCGCGCTCGGCGAGGGGGCGAGCTGGCGACTGCTCGCCACGCGTCCGGCCGACCGCGCCACCGAGGCGGCGTTCGGCCAGCCGGCCGGCGAGGTGCCGCTGCCCGAGGTGCAGCTGCTGCTCGACGACTCGGGGCTCGGGGCTCGGGCCACCGACATGGTGTGGTCGGCTCGGGTGCCGCTGCAGCACCGGTTGGCCACGTCGTTCCGCCGGGGGCCGGTCTTCCTCGCGGGGGACGCGGCGCACGCCGGCTCGCCGGCGGGCGGTCAGGGCATGAACACCGGCATCCTCGACGCGACGAACCTCGGGTGGAAGCTCGCCTTCGCGGCCGGTGGCGGACACCCTGGCGGTCGGCACCAGGAGCTCCTGGCCTCCTACGACCTGGAGAGGCGGCCGGCCGCCGCCCAGGTGCTGGCCCTCACCCACCTGATCTTCTTCGGTGAGGCCTCCACGCACCCGCTCCCGGCATTCCTCCGCGGCTCCGTGCTGCCGTATGCTGCGCCGGCCCTGCCCGTGCTCCTGCGGCAGCGCCCGCTGCTGGCGGCCGTCGTGGCGCTGCTCTCGCAGCGGTGGGTGCGCTACAGGAGCAGCCCGCTGTCGGTCGCGGGCAGCCCGACGAGCCACGGGGCTCGGCCCGGCGACCGGCTGCCGGACCAGACGGTCACGTGTGAGCGACGCTCACGACGGCTGCACGAGCTGACCGCGGAGCCAGGGGTGCACGTGCTCCTCGAGCGCCACACCGTCGTGCCGGAGCTGCCGGCAGCCACTCGGCTCGTCACCGTCCACCGCATCGACAGCTGGCCGGGACGGGGGCTCCTCGCCGTGCGACCCGACGGCCACGTCGGCTACCGGACGGGGCGGCTGGTCGACGACGACCTGGCACGGTGGCTCCGACTGGTCGGCCGCTGAGTCACCCGGGCGCCCGTGCACCGACCCGCCGACGAGGCAGGTCCGCCTGTCAGCCCCGGGTGCTCTTCGCGCTCTGTGCCTTCGCGCTCTCTGCGGAGGTGTCGACGGTGCTCCGGTCGGCACTCGCCCGCCACTGCTCGGCGCCCGCGGTCGTGCGCCTCGCCCTCCCGTGGTCGCCGTACCAGTCGAGCACCATGATGGTCGCGTCGTCGGACAGCGCATGGCCGCACTGCTCCAGCACCAGCCCGGTCAGGCGTCGACTCGCCTCCCGCGGATGCAGCTCTCGGGTGCGGCTGATCTGGTCACTCAGGTCCACCCCGGCGGCGTTGCGCTCCAGCATGCCGTCGGTGACCAGCACCAGCCGGTCCCCGGGCTCGAGCGCCAGCTCAGTGCTGTGGTACTCGGTGTCCGCGAAGAGTCCGAAGGGCACGTCGGGGGCGAGGGCCACGGCCGTCACGCCCCCGGCGCGGTGCAGGTAGGGAGGCACGTGGCCGGCGTTGACGACCTCCAGCGAGCCGGTCCTGAGGTCGAGGCGGGAGAGCAGGCCGGTGGCGAAGTGCTCCGTGAGGCTCTCGGTGGTGTGCTCGAGGATCGCCGCGTTGGCCGCCCCGGCCTGTTCCGTGAGCGAGCCGCTCATCCGCCGGGTGTTGCGCAGGCTGTTGACGCACAAGGTGGCGGTCAGCGCGCTGGCCACGCCGTGGCCCATGGCATCGGTCAGCGACAGGTGCAGCTCGTCGCGCGCCATGGAGTAGTCGAAGGTGTCGCCGCCGACCGAGGCTGCCGGCTCGAGCCACGCTGCGAGGGTGAAGGCCCCGCCCTCGCAGGTGAAGGCCGGCGGCAGCAGCCGGCGCTGGATCTCGGCGGGCAGGGAGAACAGGCTGCTGCGCTCGGCCCGCTCGAACAGGTCGGTGTGTCGCCGGTTCGCGATGATGACAAAGGCGAGCAGGTGGGCGATGCGGGCGATCTGGGCGTGGGCGGCGGCGTCGGGCAGCTCCGGCAGGGAGAGCTGGAGGAGGCCGAGCACCTCGCCTCGTTCCGTGACCGGGCTGAGCACCACCCAACCTCCGGCCCCGTTGGCGAGCCCGGAGTCGGCGGCCGGGAACACCTGAATGGTCTGGGTCCGGAGCGCAGCCTCGACCGGCCCTCCAGCCGTGATCGGCACGATGACCGACTCTTCACCGTCGTCGATCCGCATGCGTCCCTCGCCGCCCAGCCCTTGCGCGGCCAGGGCCCCCCTGGAGGAACCGTGCGACATGCGCACGAGGGCGCCACCCCCCAGGTCGGCGATGAGGAAGAAGGCGGCGGGCGACCGCAGGCGGCGCGCCAGGGTGGCGGTCGCCGCGTCGACGGCCTGCAGCGGCGACGCGTTCTCCACGGCGTCGAGGACACCGCCGAGAAGATCCTCCGCGTCCTCGCTGTGCTCCACCGCACCACAGTATGGCGGAGGGCCTGCCGTGGGCGGACTTTGCGCACGGAGGTCGGAGCCGAGCGAGGCGCAGCGCATCCGCGGCCAGATGCGGTTGGGCCCGATCGGGGCCCGGGTACGGTCGAACCGTGAGCGAGACCCTCAACTGGACCACCGACCCCGTCGACCTCGAGGGCGTCGAGCCCGCCGACCCGCCGACCGAGATGCTCCCCGGGCTCTGGCACGGCGGCTGCCCGGTGGACTTCCAGTGGGTCCGCGAGACCGGCATCGACACGGTCGTCGACCTGGCGGACCCGGACGCCTACCCGCCGCCGGAGGACATCGAGGGGCTCGCCTACCTCAAGTGCCCGCTCGTCGACGGCGAGGACGTCCCGGACCCGGCGCTCACGCTGCGCCTCGCCCACCTCGTGGCGGGCCTCGTCGACGAGGGCCGCCGGATCCTCGTGCACTGCACCTTCGGGCGCAACCGCTCGGGCCTGGTCATGACGCTCATCGTCCGCGAGCTCCTCGGCATGTCCGGTGCCGACGCCCTGGCTCACGTCCAGCAGCGACGCGAGCGCACGGTGAACAACGCGGACTTCGCCGAGTGGCTGCGCTCGCTGCCGGCGCCGTCCGCCTCCGATCCCGCCGCCTGAGCGGGGACGTCCGCGCCGCGGCTCAGAGGGGCGTGCCCCACAGTTCGAGCTCGGCGGGGAGCCAGTCGAGGTCGCGCCCGTGGTGCCGGCAGTCCCAGATGCGGAACACCACGCCCGCGAGGTCGGCGATGCGGTCGAGCAGCGGCAGGCCCTCCCAGCCCAGCACGTCGTGGTCGTATGCCGTACAGAAGTCCCGGTAGGTGCCCCGGTCCAGCTCGCCCGCGCGGAACCGGCGGGACGCGCTCGCCAGGTCGTACTCGCGAGGTGCCACCGCGACCCAGTCGAGGTCGATGAGGGCGGCCCGCGTCCCGTCGTGCATGACGTTCGAGGGTGACACGTCGCCGTGGATGACGCCGTATCCGAGCTCGGACCGCACGCCGGCGAGGGCGGACAGCAGCCCGTCGCGCGCCGACCTGAGCACCTCGGCGTCCTCCTCGGGCAGCACCGCCACCTGCGACTCGAGGCGCGAGAGCGGTGACCAGAGCGCGACGTCGGCGTCCGCGTGCTCGGTGTGGAAGTCCCGCAGCAGGGCACCGACCTCGGGCCACGTGACCGGGGGGCCACCAGCCAGGCGCGGGGCGACGGTGACGACACCGTGCGGCGTCACGACACTCGGGACGAGCGCCGTGGTCGCCGTGCGTGACCCGGCCAGGGCAGCATGGATCCTGTCGAGGTGCGCCGCGTCGGTCCCGGGCGGGTAGACCTTGACGACGTGGACCCCGGCGCCCAGCACGACGGTGGTGAGCAGGCCCAGCACCTCGCCGGCATCTCCCACCTCGACCGGCAGGTGCGGGCGCGCCAGCTCGAGTGCTGCAACCGCGTCGGACCCACCCCAGCCCGGGGCGGGCAGCGGCAGCGCGACCGCTTCGACGGCGCCACCGACGACCGCGGCCGCCTCCGGGCCTGCACCGATCTCGGAGCCCGGCACGGCACCGCGCGCGACGTCGGGCACGACGACGGCAGGTCCCGGCTGGGACGCGGCGGACGGCATACGGAAGCTCCTGGGGACGAGGTCCGTCCCGGTGACGCGGGCTGCTGACGCGCCGACGGACGCGGAACGTTAACACGCAGCGAACCCCTTGCGAACGCCTGCCGTCGCGGCGCCGGGGCACTGGCAGGATGAGCGCCATGACGACGGACGTCCCGCTCAGTGTGCGCACCCCCTCACCCCTGGGCGAGTTCCTTCGCGCGCGACGGCACGAGCTCGCGCCGGAGGAGGTCGGGATCAAGCGCGCCAAGGGCCGGCGCCGCGTGGGCCTCAGCCGTACCGAGGTGGCCGAGCTCGCCGACATCTCGGTGGCCTACTACGACCTCATCGAACGCGGCCGCGACCTGCGCCCCAGCCGAAGCGTCATCGACGGGCTCGCCCGCGCCCTGATGCTCGGCGCCGACGAGCGCGCGCACCTGACCGCCCTCGCCACCGGCGGCCCGTCACGACGGCCGCAGGCTCCCGAGGAGCTGACCGAGGAGCTCGAGGAGCTGCTCGACTCCATCGACCCCAACCCGGCCTACGTCGTCGGCGCCCGGTGGGACGTCCTCGGCGCGAACCACACCGCCTGCCAGCTCTTCACGGACTGGGAGGGCAAGCGCAGCAAGCGCGAGCGCAACCTGCTGTGGTTCTACTGCTGCGACCCCGCGGCCCGCAGCCTCTTCGTCGACTGGGAGCAGGAGGCGGCCGACCAGCTCGCGCTCTTCCGCGAGGCGTACGCGCGCCACCCGGACGACCCGTCGTTCAAGCGCATCCTCGACGAGGTCTTCAAGGGCAACCCGGCCACGGTCCAGTGGTGGGAGCAGCACGACACCGACCCGACGCGCGGGCGCACCAAGCGGATCCGCCTCGACACCGGCCAGGTCATCCGACTGCACCAGCTCGTGCTGCAGGTCGCCGACGAGCCGGACATCCGCGTCATCAGCTACTTCGCGGACGCCGACGTGGACCTCGACGACCTGGACCTCCGCGACTGAGCCGTCGGCCCCGCCGGTGGGTCAGGCGGGGTCAGACCGGTCAGTCCCGTGGGTTCGGCCCGTGGTCAGGCCGGACGCGCCACGACGACGACGTTCTCGTCGTAGTGACGCTGCACCGGGTCGAACCGGCCACCGCACGTGACGATGTGCAGGCTCGGCGGCCCGTCGGTGCGGAACAGCGCGGCCAGGTCCAGGCGCGTCTTGCGCACGGCCTGCACCTCGGTGACGACGAAGCGCCGCGAGGTCGTGCCGCTGTCGACGACGACCGTGTCGCCAGGAGCCACGTCGGCCAGGCGTCCGAGCGGGCCGGTGCCGTACCACGGCTGGTCGAGGTGGCCCGCGATGACGGTCGCGCCCTGCGGGTCGCCGGGGTGGGCCCCGAAGCGGTACCACCCGGCGTCGGCGGGGCTGCGTGGTAGGGCCATCTCCCCGTTCGCGGCGACGCCGACCGGGACGACCGGCATCTGCAGGCCGACGGAGTCGATGGTGAGCCGGGTGGGTGCTGCGGGCGCCGGCGCGGGACGGGTCGGCTCTGCCGGGGTTGCTGTGACGGTCGATGCCGGTGGGGCTCCCGACTGGACCCCACGCGTCGGCGCGGCGGCCGCGGGCGTCGGGACGGCTGTCGTGGTGGGCGAGCCGCCCGGTGTCGCGGTCGACGAGCTCGTCCCGCGCATCGCGGCGCCCAGGGCGGCGGCGTCGCCCGGCTGCGGACGCGTCACCCACAGGACGAGCAGGCCCGCCACGAGGGCGGCGACCACTGCGGCCACCGCCCTCGCCGGGCTGACTCTCGGGCCCACGGAGCCCGTCAGCGGGTCGGGACCGCGCGGCGGCGGGCGAGGAGCACCGCGCCGGCGGCCAGAGCGGCCGCGCCGCCGATGCCGGCGTACCGGGCGAGGTCGGACAAGGCCTGGGCCTGGCCGCCCTCACCGGCGGGGACGCCACCGGGCGCCGAGTGCATGCCGCCGATGGTCTGGACGGCCAGCTTCAGGTTCTTGTCATTGGCGCTGCCCCACGCATAGACGACCGTGTTGGTGCCCTCCTTGAGCATCAGGTCGGCCGGTCCGATGACCACCGTGGAGGTGCCCGCCAGGACGACGTCGGCCTTGACCGTGCCCGCCGGGACCGCGCCCTTGGCCTCGTTGGGGTTGGTGAGGTTCTTGAACACGGGGGTGCCGCCGGCGCGGACGTCGACGGCAGGGGCCGCCGCGTCGTGGCGGACCGTGACCCGCGCCTGGCCCGCCGGCACCATCGAGGTGTCGTTGACGTAGGGCGTCAGCTCGGGCGTGCCGGAGGCGTCGAGGTGGGCGACGACGGTGATGTTGGCTCCGGCGGGCACCTTGACCCCGTTCGCCTGCATGATCGCCTTGCCGGAGGGACCAGCCCCGGCAGCGGTGACCTTGAGGTCGTAGGTTCCGGCCGGCAGCATCTGCGGGTCGGTGAGGGTTCCGGGCTTGAAGTTCGTCAGCAGCGCCTTGCCGTTGACGTAGACGTCGACCTTGGCACCCGGGACGGCGTGCAGGATCGAGACCGTGGCGTCCGACGCGGCGTTGGCCGGCAGGGCGGCGGCAGCGAGCGGGGCCAGGGCGAGGGCGGCCGCAGCCGCGATACGAGGGGTCTTCACGAGGGGTTTCTCCTTGCTCAGGTCAAGCCGAATCGGTGACGAGAAGCGCGACCTCGGTGGCCGTCGCTGCCCGTTTTTCGAAGCAAGGAGCCGCTCGGATGGGCCGGATCCGAAGTCTTTTCCGAGCGTCACGTCCGCCGGAGAGGGAGCAGAGCCGGGTCGGGCAGTCAGCGCGCAGTCGGCGCGCAGTCGGCGCGAGTCAGGGTCGCTCAGCGGCGGCGGGTGCCGAAGAGGCTGCGGGTGATCTCCCGGCCGATGACGGTGCCGGCCGAGCGGAGCATCGAGCGGAACGCCGTGGACTGCACGACCTGCTCGACGACGCCCGGCTCCTCCTTGGGCGCCCGCCCCTGCCTCGGCGCCGGGGCGGGAGCCGGTGCCTGGGCATCGGGCGTCGGAGCGGGCTCGGCGGGGGCCGGGGGAGCCGCCTGCAACCGCGCTGTCAGCAACTCGTAGGCCGACTCGCGGTCGACGACGTCGGCATACTTCGTCTTGAGCGCCGAGCCGTTGACGACGGCGTCCAGGGTCGCCTGCGGGGAGGGGTCCATCAGCGAGTTCGGCGCCTTCATCCGGGTCCACGCGACGGGCGTCGGGACGCCCCTGTCGGACAGGACCGTCACCACCGCCTCGCCGATGCCGAGGCTCGTGAGCAGCTTCTCCATGTCGTACGCCGTGTGCGGGTAGGTCGCGATCGCCTGCTTGAGGGCCTTCGCGTCGTCGGGCGTGAAGGCGCGCAGCGCGTGCTGCACGCGGTTGCCGAGCTGGGCGAGCACGCCGGAGGGGACGTCCTTGGGCGACTGCGTCACGAAGAAGACACCGACGCCCTTGGAGCGGATGAGGCGCACCGTCTGCTCGATGGCCTGCAGGAACGCCTTGCTCGCGTCGTTGAAGAGCAGGTGCGCCTCGTCGAAGAAGAAGACGAGCTTGGGCTTGTCGAGGTCGCCCTCCTCGGGCAGGTCGTGGAAGAGGTCGGCGAGCAGCCACATGAGGAAGGTGGAGAAGAGCTGCGGCCGGTCCTGCACCTGGGGCAGCTCGAGGCAGGAGATGATGCCTCGGCCGTCGGGGGCCGTGCGCAGGAGGTCGCTCGTCTCGAACTCGGGCTCGCCGAAGAAGTCGCCGGCGCCCTGGTCCTCGAAGGTGATGAGGTTGCGCAGGATCACCCCGGCCGTCGCGCTCGAGAGGCCACCGAGCTCCTTGAGGTCGGCCTTGCCCTCGTCGGAGGTCAGGTGCGTGATGACGGCGCGCAGGTCCTTGAGGTCGAGCAGCGCCAGGCCGTTCTTGTCGGCGTAGTGGAAGATCAGCCCGAGGCTGCTCTCCTGCGTGTCGTTGAGGCCGAGGACCTTGGACAGCAGGGTGGGGCCGAAGCCGGTGATGGTGGCCCGGATCGCGATGCCGGTGCCCTTGCCGCCGAGCGTGTAGAGCTCGGTGGGGTATGCCGTCGCCGTCCACGACATGCCGACGTCGGCCGCGCGGGCGGTGATCTTGTCGCTGGCCTCGCCCGGGGTGGCGAGCCCGGAGAGGTCGCCCTTGAGGTCGGCGAGGAACACCGGGACACCCTGCTCGGACAGCTGCTCGGCCATGAGCTGGAGCGTCTTCGTCTTGCCGGTGCCGGTGGCGCCCGCGACGAGGCCGTGCCGGTTGAGCACGCTGAGCGGGACCTGCACCGGGGCGTCGGCGTGGGCCTGCCCGTCCACCACGGCGGCGCCGAGCCTGAGCACGTCCCCGTCGAACGCGTAGCCCGCCCGGATCTCGTCGAGCTGGGGGTTCGACGACGGGTCGCCGCCGGTCTTCTGGACTCCGGTGTCGGTCACGCCTCGAACTGTAACGGGCGGCCCACCCCCGGCGCTGTCTATGCTGACCCGGTGATTTTCAAGGCCGTCGGCGACTCGCGCCCGTACCCCGACCATGGACTCGAGACGACCAAGGACTGGTCCAACGTGCCGCCGCGTGTGGTCCAGCTCGGCGAGCTCATCACCACCAAGAGCACGCTCGACCTGCGTGGGCTGCTCGCCGACGACTCGACCTTCTACGGCGACCTCTTCCCGCACTGCGTCGAGTGGGAGGGCGAGCTCTACCTCGAGGACGGCCTGCACCGGGCACTTCGCGCCGCGCTGCAGCAGAGGCCTGTCCTTCACGCCCGGGTCCTCGTACTGTGACCCCGGACCGCCCGACCGGGGCGGTTGCCGAGCGGCTCGCGAGCGGGTCGGGAGCAAGGAGCGTGGATGTCGCAGGCGGTTGACGACGACGACCGGCCCTACCGGAGGCGCCGCCAGCGCCGGGCGACGATCGTCATCGCGGTCGTCCTGCTGGGGCTGGCGGGGGCGTTCTACTACGCCTCCACCTACTTCCGTGACACGGCGCCGAAGCCGCAGCCGTGCACCACGGAGGTTGCTGCCGCGCCGCTGACACCCCAGGACGTCAGCCTCGACGTCTACAACTCGACGAACCGCACCGGCCTCGCCGCCGCGGTGGCCAAGCAGGCCGGGGCCCGGGGGTTCAAGATCAAGGCCGTCGGCAACGACCCCTTGGGCCCGTCCGCCAAGCAGGTGGCCCAGATCCGCTTCGGCCCGGAGGGGGAGGCGTCGGCCAAACTGCTCAAGACGCACGTGCCCCAGGCCGTCCTCGTCAACGACAAGCGCAAGGGCGACACGATCGACCTCGCGGTCGGGGCGGCCTGGAAGGGCTTCGGCAAGGTGCCCGTCGTCATCACCCCCACCCAGACGCTGCGCCCCTGCCCCACGGTGACCGTCCAGCAGTGACCCGAGCGTGCGTATGCCGTCCGGCGCAGACTGCGCCGGACGGCATACGTCCTCGGGGCGGCGGGGCCTCCCGGCCGCTCAGGTGAGCGGGGAGGCGGCCTTGACGAACTCGTTGGTGTACGTCTTGGCGAGGTCGATGTCCTTGCCCTTGACCTTCGGGTTGAACTCGCCCAGCACGGCCAGGCAGGTCTTCGGGCCGTCCTCGGGCATCAGGCCCGTGGGGTTGAAGATGCCCTTCTCGCTGTCGAGGGCCTTGACGTAGGCGTCCTTGCCGACGCCCTTGTAGTACGCGGCCGGCATCTTGTCGGCGATCGCGGCGCCGTCGTGCTGCTGGATCCAGGCGAGCGTCGAGACGTAGGCGTTGACGAGCTTCTGCACCGTGTCCTTGTTCTGGTTGACCCAGGCGGTCGGCATGTACAGCGAGGTCGCCGGGTAGGTGCCGCCGAGTGCCGCCTTGGAGCCCTCGGCCGTGCGCATGTCGAGCAGGATGAATGCGGTTCCGTACGAGACCGCTTGCGAGACAGTGGGTTCGGTCGTCATGCCGCAGTCGATGGCCTTCTGCTTCATCGCCGCGAGGAACGTCTGTCCGGCGCCGACGCCACGGCGGGTCTCCTGGGCCGGGTCGACGCCGTTCTTCTTGCTGAGGTACTGCGTGAGGAAGTCGGTGGACGAGCCGGTGTCGGTGATGCCGAGCGAGCGGCCCTTGAAGTCGGCCGGACCCTTGACGGTGCCCTTGAGGTCGCTGCGGCACAGCTCCACCTCGCCGGGGATCTGGAGCATCGAGACGACGGCCTCGGACGACTTGCCCTGCGCCTGCAGGGCGATGTTGTGGTCGTAGAAGCCGCCGACGCCCTGCACCTGCCCGGCGAGCATGTTCTCGGTCGCGTCGCCCCCGGCGGGCTCGTCGACGAGGTTGACGTTGACGCCGGCCTTCTCGTAGTAGCCGAGCTGCTTGGCGAGCATGAACGGCAGGTAGATCTGCTTGCTCATGCCGCCGACCATGATCGTGACGGTGGGGGCGTTCGCGTTCGCCGTGCCGGCGGCTCCCGCCCCGGCGCTCGACGAGCCCGAGGCGTTGTTGGCGCAGGCGGCCATGGTGGTTGCGGCGAGGAAGGCGGCGCCTGCGGCGCCGATGCGCTTGGTGTTCATGGGAACTCTCCTTTGAGTGTGGTGCGGGGTGCTGGGTGGGTGGTCGCGCTGGTCCTGCTACTCGACGGCGGCTCCTCCGTGGGTCTGCGGCGGCCGCCAGCGCAGCAGGCGCCGCTCGAGGAGGCTGATCAGGCCTTCGGCCGTCAGGGCGATGACGGCGACGAGGACCATTCCGGCCAGGACGCCGTTCATGTCGAAGTTGTTCTGCGACGAGCGGATGAGCAGGCCCAGGCCCTGGTTGGCGCCGAGGATCTCCCCGACCAGGGCGCCGATGAGGGCGAAGCCGAAGCTGATGTGCAGGCTCGCGAGGATCCACGTGAAGGCCGACGGCAGCACGACGTCGCGCGTCACCTGCCAGCGGGAGGCGCCGAGCAGCCGGGCGTTCGCGATGAGGTTGCGGTCGACCTCGCGGGCGCCCTGGAAGGCGTTGAAGAAGACACCGAAGAAGACGAGCACCACGGCGAGGATCACCTTGGACTGGATGCCGAACCCGAAGGCGACGGTGAAGATCGAGCCGAGGATGATGCGCGGGATCGAGTTCGCGGCCTTGAGGAACGGGGCGAAGAGCTCGGAGAGGATGCGGACGCGCCCGAGCGCGATGCCGCAGACGACCCCGAGGATCGAGCCGATCACGAAGCCGAGCACCGCCTCCTCGAGGGTGACGAGGATCTGGTCGCCGAGCGAGCCCTGGCTCGTGCCGACGGTGAGCCAGTCGTAGAGGTCGGCCCAGACCCCCTTGGGCTCGCCCCAGAAGAACGGGTCGACGACCTTGGCGTCGACGCAGGCCTGCCACGTGACGAGCAGGACGACGACGATCGCCAGGCGCGCGCCGGCGAGCACGGCGCGGCGCCGGCGCGCACGGGTGCGTGGTGAGGGGGCCGGCGTCGCGGCCGCGGGCGGGAGCTGGGCGGCGACGTCGGTGACCGCTGCGTCACTCTGGGTCGGGGTGTCGATCACGACGCCACCTCCGCGAGACGCGTCGTGCGGGCGTACGCCTCGGCCACCTCGGCGCGCAGCGCCTCCCAGATCTGCTCGTAGAGGCGGGTGAACCGCGGGTCGAAGCGGATCTCCTGCACGACCCGGGGGCGGGGCAGGTCGATCTCGAACTCGGCCTTGACCGTGCCGGGACCGGCCGTGAGCACCACGACCTTGTCGGCGAGGGCGATGGCCTCCTCGAGGTCGTGCGTCACGAACACGACGGCGGGCTTGGTCTGGTCCCACAGGTGCAGCAGCTCGGTCGACATGATCGCCCGGGTCTGCACGTCGAGGGCGCTGAAGGGCTCGTCCATGAGCAGGATCCGCGGCTGGTTGATGAGCGACTGGGCCAGGGCCACGCGCTTGCGCATGCCGCCCGACAGCTGGTGCGGGTAGCGGTCCTCGAAGCCGCTGAGGCCGACCCGGCGCAGCCAGTCGCGGGCCAGCGTCAGGGCCTCCGACCGGCTCCGGCCGCGGTAGAGCGGTCCTGCCGCGACGTTGTCGACGACTGACCGCCACGGGAAGACGGCGTCCTGCTGGAAGACGAAACCGGTGCTCGTGTCGATGCCCCGGACCGGTTCGCCGTGCACGAGCGCCTCACCGCGCGAGGGTTGTTCGAGTCCCGAGACCAGCGTGAGGGTGGTCGACTTGCCGCACCCGGTGGGGCCGACGACGGCGCAGAACTGGCCCTCCTCGACCGTCAGCGACAGGTTCTCGATCGCGGTGTAGGTGCCGCCGTCCGCCGTGGCGAACTTCTTGGTGACGTTGCGTAGCTCGATGGCCGCCATTGGCTCCCGCCCTTTCTCCTCGTTGAGTTGCGTCACCGTAGGAGCCGGGTGGTCGGGGCCGGAATGCTTGTGATCGTTGCCGTTGATAGCCGCGATAGAGATGGTTTTGTGCAATCTGCTCAGCCATGCTGGGTGCGACGCCGACGAGGGCGTCACCGGGACCACGCGCCGCGAACCGTCGTGGCCGAGCAGGAGCGGAGGAGCCGTATGCCGCGACTGGGCAGGACGCTCGCCGCCCGGATCCTGCTGGCCGTCCTCGGGATCGTCGTCGTGACGCTCGCCGTGGGGTTCGCCCTCCTCGCCCGGCTGACGTCCCAGACGGCCGACAGCCACGCCATCGAGCAGGCGAGCGCCATCGCCACGACCCTCGGACGCGTCCCCCAGGTGGGGCAGGCGCTCGAGGCCGGCGACCCGGGGCACGTGCTGGCGACGCTCGGCGCCGAGGTCAGGGCGTCGACGGGGGCGTCCTACGTCGTCATCATCGGCCGCGACGGCCGCCGCTTCTCGCACCCGAACCCGGCTCTGATCGGGCAGCGCATCGAGGAGCCGGTCGCCGCGCTCGACGGTCAGGTGCACACCGGCATCGACGAGGGCAGCCTCGGGCGCTCGGCCAACGCGCGTGCACCCGTCTTCGGCCCGGCAGGGCGCCCGGTCGGCGAGGTCTCCGTCGGCATCCTCGAGTCGGAGGTCGGGGTGCGGCTCAACGCCGAGGTCCTCGACATCGCGCTGTATGCCGGCATCGCCCTCGCGCTCGGCGTGGCGGCCTCGCTGCTGCTGGCTCGGGCGATCAAGCGGGTCACCTTCGGGGTGGAGCCGGCCGAGATCGTGGCGCTCATGCAGGAGCGCGAGGCGATGCTGCACGGCATACGGGAAGGGGTGCTCGCGGTCGACGCGAAGGGCGTCATCAACGTGCTCAACGACGAGGCGCGGCGGCTGCTCGGGGTGGAGTCCGCGGGACTGGGCCAACGGGTCGAGGACGTGATCCCCGAGGGCCGGCTCCAGCGCGTCGTCACGGGGCAGGTCGAGGGCGTCGACCTCGTGGCCGTGACGGACGAGCACCTGCTCGTGCTCAACCGGATGCCCGTGCTCGTCGCCGGCCGCAACGTCGGCTGGGTCGTGACGATCCGGGACCGCACCGAGCTCGAGGCGCTCGTGCGGCAGCTCGACTCGATGGAGGGGCTGTCGACGGCACTGCGCGCGCAGGAGCACGAGTTCTCCAACCGCCTGCACGTCCTGTCGGTCCTGCTCGAGCTGGGCGAGGTGGAGGAGGCCACGCGCTACAGCCGCGAGCTGCAGGCGGAGACGGCGCTCGCCAGCGAGGAGATCCGGGCGCGGGTCGGCTCGCCCGTCGTGGCGGCGCTGCTCCTGGCCAAGACCACCGTGGCCGCCGAGCGCGACGTCGTGGTGCGGCTCGACCCGACGAGCCGGCTCGAGGCCGGCCGGGACGAGGACCTGCCGCTTGTCACGGTGCTCGGCAACCTCGTCGACAACGCCGTGGACGCCGTCGCCGACGACCCTCGCACCGCGGGCAGCCACCCGCGCGGCGAGGTGCTGGTCCGGGTCGTGTCGATCGGCGACACCCTCGTGCTGACCGTGTCCGACACCGGTCCCGGCATCCCCGAGGACCGGCTCGAGGAGGTGTTCGTCGACGGCTACTCGACGAAGCCGCCGCGCGGGGCCATGCGCCGCGGGGTCGGCCTCGCCCTCGTGCACCGCCTCGTCACCCGCCTCGGCGGCACCATCCGTGCCACCTCGGCCGAGGGCGCGACCTTCGAGGTCCGCCTACCACTTCGTGTCCGCCAGGGAGCGTCATGATCCGCGTCCTCGTCGTCGACGACGACTACCACGTCGCGCACGCCCACGCCCTGAGCGTCGCCCGCGTCCCCGGGTTCACCGTCGTGGGGGAGGCGCACACGGGAGCCGAGGCCCGGGAGCTCGTCACCTCCGGGGTGCCGGACCTGCTGCTGCTCGACATGTACCTGCCCGACTTCAGCGGCCTCGACCTCGTGCGGCAGGTCGCCGCCTCGGGGGAGCGGGTCCCCGACTTCCTGCTCGTCACCGCGGCCCGCGACATCGACTCGGTCCGGTCCGCGATGCAGCTCGGGGCCTTCTACTACCTCGTGAAGCCGTTCAGCTTCGCCGCGCTGCGCGAGCAGCTCGAGGGCTACCGGGCGTGGTCCGAGCGGATCGACCGCGCGCCGGAGGCCGACCAGCACGTCGTCGACGCGCTCTACAGCCTGCGCGGAGCGCAGCCCCGGCGGGCGGCCTCCGCCAGGACGCTGCAGCCGACGATGGCCCGCGTGCTCGAGATCGTCGAGTCGGCGCCCGCGCCCATCGGCGCCGCCGAGGTCGCGGAGATCCTCGGGGCCAGCCGCCCGACGGCGCAGCGCTACCTGGCCGGGCTCGTCAAGAAGCAGCTGCTCGACCTCGACCTGACCTACGGCTCGACGGGCCGCCCCGAGCACCGCTACCTCCCCCGCCGCAACTGACCCGCACCACTCCCACCCCGACCCCAACCGTCGAGAGGCCACTTCTTGCCGCTCCCGACCCGTCGAGAGGCCACTTCTTGCCGCTCCCGACCCGTCGAGAGGCCAGAGCCGGTGGCAAGAGCTGGCCTTTCGACTGCCGGAGAGCGGCACGTTCTGGCCTCTCGACGGTTGGAGGTTCGGCGCGGGCTGCGTCGGACGGCGTCGGGCTGCGCCGGACGGCATACCCTCCCGGCTCGGGTGTCCGGGTGGGCCGGTTCAGGAGGCGTACGGGATCCGCTGCCACGAGAGCACGTGCTCGGCTCCGGGCCGGTTGACGGTGACCTCGAGGAAGTCCTTGTTGTTGCTCGACCCGTCGACGGTGACGCGGGTCAGGTTGTCGGCCGAGCCGTGCACGCCGTAGAAGGAGAGCCACTTCGACCCGGCCGCGAGGGGCTTGTCGGAGTTGTAGACGTGGCTGTCGCCGTTGAAGAGGTAGACCTCGCCGTCGAAGGCGTCCGACTGCGCGACGAGCTCGCGCACGAGCGGCTCGAAGGCCGAGTTGTCGGCCCACGTCACGTCGTAGGTCGGGTCGAACATGTCGGCCTGCAGGAAGAGCGCGACCGCGCGGTCGTGCCGCTGCCGCGCGCCAGCGAACGCCGAGCGCACCTGTGCCACAGCGTTGTCCATGCGCGACCGCTCCTCGGCGACCTGCTCGGGCGTCGGCGACGTGAAGCCGAGCTCCGGCCACGGGAGCAGCCCGTCGTTGCTGCCCACGACGTGCAGGGTCGCGAGGTCGACGCCCTGGCGGCGGAACGCGACGTTCTCGGGGAAGCCGGCGGACGCCTGCGACGCGACCGTCAGGTCGGCGCCGAGCGTGTGCCCGGGGCGGTCGAAGAAGGTCGAGCGGATCGCGGAGAGGCGCTCGAGCGGGTTGTACGCCCCGTTGTTGGTGCGGTGGCAGTCGGTCCACTCGTTGTCGCCGGGGGTGTAGACGAGCGGCATCGTGAAGCGGTCGAACTGGGTGCGGATCATCCCGAAGTACTCGTTGGTGCACGTGGACGAGCCGTTCTTGATGTCGCCGACGTGAACCGTGAAGGACAGGCCGGGTGTCGCGTTGATCTGGTCGACCCACCTCGGGAAGGCCGCGACCTGCGCGTCGCCGTAGGGCACGTCGCCGATGACGGCGAAGCGGTAGTGGCCGTCCTTGCCCTGGCCGGGCGCGTCGGCGGGCGACGCCGTGGCGGCTGCGGCGGAGAGGACGACGAGCGAGGCGGCGGCAGCCGCGAGGACGGGGGTTCGCGAAAGGTGCATGACAGCAGTTGTCCCGCACTTCGGGCGAAGTCCGCCACCACGGGCGGGTGAACGTCAGGCGTCGAGCTGCACCATCGTGGCGACCATGAGCGCCTTGATGGTGTGCATGCGGTTCTCGGCCTGGTCGAAGACCACGGACGCGTCCGACTCGAAGACGTCGTCGGTGACCTCGAGCTCCTTGAGGCCGAACTGCTCGTGCACGTCCACGCCGACGGCGGTCTCGAGGTCGTGGAAAGCCGGGAGGCAGTGCATGAACTTCACCTGCGGATTCCCTGTCAGCGCAAGGAGATCCGCGTTCACCTGGTAGGGCTTGAGCAGCTCGATGCGCTCGGCCCAGACCTCCTTCGACTCGCCCATCGAGACCCAGACGTCGGTGTGGACGAAGTCGACCCCGCGTACGCCCTCGGCCACGTCCTCGGTGAGCGTGACCCGCGCGCCGGTCTCGGCGGCATACCTCCTCGCGATGGCCACCACGGCGTCGGAGGGCCACAGCGAGCGCGGGGCGGCGATGCGCACATCCATGCCGAGGATCGCTCCGGTGACGAGCAGCGAGTTGCCCATGTTGAAGCGGGCGTCGCCGATGTACGCGTACGCGATCTGCTCGTCGGGCTTGCCGGCGTGCTCGCGCATCGTCAGGGCGTCGCAGAGGGACTGGGTGGGGTGCCAGTCGTCCGTCAGGCCGTTCCAGACCGGCACGCCGGCGAACGCGCCGAGGGTCTCGACGACGTCGTGGGCGGCGCCGCGGTACTCGATGCCGTCGTAGAAGCGGCCGAGCACGCGCGCGGTGTCCTTGGCCGACTCCTTGTGGCCCATCTGCGAGCCGACCGGGTCGAGGTAGGTCGTGCTCGCCCCCTGGTCGGCGGCGGCGACCTCGAAGGCGCAGCGCGTGCGGGTCGAGGTCTTGGCGAAGAGCAGGGCGATGTTCTTGCCGGTGAGGCGTCGCTCCTCGCGGCCCTCCCGCTTGGCGGCCTTGAGCTCTGCGGCGAGGTCGAGCAGCGCCCGGAACTCGTCGGGCGTCAGGTCGGTCTCCTTGAGCAGGTTGCGGCGGTGGAGTGCGGCGAGCGACATGGTGGGATCGTTTCAGGCGGGTCGCCGTGCGGCAATCGGGTCTCAGTCGGTCCGCCGACGGCTCCGGCGGCGGCTCCGGAGCCCGAGCTGCCAGCGGGCGCGCTCGAGCAGGCCCCGGGCCAGGAGCGGGACCTGGACCCGGGGACCGTTGCCGACGCAGAAGACGACGTCGTCGAAGCGGTGGATGCCGGGCCGGTGGGCGACCGTGCGGAAGGCTTCGCGGACGGCCCGCAGCTGGGCCACCGTCATGAACGGCGACGGCTCGTCGGGCTGGTAACGGGAGCCGAGCGGGTGGTCGCGGCCCAGCGTCCTCGTCATCTCGACGTGGCAGCCGAGGACGTGGCGCACCCCGCGGTCCTCGGCGAAGGCCACCAGCCGGTCGAGGGTGTCGAGGAGGGCCTCGGGGTCCTCGACGTAGATGCGCCCGGGATAGACGGTGTCGCCGGTGTGGAGCAGCCCGGTCGTCGGGTCGTGCACCGCGATCGACGTCGCGTGGTGCCCGGGGATGCCGAACACCTCCAGCGTGCGCCCGCCCAGCTCGAACGGCACGACCTGGGCCGGCCAGTCCGTGAACCCGAAGAAGTCGCGGACCGCACCGAGGTCGTGACCGACCACGGTGGTGGCGGGGCGGTCGGCGAAGGCGGCGTCCCCGGCGACGTGGTCGCCGTGCGCATGGGTGTGCGCGACGACGAGCTCGTAGGCGGCGGGGTCGTAGGCGGCGAGGTCGTATGCGTCGGGGTCGTATGCGTCGGGCCCGGTGCGCGCGGAGAGCCAGTCCGCGAGCACCCCGTCCACGACCTCCCGCAGCGTCGTGCCGTCGACCGCGCCGGTGTCGAGGAGCAGGGCCCGGCGCCCGCCGAGCAGGAGCAGGACGAACGGCGCCTCGAACGTGAGGTCCTTGCTCTGGCGGATGAGAACGGTCCCGGGAGCGAGGCGGTGGACCTGCAGGGGCGGGTCCGTCAGGCGTCGCGGCGAGGCGGAGCCGTGGATCCACCGCACGTCGGTGTCGAGGGGGACCGGCTGCGAGGGGGGCATGGGGCGATTGTGTCGGTGACGGGCGCCGAGCCGAGGGGTTGCGGTGCCGATTTCATCTGCAGGGTGCGCCTCCGGTAGCCTGCGCGACGGAGGATTCGCATAGTGGCCTAGTGCGCACGATTGGAAATCGTGTTGGGATAAAACCCTCGGGGGTTCAAATCCCCCATCCTCCGCCGACACCGACGGCCCCTGCCGCGCCCAGCGCGACGGGGGCCGTCGCTGTTCTCGCGGCCCCTCGGGGTCGTGGTGGGAACTTTTTCCCGTCTGGGGCAATCCGTCCGTTACACGGCTACGAACTCCACGTGGAGACGGTCGACCGCGGCCCCCGTCTGGCAAGACAGCAGGATGGACGGTTTGTCTCCTCGTCAAGGAGGAACACAGATGCGCACCACCACCACCACCCGGGTCGTCGGGGCCAGCTTCGCCGCAGCAGCAGCCTTGGCCCTGAGCGTCGGTCCGGCCTTCGCCGCCGACGGCTCGGTCACCGCCAACCTCAAGCCCGTGGCCGGCAGTGGAGTGAACGGCAGCGGCACCGCCATGGTCGACGTCCAGGCCAACACGATCACCGTCACGATGGCCGCCAACGGCCTGCTCGCGGACAGCCCGCACGCCGCACACATCCACTTCGCCGCCGAGGCACGTCACGAGTGCCCGATCCTGTCCGACGACAAGAACGGCGACGGCCACCTCAACACGACCGAGGGCGGTCCCGCCTACGGTGACATCGTCGTCTCGCTGACGAAGACCGGTGACACGAGCCCGAAGTCGGGCCTGGCCATCGACCGCTTCAGCACCGCCCCCGGCGGCAAGATCGCCTACCAGCGCGGCAGCATCCAGGTCTCGAGCGAGGTCGCCCAGGCGATCACGGCCGGTCAGTCCGTCGTCGTCATCCACGGTGTCGACTACAACAAGGACGGCAAGTACTCCGGCAGCACCAAGAGCGACCTGATGCCGTCGCTGCCCACCGAGGCCACCGACCCGGCCCTGTGCGGCGCGCTGCGGGTCGCCCCCGTCGGCGGCATGCACACCGGTGGTGGCCTCGACACCGTCAAGAGCGGCGGCCAGAACGAGGCCCTCATGCTCGTCGGGGGCGGCGCCCTGCTCGCTGCGGCCGGGACCGGTGCCTTCGCCGCCCGTCGCGCGCGCTCGCGCGCCTGAGTCGACGGGCCCGGACCGATGACTGAGCGCACCCAGTCGCCGAGCGGTCGCCGCGTCTCCTCCGGGGTCGCGGCGGCCCTGGCGACGACGGCCGTCCTGGTCGTCGTGGGGCTCGTCGCGCTCGTCCTGGGTCTTCGGGGCACGGGGACGTCCGGACCGCCGCAGACAGCGGCGGCCGGGCCTCCTCCGGCCACCTCGGTGAATCGACCACCAGCCTCGTCGCCGACCGGCCCGCCGGCGTCTCCCGGTCAGGGTGGGACGCCGACCGCCGGTCCCCGGCCGGCGGCCGGGGGTGACGGTATCGGCCCCTTCCTCGAGGCGTCCGCGCCGACGTCGTTGACGATCCCCTCGATCGGGCTCCGGTCGAGCCGCTTCGTCACTTTAAGCATCCAGCGTGACGGCACCATCTCCGTTCCCGGCACGGCCCAGGAGGTCGGGCTCTACGACGCCGGGCCGACTCCCGGCCAGCTCGGGCCAGCGGTCCTCGCCGCGCACGTCGACACCCCGGCCGGGGTGCCCGGCATCTTCCACGAGCTGAAGCGGGTGAAGAAGGGCGACGTGGTCGAGGTCGGTCGACAGGACGGCAGCCACCTGACCTTCACCGTCGACCGCGTCGCGGCCTACCCCAAGACGCAGTTCCCGACGGAGCAGGTCTACAGGGGCGACTTCACCAAGGCGGAGATCCGGTTGGTCACCTGCGGCGGCCCGACCGACAGCCGCAACGAGTACCGCGACAACGTCGTCGTCTTCGGCCACCTCACGTCAGCCACCTGACGGCCGGCCTGTCGCCGGGGGGCACACGAGCCGCGTCGATGTGTGGGCCGAGCCGGAGGCGTACGCCCTCGGCTGCGCCCGCTCACCCCTGACCGAGGAGCAGCTCGCCGAGGACGAAGGCCAGCACGAAGACCCCCGCGAGCAGGGGCAGCATGATGACCGGGACCGAGCGTTCCCGGGACACGCTGAGCGCGCCGACGGCCGTGACCGCCGAGACCAGCCCCAGAGCCAGGCTGATCTCCCCGAACGGCGTGAAGGCGGAGGCCACCGCCGCGAAGAAGCAACCGAGGCTGACCCAGCCCGAGGCGCTGGTGGGCGCGGCGCTGAGCTGGTCACCCCGAGCGCGCACAGCGCCGACGACCATGACGACGAGGGCGAGGAAGATGATCCCGAACCCGACGGCCCAGCACAGGTCGGCGAGGGTGGTGCCCGGCACGAGGAGGGCGGCGGCCGCGGTGAGGACCCCGAGGACGCCGAGCCCGACGGCGACCCTGCGCCCGGGTACGTCCCGCTGCGGCCGCTCCGAGGGCTTGCGGCGCTGGTCGAGCGTCGACATGGCGCACCTCCTTCTCCTGACTCCACGCTCGCCCTGTGCGAACCGGGAGGGCAGGGGCAAAGGTCCCGGAAAAACCGGACGACGGCTGTCGGTGGTGACCGGCAGACTTCCCCGGTGAGCTCGACCAGGACCCGCCCGCCGCTGTCCTCCTTCTGGCACGACCTGCCACGTGAGGGCCGCTGGCTCATCTCCACCGTCCTCGTGCAGTCCGTCGGGACGGGCCTGGTCCTGCCGTTCCTCGTCGTCTACCTCCACGAGGTGCGCGGGATCTCGCTCGAGACGGTCGGGCTGCTCCTCGCCTTCCAGGCGGGTGTCGGCATCGTGCTCGTGACCCCCGCCGGTGCGCTGATCGACCGCATCGGCGCGCGAAGCGTCTATGCCAGCGCCCTGGTCGCCCTGCTCGTCGGCGACGTGCTGCTCGCCTTCGCCACGAGCCTGCCGCAGGCGGTGCTGGCCCTGCTCTTCTTCGGCTACGGGTTCGGCGTCGTGTGGCCCGCATCGAGCTCGCTCGTCGGGTCGATCGTGCCGAGCGAGCAGCGGCAGCGCTACTTCGGCATCAACTTCACCCTGCTCAACCTCGGCATCGGGATCGGCGGCATCGTCGGCGGCCGCTTCGTCGACGTCGCCCGGCCGGGCACGTTCGAGGCGATCTACCTCATCGACGCCGCCAGCTACCTGCTGCCGCTCGCGATCCTGCTCGGGCCGTTGCGTCGCGCCGGTGGGCCGGCTCCCCGCTCGTCGCACCACGAGGCGGGCGCGCGGGTCTCCTACCTCGCGCTGCTGCGAGACCGCCGCCTGCGCGCGCTCCTCGCCCTCGGCGCCGTCGCCGCGGTGGTCAGCTACCCGCAGCTCAACGTCGGCATGCCCGCCTACGCCCGCGCCGAGGGCCAGGTCTCGACCGAGGGGCTCGGCTACGCGTTCGCGGCCAACACCGTCGTCATCGTCCTGCTGCAGCTGTTCGTGCTCCAGCGGATCGAGGGCCGGCGCCGCACCCGCGTCACCGTCGTCATGGCGGCGACCTGGGCCGTGGCGTGGTCGCTGCTCGGCGCGACCTCGCTCGTGCCGGGCACGGTCAGCGCCACGCTCCTGCTGTGCGCGGTGGCCGGGGTCTTCGGGCTCGGCGAGACGATGCTGCAGCCGACGAGTGCCGCCATGGTCAACGACCTCGCGCCCGACCACCTCCGGGGCCGCTACAACGCGCTGAGCTCGCTGATGTTCTCGCTGGCCTTCGCCGGGGGGCCCGTCGTCGCCTCGTTCCTCGTGGGCCGGGGCCTGGGCTGGGTCTACATCGGCTTCCTCGTCGGCGGCTGCGCGCTGCTCGCCGTGATCGCCCTCCTCGTCGAGCGAGTGGTCCCCGACCACGTCAACGGCCTACGCAGCCCAGACGAGGTGCCGGCCGCGGCCCCGACCGCGGTGGGAGAGCCGATTTCGGGCTGACGACGGCAGCGGCATACACTGACCGTCGGCACCCCGCGTGGTGGTACCTCTCCGAACTCCCCCAGGGCAGGAATGCAGCAAGGGTAGGAGAGCTCTTCCAGGTACGCGGGGTGTCCCTTTTCGTCAGGAAGCCGCCGCCGTCGTGGTCCCGACCCGCAGGTCGACGGGCTGGGTGACGCTCCGCGACCGCTTGCCGTCGAGGCGCCGGCGCACCAGCGTGCCGAGGGTGCGGCCCTTCTCGCGGCCGTGCTGGTCCATCGTGGTGAGCCGGTGCGGCAGCCAGGGCAGGTCCACGCCGTCGAAGCCCGTGACGCTCAGGTCCTCCGGGACTCGCAGGCCGAGCTCCTCCGCGGCGAGGATGACTCCCGCCGCGATGACGTCCGACTGGGCCACGACCGCGGTGGGGCGGTCGGCCTCCGGCACGTCGAGCAGGGCCCGTCCGGCGGTGATGCCGCCCTCGACCGAGGAGCCGTCGCCGGTCTGGACCGCGGGTGCGTCGGCGCCGAACACGTCGCGGAAGCCGAGCAACCGCCCGACGCTCGGCACGTAGGCGTCCTTCGCCCGGACCTCGGCGTCGGGGACCGGGCCGGCCGTGCTCGTGGCCAGCATCGGCATGGCGACGTGGGCGACCCGGCGGTGGCCGAGGTCCCGCACGTGGGCAGCGATCGCAGCGCCGGACGCCCGCTCGTCGACGCGCACCTGCGTGATCCGCCGGTCGTTGGGAACCCCGGTGCTGAACATCGGGATGCCGCGGGCCGCGAGGTGCTCGACGGCCGGGTGCTCGCCGGGGCCGCACAGGGAGAAGACGACGGCGTCGAGGGCCAGCGGTGCCAGCTGGGGGACGACCGAGCCGGGGTCCTTCGTGGACTGCCCGATGAGGAGCATCCCGGTCGGGACCGCCTCGAGGACCTCGGCGAGACCGTCGAGGACGGCGATCGCGAAGGGGTCGCGGAAGGCCATGCGCAGCCGCCCCTCCACGAGCACGCCGATCGCCCCGGAGCGGCCCTGGCGCAGGGAGGAGGCCAGGGGGTTCGGGCCGGTGAAACCGAGGTCCGCGGCGGCGGCCCGGACCCGGTCCGCGGTGGCCTCGGCGACCGGGCCCTTGCCGCTGAAGACGAGCGAGGCCGTGGAGACCGAGACGCCGGCCCGTTCGGCGACGTCGCGGAGCGTCGGACGGGTTTGACCTCGGGCGACCATGGCAGGCATGCTATCGAAACGTTTCGAGTCGAAACGATTCGAAGTGCTCCCCGCTCTCTGAGAGGCTTGTCGCATGTCCGCCGTGAGTTCGCCGTCGGCCGCTGTCGTCCGGACGGCTCGAACCGCCGTCTTCACGGCCTTCGCCATCAACGGCGCGGCCTTCGCGGCGTTCGCATCGCGCGTCCCGGACATCAAGCACGAGCTGGGGCTCTCTGCGGGCGAGCTGGGACTGACCCTGCTGGCCGCCTCGCTGGGGTCGGTCCTGGGCCTGCCGCTGTCGGGCTGGATCGTGCACCACCTCGGTGCCGCGCGCACCCTCCTCGGCGCCGCCGCAGTCCAGTGCGCCGGGCTGCTCGGCGTGGGGCTCGGCGTCGGCGTCGTCGGCAACCGGGCCGTCGTCATGGCCGGGCTCTTCCTCGTCGGCATGGGTTCCGGGATCTTCGATGTCGGGATGAACCTCGAGGGCGCCTCGGTCGAGCGCCTGCTCGGCCGGGCGATCATGCCCCACTTTCACGCCGCCTTCAGCGGGGGCACGGTCGTCAGCGCCCTCATCGGTGCCGGGCTCTCCTACCTCCACGTGCCCGTCGCGGCGCACCTGCTCGGCGTCGTCGTGCTGCTGCTCGCCGTCACGCCCTGGTTCCTGCGGGCCTTCCTGCCCCGCTCGGTCGAGACCGACGAGCACGGCGAGGAGGTCAAGGAGAAGGCCGGGATCGGCGCCGCGTGGCTCGAACCCCGCACCCTGCTCATCGGGGTCGTCGTCCTGGCGGCGGCCTTCACCGAGGGCACCGCGAACGACTGGGTCGCCGTGGCGCTGTCCGACGGCTACGGGCTCGAGCGCTGGGTCGGCGTCGTCGGCTTCGCCGTCTTCCTCACCGCGATGACCGCGGGACGCCTGCTCGGGACGCGCGTCCTCGACCGACGCGGTCGCGTGCCGGTGCTCCGCGTCCTCTTCGTGTCGGCCGTCGTCGGCTGCGTGCTCGTCGTGTTCGGCGGTCCGGTCCTGGCGTTCGTCGGCGCGGCGGTCTGGGGCGTCGGCGCGAGCCTCGGCTTCCCGGTCGGGATGAGTGCCGCCGCGGACGACCCCAGGCGCGCGGCCGCCCGGATGAGCGTCGTCTCCACCATCGGCTACACCGCCTTCCTCGCCGGGCCGCCCCTGCTCGGCTTCCTCGGCGACCACGTCGGCGTGCTGCACTCCCTGCTCGTGGTCGGGGCCATGGCGGTCATCGCGCTGCTGGCGCTCCCGGCCGTCCGCGAGCCCGCGCGCGTCCACGCCGACGCGCACCGCTGACCGCCGCCCGATCGGGAGGGGCGCCGAGCCCCGCTGGAGCGGGCCCGGGTCAGAAGTACTCGGTGATGTAGGGCTGGCAGGCGAATGCCGCGTCGAGGGCGGCGTCGGCCTCGGTGCCTCCGGTCGCGAGGCCCGCCTGGCGCAGCCGTGACACCGACCAGCCGCACCACAGCGCTGACAGTCCCCGGGCCCCCACCTGGAGCACGTCCTCGTCTCTCACCGGCTCGTCGGTGCGGGCGGCGGTGCCACGACCGTGCGCGACGGTGAGGGTCCAGCGACCGCAGTTGCGCGGCGCCTCGGGGTCCGACACCACCACGTCCACCTCCACCGAGACGTGCGGGTTGAACCCACGAGCCGCGAAGGCCGCCTCGAGGTCGATGACGCGGCCCATCCACGGGACCTGCCGGACCTCCGTCGACGGGAGGCCGCCGACCACGAGCGCGACGGGATCCCGGGGGTCGAGGTAGGTGTGCACGGTCGGCACGGCGGACGAGCCCGAACCGACGACGCCCCACACGGTCGAGGCCGCCTCCGGGTTGGTGGCGACCAGCTCCTCCACCGTGACCGCCTGCTCGGACAGGTCGTAGAGCACGTAGCCGCCCTCCACGAGGTACGCGATGAGCTCGTCGCGCTCGAGCGTGCCCCGCAGCGTCGCCACCGACTGCACCATCGGGCCGCTGACCCCGAGCCGGGTGCCGGCCTCACGAGCGAGGTCGTGCAGCAGCTCGGCATCGTCCGGGCCGGCCGGACGCACACTCGTCCTGCTGCCCGCCTCGCGCACGGTGCCCCGACGGGACGTGCCGAGCTCGCGCAGGAGGTGGGCGGCATACGTCGTCCGTGTCTGGACGCCGCCGACCTCGTAGCCCGAGCGGCGGTAGAGCGTCGGGGTGGTGGGGAAGAGGCACGATACGACGTCGCCGAGCTCACCCATGCGCGTGATCAGGGCCCGCGTCACGGCCGTCGCGACGCCGCGGCCGCGTGCGCTCGGCTCGACGTAGACCCCGGCGACGCCACCCATCCGCAGGTGCCGTCCGCCCCACGCCTGCTCGTACGGCCGGATGCGCCCGGCGCCGAGGACCGTGTCCGACTCGTCGACGACCGCGACCATCCGCCCGCCCAGGGTCTCGGCGGACACGCGCTGCCACCAGGCGTCCCCGCCGATCCCGAGCGGCCCGAAGGACCGCGCCCGGATGGCCAGGACCGCGGGGAGGTCGGACTCGACGACGTCGCGCGTGCGCAGCTCGCTCATGCCCGGAAACCTAACGACTGGTCTCGGGTGGCGGCGATCGGGGCGTCCCTCAGCTGCGGTGGAGGTAGGTGAGGCGGCGCACCCGTGAGACCGCCCAGGCCAGCACGGCGTAGACGAGCCAGCTCACGACCGAGAGCCCGGTGTAGCTGCCGTTCTTCGTCAGGACGGCCACGAGGGAGCCGAGGACGACGACGGTGAGAGCGGGGACGGCATACCAGAGGGCCACCGTCTGCGGCCGGAGCACGAAGGTGGGGGAGCCGCGGAAGGCGGCGAGCACGTTGCCCGAGACGAGCAGCACGAGCACGAGCCACAGCGACAGCAGCGCGCCGACGGGCGCCGAGCCGAGCACGGCGGCGACCGCGAGCCAGCCGCCGAGGACGAGCGCCGTCAGCGCCGTCGGGACCGTGGCGTGGGCGACCGCCTCGGCCACCTCGCCGGTGCCGAGCAGCGACGGGGTGCCGACGTTGTCGGCCTGCAGCCGCAGGCCCTCGGCCCACGCGCCGAACCCCAGGTAGAGCGGCAGCAGTCCGATCGTCGCGGCGATGCTCGGGGCGGCGGGCTGGGTGAAGGCCCAGGTGACGATCGCCCCGCCGAGCAGCGTCAGGCCCAGGCCCGAGAGGAACGCGCCCGGAGTGCGCCGCAGGCCGAGGACGTCGCGCCGGACCAGCACGGCGAAGGGGTGCCCGGCCCGGAGGCGGGCGGTGCGGCCGTGCCGGACCGGCCGGGTCAGGGCGAGGCGCGCGGTGCGCAGGTTGCCGGTGAGTGCCGACCCGGCCATCGTCGAGGTGTTGGCCGAGTGGGTGCGCAGCGACTCCGAGTGCAGCTCGCGCAGGGCGTCGGGCACGCGCCAGAGCAGGCCGAGGCCGCGGTCGGGGCCGGGCCACGACCGCACCTGGGACCACAGCCACAGCCGCGTCGCGAGGACGCCGAGCGCCGCACCGACCAGGGTCGTCACGACGACGGTCGCGACGCCGCCGAGGTCGGCGAACACCAGGCCGCCGCCGATGGTGAGACCACTCAGGGCGCCGACGAAGAGTCCGCCGATCGCTGCATAGCGCCACCAGCGCCGCAGGGCGAGGGCCCGGTCGAGCGGCGCCGGGAGCACTAGGTCGATCCACGGCATGGGCGGCACCACGGGTCCGCGGAAACGCCCGGCGAAGACGACGGCGCCGAGCAGGGCGGCCACCGACACGACGAGGAGCCCGATGGCCACCGGCGAGCGCAGCTGCTGTCCGAGCGAGCCCGGGTCGGAGGTGCGGAAGACCGCCTGGACGATCGGCAGGCCGTAGACGAGCGCGCCGAGGAACAGGACGTAGCCGGCATACAGCCCCTGCTGCCGGGCCTTGCGGGCGGCCTCGCCCCCGATGACCCAGTCGGCCTGGCCGAGCAGGTCGTGGTCGTCGTACTCGATCTCCGGGACCGCCGGGTCGTCCGGGGCCGTCACGTCGTCCGGGGTCGTCGGGTCGTGTGCCGTCTCGCCGGCGGGGCGCTTGCGCTTGCTCATCGGGGGTCCGTATCCAGATCCGTGGGCACGTCAGCGGGCCGGGACCACGTCGACGACGCGGCTGGCGAGCGCGGACGTGAGCTCGGGATCGTGGCAGGCCATGACGACGGTCGCGCCCGCCTCGGTGCGCTCGCGGATCAGCTGGGCGACGACCTGGCGCTTGGCGGTGTCGAGCCGCTGCTCCGGCTCGTCGAGGAGCACGACGCTGGCCGGCCGCGAGAAGGTCAGGGCCAGCCGGAAGAGCTGCTCCTGACCGGACGACAGCTCGTGCGGGAACCGGTCGTCGAGGTGCGCGATGCCGAGGCGGCCCAGCAGGGCCAGGCCCCGGTCGTCCGAGCCGGCCGGGTCGCCGCCCCACGTCGAGTCGATGAGGACGAGGTGGTCGATGAGCGTCAGGTCGCGATACGTCGTCGGGGCGCCGAGCAGGGCCGCGACGGCCGCGCGCACGGCGCGGTCGCGCTCGTCGGCCTCGCGCCCACCGATGGTCGCGGTGCCGGTCGACGGTGCGAGCAGGCCGCCGATGATCCGCAGGAGGGTCGTCTTGCCCGAGCCGTTGGGTCCGCGCAGGACGATGCACTCCCCGGGGTCGGCGCTGACGTCGGTCGGCAGCAGCAGGGTCGTCTCGTCGATCGTCTTGCCGACGCCCTGCGCCCGCACCTCACCGGCCAGCACGGCGACCGCACCCATCGGCTCTTCCCTTCATCGGCCCGCCGGCCGCCGACCGGCGACCACACGTCGAAGCCACCGTATGCCGTCCGGCTCCGAACGCGCTGGGCGCGCCGAGGTGCCCCGTCCCGGGCGCGGGTCAGCCCTGCTTGCCGACCGGGGGCCCGACGAGGAGGGCCACGCCGGTCAGGGCGAGAACGGCGACGACGCCGACACCGACGGCGACCATGGGCCGGGCGAGCAGGGCGGCGACGAGGCGCTCGGCCGGGTTGCTGGGAGCCTCCCCGTCACGGGCCAGGCGCCAGCCGCCGTCGAGACGTCCTCGCCGCTCGAGACGCCGCTCCCACCAGACGGTGAGGAACGGCGGGACGGCGCTCAGCAGGCCGAGGACGCCCTCGCGCGCGGTCCAGCGCTGGTTGACCCCCAGCAGCACCGTCACGAGGCAGAACGCGATGAAGACGACGCCGTGCAGCAGCCCGAAGACCTTCACACCGAGCTCGGTGGTGTGCGTGACGTACTTGAGGGCCATGCCGACCAGCAGCAGCGCCCACGTCACCACCTCCGCGAGGGCGATGCGGCGGTACAGGGTGCGAGGGCTCATCGGGCGTCTCCTACGTTGTGTCGTACTCGAGTCGCCCCAGTCTCACCCACGCCGTCGGTGATCGACCACTCGGGTCATGTCTCGCGCCGGGCGAGGGTCAGCGCGAAGTCCCCGGCGGCGTCGGTCCACGTGCGCTCCACCGAGAAGCCGGCGCTGCCCAGCTCGTCCCGCAGCCGGTCCGGGCGGAACTTCGTGGAGATCTCGACCCGGATCTCCTCGCCGTGCGTCAGCTCGATCGCGAGGTCCGCGCCGGGGATCGTGACGCGTTGCGGCATGTCGGCCCGCAGCCGCAGGTCCATGCGCTCCTGCCGGGGGTCCCAGAACGGGACGTAGGAGAAGGCGTCGACGTCGAAGTCGGCGCCGAGCTCGCGGTTGAGCACGCGCAGGCAGTTGGTCACGAACGCCGCCGTGACGCCGCGGCCGTCGTCGTAGGCCGCGATGAGCCGGTCGGTGCTCTTGACGAGGTCGGTGCCCAGCAGGAACCAGTCACCCGGCTCGAGGCTGTCGTGCAGGGCCCCGAGGAAGGCGGCGCGTTCCTCGACGTAGAAGTTGCCGATGGTGCTGCCGAGGAAGGCGACGAGCCGACGCCCACCACTCGGCAGGTGCGCCAGGTGCAGGGTGAAGTCGCCGACGAGGGCCTCCACCCGCAGCGACGGGTAGCGCTCGGAGAGCATCACGGCCGCGTCACGCAGGGTCTGCTCCGACACGTCGACCGGCACGAAGCGCTCGAGGGTGCCAGCGGCGGTGAAGGCGTCGAGCAGGGTGCGCGTCTTGTCGCTGGTGCCGCTGCCGAGCTCGACGACGGTGGTCGCGTCGCAGGCGGCAACGATGTCGTCGGCGTGGTCGCGCAGGATGGCCCGCTCGGCCTCGGTCGGGTAGTACTCCGGCAACCGCGTGATCTCGTCGAAGAGGTCGGAGCCCACGTCGTCGTAGAGCCACTTCGGCGGGAGCGTGCGAGGCTGCGAGCCCAGCCCCCGGCGTACGTCGTCGACCAGGGCGCCGGAGGCCCAGTCGGGGTCGAGGGCGACGGTGACGACGGGCTCGCGCGCGGTCATCGGCGCTCACCGCCGTCGGCGAGGCGGACCCCGGACAGGGCCCAGCGCGACCCGGGCGGGAAGAAGTTGCGGTAGCTGGCACGGGCGTGGCCCGGCGGCGTTAGGGCGCACCCGCCACGGAGCACCATCTGGCCCGACATGAACTTGCCGTTGTACTCGCCGATCGCCCCGGCCGGCGGGTGGTAGCCGGGGTAGGCGAGGTAGGCCGAGCTCGTCCACTCCCAGCAGTCGCCGTAGACCTGGCGCAGGTGGCCGGTCGGCGGGCCGGCCGGGCGCGGGTGGAAGGTCTCGGTGTCGGCGAGGTTGCCGCCGGTGAAGGAGGCGTCGGCCTGCCCGTCGGCGACGACCGCGTGCTCCCACTCGCCCTCGGTGGGCAGGCGCCGGCCGGCCCACGTGGCGTAGGCGTCGGCCTCGTAGTGGCTGACGTGGCTGACGGGGAGGCCCGGGTCGACCGGTCGGGTGCCGCTCAGCGTGTGCTCGAACCACACGCCGTCGACCTCGGTCCAGTAGAAGGGGGCCCGCCAGCCCTCGGCGCGCACCTTGGCCCAGCCGTCCGAGAGCCACAGCTCGTGGCGCTCGTAGCCACGGTCAGCCATGAACTGCAGCCACTCGCCGTTGGTGACCAGCCGGTCCGCGAGGCGGTAGGGCTCGAGCCACTGCTGGTGCAGCGGCAGCTCGTTGTCGAAGGAGAAGCCGCCGCCGCGGTGACCGACCTCGACGAGCCCGCCCTCGAACTCGACCCAGCCCAAGGGGTCGGGAGCGGACGGCGTGAGCGGCGTGCCGGCGTACGACGGCTGGAGGGGGTTGACCGATAGCACGTGCTTGATGTCCATGAGCAGCAGCTCCTGGTGCTGCTGCTCGTGGTGGAAGCCGAGCTCGATGACGGGCGTGAGCTTCTCGAGCGAACCGCCGTCGAGAGCGGTGACCAGGTCACGCATGCGGGCGTCGACGTCGGTGCGGTAGCGGCCGACGTCGTGGGCGCCCGGGCGGGTGATGAAACCGCGCTCGGCCCGGGCGTAGCGGGGGCCGACGCCCTCGTAGTAGCTGTTGAAGAGGAACCAGTACTGGTCCTGGTACGGCTTGAACGACGGCTCGTGCTCGGCGAGCACGAACGTCTCGAAGAACCAGGTGACGTGAGCGCGGTGCCACTTCGTCGGCGAGACGTCGGGCATCGACTGGACGGTCTGGTCCTCGGGGGACAGGGGAGAGGCGAGCGTCTCGGTGTGGGCGCGCACCTCGTCGTAGCGGGCGACGAGCGTGTCGGCGTCCCATCTCGAATCGGGCATCGTTGACCTCCTCCGTCCGGTGGCCGGCGCGGGGTGTGCCGGTGACCGGTCGTTCGACCCTAGGGGCTGGCGCCGACAGCCGCCTCCCCTGGCGCGGAGCCGTCGGGAGAAGTTCACCCGGACGTCGCCGTGAGGCCGGTCGGTCGGGCGCTTCGGTCGTCGTTCCCGGCGTCGGTGGGGGCCGTTAGGGTTTCGGGCATGGCCACCGCCCTGTACCGCCGCTACCGGCCCGAGAGCTTCGCCGACGTGATCGGCCAGGAGCACGTGACGGAGCCGCTCATGCAGGCGCTGCGCACCGGCCGGGTCAACCACGCCTACCTCTTCAGCGGCCCCCGCGGCTGCGGCAAGACGACCAGCGCGCGCATCCTCGCGCGCTGCCTCAACTGCGAGCAGGGCCCGACCCCGACGCCCTGCGGCACGTGCGACTCGTGCGTGGCGCTCGCGCGCGGCGGCTCGGGCTCGGTCGACGTCATCGAGATCGACGCCGCCAGCCACGGTGGCGTCGACGACGCCCGCGACCTGCGCGAGCGGGCGTCCTACGGCCCCGCGCAGAGCCGTTTCAAGATCTACATCATCGACGAGGCGCACATGGTGACGCCGCAGGGCTTCAACGCCCTGCTCAAGATCGTCGAGGAGCCGCCCGAGCACGTGAAGTTCGTCTTCGCGACGACCGAGCCCGAGAAGGTCATCGGCACGATCCGCTCACGCACCCACCACTACCCGTTCCGGCTCGTGCCGCCGGCCAAGCTCACCGCCTACATGGAGCGGCTCCTCGAGCAGGAGC
Organism: Terrabacter lapilli; assembly: GCF_039531305.1. Classification (NCBI taxonomy): domain Bacteria; kingdom Bacillati; phylum Actinomycetota; class Actinomycetes; order Micrococcales; family Intrasporangiaceae; genus Terrabacter; species Terrabacter lapilli. Next base: position 205,722 of record NZ_BAAAPU010000011.1, read on the forward strand.
AGGTCGCCGTCCAGCCGGGCGTGCTGAGCTTCGTCACGCGCGCGGGTGGCGGCTCGGTGCGTGACTCCCTGTCGGTCCTCGACCAGCTCATCGCCGGCTCGGGACCGGAGGGCCTGACCTATGACGGAGCGGTGTCGCTGCTCGGCTTCACCGACGGGGAGCTGCTCGACAGCACCGTCGACGCGCTCGCGGCCGGCGACGGCGCGGCCACCTTCCGCCAGATCGACAGGGTCATCGAGTCGGGTCACGACCCGCGGCGGTTCGTCGAGGACCTCCTCGAGCGGCTGCGCGACCTCATCATCGTCGCCGCCGTGCAGGAGGGCGCGGGCCAGGTGCTGCGTGGGGTCCCCGAGGACCAGCTCGAGCGGATGCGCGTCCAGCAGGCAGCCTTCGGTCCGGGCGCGCTCTCGCGCGCGGCCGACATCGTCAACACCGGGCTCACCGAGATGACCGGCGCCACGGCACCACGCCTGCAGCTCGAGCTCATCTGCGCGCGCATCCTCCTCCCGGCCGCCTCCGGCGAGCAGGGGTATGCCGCCCGCCTCGAGCGTCTCGAACGTCGCCTCGAGGTCGGGGGAGTCCCGACCGCCGCCGGTGGCCACCCGGGCGGCTCGGGAGGGTCGGCGCCGCAGTCGGTCCCGGCGGCGCAGCCGGTGTCGGCCCCGCCGCGCACGGTCTCCGACTACACGCCCCCGGCGAGCGGGGTCGGCGGGTCCTCCGGCGGGTCCCACGCTGCCGGCGGCATGGGCGGCGGCGGCCGCAGTGCGGGCGTGGCCACGCCGGTGCCGGCATCGACCTCGTCGGCTGTCGGAACGGGTCCGGGCGACGCGGGGCGGGTCGACGCGGCCCGTGCCGAGGTCGGCGCGCCTCCCGTCATGACGCCGGGAGAGTCGGTGGGCGGGCCGTCAGCCGTGGACACCTCGCCCGGGGCCACGGGGCCGCACCTGACGGGCGCGAGCACCCCGGCCGCCGAGCAGGCCGACGGCGCCCAGGGCGGCGACGGGCCCCGCACCGCCGGTGGCAACGCCCCCGCCGCCGCGGGCGCGGCGCCCGGCGGCATGAACACCGACGCCATCCGTCGAGCCTGGCCCAACGTCCTCGGCCGCATCTTCACGATGCGCCGCATCACGTGGACCTTCGTCTCGCAGAACGCCCAGGTGACCGCGTTCGACGGCAAGAAGCTGACCCTCGGCATCGCGACGGCCGGGCTCACGCAGACCTTCCGGGCGGGCAACCACGCCGACATCGTGCGTCAGGCCCTCATCGACGAGCTCGGCGTCGATGCCGTCGTCGACGGCGTGCACGTCGACGCCGTCGCGCAGCAGGCGCCGGTCGCGCCGCCCGCCGGGGCGGTCCCGCCCGGTCCTCCCGATCCGCCGACCAAGGGGGAGCCCGCCGGCGGCGATGGCCCGCGACCGACCACCCCGCCGGAGGCCCACGCGGGCGACCGCGGCCGGGGGCGACCGTCCTGGGGTGATGCCGGCGCGGGGCATGAGTCCGCCGACCCCGGCGGCTTCGTGCCCGTAGGGTCCGGCGACAGCGGCAGCGGCAGCGGCAGCGGCAGCGGCGGCGGCAGCGGCTCCGGCAGCCCGGCAGCCGACGGCGGCGGCCTCGACGCCACGGGCGCGCAGTCCTCTCCGTCACGGGGTGCGACGGCGCTCGCGGACGCCGGGCTGAGCCCTGTTGCACCTCGTTCGATGGAGGGCAACGCCGGATGGGGCTCGCCCACCGGGCCGGCGCCCGACTGGGCCACCGGTCCCACCCCGAGCGCTGCACCCGGCTCCAGCTCCGAGGCGGCCCCAGGCCCCGACCGAGCCGCTGGAGCCGGTTCGCCCGCCGTCGGCCGGTCGGACGGCGCCACCGGTGGTGACGCCCCCTCGTCGTCTGCGGTCCGTGGGGCCAGCGCGGTGCGCCAGTCGTTCGCGCAGGCCCGGTCGCGAGCGGCCGGTTCACGCCCGGGTGATGACGAGCAGCCTCGCCAGCCGATGACCGACGACTCGGCCGTGAGCCACGACGACGAGGTCATCGAGCAGTCCGGTGACGTCGGCCGCGCCGTCATCGAGAAGGTCCTCGGCGGTCGCGTGGTCCAGGAGCTCAACGAGTGACCGCCTGACCCTCCAGCCGACTCGCCTGCGCCTGCCCGGCCGGACGGTCCCGAGTCGGATCGGCTGAGCAGTGGTTGCGCCACCGGCGGTCCGGGCTCGGGCGGCCTTGCAGGTCAAGCGCATTCGGGGCGTTCCTGCCCGCGGTGAGCCCGGCCCGGAGTAGCGTCGGGCCCGTGACCTTCGAGGTTGCGGCGGGCGCCTACGACCGCTTCATGGGCCGGTACTCGCGCCCTCTCGCGAGCCGTTTCGCCGACTGGTCCGGGGTCGAGCCGCCGGGTCGGGCGATCGACGTCGGCTGCGGGACCGGCGCCCTGACGCGGGTCCTGGTCGACCGGCTCGGTGTGGAGCACGTCTCGGCCGTCGACCCCTCGCAGTCCTTCGTCGCGGCCCTGCGGCGCGACTGGCCGGGGCTCGACGTGCAGGTGGGGCAGGCCGAGCGGCTGCCCTACCCCGACGACCTCTTCGACCATGCCCTCGCCCAGCTGGTCGTGCACTTCATGACCGACCCGGTGGCGGGCCTGCGGGAGATGGGTCGGGTCACACGCCCGGGCGGCACGGTGTCGGCCTGTGTCTGGGACCTCGGCGGGGACGACAACCCGTTGTCCTTGTTCTGGCAGGCGGCGCGCGAGCTCGACCCGGAGGCCGACGACGAGTCGTGGTTCCCGGGTGCGCACGAGGGTGAGCTGGCGCAGCTCTTCGACCGGGCAGGCCTGGGCCAGATCGAGGACTCGTCACTCACGGTCTCGGTGCGCCACGACAGCTTCGAGGAGTGGTGGGTGCCCTACACGCTGGGCGTCGGGCCGCCCGGTGTCTACGTCGCGAGCCTCGACAACCTCTCCCGCGTCCGCCTGCGCGACCGGTGCAGGGAGCTGGTGCCGCCGGCGCCCTTCGACCTCGACGTCACCGCCTGGACGGTCCGGGCGCGCGCGTGACCTGACTGCTGAGCCGGCCGGCATACCAAGGCGTGGACAGCCCTCGGGCGCCACGGTCGGTCGCGCGGCAACCGGTGCAAGACCGCCCATAGGCTGTCGCCCATGTTCTACAGCCTCGGACGCAACCTGCTGTATCCGCTGTCCCATGCGCTGTACCGCCCGACGATCGAGGGCAAGGAGAACATCCCGCGCGAGGGCGGCGTCATCGTCGCAAGCAACCACCTGTCGTTCATCGACTCCTTCGCCATCCCGCTCGCGTCGCCCCGCCAGGTGCGATTCCTCGCCAAGGAGGAGTACTGGCACGGGCCCGGCCTCGGCGGGCTGCTCCGGAAGGGGTTCTTCAGCGCGGTCGGCATGGTCCCGGTCAACCGGCACTCGGCGAGCGCGGCGCAGGAGAGCCTCGACGCGGCGCTCGAGGTGCTGCGGGCCGGGGACGCCTTCGGCATCTACCCGGAGGGCACCCGCTCCCGCGACGGCCGGCTCTACCGGGGCCGGACCGGAGTGGCCTGGCTGGCCCTGACGGCACAGGTCCCGATCGTGCCCGTCGGGCTCATCGGCACGGAGGACATCCAGCCGGTCGGCGCGCGTTTCCCGCGCCTGGCGAAGGTCACGGTGCGCTTCGGCAAGCCCATCCGCGTCGAGGAGTATGCCGGGATGCCGGCCGGCAAGGCGCGCCGCCAGCTGACCGACCGGGTGATGGATGCGATCGCGGAGCTGAGCGGGCAGGAGCGCGTCGACGCCTACAACGAGGTGCCCGGTGGGGCGCCGCCCGCCTGAGCCGCGACGGCTTCCGACTGAGCCGCGACGGCTCCCGGCTGGAGCAGTTACCTGATTCCTTTGCAGATGCGACCCAGTCGCATCTAGCGTGGGCCCATGACCTCGCCCGCCGCGTCCAGCCCCGAGGGCACGCGCGGTGCCGCGCTGAGGTCCCTCTCCGGGGAGGACCGGCGTCGCCTGACCGGCATGGGCGCCTTCGTCCTGCTGCTCCACGTCGTCGGCTGGGGCGTGCTCGTCGGGGTCGTCGCCCCTCATGAGTACCGCGTCGCAGGCCAGCTCTTCGGAGTGGGACTCGGCGTGACGGCATACACCCTCGGGATGCGGCACGCGTTCGACGCCGACCACATCGCCGCCATCGACAACACGACGCGCAAGCTGATGGGCGAGGGGCAGCGGCCGCTCAGTGTCGGCTTCTGGTTCAGCCTGGGCCACTCGTCGGTCGTCTTCGCCATGGTCATGCTGCTGGCGCTCGGCGTGCGCGCCCTCGCCGGCGCGCTGCAGGACGACGGCTCGGCGCTGCAGCAGGCGACCCACGTCTGGGGGACCTCGGTCTCGGGGGTCTTCCTCGTGCTCATCGGCCTGCTCAACCTCGCAGCGCTCGTCGGCATCCTCCGCGTGGCGCGCCGGATGCGCCGCGGCGACCTCGACGAGGCGGAGCTCGAGCGGCAGCTGGAGCGGCGTGGGTTCCTGACGCGGATCCTCGCGCGGGTGACGCGCGCCGTGACGAGGCCGTGGCACATGTACCCGGTGGGCGTCCTCTTCGGCTTCGGTTTCGACACGGTCACCGAGGTGGGACTCCTCGTCGCCGCCGGGGGCGCCGCGGCCGCCGACCTGCCCTGGTATGCCGTCCTCACCCTTCCCGTGCTCTTCGCCGCGGGCATGTCGCTCCTCGACACGGTCGACGGCGCCTTCATGAGCGTCGCCTACGGCTGGGCGTTCAGCCGGCCGGTGCGCAAGGTCTACTACAACGCCACGGTCACGGCGCTGTCGGTCGCCGTGGCGCTCGGCATCGGCGGCATCGAGCTCGTCTCGGTGCTGACCGAGCGCCTCGGCATCACGTCCGGCCCGCTCGCGTGGGTCGGCGGGATCGACCTCGGCAACGTCGGTTTCTGGGTGGTCGGGCTGTTCGTCGTCACGTGGGCGCTCGCGCTCGCGGTCTGGCGACTGGGTCGCATCGAGGAGCGGTGGGGGACGACCCCGCTCGCCGACTGACCCTGCCAGGTCGACACAGCTCCCGAAAGCGCGCCGTGGCGCACTTTCGTGTCTAATTCGGCGGCTGGGCGAGGCGAAACCGCGCCGTGGCGCACCTTGGGCGCGGTCCGGTGGGCCGGATGAGGCGAAACCGCGCCTTGGCGCACTTTCCAGGCGGCGGTATGCGGTGGCGGCGTCCTCGAGCGGGGTGCGCGAGGCTTAGGGTTGCGGTGTGTACGAAGGCGCGGTGCAGGACCTCATCGACGAGCTCGGACGACTCCCCGGGGTCGGCCCCAAGAGCGCGCAGCGCATCGCCTTCCACCTGCTGCAGGCGGACTCGGAGGACGTGACGCGGCTCGTCACGGCGCTGACGGAGGTCAAGGCCCGGGTGCGCTTCTGCGAGGAGTGCGGCAACGTCGCCGAGGCCGACAAGTGCCGCATCTGCGCCGACCCGCGCCGCGACCAGACCGCCATCTGCGTCGTCGAGGAGCCCAAGGACGTCGTCGCCATCGAGCGCACGCGTGAGTTCCGTGGGAAGTACCACGTGCTCGGCGGCGCGATCAGCCCGATCGACGGCATCGGCCCCGACGACCTGCGCGTGCGCGAGCTGATGACCCGGCTCGCGTCGGGCGAGGTCACGGAGGTCATCATCGCGACCGACCCGAACCTCGAGGGCGAGGCGACCGCGACCTACCTCAGCCGGCTGCTGCGCGACGTGGGCCTGACCGTCACGCGCCTCGCCTCGGGCCTCCCGGTCGGCGGCGACCTCGAGTACGCCGACGAGGTGACGCTCGGGCGGGCCTTCGAGGGCCGGCGCCGCGTCGACGCCTGACCCCGACGCCTGGCCTCGACGCCTGGCCTCGACGCCTGGCCTCGACGCCCGGCCTCGACGCCTGGCCTCGACGCCCGGCCCTGCCACCTGAGCCTGTCGGGAAGCGGGCTACCCGAGTGGTGGGTGCGCCCGGGTCGACGGCTGCACAGCCCACCCGGCAGACTGGGCGGACCGCGTGACCCAGCCCGGCGGCACACGTCGTCGGGGACCCGGCAGGGAGACCCTCATGTCCAGCGAAGCGAACGACCTCGGCGGGCTCGCCGACCTCACCGCCGCGGAGGCGAGCGCCTTCCTCACCTCGCTGACGGAGGTGGCCTCGGGCACCGCGCCCGACACGGCCCTGCCCCTGCTGACCCTGGCGCTGTCGCAGGTCCTCGTGGCCGGCGCCCGGCTCGGCGCAGTCCAGGACGTCGTGCCCGAGGAGCGCTTCGAGCCCGACGCGGGCGACGACGACGCCGACCCGCTGCGCACCGGCCTGGCCAACCTCTTGACCGGGATCGACGAGTACGTCTATGTCATCGACCCGATCACCTCGTCCGAGCGCGCCGACGGCTCCGTCACCAACGACCTCGTCGACGTCGCGGTCGCCCTCAGCCACGGGCTCAAGCACTACGCGGCGGGTCGCAAGCTCGAGGCGCTGTGGTGGTGGCAGTTCAGCTACCTGTCCGAGTGGGGCGACCGCGCGATGATGGCGATGCGCGCCCTCCACTCGATCCTCGCGCACCTGCGCCTCGACGCCGACACCGAGACGGTCGGTGAGGCCGAGTTCGACGCCCTCCACCCCTGACGAGGCGGGGCGGCGCCCCGGCCGACGAGCGCAGGGCCGCAGATCTTCCGGTGTCCCGGGCCGGGCGCAGCACGTCTCACCATGATGACCGGTCGAGGGCCGGACGCCCCCGCGTGCCTAGACTCTGAGTGCCCTGTCAGCGAGCAGATCCGGAGCTTCGAGTGAGCATCGTCGTCCAGAAGTACGGCGGCTCGTCCGTGTCCGACGCCGAGGCCATCAAGCGGGTGGCGCGGCGCATCGTCGAGACGCAGCGCGCCGGCCACTCCGTGTGCGTCGTCGTCTCGGCGATGGGTGACACGACCGACGAGCTGCTCGACCTCGCCGAGCAGGTGTCGCCGGCACCGCCCGCGCGTGAGCTCGACATGCTGCTCACCTCGGGCGAGCGGATCTCGATGGCGCTCGTGGCGATGGCCATCGCGCACCTCGGCGCCGAGGCGCGCAGCTTCACCGGCAGCCAGGCCGGCGTCATCACCGACGACGCCCACGGCGCCGCCCGCATCATCGACGTGACGCCCGGCCGCATCCAGAGCGCGCTCGACGCCGGCCACATCGCCATCGTCGCCGGCTTCCAGGGCGTGAGCCAGACCACCAAGGACATCACGACCCTCGGCCGCGGCGGCTCGGACACCACCGCCGTCGCCCTGGCCGCGGCCCTCGAGGCCGACGTCTGCGAGATCTACACCGACGTCGACGGCGTCTTCACCGCCGACCCGCGCATCCTGCCCAGCGCCCGCAAGCTCGACGTCCTGTCGATGGAGGAGATGCTCGACCTCGCCGCCAACGGCAGCAAGATCCTGCACCTGCGCTGCGTCGAGTACGCCCGCCGCTACGGCATCCCGATCCACGTGCGCTCGTCCTGGTCGCAGAAGCCGGGCACGTGGATCAAGGACAACCCCTACGAAGGAGAAGGCGCTGTGGAAGCTCCGATCATCGCCGGCATCGCCCACGACCGCAGCGAGGCCAAGATCACCATCGTCGGGGTGCCCGACCGGGTCGGCATCGCGGCGAAGATCTTCGGCGCCATCGCCGAGTCCGGCATCAACATCGACATGATCGTCCAGAACGTGTCCGCCGCCGAGACCGCCAAGACCGACATCTCCTTCACCCTGCCGCAGGCCGACGGCGCGCGCGGGGTCCAGGTGCTGCAGTCGATCAAGCACGAGGTGGAGTACGCCGACCTGCGCCTCGACGACAAGATCGGCAAGATCGCCCTCGTCGGTGCCGGCATGAAGAGCCACCCGGGTGTCTCGGCGAAGTTCTTCGGGGCGCTCGCCGAGGCCGGGATCAACATCGAGATGATCTCGACGTCCGAGATCCGCGTCTCGGCCGTGACGCGTGCCGAGCAGCTCGACGACGCCGTCCGTGCGGTGCACACGGCGTTCGGCCTCGACTCGGCCGACGAGGCGATCGTCTACGGCGGCACCGGCCGCTGAGCCGCCGGGTCACGGATCCGGGAACACAGGTTCTCGCTCACGAGACGTGGGTATGGTCGACGTACAGCCACACCAACCCGCTCGGGGCGAGAGGCGAAGGAACCGTGACCCCTCACGAATCACATCTGCAGAGCGACGGATCGGTCTTCCCACCGGTCACGCCCGACCCGCCGACGCCCCCGGGGCTGCCGGAGATCGAGGTCCCTGACATCGTCCCGGTCAGGTCGCCCGACGGGCCCGACCAGGCGGCCGACACGCGCCGCACGCCCGACACCCCGGGCGCCACCGCCGAGGCGGGCGAGAGCACGCCGGAGACCGACGCGCCCGACTGACAGGGGGCCGTCGTCACCGCCCTGGGGGCGGGTGACGCCGGTGGCGGCGCGAATGGTGCCGAGCCGGCACCAACGGGGTATCTCTCAGATGTGAGACTGCGCCGGAGCATCATCGACAAGCCGGGGATCCGTCGCGTGCGCCGGGGGCGCGGCTTCGCCTACGTGGACCAGGACGGCAAGGCGCTCGATCCGGCCGTGCGTGAGCGGGTCACCTCGCTGGTGATCCCGCCGGCGTGGAAGGACGTGTGGATCAGCCCGTATCCCAACGGGCACATCCAGGCGGTCGGCACCGACGACGCCGGGCGGCGGCAGTACCTCTACCACGACCAGTGGCACGAGGCCCGGGCCCGGGAGAAGCACGACCGGGTGGTCGACCTGGCCAGGCAGCTCCCGGCGGCGCGCAAGCAGATCGCCGCGGACCTGCGCACCAACGGCCTGACGAAGAAGCGCGTCACGGCGGCCGGGCTGCGGATGCTGGACGCCGGGCTCTTTCGCAGCGGCGGCGAGGAGTACGAGGCCGAGAACGGCTCCCACGGCGTCGCGACGCTGCTGCGCTCCCACGTGCGGGTGAGCGGCGAGGAGCTCACGTTCGACTTCCCGGCCAAGTCGGGAGTCACGCGCGAGGCGGTCATGAGCGACCAGCTCCTGGCGCGGATCGTGCTCTCGCTCAAGCGGAGCGGCTACCCGGGCGAGCGGCTGCTGGCCTACCGCGACACCAACGGCTGGCACGAGCTGCGCTCGAGCGACCTCAACGTCGCCTTCAAGGAGCTCGTGGGGGAGCAGTACACCGTCAAGGACCTGCGCACCTGGGCTGCCACCGTCACCGCCGCGGTCGCACTGGCCCGTACCGGACCGGTCGCCACGGAGCGCGAGATCAAGCGGGCCGAGAAGGACGCCATGAAGGTGGTGTCCGAGCACCTCGGCAACACCCCGGCGGTGGCGCGCAGCTCCTACGTCGACCCGCGGGTGCTCGACGAGTTCGCCGTGGGACGCACCATCGCGCGGAGCATCTCGCGGCTGACCAAGGCCGACCGCGCGCGGCTCGAGCTCGGCGACATCGTCCAGATCCGCGACCGCGACGCCCTCGAGCGCGCGGTCATGCGCCTCGTGAAGGGCGCCGCCTGAGTCGCGGCCCCGACCCCACCACCCAGGTGGCGTATGCCGTGGGCTCCCTTCCAGCGGAGGGGAGCCCACGGCATACGGCGGGGGTTCAGGCGGCCCGGTGGCCGGCGCCCCGGCTCAGAGGTCGACGACCTCGTTGTCGCCCTCCATGCGCTTGCCGGTCACCTTCGCCTTGACGAAGTTCGCGATCTGGGTGACCTTGGCGCCGGGGGAGTCCCAGTACTCGGCCGAGTCGGCACTGACCTTGATGAGGATGTTGTTCGGGTTCTCGGGACCGCCCTCGAGCCAGGCTCCGGTGAAGGAGTTCCACAGCTCGGCGAGCTTGGCCGTGTCGTCGACGATCGTCGCGGTCCCCGACAGTGACACCCACGAGCTCTGCGAGCTGTAGGCCACGTTGACCCTGGCCGGCGACTGCGCCGCGATGTCGCGGGCCTTGTGGCTGTCCCGCTCGGCGATGAAGAGCACGTCGCCGTCGAACTCCACCTCCTGGGTGGCCATCGGGTGGCTGACGAGGTTGCCGTTGGAGTCGGCGTGGGTCAGCATCGCGATGCGGATGTCCTTGATCAGGTCGGCGACCTTCTTCGTGCCGTCCTCGTGCTCGCTCATCGCGTCCTCCTCGTTCTCGGGCCGGTGTCGGCAGGTCGTCTGTCCTGCGGCACGTACCCGATGGGCTCGGGCAGGGCTCAGGCGGTGCTCGGCCGTGTCGAGGGTTGCGACTCGCGGTCCGCGGCGGCCCCGACCGGCTCACCGGCGAGCTCATCCGGCTCGTCCCGCTCGCCGGCGGGCCCGTCGTGCTCGACGTCCTCGGCTCGGGTGTGCGGCATGAGCAGCCCGGCGGCGATGCTGATGACGGCGGCGACGACCACCGCGAGGAAGACGGCCGAGGAGCCGGAGCGGACGGCCTCACGCGACGCGTCACCACCGCGGGAGGCGATGACGGCGTTGGCGATCGCGCCGAAGATGGCCACGCCGACGGCGCTGCCGACCGATCGCATGAACATGTTGGTGCCGGTGACGACGGCCCGCTCGTTCCACGGGACGGACGCCTGGGCGGCGATCAGCGTCGGGGTGGCGACGAGGCCGAGGCCCAGCCCCACGACGAGGCACGAGCCGGCGGTGGCCCACACGTTCGGGGTCGAGGAGGTCAGCCACAGCGACAGGGCGCCGAGGGAGGCGACCACGAGGCCGATGAGAGCGGTCGGGCGGAACCCGAACCGCATGTAGAGCCGGCCCGACTGCGACGCCGAGATGGGCCAGCCGATGGTCAGGGCGGCCACCGCGAGACCCGCGACGATGGGCGTGGCGCGCGTCGAGCGCTCGAGGAAGGTCGGGACGTAGGACGTGAGGCCGACGAGCACCGCGCCGATCCCGATGCTGACGAGGCAGGTCGCGACGATCAGGCGTCGCGTCAGCACCTCGAGCGGCAGCACCGGCTCGGCGGCCCGCCGCTCGACCACGCCGAAGATCGCGAGCAGGACCGCGCCGACCGCGAACGACCCGATGCTCTGCCACGAGCTCCACGCCCACGCCTGGCCGCCCTCGAGGACCGCGAGGATCAGCAGGGTCAGGGCGACCGTTAGCAGGGCCGCGCCGGCGTAGTCGATGCGGTGCCGGCGGCGCTCGACGGACTCGTCGTAGTTGCGCCACAGCATCGCCGCGGCGAGCAGGCAGAACGGGATGTTGACGAAGAAGATCCAGCGCCACGAGGCGAACTGGGAGAAGACGCCGCCGAGGGTCGGGCCGACGACGGAGGAGACCGCCCACACGCTCGCGATGTAGCCCTGCGTCTTGGCCCGCTCGGCGACGGTGTAGATGTCGGCCGCGATGGTCGTCGTCATGGGCAGCACCGCGCCGGCCCCGAGGCCCTGCAGCGCGCGCATGACGATGAGCGAGCCCATGCTCCACGCGAAGCCGCACAGGATGCTGCCGAGCAGGAAGAGCGCGATGCCGACGAGGATGACCGGCTTGCGCCCGAGCGTGTCCGCGAGCTTGGCGTAGACCGGGACGGAGACCGCCTGCGCGAGCAGGTAGACCGAGAAGAGCCACGGGAACTGCGACAGCCCGCCGAGGTCGGCGACGATCGACGGCACGGCAGTGGCGAGGATGGTCGAGTCGAGCGCGATGAGCGACGTCGAGAGCATCAGGGCGATCAGGATCGGCCCCCGCTCGGAGCGGAGTCCCAAGCTGGACGAGGTGGACACGTTCCTCCTGCGGTTCGGGGCGACAACGGTGGTCAACGCTGCTGCGCCCCGTTCATTCCCGGGCCGTCCGGCATGCGATCGCCTCCGTTCCGCCCCGAACCCTGCCGGGGTGGAGAGACACTGAGGACACCGGCCATGCGGCATACCCCGCGTCCCCCCAAAGGAGTGCCATGGCGCGAACCCTCGGTGTCGAGGAGGAGATGATCCTCGTCGACCTGCACCACGGACACCCGCGACCCGCCTCGGGTGAGCTGCTCGTGCATGCTGCACGACGGGCGAACGGGCTCGACGACTCCGGCCTGACGGGCGCCGTCGAGGGCGAGTTCAAGCAGCAGCAGATCGAGACGCACACGGCGCCCGTCGCCGACCTCACCAGCCTCACCCGCGAGGTGAGCCGGTGGCGCGGCGAGGTCGCCGCGGCCGCCCGTCTCACCGGCTCGGGCGTCGCCGCCCTCGCCACCTCGCCGCTGCCGGTGCAGCCCGTGATCGCCGCGTCCCCGAGGTACGCGTGGATGGAGGACCGCTACCAGCAGACCGCGCGGGAGCACCTCGTGTGCGGCTGCCACGTGCACGTGTCCGTCGACGGCGACGAGGAGGGCGTGGGCGTCCTCGACCGCATCCGCGTCTGGCTGCCGACCCTGCTGGCGCTCAGCGCCAACTCGCCGTTCTGGAACGGGACGGACACCGGTTTCGCCAGCTACCGGGCGCAGGCGCTCGCGAGGTGGCCGTCGTGGGGGCCCACCGACCGGTTCGGCTCCGCCGAGGCCTACCACAGGCTGGTGCACGACATGGTGCAGTCCGCCGTGATCCTCGACGAGAAGATGGTCTACTTCGACGCCCGGCTCGCGCAGCGCTACCCGACCGTCGAGATCCGGACGGCGGACGTGTGCTTCACCGTGGAGGATGCGGTGCTCGTCGCCGCCCTGTGTCGCGGACTCGTCGAGACCGCGGCACAGGAGTGGTCCTCGGGCAGGGAGGCGCCGGCGGTGCCGACCCAGCTGCTCCGCCTCGCAGCGTGGCAGTCGGCTCGGGACGGCCTCGAGGGGTCCCTCGTCGACTGGCGCACCGGGCTGCCGCGGCCCTGCTGGAGCGTGGTGGACTCCCTGCTCGAGCACGTCGGCCCTGCCCTGCAGGCCACCGGTGACCTCGAGGTCGTCCAGGAGGGGCTGGCCCGGGTCCGCCGGGAGGGCAACGGGGCGATGCGACAGCGCGCCGTGCGCGCCCGCACCGGACGGCTGGCCGACGTGGTGGCCGACTCCGTGCGCGAGACGGCCCTCGAGGTCGAGCCCCAGCGCGTCGAGGCCTAGCGCGTCGAGGCCTGGCGCGTCGAGGCCTAGCGCGTCGAGGCCTGGCGCGTCGAGGCCTGGCGGGGCTGGGACGGACCTGCCCGAGCTGCATCGGGAGGCGTGAAGAGGCGTCGACCGATCTCGAGGTGCACCCCGATGTATCCGAGGCCGGTGAGCACGCCCGCGATCGTCATGGCCGTGGGGCCGCCGCCGACGGCCGATGCCACGAGCGCGCCGAGGGTGCCGGCGACGATCGCGTTGACGGTGGTGAGGAAGAAGGTCGTGCTGCCGACGATGTGCAGGACCAGGTGGCGACGCGTGCCGAGCGTGTAGGTCTGCATGAGCCCGGCCGCGTCGTCCGTCGTGCCGGCGGTGAGGTAGGGCGCGAGCTCTGGGGCCAGCTCGACGTAGGCCCCTCGCAGCCGGTTCATCGCCCGGATCAGGTCGGCGTCCTCACGGCTCGCGAGGTCGACCCGGATCGACGTCAGGCTCCCCATGACCAGGGCCGCTGCGGCGAAGCCGATCGCCAAGACGCGGAACGGCGTGCCGAACCCCGTCTTCTGCACGGTGAGGACGAGCACCACCAGGAAGGCCGACACGACGGTGAGGTAGATGGTGATCCGGCTCATCACCTCCGACCACGTCATCGACCGGGTGCCGAGCAGGCTCCAGTGCTCGGTGGAGAGGAAGACGGGCAGCCCGGGCGCCGTCGAGTCGCGCAGTCTCGGAGCTGCCCCGGAGCGGCCGTCGTCCGTGCCGGTGGCGACGGCGTCCTGCGTGGTGGCGGCTTCGTCTGGGGACATCATCCCTCCCGGGTCCGGCGCTGACCTCAGCTCGAACCAGTGTGGTCCCCGCGTATGCCGTGTCGCACGCATCCAGGGAAAGCCGGGCCGGGGTGACAGGAACCGTCACGGCGTCATGTCCTCGACGTCATGTCCCCGGCTACGCCGAAGGGCCTGCCGGATCGACGTCGTCGACTCCGGCAGGCCCTTCGAGCTTGGTCGGGGTGACAGGATTTGAACCTGCGACCTCTTCGTCCCGAACGAAGCGCGCTACCAAGCTGCGCCACACCCCGGTGCTGCATCTGCCCGGATTCGGTCGACGTGGTCGACCGGAGGCAGCAAGCAGAGATGCTAGCGCAGCCCCCCGTCCATCTCCGAATCGGGTCGTCCCGCCAGGTGGCGGCTCAGGCCTGCGAGCGGGGGACGAGCGTCAGGAGGGTGGCCTCGGGACGGCAGGCAAGGCGTACGGGGGCGGTGGGTGCGGTGCCCAGGCCCGCGGACACCTCCAGCCACGCGGCGCTCTCCGGCGCCTGCGACGAGGGCGTCGAGCCGGCGCCCGGCCACCAGCGCGAGAGCCCCTTGACGCGGCTCGTGTCGAGGTCGCAGTTGGTGACGAGCGCGCCGTAGCCGGGCACGCAGACCTGCCCGCCGTGGGTGTGCCCGGCGATGATGAGGTCGGCCCCGTCGGCGGCATAGGCGTCGAGCACCCGCTGGTAGGGCGCGTGCGTGACTCCGAGGGTCACGTCGGCGTCCGGGGCGGCAGGGCCCCTGACGAGGTCGAGCCTGTCGTAGTGCAGGTGCGGGTCGTCGACGCCGACGAGGTCGATGCGCAGGCCCCGCACGGTCAGCGACTCGCGGCGGTTCGTCAGGTCTCGCCACCCTCCGGCCGTGAAGCCGTGGACGAGCGCCGCCGTCGGCAGGCGCGCCGTGTCACCGACGTCCCGGGCGTGGTGCCGCGTGAAGTAGCGGAACGGGTTCTTCAGCCTGGGCGCGAAGTAGTCGTTGGACCCGAGCACGAACGCGCCGGGGATGCCCAGGAGCAGGTCGTACGCGTCGAGGAGCGACGGCACCGCGTCGTGCGACGCGATGTTGTCGCCGGTGGTGATGACGAGGTCCGGGTCGACCGAGGCGAGGCTGTGCACCCAGGCTCGCTTGGCCCGCTGGCGGGGCAGCAGGTGCAGGTCCGACAGGTGCAGCACGCGCAGCGGCGCCGCTCCCTCCGGCAGCACCGGCACCTCGAAGCGGCGCAGCACGAAGGCGTTGCGCTCGACGAGCGAGGCCCAGCCGAGCACACCCGCACCGGCGAACCCCAGGCCCAGGACGGTCTTGGTCACGGCACGCATGGCCCCCATCCTCGCACCCACCGCGGCGCCCGCCGACAAACCGGGCGGGGCCGGCCCCACCGACCTGACAGACTTGGGGCATGAGCACCCTCAAGGAGCAGCTGCAGTCCGACCTGACGTCCGCGATGCGCGAGCGTGACCAGGTGCGTGCCGGCTCGCTGCGGATGGCCCTGACCGCCGTCACCAACGAGGAGGTCGCCGGCAAGGAGCACCGCGAGCTCAGCGACGACGACGTGCTCAAGGTCCTCACCAAGGAGGCCAAGAAGCGCCGCGAGGCCGCGGAGGCCTACACCGGCGCCGGCCGCGCCGAGCTCGCGGCCAAGGAGGAGGCCGAGCTCGCCGTCCTCGAGGCGTACCTGCCCGCGCAGCTCGGTGACGACGAGCTCGAGGCCATCGTCCGCGAGGCGGTCGCCGGCTCCGGCGCCACCGGGATGCCGCAGATGGGCCTGGCGATGAAGGCGGCCAACGCCGCCGTCGCCGGTCGTGCCGAGGGCGGGCGCGTGGCGGCCGTCGTGCGCCGCGTCCTCGCCGGCTGAGCCGTCACCTGCACGAGTCACGGGAACGAGGAAGG
>NZ_BAAAPU010000011.1:221450-503995 GCF_039531305.1 Terrabacter lapilli
CGGGCTATGGCTTGCCGGGCTTCCCGGGCTTGCCGGGTTTGCCCTTGCCGGTCCCCGTGGTGGTCCCGGTGGTGGTGCCGCCTCCGCTCGGAGGAGGCACCGTCGTCTGCGGCTGGGGCAACGCCTGCCGTGAGCCGCCGCGGGAGGTGTAGATCGTGATGAACGTGCCGCTCGGCGCCTGGCCCCAGGGGGAGGTTCCGGCGACGAGCCCGCTCGGCACGGAGGAGCTCATCGTTCCGCCGACCGCGGCGGGGTAGCCGGCGGCCTGCAGGGTCGAGATCGCCTGCCCGACGCTCATGCCCGTGACGCCGGGAACGGTGCCCGGAGGGGTCTGGCCTCCACCGGTGGTGAACTTCGCGGACGGCTCGGGGAAGGTCACCTGGGGCAACCCCTCCGAGGCGCGGTTCATGATGGCCTTCCAGATCGGCGCCGCGATCGCCGCACCGTGCATCACGGGGTAGAACTGGCCACCGACGGTGACGTTCTTCATGACGCGCGTGATGGGGTCGTAGGGCGTGCCCACCCACACGGCGGTCACGAGCTGCGGCGTGTAGCCGACGAACCAGGACTCGTTGTTGTTGTTGGCCGTACCGGTCTTGCCGGCGGACTGGCGCTTGCCGTCGTCGAGCTGGTTCCGGACGCCGGAACCGTTGGTCATGTTGTACTCGAGGAACTTGTCCGTGGCGTGCACGACGTCGGGGTCGACGACCTGCGTGCAGGGGCTGGCCGGGAGGGCGATGTTGCGGTTGCCCTGGGTGATCTTCGTGATCGCGACCATGGGGCACTTCTTGCCGCTCGCGGCGAGGACGCCGTACGCGTGGGCGACGCCCTGCGGGGAGACGTCCGAGGCGCCGAGGATGTACTGCGGGGCGTACTTGCCGACCGGCTGGCCGTCGGACTGGTGCAGCCCGAGGCGCAGCATGGTGTCGCGCACCTTGCACCCGCCGAGCTGCTGGGCCAGTGCGACGAACGCCGTGTTGGTCGACAGGGCGGTCGCCTTCATCAGGCTGATGTTGCCGCCGGGCCAGTAGGTGTCGTTGTCGACGTCCCAGACGCCGCCCGGGCCGCATCCGCCGGGGAAGTCACCCGGCCGGTAGGCCGCCATCTGGCCGTTCCCGGCGCGCTTGGCGTTGACGCTCGCGTCGAGCTTCATGCCCGACTCCATGGCCGTCACGAGCGCGAAGGCCTTGGCCGTCGAGCCGAACTGGAAGCCGCCGGAGCCGCCGTACTTCTTGTCGAGGGCCCAGTTGATCCCGGTCTTGCCCTGGGTCTCCTTGTCGACGGTGTATGCCGTGTTCTGGGCGAACGCGAGCACCTTCCCGGTGTTGGGGTCGGCGACGTAGGCGGCGGCCCCGATCCGGGCGTCGTTGCCGATCGGCACCTTCTGGGTGATCTCGGTCTGCGCGTACTGCTGCAGCTTGGGGTCGAGGGTGGTCGTGATCGTCACGCCGCCGCGGTAGAGCAGGCGCTTGCGCTCCTCGAGCGTCTTGCCGAGCTGCGGCATCGCGAGGGCGTAGTTGACGATGAAGTCGCACCAGTAGGGGTAGGGCGAGGCGAGGCAGGTGCTCTTGGGCTGCTGGACGCGCATGTCCTGCTTCAGCGTGCGCTTCTTGGCGGCGAGCCACTGCTTGTCGGTGATGCGGCCGAGCTCGTGCATGCGGTCGAGGACGACGTTGCGCCGGGCGACCGCGCGCTGCGGGAAGTTGACCGGGTCGGTGGTGCCCGGGTTCTGGGTGAGGCCGGCCAGGAGCGCGGCCTGCGACAGGCTCAGCTGCGAGGCGTGGACACTGAAGTAGTGCATGGACGCGGCCTCGACGCCGTAGGCGCGGTCGCCGTAGTAGACGAGGTTGAGGTAGCCCTCCAGGATCTGGTCCTTGGTGAGCTTCTTCTCCAGGGTGATCGCGTACTTCAGCTCCTTGAGCTTGCGCATGTAGTCCTTCTTGACGGCCTCGGCCGCCGCCTCCTTGTTGCCGGAGTTGAGCGCGGAGTACTGGAGCGAGATCTTGACGTACTGCTGCGTGAGCGAGGAGGCGCCGGAGGTCGTGGCGCCGCTGCGGAGGTTGCCGATCGCGGCGCGCATCACACCCTGCAGGTCGACGCCGCCGTGCTCGTAGAAGCGGTGGTCCTCGATCGCGACCTGGGCCTCGCGCATGATCGGCGCGATCTTGCTCAGCGGCACGATGGTGCGGTTCTGCTCCTGCGGCGTCGCGATGACGGTGCCGTCGGCGGCCAGGATGCGGGAGGTCTGGGCCAGCGGGTCGGTCGTGAACTCGCTCGGGAGCTCGTTGAACACGTCGACGCCGCTGCGGGCGAGGGCCCCCGTGGCGCCCACTGCGGGCATCGCCAGGCCGGCGGCGAGCAGACCGAGCACCAGCGCGGACGCGAGGAACGCGCCGAGCAGGCTGATGACGCCACCGATCGAGGTCGTGCGTGAAGACATGGGCCAAGGGTAACCGCACACCATATGCCCGCTGGTTCCCCGCGCGGGGCGGATCGCCCCGGTTGCGGCCCTGTGTCCCAGTTGCGGCGCTGGGTGATCACCTCCATCCCCCCGGGGTGACTAGTCATCGCGCCATCGAAATGGTCCATAGAGGCTATGTCCGACGGAGGGTCCACGCTCCTAATGTCTCCTTTGGGTCTTGGGGGACCCGATGGCCAGGACCGGTGGGACGGTCCAGCGGCCGGCTCGGATGTCATGGGAGGCGCCGGGCGGGGAGGGGTAGTGCAATGAGTGCAGTCGTGATGGTGGACCCGTGGGTCGACGAGTGGGCCAGCCAGGCCAAGTGCTCCGGCCAGGATCCTGATGCGCTGTTCGTCAGGGGCAAGGCGCAGCACGATGCGAAGGCCGTCTGCAAGACGTGTCCGGTCCTCGCTCAGTGCCTGGCGGAGGCTCTCGACAACAGGACCGAGTTCGGTGTCTGGGGAGGGATGACCGAGCGCGAGCGCCGGGCCCTGCTGCGCAAGCGCCCCGACATCACGTCCTGGAAGTCCGCCCTCAAGGCGGGTATGGCAGCACAGGCCAAGTAGCAGCTCCAGCAGGCCGAGCAAGTCGTGTAGGTACGGAGCGGGAAGACCGGTCGAACAGACTGCCGGTCGCCGCGCCGCACCACATCACACGAGCGCGGGGTCGTGACCACCGAGGGTGTGTCACGACCCCGCGAGCGCGTTCCCGATCTCTCGCAGGCCCTCGAGGTCGTGGACGTCCCGCCCGAGGGCGGGCACCTGCACCACGGGTATGCCGGGGTGTGACCGTGAGAAGCGGTCGGCGAGCTCGCGCTGTCGCTCGCTCGTCGTCACCAGGGCGGCGTGCAGGCGCAGGAGCCCGGCCGCGTTGTCGGCCGACTTGGGGCCGTCGCCCTCCTCGAGGTGCTCGGCGGCGGCGAGGGCCCGCGACGGGGTGACCCCGCTCGCCGAGACGCGACCCATCCGGTTGACGACGAGGCCGGCGAGCGGCATGCCGTCTGCCTCGAGCCGGTCGACGAAGTAGGACGCCTCGCGCAGCGCGTCGCGCTCCGGGGCCGCCACGACGAGGAAGGCCGTGCCGCGCTCGGAGAGCAGGCGGTAGGTCTCGTCGGCGCGCTCGCGGAAGCCGCCGAACATCGTGTCGAGGGCGTTGACGAACGTCTGCACGTCGGACAGCATCTGGCCGCCGAGGATCTTCGTCATCGTGGACGTGACCAGCTGTATGCCGCCGGCGAAGACCTTGAGGCCCGCCCGGCCGCCCGCCTTGGCCGGGGCCGTGAGCAGGCGGATGAAGCGACCGTCGAGGAAGCTGCCGAGCCGGTTGGGGGCGTCGAGGAAGTCGAGCGCCGAGCGGGACGGCGGCGTGTCGACGACGATGAGGTCCCATGGCGCCTCGGGAGTGCCGGCGCTCGCCTTGAGCTGGCCGAGCTTCTCCATCGCCATGTACTCCTGCGTGCCGGCGAAGGAGCTGCTCACCGCCTGGTAGAAGGGGTTGGCGAGGATCTGCTGGGCCTTGTCCGGGTCGGAGTGGGCGATCACGACCTCGTCGAAGGTCCGCTTCATGTCGAGCATCATCGCGTGCAGGCTGCCGCCGGCGCTGGTGTCGATGCCGGCGACGGGACGCGGGGTGTTGTCGAGCTCGGTCAGGCCGAGGGACTGCGCGAGGCGCCGCGCCGGGTCGATCGTGAGGACGACGACCTTGCGCCCGGACTCGGCGGCCCGCAGCCCGAGGGCGGCGGCCGTGGTGGTCTTGCCGACGCCGCCGGAGCCGCAGCAGACGACGATCTGGGTGGCGGGGTCGTCGACGAGGGAGTCGACGTCGAGTGCAGGCGGCGTTGCCGAGGCCGCGGTCGGGCTCATGCCTGGACCGCCTCGTGGACCGCCGCCCCGCTGAAGAGGGGCGCGAGGTGGATGGCGAGCTCTCGGATGGAGCCTGCGTCGACGCCTCCGGGCAGTGCGGGCAGCTGCACGATGGGCAGGCCGGTGGCCTCGAGGAGGGCGAGCTGCTCCCGCTCGAGGTCGATGCGCTGGGCGTGGTCGCGCGCCTCGTCGAGGAGTCCGTCGACGAGCTCGGGCGTCACGCGGATGCCGGCCTCGGTCAGCTGGGTGCGGATGGAGGCCTTGTGCAGCCGCCCCGCCCGGGCCTGCTCGAGGGCGAGGTCGTCGAGCAGGGGCTCGCGGACCATGTTGACGATGATGGCGCCCGGACGCAGCGACTTGGAGCGCAGCTCGTCGATGGCGTCGAGGGTCTCCTGCACCGGCATCTCCTCGAGGAGCGTCACCAGGTGGACGACCGTCTGCTCCGACTCGAGCAGCCGGGTGATGGAGCCGGCCTGGGAGGCGATGGGGCCGACCCGGGCGAGGTCTGCCACCTCGGAGTTGACCGAGAGGAAGCGGCCGATGCGGCCGGTCGGCGGGGCGTCGAGGACGATGCCGTCGTAGACGGGGGCCGCCTCGCCCTTGTGCCGCCCGTCGCGTCGTCGCCGGTTCGCCTCGTAGATCTTGCCGATGAGCAGGACGTCGCGCACACCGGGCGCGATGGTGGTGGCGAAGTCGATGGCGCCGAACTTCTCGAGCAACTTCCCGGCGCGGCCGAGCTTGTAGAACATCTGGAGGTACTCCAGCAGCGCGGCCTTGGCGTCGATCGAGAGGCCGACGATCTCGCCGCCACCGGCCAGGCGCAGGATCCGGGTCTCCTCGGTGCCGAGCGGCGCGACGTCGAAGGTCTGGCTGATGCCCTGCCGGCTCTCGACCTCGGTGAGCAGGATCCGACCCGGCCGCGAGGCGAGCGCGAGGGCGATGGCCGAGGCGACGGTCGTCTTGCCCGTGCCGCCCTTGCCCGTGACGACGTGCAGTCGCGCTCGCGCCCAGGGTGCGGCGCTCGGGTCCGTCGTCACGTGTCCCACCTTAGGCGGGCCGCCGTCGGAGGTCGCCGCGGCCCACTGCCTGCCCACGGTCTACCTCCGCTGGTTCGAGGTGATCCCGGCGGGAGGGACCGCCCGTGATCACCTCGAACCGTGCACCGGCGGATGGGTCAGGCGGCTGACGAGCCGAGCATGGCGTGTCCCTGCACGACCTGCGCCATGAACTCCTCGGTGTGGACCCGGAGCCCCACCAGGTCGATGCGCAGGGCACGGTCGCCGCGCAGGACGAGGGCGTTCGAGCGCAGGTTGTCGGCGGAGACGGCAAGGGCGCGCCGGTGCTGGACACCGTCGATCTCCACCGTGAGGCCGTTGCGCCACCGGACGTCGAGGTAGCAGCGGCCGGAGTCGGTCTGCACGAGGACCTGCCGATCGGGCTCCGGCAGTCCTCGCTCACGGCAGAGGCGGGCGAAGTCGAGCTCGCCGAGCGACTGCACCCCGAGTGCGATGTCGCGGACGACGCCCTTGACGAACGCGCGGCGCCGACGACCGTGCAGGACCCCGGTCGCGTGCAGCAGCTGCCCCGGCGTCGCGAGGCGCTGCTGCACGGTCATCACGAGGACGAGCGCCGCCTACCGGTCGCTCACCGCCCAGTGCGCCGCGCGCAGGGCGGCCACCGCGGGCCGAGTCCGCGGGATACCCACCGGCACCGTCTCACCCGGCACGCGTCGGATGACCTTGTGTGCCGAGACCCCGGAGGGCCACACGACGCGCGCCGTGTGGACGACAGAGCAGTGGATGGCCGGCTCGTCGAAGTGTTGGAGCCCGGCGACCTGGAGCGCAGTGACCCCGTCGAGCACCGCCACGTCGGGCCCGATCTCCCATACGGCCCGCCACAGCTGCTCCTCGCGCGTCAGAGGCCGGGTGTGCACCGCCACCGTGGCGTCCCCGTGCAGGGCCCACCGCTCGGCGTGGACCTCCGAGGCGACATGGTTGCGCTGGATCCCCACGCGCCGAAGCATCGCCCGCGAGACCACGCCGCCGTGCTGTTCCGCAAGCTCACGTGCGATGCGCCGCCGTTCCGGACCTCTCATGCCGTCGACCGTCGCGCTCACGCTGGTGGGAGGCGAGCGGCATACGCACGCTGGGGACGAGTGGGCGCCCGACTGCGGGGGTGTGGACAACCGGTTCGAGGTGATGACGGCGAGGAAACGGTCCCAAGATCACCTCGAATCGCTGGGGCCTCAGCCGGTTCGAGGTGATGACGGCGAGCAGGAGGGCCCCGAGATCACCTCGAACCGCTGGGGTAGGGCCCCGGCGGTCAGGGGCTCGTGGGCAGCAGCGAGCGGACCGCCGAGAGAACGAGCTCGAAGGCCGGGGACGTCGGGTCGATGACGGCCATGTGGTCGGTGCCGGGCACGACCTGCACCGCCACGTCTCCACCGGCCGCGGTCGCCTCGGAGACGTAGGCGTCGGCCACCTCAGGGGGCACCGTGTCGTCGTCCGCGCCGTTGACCAGGCGCACCGGCACCTTCGGGGGCAGCGTCGACATGGGGTCGGCCGACGTCCACGCCGCCGAGCCGGGCCCGGTGCCCACGAACTCCCGTGCCGCGTCGGACCCCAGGTGCAGCCGGTCCGAGGCGCCGAGGTCGACCACCCCGGCCAGCGACACGGCGCCGACGACACCGCGCTCGGCGGCCCACGGCTGCCCCGCCACCCACGTCACGAGGTGGCCACCCGCGGAGTGGCCCACCAGGACGAGCGGTTTCGGCAGGTCCGGCTGCTCGGCCACCGCCGCGAGGAGGGCGCGCACGTCGTCGAGGGTCCCGGGGACGCCGCCACCCGGCATACCTGCTCGGCGGTACTCCGCCAGAGCCACGTGGAAGCCCGCGGCCGCGAAGGCGCGCGCCTCCGGGAGGGCGTGCTCCCGGTCGTATGCCTTGCGCCAGAAGCCGCCGTGCACGACGACCACGGTGACGCCCACCTGTGGAGCCCCGGCGGCGGGCAGCAGGACGTCGTAGACCTGCGCCGGGTCGCTGCCGTAGGTGCGGGTCTGCGGGCTGCTCGTCATGGGCGACATGGTGCCAGCCGGGTGTCACCGCGGCGGGACGCGCTCGTCGGGAGGCGCCTCGCGCGCTGAGTAGGGTGAGGCCATGACCCAGTGGGAATACCTCACCGCACCGCTCCTGATCCACAACACCAAGCAGATCCTCGACAACTTCGGGGCCGACGGCTGGGAGCTCGTCCAGATCGTCAACGGGCCCGACGGCACGAGCCTCGTCGCCTACTTCAAGCGCCCGAAGTCCTGAGGAGCCGCCGCACCATGTCTGCTGTCGAAGACCGCCTGTCCGAGCTCGGCCTCACCGTTCCCGACGTCGTGCCGCCCGTCGCCGCGTACGTCCCCGTCGTCCGCGAGGGCGACCTCGTCTTCACCTCGGGCCAGCTCCCGATGGTCGACGGTTCGCTCCCGGCGACCGGCAAGGTCGGCGCCGAGGTCGACGCCGACGCCGCCAAGGCGCTCGCCGAGACGTGCGCCCTCAACGCGATCGCCGCGATCAAGTCCGAGATCGGCGACCTCGACTCGGTGACCCGCGTCGTCAAGGTCGTCGGCTTCGTGGCGTCCGACCCGTCCTTCACCGGCCAGCCGGCCGTCGTCAACGGCGCGAGTGAGCTGCTCGTGAAGGCGTTCGGCGACAAGGGGATCCACGCCCGGTCGGCCGTGGGCGTCGCTGCACTGCCGCTGGACGCGCCGGTCGAGGTCGAGGTCATCGTCTCCGTCGCGAGGTGACGACGATGGGCCGCCGGTTCCCGCTGACCACGACGCCCGGCATCGCCGACGCGGCCACCCGCTGGCTGGCCGGCGAGCGCTGGGCCGAGGCGAGGCCCCGTCGCGCGAGCACCGTGATGCTCGTGCGCGACGGCGCCTCGGGGCCGGAGGTCTTCATGCTCCGGCGCGTGTCCGCCATGGAGTTCGCGCCGAGCATGATGGTCTTCCCCGGCGGCGGTGTCGACGAGCGTGACGGCGAGCCGAACCTGCCCTGGGCGGGACCGTCGCCGTCGGACTGGGCTGTGCGGCTTGGCTGCTCGCCCTCCGACGCGCAGATGTTCGTCGCCGCAGCGGTGCGCGAGGTCTTCGAGGAGTGCGGCGTCCTGCTCGCCGGCCCGTCGGCCGACGGGCCGCTGGCAGATGTCACCGGGCCCGAGTGGACCGACGTCCGCGAAGCGCTCGTCGACCGGCGGGCCTCGCTCGACGAGGTCCTGCACGAGAGAGCTCTCGTGCTGCGTTCCGACCTCGTCGTGGCCAAGGCGCACTGGCTCACGCCGGTCTTCGAGCCGCGCCGCTACGACACGTGGTTCTTCGCGGCACTCATGCCCCCCGCCCAGGTCGCGGACGGTGCCACCACGGAGGCCGACCACGCCGACTGGTTCGTCCCGTCGAAGCTGCTGGAGGCGTATGCCGTCGGGTCGGCCCTCATGCTGCCCCCGACCGTCGTGTGCGTGGAGCAGATCGCCGAGGCGCGTTGTGCCGCAGACGTGGTCGTGCACAGCGATGCGCTGCCGCTCGTGATGCCGCGGGTCGTGTCGGACCCCGACGGCGCGGCCATCGAGATCGTCGAGGTGGTCGACGGGATGGTCGACGGAGTGGTCGACGAGGTGCCGCCGCGGTGAAGGGGGCTGCGGCGGACCCGAGCTGGCACGGCGGCGTCATGACCGAGCGCGCCGAGTGCGTGCTGTGCCCCAACCCGTCCCCGATGACCTTGGACGGGACCAACACCTGGCTGCTCGCCGAGCCCGGGTCCGAGGACGTCGTCGTCGTCGACCCGGGCCCGCTGGACGAGAGCCACCTGCAGGACGTCCTCCGCCGCGTCACCGACTCGGGACGACGGGTGGCCCTCACCCTGCTCACCCACGGGCACGACGACCACGCCGAGAGCGCTCGACGCTTCGCCGAGCTGACGGGCGCGCCGGTGCGCGGCTTCGGCCGCGGCCACGACGACCTGAGGGCGGGGGAGACCATCACCGTCGGCGGCCTCGAGGTCCTCGCCGTCGAGACGCCGGGGCACACGAGCGACTCGTTCTCGTTCGTGCTGCCCGCGGACAACACCCTCCTGACCGGCGACACCGTGCTCGGCCGCGGCACCACCGTCGTGGCGTGGCCGGACGGCAGCCTCGAGGCCTACCTCACCTCGCTCGAGCGCATCGAGGCCCTGACCCGGGCCGGTGAGGTGACGAGCCTGCTCCCGGGACACGGACCGTTCGTCGCCGACGCCGCGGCCACCGTCACCTTCTACCTGCAGCACCGCGCCGAACGGCTGGAGCAGGTGCGCGAGGCGGTCTCCCGAGGTGCGCAGACGGCATACGCGGTCGTCGAGCAGGCCTATGCCGACGTGCCGCGCAGCGTGTGGCCGGCCGCGGAGCTGTCGGTGCAGGCCCAGCTCGAGTACCTCCGCACCCACCCCTGAACCATGGATGCCGGCATCGAGGCCCTGGCCGCAGCCGCCGTCGCGCTGGTCGCTGACCGTCGCCGGGTCGTCCTGGGCATCGCCGGTGCTCCCGGGGCGGGCAAGTCGACCCTTGCCGAGGGGCTCGTGCGTGCCGTCGCTGCCGCCACGGGCGACGACTGGGTGGCGCACGTGCCGATGGACGGCTTCCACCTCGCCGACGTGCAGCTCGACCGGCTGGGAGCCTTGTCCCGCAAGGGCGCTCCCGACACCTTCGACGCCGACGGCTACGCCCACCTGCTCCACCGAGTCGTCGCCGAGCCGGACTCGTGGGTGTATGCGCCGGGCTTCGACCGCACGCTGGAGCAGCCGCTCGCCGCGGCCGTGGTCGTGCCCCCGTCGGCGCGGCTCGTGGTCACGGAGGGCAACTACCTGCTGCTGCCCGAGGAGGGGTGGGAGCGTGCCCGGGCGCAGCTGGCCGAGGTGTGGTTCGTGGCGCGCGACGACGAGCTACGTCGGGCCAGGCTGGTCGAGCGGCACGTGACGTTCGGCAAGAGCCCCGCAGCGGCACTCGCCTGGGTGGAGCAGGGCGACGAGGCGAATGCGGTCGCGGTGGCGGCCACGGCCGATCGCGCCGACCGCGTGGTCGTCAACGGCCCGGACGGGTGGATCCTCGCAGGCTGAGGAGAGCCCGGCTCAGCGGGCGCGGCGCTTGAGCCGCTCGACGTCCTGGAGCAGCACGGCCCGAGCCTCGAGGCGCAGCCAGCCGCGCGTCGCGAAGTCGGCCAGCGCCTTGTTGACCGTCTCGCGCGAGGCGCCGACGAGCTGGGCCAGCTCCTCCTGGGTCAGGTCGTGGGAGACCATGATGCCGCCCTCGACGGGGCGTCCGAAGCGCTCGGACAGGTCGAGCAGCGCCTTGGCGACGCGGCCGGGAACGTCGGTGAAGACGAGGTCGGCGAGGTGCGCGTTGGTGCGGCGCAGGCGCTGGGCCAGGGCGGCCAGCAGGGCCTTGGAGACCTCGGGGCGGCCGGTGAGGATCGCGGTGAGCGAGTCGTTGCCGAGGCCGAGCAGCTGGGTCTCGGCGACGGCGGTGGCCGTCATCGTGCGGGGGCCGGGGTCGAAGAGGCTGAGCTCGCCGAACATCTCGCCGGGGCCGAGGATCGCCACGAGGTTCTCGCGGCCGTCGGGGCTGCGGCGACCGAGCTTGATCTTGCCCTCGGCGATGACGTAGAGCGTGTCGCCGCGGTCGCCCTCGTGGAAGAGCACGTCTCCGCGCTCCATGTGCGACCGGCTCATCTCGGACTGCAGGGCGGAGGCCGCCTCGTCGTCCAGAGCCTTGAACAGGGGCGCACGCCTCACCACGTCGAGATCCACGGGGTCAGTGTGCCACGTGGTGCGCGCGGATGCCCCGGCACCACGGGCAGTCCGGGACACGCGTCGAGATGCCCGCTTCGAGAAGGGCGTCCGCGTCTGCTCGCGTCCGGGTCAGTCGTCCTCGCCTCAGTCGTCGATGCGGTAGTCGATGGGCTTGCACACGCCGTTGTTGGACTTCTCGGCCGAGCACGCGGTGAGCCCGACGACGAGGTCGGCCTCGGCCTGCAGGACGAAGCGGTCGCCGCCCCGCGAGGTGGGCGGGTCGATGTGGAGCTCGCCGTTCCGCTCGTTCCAGACGTTCATGAAGATGTTGAGCGTCGTCGAGATGCGGTCGGGGTCGACACCGAAGGCCGCCATGTTGGTGGCGAGGTTCTCGAAGCAGCTCGGGTGGTAGGCGCCCTCGAACTCGGGGTAGAGCAGGTCGAACGTCTGCTGCGAGCAGGGCGTGAGCAGGATGTCGTGGTGGCCGCAGGTGTCCTCGACGACGGTGGCCATGCGGCGGCTGCGGTTGCTGTAGAGCACCGAGCCGGTCGTGACGGCGGTCGAGTTGGCGTAGTCGATGGTGCGGCCGGAGCTGAACCACTCGTCGCGGTCGTCGTCCATGACGGCGAAGAAGTCGCTGACCTGCTCACCGGTGGGGTCGACCACCGTGAGGCGCTGCCCGGCCCTCAGGAGGAAGGCGGTGCCGGTCTGCGGGGCCAGGCGGGTGAGCTCCATGCCGTCACGGTAGCCGCCGAGCGGTTGGAACACCGGACCGCCGGGGCCGAAGAGGCGGCCGAGGCGGGTGTGCGAGATGTCCTGCGAGATCGTCATCCTTGCTCCCCTGGTTGGTGGTTCGCCTGGTCGGTCGCGTGGTGGCCGAAGGGGCACCTGCTGCCGCTCCCGGCACTGGTGGTGGTGCTGCGGTCCGTGCTGCGGTCCGTGCTGTGGCCCGTGCCGGCGTGGCCGGTCCTGCCGCCGATCCGGGTCGTGGTGCCCGTCGTGTCGGCCTCCGGGTCGACGTGCACCTCGAGCGGGGGCTGCCACCCCGCCGGGTGCTGGCGTCCGGAGTACTGCAGGGCCTCCGTGCTGTCGCCGTGGTCGGCGACCATCGGGTTGACGAACCCCTGCAGGTCGACGTCGCGGCGGCGGATCGTGCTGCGCATGTGGTCGAACCGGCCCTCGGCGCGCAGCTCCTCGAACTGGTCGTGCGGGTTGAACACGAGGGTGGGCAGCGGCGCACGACGCGCCACGCGGGAGGCGGCCGGGTGCAGGCCGACGATGAAGTACGCGGTCCCGCCGGCACTGAAGGCGAAGTGCGGGTCGTTGGGGTCGGTGCCCACCCCGTCGGCCCAGGACTCGTCGTCCGCGTCGTGCAGGCGCTGGAGCAGCTGGAAGAGGGCCGCCTCGAAGGTCGCCTCGTCGGTGGGCACGGGGCCGCGGAAGGTCGCGATGAAGGAGTGGAAGCCCTTCTCGCCCTCGATGTCACCGGCGAAGGCGCGCAGTTGCTCCAGGAGTCGGGCCGGCACGTCCGGGTCGGTCATGTCGTCGAGGACCACGTGGGCGAGGCCGCCGCGCCGGAAGACGGACTTGGCGCCGAGACAGGGGAACTCGGCGTGGGTGACCATGAGCTCGAGGGCCCGGGCGACGTCCTGCTCGGGGGAGCGGGCGAGGTCCATGCCGGCCAGCAGGTCGAGCGTCGACTCCAGCCCGTGCTGGTCGCTCCCCTCGGGGAGGGCCGTGGCAAGGGGAGCAGGCTGCAGCGTCGCCCGGTCCGGCGCCGGGGCATCCATACGGGTTTCCGTGGACATGTCGTACTCCCTCCTGTGCACGCAGCACGTACCCACCTCGGGCCCTCTTTGCTCGAAGGTTGGACACTGTGGGCCCTGTCACGCCCGGCACGAACCGGCCTGACGCAGAGCGGCGGACGGCGTTCGGCGCGACCCAGCGCGGCGGCATACAGTGTCGTGCGTGTCTCCCCGAGCCCTCGTGATCGCCGACGAGTCCCCCGTGGCGCGGACCCGGCGTGCCCGGAAGATGTACCGGCTGCTGCACGAGCGCTACCCGTACGCGCACTGCGAGCTCGACTTCACCAACCCGCTCGAGCTGCTCGTGGCGACGATCCTCTCGGCGCAGACGACGGACGTCGGGGTCAACAAGGTGACGCCGGTCGTCTTCGCGAAGTACCAGTCGGCTGCGGACTACGCCGCCGCGGACCGCACGGAGCTCGAGACGATCATCCAGCCGACCGGCTTCTACCGGAACAAGGCCGACGCGCTGATCAAGCTCGGCATCGCCCTCGTCGAGCGGTTCGACGGCGAGGTCCCCGGCCGGCTCAAGGACCTGGTGACCCTGCCGGGCGTGGGCCGCAAGACGGCGAACGTCGTGCTCGGCAACGCCTTCGACGTGCCGGGCATCACCGTCGACACGCACTTCGGTCGCCTCGTGCGCCGCTTCGGCTGGACCGAGGAGGAGGACCCGGTCAAGGTCGAGCACGAGATCGGGCGCCTCTTCCTGCGTCGCGACTGGACCATGCTCAGCCACGTCGTGATCTTCCACGGCCGCCGCACCTGCCACGCCAAGAGGCCCGCGTGCGGCGCCTGCCCCGTCGCGCGGCTGTGCCCGAGCTACGGCGTCGGTGAGACCGACCCGGACAAGGCGGCGAAGCTCCTGAAGTACGAGCTGGCACCCAAGTGACGAAGGTCGTCAGCGGCATCGCGTATGCCGGCCCGTCGGGCGCCATCGAGCCGTCCCCCGTGCTCGACGGGGCGAGGGCGCCGCGACCGGCGTGGATCGACGACGTGGCGGTGCGGCTCGAGAGCGTGGCGCCGCAGTACTTCTCGCGGTTCCTGCCGCCCGAGGAGGGTGGCCGGGAGTCGGCCGTCCTCATCCTCTTCGGCCCGCCGCCTGCCGGGGCCGAGGACGACGGGGAGCACGTCGTGCTCATCGAACGTTCACACACCATGCGGACGCAGCCGGCCCAGATCGCCTTCCCCGGTGGGTCCCGCGACCCCGAGGACGACGACCTCGTGGCCACCGCCCTGCGCGAGGCGCAGGAGGAGACCGGGGTCGACCCTGCCGGTGTCGACGTCGTCGCCCAGCTGCCCTCGCTCTTCCTCGCACCGGCCCAGTTCGTCGTCGCCCCCGTGCTCGGCTGGTGGGCCGACCCCTCGCCGATCGGGGTCCGCGACCCGCGTGAGGTGCACGACGTGCTCTCCGTGCCGGTCTCGCACCTCGTCGCCCCGTCGACGCGGTTCTCCGTGACCCACCCCTCCGGCTACGTCGGCCCCGGCTTCGACCTCGACCACCTGTTCCTCTGGGGCTTCACCGCCGGACTGCTCAGCAGCGTCCTCGAGCTCGCCGGCCTGTCGCAGCCGTGGGATGCGAACGTCACGCGGCCGCTGCCCGAGCGGTTCCTGCGACAGGGGAGGCGGGCATGACCGGCAGCAACCTGCTCGACTTCGTCCTCGTGCTCCTCCTGCTCGCGTATGCCGTCTCCGGCTTCCGCCAGGGGCTGATCCAGAGCGTGTGCTCGCTCGTCGGGTTCTTCGCCTTCGCGATGTTCGCCGTGTGGCAGCTGCCCGGGATCCTGGCCCGGTGGCCGGCGGTGGCGAGCGACGACCGGACTCGCGTGCTCGTGCTGGTGGCGGGTGTCGTGGGCTTCGGCTGGCTGGGCCAGTTCCTCGGCAGCCTGCTCGGTGCACGCATACGGCGGCACGTCGGGCAGACGTCGCTGCGCCGCCTCGACTCGGCGCTCGGCGCGGTCGTCGTGGCCCTCGCGGCGAGCCTCATCGTCTGGTTCATCGGCGGGGCGCTGCGCACGGCCGGCAACCCGACCCTCTCCAAGGCGATGGCCGACTCCAAGGTGCTGCAGGTCGTCAACTCGGTCGTGCCCGAGGAGACGGGTCAGGTCTTCGCGGGCTTCCGCGGATTCCTGTCGAGCCAGGGCTTCCCGCAGGTCTTCGGCGGCCTGGCTCCCGAGCCGATCACGCCGGTCCAGCGTCCGGACCCCGCGGTCGCCGACTCGCAGGCGATCCGCGGCGCCGCGCGCTCGGTCGTCAAGGTGACGACGCAGTCGAGCTCGTGCCAGCGCGGGCAGGAGGGCACCGGCTGGGTGCTCCAGCCCGGGCGCATCGTGACCAACGCGCACGTGGTCGCCGGCGCCGACGAGGTCGAGGTCCAGAGCGGGGAGCAGACCCTGCGCGGGCGCGTCGTCGTCTTCGACCCGCGCCGCGACCTGGCCGTCATCAGCGTTCCGGGGCTGCTCGCCCCGCCGCTCCAGCTCGGCGGCGAGCTGCAGCGCGGTGACTCGGCCGCGGTCCCGGGATACCCGCTCGACGGCCCCTACCGCTCCGTCTCGGCCCGCGTCCGGGCGCAGCTCGACGCCCGCGGGTTCGACATCTACAGCCGCGAGCGCGTCGTCCGGCAGATCTACTCGCTCGCCGCCACGGTGCAGCCGGGCAACTCCGGTGGGCCGCTCCTGGACACCAACGGCCGGGTCGTCGGCGTCATCTTCGCCAAGTCGCTGGAGGACGCGACGACCGGCTACGCGCTGACGCTCGCGGAGGCCAGGCCGGTGCTCGACCAGGCTTCGTCGGCAGGCATGGAGGTCAGCACCGGCGCCTGCGTCGCGGGCTGACGCATGCGCATCGACAGCCCGGGGCTGACCACCGACCTCGACCTGCTCCGCCTGCAGGGCTCGACCGTGACCGACCACGGCGACCACCTCGTCGTGCGGACCGACGCCAACCCGACCTTCTGGTGGGGCAACTTCGTCCTCGTGCCCACCGAGGCCCGCGCCACCGAGGTGGACCGGTGGGTGGCCCGCTTCGAGCAGGAGTTCCCCGAGGCGAGGCACCGCGCCATCGCGTTCGCCCTCGCCGGTGGCGACACCGACGCCTGGGCGGGGCACCGCTGGGAGGTGGACGTCGACGTCGACCTCGCGACGACGGACCTGCCCCTGCCCGCGGAGGTGCCACCCGGCATTCCGGCGCTGAGGGCCGGCTCCAGCCCTCGGGCGCTGAGCAGCGACGACGACTGGGAGCAGTCGGCACAGGTCGGCGCACGCGACACGCCGGAGCCCCAGCTCGAGGAGCGTCTCGTCTTCGAGCGCCGGCGAGTGGCCGCGCAGCGCGAGCTCGCCGACTCCGGGCGGGCGCGGTGGTTCGGGGCCTTCGACGGTGACCGGCTCGTGGCGCGGCTCGGCATCGTCCGCCTGGGTGGCCTCGCCCGCTACCAGGACGTCGTGACCCTCGCGAGCCACCGGCGCCGTGGCCTGGCCGGTGCGCTCGTGCGGGCCGCGGGGCAGTGGGCGTTCGAGGACCCGGCCGTCCGGCAGCTCGTCATCGTCGCCGAGGACGGTGGTCCGGCGATCGGGCTCTACCGGCGGGCCGGCTTCGTCGAGGTCGCCCGTCACGTCGGCGTCTCCCGACCTCCTGTCTGACCCCTCGGACGTCGAGTGCCCACGTCCCGGTGGCGGGACGTGGGCACTCGACGTGACGAGGTGGCCGTATGCCGTGTGCCTCAGTCCGCCTTGACGGCCAGCACCGGGCAGGCGGCGCCGAGCAGCAGGCGCTGGGCCGTCGAGCCCATCAGCAGCTTGCCGACCGGGCTGCGATGGCGGATCCCGATGACGAGCATGCGGGGGTACTCGCGCTCGATGACCTCGAGGATCTGGTCGGCCGGGTCGGTGCCGTGCTCGATGCGCCGCACCTCGTGCGCCACGCCCGACTCGGCGAGGTCGCGGTCGAGCCGGTCGAGGTCCGAGCTCTCGGCGCGGTGAGCGTCGACGAGCTTGTCGTCGCGCGACATGTTGATCACGAGGACCGACTCCTCGTGCGCCCTGGCCTCGCCGATCGCCGCGGCGAGGGCGGCCTCGCCCTGCGGGGTGGGGATGTAGCCGACGAGGATCGTCATGCCGGGACCTCCGTGCTCGTGGGGACGTGGGACCCGGCGCCAGTGCCACCGCTGCCAGTGCCACCGGCGCCGGCGTCGCCGCCGGCACGGCCACGGCCACGGAGCTTGGCGACCAGCGGCCACAGCAGCACCAGCGCGATGACGGCGTAGCAGACCCAGGCGACGGGGCCGCCGACGAGCCCGTCGAGGTCGCCGCCCGAGAGCTGGAGCGACCGGCGGCCCTGCAGCTCGGCCAGGGGTCCGAGGATGACGCCGATGATGAGCGGCAGCACCGGCAGGCCGAAGCGGCGCAGCACGAAGCCGAGCAGACCCAGCCCGAGCAGCAGGAACAGGTCGAACGGCTGGGCGTTGACGGCATACGCCCCCATGGAGGCGAAGAAGAGGATGCCGGCATAGAGGTAGGGACGCGGGATCTGCAGCAGCTTGGCCCAGGCCGGGGCGAGCGGCAGGTTGAGCAGCAGCAGCATCGTGTTGCCGATGAAGAGGCTGGCCACGAGCGTCCAGACGAGCACCGGCTGCTTCTCCATGAGCAGCGGGCCGGGCTCGAAGCCCCAGCCCTGCAGCGCCGCGAGCATGATGGCGGCGGTCGCATTGGTGGGCAGGCCGAGGGCGAGCATCGGCACGAGCGTGCCTGCGGCAGAGGCGTTGTTGGCGGCCTCGGGACCGGCGACGCCCTCGATGGCGCCCTTGCCGAACTCCTCCTTGCGCTTGGAGAGCTTGCGCTCGGTCATGTACGACAGGAACGTCGGGATCTCGGCGCCACCGGCCGGCAGGGCCCCGAAGGGGAAGCCGAACGCGGTGCCGCGCAGCCACGGCTTCCACGAGCGGCGCCAGTCGTCGCGGCCCATCCACGGGCGCCCGACGGGGATGACCGAGGCGGCCTTGCGGCGCAGGTGCGCGGCGACCCAGAGGGCCTCGCCGACCGCGAAGATCCCGACGGCGACCACGACGACGTCGATGCCGTCGGCGAGCTGGGGTACGCCGAAGGTGAGGCGCTGCTGCCCGGTGACCTTGTCGATGCCGATGATCCCGATCG
Source organism: Terrabacter lapilli (assembly GCF_039531305.1). Lineage (NCBI taxonomy): Bacteria > Bacillati > Actinomycetota > Actinomycetes > Micrococcales > Intrasporangiaceae > Terrabacter > Terrabacter lapilli. The sequence continues at coordinate 239,522 of NZ_BAAAPU010000011.1, forward strand.
CCAGGCCCACGAGCAGGGCTGCGAAGCCGCGGATGCGCGAGCTGCCGAGGACCGCGCTGGCGCCGACGAAGGCGACGAGCATGATCGCGAAGTACTCGGGGGCACCGAGGCTGACAGCGAACTTCACCACCTGCGGCATGACGAGCGCGAGCAGCAGGGTGCCGATGGTGCCGGCGATGAACGAGCCGATGGCCGCGGTGGCGAGTGCCTGCGCGGCGCGGCCGGCCTTGGCCATCTTGTTGCCCTCGATGGCGGTGACGACCGACGAGGACTCGCCGGGGGTGTTGAGCAGGATCGAGGTGGTGGACCCGCCGTACATGCCGCCGTAGAAGATGCCGGCGAACATGATCAGGGCCTGGGTGGGCTCGAGGCCGTACGTCACTGGGAGCAGCAGGGCGACCGTCATGGCCGGGCCGATGCCGGGCAGGACGCCGACCGCGGTGCCGATGGTGACGCCGATCAGGGCGAAGAGCAGGTTCATCGGGGTCAGGACGTGCCCGAACCCCTCGAGGAGGTTGCCGAAGTTGTCCATCAGAGGATCCCTTGGAGGACGCCGGCGGGCAGGTTGATGTCGAGCCCGATGGCGAAGGCGTAGAAGGTCGCCAGGGCCAGCCCCAGGCCGAAGAGCAGGCCGCGCACGTGGTGGCGGTTGCCCAGCGCGAAGGCGGACCCGGCGAAGAGGATGGTGCCGCTGATGACCCAGCCGAGCGGCTGGATGAGCACGGCGTTGAGCAGGAAGAAGCCGGCGAGCAGGCCGAGCGTCTTCCAGTCGGACCCGGAGGACAGGTCGACGTCCTCGCCCTCCTCCGGACTGCCGACGCCGCCGCGGAAGACGTCGACGGCATACAGCACGGCGGTCACGAGCAGGAGGACGCCGAGGATGATCGGGACGGGCCGGGGACCGACGGGGTCGTTGCTGCTCGTCGCGTGCCCGATGCGGGCGGCGTCGGTGAGCAGCAGGACCCCGAGGACCGCGAGGCCCGCGCACAGGGCGTACTGTGCGCGGTCCCCGCGGGCGCTCTGGTCCCCGCCGGTCTCGCGGGCGGTGCCGCGGGTGACGTCGGGGGAGTGGTCCGGCATGGTCAGCTCGCCAGCCCCAGGGTCTTGAGGATCTCGGCGACGGAGGCGTCCTGCTCCTTGAGGAAGCTGGTGAACTGGTCGCCGGTGACGAAGGCGTCGGTCCAGCCGCGCTTGGTCATCTCGTCCTTCCAGCCCTGCGAGGCGTGCATCTTCGTCAGGGCGTCGATCCACGTGGCCTTGTCGGCGTCGGAGATGCCAGGGGGCGCCACGATGCCGCGCCAGTTGGTGAAGACGAGGTCGATGCCGGACTCCTTGAGGGTCGGCACGTCGGGCAGGGCCTCGATGCGCTTCTCGCTCGTGACGGCCAGGACCTTGACCTGGCCGGCCTTGACCTGGTCGAGGAACTCGCCGAAACCGCTGGCCCCGAAGGCGATCTTGTTGCCGATGAGCGCCGGGAGCAGCTCGCCGCCGCCGTCGAAGCCGATGTAGCTGACCGCCTTGGGGTCGATGCCGACGGCCTTGGCCAGCTGCATCGGGAGCAGGTGGTCGGGGCCGCCGGGCGAGGAGCCGCCGCCGACGTTGACCTTCTTCGGGTCCTTCTTCCACGCCGCGACGAGGGCGGTGATGTCGGGGTAGGGCGAGTCCTTGGGCACGACGAGCGCGCCCGCCTCCTCGATGAGCTTGGCGATCGGGGTGGTGTCGGAGAGGGTGGCCTGGCTCTTCTGCGTGTAGGCGGCGCCGACGACGCCGAGGCCCATCTGCATGGCGAGCTTGCCGTTGCCCTTCTCGTTGACGGTGCGCTGCAGGCCGACGGTGCCACCGGCGCCCGGCAGGTTGAACACCTGGATCGCGCTCGTGATCTTGGCCGTCTCCATGACCTTCGCCGCGGTGCGGGCGGTCGTGTCGTAGCCGCCACCGGGGGAGTTGGGCACCATGATCTGCAGGTTGCTGGCCTGGGAGCCGCCGGCGGCGCCCGTCCCGGCGGACGCCTCCTGCTTCTTGGCGGTGGCGCCGCAGGCCGAGAGGGCCAGGGCCGTGACACCGGCGGTGACGCCGAGCAGGACGGACCTGCGGGCGGGGGTGCGAGTGCTCATCGTTGAGGTCTCTTTCGCGTTCTGTGGCTGGAACGGCATGATCGTGGCTTGCGTCACGACGCCGTGTCGCCCTTGTGTCAGCAATGAAGGTTGAGTTCGTTTTGGTCACGCAGAGACCGGGCCGCTTCGGTCGCCTCTCCCTCGCCGGGCAGCTGCTCGTCGTGCAGATGGTCATCCTCCTCGGCGTGCTCGTGACCGTCGCGCTCGTCTCACTCGCGCAGTCGGACGCGACGTTCACGCGTACCGAGGGCCGCCGCGTGTCGGCCATCGCCGAGCAGCTCGCGAGCACCCCGATCGTGCGCACCGAGATGAGCCCGGGCGGCGTCGTCAACGTGCTCCCCGCGGTCGTGCAGTCGGTCGTCACGCAGTACGCCGTCACCTCCGTCACCATCGCCGACGCCGACGAGATCGCGCGCGTCTCGTCGGACCCGACGATCGACAAGACGCGGATCCCGCTGGGCAAACCGGCCGTCGGCGACGGGGCGAGCTGGACGGGCGTCATGGACGTGCGCGGCGAGCGGATGCTCGTCGCGCAGAGTCCCCTGCTCTACACGCCGGCCTCGTCCTCGGAGGCGGCGCCGCTGCCCGTGGGTGCCCAGCTCGGCACGGTCATGGTGGCCGTCCGTATGCCGTCCGCCTGGGACCGCCTGCTCGGCAACTCCTCGTACCTGCCGACCTACCTCGGGATCGCGCTCGTGCTCGGTGGGGTGGGTTCGTGGCTGCTCGCGCGTCGCATCAAGCGGCAGACGCTGGGGCTCGAGCCGGCCGAGATCACGGGGCTCGCGGAGAGCCGTGAGGCGATGCTCTTCGGGCTGGCCGAGGGCGTGGTCGCGCTCGACACGAACGAGCGGATCACCTTGGTGAACAACGTCGCCCAGCGGTTGCTCGACCTGCCGGAGCGCGCCGTCGGGATGCGGCTGGACGACCTGCCGATCGGTGACCGGCTGCGGGACGTGCTGCGCGGGGTGACCGACGAGGGTGAGCCGGCGCCGTCGTCACCGGCGTCGTCGGCGTCGGAGGCGGGCGAGGCCCGCGCTGCAGCGCCGCGTGACCAGGTGGTGCTGCGTCGCGGGCGGGTGCTCGTCATGAACCGCATGGAGGTCAGCAAGGACGGCCGGTCGCTCGGCTCGGTGACGACCCTGCGCGACCGCACCGAGCTGGCCGACCTCGAGCGCGAGATCGGCTCGTTCCGGAGCACCACCGAGCTGCTGCGGGCGCAGGCGCACGAGTTCGCGAACCAGCTGCACACCATCTCCGGCCTCATCCAGCTCGGCGAGTACGACGAGGTGGTGGGCTACGTCGACTCGGTCAGCGAGCACCGCGCGCAGCTGGACCTGACCGTCTCGCGGCGCATCCGCGACACGGCGGTGACGGCCCTGGTCATGGCCAAGGCGGCCCAGGCGACGGAGCGCCGCGTCGAGCTGCGGGTCTCCGACGACACGTCGCTCGGTCGCATCGGTCCGCGGGACTCCGCGGACGTCGCGGCCGTCGTCGGCAACCTCGTGGACAACGCGATCGACGCGGCCGCCTCGACGGAGGGCGCCGACAAGTGGGTCGAGCTGTCGATCCGACAGGACGCCAGCTCCCTCGAGATCAGCGTCGTCGACTCCGGGCCCGGGATCGCCCCGGAGGTCGTCACCGAGGTCTTCACCCACGGCTACACGACCAAGGCGGCCCGGGCGGGGGAGCGGGGCATCGGGCTGGCCCTGACGCGCCTGATCTGCCAGCGCCGCGGCGGCGAGGTGGACGTCGAGAACACGCCGACGGGTGCGAAGTTCGTCGCCCGGCTCACCGTCGAGGCCGCGCCGCTGCTGGTGGAGGAGAAGCGATGACCAGGGTCCTCGTCGTCGACGACGACTTCATGGTCGCGCGCATCCACCGCGGGTTCGTCGACCGGGTCGACGGTTTCGAGGTCGTCGGCACGGCGCAGACCGGCGAGGAGGCGCTCGCGCTGGTCGCGTCGCTGCGGCCGGACCTGGTGCTGCTCGACCTCTACCTGCCCGACGCGTTCGGCCTCGACGTCGTGACGCGGCTGCGCGCAGCCGGCGAGACGTGCGACGTCCTCGTCATCACCGCGGCCAAGGAGGCCGACGCCGTGCGCGGGGCCGTGCGCCAGGGGGTCGTCGGCTACCTGCTCAAGCCGTTCACCTTCACCGACCTCGAGCAGCGCCTGAGGACGTATGCCGCCGAGCGGGCTCGCGACCTCGGCGACGAGCTCACGCAGGAGCAGATCGACGCGGCGTTCGGGTCACAGCCGGTGCGTCGCGCCGCGGTCGCGCTCCTGCCGAAGGGGCTCAGCACCGAGACGGCGGAGGCGGTGGAGGCGGCGCTGCGCGAGGCGGCTGACACGCTCTCGGCGACGGAGTGCGCTGAGGCCGTGGGCATCTCGCGGGTCAGCGCCCGCCGGTACCTCGAGCACTTCGTCACCTCCGGTCGAGCCGACGTGACGTTGCGCTACGGCTCGACGGGCCGTCCGGAACGCCGCTACCGCCGGCGCTGAGTCGACGAAGGGCCCACCCGACGTCTCGGTCGAGTGGGCCCTTCGGTGGGTCGCGTGGGCACCTGCCCGGGCGCTGCCCGGACGCCGCAGGTCTGTTGACCGCGCGCCTGTCAGTAGACCTTGACGACGCGGTTGGGGCTGTAGGAGGCCAGGTGGTCAACGTCGGCCGGCTTGTACATCCGGAAGGTGAACGTGCCGCGCCACCCCGGCCTGAACGCGACGGCATACGTGCTCGTCGAGCTCAGCGTCCGGCTGGCCACGGTCGTCCAGGCGCCGTTGCCGGCATACCGCTGCAGGTAGACGACCTGCCCGGCGTGCGTCGGCGCCACCGACCCGGACACGGTGAACGAGCCGCCCAGGGCCAGCGAGGTCCGGCTGACGGCGCCGGTGACGGTGGTCCGGACCCCGACGCGCGCAGCGGGGCTGCTCGAGCCGATGAAGCTGCCCGAGCCGCGGTAGACCCACTGGTAGTCGAGCGAGGCCCCGGGCCTGCTGACGAACGAGACGGTCCCGGTGGAGCCCGTCGTGGGCGTCGTGAGGAGGTACCACGTCGTGGTGCCGACCTTGCGCCAGTAGAGCTGGACGGGGACGCCGGTGATGGCGGCGCCGGTGTCCCGACGCGTCAGCCTGCTGCTCAGGGACACCGCGCCGCCGTTGGTCAGCGAGGTGACACTGGCCGACATCGTCGGCGCGGTCCCCGCGAGCGTGCGTGATGACGCCGGGCCGAGCGTGCCGGAGCGATCCTGGGCCCAGATCCGGAAGCTGAAGGTGGATCCTTGGGCGAGGTACGGGAGGGTGACGCTCGTGCCCGAGCCGGAGTAGACGTCGGTGCCGCTCGTGATGCCGGCGGGAGGCGTCGTGCCGGCGGCCATCCGGACGATGTAGCGGTTCACCTCGGGTGAGCCCGTGGCCTTCCACGTCAGCGTCGCGGCCCGCACTGCGCCTGTGGCCGTGAAGGAGCCCACCGCCGATGGGGCCGGGTCCACCGTCTCGAAGGTGGAGGAGTATGCCGTGTCCATCGTCGCGCCGGACGTGTCCGTCACGCCGGAGACCGTGAGGCGGTACGGCGCGTCCTGGCCGAGCAGCGCCGCGGGCGTCACCGTCGCGGTGCGCGTCGTTGCGTCGTAGGCGATCGAGGCCGGCACGTCCGATCCCGTCCGGCCGTCGACGAGGTGGACGGTCGAGCCGGTCACGGACGTGGCGGTGATGTCTCGGGCGAAGGTGACGGTCGGTGCGGCCGCCTGTGCCAAGCCCGTGGCCACGTCACTGGGAGTGGAGCTCTGCACCCACAGCTGATCCGGCCCGGCTGGCGTGGTGGTGGTCGTGTTGCGGAGCACCGCGACGCCGGTCCGTGTCATCAGGGCCACGTCGGGGTGCCCGTCACGGTGGAGGTCCACGGTGGCGAGCTCGCCCTGCCGCGCCGTCCAGACGGAGTCGCCCAGGGCGGTGGACGCGGGCGCGCCGAAGCCGCCGCCGCCGAGCCCCGGGAGCACCGAGACGGTCGCGTCCTGGCCCGACGTCGACGTGACGACGTCGGGGATTCCGTCGCCGGTGAAGTCGGCGACCTCGAGAGTCACGCTGTGGCTCGGCAGCGGGCTCGTGGTAGACGCCTGCAGGGTGCCGTCGGCGGCCTGCAGGTACGTCGCGACCACCAGTGATCCGTCGCTGGTGCCCTCGAGCGCCACCACGTCGGAGCGTCCGTCCCCGTTGACGTCGACGCTCCGGGCCGCGCCTACCCCCGACCCGGAGGGCAGGCTCGGGCTCACCGGGACCGTGGTCATGCGCCAGCCGGCCGGGACGGCCGGGTCGTTGTGCAGGACGATTACGCCTCCACCGCCGGCTCCCACGACGTCCGGCCGGCCGTCGCCGTCGACGTCGGCGATCGACAGGTCCTGCATCGAGATCTGGAAGTGCGCGGCCGTGTAGTACGAGCCGTCCGCCTGGCGGATGCGGATGTAGGGCGAGCCGTTGAGGCTGACGACGAGGTCCGGGCGGCCGTCGCCGTCCAGGTCACCTGTCGTCACGTCGTGCACCTGGGACCCGGAGATCCCCGGGGAGTACTGCGGGGCCGCGAGCGTGCCGTCCGGCAGCCGGTGGAAGACCTGCAGGCCGTCGAAGGTGCCGGCGAGCACCTCCGCGGCACCGTCGCCGTCGACGTCGCCCACGGCGAGCCGCATCACCGGCGAGTCGTTCGCCGTCGGGTAGAAGGTGCCCTCGTCGAGGTCGCCGGCGGCCGTCTGCGCGTACACGATGATGCCCCGCGGCGTGACGGCGTCGCCGTACTCGCCGAGGACCGTGACGACGTCGTCGCGCCCGTCGCCGGTGACGTCCCCGACGGCCGTGGAGCCCGCCTGCGGCGTCGCCTGCTCGAGCCACGACGGCGAGTCGAGGAGCGCACCCTCGTGCCGGGCGAGCGCCACCGTGTAGGGGCGCGGGTCGCGCGCGCCGTTGAAGCTCTGCGCCTTGACGTAGGAGACGCCCGCAGGGGCGGTCCAGCCGACGAGCTCGGGCTCGCCGGATCCGTGGTGGTCGCTCACGGCGAGGGGCCGCAGGGCCGAGTCGTAGACCGACACGACCGGGTCCGCGTTCTGCGGGAGGTTCGGGTCCCAGGCCGCCGGCGTCACGGTCACCGACAGCGGCTGGGTCGCCGTCGTGTCGACGCGGTACCAGTCCGTGTCGCCCTCGACGCCGAGGGTTGCCGTCGTCGAGCCGGTGAGGGGCGTCGCCCGGGCCGGTAGGTCGTTGGGCTCGTCGGCGCCCATGGCGGGCCGGCCGAAGCCCGGCGCCCAGCCGCCGCCGACGGCGTCGGTGGCGTCGACGATCCCGGCGCCGTAGTAGGGGTCGGAGCCGCGAGGCCCGGCGTCACGGGCGGTGGACCTGAGGCGCTGAAGGACCTGTGCCGGCGTGAGCGACGGGGTCTGGCTGCGCATCAGCGCCACCACGCCCGAGACGATCGGCGCCGCGAAGGACGTGCCGTCGCCGTAGGCGTAGTTCTCGTTGCCGCTGGCATCGGCGATCGTCGTCGAGAGGATGCCGAAGCCCGGGGCGGCGACGTCGACCCAGGGGCCGAAGGTGCTGAAGTCGGTGAGCGCGCCGCTCGTGTCCGTCGCCGCGACGGCCACCGCCTCCGGGTATGCCGCGGGGTACTCGGGCACGTCGTCGCCCGAGTTGCCCGCGGCGACCACGACCACGGCGCCGTTCGCGACGGCGTTGCTCACGGCGTCGTGCAGCACGGGGCTGTCGGCGTCGCCGCCGAGGGAGAGGTTGATGATCTTCGCGCCGTGGGAAACGGCCCAGCTGATGCCCTCGACGACGTCGGAGTCGTCGCCGTAGCCGTTGGAGTCGAGGACCTTGACCGGCATGACCTTGGCGTTCCAGGCCACCCCGGCGATGCCCGTGCCGTTGCCGGTGCCGGCGGCGATGATGCCGGAGACCATCGAGCCGTGACCGTTGTCGTCGCTCGCGACGCCGGCGGCGATGCCGGCCTTGGTGATGGCGTTGTAGCCGGCGACGGTGTGTCCCTGGAGATCCGGGTGCGTGCCGTCCACGCCGGTGTCGATGACTGCCACGACCTGGGTGAGGGAGCCCTTCGACCGGTCCCAGGCGGTCGGCGCGCGGACCGTGTCGAGGTAGTGCTGGTAGATGTAGTTCGGGTCGTTCGGGGTGGCGGAGGCCTGACGGACGTAGTCCAGAGCCACCTGCGCCACGGCGGGGTCGGTCTTCAAACGCCGCGCGAGGTCCTCGGCACGACCGCTCGTCGTGACCTCGACGAAGCCGGTCCCCGGGAGCGCCTGTCCGACCCGGCCGCCGTGGGAGGTGACGGCGCTGTCGCGCCTGGCCTTGGGTGCGGAGCTCCGGAACTTCACGAGCACCCGGTGCGGGTCGTGAGCCTGCTTGGCCGCGTGCCGCGTCGGCCGCGGTAGGTGCTTCGCGGCTGGGACCTTGCCCTTCGACGCGCGCGACGGGGAGGCCGCCGACGCGGAGGCGGACATGGCCGAGACGGGCGCGATGAGCGCCAGCGCCAGGGCCGCCGAGGAGAGGCGGCGAGATGGCATGGAGGGTCCCCTGTGGTGAGAAGGTGCTCGAGCGCCGCGTCCAGCCGGACGCGCGCGAGCGAATCATCGCAGGTGGATGTGCGTCTTATGCCGGATTTGGGGCAATCTCAGGCAACTCCCAGCCAGCGTGCCCGGCGGGCGTGGTCAGCCCTCCCGGGTTCACGGCCGTCACCCCAGGTGGGCTGCGTCGATCGCAGACTGGAGGCTCTGCTGGTAGGCGTCGCTGGTGTAGGTCGCGCCGCTGACAGTGTCGATCTGCGCGGACTGCCTGTCGAGCGCCTCCTGGCGCAGGATCGGCGCGGCCCCGGCGCTGATCGACACCGACGTGCCGGAGCTGTCGGTCAGCTTCAGGGCGTGGACGTTGGTGATCTTCTTGCCGGTGTAGATCACCTGCACCTGGACCGAGCCGTACTGCGTGTCGACGACGGCGCCGTCCACCGTGCCCGACGCGGGTGCCGCCGGCGCCTGGGCCGAGCCGCCCGAGGACTTGCCCGAGGACTTGCCCGACGAGCCAGAGCCGTTCGAGGACCCGCCCGACGGCTGCGGCGGCGCGCCGGCGACCGGCTTGCCGGCCTTGGCCGGGGCGAGCACGTGGGCGCCGGCGACGGGAGCCGGCGACTTGGCGGTCAGGCCGGAGGCCCAGGACGCGCCGAGGGTGACCAGGCCGGCCAGGCCGACGACGACGGTCGTTGCCTTCCTCACCAGGAGAACCTCTCGTCGTGGATGTGGTCCTTGCGGATGCCGGCCTGCAGGAGGCTGCGGTGGACGAGGTCCATCCAGCGGCCGGGCCCGCAGACGTACACCTCGTGGCGGCGCAGGTCGGGGACGAGGCCCGCGAGACGCCGGGCGTCGGTGGCGTGGGCATCGGCCCGGCGGGGGGAGCCGGCCGGGAGCCAGGAGCCGTCGACGGGCGGCCCGACGAGCAGGAGCAGCCGGTGGCCGCCGACGGCGGCGAGGTGCTCGAGCTCCTCGCGCAGGGGCAGCTCGGCCTCGGTGTTGGCGCGGTAGACGACGGTGACGTCGCCGGGTCCGGCGTGCCCGTGGCGCACCATCTCCTCGAGGATCGAGCGGACGGGCGTGACGCCGATGCCGGCGGCGAGCAGCAGGACCCGGCGACGGACCCGGTTGCGGGCGGTGAAGGCGCCGTAGGGGCCTTCGAAGAGCACGCGTGTGCCGGGGCGCAGGTGGGCCAGACGGCTTGAGTGGTCGCCGAGGTCGCGGACGGTGATGCGCAGGTGCCGGCCGTCGGGGGCGCTGGAGATGGACCACGGGTGGGCGCTCGCGAGGAGGTGCGGGCTGAGGAAGCGCCAGTTGAGGTACTGCCCGGCGCGCACCGGCAGCCGGTCGAGGCCCCGCCCGGTCATCCGGACCGACCACACGCCCGGGCTCTCCTCGACGACGTCGCTGACGCGCAGGTCGTGGCGCAGGCTGCGGGCGACGGGGACGAGCAGGCGCCACCACACGACGCTGGCCGCGACGACGACGAAGAGGGTCCACCAGTAGCTGCGCACCCAGGCGGAGGCGGTGAAGTCCGAGCCCATCGAGAGCTCGTGCGGCACGGCGAGGACGACGGCGGCATACGACGTCAGGTGCACGAGGTGCCACCACTCGTAGGACACCTTCCGTCGCGCGATGCTCACGGACGTCACGGCGACGACGACGAGCAGGGCGGTGGCGCCGAAGGCGAAGAGCAGGTCGTCGCCGCCGGTCAGCAGGCGGAAGGTCTCCACGACGGGACCGAACGGCCCGTGGAGGGCGTCGCGGACGGCATACCCGAGGAAGATCGCGCCGACGTGGACGAGGACGAGCGGGACCGTGACGCGGCCGAGGATGCGGTGCGCCTTGAGCGCGCGGTCCATCCCGTAGACGCGGTCGATCCACGGCACCCGGGCGGCGAGGAGCAGCTGGATGAGCAGGAGGTCCATGGCCACGAGGCCGGTGAGGCGCCCGACGGCGACGAGCATGGTGCTGCTCGTGCCGGCGACGAGGTCGTGGCTGCCGCCGCCGAGGAGGAACTGGGCCACGACGGCGAGCAGGCTCGCGATGGCCAGCGTCTCGAGGAGGTCGCCCGTGCGGGCCTGCCAGCGGCGGAAGTCCGCACCGGCACGCAGCGCGCGACGGACCCGGCTCGGGGTCCCGCGGTGTGGTGCGATGGTGGTGCTCACGTAGACGATCGTCGTGAGGCGATCTCAGAAAGTTATGAGACGGGTCGAGGAGTTTGACCGGATGAGTGTGCCGACGTTCCGCCCGCGCCTGCTCCTCGTCGAGGACGACCCGGACCTGTCGCAGATGCTCGCGGAGCTGCTCGACGAGGAGGGGTATGCCGTCACGGCCGTCCGCGACGGACAGGCCGGCCTCCACCGTGGGCTGGTCGACGACTGGGACGTGCTCGTCGTCGACCGGGGGCTGCCCGGCATCGAGGGGGTCGACCTGGTGACGCGGCTGCGCTCGCGGGGGCTGGCGGCGCCGGTGCTCTTCCTGACCGCGCGGGGGACGGTCGCGGACCGGGTGGAGGGGCTGGACGCGGGGGCCCAGGACTACGTCGTCAAGCCGTTCGACGTCGAGGAGGTGCTCGCCCGCCTGCGGGCGCTGCTGCGGCCGGTCGGCGGCGCGGCGAACGAGCTGGCGGTCGGCTCGCGCCGGCTGCTCGTGCGGGAGCAGCGGCTCGTCGGGGACGGCGACGAGGTGATGCTGTCGGGCCGCGAGGCGCGGCTGCTCGAGACCCTGGCCCGGCGCCCGACGCGCGTCTTCACCCGGGACGAGCTGCTCGCGACGGCCTTCGACCACGCTGACACGCTCGGCGCGGTGGACACGTACGTCTACTACCTGCGGCGCAAGCTCGGGAAGTCCGTCATCGAGACGGTCCACGGGGTCGGCTACCGGCTCGGGGCGTCGTGATGGCGCGGTCGCGCTCGAGATCGTCTGTGCCAGAGGACGATCCGCTGCGGCAGGCGTCCCGGTCGGTGGCCCTGCGGGTCGGCGCGACGACGGCGCTCGTCGTGCTCGTGGCGATCATCGGGGCGGCGATCCTCTTCGACCGGCAGCAGCTGGCAGAGGTTCGAGGGCGCACCGAGACGACCGCACGGACGGCCGACGACGTCGTGGACGCGCCACCTGGACTGTGGCTGGCGAAGCTGTCCGGGCCGACGCACGAGGTGACGCGGACGATGCCCGCGGACCTGGCGGCGGCGGTCGTCTCGACCGGCCCGGGCGTTTCGGGGCCGACGAGCTACGAGGCGGACGGGCGCACCTGGCCGGCGTGGGTGGACCGGCGCGCCGACGGCACCTACGTGGCCGTCTACGACATCCGGCTGCACTCCGGCGAGGAGCAGCGGCTGCTCGTCTCGACGGCGGTTGCCGGCGGGCTCGGCGTGCTGCTGGCGGCGCTGACCGGGCTCCTGGCCGGGCGCCGGGCGGTGCGACCGCTCGGCGAGGCGATGGAGCTGCAGCGGCAGTTCGTCGCCGACGCCTCGCACGAGCTGCGCACCCCGCTCGCGGTGATCAGCACCCGGGCGCAGCTGCTGCGGCGCCACGTGGCCGCGGACGCGTCGGCGCGGGGTGGGGACCCGGCGGCCGCGCGCCGGCTCGCCGAGGCCGACCAGCTCGTGCACGACACGCAGGCGATGGCCGACGTCGTCTCCGACCTGTTGCTGTCCGCTCAGCTCGAGCACGTCGACGAGGTCGCCGAGCGGGTGGACCTGGCGGCTCTCGCGTCCGAGGTGGTGACGTCGCTGGGGCCGTATGCCGCCGAGCACGGCGTCGCGCTCGTCGACGAGGTGGTTGGGGCCGAGGACCCGGGGGCGGATGGGGCCTGCGTGGTCCTGGGCGTGGCGCCGAGTCTCCGGCGCTCGGTGCTCGCGCTCGTCGACAACGCGATCGCGCACTCGGACGAGGGTTCCCGGGTGGAGGTGCGGTCGTCCGCTGTGGACGGGGAGGTGCGGGTCGACGTCGTCGACCACGGTCAGGGCGTTGATGTGGACGACGTCGAGCGGCTGTCCCGGCGGTTCTCGCGGGGCGACGGCGCGACTGGTGGGCGGCGCGTCGGTCTCGGGCTGGCCCTGGTGACACAGATCGTCCGGTCGCACGGCGGACGGCTGGACGTGATGGAGACGCCCGGGGGAGGCGCGACCTTCAGCCTCGTCATCCCTGCAGCGGCCTCTGAGGGCTGAGCCGGATAGAGGACAGCGAGGGGGCGCACCACGTGGTGTGGTGCGCCCCCTTCTCGGTCCCCGTCAGGGCCCCCTACTTGAGCTTGAAGTAGGCGCTCAGCGTGCTGTTGTCCTGCGCGGTCATCGTGACCTGGAGGCAGGCGCCCGGTGTCTTCGGGGTCTGCCAGTTCTGAATGAACTGGCTTCCGGTGGAGTCGTAACGAAGACTCGTTCCCCCCGTGCTGGTGATGTCGATCGGAGCATCGGTCGCATCCAGTGAGCAACCGACGTTCCGGGTGGTGAACGACTTCACCGCCGAGACGTTGGTGAGCTCGGTCGAGCCGCTGTAGATCTGGAACTTGAGCGGAACGGTCGAGCCGGCCTTGACCGAGTTCAGGACTGTCGTGCCGCCCGCCGGCGTCATGTCCACCGGCTGGTAGAAGCCCTTGAGGGACCACGCCGCGATCGCGAAGGAGGTCCTTCCTGCCGCACTCTCGTGGTTGGCGTCCCCGGCATACGTCGCGGAGGCGGTGGCGGTGCCGACGCTGACGTTGTTGGTGTAGGTCACCGTGACGGGAATGTCCAGCCCACCGGCACCCGTGGCGCGAGCTGCACAGGGAGTGAATGCGCTGCCGGTGTAGACGAACGGGCCCGCGGTGCACGTGACGGTCACGGTGCTGGCGGCCTTCGCGATCTGGAAGGTTGCCGTCCCGGTGGAGCTCTCGTGGTTGGCGTCCCCGGCGTATGCCGCGGAGGCCGTGACGGCGCCGGCGTTCGTGTTGCTCGAGTAGGTCACGGGTGTGACGGGCAGGTCCAGCCCGCCGGCCCCAGCAGCGCGGGCCGAGCAGGGCGTGATCGGACTGCCGTTGTACGTGAACGATCCGGAGCCGCAGGTCACGGTGGTGGTGCTGGGGGCCTTGCTGATCGTGAACGTCGTGCTGGCGGAGGAGCTGGTGTGGTTGTCGTCGCCGGCCCAGGCCGCCGAGGCCGTGCTGGTGCCCGCGTTGACGTTGCTGCCGTAGGCGACGGTCAGGCTGGTTGCCTGCAGGCCCGCGCCGGTCAGAAGAGCCGAGCAGGGCGTGATGGCCGAACCGGAATAGACGATCGACGATGTCGGGCAGGTCACCTTGACGGTGCTGTCGGCCTTCGTGATCGGGAAGGTCGCGCTGGCCGTGGAACCGGTGTGGTTGGCGTCGCCGGCGTACGTCGTCGCTGCGGCGGCGGTGCCGACGTTGAGGTTGTTGGTGTAGGTCACGGCGACGGAAGCCTTGAGGCCGCCAGGTCCGGTGGCGGTAGCCGAGCAGGGCTCGATCGCGCCACCGGTGTACACCGTCGACTCCGGGCAGGTCAGGGCGACCTGGCTCTGTGCAGGGGTGATGGTGAACGTGACGTTCTTGGAAGCCGGGTTGTGGTTTCCGTCACCGGCGTAGCTGGCCGATGCGGTCGCGGTACCGGCGTTCGTGTTGGCCGCGTAGGAGACGTCGAGGGGCAGGTCCAAGCCCCCTGCGCCGGTGACCCGTGCCGTGCACGGCGTGATCGCCGACCCGGTGTAGACCGAGGACTGCGGGCAGGTGAACACGATCGTGCTGTCGGCCTTCGTGATCTGGAACGTGGCCGTCCCGGTGGACCCCAGATGGTCGTCACCGCCGACGTAGGTGGCCGACGCCGAAGCCGGGCCGGCGTTGACGTTCGCGCCGTACAGGACGGGCGTCAGGGCGACAGCGAGGCCGCCCGCGCCAGAGGCCGCGGCCAAGCAGGGCTCGAGCGGGGATCCGGTGTAGGTGACCGTCGTCGGGTTGCACGTCACGGTCACCAGGCTGGTTGCCTTGTCGATCGTGAAGTGCTCGACACCATCGGCACCCGTGTGGTTGTCGTCGCCGGCCCAGACCGCGGAGGCGGTGGCAGTGCCGGCGTGCGTGTTGTTCTCGTAACCGACGGACAGCTTGGTGGCGTCCAGACCTGCGCCGTTGAGGAGCGCCGAGCAGGGCTCGATCGCCTGACCGGTGAAGGTCATCGACGGCGGGCAGGTCACGGTGACGGTGCTGGGGGCCTTGTCGATCTCGAAGCCACTGTGGTCCTCGGACCCGTTGTGGTTGTGGTCGCCACGGTAGGTGGCAGCGGCGGTAGCCAGGCCGGTGTTCGTGTTGGCCTCGTAGGTCAGGGGAGTCACCTCCGCCTCGAGCCCGCCGACGCCGGTCACGGTCGCCGAGCAGGGCTCGATCGGCTGGCCGGTGTAGACCTGCGAGGCCGGGCAGCTGACGCGGACGGTGCTGTCGGCTGGGGTGATGTCGAAGCTGCGCTCGCCGGTGGAGGCGTTGTGGTTGTCGTCCCCCGCGTAGGTCGCGGTGGCGGTGGCCGTGCCGGCGTCGGTGTTGGATACGTAGCCAAGCTGGGTGAGCGACACGTCGAGTCCACCCGCACCGGTGGCGATCGCCGAGCAGGGCTTGATCGGCGACCCCGTGTAGACGTTCGGGCCGGTGCAGGTCACGGTCACCTCGCTGGAGGCCTTGGTGATCTCGAAGTGACCGGTGCCCGAGGACGCCTCGTGGTTGGGGTCGCCGGCGTAGCTCGCGACAGCCGTGGCGGTACCGGCGTCGACGTTGTCGCTGTAGGTGACCGGCGTGACCGCGACGTCGAGCTCGCCCGCTCCGGTGGCCCGGGCCGTACAGGGTGCCAGCTCGCCTCCGGTGTAGACGACGCTGTCCGTGCACGTCACGGCGACGCTGCTGCCGGCCTTCGTGATCTCGAAGGTCGCGCTGTCCTTCGAGCCGAGGTGGTTGGAGTCACCGGCCCAGGCTGCGGAGGCCGTCGCCGTCCCGGCGACGACGTTGCCTGAGTAGCCGACGGTCAGACCGGTCGCCTGCAGGCCGGCGCCGGTCAGCAGGGCCGAGCACGGCGTGATGGCTGAGCCGGTGTAGACCTCCGAGGTGGCGCAGGACACCGTAACTGTGCTGGGGGCCTTCGTGATGACGAAGGTGTTCTCGCCAGTGGAGCCGTCATGGTTGGCGTCGCCGCCGTATGCCGCCGAAGCGGATGCCGTGCCGACGTTGACGTTGTCCGTGTGGGACACGGTGTCGAGCGGTACGTCAAGTCCGCCGACGCCCGTGGCCCTGGCGGTGCACGGTGCGATGGGCAGGCCGGTGTAGACCTCCGAGCTCGGGCAGGACACGGTGACGGTGCTGGGCGCCTTGGTGATGGCGAACGTTGCGCCGCCCTTGGAGCCGGTGTGGTTTGCGTCCCCGTCGTACGAGGCGGATGCCGAAGCCGTGCCGACGAGCGTGTTGTTCGCGTAGCCCACCGGCGAGACGGGGAGGTCCAGTCCGCCGACTCCGGTGACCTTGGCGGTGCACGGTGCGATCGGCTCGCCGGTGAAGACGTGCGAGCCCACGCAGCTCACCGTCACGGTGGTGGCGGCCTTGGTGATCGTGAAGGTGCTGTTGCTCGATGCACCGGAGTGGTTGTCATCGCCGTCGTACGTGGCCCACGCCGTCGCCTCACCGGCGTCGGTGTTGCCGGTGTACGTGACGGGCGTGACCTCGGCGTCGAGGCCCCCCACCCCGGTGGCCCTGGCGGAGCACGGCGTGATCGCCGAGCCCGTGTAGGTGGCGGACGTCGGGTCGCACGTGACGGTCACGGTGGGAGTCGCCTTGGCGATCGTGAAGGCGTCGGAACCGGTGGCGGGGGCATAGTTGGCGTCACCGGCGAACGACCCGACCGCGGTGACGTCCCCGGCGGCCACGTTGCCGTGCGTGCCGTAGTCGATCGCCACGGTGGCAGCGTCGAGCTCGTCGCCGACGCCCTTGACGCTGGCCGAGCAGGGATGCGGGGCGGCGGTGTACGTCGCGGTGGTGGGGCAGCTGACCGTGACGGTCGGCGTGAACCGGGCGATGGTGAAGGTGTCGGTTGCGGTGCCGTCGCTGTAGTTGCCGCTCCCTGCGAAGGTCGCGGTCGCGGTGACTGCGCCGGCGTTCACGTTCCCGCGGGCTCCGTAGTCGATCGTCGCCTGGGCGGCGGCGAGCTCGTGCCCGATGCCCGAGACGGTGGCCGTGCAGGGGTGGGGCAGCGCGTTGTAGGTGTCTGTGGTCGGGCAGCTCAGGTTGACCGTCGGGGTGTACGGGGCGATGGCGAACTGTGCGCGGCCCGTGGCATCCGAGTAGTTGCTGCCGGAAGGTGCGGTGAACGTGGCAATCACGGACACGTCACCCGCGTCGACGTTGCCGCCGACGCCGTAGTCGATCGTTGTCGTGGCGCCTGCCAACTCGTCCCCGACGCCCTGGACGGTGGCGGTGCACGAGTGCGCCGTACCGCTGTAGGTGGCGTCCTTCGGGCAGCTGACGGTGACAACGGGGGTGTAGCGACCGATCGCGAAGGTCGCGCTCGCGGAGCTCGACGTGTGGTTCGCGTCGCCGTCGTAGGTCGCCCAGGCGGTCGCGGTCCCTGCGTTGGTGTTGTCCGTGTAGACCACGTGGTCGACTGCGACATCGAGTCCTGCGATCCCGTTGGCCCTAGCGGTGCAGGGCTGCTGGGGGGAACCGGTGAAGGTCTGGGGGACCTCGGGGCACGTCACCGTGACGGTCGACGTGGACTTGTCGATGGCGAAGGTCGACGCTGCACTGCTCGGGGAGTGGTTGGCATCGCCGGCCCATGAGGCGGTGACGTCAGCCGTGCCTGCGTTCGTGTTGGCGGTGTAGTCAGGCGTCAGGGCGATAGGCGTGCCGATCCCGGCGCCGTCCGCCCGCGCAGTGCAGGGGGTCAGGGGTGCGCCGGAGTAGGTGTAGGGCGCTCCCGTGCAGCTGATCGTGACTGTCGATGGCGCCTGGGTGATTGCGAACGTCGCCGAGTCGGTGCCGGCGGTGTGGTTGGCGTCGCCGGCCCAAGCGGCATCGACGTGAGCGGTGCCGACGTTGATGTTGGCGGAGTAGCTCGGGTCAAGGATGACGGGTGTGGTGATCCCGGCGCCCGTGGCCGTGGCCGAGCACGGCGTCAGCGCGGAGCCGCTGTAGACCGACGAGCTCGGGCACGCGACCTTTACGGTCGACACGGCCTTGCTGATCGTGAAGGTCGATGCGGCCTTGTTCGGGCCGTGGTTGGCGTCGCCGATCCAGGACGCGGTGACGTCGGCCGTCCCTGCGTTCGTGTTGGCGGCATACACCGGGGTCAGGACGATCGGCGTGGCGATCCCGGCGCCGGTTGCCTGTGCGCTGCAGGGCGTCAAGGGGGAACCCGTGTAGGTGGTCGTCGTGGGGTCGCAGGCGATCGTGACGGTGGACGGTGCCTTCGCGATGGCAAAGCTGGTGGAAGTGCTCGCCGGTGCGTGCGCCGAGTCACCGGCGAAGGATGCCGAGGCAGTCGCTGAGCCGGCGGCCACGTTGTCGGTGTACGAGACCGTGAGCGGCTGCTCGAAGCCACCTGCCGAGGTGACCTTCGCCGTGCACGGGGTCAATGCGGCACCGGTGTAGACCTGCCCCCCGGCGCAGGTGATGGCGACGACGCTCTGGGCCGGCACGATCTGGAAGGTCTTCGTGTCATTGCTGCTGGTGTGGTTGGCATCGCCGGGGAAGGCGGCCGACGCCGAGGCCGTGCCCACCGCGGTGTTGGCCGTGTACGAGGGGGTCAGCGTGACGTTCAGGCCCCCGGCGCCAGAGGCAGTAGCAGAGCAGGGCGTGACCGCTGCGCCCGTCCACGGAGCGCTGCTCGGGCACGTCACGGCCGTGGTCGACGTCGCCTTCGTGATGCTGAAGGTGGCGCTGCCGGTGCTGGGGTTGTGGGTGATGGAGCCGGCGAAAGCCGCCGAGGCCGTTGCCGTGCCCACATTGGTGTTAGCGACGTAGGTGACGGGAACCGTGGCGCTGAGGCCGCCGGTTCCGGTGACGGTCGCTGAACAGGGCGTGAGGGGCGCGCCGGTGTAGGTGAGTGAGGACGGCGAGCACGTGACCGTGGTGGTGGAGGCTGCCTTGACGATGGAGTACGTGGCAGATGAGGAGGCAGTCAGGCCGCCCTTGTCTGTGTACGTACAGGTGGCCGTCTGGGTGCCGATGCCTGCTGCAGCGTCCGGCCCGGAGATCGGCGAGAGCACCGGGTTCACGACGGGTTTGCCGTCCTCAACGTCCGAGACCGAGCAGGCTGCGGTGTTGACTGCGCCGAAGGGGTACGACGCGCCCATCGCCACCCCGGTGACGGCAACGATCGGAGCGGAGTTTGCAGGCGGAGCCACGGTGACTGTGAACGTAGCGGGGAGCAGGTCGATGGTCTGGCCCGTGGTGTTCCCTGTTTGGGACAGGGTGATGGAGGTCGTCCCGGCTGCGAGTGGTTTGACCGTCAGTGTCTTCACGTCGCCGCAAGAGCTGAAGGTGACTGAACTTGGGCTGACAGTCGCGACGCTGGTGTTGGAGGAATTGACGTTTGCGCTGTAGGTCGACTGCCCCGTGAGGTCACATCCGTTCTTCCCCGTGTCGTTGACGACCCAGGTCAGGGTGGTGGATCCGTCCGGCCCTCCGACATTGAGCGGCATCGACTCAGCCGCGGCGTCCACCGACGCGTCGAGCGTGTTGGTGATGCCATCCGCCAAGGCGGCCTGTTGCCCTACGGCCAAGAATGTTGCGGCGGCCACGAGTGCAGCAAGAAGACGGCGTGCGGACATGGTGATTCCTCCCCTTAGGACGTCGACATCCTTCGCCCCCGCGAGTCGACGTCCACAAGTTATGTTCAGTCCGCAGACGCTGTCTCGGAAATCCGGAATAACGGCAAACGGCTTTCTTGTCGGATAGATGAATTTGTCCGAAATGGGTCTTTTGGCCGTAATTGACCACGGAAGCGCGAGTGTTGCCGGCTTGGTCGGCAGAAGCGGGCTCCGTTCTGCCCTGGGGTGAGGCTTGAGGCGTTGGCGGCCCAAGTGCAGACGCGTCGAGGCCTGTGGTCTCCGCCTCCGATGCCTCGTTCCTCGCTTCAGGCATGCACCTCCGGCCAACAAGGGGCGGGCGCACCACCCTTGGGTGATGCGCCCGCCAGCCTCTCTGCGGCCCGTGGGCCTACTTCAGCTTGAACAATGCGCTGATGGTCGAACCGTCCAGCGCAGTCATCGTGGCCTTGTAGCACCCCGTCGTCTTCGGCGTCTGCCAGTTCTGGATGAACTGGTCGCCCGTCGTGTCGAATCGCAGGACCGTCCCGCCCGTCGACGTGATCTCGACGTCATCGGTGGGTGCCGTGACGCCACAGGGCATCGATGCCACCCGGAAGGACTTCACTGCGGCCGTGTCGGTGATCTCGGTGGGCCCGCTGTACATCCGGAACTTCAGCGGCACCGTCGAACCAGCCTTGACGGTGTTGACGACCGTGCCCATGTCGACCGGCTGGAAGAAGCCGGACATCGTCCAGGCCAGCACGGTGTAGTCCATGCTCGTCGTGCTCGTGTTGCCGGCGACGTCAGTGGCGGTGGCCGTGACGGTGTGGAAGCCGACGGCAGACGAGTAGCCGGTGATCTGGCAGCTGGCCACGCCCGAGACCGAGTCGCTCGCAACACAGTTCGGCTGGGCCGGGACCTTGCCGAAGTAGTAGGAACCGCCCAGGGACGAGTCGAACGCAACGGTCGGGGGAGTCAGGTCGATCTTGAACGACCGCGAGTCCACGCCGGCCGGCGTGACGTTGCCGGCGACGTCAGAGGCCGCCGGGCTCGGGATGACGACGCCGGAGCCCTCTGCGGCGCCGGACGACGCGGTGACCGTCGGCTGGGCAGGACCCGAGACGCTGTCGTTCACCGTGTAGGCGGTGGTGACGGCAGATGTGAACCAGCCGTTGTTCCCGGCCGTCCCCGTGGCGCCCGCGTAGGTGAGCGTCGGCGCGTTCAGGTCGATCTTGAACGACTGCGAGGCCGCGCCGGGCGGCGTCGTGTTGCCCGCCACGTCGGAGGCCTCCGGGCTGGCGATCGAGACGTTCGTGCCCTCCACGCCCGCGGGCGAACTGGCGCTCACGAGGGGCTCCGCAGGGCCAGACGTTGCGTCGGTCACGGCGAACGTCGCCGTGACTGGGGAGACGTACCAGCCAGCGAGTCCTGCTGTGCCAGAGGCAGACTCGAAGGCGACGGTCGGGGCGGTGGCATCCCGCTTGATGCTGACGCTCACCGGACCGGCGGAGCCGCCCGCACTCGTCGCCGAGCAGGAGTATGCCGTCTCGGCCTGGTCGCTCGTGATGGTCTGGTCCACGCAGCCGTCCTTCAGGACCGAACCCGGCGACTCGGTGTCGGCGACGTTCCACGTGAGCTTCACGTCGCTGCGGTACCAACCGTTGAGGCCGTCCGGGTGGACGGGCGTGAGGTCGGAGGTGATGACCGGTGCCGAGTTGTCCACGATCGAGTAGGTCACCGAGCCGGAAGCCGTCAGGCCAGGCGTTCCGTGGTCGGTGTAGGAGCAGCTGGCCGTCTGGGTCCCGATCCCGTCGGACGCATACGGCCCGGTGATGGCAGAAAGTGCGGCCGGGAAGCTCGACGCCCCGTCCTCGGCGTCAGCGACGACGCACGTCGCGGCCGGGACGGCGCCCTTGGCGTAGGAGGCGCCGTCAGATGGGCCGGTGATGCCCACGCTCGGCGGCGTGTTCGCGCCCCCGGGGGCGACGACGTTGACGTCGAACGTCGCGGGCGCGTACTCGAAGGTGCGGCCGGTGTCGTTGGTGTACTCCTTGAGCGTGATGGCGCTCGAGCCCACCTTGAGCGCCTTGACCGTGAGCGTCGGCGTGTCCCCACAGCTGTCGAAGGTCACCCGCGATGGCGTCACCGTGGCGATGCTCGTGTCGGCCGACGCGACGTCGACCACGAGAGTGGTCTTGCCGGTGAGGTTGCAGCCGTTCTTGTTGTCGCCCTTGGTGGGCACGACGGCGAGCACGGTGGAGCCGGTGCCGCCCACCAGGATCGGCATCGTCTCTGCGACGGCATCGACGGTGGTGTCGATTCTGTTGGTGATGGTGTCGGCCAGGGCGCTGGTGGCCGAGGCAAAGACAGTTACCGCGGCTGCTGTGGCAGCCAAAGCTGAACGAGCTCTCATGCTCGAAGGTCCCCTCCTGCAGAAATGCCGAATCGTCCCCCGAGCCGGCAAAGCACACGTTAGGGCGCTTCCTATGGGTCAGTGCGGAAATGCCGCAGTGAGCGAAGAAAGAGCAAAAAGTCTTTTTAGAGCAATTCGCCCTGTTTGTCGGGACAGGCCTCGACGTAGGGGGGCGGGCCAGACTGGGGCGCCTGCGTCTTCCGCTGGTCTGGTGACGTGGGGCGGCAGCGTTCAGAACTACTGGCGGCGACGACAAGCAGCGCAGCGCCCGTCAGGACGTAGGTGGCTGAGAGGAGCCCTTTCCACCAAGGAAAGGTCAGTGACTGGTAGTTGAGCCCGGTGTAGAGCATCCACACGATGGGGAGCCAGAAGAGGGCCATCACCACGGCAGCCATGAACGGCTCCCGACGACTTGCGAGCACTGCGAGCACGACGATGACCCACACCCAGTGATGGGTCCACGAGACGGGGGAGCCGAGCAGGCCGCCGAGGGCGATCCAGGCGACGGCTTCCACCTGAGCGCTCGACCCGCCCCTCCGTAGGCTGCGTCGAGCCGCGAGCGTGCCGAGACCCACCCCGCAGATGGCCAAGACGGCCTGCGCCGCGAGGGGCACCTCAGGGCGGCCGAGCACACGCAGCACTGCGGCTAGCAGCGACTGGTTGTCAGTCCCGACGACCGCTCCAGCACCGAACTTGCCCAGCCCGAGGAAGCCGCCCAGCCAGAACGAGACGCTGCTGGACCAGGAGAGCGCGGAACCGATGAGCACGGTGAGCGCGAAGCTGCCCGTTGTCCTGGCGACCGAGGGCCAGTCCCTCTTCAGGAGGAAGTAGATGACGAACACTGCAGGAGTGAGCTTGATGCCCGCGGCCACACCCACGAGAAGCCCCCGGTAGCGGCGAGGCACGACCAGAAGGTCGACGATGACCAGCGCCATGAGGATGAGATTGATCTGCCCGAGCAGGAGGTTGCGGAGCACAGGCTCGAGGGCAGCGGCCGCGACCCCGAGCCAGATCATCACCCACGGCTGCAGGCGGAGCTGTCGCCCCACCACCACGATGCTGGTCACGAGCGCGACGAGGGACAGGGCAGTCAAGGTCCAGCGAGCCACCGCGGCTGGGAGCAGGGCAAGCGGCACGAAGACGGCCGCGGCGAAGGGTGAGTAGGTGAAACGCAGGTCGACGGCGGTCGAGTCGGCGTAGAGGTCACCGCCGTACATGAGCGTCTTCGCTCCCATGACATACACGTCGCTGTCCACCCAGATGCCCCGCGTCACGCCCTTCCACTGGAGCCATGCCAGCGCAGCTGTGGCGATGATGGCTAGAGGAGCCAGAAGCGTGGCCGGCCTGCGTGCCGTGGAGCTGAGCATGCTTTCCCTGAGGTCGAGCGACAAGATGACGGAGCCCGTGACAAGCGGCTCCGTCATTGTCCGTGACAGCACGCGACAAAACAGGGAATCGCCACCTTTCCCCTCAAAGCTGGGCGAGTACCTGCTCGCCGACGTGGTGCATGCCCCGGAGAACGGCCCACACAGTCAGATGGTCGAGGGTCGTCCCGGGCGTTGGGTCCCAGTTGGCGATCGCCGCCCAGGTGACGGTCCGGCCATCGGAGCTCAGGGCGCCGACGTCGGCGCGGACGCCGTCGTCCGTTCCCGTCTTGTTCCAGAACGTGATGGGCAGATCGAGCGACGCATGGTGGGCGATCGGGTCGAGGCCGCCCTGCTCCACCAGGGCCGAGCCGACCATCGACTGGTCGACGTTGGCCGAGAGCCACTGGCGGACCATCCGGTCGGCGTCGCCCCCGACTGCCGTACCTGCGGCAAGGCGGCTCATCAGCGCGCTCAGCTCCGAGGCGCTGCCCGTCGACAGGGTGACGGGGTGCTCGGCGCCGCGGACGTCGCGGACCTGGTCATGCAGGGCGGTTGCACGCAGACCGAGGGACGTGGCCCGGGCGGCGACCTCGGCGAGCCCGACCCGCCGGAGCAGGACGTTGGTCGCCAGGTTGTCGGACACCGCCCCGACGAGGGCCGCGACGTCTACGAGAGGCAGCGACTCCACAGACAGGGTATGCCAGAGGCCCGAGTCGCCGACCCACAGGTCGAGGGATCGGGTCAGGGGCTCGTCGGGGGAGAGCTCGCCGGACGCGATGAGCCGGGCCGTCTCTACGAGCAGCAGCACCTTGCCGACCGAGGCGGTGCGCAAGGGCACGTCCTCGCCGACCCCGCCCAGCGGCATACCGGAGCTGTCACGGACGGATACCGACCACGTGACCCCACCGGCGTCGGGAAGCTCGAACTCCATGTCAGGCAAGGGATTTTAGCCATGTGATCAGTGCGGCGTTGACCTGCTCGGGTGCCTCCTCGGTCAGGAAGTGGCCGGCGCCGGGGATCTTGACCTGGCGGAAGTCGTCGGGGACGAAGGCGCCGGACCCGTGGGTCGCGGCGGCGAGCACGCACCCGTCGTCGCTGCCCTGCAGCTGGAGGACCGGGACGTGGATGGCGTGGCGGATGCGGCGCATGAAGAGCGGGCCGTCGGGGCGGACGGACGACCGGCCGAGCCAGCGGTAGTGCTCGGCGGCGGAGTGCGCGACGAAGGGGATCATCATGGCGTCGCCGTAACGGCATACGTCCTCGGCGGTCGGGAACGACCCGGACGGGGAGGCCCACGCCCGGAGAAGCTCCTCGACGTAGTCGTGCGAGCGGGACATCTCGCGCTCGGGGACGAACGGCTTTTGCATGGCAGCGACCCACGACGACGCGCGCCGCTGCGCCGAGTTGGTCCACGTGGCGTGGCGCATGATGCGCGGGTGGGGCATCGACAGGGAGGCGACGGCTCGGGTCACCTCCGGGCGCAGCGTCGGCATGCACCAGGCGATCCAACCGCCGAGGCCCTGCCCGATGACGACGGCGTCCTTCTCCCCGAGTGCCCGGATGATGCTGTCGGTGTCGAGGGTCGCCATGTAGGTGTCGTAGCCGCGGGGCGGCTTGTCGGAGCCGCCGTAACCGCGCAGGTCCATCGCGGCCACGCGGTAGCCGGCCCTGGCGAGGGCGACCATCTGGTGGCGCCACGTGAACCAGAACTGCGGGAAGCCGTGCAGCATGACGACGAGCGGGCCCTCGCCCAGCTCGGCGATGTGGAACCGGGCGCCGTTGGCGGAGACGTAGCGGTGCTCCCAGGGGCCGTCGATGTTGACGAAGGCAGCGTCGACGGACATGGGTGTGACGATAGGCCCCAGGTCAGGCGTCGCGGGACGAAGTGACCGCGGTCGCGCCCGTGGTGTCGGCGGGCACGACGGAGGTAGCGGGCGTGTGCCCGTTCGGGCGGTCCCACTCAGGGCGCGGCGCCGGAACCGTGGTGCCGGGGTGCTCGGCTGCGGACTTGAGGGCCGCCACCGTCTGCTGCGCCTCAGAGATCGTCTTGTCCGGCGACGGCTTGACCGTCTTCATCTTCCGGATACCGAGCGCGGCCAGCACGCCCGCCACCAGCAGCATGAAGACGGTGACGATGAGGAAGCTGAGCCAACGCGGCAGGCCGAGCGCCTCGATGCCCTCGGCGATGGTGATGAAGATGAAGTAGACGGAGTAGAACGCCACGACGCCGGCTGCCGCGAGGAGTGCTCCGCCGACGCCGGCCTTCTTGAACTGCACCGAGAGCTCGGCCTTCGCCAGGGCGATCTCGCTGCGGACGAGCGTCGAGAGATCCTGCGTCGCGGAGGCGACCAGCTGGCCGAGGGTCCGCTCCTGCCGGGGATCCGTGGTCATCGGCTCACTTCCTCCGTGCTCGTTGGGGACTGCGCGGTCGCGCCTGCCACTCATGCAGGTGCAACCCTACTGCCGAGCCCGTACCCGAACGCGCGGGGCAGGAGTCACAAGCGTCCAGGGCCGCTCGAGCACTTCGGCCGCGCTAACGGGGCAGGTCCGGCCCTACGGTGACCACGGCACCAGTGCGGGCGCGGGGTCGAGGATGTAGATGTAGCGAATCCAGAACCACTGGCTCGACAGCCCCACCGCGCAGATCATGGAGAAGGCGGCGATGCCCACCCCCTTGCGTGCCCACGTGAGCGTCCACATCGGCACGGCTGCTAGCAGTGGGGCGACGAGCAGGAGGTACCGGAAGAAGCCGGGCGTCACCGGAGTCACGAGGAGCACGAACAGCGTGTAGCCCACGCCCCAGACCTGGAGCTCCGTCGGCAGTCGCAGACGCCGTGCCGCGGCAACGGGAAGTCCAAGTCCGATCGCGACCGCCACTATCAGCAGGCCGGTGCCCAGCCACCCCGCCTCGTCGTGCGCCCGATGGAACCAGCCGAAGTCGAACGAGCTGGCCATGGAGGCGGCTCGAGCGGAGCCGGAGATCGGGCCGTTGTTGCGCGTGATTGCCTGTGTATCGCGAAGCCAGAGGGCGGCGGTGACGCTCCACAGAAAGGGCGACACCAGCGAGACAACAGTGCAAAACGTCAGCGTGAGGTGCGTGATCCACCCCGGTCGCATCGCGTTACGGGATCTCAAACGGGACCACCAGTGCACGACGAAGACCAAGGCGAGCGGGGCAGCGACAGGGCGCGTGAAGGCGAGGGCCAGTACGGCCAGCAGAGCCATGGCGTAGCGCCTCGCCAAGATCTCGCGTATCGCCAACAGCAGGAAGACCAGTGCGGCAGGTTCGCTATAGGCCACGTTGAAGAGCGGGGCGGTCATGAACACGTTCACCGAGAGCGCGCCGGCCAGGGCCAGGGGCGCCGAGACCGCGGATCGGAAGATGCCGTAGAGGAGGCCGGTCGCGATGCCGCCGAGCACGAGGTTGAGCAGCACCGAAGCCACCGGGAAACCAAGACCCGTGACGAGCATCAGGAACCGGGCGGCCAATGGAAAGAGCGGCGGGAACTGCCACACCCACGCATCGTTGGCCGAGCGCGCGTCTGCCCCGCTGGGATAGCCATCCGTTGCGATGCGCTCGTACCACTGGCCGTCCCAGTTGGCGAGCACCCCGCCCAACCCGGGCGACGCGGGACTTGCCGTGTGGACGTAGTACGTCGTGGGCGCGCCTAGGTCGTTGGGCGGCCCTGTCGGGGTCTGCCAGCCGGAGGCCACCCACAACGCGGCGAAGTTTATGAGGCGGGTGGCGAGGTAGCCGGCGGCGAGAATCAGGACAACGCGCTGGCGGCTCCATGCATCTCTCGCGCTTGCGAGCTCGCCACTCATTTCCGCTCTCCGATCCCCCGTGTCGCATAAAGGTAGTGGTGGATCGGGCGGTATGTGGTCGCAACGGACGAACTCATCGCCCAAGAGTCACCATCTCAGCGCAACCGCGTCAGCGCTCGCTCTGGTAGACGTCCGGCACGCCGTCACGGTCCAGGTCGGCGGTCTCCCGCGCCTCAACGAGGCGGTAATGACGGTTGCGCAGGCGTAGCACGACAGTGGCGAGGAGGGCGGCGATGACGCTCCCGCAGAGCACCGCGAGCTTGACGTGGTCGTCACGTTCGGAGTTGTTGCCGAAGGCGAGCTCGCCGACGAGGAGGCTCACGGTGAAGCCCACCCCGGCCAGCAGGGACAGGCCGAACACATCGGTCCACGCCAGGTCCTCGTCCAGCTCTGCGCGGGTGAACCGTGCCACCGCCCACGTGCCACCCAGGACGCCGACGGCCTTGCCGACGACGAGGCCGACGACGATGCCGACGGCGGCGGCGTCGCGCAGGGCCGAGCCGAAACCGCCACCGACGACCGTGACGCCGGCCGCGAAGAACGCGAAGACCGGCACGGCGAAGCCGGCCGAGAAGGGGCGGAGCTTGTGCTCGAGCCGCTCTGCGAACGAGTGGCGCTCCGGGTCGTCCTCGACCTCCCGGCTGACAGGCACGAGCAGTCCGAGGAGCACGCCGGCCACCGTCGCGTGGATCCCGCTCGCGTGCACGAAGCCCCAGGCGAGCAGGGCGGGAACCGCGAGGAGAAACGGGTTGGTGATCTTGCGCTTCAGCAGCAGCCGCCAAGCGGCCAGGGGCACGACGGCGGCGAGCAGCCAGAGCAGGTTGACGCTGTCCGTGTAGAAGAGGGCGATTATCGTGATGGCGATGAGGTCGTCGACCACGGCCAGCGTCAGCAGGAAGGAGCGCAGCGCGCTCGGCAGGTGCGTCGCGATGACGGCCAGCACAGCGAGCGCGAAGGCGATGTCGGTGGCCGTCGGGATCGCCCAGCCGCGGAGTATGCCGCCGAGCTCGCTGCCGCTGTCTCCCCGGCTCATCAGGGTGGCCGTGACGACGAAGAGGATGGCCGGCAACGCGACCCCACTCACGGCAGCAGCGATCGGCAGCGCCGCCTTGCGGCGGTCGGAAAGGTCACCGGCGACGAACTCGCGCTTGAGCTCGATGCCGGCCACCAGGAAGAAGACAGCGAGCAGACCGTCGGCAGCCCACGTGCCGAGGGACAGGTCCAGATGGAGGGCATGCGGGCCGACGACCGTGTCGCGCAGGGTCGCGTAGCCATCGCGCCACGGGGAGTTCGCCCATAATAGGGCGGCGACCGCGGCGCCGAGCAGGATGGCGCCACCGACCGTCTCTGTGCGCAGCAGGTCAGTGACGTAGCGGGCCTCACGCCAGCTGCCTCGCCCGAGCAGGCGGTTCCTCGAGTGCTTGCCATATGGAGGGCTGGGATTGGCGGGGGCGGGGCTGTGGCTCACAGGGGCCTCTCGGGGTCGGGTCGGAGGACGCCGACCAGACTTCCCGGCACACCAAGGCCCTCACGAGTCGCGTCGAGCCGTCACCGAGTCTATCGAACGTCCCGAATGACCTTGAGGCACCGCTAATCGGACTAATCCGACAACGCAGGTAGGGAGCCCCTTGATGCTTCAACATGGTGTCTGCGGGAGGGGGAATCCCGCACACGAGTGCATTCAGTGGGGGGACGATGAACGACCACAAGCCTGCAGGTTGGTACTACGTCGGCGACGGCAAACTGCGCTACAGCGACGACTACGGCTGGACTGACTTCTACATGGAGACGACTGATCCGCGGACAAGAGATTGGCCGCCACCGCCGCCCCAGACGCTGCTCGGCCAACTGCGCGAAGACAAGGCGGCTCTGGTCACAGCCTCCGGGGCTCAACGACACCGTCGCAGGGGAGCCCTCTTCCACAGGTATCGGCAGGCCAAGTAGTCAACTCATCGGGTCGGCAATTTGCTCGATGATGAACTTTGCGGCCTAGGATCGGTTGGGGGCGCCGCCGCGTCCGTGAATCAGTAACGATCGGAGCTGCCTGGTGCATGCTGGCGTGGTCGTCGCAGTGGTCCCGCTGTTCAATCCTTCGGCTCGACTGGCGGACGTTGTAGCGCGATTGGCACTCCAGTGTGATCGTGTAATTCTCGTTGACGATGGCTCAGACGATGAGTCATGGGACTCTGCAGCGCGGCTCGCATGTGACCGAGTTTCGGTTATTGGGCCTCGCAGCAATTCCGGGATTGCGTCCGCGCTCAATGTCGGCGTACGCCTTGCGATGGCGGGAAGCGGCGTCGACTTCATATTAACCTGCGACCAAGACAGTTTGATCAGCGAACTCTACGTGGCTGCGGCAATGCATCGCTTGTCTAGCGCCGAGGACCCCGAAAGCTATGCGCTTATATGTGCAAGCGCTTACAATGGCGTGCCCGTCCCGTCACGCTTGTGGCACAGGCGTGAGCCATTAGAGCCCATGCAGAGCGGCATGTTAATCCGAGCTTCTACGTTCATGAGGATCGGCTATTTCAGCGACCATCTTTTCATCGACTGCGTTGACACGGACTTTTACCTAAGATGCCGGTCCGCGGGGCTCAAGGCGCTGTTGGCTCCGCCCTGTCCCTTGGCGCACCACTTGGGAGCCTCTCGGTGGAACGCCGAGATGGCTGATCGGCACTCACGACACCCTTCTTGGCGTACTTACTACGTCGCACGCAATCGCCTGAAGATGATGCAGATTTACGGCGTCGCGGACCCGGAATGGTCCTTGAGAATTTCTGTAATTCAGTTGGTAGGCATGGCGGCGCTTCTCGTGAGCAGTCCTGATCGCTACGCACAGTGGGCCGCAATGCGTTTGGGTTATCGGGCCTTTCGTGCTGGCGTCAATGGTCCACTCTCGGCACGCGGGCGGCGGATGCTTTTGAGCTTAGAGGCGGCGCATGCCTCCCCTGCAAAGGGAAGCGGTCGCGGCTGATGACCATCTGGCTGCGGCGGTTTACCGCTTTCACCTCATTGCCGGTTCTGGGGGCGGCCAGCTCTTTGTTGGCTCTGCCACTGGTCGCGCGTAACGTGACCCCAAACGAATGGGCGGCCTTGACAGTTGGGCAGTCTCTGGGGCTGGTAACTGGCATCCTTATTGGTCTTGGCTGGCCCGTGGTTGGAGCGGCCCTTGTGGCTCAGGCGAGCCCTGCAGGTCAGCAACGAATCTACGCGGACGCATTGACGAGTCGTGGCATCGCGGCCGCCGCCCTTGCTCCTCTTGCGGCTGTTACAGCTGCGTGGCTCGCGCCCGGCCAAAGCAGCTCCTTCACCTGCGGCTTAATGGCTGTGGCAACCGCACTGACAGGATTCTCCTTCGCGTGGTTCTGCGTGGGTAGGTCAGCGCCCCGAGAGATTGCGATCTATGAGGTCGGCCCGCGCATACTGGGCCTGCTCGTCGGGGCGCTCGGTGTCACGGTGACTGGCCACGCAAGCGTATATCCAGCAGCCCTAGCAGCATCGACACTCTGCGGACTAACCGCATACACTTTTCATGTTCTTGGACGTTCTCCGATAAAGCGCCTATCTGCCGCCTCGCCGTTGAGCGCACTTCGAAGCCACGTCAAACTGGCGTTCATCGAGACGTCAGCGGCCTCGTTCACGTTGGGGCTTGGTTTTCTGGCTGGTTTCGCGCTGACCGTGCCGGAACTGGCGGGCCTAGGTTCTGGTGACCGAATGTCGCAGCTGCTACTGCAGGTAACCGCAGCTTTAAGCAGCACCGTCCACCCGTGGGTTGCCGTTGCGACGGGCGAGGAGTTCAGCCGCCGCGTCGTCCGCGCTGGAGCGGCCCACATCGCCCTCGGGCTCATATCCTTGCTAGCGATGGGTCTGATTGGGCCCTTAGTTTCAGCGCTGCTGTTCGGGCCCAAATTGGCCGCGCCGGTGGCCGTTTGTTGGGCCTTGGGCGCGTACATGCTGTTCGTTAACCTGCAAACGGTCGCTTGCAGGCACATACTCGTAACTCGTCGCGAGACAGGCTTCGTGGTTCGCGCGAACGTGGCGGCGGCCCTGCTCGGCGTGCCCCTGGTACTCACTGGTGCCCGCACGGGCGGGGCCCCGGGTGCTGCCGGCGGTATGGCTGCAGGGGAGCTGCTCATCTTTCTATTTGCCCTTCCCGAGTCTGTGAGGACTCTCCAGCGGACGAAAGTGTGGGCTCCGGCCAAATCCGGTCGTTTGGCTGACGATTGATGTCAGTTGAGGCACGCTAGGGGTCATGCGTTCGACGTGGTTGCAGTGCGGCTCAGCCGCAGGGTGGTCACGTCTGGATGGTCGCGACAATGCGCTAAATGCGGTCCGGCTGGGCCTCGCCGTGGTCGTGCTTGTGTCGCACGCGCTTATCCTTGAAGGTCCGGGCTTGACCTTATGGACCGCGCAGATGGGCGCAGGAGCAGTTGCCGGCTTCTTCGCCCTGTCCGGGTATCTCATTGCTGGGAGTCGGGAGCGTCACTCCCTCCTGTCTTTTCTCTGGAGTCGGGCATTACGAATCCTGCCCGGCTATTGGGGGGCGCTTCTAGTGACGGGATGCTTATTTGCTCCCCTTGTCGCCATGCTAGGTCACCGAGAGATCGATTTTACGTCGTCTCTCGGCTACATATGGCACAATGCAGCATTGATACAACGCCAGATCGGAATAGGTGGAACCCTCGCCGGGTCGCCGACGCCCTATGTGAGTGTGTGGAACTCGTCGCTCTGGACTTTGCCATACGAATTCGGTTCCTATGTCGCACTTGGGGTTTTGTTCGCATGGCCGAGAATGCGCCGTGTGAGCGCAGCTTTGGCGGTTGTCGCCGCTTGCGCCCTATTGCTTTTCTTGATACGGCTGGGCGTCGTGATGATAGATTCAAATATTCCATCGCTGGCGGGTCATTTTGCCGCTGGTGCGGCAATGCATGCGGCGCGTCGCGACCTACCGAATGATGGGCGCCTTGCCACGTTCGCGGCTATGGTAGTCGCATGGGCGCTCTGGCACGGGCCGCTGGCGCTTGGGGCACTAGCGCCCCTACATTTGTCATATTTGGTGCTTTGGCTTGGAGCCCGTCTTCCTGGCGGCCTCGCCACGAAGCACGATTTGTCGTACGGCATCTATATATACGCGTTTCCGCTGCAGCAGGTAATGGTGACACTCGGAGTGAGTGGTGCTGTTTCACCGCTCTGGTTTGCTGCTCTGTCGTTGATCGTGACTGCTCCCGCGGCGCTCGCGTCGTGGATGCTCGTCGAGCGCCCAGCATTGCGATTACGTCCAGCTGTCTTCGGTCAGCTCGAGGGCCATATGAACGCACGGAGCGCCACGGCACCGTGATCGACGGCTTAGGTGACTCGTCATTCCCCTCCTAGCCTAAGTTGTGACCTCTGTTCACGTCCGATCAGTTCCGTCCGCGATAGCGGGAAGTGGCGATGCGACGGAGTAAAGCGGCGTAGGCGAGTGCGACTGTGACGCGGGGAGGTATCCACCCGCGAAGGCTCTGCCGGAACAACAGCCGTACCAGCGCGGGGGATAGCGTTCCCTGCGCGACGATGCGGAGTGCCTTTGCGTGTGATGACGAAGTGCGTGCATTTAGCGCTTCGGCCATGGTTATGCGCCACTCCCACGGCGCGCTCGTGATCTGCCCCAGTGATTCGCGGCCGAGCATAACGCTTGCCATCGCTTTAGGAACGCTCCGCAGCTTTACCTCGCCAATCGCGTTGGCGCGATGTTGAACGTAGTCATGCATGACAGCGTCCACGAAATGGAATCCCTGCAACGCCTCGGAGCATACGCCGAGCCAGTGATCATGTATCGATAGTTCTGTTTCTGCAGGGAAGGGAAGAGCGAGCGTTAGCACCTCTCGCCGGAAGATGCTGAAGCATCCAGTTACTTCGTTCAACAATAGAAGGGGCACTAATGCTTTGGCTCTCCTAGTGGTAAGCCCCAGCTCGACACCAGAATCCGTGACGACGCGCGCCTGGCATGCTACGCCGGTATGACTGGAAGTCTCCAAGGCGCCGACTAATGTCTCGAGCTTATGCTGGTGCCAGTAATCATCTTGATCCGAGAGTGCGATCCATGCGGCTTCGGATTCCACCATTGTGAGTAGCCGTTCGAAGTGCCGGTAGACGCCGACGTTGTGGGGAAACTCGACCAATCGAAACCGTGAATCCGGCCCGACAATTGTGCGTACCAGGGCGACGGCGGCAGGATCCGGGCCATCGAAGCCAATAATGCACGACCAGTGCTTGAATGACTGATTCATGATGGACAGCAACTGCCGTTTCAGGAGGGTCGGGGCAGGGCGATAGGCCGCAAGAACGATGACCCCAAAGCAATCAGCCATTATCCGTAGGCTCTCGGGGCGGATGGGCAGCAGACACCGCGAAGGCCGCAAGGCGTACCGACACGTTGACCGAGGGTCGGTGCCCCGGAGCGGCGAATCCAGGCCTGAGTGAACGTGGGCCTAAAATCCGCCAGTACGCCCTGATTGCGAGATTGAGGAGTGGGACGCCTGACGGTGTCGGCAACTGTGTCTGGCTAATGCCAGGGGTCAGCAGTGCATCCAACGCGTGCCGCTCTCGAACGTGTGCCTGAACTCTACGGCGCCGCGCGCGAACCCGGGCCGGGCGCCGAAGGACCCACCACGATGCGCGCATCTTCTCATGAGCCCAACCGTCGCGGATCGCTACCACTAAGTAGAGGGGTTCCAGAGCAAGCATGACCGGAAGTACGCGGCGCAGCAGGTGGGCTGGATAGTCGCCGAGCACGGTCAAGAACCGGTTGCGCTCCAGATAGAACATCTTGTCAGAGTTGCGCGAGAACTCGTAAGCGTGGACCGCAACGGCGGTCGGGCACAGGACGACGTCGAGGCCAGCCAGATGGCAGCGCAGGCTGAGGTCGGTGTCCTCGTGGTACATGAAGTACGAGGCGTCCATGCCGCCGAGCAGCTGCCACGTGTCACGGCGACACGCGAATAACGCCCCCGCCACGGACGCCAGCCGGCGGGACTGCAAGTAAGGCCCCGCAGCTGGTTCCCCGTACCCGTCGCACCAGCTCAGACCTGTGAGGTGGACGGGAAGCCCTGCCGAGTTGACGACCTCGGGCTCTCCAGGCAACAGCACCAGTCCTCCGGCCAGACCGACAGCGGGGTCCGCAACAGCCGCGGTCAGGGCCGCTATCGCTCCCGGCCGGAGCGTGGCGTCTGAGTTGACGAAAACGAGCACGTCTCCGCGAGACGCATCGACTCCCGCCACGCAGCCGCCACCGAAGCCAGTGTTCGCCGAAGGAGTGATGACAAAGACGCCGGCGACGCTTGGAACATCGGTGATTCCATGGTCGATGAGTACGACCTCGTCACCCACTTCGACCTGGTCGACGATGGAGACGAGGCACGCCTCCAGAAGAGGCTCGTCGCCGAAGCCGACGACAATCACGCTCACACTCACATGCGCCCCGATGCCTGGGCCGCCGACCGTGTTGCCGTGGGCTCGGGGCTTTCGACTGGGCGCATCTCCCTTGCGGTCCGCGTGATCGGCGCGTCGACGCCTGCGGCCACGCCGAGCGCAGGTCCGCAAGTGCTACGAGGAATGGCTGCGATAGTCATGTACGCGATCCGCGTTGTCTCCTGCCGGACCTTGCGGAGTCCGTCGAGAAGGATCCCGACCACCAGGACGATCATGGCAATGATCACCAGCGAGGCGGCACCGAAGGCCGTGGGAAAGCGCCCGACGAGGCCGGTCTGCAAGTACTCCTGGACCACTGGAGCCGCGAGTCCGAGCGCCGTCAAAACCATGACTGCTGCCACCGTCGAGTAGAGGGCCAGAGGGCGTTCGTGGTGCAACAGACGAGTGATCATCCGAGCGATGCGGAAACCGTCGTGGTAGGTGCGGAGCTTGCTCTCCGAACCCTCGGAGCGATCCCTGAAGCCGACGGCCACCTCTCCCTGGGGCACCCGGTTGTTGATGGCGTGCACCGTCAGCTCGGTCTCGATCTCGAAGGCGCGCGAGACAGCCGGGAACGACTTGACGAAACGTCTCGACAGCACCCGGTACCCGCTCAGCATGTCTGTGACGGGCCGACCGAAGATACGTGACACCACCTTGTTGAACAGCTGGTTCCCGAGCTCGTGGCCCGACCGGTACGCGGACTTCGTGTGCGCAACGCGTACGCCCGTCACGTGGTCGAGTGGTCCAGCGACGAGTGCCCGCAGCATGTCGGGCAGGGCCGCGGCGTCATAGGTGCCGTCGCCGTCGATCATGACGTAGACGTCGGCGTCAATGTCTGCCAGCGCGCGGCGGATGACGTTGCCCTTGCCGGGCTGGTCTTCGACGCGTACCTCAGCGCCGGCCGCTTCCGCGACTGCTCGCGTACGGTCCACGCTGCAGTTGTCGTAGACGAAGACGTCCATGGCGGGAACAGCCTTCTTGAGGTCGCGAACGACGCGGCCCACCGCCGCCTCCTCGTTGTGGCACGGCACGATGGCCGCGATCCGCAACGCCTCGAAGCCCCTGTCGTTCACGTCCAAGTCTCCCCTTAACCGACCAAACGTCGCCAGCATAAAGCGGACATCACGGCCCCGTGGGGAGTTCGGCGTAGGCCGCTTGCATCCGTGAGGGCGAGCAGGCGGCGTCTGCAGCATCTCCACGAGCTCGGTGGCACAGGGATCTCGTAAACGCCGGACGCGGCGGCGCACCGGGCTTATCGTCCAACAGGACACAACGGACGGGGGAGTCATGATCTCTGTGCAGACCATCGGCCGGTTCATCCTGGCTGGTGGCGCAAACACACTTCTCACCGCGGTGGTGACGAGCGGACTCTCCCTCGCCGCCCCCACCCCCGTCGCCTACACCATCGGGTATGCCGCCGGCCTCGCGTTATCGGCGGTGATGTCCAGCCGTTTTGTCTTCCGTCAGCGGCTTACGCCCCGGCGGGCCGTCGCGGTCTGCGTGGTCAACTTCGTGGCCTACCTCTGTGGGCTCGTCGCCCTGGCATTAGGTAGTCAACTCGGTCTTCCGACCGGCCTGTCGGGGCTGTCGGTGCTGGTGTCTGCCCCGGTCAGCTTCTTTGGCGCCGCAGTGGTCTTCAAGGAGCGCGGAGACGGAGGTCTTTACCGAAACATGACTGTTTCAGCCGAAACGCCTGAAGTCAGCCAGATCGCCACCTAACCTCGGCCTTGGGGGACGGGCACGACCTCGGGTGTGACCGTCAAAGGTCAAGTGCGGGGGAGTCATGCGCAACCCAAGTCTTAGGCATCTGCAGTCCTTGACGAGCCTGCGCTTCCTTGCGGCGCTGATGGTCCTCGTCTTCCACCTCTCACTGTTCGCCCCCGGACTCGACCCGCTCGGTCGACTGACGTCCGTCGGTTACGTCGGAGTGACCTTCTTCTTCGTGCTCAGCGGTTTTGTGCTGACGTACTCGTGGGGGAGCGGTACGAGCGCCGGCCGCTTCTACCGGCGGCGCTTCGCGCGGGTTTACCCCGTGCATGTGCTCTTCGTTGTCGTGGCCATGCTTCCGATCGGTACCTCACCGAACTGGGGAGCGCTTCCACTGAATCTCCTCTTGGTGCAGGCATGGTCCCCGGACGACACCGTGGCGCGATCGTTCTCCGGAGTCGCGTGGTCCCTGTCCTGCGAGTTCTTCTTCTACGCTGTCTTCCCACTTCTTGCGCGGTGGCTGCTGCGGGCGCGCCGGCCGCTGACAGTCGGGTCAGCACTCCTGGCCCTGGCCTTCGTCACCGGGGTCGGAGCGGAGACGCACAGCCGTGACTGGGCTCTCTGGCTCTTCCACCTCCCGGCCTTCCGCATCGTCGAGTTCGCATGCGGCTCTCTGGCCGCGATCGCCCTGACGCGTGGATGGGTGCCACCTCTTCGCGTTCGGTGGGCCGCAGTGCTGGTCCTCACGTGCTACCTGGCCGGGCTCTGCCTGCCGGTTCTCATCGGCTATCGCGTAGAGGACCGGTGGGCCTTCACTCTCGCGATGGTTCCCGGCTTCGTCGCTCTCATCTCAGCCTGCGCCCACCTCGACCTGACCGACACCCCGACTGTGCTCCATCGGCGCACCATGGTGAGCTTGGGCGAGTGGTCGTACTGCATCTACATGGCCCATCCATTCGTCATCTTGCTGACGCGGCCGCTGCTGAGATCCGCGTCTCTGACTGGAGCAGTGATCGGCTGCCTCGTCGTGACGATCGTCGTGATCGGCGTATCCTTCCTGCTCTACACGACGTTCGAGAGCCCCCTGGAACGGCTGCTCAGAGGTCGCGGTGACACTCGGGTCTCGAGGGAGCCGATGCAGCCGCAGCTGCAGCTGCATGGCGCGCCCGTGCCGTCCGTGGTCCCGCGCTCGGTCCGAGCCCTGACCGGTCACTTCCTCCGCAGCACGATGAATCGTCCTGTTGACCCGACCTCCCTGTAGCCGCTCTTCAGGGCGAGGTGAAACTGGGCGCTTCCCTGCTCGGCAACTACCAGCTCGGACCCCTCGAGCGCCCGTCGTGCGCCGGCCGCGTCACCTCGCAAGAAGGCGAGGTACGAGCGCTGGTCAGACGGCTCGAACGCGTCCAAGGGATTGCTCGCCCACACGGTTGCTCCCTCCGCCGCGAGCGACTCGGCCAGTGGCTCTGGTGCGAGAACTACCTGCTGATGCGCCGTCCGAGCGATGAGCGCAGACGCCGCATCCGACGCGTGGAAGTAGGGCGCCCGCAAGGACAACACGGCGGCAGACACCAAGATCATGGCCACGCCAACACCTCCAGGAATCGCCTGCGCGGTGTTGCTCATGCCCAGCGGGTCCTTCTGCCTGAGGCTAGCTCCAAGGGCTGCCGGGACCGCGAGGAAGAGTAGAAGCCACACGCCATGGCGAGCCGCAGAGAGGGTGGCGACGAGGAGTCCCACGCCGGCCGCCCACTCCCACAATGCAGCTCGTCGACGCAGCGCCGCAACCGCAAGCACCACGGCCACCACGATGAGCAGGACGTCGAAGGGATTCGAGAGACTGAGACGGCTCCACATCCCGGATTCGTCGTCTGTCGCCGCGCCACTCACGACGCCCAGGTAGTACCGAGGGGCACTGAGGAGTCCAGGGTTGAGACACGTGGCCGCCAACGATGCCGCACCCACTGCCACGGCGGTCGTCGGTGTGCGACGGAGTCGCGAGAAGAGGAGGTAGCAGCCCAGGACGGCCTCGCCGACGAGAACCGCCCCGTGGAGGTTGCCCCACAAGGCGATCAGCAGCGCAGCCCACCAGATGCCGGCGGTGGGCCTCTCGTGCTGTCGCCGCAGCAGGACGAGCAGCAGTCCGAAAGGAAGGAGGGAGAGCATCTGTGCCCGCGTGATGAAGAGCGAAGCTGCCGCGCCGACCGAGACCGCAATGATCACCAGGCTCGTCATCGTCGGTCGTGCTCCGCGGCGGAGCGCATCGCGGGCCAGAGCCAGGAGAGTGCAGAGCACGGCGAGCGCTTGAGCGACCACAACGCCGATGCTGCCTGCTGAGTAGGCGCCGGAGAAGACCAGCTGACCCAGGACGGTCGTATTGACCCAGTCGCCGGATGACGCTGCGGCAAAAGGGATTCCGCTGGGGATTGTCCAGTTGTCACGGATGCGGCTGCCGAGCGCGGGTAGCCACAACGTGTCCGACCCGACGATCGTCACGGCGCTCGCAATGACGGCGACAAGGCCGAGGGAGATGACCACGACGGTCGGCGGGATGCGTTGCGCGCCGGATGGCAGTTCTCGTGCGAAACGCAACGGTCCTCCGTGCCCCTTCGTATGCTGACGGCGTTTGCGGCCGGGCTCGATGCGGCCCCGCGCCCACGAAGATGCTCCCACCTGCAGCCGGCTGAATGGTCTGTTTTCAGACGTTGGTGGGAACTTCAAGCATTTTCAGGACACGGCGTGTTGTCGCACCTAATCTTCCATTTGCGGGGGGCACATCGGGTGGCCCTGCACGACTGGGAGGAACCCTTCATCATGACCAAGATTGCTGCCAAGGTCCAGACCCTGCTCAACAAGGAGCGCGGTGCGACCGCCGTCGAGTACGGCCTCATGGTTGCCCTGATCGCCGTTGTCATCATCGCGGCAGTCACCCTGCTCGGCAACAACCTGTCGACCACGTTCAACAACGTCGCGACGAAGGTCTGAGCCACGACGTGGGTGCGAGGTTGGGGGAACATCCTCGCACCCACGTTCCGGCTCGTGGTGGGGGTCGCACGAGCTCAGTCACACAGCAAGTCCAAGCCGTAGGCCTCATCACCAGGGAGCGAAAACGATGACCAAGCTTGTAGCAAAGATCCAGACGCGCCTCGCCTCCGAGCGCGGCGCAACCGCCGTCGAGTACGGCCTGATGGTCGCCCTGATCGCTGTCGTGATCATCGCCGCCGTCACGCTGCTCGGCAACAACCTGTCGACGACGTTCAACAACGTCGCTACGCAGGTCTGACGCCCACGCTCGCCGTCCAGGAGGGGGTCCCTGGACGGCAAGCTCACATCATGACTTTGGTTCGGGGAGGGGGTTTCGCATGGCCAGGACTGAACGTGGCGCCGCCGCGGTCGAGCTTGCAATCGTCCTTCCCGTTCTCTTTCTCGTCATCGCGGGGATCGTCGACTTCGGTCGAGCGTTCTTCGCCCAGATCGAGCTCGCGAACGCCGCACGTGAAGGCGCTCGTGCAGCAGTGGTCCTACCACTGGGATCCACGCCCGCCCCGAGTACGGAAGTCGCCGCACGAGTCTCCGCGGCCCTTCCTGGCATCTCGGACGCCACCGTGACGTCGACGTACTGTCCGTCAGGCAACGCCTCGGTCAAGGCCACGGTCGCGGTTTCCCGGCCGTTCCAGTGGATCGTGCTCGGCCCTGCGATGCGGCTCTTCGGCCCGACCTGGGCCGGCCCGACCAACCTGAGTGCGACGGGAGTCATGCAATGCGGTGGCTGACCCGACTCCAGTACAGCTCGCGCCGTGACCGCGGCGCCGTGGCGACCATCGTGACCGTGCTCGTCTCGTTCGGTGTCGTGATCGGCATGCTCGCGATCAGCGCCGACGTCGGGTCCGTCACCTACCAACGGCGATCCGTCCAGAACGCCGCCGACGCGAGCGCCAACGCCCTTGCGCAGGCGTGCGTCGAGCAGAACACGGCCGTCTGCACAACCTCGGCCGCAGCTGCCACGGCGCTCACCTCGCTGGCCACGGCCAATGCCGCAGGCTCGACCGTGACCTCCGTTTGCATGAACGCGATCGGCCGGGCCTCCATGCCGTCACTGGCTTCGGCGCCGGACCTGTGTACGGCTACCAGCACCAGCAGCGACCTGGGTTCCTGTCTGCCGGTGACCACGACGATGGCGGCCTATCCCTACGTGGAGGTCCGCACCCGCACCTCAGCCAGCACGCCCTTCGGGGCGGCGCTCGGGTCATCGAACACCCGGCCAGTCCCAGCGTGTGCGCGCTCCGCCTGGGGGCCGGGAAATCCCTCGCAGGTGAACGTGCTCCCCCTCGCCATGTCGGAGTGCGACTGGGCCCACCAGACCGGATGGCCGTCCTCGACCAACTACCCGCCGGCTCCCGACGGGGCAGCGCCGGGCTACTCCAACACCGACAGCCGGCCGGACTGGCCCTCGTTCGAGGACGCCATCTACGCCAAGGGCAACCCCACGACCTGTGACACCTCGAGCCCCGGCGGCACGGCCCCCGGTGGGTTCGCCTGGCTGGACGGCCTGACCGGTCCCTGCTCGGGCGTCGTCACCGACAACTCGTGGATCCACGGCGACACCGGCGCCAACGGCTGCAGCTCCAGCTCGTTCGACTCGCTGCAGGGCACCGTCGTCTACGTCCCCGTCTTCGACTGCATGATGAGCAGCGACCCCGGACGAGACCCCATCTCCACCGACGACTGCAAGTCGGGCAATGGAAACAACACCTATTACCACATCGGCGGTTTCGCGGCCTTCTACCTCAGCGGCTGGCGCCTGACCAACGGCAGCAAGAACAGCGTCCGGCCGCCATACGGGCTTTGCGGCAGCGGCAACGACGACCGTTGCGTATCTGGGTGGTTCATCCAGGACCTCATCCCGGCCGGCTCGTTCGTGCCGCCTACACCGACCA
The DNA here is from genome assembly GCF_039531305.1 of Terrabacter lapilli. NCBI lineage: Bacteria > Bacillati > Actinomycetota > Actinomycetes > Micrococcales > Intrasporangiaceae > Terrabacter > Terrabacter lapilli. The sequence goes on from NZ_BAAAPU010000011.1 coordinate 280,656, forward strand.
ACCCGAACTACGGCATCAAGATCATCGGGCCGGCGGGCTGACCATCTCAAGCTCTCACGCAAGCACTTCTGGGGGGATCTCCTAATGAACCGTCGAATTCTCGCCATCGCGCTGGCGCTTGCGCTTGCCGTGACCGGGGGCGCGCTCGTCATCATGTATGCGCGTAACGCCGACGCCCGTGCCATCGCGGCCGAGTCGCCAGCGGCTGTGTGGGTCGCACAGCAGCCGATCCCGGCCGGCACGACCCTGAAGGACGCCCAGCGCACCGGCCTCATCGCGCAGACAGCCGTGAGCTCCAAGGCCGTCCCAGTTGGCGCCCTCCAGGAGATCAACGCAGACAACAACGCTCTTCTCGCCACGACCGACGTCGCGGCAGGCGAGTACCTCCTGGCCGCGCGTTTCGGGAACCAGCCGGCCGGGACCAAGGCCATTGAGGTGCCGAGCGGCATGCTGGCCGTGTCGCTGCAGCTGTCAGACCCGGCGCGCGTCGGGAAGTTCGTGACGCCGGGCTCGCACATCGCCCTCTACCAGTCGTACAAGATCAAAGATCTTCGCAACACTCCCGAGGCGAAGATCCTCAACGAGAACGATGTTCACGGCACCAGCCTCTTGCTGCCGGACGTCCTCGTCATCGCCATGGGCGACGCGCCGCTCGCCGGCCAGGCCGCAGCGCCGCCGGCGGAAGGCCAGCCGGCCACCGCTGCAGGTGCAAGCGGCGGCTACCTCGTGACCGTGGCCATCAAGCCCGCTGACGCCCCCGTGCTCATTCACGGCATCAACAACCGTCAGCTCTACGGCGCCCTTCGTGGGTCGGACGTCAAGGTCGACACATCCCTCGAGGTCACGGACCTCCAGCTCCGAGACGCGGTGACCGGACAATGACGATCCTCTGGGACTTCGATCCTGCAGCAGTCGACACCTACCGCTTCGCCCTCGGCGGAGACGCCCTCCTGCTCAACTCGGCGCCGCGAGTGAGCCGCGCCCTCGAGGAGGACCACGACCAGCTGCTCGTCGTCATCGGGCCTGACATCGACCTCGACGCCGCATGCGAACTGGCCGAGCGGGAGCGCATCGACCGGCCCGAGCTCGGCGTCATCCTGTTGCGCCAGCGCCTCGACGTCACCGCTCTGGCGCAGGCCCTGCGCTGCGGGGTTCGCGAGGTCGTGCAGGCCGATGACCAGACGGCCCTCGCCGACGCAGTGCGTCGGTCCTTGGCTCTCACTCAGCAGCTGAGTGGCCACGGCACCAACGTGGGCAGCCAAGACGGCAAGATCATCACCGTCTTCAGCGCCAAGGGCGGCGTCGGCAAGACGACGATGTCGACGAATCTTGCTGTCTACCTTGCCTCCACGGGTGCCAAGACGCTGCTGGTCGACCTCGACCTGATGTTCGGCGACGTCGCCATTAGCTTGCAGCTGCTCCCACACGGCTCTGTGCGTGACGTCGTGGCGATGAGCGGCCACCTCGACGACCAGGGTCTGCAGTCGGTGGTGACCCGCCACGAGGCGAGCGGCCTCGACGTCATCGCCGCGCCTGCCGACCCGGCTGACGCCGACCGCGTGCCGTCTCACGTGATCATCGAACTTCTGCGCGTCGCTCGCGGGAAGTACGACTACGTCCTCGTCGACACGCCGCCGTCGTTCACCGAGCACGTGCTCGCCGCGTTTGACGTCAGCGACCTGACGGTCCTGATCGCGACGCTCGACATCCCGGCGGTGAAGAACCTCCGCATCGCGATCAACACCCTGGACACGCTGGGGGCCTCGAAGGAGGCGCGCACCATCGTGCTCAACCGTGCCGACGCCAAGGTCGGGCTCAAGCCGGACGACGTGGAGGCGGCCCTCAAGGCACCCATCTCGGCCAATGTCCCCAACAGCCTCACCGTTCCAGCGTCAGTGAACCGTGGTGTCGCGCTCGTGCTCGACGACCCGCGCAACCCGGTGTCGCTGGCCATCCGCGAGCTCGCGGACCATGAGATCCGCCGCCGCTTCGGCGAGGAGCTACAGAACGGTGCCAAGCGACCCTTCAGCCTCTTCGGGAGCAAGCGATGAGCAACCTTGCAGAGCGCCTCGACCGAGCGCGTCAGGCGAACCAGTTCGCGGAGCCGGCACCCACCAACGGCGCCCAGGTCCGCATCGTCAACGGCGCCGAGCCCAAGCGTCGCAGGGGGGTCGACCCCTTCGCCGGTGTGAAGGAGCGCGTCCACCAAGCGCTGGTCGCCTCGCTCGGACCGCGGCTCTACGACCCGAACCTCAGTGAGAGCGAGCTCGCCTCCCAGGTGCGCACGACGCTGCAGGAGGTCATCGACTCGGAGCAGACGCCGCTGTCGCACGCCGACCGCACCCGCATCGCCCAGGACGTCTCCGACGACATCCTGGGCCACGGACCGCTCGAGCCCTACCTCCGCGACGCAGAGGTCTCTGAGATCATGGTCAACGGCCCGGACGACATCTACATCGAGCGCGGCGGCAAGATCTTTCCCGTCGACGCGCGCTTCTCCGACGAGACGCACCTGCGGCGCACCATCGACAAGATTTGCGGTCGCGTCGGCCGTCGCGTCGACGAGTCGAGCCCGATGGTGGACGCCCGACTCCCCGACGGCTCTCGCGTCAACGCTGTCGTGCCGCCCATCGCGCTCGACGGGTCGATGCTGACGATCCGTAAGTTCTCGGCCGACCCGTTCACCGACAAGGACCTCATCTCCTTCGGGACGATGACGGAGAACGTCCGCGACTTCCTCGACGCCTGCGTCAAGGGCCGCCGCAACATCATCATCAGCGGCGGCACCGGCTCGGGAAAGACCACGACGCTCAACGTCATCAGCTCTTTCCTGCCGCACGACGAGCGCATCGTCACCATCGAGGACGCGGCCGAGCTCCAGCTGCAGCAGCAGCACGTGCTCCGGCTCGAGGCCCGCCCGGCCAACATCGAGGGCCGTGGCCTGATCTCCATCCGTGAGCTGGTCAAGAACTGCCTGCGTATGCGCCCCGACCGCATCATCGTCGGTGAGATCCGTGACGGCGCAGCGCTCGACATGCTCCAGGCCATGAACACCGGTCACGACGGCTCGATCACCACCGTGCACGCCAACTCTCCGCGCGACAGCCTCGCCCGTCTCGAGACCATGGTGCTCATGGCCGGTGTGGACCTTCCGGTCCGCGCCATCCGCGAGCAGGTAGCCGGCGCCGTCGACCTCATCGTCCAGCAGTCGCGCCTCAAGGACGGCTCGCGCCGCATCGTCGCCATCTCCGAGGTCGTCGGGATGGAGTCCGACGTCATCACGCTGCAGGACATCTTCACCTTCGACTACAGCGCCGGCCGCGACGAGAACGGCCGCTTCCTCGGCGGCCTGGTCCCGACCGGCATCCGGCCGAAGTTCACGTCCGACCTTGCCGACGTCGGAGTCGAACTCCCGGTGCAGCTCTTCTCCCGGATGCCTCGATGAGACTCCTTCGCCGCATCGCCGTCGGCCTGTCCGCCCTCGCGGTCGGGCTCGTCGGCGTGCCAGGCACCGCCGTGGCCGCTCTCGACGTCACGGTGGGCCTGAGCAACGTCAAGGCGACGACGAGCGGGTCGGCCTCGAGCCTCTCCGGCGTCATCACCCTGCGCAGCAAGATCGACGTCCAGGTCGACCCCGCGTCGCTCAAGGTCAAGGTCGACGGCCAGGAGTACCCGGCCACCGTGAAGCAGGCCGCGAAGCTCGACCGTCGGGCGATGCTCGTCATCGACACCAGCGGTTCGATGGGCGCACAGGGCATGGCGACCGTGCGCAAGGCTTCCGCCACCTACCTCAGCACGGTGCCGGCCGACGTCAAGGTGGGCGTGGCGTCCTTCGCCGACACGGCCGGCGTCGACCTGCCCCCGACTCTCGACCGGGCAGCCGCGCAGCGCGTGATCAACGGACTCGACTCCCGCGGTGACACGAGTCTCTATGCCGGCATGCAGAGTGCCGCCGCCGTGCTGAGCGGCACGGGCGACCGCAGCATCGTGCTGCTGAGCGACGGCGCCGACACCATGGCCGGCGACAAGGTCAAGGCGCTACAGGACGCGCTGGCCAAGCTTCGGGCCGGCGGCATACGCGTGGATGTAGTCCGGTTCAAGAGCAACGACCCAGAGGCAACTGCGGCACTACAGTCCTTCGCCGCAGTCAACGGCGGCAGCGTCGTGTCGGCTGAGGACACTGCCGGCGCGGCAGCGGCCTTCCAGGCCTCAGCCCAGGCGCTGAGTCGGCAGGTCCAGTTCTCCACGACCATCCCGAAGGCGCTTGCCGGCCAGCACACCTACGAGATCACCGGCATGGCAGGCACCACCGGTTTCGGATTCAGCCGGCAGATCGACTTCGGTGCCGCCGCGCCGGCGCCGGCGACACCCGCGGTGCCTGCGACGCCCGCTCCCGCTCAGGCGGCAGGCGTCGGTCCGGCACCGGTGCTCGTCGCAAGCCGCACGCCGTTCATCGCAGCCGCCCTGCTGGGTCTGGCGCTCTTCGTCGTGATCGGCACCGCACTGGCGCCGACGCTTCAGACCAAGCGCGAGCGTCGGGTCGCTGCGATCGGCGCCTACGTCGTCGGCGACACCGTCGCCCTGTCGCGGCAGGAGATGAAGGCCGCGCAGAGCACCATCACCGCCCAGTTGCTCGACATGGGCGACCGGGTCATGAAGGACCGCAAGTCGACGAGCAAGACGATGTCTCTGATCGAGCGGGCCGACCTGCCCTTCCGAGCCGGTGAGTGGCTCGTGCTGCGTGTCATCGCCGTCATCGTGGGCGCTGCCCTCGGCATGGTGTTCGCCGGCGAGGCCAAGTTCGTCGGCCTCTTCATCGGCGGCGTCCTCGGGCTGCTTCTCATGCCGCTCGGCCTGCGCTTCGCGGCAAGCCGCCGAGCCCGGAAGTTCGAGGCCCAGCTGCCGCAGATCCTGCTCCTCATCTCCACCAGCCTCCGCAGCGGCTTCGGCCTGCCCCAGTCGCTCGACGCGGTGGCTCGGGACGCAGCCGAGCCGGCGGGCAAGGAGTTCAGCCGAGCCCTGGCCGAGACCCGTATCGGCACCGACATCTCCGACGCCCTCGAGCGGGTGGCCGATCGCATGGAGAGCAAGTCGATGCACTGGACCGTCATGGCGATCCGCATCCAGCGCGAGGTCGGCGGCAACCTTGCCGACACGTTGAGGACCACGGCCGGCACCCTGCGCGAGAGGGAGTCGCTGCACCGCCAGGTCGCCACCCTCTCTGCCGAGGGCCGGCTCTCCGCCTACATCCTCATCGCGCTGCCGATCTTCATCTTCCTCTACATGACGCGGGTCAACTACGGCTACGTCAGCCTCCTATGGACCACGATGCCGGGGCTCTTCATGACTGGCTTCGGGCTCGTTTCGCTCGGAATCGGCATCGTGTGGATGCGCAAAGTCGTTCAGATCGAGGTGTGACGTGACCATCAATCTCATCTACGTCGCGGCCGGCATGTTTGCCGTCGCCTTGTTGATCGCTGCCCTCAGTGTGAGCGTCACTGGAGGGGAGCCACGCGGCGTCGCCCGGTCGCTCATGCTCATCGACCAGCAGATCGAGCGGCGTGAGGTCGTCACAAGCGAGCTCGCGGCGAAAGACCGGCTCCTGGTCCCGATCCTCGAGCAGACCAAGGGCCTCGCTCGGGCGCTGTCCCCGGGGGGCGTCGACGACCGCTACACAAAGATGCTCGACCAGGCCGGCAATCCGGGTGGGTGGACCGTGGAGCGCATCCTCGGCGCCAAGGGCGCCGCACTCCTCCTCGGCTTGGTGCTCGGGGCCTTCTACGGCAAGTTCCAGCTGCCGAATGCCCTGCTCTACGCGCTGATCGGCGGCGCCGCCCTGTTCTTCCTGCCCGACCTGCTCATCAAGAACCTCGCGCAGCGGCGTCAGGAGCAGACGAGCAAGAGTCTTGCTGACGCGCTCGACATGCTGAGCGTCTGCGTCGAGGCGGGGCAGGGCTTCGACGCAGCCCTCCTGCAGGTCGCCCGTAACGTCGACGGCCCCATCTCTGGCGAGTTCGCACGCGTGCTCTCGGAGATCCAGATCGGCAAGTCGCGCGGGGAGGCCTTCAGTGCCATGGGTGACCGCGTCACCCTGCCCGAGGTCAAGAACTTCATCACCGCCCTCGTGCAGGCCGACCGACTCGGCCTGCCCATCGCCGGCGTGCTGCGCGAGCAGACCGTCAACATGCGGCTCGTCCGCCGTCAGAAGGCGGAGGAGAAGGCCCAGAAGGTCACCATCAAGATCCTGTTCCCGCTGATGTTCTGCATCCTGCCGGCGCTCTTCATCGTCATCATCGGCCCGGGTGGTATCCGCATGATGTCGGCCTTCGGCGGCTGAGCACAGCTGTGCCCGTCGCCACCGACCCGGCCGTCCGGGCGACGGGACGGGCGCCTGCCATCTCACCAGCGTCGCGGGTCGGCTGGCTGCTACCTCCGTTCGTGCTCGCGATGTACGCGCTCAAGCCGCTCGGTCCTGTCAAGGATCCCGATGCGTACTGGCACGTCGTCGCGGGTGAACACCTTTCGCAGACAGGGCAGTTCGTCCTCGACGACCCCTTCGGGGCTGCCACGGAGAGGGTCTGGATCCTCAACCAGTGGCTCCCCGAGCTCGTCATGCACTGGGTCCACGCGGCATACGGCCTGTCGGGTGTCGCCTTCCTGCTGTGTCTCGGCTCGCTCCTCGTCGGGTTCAGTGTGTATGCGTCCTGCCGGCGCCGCGCCGCGGCGCTCCCGACGGCGTTCCTCCTGGCGCTCGTCTTCATCGCCCTGAGCGGCAGCCTCTCCCCGCGCCCCCAGCTCGTGACCTTCGCCCTGACGGCAGTGACGACAAGCGCCTGGCTGCTCACTCGCCAGGACGGCCGCGCCCGCTGGTGGCTGGTCCCGGTCACGTGGCTCTGGGCCTGCAGCCACGGGATGTGGTTCGTCGGGCCGGTGGTCGGCGGCGTCGTGATCGTCGGCATGTGGCTCGAACGACGCGCGTCGTGGAGGGCCGCCGCTCACTTGATGCTCGTGCCTGCGCTTTCGGCGGCAGCAGCCGCTGTGACCCCTGTCGGGCCGAGGCTCTTCACCTCGCCGTTCCAGGTCGGGGGAGTGACGGCCTACATCAGCGAGTGGCAGCGGCCCGGCCTCACCGACCCGGCCGTGCTGGCCGCGCTCGGGCTGGTCGTCCTCGCGGTCGTAGACCTCTTGCGCCGTCGAGAGGCGGACTGGACGACGATCCTCCTGGCTGTGGCTGCACTGGCCCTGGCACTGACGTGGGCCCGCACGGTGGGGCTGGGCGCGGTCATCGCCGCACCGCTGGCTGCGACAGCACTGCAGAATCTCATGCGGCGGCCGGTGGCACCGGCCCCCCCGCGCGAACGCGTCGCCGTCGGTGTGACGGCCCTGCTGAGTCTTGTCGTCGTCGGCATCGCTGCCCCGGCGGTGGCGGGCACGCCGGCCCTCGGACCCAACGGCCTCGACCGCACTCTTGATGCGCTTCCCAAGGGCACGGTCCTCTGCAACGACCAGGTCGACGGTGGCTGGCTCCTGTTGCAGCATCCTGGGCTGCGGCCGACGATGGACACGCGGGTCGAACTCTACAGCGTCGAGCACATCCATGCCTACCTCGGCTTCGTCGCGGCCGACGCTGGGTGGGAGAGCTACCCACAGCGAACGGGCTGCACGCATGCCGTCCTGCCGACGAGCGCCCCGGTCGTCCCGCGGATGCGCGCCTCGGGGGAGTGGCAGGTCGTGGCGGAGTCCGGAGGCTATGTGCTGCTGAAGGCGGCGCGGTGACGGACGGAAGAAGGGCGGCCGCGAGCCGCCCCGATGGTCGCGTCGATACCAGTCAGGCTGCAGGGCAGTCGCGCTCGGATGCACCCGGCGAGCGCACGATCGCCGACGTGGGCCGCGCGGCGCTCTGGGTCGCCCTGCCGCCGACCCTCTGGATCCTCTTCGGGAGCAGGCTGGCGAGCTTCGGCACCGACTCGGCGCACGCGTACTGGAACGTCTGGAGGAGCGGGCCGTATGCGTTGCCGCCGGGGTCGCCCGACGCGTTCAACTACTCCCCGGCCTTCGCGCAGGCCATCTACCCGCTGACGCTGCTGCCGTGGCCGGTCTTCCTGACCGTCTGGTCGGCCCTGCTCGCGGGGGCCCTCGCCTGGCTCCTCTGGCCGCTGCCGTCCCGGTGGCGGTGGCTCGTGCTCGCCTACGCTGCGCCGCCCGCTCTTCTCATCGGCAACATCGAGGCGTTCCTCGCGGTGGCTGCGGTGATCGGCATGCGGCGACCGTCAGCCTGGGCGTTCCCGCTGCTGACGAAGATCACGCCGGGGCTCGGTCCCATCTGGTTTGCCGTCCGTCGCGAGTGGCGAAGCGCGGCCGTCGCGGTGCTGGGAACGGTGCTCGTGGTGCTGGTCTCGATCGCCATCTCACCAGCGCTGTGGATTCAGTGGTGGGACTTCGTTCTCGGTTCGCCGACACCGCCCACACAGGCCCACTACCCGCCGCTCGCTCTGCGGCTGGTGCTGGCTGTCGGCGTGGTGGTCTGGGGAGCGCTCCGCGGCTGGCGGGGCGCGGTTGCCGTCGCCATGGTCCTGGCGATGCCGCTCTGGTCCAGTGGCGTGCTCGTGCTGTTGGCGGCTCTGCCGAGGCTGCGATCAGGCGGACGACCAGCGCAGGCCTGAGGCCGCTTTGGGACCAATTCAGACGTTTTGTCCAAATGCGAATTGCCTTTGATGGCAGTCTTTTTCACGTTTTCTACAGCGTGACATCGCCGTCCGGCACGCTGTCTGTATGTTGGTCAGGGGGGTGCCTGGGTCGGCAGCTCTGCGTGCCCACCGGGTCACGGGGCCGATGGCTCCGAACGCGATGGGCCGTCGGATCGTGGTCGTCGACATCGCAGCCCTGGCTGTCGCTGCGACCCTGCTCGCATGGCCCTCCTTCGGGTGGCCGCTCACGTCGCTCGACGAGTCGGTGCTCCTCGTCTATGCCGAGCAGGTCAAGGCCGGGTTCGTTCCCCACCGTGACTTCTTCACCGTCTACGGGCCTGCGCCGTTCTACATGTTGGCCGGCCTCTTCAGCATGTTCGGGAGCTCGCTCGAGGTGGAGCGCGCTCTCGGCCTTGCCCTCCACGTCGCCATCGCGATCGGCTGCTACGGCATCGGCCGCTCGCGTGACCGGGCGACCGCCCTGATGGCTGGAGGCACAAGCCTGATCCTGCTTGCCCCGTTGGGCACGGTGCCCTACGCCTGGCTGGGAGCCATGGCATGCATGGTCAACTCGTTGGCGCTCGCGCAGCGCGGCAGCGTTCGGGCGAGCGTGTGGGCCGGCGTGGTGGCGGGCCTGGGTCCCGCCTTCCGTCCGGAGCTGCTCGTCGTTGTCCTGCTCGTGCTGGCGGCTTACCTGTGGAGGTCGTCCACCTGGCGCTGGATGGCGACCGGGCTGGGCATCGGCCTCGTGCCCCTGCTCGGCTTCTGCCTGCAGGCAGGACCGCGAATGTGGTGGAACATCGGTCCCGGACGGGCGGGAGTGAACGGCGCCCTGAGTCTGCTGGACAACCCGGGCCGCTCTCTTGCCATCCTCACCTCCGTGCTGGGGGTCACCGCGACGCTCGTCTGGTTCGCTTGGCAGAGGCGAACGCGTGCCGCCGTGGGTCATGCCCTGCTCGCTGTCGGCATCCTGCCCCAGACACTGCAGCGCCTGGACCCTGAGCATGCCATCTACACGCTCTGTGTCAGTGTGCCGCTGCTCGTGGTCGGTCTCGCGTCCGCGCCCATGTCTGCGGAGTACCTGCGCAGGCGCCGGATGATGCTGATGGCAATGACGGTCGCCTTCATCGGCGCCCTCGCTGCGATGGTGCTGAGGCCGTCGGCGCAGACGGCGCACGTCCAGTTCGGCGACAGGTCAGCGATCGTCGCGAAGTCGGAGGTGCCGGACCTCATGGCGACGAGGTCGCAGCTGCTGGCGAGCGCGCCACCCGAGGGCACGCTCTTCGTGGGCTCCACCGACATGAGCACTGTGTCGTTGTCGCGAATCTTCGTCTACTACCTGACGCCGGAGCTCGCGCCCCGCGCCTACTACCTCGAGCTCGCCGTGGGTGTCTCCGAGCGCGCCGGCTCCGGACTCGCGCAGGACATCGAGAAGGCCGACGTGCTGCTCCTGACCCGGATGCCTGACGGCCTCATGCAGCAGCTCTACCCCCATCTGAACCGCGGCTCCGACGAGGCGAATCGCGCCGTCGCCGCCGACTTCTGCCGCGTCGCCGAGACGCATTGGGGGGTGGTCTACGAGCGAAAGCCCTGCAGCGGTCGGGCCATTACAGAGGCCCGTTGAGGTAAGGAGACGGTGTGTGCCTCATGCGACGAACCCGCTCGACGATGAGAGCACCCGGTTCAGGTGAGTATGGCACTTCTCTGAAGCAGGGCCCGGATGCGTATGTGGTTGCCTCCGTCATCCTCGCCGTGCCCGGCACCTGCGGCATTCCTCGTCGAACGCCCGTCCTGCGCTTACGAGCACTCATCCCCGATCCGGTGCGATCGTCCGCGGGAGCCTCCGAAGGCCTCGGTTCGAGCGCCGCCGGCTGAAGCGCTGCCTGGTGAAGACGCGTCACCTGCTTCCAGCACCCCACCGGTCGAAGCGTCGTCGCCGGCCCGATCACGGAGCGTGACGAGGCGAGGCACGGCGGCCAGTATGGTCAGCGACGGGGCGCCGGCAAAGACCGGCGTGGCTACCAGGAGGGCGAACGGCACCATCCACCTCCGACCAGCCAAAGCGGCGCAGATGACGATTGCCAGTGCCGTGGCTGCGCGAACCAAAAGACTTCCCTGGCTGTCGGTGGCATGTGTCGTTAGGAACTGGAGCCAGCGACTCCAGCCGGCCGGGTCCAGGGCCACGGAGGCGCCCGTCACGAGGACAGCCAGCCCAATCGAGACGGCGAATGATTGCCATTCACGCTTAACGAGAAACCATACTGCGCCCACTGCGAGAACCGGTTTGGTCAAGACCATTGCGGACCAACTCCACGGTCGGGTGAAGCTGGCGACAACGGCGATGCCGAGGAAGCCGAGGACGTTACCGATGACGATCTCAGGAGCGCACCAGAGCACGAGGGGCAACGCAAGCCGCCAGCCCAGTGGCCGCAGTAGCCACAGGAAGGCGCCGGTTTCAGCGCTCATCCACAGCGCCAAGAACACCGGCCACGGCAACCACGTCGCGGGGCGGATGAGCTGCGCGAAGGCGGGCGAGTAGAGGTAGGCGTCATTGTGGTTAGGTGCGATCGTGTACGGCGTGTACCACGGCTGGCCTGTCAACCAGTAGGCATGAGCATCGCCGCCCAAACGATCCCGTGCCAAGTAGTACTCCACTGTCACGTAAAGGAGGTACAAGCCGGCAAGCCACAGCATGACCAGCACCGGCTTACGCAGTGCTAGTTCGCGGAGCGTGCCAGTGGCAGCTCTCGCCCGTTGGCCACCCCTGATGCTCATGCGTTTCATTGTGATCGAAGGGCCGTGTCAGCGAGGGATAACGGGTAGTTAGTAGGAAATCATCGAGCGGTATCCCTTGATTGGTTCGCGTGTGCCTTGGGGGTTTCCAATGGGCGCACTTCCCTGGCTGAAGGGGTTTTTGCGCCCGGCACGCGCACGAGGTCGTAGAGTCACAGCGATGGGCTGGCTGGGCAGTATGGCCACCCGCCTGTACGGGCCTCGTCGACGGGCCTGCCGTCCGTCGTCCCTGCCCGCTCGTCGAGCTGGAGATGTTCTGGCGTCGTCGTGGAGACGGCTACCTCCCCACAGCGCGTCGCCCTGTTCTTCTCAGTACAACCACGGCAGCGCCTGACTCGAGTGCACTGCCGGTGGCGGAGGTACTTTTCGTTGCTCGGCAGGGACCTCTTGTTTTCCGCCGACGTTAAGGTCCGGGTTCAGGCAGAACCGCCGCGTGCCTGCCTTTCGTCCGGCCAGCCTCATCGCTGGTCGCTCTACGAACACCCAGGATGCCCAGGCCGCCGGAACCACGGATGCCAGTGAGATACCGGCAAATGCGATCGGCCCGAGGGCCTTGGCCCAGCCGAGGGTCACCGCGGCCATCTGCAGAGGGGCGGCATAGATGTAGATGCCATAGGAGATGTCGTTACGTGCCCCAAGTCGCAAGGGGACGCGGACTGCGATCCACAGGAGCAGGTAGCCAACGCTCACAGGCCCGACGATGGCATAGGCGACGGCACTGCCCAAGGTAAAGGTGCAAGCAAGGGTCGCCGCGGAGGCTGCGGCAATGTCTTTTCGGAGGGGGAGTCGGTGGCTCTCGAACCGCAGCGCCATGCCGCCCGCGAAGAAGGCGAGGAGCGTCAGCGGCCTCCCCTGCCCCCCGCCTAACTCAGCGCTAAACCACGTGATGAGAACGAATGTCAGGCCACCAAGCAGCATCCATGAGCCGCTGCGTCGCCACTCTTCACGCCAGAGCAGCACGCCAGCCATCAGGTACGCCGCGCCCTCCCAGATCAGCGTCCACAGCGAACTGTTCCAAATGGGCACGGGAGCCGATGCCGCCAGCCCGGAAATGTCCGGCTGGTGAATGGCGAGCGCCGCGTTACGGGTTACGTAGCCCGCGGCGGACCACCAATCGAAGCCAGCGCCTTGTACAGCCGCGACCAGCGGGGCGACGCAGAACGCCGTCACAAGGAGCACTGCCCAGAAGCCTGGCAGAATGCGCAGTGCCCGGCGCAGGAGGAAGGTGGCCAGCGTGACCTTCATGCGGCTGCCCGCGATAAGGAAGCCGGAAAGGACGAAGAACCCGTCGACGGCGACCCCGGATGCGTAGGACAACGGCGGCCAGTTGTAGCCATGAACGAACTGCCACGAGTGAGCCAGCACGACGGTGGCAGCAAGCGCGAGACGGATTGTGTTCAGCGCGTTGTCACGGCTATCGAGCTGCGACCATCCCATGTCCCCCGTCACGATGACCAGCGTGCCGGAAAGGCTGCTGTCCGTCACCCAAATGATCGAACCGCGCACGAGTTGACTGACCTGGCCGACGGTGAACGAGTGGGCGGCTCGCTCCCACAGCCTACGGACATGCGGCCTGCCCTGACTTAGCGATCCGGTCATGAGGCCACGTAGCCCTGGTTCGTCTCGAGCAAATGGGTGGGCGGCTCGCGCCTGCGCACTCCCGGCGGGTGTAGTGGGAGCGGTCATGCCGGCGCACTTGCCTCAGTGCACTGGCCGGAAAAACCGCTGGCTGGAGCGACGTGCATTTTCGTGGGCCACCGGAGCTTACGGTGACGGGTGGTGAGGTCGGCTTGACGCCCTGTCGTTCCTACAGCCTCCACTCCCATTGGCCGCCGGCAGAATCTGCACCCATAAACGAGTCCTGCGTCCGCGCGATCATCAACATGTCGGTGGGTTTGCGGCACTGAGCCGGGCGGCATGTGCCGTATGCCTTATGCCCCGCTCGCGGGTCAGTCGCGGCGCTGCTTGGGTCGGCTGTGCCCACCGCCAGATCGCGGGCCGTCGTCCTTGGTGAGCTCGATCAGCTGACCCGAGATGCGGGTTGAGCGCAGCTTCTCGAAGGTTCCAGGAGGCAACGTCGCCGGCAGCTCGACGATCGAGTGGTCGGCGCGGATGTCGATGTGGCCGAAGTCCTGGCGACCGAGGCCCCCCTCGTTGGCGAGGGCGCCAACGATCTGCCGCGGCTCGACCCTGTGCCGCCGTCCGACCGCGATGCGGTAGCCGACCAGCGGTCCGGACGAAGAGCCGCGCCGGCCACGCCCGTCGCGGTCGCCCCGGGGGCCTCCGTCGCGCCGGTCGCCGCGTCCACGGGAGTCGCGGTCGTCGCGGCGCTCCCGCGGACCGCGGTCGTCGAACGTCCGTGCGGGACGCTCGGCTTCGGGATCGAGCAGCATCGGCTGGTCGCCCTGGAGCACCACCGCCAGCGCCGCCGCGACGTCGGCCTCGGGCACGTTGTGCTCGTTGACGTAGTGGGCGATGACGTCGCGGAAGACGTCGATCTTGTCGCCCGACAGCGCCGCGGTGATGGCGTCGTCGAAGCGGGAGAGCCGGGTGGCGTTGATGTCCTCGACGCTCGGCATCGTCATCGGCACCAGCGACTGGCGGGTGGCCCTCTCGATCGCCTTGAGCAGGTGGCGCTCGCGCGGCGTCACGAAGGAGATCGCGTCACCGCTGCGCCCGGCCCGACCGGTGCGCCCGATGCGGTGGACGTAGGACTCGGTGTCGGTCGGGATGTCGTAGTTGACGACGTGGCTGATCCGCTCGACGTCGAGCCCACGAGCGGCGACGTCGGTCGCGACGAGGATGTCGAGCTTGCCGGACTTCAGCTGGTCGACGGTGCGCTCGCGCTGGTTCTGGGCGATGTCGCCGTTGATCGCCATCGCCGAGAAGCCCCGCGCCCGAAGCTTCTCCGCCAGCGTCTCGGTCTCGTTCTTGGTCCGGACGAAGACGATCATGCCCTCGAAGTTCTCGACCTCGAGGATGCGAGTCAGGGCGTCGACCTTCTGCGGATAGCTCACCGTGAGGTAGCGCTGCGTGATGTTCGGCGCCGTCGACGTCTTGGACTTGACGGTGATCTCGACGGGGTCGTGGAGGTACTTCTTCGAGATGCGCCGGATCTGCGAGGGCATCGTCGCCGAGAAGAGAGCCACGTGCTTGTCGTCCGGGGTGTCGGCCAGGATCGTCTCGACGTCCTCGGCGAAGCCCATCTTGAGCATCTCGTCGGCCTCGTCGAGCACGAGGAAGCGCAGCTCGCTCAGGTCGAGCGTGCCCTTCTCGAGGTGGTCCATGATGCGCCCGGGGGTGCCGACGACGATGTGGACGCCGCGGCGCAGGGCGCTCAGCTGCACGCCGTAGGCCTGCCCGCCGTAGACGGGCAGCACGTGCACGCCGCGGAGGTGGGCGGCATACCGCTCGAACGCCTCGCACACCTGCAGGGCCAGCTCACGCGTCGGGGCGAGGACGAGCGCCTGCGGCTTCTTCTGCTTGAGGTCCAGCCGGCTGAGGATCGGCAGCGCGAAGGCCGCGGTCTTGCCCGTGCCGGTCTGGGCGAGCCCCACGACGTGCCGGCCCTCGAGGAGCGCCGGGATGGTCGCGGCCTGGATCGGCGACGGGTGCTCGTAGCCGACGTCGCGCAGCGCCTTGAGCACCTTCTCGTCGAGCCCGAGGTCCGCGAAGCTCGTCTCCGCCTCGCCAGCCCCGGACTCGCTCGTCGTGGGGGGGTCGGCGGTCTCGGGCGTCTCGGCGGTCTGCAGGTCGGTGCTGGGCTCACTCACCCCTTGACGGTAGTGCGTCGGCAGGGGTCGGCGACACTCGTCGGCTGACGCCGAGCAGTGCGGACGCAGCCCCGGGGCAGTGCCGGGGCCAGCGGGCGCAGGTGCGAAGGCAGCAGCCGTCAGTGAGAGATCGAGTCGGCGATCTCCTCCATCTCGAAGGCAACGTCGTCGACCGGCATCCGTCGGGGGTCGCAGGAGGAGACGGCGTCACTCCTGCCGGCGAGGGTCCACGCGTACGCCATCGACGTGCCGTCGTGGTCGGCCGCGCAGTCGGCCTTGCCGGTGGCCGGATGCTGCGCCTTGCGGGCGTGGTCGACGCGTCCCTGGGTGACCATGACGTTGTACATGAGGTCCACGACCTGCTTGCGAGTCAGGGTGCCGGTCGTCCGCTTGCCCTGGACGACTTGGACCCAGGTGCCGTCGGCGACGACCGTCAACATGCTCCCGCACGCGCCTCCTGCGCACATGCCGCCCCAGGTCCGCCGCTCGACCTTGAAGTCGGCCGGCACCCGGGCCGTCGGCGGGTTGGCTGGGCCGGTGCCAGGGTCGATCGCGACGACACCGAATCCCGTGGTGGCGTGCGACGAACCGGGCTCCAGCGCGGACACCCGCCCGCAGCCGGCGAGCAGGGCGACCGCCGCGCACACGGCATACGTCCTCGGTGACCTCAGCGTCTGCAGTGCCCGCGCCCGCGCGGATCGTCGCGAAGCGTTCGCCATCGTGCCCCCTGCTGCTCATCGGCGTCCTGCGCCGATGGTGGCAGCCAGGGGGCCCGAAGCGTGCGGTTTCGCGCAGAAAGCCCCGGTCAGGCGGTGGCGCTGACCGGCTCGTCGACCCTCGCGGCGAGCGCGTCGAGCAGGGCAGCGAGCTCGCTCCGCCGCTCCTCGGTGACCTCGAGCTCACCGGAGGGGGTGAGGTCCTGCGTGAAGACGAGGCCGGTCGATCCGACGAAGTCGGCCTTGACGTGGTTGAGCACCTTCGTCAGGTCGGCCGTCGCGTCGGTCCCCCCGCTCCAGCCGTAGCCGACGAGCGCGATGGGCTTGGCGTCCCACTCGGCGAAGAGGTAGTCGATCGCGTTCTTGATGGGGGCGGGGAAGCTCCGGTTGTACTGCGGCGTCACGACGACGATCGCGTCGGACTCGAAGACCTTCGAGGCCCAGTCCTTGGTGTGCGGCTTCGCGTAGTTGCCGTTGCGCGGCATGTCCTCCTCGTCGAAGAACGGCAGCGACGACAGGTCGAGCAGCTCGACCTCCCACTCGTCGGCGGGTGCCTGGGCGGCGACCCACTCGGCGACCTTCGGGCCGATGCGGCCGGGGCGGGTGCTGGAGACGACGATTCGAAGTTGCTTCACAATTCAACTAACTATCACGGTCTCAGAGGCATTCCCAAACCGAGCGTATGCCGTGTGCTCGGCGATGCGAAATGCGCGCGGACGGCGACCCCCGGGTCTCCGGGGGCCGCCGCCGCGTCATGGTTGTCGGCTCGGTTGCCTGTTCAGTGCTGCGCCCCGGTCAGCTCGGGCCGACGGGTGAGGAGGATGCCGAGCGTCATGTAGCCGAGGAGCAGGTGCGTCCCGCCGACCCAGTTCGCGACCGGGTCGCCGAAGAGGAGGAACGTCGGGACGGTGACGACCGCCCAGGTCTCCGCCAGGAGCGGCCAGACCCGCAGCCCGCCCCGCCAGCGGCCGGCGACGGCGACCTTGATGCCGATGACGAACATCCCGAGCATCGACAGCGGCCAGAAGGCGTCGAGGGCCATGACGAGCCCCGACTGGCGGAACTCCTCCGAGCCCAGGCCGTGCAGCAGCGACCACGTCGAGGCGAGCCCGAGCAGGACATACTCGACCCGGATCATGACCCGCGCGGCCCGGCTCGTGCCGGTGGCGCCGGTGCGGAGCATGACCGTCAGGAGGGCGAAGACGCCGAGCTGGAAGAGGAAGCCGGTCACGTCGCCGATGCGGCCGCCCAGCCCCGTGGCGTTCGACCCATAGACGAAGATCGAGGCCGACCAGAGCGCCGCACCGGTGGTGAGCACGAGCCCGAGTCGCCGGACGGTGGTGCGCGAGATGGTCGGGGCGACGGCCGCCGGGCTCGTCGAGCGGACGCCCGTGGCTGCGGTGGCGGGGGTGGCGGCGGTGGCGGCGGTGGCGGCGGTCGCGTCGGTGCGGACCCGAGCCGGCGTCGTAGTGGTGGGGTCGTTCATGTGGGTCTCCTTGGTGAGTGGGGCCGCCGGCGAAGCTGGAGCCGGTCGGGGTCCGGGTCGGCGGGCCAGGTGGCCTCGCCGTCGGCACCAATCTGCGGGCGCGGCGTCCCGGGTCGGCAGGGCCAGGCGTCCGGTTCCGGGTCCCGTTCGTCGTCCCGGATGAGTCGGGACCCGCGTCCTCGGGACAACGGGACTCCGTCCCTGCCAACATGCGAACGTGCCAGCGAAACCACCACCGAACGCGTCCGCGCGCGCCTCGACGAACGCCGTGCCGGTCGTCGTCGTGGTGCTGGCGCTCGTCCTCGGCGCCCTTGCCGCGGCGACGGTCTGGCTCGACGTCGCCAACTCCGCCACCGCCATCCCGCCCGGCACCGGCCTCGAGGCCGGTTGGGTCGGCGCGCTCGCGGGCCTCGCGCAGCTGGTGCCCGGCCTGCTGCTCCTGTGGCGCCTGCCGCGGCACCCGATCGCGTGGGTGCTCGTCGGCTCGGGCGCCGCGTGGGTGGTCGACTCGTTCTGCGCGAGCTGGACGGCCTATGCGGTCTACACCCGTCCCGGTCTGCCGGGCGCCTCGGCGACCTTCTACGTCTACCAGCGGCTCGGCGCGGCCCTGCTGCTCGGTCTCCCGGTCCTGCTGCTCCTCTTCCCCGACGGGCGGCTCCCGCGGGCCCGGGGCTGGCGGCGCGCGTCGGTGGCGTCCATCGCCCTGACGGCGCTGCTGCCCGTCGTGCTCGCGTTCGTGCCGTCGCACGTCGCGGAGGAGGTGACCGACAGCGCCCTGCCCGCGCCGCTGGCCGCGCTCGACATCGACCCGTTCTCCGTCCCGTTGCCGGATGCCGTGTGGCGCGTGCTGCTGTCGGTGGCCTTCGTCGGCGCCTGGGTGTCCATGCTCGTGCCGGTCGCCGTGGTAGTGCGGCGCTACCGCCGGTCGGTGGGGGAGCGCCGCGCCCAGCTGCGCTGGCTGGTCTGGGCGGCGGGGGTCGACCTCGTGCTCCTCGTCGCGGGGTGGCTCTCCGACGACCCGGTCTCGGGCATCCTGCTGGCCGCGAGCGTCGGCGTGACCTCGGCGGCGGTGGTCGTCGCCGTCACCCGCCACCGGCTCTACGACATCGACCGGTTGCTGCCGGCCACCTTCGTCTACGCCGTCCTCGCCCTGCTCGTCGTCGCGGTCGACGCCCTCGTCTTCGCCGCCGCGGGCGCCGTTCTCGGGCAACGGGACTCAGCACTCGTGGCCATCGGCATCGTGGCCGCCGTCTACGGCCCGCTGCGCGACCGCGTGTCGACGCTCGTGCGACGCCTCTTCCGCGGCAGCCGCGACGACCCGTATGCCGTCGTGTCGGCCCTCGCCGAACGGCTCGAGGTCTCGAGCGACCCCTCCGACCAGCTGCTCGCCGTGGCGCGGTCGGTTGCGGAGGCGTTCCGCTCGCCCTTCGTGCGCGTGGAGATCGAGCAGGCGTCGGGCGAGACGCTGCACGTCGAGCACGGCACACCGAGCCGGTCGCCGCTCGTGCTGCCCGTCGTCTACCGCGGCGAGGATATCGGGCGGCTGCTGCTCGAGCCGGCCGGCGCTCCAGCCTGTCCGACCGCGACCAGCGCCTGCTCGGCGACGTGGTGCGCCAGGCCGCGGCCGCCGCCCGGGCCAGCGAGCTGAGCCGCGACCTGCAGCGCTCCCGCGAGGCCATCGTCCTCGCCCGGGAGGAGGAGCGGCGCCGGCTGCGTCGCGACCTGCACGACAGCCTCGGGCCGAGCCTCGGCGCCATCACCCTGCGCATCGAGACCGCCCGCAACCTCATGGTCGCCCACCCGGACCGCGCCGACGAGCTGCTCGAGGCCACGACCGCCGACGTGGCGGCAGCGCTCGCCGACGTCCGTCGCCTGGCCCACGACCTGCGCCCGCCCGCACTCGACGAGCTCGGCCTCGTGGCCGCGGTGCAGGAGCAGGCGCGTCGTCTCTCGAACGCGGCGCTCTCGGTGGAGGTCGAGGCCGACGACCTCGGGGAGCTCCCGGCCGGCGTCGAGGTGGCGGCGTACCGCATCGTGTCCGAGGCCCTGGCCAACGTCGTCCGGCACGCCTCGGCCTCCCGCGCCGTCGTGACCCTGGCTTGTGAGACGGGCGCCGGGGGCAGCGGGGTGCTACGCGTCGAGGTGGAGGACGACGGGCGCGGCATCGCGCCCGACGCCACCGCGGGCGTCGGGATGCTGTCGCTGCGCGAGCGCGTCGGAGAGCTCGGCGGCACGTGCGAGGTCACGTGCCCGCCGGGCGCCGGCACCCGCATACGCGCACTGCTGCCGGTCGCACCTGGTGGGGGCGAGCAACACTCAGCGACAGAGGAATTCACTACGGAGCTCACCACGGAGCTCGTCGGGACGGAGGGGCATGGTGGCTGACCAGGCGCAGGCAAAGGTGTGCGAGGACGAGGAGATCCGCGTCGTCCTCGCCGACGACCACCCCATCTACCGCGACGGGCTCGCCGCCCTGCTCGGCTCGGTGGACGGCATCCGCGTCGTCGGCACCGCCTCGACGGGGGCCGAGGCCGTGGCCGCCGCAGCGGAGCACGAGCCCGACGTCGTCGTCATGGACGTGTCGATGCCCGTCATGAACGGCATCGACGCCACGCGCGCCGTCACGACCGCGCACCCGCACGTCGGGGTCGTCGTCGTGACCATGAGCGAGGACGACGCCACCGTCTTCGCCGCGATGCAGGCCGGGGCGCGCGGCTACCTGCTCAAGGGCGCCAACCAGGCCGAGATCGTCCGCGCCATCACGGCGGTGTCGCGGGGCGAGGCGATCTTCGGGCCCGCTCTCGCCCGTCGGATCGCCGACTTCTTCAGTGCCACCGCGCCGGTGGCCGAGACCGCCTTCCCACAGCTGACCTCACGCGAGCGGGAGATCCTCGACCTCGTCGCCGCCGGGCGCTCCAACGCCCAGATCGCCGCGGCGCTCTACCTCTCGCCCAAGACGGTCCGCAACAACGTCTCCAACGTCTTCGCCAAGCTGCACGTCGCCGACCGCGCTGAAGCCATCGTCCGCGCCCGCGACGCCGGCCTCGGTCGCTGACGGGAGCGGACGAGCCGCCCGACCCCCTTGGCGGAGCGAGCCTTCAGTGCTCGGCGACCCAGCGCTCCAGCGCTTCGATGCGGGCCAGCAGGTTGGCCGCCAGCTCCATCTCGAGAGCTGATCCGGGCGTCGTCGCGGGCGCGGTCCCCGACAGCCTGGCGGTCGCCCTGGTGTCGCGCACAGCAGTCGTGAAGGCGGGATCTCCGGTGATGCCCGCCCCAAGCCCTTGACGGATGAGCGTGCGGGCCAGGGTCGAGGGGCCGACGCCGAGGGCAGCCGCCGCGTCGGAGAGCACGTCGTACTCCTCCTTGGTCAGGCGCACCGAGATCATCTTCGCCCGGTCGGGTCTGGCGCCTGTCTGCGTTCCGTTGGGAGTCATGGCTTCCTCGCCGAGATGTCATCGTCATGCATTGTCAGTGGTCGAGTCTAGGGTGAAACCATGCTCCTCGACGCATCCACCGCTCCCTCCGAGGCACCCGCGTCTCGGTGGCATGTCGATGCGGGTGCGAGGCCAAGGGCCGACCGGGACCAGGAGCAGCCGCCGAAGACGGAGTGGCCGCAGGAGGGTGGGCGGTCGCCGGAGGGCGAACGCGGCGAGCGGACGCAGGGAAGGACCGGTGCTGGTGCCGGTGCTGCCGTCGAGGCCCTGTTGGCCGAGATGGTGCTCCGGGTCCGAGAGCTGGCTTGCGAGTTCCCTCTCTGGTCGTTGCGTGAGGACGCAGTGGCCGAGTCGTTCGCGCAGGCTCAGCTGCTGCGGGAGGCCGCGCAGGCGCTGAGTCTCATGCTCGCCCGCGAGGCCGACGAGCGTGGACTCGCCACCGCGGCAGCCCTCTCGGGTCCGGACCTGCTGCGCTCGTGGGTGGGCGCGGCCGCAGCGCCCGTCGACGATCAGGCCGATCCCGACGTCCATGGGGAGAGCGACCGTGGGGGCGAAGGTGCTGGGTCGACCCCTGGGTCGATCCCGGGCGCGACGCCGGTCGAGCCCGGTCCGTGGCCCACGACCGGGTCCGCGGCCGCCGCGGTGGCCGGCTTCGAAGGAGCCGCGGCCTCGACCCTGGCGCTGCTGGGCGCGGCGTTGCGCGAGCCCCGCTGGGAGACGCTGGCCGTGCGGGTGGCCTCGGGACGGATAGCCGTCGAGCAGGCAGCCATGATCGTGCGGTTCCATCGCGACCTGGTGCGGGTCGCCGACCGGGAGCACCTCGACGATGTCGTGGCCTCGCTCGTCGAGCACGCGCCGGCGCTGACGGTGCGCGAGCTGCGAGTGCTGGTGGCCCACGCGAGGGCGAGCATGCGTCCACCGGCCGACGCTGACGCCGAGGAGCGCAGCCTCCGCGCCGGGCGCTCGCTGCGTCGCGTGGGATCGTGTGCCGGCTTCGTCGACTTCCTGCTGAGGCTCGACCCCGAGGGAGCCGCCATCCTCGAGGCTGCCATCGACCCGTTGGCTCGTCCGCGCCCCGACCTCGACTGGAGCGAGCTGCACTCCGCTGCGGCTGCCTCCTCGGGAGGTAGGGCCTTCGGCTCGGGCGCCGACGGCTCGGGCCATGACTCGTGCCCTGGCGCCGGCGGCTCGGGCCATGAGTCGTGCCCTGGCGCCGCGACCTCCGGCCCTGATGGTGACCCTCGGACACCGGCCACCCGCAGGGCCGACGCGCTCCTCGAGCTCATCAACCGCGCCGTCGGCGCCCCGGAGGGCACGGTCCGGACGCCTCGCACGTCGCTGGTCGTCACCATGACGCTTGAAGCCCTCCTCGAGCAGCTGAGGGGCGCTGGTGTGGCGGCCAACGGCGCCGTGATGGGCGCAGCGACCGTGCGCCGTCTCGCCTGCGAGGCCAGCATCATCCCGGTGGTTCTCGGCGGACCGTCCGAGGTCCTCGACGTGGGACGCGAACAACGGTTCTTCACCCCGGCCCAGCGCAGGGCCCTCGCCCAGCGAGACGGCGGCTGCAGCTACCCCGGCTGCACGATTCCTCCGCAGTGGTGCGATGCCCACCACGTCGTGCACTGGCTCCACGGGGGAGCGACGGACCTGAGCAACGGAGCACTGCTGTGCGGTCGCCACCACATCGTGGTGCACGAGCGCGGGCTGACCGCGACCGTCACGTCCTTCGGGGTCACGTGGCACTCCTAGCTGCCTCGCCCCGCACCCCGCCAGGGCTGGCGGGGTGGTCGGGCTGGCCGGGCTGGCCGGGTTGGCCGGGTTGCCCGGGCTGGCGGGGTTGGCGGGGTCGCCCGGGTTGGCGGGTTGGCGGGGTTGGCGGGGTTGGCGGGGTTGGCGGGGTTGGCCGGTTGGCCGGTTGGCCGGGTTGGCCGGATGGGCCCGTGGACTCCGCGCGCTGGCTAGGTGATGCTCGTGCTGCCCGGCTGGGCGAGCCCGCAGACGAGTCCGGTGTCGGCGGGGCCGATCTGCAGGCGACCGTTCCCGAAGCGAAAGCTCTGCCAGCCCTCCAGGGCGCCGAGGAGGCGTCGCTCCTGGTCCATCGCGGCCGGCGGCCCCGCCATGCGAGTCAGGCCCATGCCCTCCACCTTGATCCGGTCGTCCTCGGCCACATAGGTGCCCACGAGGCGGTTGACGCCGGTCGTGCCGGTGATCAGGCCGTCCTCGCCCAACGCGATCGCGGGTCTGGGCTCGGTCGTCGGGACACCCCCGATCGCCTCGACGACCCAGGTGTGCGACTCCTGCGCGGGGCTGCTCATGGCCTCGAGTCAACCACGCGGCTCGAGGGTCGGGGATCTCGTCGCTGTTGCCTGGGAATGCAACAGGGCATGGCGAGCCAAGCGCGTGCGCGCGGGATTCCCCATGCGGCGCTCGGTGTCGTGGGACGCACCCTGTGGCAGCGAGACCCGACGCGTCCGCGTTCTCGAGCCCGCCACGAGCGCCGCCCGCCTCACCACGAGGGGGAGGCGGGCGGCATACGTGCTCGGCGGACGCGTCCTCGGCGACGGTCCGTGGGCCGCAGGGCGCGAGGGTCAGCCGGGCGTCGACTCCGAGCTCATGCCGGACTTGATGAGGTCCATGACCGAGCTGTCGGCCAGCGTCGTCACGTCGCCGACCTCGCGGCCCTCGGCGACGTCGCGCAGCAGGCGGCGCATGATCTTGCCGGAGCGGGTCTTCGGCAGCTCGCTGACGATCATGATCGAGCGCGGCTTGGCGATCGGGCCGATCTCGTTGCCGACGTGGTTGCGCAGCTCCGAGACGAGGTCCTTGCCCTCGCCCGGTTCGTCGGCCTCCTCGACGAACTCCTGCCGCAGGATGACGAAGGCGCAGATCGCCTGGCCGGTCGTCTCGTCGGTCGCGCCCACGACGGCGGCCTCGGCGACCTTCGGGTGCGACACGAGCGCCGACTCGATCTCGGCCGTCGACAGGCGGTGGCCCGAGATGTTCATGACGTCGTCGACGCGGCCGAGCAGCCAGATGTTGCCCTTGGCGTCGTACTTCGCGCCGTCGCCGGCGAAGTAGTACTTCTCGCCGAAGCGCGACCAGTAGGTCTGCTTGTAGCGCTCCGGGTCGCCCCAGATGCCGCGCAGCATCGAGGGCCACGGCTTCGTCAGCACGAGGTAACCGACCTTCTCGGCCTCGGTGAACGGCTGGCCCTCGTCGTCGAGGATCTCGGCGCTGATCCCGGGGATGGGCTTCTGCGCCGAGCCGGGCTCGAGCGTCGTGACACCCGGCAGCGGACTGATCATGATCGCGCCGGTCTCGGTCTGCCACCACGTGTCGACGATCGGGGCGCGGTCGCCGCCGATGTGCCGGTGGTACCAGAGCCACGCCTCGGGGTTGATCGGCTCGCCGACCGACCCGAGCAGGCGCAGCGAGCTCATGTCGAACTTCGCCGGGATGTCGGTGCCCCACTTCATGAAGGTGCGCACCGCGGTGGGCGCCGTGTAGAGGATCGTCACCTTGTAGTCCTGGACGATCTCCCACCAGCGGCCCTGGTGCGGGGTGTCGGGAGTGCCTTCGTACATCACCTGCGTCACGCCGTTGGTCATCGGCCCGTAGACGATGTAGGAGTGCCCGGTCACCCAGCCGATGTCGGCGGTGCACCAGTAGACGTCGGTGTCGCGGTGCACGTCGTGCACGACCGCGTTGGTGTAGGCGCACTGCGTCAGGTAGCCGCCGGTCGTGTGGAAGATGCCCTTCGGCTTCCCGGTCGTGCCGGAGGTGTAGAGGATGAAGAGCGGGTGCTCGGCCTCGAACGCCTGCGCCTCGTGCGTCGGGGCCGCCTTCTCGAGCGCCTCGTGCCACCAGATGTCACGGTCGTTCCAGACGGTGTCCTGGCCGGTCCGCTTCACGACGAGGACGTGCTCGACCGCGGTGTCGGCGTGGTCGAGCGCTGCGTCGACGGCGGGCTTGAGCGCCGAGGCGGCGCCGCGGCGGTAGCCGCCGTCGGCGGTGATGACCACCTTGGCCTCGGCGTCGTTGATGCGGGTGTGCAGCGCCTCGGCGGAGAACCCGCCGAAGACCACCGAGTGCGGGGCGCCGAGGCGGGCGCAGGCGAGCATCGCGACGGCCGCCTCGGGGATCATCGGCAGGTAGATCGCGACGGTGTCGCCCTTGCTGATGCCGAGGTCGGCCAGGGCGTTGGCGGCGCGCTGCACCTCCGCGTGCAGGTCGGCGTAGGTGATGTCGCGGGTGTCGCCCTCGGGCTCGCCGACGAAGTGGATCGCGACCTTGTCGCCGCGGCCCTCCTCGACGTGCCGGTCGACGGCGTTGACGCAGGCGTTGAGCTCGCCGTCGGCGAACCACTTCGCGAACGGCGGGTTGCTCCAGTCGAGCGACTGGGTGAAGGGCTTGCTCCACGTGAGGTAGGTGCGGGCCTGCTCGGCCCAGAAGCCCTCCGGATCCGCGGCGGCCTTGTCGTAGAGGTCCGCCGTCCCGTTCGCCTGCGCGGCGAACTCGGCGGGCGGTGGGAAGGTCTGTCCCTCGTGGACGAGGTTCTGGAGCGGCTCTTCGCTCACGGTGTGTCACCCTTTCGCATCGACTCTGGTGCGGTCCCGCCGCCAGCGGGCGACGCGCCTCCTGCGGCACAACTCAACTTCAGGTTAAGTCTCCGGGCGCGCTCTGAGTGAGGTGGGTCTCATCGCTACCGACGAGTAGTTCGGCGAGCGGCCGTGGAGGCAGGACGAGCGGTCGGCGCCCGCGCCATCCAGTCGGGGCGACTGCGTCGAAGATGTGGTGTGACCGACCGGACCTACCGCCTCGTCGTCCGGGCAGCGCTCGGCCTCTTCGCGCTGCTCGGCCTGCGGATCGACGTGCGAGGTGCCGAGCACCTGCCGCGACGCGGGGGAGCGGTAGTGGCGAGCAACCACACCGGCTTCCTCGACTTCCTCTTCGTCGGCCTCGTCGGGCGGCGCGGGGGGCGGTTCGTGCGCTTCCTCGCCAAGGAGGCGGTCTTCGACGCGCCCGTCGCCGGCACCGCGATGCGCGCCATGGCGCACATCCCCGTCGACCGGGCGCACGGTGAGGTCGCCCTGCGACAGGCGGTCGCCGCAGCCGGCGCCGGCGAGGTCGTCGGCGTCTTCCCCGAGGCAACGGTCTCCCGCTCCTGGGAGCTGCGGCCGTTCCGCCCGGGGGCGGCCGCCGTCGCCACGTGGTGCCAGGTGCCGCTGGTGCCCGTCGTGGTGTGGGGCGCCCACCGCATCGTCACCGTCGACGGGCGCCGCAGCCTCCGCCGCGGCACGGCCGTCACGGTCCTCGTCGGCGAGCCGCTGCGTCCCGCTCCGGACGCCGACCCGTATGCCGTCTCGGACCAGCTGCGCGAACGGATGGCCGCGCTGCTGGCCGAGGCGATGGACGCCTACCCCGACAGGCCGCGCGACGACGCCGACCGCTGGTGGCTCCCCGCGTCCAGGGGAGGGACGGCACCCGGGATCACCGAGGCCCTGCGGCTCGACGAGGAGGGCATGCGCCAGGCCGACCTGGCAGCGGCGGAGCGGGCCCGACGGACGAGCGGCTCGCGACGGGCGCGGCGCGCCGCGGGTCGACGCGCCCCGACGGTCGCTCAGTAGCTCATCCCCATCACCGCCCGCACGGTTGCCAGCGTCCGCTCGGCCACCTCGTTCGCCCGCGCGTTGCCCTCGTGCAGGACGGAGGTGAGGTATGCCGGGTCGCGGGCCAGGTCGGCGCGGCGGCCCCGGTGCCCTGCCAGGGACTCGTTGACCGCCTCGGTCACCACGTCCTTGAGCGCCCGGGCGCCGCCGTCACCGACGCGCTCCGCCACCGACTCGCACGACTCGTCGAGGAAGAGCCCGGCGATCGTGAGCAGGTTCGCGACGGCCGGGCGAGCACCGGGGTCGTAGGTGATCCGTCGCTCGGAGTCGGTGCGTGCTGCCCGGATGCGGGCCGCCGTCTCGTCGGCGGTGTCCCCGAGGTTGACGACGTTGCCCTTGCTCTTGCTCATCTTCGTGCCGTCCGTCCCGAGCAGCAGTGGGACGTCACTGAGCAGGGCCTCGGGCTCGGGGAACACGCTGTGCCCGGCGGCATACCGGCTGTTGAAGCGGCGCGCGATCGCTCGGGTCTGCTCGAGGTGCGGCAGCTGGTCGCGGCCGACCGGGACGATCCGGCTGTGGCAGAAGAGGATGTCGGCCGCCTGGTGCACCGGGTAGGTCGGCAGCAGGCCGGACAGGGGGCGCCCGGCGGACAGGGCCAGCTCGTCCTTGACGGTCGGGTTGCGCCGCAGCTCGGCGTCCGTGACGAGCGACAGGAACGGGAGCATGAGCTGGTTCAGCGCCGGCACGGCGCTGTGCGTGAAGATCGTGGTCCGCGCCGGGTCGAGGCCGGCCGCGAGGTAGTCGAGGACCAGGCCCTGCACGTTGGCGCCCATCTCCCCGACGGAGTCGCGGTCGGTGATGACCTGGTAGTCGGCGATGACGACGAACGTCTCGACTCCCTTGTCCTGCAGTCGGACCCGGTTGCGCAGGCTCGCCAGGTAGTGCCCGATGTGCAGCGGGCCGGTGGGTCGGTCGCCTGTCAGCATCCGGAAACGCGCCGGGTCCTCGGCGGCGTGCTCGTCGATGAGCGCGTCCAGCACGGAGCTGCGTTCGCGCGCGGCGGCATACGTCCTGGTGTCGTCGATCTCGACGGTCGCAGCGGTTGTGGCGGCCTCGGTGGTGGTGGTCGGGATGGTCGCTGTCATGGGTCTCTCCTTGTCGTCGTGGTGCCCACGGGAGAGGCCGCGCCGGGAGGGTCCCGGACATGCGAAGAGCCGCCCGTGGGCGGCTCCGGATCTCGGGTTGGTTCGATGGGCCGCCTCAGCTGGGCAGCCACCACGCGCGGGTCGGTGCGAGGGTCGAACTCATGTCAGTCAGGATACGCGAGGAGCACCCGCTCGGCGATCAGGGTCACCCACCGGCTCGGCTTGCCGGCCGGCTCGTGCCGGACGTGCGTCGCGCCCGGGTAGGCGCGGTTGACGACCCAGCGGCCGTCGTCGCGCCTTCGTCCGCGGAGGATCTCGAGCGCGTCGTCCATGCGCTCGTCGCGCGGAACCCGCGCTGCGGCAAGGGCGTCCAGCCCGCGGAGGATGTCGAAGTGCCAGCGGGCGGGGAAGTGCAGGCGGGTGAACTCGGGGTCGATCGGCTCGCCGCTGCGCTCGCTGCGGAAGAGGCGGTGGCGCAGCAGGAACTCGACGGACGAGGCCCGGGCCACCTCGAGCTCGTCGCGGCGGTACGCGTACTTCGAGAGCAGGTAGGTGGTGATGCCCTCGATGACGCACACCGTCGTGTGCACCGAGGAGTGCCGCACGTCCTCGCCGGGCCGGTTGTGGCGGCAGTTGAAGCCGCCGTCGACGACGCGCTCACCCAGCAGGAAGTCGACGACGGACTCGAGGGCCGCCGGGTCCGCCCAGAACCAGCTGGCGTAGTCCAGGGCCATGCCGTTGACGCAGGCGTCGCTCGGCCGGTGCCGCGACGACGGGTTCACGCCGCCGTCGTCGCCCTTCTCGGTCGCGAGGATGAGCTCGACCGTCTCGCGCGCGGCGGGGTGGGTGGCCGGCAGGCCGATCTCGCGCAGGTGCAGGAGCGTGTAGTGGCTCGAGGTCCACTTCGGCTGGTAGAACCCGCGACCCCAGTGCCCGTCGGGGCCGCGAGCCGCGAGCATCGCCGCCCCCACGCCCTCGGTGGCGATGCGCCGCTGCAGCGTCGGGTCCTCACGACCCAGCAGGTCGCGCGTGGTGAGGTAGGCCACCGCCACGTCACCGTCGAGCAGCCAGTCGAGCACCTCCGAAGTGGGCACGGTCTCATCGTCGCAGGGCAGGTGGCGCTTCGTGGCGGTCCTAGGCTGGACGCCGTGCCAGACCCGATCCCCTCCCGCGCCACGCCTTCCGGCGGCGAAACGCACGCCCCTCGAGCCTCGCAGCATGCCGCGCTGGTCGACCAGCTGCTCACCCTCGTGGAGCTGCCCGGAGTGCGGGAGCGGGCCGACGCCGCCCGTGAGGCGTGCACGCGGCTGCGCTTCCACGAGGCGCTGAGGCGACGGATCCCCGAGGCGTCGGCCGAGTCCCGGGTCCGCGGCGCCCAGGCGAGCGCCGCCCTCGACGGCGCCGAGTTCCCGGTGGACCTCGTGCGCGAGCTCATGAGCGGCGCCCGGGAGTGGCCCGCAGACCTCGACCCGGGCCTGCGCACGCTCAAGGGGGCCGTCGCGGCCACGGCCGAGAGCGAACGCATCGTGTCCCTCGTGCGCACCGCGCCCCTGCAGGCGCTGGCCCGTCTCCACGTCGCGGCCGCCGCTCCCTTCGTCGACGGGAACGCGCTCGGGCGACCGCGCGTCGGGACCGAGGACTGCACCGAGCTCGTCGACCTCGGGCCGGCCCCCGCCCCGACGGTCGTCGCCGCCCGGCTGGCATCGGTGTCCGACGTCGTCGTCGCCTCGGCCGGGAGCACCCGGGTCCCCGCCTCGGTGGTCGCCGCGCTGGTCCACGCCGAGATCGTCGCCATCCGGCCCTTCGTCCACGGCAACGGGCTCGTCGCTCGCGCGATGGAGCGGGCGCTCGTCCAGGCACTCGGGCTCGACCCGACCGGCGTCGCCGTCCCGGAAGCCGGCCACGTCGCCGGCGGAGGGCCGGCCTACCTCGGTGCGCTCACGGCATACGCGGAAGGCGGTGCCCGGGGCGTCGGCCTGTGGCTCACCCAGGCCGGTGACGCCCTCGTGCGGGGCGCTGCCGAGGGAGAGCGGATCAGCGACGCGGTGCGGGTGGGCCGGCTCCGCTAGGGCCGCAGTCGCGGCAGGCCGTGTCCACGGTGCTGGACACTTTCTCGCTCCGGCGGCCCGGCGGGGGTGTCGCAAATCGGTCGCGGGGAGTAGAACGGAGTCAGG
Organism: Terrabacter lapilli; assembly: GCF_039531305.1. Lineage (NCBI taxonomy): Bacteria > Bacillati > Actinomycetota > Actinomycetes > Micrococcales > Intrasporangiaceae > Terrabacter > Terrabacter lapilli. Next base: position 310,473 of record NZ_BAAAPU010000011.1, read on the forward strand.
AACCACATCGCCGAGAGGCGTAGGCAGGATCCCTTGCAGGACAGAAGTCTCGAGAAGAGGCCGAGTACCCACGCGAGAGCAGTTCACTTGGAACCGTCCACCCCCGGGCGCACAACCGGGGCGACACTACGAGAAATGCACGCCTGGTAGCACGGTACTTCTCTGAAGGCCCCCGACCCGCGGTCGGGGGCCTTCGCCTGCCCCGGCTCCGGGCCTGTCCCACGGCGTCGACGTTCACAAATCGGTAAATAGCACGTCTGGTATGGACAAGTCGGTTTGCATTCGAGCGACGCAACGGCCACTCTTGAAGAGGTGCTCCCCTTCGGGGTCGAGCATCGCGCGATCTGGCTCCTCCCCCCCGGCGCCAGTCTCGTGAGGTGGCCTCCGTCTTCCCCCGGACGGGGGCCACCACCACTTTGCGGCCGGGTTTGCGTGACCCCCTCTCGGGGTGGGCCGTTGTCCACACCCCCTGCGTCGGACGACCCCCTGTCCACCGCCGTACGTATGCCGCTGGGCCGGCGTGGCCGGCTGCGTGACCGTTGGCGCATGGGAACCGTCATCGCCTTCGTGCCCGCCTCCGGGGGAGTGGGCTCCTCCACCCTCGCCGCAGCCGTCTCCGTGCGTGCCGCGGCGGCCGCCCGGTCCGTCGTCGCTGTCGACCTCGACCCCTGGTCCGGGTGCCTCGACGTCGTGTTCGGCCTCGAGCAGCACGCCGGGTGGCGCTGGCCCGAGCTCGCCGAGGTGGCCGGAGTCGTCGACGGGCTGGGCCTCGCCGACGAGCTGCCCGTCTCGTGCGGCGTACCGGTGCTCTCCGGCGCGAGCGGGTCCGGGTGGGGCACAGGCCCGGAGGCCCTGCCGGTGGAGAAGTGGCTCGAGACCGTTCCCGACGTGGTCGCCGGACTGGCCGACGCCCATGCCGTCACCGTGCTCGACCTGCCGCGAGACCCCTCGGTCCTGACCGCCGTCTCCCTGCTCGTCGATGCGGTGGTCGTGGTGATGGGCTCGCAGACGCCGCAGCTGGCGTCGGCCTCGGCGGTGGTGTCGGGGATCCGGAGCCTGCTGGGCCGGGCGCGTGACGGCGATCGGGCCTGGGATGCCGAGCCGCTGCTGCCGATCGAGCCGTGGGTCGTGATGCGAGGTGGCCGGGCGGAGCCCGATCTCGAGGACCTCGTCGTCAACCAGCTCGACGTGCCGCTCGTCGCGACCGTCGGCGAGGACCGCCGACTGGTCGGCGAGGTGTCCGAGGGGCTGCCGCCCGGCGCTCGAGGGCGGGGCGACGTCGTGCGAGCCGCCGACGAGCTTCTCCTGCGCCTGACCGACCAGGCGATCGCCGCATGACCGGCGACCTGGTCCCTGACGGCAGGCGCCTCCGATGAGCTTGACACCGGCGATGTGGCAGCGCGTGCGCGAGGGCGTGGGCCCCGACGGAGACGCCGTCGCAGAAGTCGCGACCCAGGAGCGAGGTGCGCTGGGTGCCCACCGGGTGGCCGAGACTCGCTCTGCGCTCGCGGCCCGCGTCCTCGGCGCCGGACCGCTCGACGCCTGGCTCGCCGAGCGAGGCGTCACCGACGTGGCCGTCAACGGCGACGGGAGCATCTGGATCGACCGCGGCCGCGGTATGGAGTGTGTCGGCGAGCGACTGGAGGTCGAGGAGGCCCGTGCGCTGGCGGTCCGGCTCGCGGGCATCGCGGGGCGGCGCCTGGACGAGGCCAGCCCGTGGGTCGACGGGCAGCTGCCGTCCGGTGCGCGGCTGCACGCGATGCTCCCGCCCCTGGTCGCCGGCGGTCCGCACATCACCATCCGCGTCCCACCCAGCCGCCCGGTCTCGCTCACCGAGCTGTGCGAAGGAGGCATGTTCCCGCCGGAGTGGGAGCCGGTGCTGCGGGCGGTCGTCACCCAGCGGCTCGCGTTCGTCGTCTCCGGCGGCACGGGTGCGGGCAAGACGACGCTGCTCGCCGCGCTGCTCGGCGCCGTCGAGCCGCTCGACCGCCTGCTCGTCGTCGAGGACGTGCGCGAGCTCAGCGTCGACCATCCCCACCTCGTCCGCCTCGAGGCCCGTCCGGCCAACGTCGAGGGCGTCGGCGAGGTCACGCTGACGACGCTCGTGCGACAGGCGCTGCGCATGCGCCCTGACCGGATCGTGGTGGGGGAGGTTCGCGGTGCCGAGGTCCGCGAGCTCCTGGCCGCCCTCAACACCGGGCACGAGGGCGGGTGCGGCACGGTGCACGCCAACGCGCCCGGGGACGTGCTGGCGCGCTTCGAGGCGCTGGGCGCGCTCGCCGGGATGGCTCCCGAGGCCGTCCGCGCCCAGCTCGCCGCCGCGATCGACCTCGTCGTGCACGTGACCCGCCGTCGTGGCCGGCGTCGGATCGCCTCCGTCGCGGCCCTCTTCCGGCGAGACGGAGCACCGCAGGTCGTCTCTGCCCTGGACTGGGACGGCCCGGGCCACACCCCGCGGGTCGGGCCGGGCTGGCCGGCCTTGGCGGCGAGGCTCGGGATCCCGGTCGACCTCCTCGATCCGCAGCTCGTTGCCACCGGCCCCGTCGCCGCCACCGGCCCCGCCGCCGGCCCCGTCGCCACAGGTCCCATCGTCACAGGCCCCGTCGCACCAGGACCCGGGACCACGGGCCTCGTCGGCCGTCCGCGCGTCGCGGAGGCGTCATGAGCGCGCAGGGACCGGCCGTCGTCGGAGCGCTGCTTCTCGGTGCCGCGGTGCTGGTGTGGCCGCGGCCGGGCTCGGGGCGGGCGGCCCTCGCCGACGCTCTGTCGAGTACGAGGGCGACGGCTGCCACCCAGCCCGCAGATGGCTCTCTCCGCAACAGCCGCAGCCTCTGGCGGGAGGACCCCGTCGAGCTCTACCGGCGGTGGCGGCTCAGGCGCCGCCCCGGGGTGCTCGTCGAGGACGTGCTCGAGCTCCTCCGCGGAATCGGCCCGGCGCTCGAAGCAGGGCTCACGCCGGTCCGGGCGATCGAGCTCGCGGCCACCTCGACGCTGGGCACCGAGCGGGTTGTGCGCGCCCGCGCCGCGGTGCGCCTGCCGCGGGGCCGGCGTGGGTCACGCGGCTCCCGGCGCGGAGGTTCGGCGTTCCCTGACGGGCCGGGGGTCGACGACGCCCGCACGACGGACCGGCCCGGTACCGGGTCGTCAGGGGAAGCGGCCCACGGTGCCCCGGTTGCGGAGATCGACCGCCTCGTCGGGGCCCTGCTCCAGGCGAGCGAGCACGCCGAGCCGGCGTCACAGGTGTGGACCGAGTGGGCTCGGCACAGCGGCTCGGCCGAGCTCACGCTCGTCGCCGCAGCCTGGCGGCTCTCCGAGACCACCGGGGCTCCGCTCGCCTCCGCCGTCGAGCGAGCCGTGCGAGGGCTGCTCGATGCCCGGACCAGGCGCGGCAAGGTGGCGGTCGCCGTCGCCGGTCCGCGGGCCACGGTCACGGTGCTGACCCTGCTGCCGCTCACCGGACCGCTCTTCGGTCTGGCGTGCGGGGTCGACCCGGCCCGCCTCTACCTCGGGTCTCCGATCGCCACGGCCAGCGCTGCCGCGGGTCTCCTCCTGGTGTGGACCGGGCGGGTGTGGTGCTCCCGCATGGTCCGCCGGGCGGTGGGCCCATGAGCAGCACGGACCTCGCCGGCCTGCTGGCGCAGCGCGGTGCCCTCGTGAGCAGCGTGGACGTCGCGGCCATGGTGCGCCACGGCGACGCGCTCGCGATGCTCGGCGCCGCCCTGGCGGCCCTCGCCGTCCTCGTGCTGCTCGGCGCGCCCCAGGAAACCGGATGCACGCCTCCGGACGGTCCCGGAGCCGACGCCCGTGCCAGCAGAGCGTCACGAGACCCGCAGCGCTCGAGAGTGTTCCGGCGCCGCCGCGTCGCCGGAGCCGGCGGGCTCGAGGCCTCTGCCCCAGAAGTCTCCTCCGCGCTTGCCCTGCTCGCGCTGGCCTACCGGTCCGGGCTGCCGACCTGGGACGTCCTCGACGCGGTGGCCGACGGGCTCGGCGGGCCGGTGGCCGCGGACCTGCAGCAGGTCGCCAGTGCCCTGCGGTGGGGTGCCACCGAGAGCGAGGCCTGGGGGTCCGTCGGACCGGTGTGGGCCCCCGCCGCCAGGGCGGTCGCCATCGCGCACCAGGCAGGCGTGCCGCCCGGCTCGATGTTGCTCGCCGCCGCCGACGACCTGCGCAGCGCCGAGCTGGAGCGGCTCGAGGTGTCGGCCGCCCAGGTGGGGGTGCGTCTCGTCGCGCCACTCGGGCTCGTGCTGCTCCCCGCCTTCTGCCTCACCACCGTCGCGCCCCTCGTGATCGCCCTGGCCGGCGGCCTGCTGAGGCCGTGACAGCCGACCCTGCGCAGACCTTGACCGTGACGGCCCGCTGTGGTCCGGCCTCCCCAGCGAGGAGAGGCACGTGCAGCCCGCGCCGGAAGCCGGCCCCGATCCTCGCTCGCAGCGGGGCCCATCCGCCCTCACAGCGGCCATCGCTCGCCACCGACACCCACTCACCCGCCCGGCTCCCGCCCGTCGTCGAGCCCGGCGCCAAGACGTCCCGAGCACCTCGCCCGGGCCAACAGAAGGAGAAGTCATGACCAAGAAGCTGATTCGCCGCCTGGGCCGCAGCCGCCTGGGCCGCAACCGGGACGCCGGCATGACGACGGCGGAGTATGCCGTCGGGATCATGGCCGCCTGCACGTTCGCGCTCGTCCTGCTCGGTGTCGTCAAGTCCGATGCGGTCCGCAGCGCGCTCGCCGGCATCGTCCAGAGCGCGCTGGGGATCGCGGGGTGAACCCAAATCGGCGCCGTTCCCGCGGCAGCCGGGACGGCGGGATGGTGACGGCGGAGCTCGCCGTCGCCATCCCCTCGGTCGTCCTCGTCCTCGCACTCTGTCTCGTCGCCCTCCGGGCCGGTGTCGACCAGGTCCGTTGCGTCGACGCAGCCCGCGTCGCGAGCCGGTCCGCGGCACGCGGCGACGACGCGGCGAGGGTCCGGTCCGTCGCCGCCGAGGCAGCCCCCGACGGGGCCCGCGTCCAGGTCGCCGAGACCCAAGGGACCGTGCGGGTCACCGTCTCGGTGCACAGCGGCGGGTCGGGGCTGCTGCCGGGCTGGGAGCTCAGCGCCTCCGCGGTGACCCCGGTCGAGGCCTCGTCGTGAGGCGCGCTGGTGCACCGTTCGATCGGGGAGCGGCGACGGTGCTCGTGCTGACCCTGGTCGCCGTGGTCCTCGCCCTCTCCGTCGGAGGGCTGGTCATCGCGTCGTGCCTGGTCGCCAGCCAACGGGCGCGCGTCGCGGCCGACCTCGGCTCGCTCGCCGGTGCATCCGCGCTCCAGGACGGCCTTCCTGGAGAGCAGGCCTGTTCCGTCGCCAGCCGGGTGGCTCTCGCCAACGGCGCTGCGACACAGGCGTGCTCGGTGCAGGGGGAGACCCTCGACCTGCGGGTCCGCGTCGCCACTGCCCTGTGGCCGCAGCCGGCGACCGCACGAGGTCGCGCCGGCCCACAGCCCTGATGGCGCTGAGCGGACCGGGTCGGGCGACGGTGCGACCGTCGGGTCAGCGGTTGCGCCAGGCGTCCGGAGCAGCCAGCAGCTGGCGCACCCGCTTGGGGAGCCGACCGGTGCGGAGGTCTTCGAGCGACGTGTCGTCGAGCACCTCACGCAGACTCGCACGGACCGCCACCCACAGGCTCGGCAGGTGCGTCGCGACCCCTTGGTACTCCGTCTGGTGGGGGCGAAGGCCGCGGACCTCGGCGAGGGGGCCGTCGACCGCCCGGAAGATGTCCCCGATGCTGATCTCCCGGCTGGCCCGGCCCAGCACGTAGCCGCCCCGCGACCCGCGTCGGCTCACGACCAGGTCGGCACGGCGCAGGTCCGCGAAGATGGCCTCGAGGAACTTGCGGGGAAGCTCCTGCTGGGACGCGAGGGCGTCGATGCTGAGCGGCCCCGACTCGTCGGCGTCCGCCTCGGCGAGGATGAGCATGCCGCGCACTGCGTAATCGACCCGAGCCGAGATGTCCACCCCTGCAGTCTGCCCCACCGGTTGCGACCGCCTGCGCAGGCCCTTCCGGGCCGGGCTGGCGCCTTGCCCCCGACCGCCGCGCGCCGGAGCCTCCGCGCCGGGTTGTCGACGACCGGTGGCCGCTCGACCGTTCGCGTGCAGGCTGCCCCGCTGTCAGATGGCGACGGGCTCCGCGTCGATGACGCTGGAGCGGCCGACAGCCCGCGCCTGAACGGTCTCGCCGGCCCTCAGCTGCAGCGCGGCGGCATCCCGCCGCGAGACCTGGGCGGCGAAGCGCTCGCCCTCCGGGGTCCGCAGGTCGACGCGCACCTCGAAGCCGAGCGGCACGACGCGTTCGACCACGGCGGCAACGACTCCCGGAGAGTTCGGCACGTCGGCGTCCAGGGCGAGAGCTGCCGCCCGGTCACGCTCCAGCACGATGTCGTGCGGGCGCACGAGCTGGTCTCCGAGCCGCGCCACCGACCCGAGGAAGCCCATGACGAAGTCGTTGGCCGGCCGCTCGTAGAGCGTCACCGGGTCGCCGACCTGTTCGATGCGTCCGCCGTTGAGCACCGCGATGCGGTCCGCGACGTCGAGCGCCTCCTCCTGGTCGTGCGTGACGAGGACAGTGGTGACGTGGACCTCGTCGTGCAGGCGCCGCAGCCACTGCCGCAGGTCGGTGCGCACCTTCGCGTCGAGCGCGCCGAACGGCTCGTCGAGCAGGAGCACCTGGGGGTCGACGGCCAGGGCGCGCGCCAAGGCCATGCGCTGGCGCTGCCCACCCGAGAGCTGGGCCGGGTAGCGGTTGCGGAAGCCCTCGAGGCCGACGATCTCGAGCAGGTCGCCCACCTTCCTGTCGATCTCCGCCTTGGGCCGCTTGCGGATCGAGAGGCCGAAGGCCACGTTGTCGCGCACCGTCATGTGCTTGAACGCCGCGTAGTGCTGGAAGACGAAGCCGATGCCGCGTCGTTGCGGTGGCTCGGTCGTCACGTCCCGGCCCTGGATGGTCACGCTGCCGGAGTCGAGGCCCTCGAGGCCGGCGATGGAGCGCAGCAGGGTCGACTTGCCCGACCCGCTGGGGCCGAGCAGGGCCGTCAGCGAGCCCTTGGGGATCTCGAGGCTGACGTCGTCGAGGGCGGCGAACGAGCCGTAGCTCTTCCGGGCGTTGGTGACGGTGATCATCGGTCGCTCCTCTTGCGGTCGAGCACGGTCATGAGCAGCAGCACGACGAGCGCTATGCCCATGAGGAGGGTCGCGGCGGCATACGCGCCGTAGGTGTTGTGGTCGTCGATGTAGCGCGAGTGCACGAGCAGCGTCAGGGTCTGGGAGACCCCTGCGAAGCCGGAGGAGACCATGATGACCGCGCCGAACTCGCCGAGCGCCCGGGCGACGGTGAGCACGATGCCGTAGGTCAGCCCCCACCGGATCGCCGGCAGCGTGATCCGCCAGAAGGTCTGCCACCGGGTGGCCCCGAGCGTCGAGGCGGCCTGCTCCTGGTCGAGCCCGATCTCGTGGAGCACCGGCTCGACCTCGCGGACGACGAAGGGCAGCGTGACGAAGATCGTCGCGATGACCATGCCGGGCAGGCCGAAGATGACCTTGAAGCCGGCCCGGTCGAGCGCGCCGAACCAGCCGGCCGAGCCCCAGAGCATGATCAGCGCCACGCCGACGACGATCGGGGACACGGCGAACGGCAGGTCGACGACCGCCTGGAGGATCCCGCGGCCCCGGAACCGGCCGCGCACGAGCGCCAGCGCCGTGGCCACCCCGAAGACGACGTTGATCGGGACGGTGATGGCCACGATGAGCAGCGACAGGTCGAGCGCCGACTGCGCCGCCGGCGTCGACACGGAGGCGAGGAACGCCGGGATGCCGGGTTCGAAGGTGCGCCACAGGATGACCGCGATCGGCACCCCGACCAGGGCGACGAGGTAGCCGAGGGCGATGACGCGCAGCGAGAGTCGGGTGCTCCGAGAGACCTTCATGCGTCACGCTCCTCGCGTCGCTGGGTGCGGCTGGACACGGTCCGCAGCACGAGCAGGGTGAGGAAGGCGATGGCGAGCAGGGCCACCGAGACGGCAGCCGCCGCCTGCGGACGGTCGACCTCGATCTGCTGCTGGATGTACTGCGACGCCACCTGCGTCTCGCGCGGGATGTTTCCGCCGATGAGCACGACGGAGCCGTACTCCCCGATGGCTCGGGCGAACGCCAGGCCGGTGCCGCTGATGATCGCCGGAGCCAGCGAGGGCAGCACGATCCGGCGGAAGGTGGTCCACCCGTTGGCCCCCAGGGAGGCGGCGGCCTCCTCGACCTCGCGGTCGGTCTCGATGAGCACCGGCTGCACCGACCGGACGACGAACGGCAGGGTCACGAAGAGCAGGGCGACGACCAGTCCCCACCGGGTGGCGTTGAGCTGCACCCCGATCGGGCTGTTGGGTCCGTAGAGCGCCAGCAGCACGATGCTGGCCACGATCGTCGGGAGGGCGAAGGGCAGGTCGATGATCGCGTTGACGATCCGCTTGCCGCGGAACTCGTCGCGCACGAGCACCCAGGCCACGAGGGTGCCGAGGACGGCGTTGACGAGGGCCACGACCGCCGAGACGACGACGGTGACCGCCAGGGCCGCGAGCGCGGCCGGCGACGTGATCGCGTCCCAGAACCCGGAGAGGCCCTCGTCGAAGGCCGCCACCGTCAGCGCCGCGAGCGGCAGCAGGACGATGACGCTGAGCCACAGGGTGACGACCCCGACTCCGAGTGGCCGGGCCAGGCCGAAGCGCCTGGGTGGACGGGACGCCGGTGGGACGCCCGGCCCGGCCCCGGGTGGGGGGATCGTGTGGCTCTGCGAACGGGTCGGCTCGTCCGGAGAGGACGGGGCAAGCGACGGGAGGGACTCGTCCGGCCGGGGCAGCTGGGTGGCGCCACTCCTGCGTTCGCTGGTGTGTGCGGTCATGGCCTTCTCCGTATCGAGGTCCGTCGGGATCCGTCTGCGACTGCTTGTCGGCTACAGCCCGGACATCACTTGGTGGCCCGGTCGTAGATGACCGCGATGTCACCCACGTCCTTCTTGAAGAGCGTGCCGTCGACGCTCTTCCAGCCGCCGAGGTCGTCGATCGTCCAGAGCTTCTGGGGCGCCGGGAACTTCGACGCGAAGGAGGCGGCAACGGTGGGGTCCACGGGCCGGAACCCTGCCTCGGCGAGCAGCTTCTGGGCCTCGGGCGTGTAGAGGAAGTCGTTGAACGCCGTCGCCTTCGCGGCGTTCTTGCTTCCCTTGAGCGCGGCTGCCGGGTTCTCGATCTTGAAGGTGGAGGGCGGCGTGACGTGCTGGACGGGGTCGCCGTTCTTCTCGATGAAGAGCGCCTCGTTCTCGTAGCCGAGCAGCGCGTCACCGGTGCCCTGCAGGAACGCCTCGGTAGCCTCCCGACCCGACTTCGGCTGGATCTTGACGTGCTGGCTCACGAGCGAGTTGATGTACGCGAGGCCGGCGGCCTTGTTCTTGCCCCCGTCGCTCTTGGCGGCGTAGGGCGCCAGCAGGTTCCACTTGGCCGAACCCGACGAGAACGGGTTGGGGGTGACGACCTCGACGCCGGGCTTGAGCAGGTCGTCCCAGTCCTTGATGCCCTTGGGGTTGCCCTTGCGGACGACGATCGTGACGACCGATCCGAACGGAATCCCCTTGTGGGCGTTGTCGTTCCACTTCGAGTCGACGAGGCCGGCGTCGACGAGGCGAGTCACGTCGGGCTCGACGGAGAAGTTGACGAAGTCCGCCTCGGCGCCGGCGGCGACCTTGCGGCTCTGGTCGCCCGAGGCGCCGTAGCTCTGCTGGAACTGGACGCCCTTGCCGGCCGACGTCTTCTGGAAGGCGGGGATGAGAAGGTCGAAGGCGACCTTCGGCACGGAGTAGGCGTAGAGGTTGATGGTGCTCGTCGCGGCGCCGGCGGCGGTGGAGCCGGGCTGGTCCACGACGTCGCTGGCCCCGCCGGCGCAGGCGGTCAGGCTCAGCGTTCCGGCCACCGCGACCGCGGCGAGGAGAAGAGGTGAACGTCGCATGGAGGTGCTCCTGTCACGTGAGGTACGGGATGGGCGCGCAGGGAGCGACGGGCCCTGGAGAGCGGCTGCTTTCCTACCGGAAGGATAGGAGGGTTTCCTACTTTCCATGTGGGAGTTTGAGGAAATGGACCAGAGTCTGTCCAGCCGCCGCCCGATCCGTCTCAGACTCTGGCCTCGACCCAGGCCCGACAGGCCGCCTCCACCGACGGCTCAGCGGCTCAGCGGCTCAGCGGCTCTGACCGGCCGACCGCAGCGTGAGGTCGAGCAGCCGGACGGCGCCCTGCTTGTCGAGCGGCTCGTTGCCGTTGCCGCACTTCGGTGACTGGATGCACGAGGGGCAGCCGGTGGCGCACTCGCACGAGGCGATGGCATTGCGGGTGGCGCCCAGCCAGGCGCGGATCCGGCGGTAGCCGCGCTCGGCGAACCCCGCCCCGCCGGGGTGTCCGTCGTAGATGAGGATCGTCGGCAGGCCGGTGTCCGGGTGCAGGGCCGTGGACACCCCGCCGATGTCCCACCGGTCGGCGGTCGCGAAGAGCGGGAGCATCCCGATCGCCGCGTGCTCGGCCGCATGGGCCGCCCCGGGTATGCCGTCCTCCGCCACCCCGGCGGCCGCGAGCTCCTCGACGGGCATCGTCCACCAGACGGCCTTGGTGGCGAGCGACCGCGGTGGCAGGTCGAGCGGGTGCTCGCCGAGCACCTCGCCGCCGGGCAGCCGGCGCAGGAACGAGGTGACCTGGTTGCGCACGGTCACGTGGCCGAAGGAGCAGCGCAGCGGCCCCCAGTCCTCGTGCTCGACCTCGTGGACGATCTGGAAGTCGCTGACCGACTGCGCCTGCGTGGTCCACCCGGGGTCGCCGCGCACGGCGAAGGCTGCGTGGTCGTCCAGGTCGAGCTCGGTGACCACCCACGACTGGCCCTGGTGCAGGTGCACTGCACCGGTGTGGACCTGCGAGTGCGCAGCGGCGTCGTCGACGGTGCCGACGACCCGCCCGGTGCGGGTCTCGATGATGCGCACCGGCTCGCCGGCGCCGCGTAGCGACAGGTGGTCGGCGGGCCGGTCCTCGCGCCCCCAGAACCATCCGCGTGGCCGCTTCTTGAGGATGCCGCGGGCCACGAGCGCGTCGAGCAGGCCCCGCGTCTGAGCTCCGAAGATCGCGACGTCCGCCTCGGTGACCGGCAGCTCGGCGGCGGCCGCGGCGAGGTGCGGGGCCAGGACGTGCGGGTTGTCCGGGTCGACGACCGTCGCCTCGATGCCGCGGCCGAAGATCGCCTCGGGGTGGTGCACGACGAAGGTGTCGAGCGGGTCGTCGGCGGCGACGAGCACGGCCAGCGACCGGTCGCCCGACCGTCCGGCCCGACCCGCCTGCTGCCACAGTGACGACAGCGTGCCCGGCCACCCGGCAAGCAGCACGGCGTCCAGCCCGCTGACGTCGACCCCGAGCTCGAGCGCGTTCGTCGCCGCGAGGCCGAGCAGCTCCTTGGAGCGCAGGGACTGCTCGAGCTCACGCCGTTCCTCGGGCAGGTAGCCGCCCCGGTAGGCGGCCACCCGTGCCTCGTCGGTGACGGGCACGCGCTCCTTGGCGATGCGCGCGACCACCTCGACACCGGCGCGCGAGCGCGCGAACGCCACCGTCTGCACCTGCTCGCGCACGCACCCGGCGAGCAGCTCGCCGGTCTCGGTGATCGTGCTGACCCGCTGCGGCTGACCGTTCTGGTCGACGAGCAGCGGCGGCTCCCAGAGGGCGAAGGTCATCGGCGCGCGGGGCGAGCCGTCCCGCGTCACCGGGGCCACCGGCATACCGAGGAGCCGCGAGGCGTGCTCCTCCGGGTCGGCCACGGTCGCGGACGCGAAGACGAAGGTCGGCTCGGAGCGGTAGCGGGCGGCGACCCGCCGCAGCCGGCGCAGCACCGCGGCCATGTGCGCGCCGAAGACGCCCTTGTAGACGTGGCACTCGTCGACGACGACGTAGCGCAGCGCCCGCAGGAAGGAGCTCCACCGCTCGTGGCCCGGCAGGAGCGAGTGGTGCAGCAGGTCGGGGTTGGTCAGGACGAGGTTGGCGTGGTCGCGGATCCAGCGGCGCTCGTCGGCCGGGGTGTCGCCGTCGTAGGTCGCCGGGCGCACCGCCGGCAGGGCCAGGCGGTCGATGCGGCTCAGCTGGTCGGCGGCCAGCGCCTTGGTGGGGGAGAGGTAGAGTGCGGTGGCCCCGCGCCCGTTCGGGGCGCTCGCGCCGGCGGTCAGGTCGGTGAGGATCGGCAGGTGGTAGCCGAGGCTCTTGCCCGAGGCCGTGCCGGTGCTGACGACGACGTGCCGACCGGCGTGCGCGGCCTCCGCGACCTCCACCTGGTGCGACCAGGGCGCCTCGACTCCGGATGCCAGCAGCGCGCCGAGCAGCGTGGGGTCGACCCACCCGGGCCAGTCGGCGTGCACCGCCGGGCGCGCGGGCACCTCGTGGACGTGCACGAGGCGTCCGGGACGGTCGCCGACGAGCGTGCGGAGCAGGTCCTCCGGCACGGTTCGCGTGGGCGCTGGCTCCCCGTTCATGTGGAGCAACCGTATGTCCTCGGGGTACGGTAACCGTCGAGCGGGGGCATATTACTCCGCGGTCAGCATTGCAGGTGGAATCGTTGTCCATGCAGTTCGCGAGGCGGCTGCCGGACAGGCCCGCACCCACCTCGCACCCGTAACCATCAGTCAAGTGTGGGCACAGGAAGGGAGCACCGGTGGATCTCTCGATCACCCGAGCCGACCATGGCGACCAGACCGTGGTGCACCTCGGCGGCGAGATCGACGTCTACACCGCGCCGGTGGTGCGCGAGAAGCTGGACGAGCAGATCCAGGCCGGGCGCACCAACCTCGTCGTCGACCTCACCGACGTCACCTTCCTCGACTCCACCGGTCTCGGCGTCCTCGTGGGCCGGCTCAAGCTGACCCGCACCCGCGGCGGGTCCATGCGGCTCGTCGGCAAGGACGACCGCGTCCTCAAGGTCTTCGCCATCACGGGCCTCGACAAGGTCTTCGAGATCCACCCGGACCTCGACTCCGCGCTCGCCTCCGGCCACGCCGCGGCCGGCTCGAACGGCACGGGCGAGGGGTCCTGAGCGACACCCCCGTCGTCGACGAGCGGCTCCTCGCGCTGCTGCGCGCGGACCTCACGGCGGCCGCCTTCACCGTCGACGGCGTCGCCGCACGGCTGGGGCCGGTGGCCTCGGCGGCCCTGCACCGCGAGCAGCCGCTCCCCGCGCTCCTCGCGACCGAGCCGCCCACCCCGCCCACCCTGTCCGGCGGCCATGGTGACGCCTGCGGCGTCCTGATCCGGCTCTTCACCCTCGGCCGTCCCGTGGCGGCCGCCGCGCTCGCCGGTGTCCTGCCGACGCTCGGGGTCGAGGGCGCCGTCGCCCTGGGGCTCGTCCGCCTCGAGGGCGGTCGTGCCGGCTTCGGCGCAGCCCAGCCGGCCGGCGACCGGCAGGCCGTGGCCACGTGCGACCTGCGTCCCTACGGCGACGACGCCCACGACTGGTGGGTCGCCTCCGACCTCTCCGAGCTCGCCGTCGGCGGCCCGCTGCGCGCCGACCACGTCCTGGGCATCGGCGGCGCGTCGACCACGCTCGCGTCCTGGACCGTCCGCCGACCCGTCGAGCGCGCGCTCGACCTCGGCACCGGCTGCGGCGTGCAGGCGCTGCACCTGACCGGTCACGCCGGCTTCATCGTCGGCACCGACATCTCCCAGCGGGCGCTGGCGTATGCCGCCTTCAACCTCGCGCTCGCCGCCACCGAGCGACGTGAGGCCGACCGGCCCGACGCCGTGCCGCCGCTCGACCTGCTCGCCGGGGACCTGCTCGATCCCGTTGCGGGACAACAGTTCTCGCTCGTCGTGAGCAACCCGCCCTTCGTCATCACGCCCCGCGACGAGGACCTCACGCTCTACGAGTACCGCGACGGCGGCCGCGCCGGCGACACCCTCGTCCGGTCGCTCGTGCGCCAGGTCGGCGCGGTGCTCGAGCCCGGCGGCATCGCGCAGTTACTCGGCAACTGGGAGGTCCCGGCCGGCCGCACGTGGCGCGAGGTGTGGGGCGAGTGGCTCGACGAGCAGGCCCGTGAGGGCGTGGCCCTCGACGCGTGGGTCGTACAGCGCGAGTCCCAGGACCCCGCCGAGTACGCCGAGCTGTGGGCCCGTGACGGCGGCGCCCAGCCGGGCAGCGAGGCCCACTCGAGGATGTACGCGGCGTGGCTGCGCGACTTCGCCGCGCGCGACGTCGAGCGGGTCGGTTTCGGCGTCGTGACCCTCCAGCGTCCCGCGACCGACCGACCGCCGTGGCGCTCGCTCGACGAGGCGTACGGCCCCGTGGCAGCGCCGATGGGCCCTGCCGTCGACGCGGGGCTACGGGCGCGCACCTGGCTCGCCGAGCACCCGGACGACGAGGTGCTCGACGTCGCGTGGTCGTGCGCCGCCGACGTCACCGAGGAACGCCATGGCCGGCCCGGCGCGGAGGACCCGAGCGTCATCCTCGTGCGCCAGGGCGGCGGGCTGGGACGCGTCGTACGCGCCGGGACCCTGCTGGCGGCATACCTCGGGGTCGCCGACGGCGAGCTCACGGCGCGCGCCGCCCTCGAGGCGATCGCCACCGTCCTGGAGCTCGACCCGGCCGACGTGCGCGCGGAGGTGCTCCCGCAGCTGCGCGACCTCGTGGCCGACGGCCTGCTCGTCTAGACCCCGGCGCTCGCGTCGAGGCACCTCCCACCGAAAAGTGCTTGTGAGTGAGTGCTCACTCATTCATGATGGTCGGGTGCCCACCCACCTCGACGCACCCAAGGCGGCCCGAGCCGTCCAGCGGCGCGCAGCCCCCATGGACCCCGATGACCGGCGGGACGCGCTCATCGACGTCTTCGTCCGGCTCGCCCACCGCGAGGGTCGCAAGCCGACCACGAGCGAGATCGCGCAGGAGGCCGGGGTCGCGGAGGGCACGATCTTCCGCGTCTTCCCGACCAAGGAGATCCTCGAGAAGGAGGCCGTCCAGGCCGCCTTCTGCCCGGCTCCCGTGCGCCGGCGCATCGCCGCCATCGACCCGGACGGCTCGCTGCGCGACCGGCTCGTCGACTTCACCCGCATCATGCAGCAGCGCTTCACCGAGGTGTTCGGCCTCATGGGGGCCCTGGGTCTCACCGAGCCGCCCCGGCGCGGTCCGCACCAGGCCTGCTACGCGGCCGGGCGGCACCTGCGCGGGCACGCCGACGAGGAGGAGGACGGCGCGGCCCACCAGCCGCTGCTCGACGCCATCAACGAGCTGCTCGTCCGCGACGAGGACCACCTCGTCGTGCCGGGTCCCGACGTCGTGCACCGCATCCGCCTGCTGACCTTCTCGGGCAGCCACCCCGGCATCGCCGACGGTCGCACCCTCACCCCCGAGGAGATCGTCGACACGGTCCTCTTCGGGGTCGTATGCCGTCCGCACCCCCACGAGGGAGGCCGGCCGTGACAAACCGGTTGACCCTCACCCCACGTGAGTCCCTAGCGTTCCCTGGCGACGCACGCCCGCGCACCACGCACCGAGAGGCACCGTCATGCTGATCCGGCTGCTCCGCAGTCACCTGAGCCCCTACCGGGGCCAGATCGTGCTCATCGTGCTGGCGCAGCTGGTCAGCACGATGGCCTCGCTCTACCTGCCTAGCCTGAACGGCGAGATCATCGACCAGGGCGTGGCCAAGGGCGACACCGGCTTCATCCTCAGCCACGGCGCCGTCATGCTCGCCGTCAGCGTGGTGCAGATCGCCGCCTCCGTGAGCGCCACCTACCTCGCGGCCAAGGTCGCCATGGGGATGGGCCGCGACCTGCGTGGCAACGTCTTCGGCAAGGTCGTCGGCTTCTCCGCGCAGGAGGTGACCCGCTTCGGAGCGCCGACCCTCATCTCGCGCAACACCAACGACGTCACCCAGGTGCAGATGGTCGCCTTCATGGGCTTCGCCCTGATGGTGACCACGCCGATCATGATGGTCGGCGGCATCATCATGGCCCTGCGCGAGGACGTGGGGCTCGCGTGGCTCGTCGCAGTCGCCGTGCCGCTGCTCGGCCTCTGTGTCGGCCTCGTCATCTCGCGGATGCTGCCCTGGTTCGGCCGGATGCAGACCTCGCTCGACGGGGTCAACCGCGTGCTGCGCGAGCAGATCACCGGCATCCGCGTCGTGCGGGCGTTCGTGCGCGAGGAGCACGAGGAGGCCCGGTTCGCCGAGGCCAACGGGCGGCTCACCGACGCCGGCCTCCACGTGGGGCGGCTCATGGCCCTCGTCTTCCCGATCGTCATGTTGATCTTCAACGTCTCCACCGTCGCCGTCCTGTGGTTCGGCGCGCACCGCATCGCCTCCGGCGACATGCAGATCGGGGAGCTCACGGCGTTCCTGGCCTACCTCGTGCAGATCCTCATGGCTGTCATGATGGCGACCTTCATGGCCACGATGATCCCGCGGGCCTCGGTGTCGGCCACCCGCCTGGAGCAGGTGCTCGACACCGAGTCCTCGGTCGTCGAGTCCGTCCAGCCGCTGACGCTGCCCACCGTCTCGGCAGGGCTCGAGATGGTCGGGGTCGACTTCCACTACCCGGGCGCCGAGGCCGCCGTCCTCCACGACGTCAGCTTCCGCGCCGAGCCGGGCCGCACCACCGCGATCATCGGCTCGACCGGTGCCGGCAAGACGACCCTGCTCGGGCTCGTGCCACGCCTGTTCGACGCGTCCACGGGGAGGGTCCGGGTCGGCGGGGTCGACGTGCGCGACCTCGCCCTCGACGACCTCTGGAGCCGGATCGGCCTCGTGCCGCAGAAGCCCTACCTGTTCACCGGGACCGTCGCGAGCAACCTGCTCTACGGCAACCCGGAGGCCACGGACGAGGAGCTGTGGGACGCCCTGCGCATCGCGCAGGCGCGCGACTTCGTCGAGGCCATGGGCGGGCTCGAGGCGCCGATTGCCCAGGGAGGCACCAACGTCTCGGGCGGCCAGCGCCAGCGCCTCGCCATCGCCCGGGCCGTCGTCAAGCATCCCGACATCTACCTGTTCGACGACTCGTTCTCCGCGCTCGACCTGTCCACCGACGCGCGGCTGCGCCGGGCCCTGCGCCCGGTCACCGCCCGCAGCACGGTCGTCATCGTCGCGCAGCGGGTCTCGACCATCGTCGACGCCGACCACATCATCGTGCTCGAGGACGGCCGCATCGTCGGCCAGGGCACCCATGAGCAGCTCCTCGACTCCTGCGAGACCTACCGGGAGATCGTCGAGTCGCAGCGCAGCGCGGAGGAGGCGGCCTGATGGCCGAGGGAGTCAAGACAGCCGAGGAGAAGGCCGCAGAGGCCCGGCGTGGTCCTGCGCGCCGGGGCGGGCCGCCGCACATGCAGATGGGCCAGCCGGGCGAGAAGTCGCTCGACTTCGGCCCGTCGGCCAGGCGGCTGCTCGGCCGGCTGCGCCCGCACCAGGTCAAGGTCACCGTCGTGCTCGCGCTCGCCGTCGTCAGCGTGGTGCTGAGCTCGATCGGGCCCAAGATCCTCGGCCGTGCCACCGACATCATCTTCGCCGGCGTCGTCGGGCAGACCGTCAAGGCGCCACCGGGCACCACCAAGGAGCAGGTCGTCGACGCCCTTCGCGCGCGCGGCCAGACGACCTACGCCGACCTCTTGGGCAACGTCGACTTCGTGCCCGGGAAGGGGATCGACTTCGACGCCTTGGCGCACGTGCTGCTGCTCGTTGTCTCGCTCTTCGTCGCCGCGTCGCTGTTCATGTGGCTGCAGGGCTGGATCCTGCAGGGCGTCCTCCAGCGCACGATGTACGACCTGCGCCAGGAGGTCGAGGCCAAGCTCAACCGCCTCCCGCTGCCGTACTTCGACAACCAGCCGCGGGGCGAGGTCCTGAGCCGCGTCACCAACGACATCGACAACGTGGGCCAGTCGCTGCAGCAGACGCTCTCCCAGCTGCTCAACTCGCTGCTGACGGTCGTCGTCGTGATCGTCATCATGTTCTCCATCTCGTGGGGCCTGGCGCTCCTGGCCCTCGTCACGATCCCGATCTCGATCCTCGTCACTGGGCTCATCGCCAAGCGCTCGCAGAAGCTGTTCGTCCAGCAGTGGCGCAACACCGGCGAGCTCAACGGCATCGTGGAGGAGACCTTCACCGGCCACGGCCTCGTCAAGGTCTACGGCCACCAGAAGGAGACCGAGGCGAACTTCAAGGCCAAGAACGACGAGCTGTTCGAGGCCTCGTTCGGCGCCCAGTTCATCAGCGGCATCATCATGCCGGTCATGATGTTCGTCGGGAACCTCAACTACGTCACCATCGCGGTCGTCGGCGGCCTTCGGGTGGCCTCGGGGACGATGACCCTCGGTGACGTGCAGGCGTTCATCCAGTACTCCCGCCAGTTCACGCAGCCGCTGACCCAGGTCGCCTCGATGGCCAACGTCCTGCAGTCGGGGGTGGCCTCGGCCGAGCGCGTCTTCGAGGTGCTCGACGCCGAGGAGCAGCAGCCCGACGGCTCGTCGCCGGCCCGCATCGAGGATCCCCACGGTGGCGTGGCGTTCGAGGGCGTGTCGTTCTCCTACACCCCCGACAAGCCGCTCATCGAGGACCTCGACCTGTCGGTGCGGCCCGGGCAGACGGTCGCGATCGTCGGGCCCACCGGCGCCGGCAAGACCACGCTCGTCAACCTCATCATGCGGTTCTACGAGCTCGACGGCGGCCGCATCACGCTCGACGGTGTCGACATCAGGGACCTGACGCGCCACGACCTGCGCGCTCGCATCGGCATGGTGCTGCAGGACACCTGGCTCTTCGGTGGCACGATCCGCGACAACATCGCCTACGGCCGCCCGGGGGCCAGCGACGAGGAGGTCGTGGCGGCCGCGAAGGCGACGTTCGTCGACCGGTTCGTGCACTCGCTGCCCGACGGCTACGACACCGTGCTCGACGACGAGGCCTCCAACATCTCGGCGGGCGAGAAGCAGCTCGTCACCATCGCGCGCGCGTTCCTCTCCGACCCGGCGCTGCTCATCCTCGACGAGGCGACCAGCTCGGTCGACACGCGCACCGAGCTGCTCGTCCAGAAGGCCATGGCCGCGCTGCGGTCCGACCGGACGAGCTTCGTCATCGCGCACCGGCTGTCGACGATCCGCGACGCCGACCTCATCCTCGTCATGGAGGACGGCCGCATCGTCGAGAAGGGCTCGCACGCCGAGCTGCTCGCCGCCGGAGGCGCCTACGCCACGCTGTATGCCGCCCAGTTCGCAGGTGCCGCAGCCGACCTCGACGAGGGGGCCGGGGCACCCGGCGGCCCGGACGGCATACCCGAGCTGGCGGGGGTGGGGGCCGGTGCTCCCGGTCCCACGGGCGGTCCCGGTGTCCCGGTGCCCGACAACGCCGTGTCGTCGGACGCCACCGACTGACCCGGAGGCCCGGACCCGGCAAGGGCTGCTCGACCCCGTCCGCGGGGGTCAGGGGTCGAGCAGCACCGCGCCCGGGCCGCGCTCCGCGAGCCGGTCGTCCGGGTTGTTGAGGGCGCACGCACTCAGGCTGAGGCAGCCGCAGCCGATGCACGAGTCGAGCTGGTCGCGGAGCCGCTCGAGGCGGCCGATCTGCTCGTCGAGGCGCCCCCGCCAGGCCCGTGAGAGGCGCGCCCAGTCACGCGCGGTGGGCGTGCGCTCCTCGGGCAGCCCCGCCAGGGCGGCGCCGATCTCGTCGAGGGTCAGGCCCACCCGCTGGGCCGCCCGGATGAAGGCGACGCGGCGCAGCGTGGCGCGCTCGTAGCGTCGCTGGTTGCCCGCCGTGCGGATCGCGCGGATCAGGCCCAGCTCCTCCCAGTAGCGCAGGGCGGACGGCGCCGCGCCGGTCCGCTCGGCCACCTGCCCGATGGTCAGCGCCGACATCTACCCGGCCCTTGCCTCGAGACCTCGACCGGTCAGGGCGAGCCGCGAGCGCTCGTCGACCCGGAGGTCGACACCGAGGTCGACACCGAGGTCGACACCGAGGTCGACACCGCCGTCGACACCGGGGGGGAGGAGGCGCTCGCTCACGAGGCACACCCTAGGTCTCGGGTGCGGCAGCCGCCAGCGCTCCCGCGACCTCCCAGCGAGGACGCCCTCGGGTGGGTGCGCTCCCGCCGACGTATGCCGTCGCGTCTCGTGGGGTGCCCACCCGGCGCCGGTGGAGGGGGCCGGGTCGGGTGGGCACTGGTGCCCGCGAGGCTCAGGCGTAGGCCTCGACCTCGTCGGGAGTGGCTCGCCGCACGACGACGCGGGTCCAGGCTCCGACGTAGAGCCGGTCGTCGTCGCCGAGCTCGGTCCGGGGCCCGACCGCGATGGCGGTGTCGGGCAACGGGCCTGCGGCCGGTCCGACGTAGGTGCCGTTGGAGCTGCCGAGGTCCTCGACGAACCAGCGGGTGCCGTCGGTCGTCAGCTGCGCGTGCCGGCGGCTCACGCCGGGGTCGGACGAGAGGTCGATCTCGGGGTGGGTGTTCTTGCTCGTCGAGACCCGGCCGAGCAGGACGCTGCGGTGGCGCAGCGGCATGATGGTCGGCAGCCCGGGGGACGGGCACGGGTCCTCCGCCTCCTGGGTCTGGTACCAGTCGGGGTCGACCCACACCTCCGCGAGCCACTCGAACGGCTCGGTCGACTCGCCGCCCGCCGTGCCCCCGGGTGCCTGCACACCTGGGCCGCCGGAGGCGACCGAGGCCGCCGACGGCACCAGTCCCGGGGCAGCGCCCGGCGCGCCCGTGGCTGCCGGGAGCTCCCCGGACCCGGTCGGCTCGTGCGGCTCGGTGTCGGCCAGCTCGCCCGGGGTGGCGGACGGGTCGCGGGGCATCGCCCCGGTGGTGAAGTCGTAGCCGCAGGCCTCGCAGAAGAGGGCGCCGTCGGGGTTCTCGGTCCCGCAGTTGGGGCACTCGAGCGCCGCGGGAGCGGCCGGCTTCTCCTCCGTGCCGAGGCCCGAGCCCGCACCGGCGTCAGGCGAGGCGGCGGGGCCGAGGTCGAGCGACGAGCGGCTCGACGACGGGGCGGCGCCGACCGCCTGGCCGGCGCCCGCCGCTGCAGCCTGTCCGGCCGCGGCGGCACTGGTCGCCGGCTGGGCGGCCAGGTCGATGGGCGAACCGCAGGTGTCGCAGTAGTCCTCGGCCTCGGAGGTGTGCCCGTTGGGACAGACGGCGCTCATCGACGCACCCGACTGGTCTTGGTCGAGGCCGTGTCGAGCGACATCTCGTCGATCTTGGAGGCCCCCTTCTTGAGGCGCACCGTCCCGGTGTCGACGTCGTCGATGTCGACGACCTTCTTCAGGCGCGTCGTCATCTCGTCGTTGCCGGTCAGGCCGGCGAGCTGCACGGCCCGGCCCAGCTTGGCGGTGGCGATGTCGTCCTGCCCGGCGGCCTTGGCCGCGAGGCCCTCCTGGATGGTCGTCGCGAGCTCAGCCTGACCGGTGTAGGCCGCGACCGCCGGGTCGATGCGCGTGGTCAGCGAGTCGTCGTTGCTCCACTTGGCCTTGACGAGCCCCTGGGCCACGGGGTCGCCGCCGAGGGAGAGCTGCACGCGCGCGGCGAGCTGCTCCTGCCCCAGCGTGCGGGCCGGCAGGCGTACGGCGACGTGGTAGTCGCGGCTCTCGTCGGCCCAGGCGCCCGTGGGGTAGGCACCGGTGAGCGCGTTGATCGGCATACGGCGGGGGGTGAGGTCCTCGAGGGTGGGGGAGACCTGCTTGACGAAGAGCAGCTCGGCGCCCTGGGGCACCCAGACCCGCAGCTCGGAGCTGGCGACCCCGCGCGACATCGAGGCGCGCATCATCGCCTTGAACTCGGCGGCCATCTCCTCGGGCGCCGGAATGAGGTCGACGCTGCCGAGGAGCGAGGAGGCGATGCCGCGCACCTCGTCGACCCGCCACTGGTCGCCGACGCCGCGGCAGTCGCACTGGAAGACCCCGACGCAGCTGCGGACGGCCGCCTGCAGCGACTGCGGCGTCTCGCCCTCGTTGACGCCGTCGGTGAGCAGGATCGCGTGCCGCTTGGTCACGTGCGGCACCGTCTCGAAGATCTGGCGGGCGAGGGTGAGCCAGGTGCCCATCGCCGTGCCGCCGTTGGCGCGCAGGCCCTCGATGGCGCGGTTGGCCTCGCCCCGGGTGTGGGACGACATGGGCACGAGCGCGCCCTGGTGGCTGTAGGGGTAGACGATCTGGGCGGTGCCGTTGCCGGCCACGATCGAGAAGAGCGTGCCGTCGACGATCTCGGCCAGGGCGGCCTTGGCCGCCTCGCCGGCGGCTGCGACCCCGCGCCGGCCCATCGACCCGGACGTGTCGATGAGGATGACCTCGGCGGCCGAACCGGGGTCGGCGAGCGCACCGCCGCCGCTGCCCGCGGAGGCGCCGGTCGAGGTGACGCGCACGATGGCGTGCACGTCGGTGCCCCCGTCGGGGAGGAACTCGTTCTGGAACACCTCTGCGGTGAAGTCAGCCATGGCTCGGGTCCCCTTCCACCGGCGCCGTCGTCTCGGCCGGCTCGCTCGTCGTGGTCGATCCTCGTCCAGCCAGTCTGGCAAGGGCAACCGTGATGTTGTCGCGTCCTCCCTGCTCGTTGGCGAAGTCGACCAGGGCCTGCGCGATCGCGGCCGGCGTCGGGTCGTCCGTACCCGCGGCGAGGCCGTGCAGCAGCGTGCGCAGGTCCTCGGCCTCGGAGCAGTAGTTCCACAGCCCGTCGGAGCAGACCATGAGCCAGCCGGCGCTCGCCGTGACCGTGGTCAGGTGCGGCGTGAGGTCGTCGGGCGCGTCGCGGCCCAGCCAGCGGGTGATCGAGTGCGCGTGCGGACCGTGCTCGGCCTCGAGGCGCGGGACGCCCGCCGACATCTGCTCCTGGGCGAACGAGTCGTCCCGGCCGAGCTGCAGCGCCGGCTCGTGGGCGGCGTCGGGCAGCCAGTAGACGCGGCTGTCGCCGACGTTGCCCGCCACGATGACGTCGTCCTCGACGACGGCGGAGGCAAAGGTGCACGACGGCGGGTTGGGCACGTCCTCGACGACTGCGGCGACGACGGCCTCGTTGGCCCGGGTGACGGCGGTCGTGAGGGCCCGGCGCGCGGCGGCAGCCCAGGCGTCGGGCGTGCCGGCCCCGCGGGGGAAGGGCTGGTCGAGGACGGCCCGGGCCTCCTTGGCGGCGGCGAGGGAGGCGATGTGCGAGTCGGAGGCCATCGAGACGCCGTCGCACACGACGAGGACGGCTCGCGAGCCGGGCGCCTCGGTGGCACTGAGCGACATGGCGTCCTCGTTGCGCGAGTGGCGCCGCCCGATGTCGCAGACGCCGCCGACCCAGGCCGCGGGCGACTCGGTGAAGTGGTCGCGAGGGTCCGGCGGGGGTGTGCCGCAGTTGTCGCAGTAGCCGTCGACGATGCGACCCTGCCCGCAGGCGTGACAGACGAGCTCGTCGTCGATCGGCGCCTCCGGCGCCGACGGCACCGGACCGGTCCAGCCGACGTCGAGGGGCGACTCCTCCCCGGCCGGGGCGGTCTGAGGCGTGGCGGAGGAGGCCATCACGGGACCGTCGGAGGCGGCGGCCGCCCCGTCCGCAGGCGCTGTCGCGGCCCGGGCCGTGACCACGAGGTCGGCGCCGCAGGCCTCGCAGAAGCTCGAGTCGGCGGGGTTGTCCGTGCCGCAGACCGGGCACCTGCGGGACGGTCCGTCGGTGCTTCCGGCGCGGCTGCCGTCCATGCCGGCTTCGGGCTCGAAGGTGGAGACGGGAGCGGGCTGCGGCTCTCCGGCTGTCGGGAAGTCGGTCACCAGAGGCTCCAGGGTCGGATGGCGTTGGCCTCGTCGACGAGGGGAACGCGGGCTGACAGGTCGGGGGTGCGCCGGGCGAGCTCGCGCAGTGCCTGCTCCAGACCGACGCGCAGGCCGTTCGGAGTGCCCTTGTGCTCGCCGATGCGGATGTCGGCCTTGTTGCCGCTCTTCTGCACCGTCTCGAGCGCCTCACGGTAGATCAGCGTCGTGAGCTCGGCGCGTCGGCGCGCCGACAGGGAGGTGTCGTCGAGGGTGCGCAGCGCCTCGGCCAGGTCGGGCAGCCCGCGGTTGGCACGCGCGAGCAGCTCGGCGAGTCCCGCGCGGGCGGTGCGGTAGGCGCTCGACTGCACCGGCACGAGGCGGAAGGCCGCCACGGCGCCGTCGACGTCGGAGCGTGCCGCCCGGATGCGGGCCAGGCCGAAGGCGGCCATCGGGACGTACGTCGCGTCGGTGCGCGCGCACGCGACGTAGAGGTTCTCGGCGACGGCGTCGTCGCCGGCCTGCTCGGACGCGTGGGCCAGCGCCAGCTTCGGGGCCAGCTCGCCGGGGACCTGGCCGTAGACGGCGTTGAAGGCGGCCTGGGCGGCCCGGGCGTCACCGCGGTCGAGGGCGATGAGGCCCTGGACCCACACGGCACGCCACTCCCACGGGTCGGCGGTCAGCAGCTCGCCCGCGGTCGCGTCGGCGACATCGCGCCGGCCCGCGTCGAGGGACGTGCGGGCCAGCTCGAGCAGGACCTCGGTGGTGCGCACGGCCGACCGCTCGAGCGTCGCGAGCCGCTCGGTCGGGGTGCCGGACACCGTGGTGAGCCAGCCCGTCTGCGGGTCGTGCGGGTCCCGGCGCAGCGACGGGAGGTTGCGCCAGTCGTCGGGGGCGACCCCGGGTGTCGGCACGTCGAAGAGCAGCGAGCTGACCGTCGAGGTGGCCGCGCCCGTGCCGCGGTCCTGGGCCACGACCTCGCGCAGCACCCCGACCATCTGGGAGCGCAGCTCGTCGGCCGAGACGAACCGGTCGTCGCGGTTGGGGGCGCACGCCTTGGCCACGAGGCGGTAGAAGGAGTCGTAGCGCTGGAAGACCGGGACGGTGTCCTGGGCGGGCAGGGTGTTGAGGTAGGTCGTCTGGTAGCCGCGGAACTCCATCGTCAGCACGACGAGGGTGCGCCCGATCGTGTAGATGTCGGAGGCGGGGGAGACACCGAGCTCGGCCACCTCGGGCGCCTGGTAGCCCACCGTGCCGAAGATCGCAGAGTCCTCGTCGTCGACCCGCCGCACGCCGCCGAGGTCGATGAGCTTGACCTCGTCGCCGACCTGGATGACGTTGTCGGGCTTGAAGTCGCAGAACACGAGGCCCAGGTCGTGGAGGTACTGGAAGGCCGGGAGGATCTCGAGGATGTAGGCCAGGGCCTGGTCGACGGGCAGCGGGTCGTACTTGCCGGCGGCCTGCAGGCGCTGCTTGAGGATCGACTTCAGCGACGTGCCGCCGACGTACTCCATGACGATGTAGCCGGCGTCGTCGTGGGTGACGAAGTTGTAGATCTCGACGATGCTCGGGTGGGACACCTGGGCGAGGAAGCGCTGCTCGGCGATGGCGGCCGCGAGGGCGTCGGGGTCGGCGGAGTTGAGCAGGCCCTTGAGCACCACCCAGCGGTCCGAGACGTTCTTGTCGCGCGCGAGGTAGATCCAGCCGAGGCCGCCGTGGGCGAGGCAACCGGCGACCTCGTACTGGCCCGCGACGAGGTCGCCCGCCTTGAGCTTGGGGTCGAAGGAGAACGGCTGGCGGCACTTCGGGCAGAAGCCGGTGGTGCGCCCCGGCCTGCCGTCGCGCCCCCGGCCCACCGGCTCGCCGCACTTGGGGCAGTAGCGCTTGTTCTCGGGCACGGTCGGGTTGGTCAGCAGCGCCTTCTCGGCGTCGATCTCGGGCGCCGGGCGCACCGTGGTGATGCCGCCGCCGAGCCGCGCAGCGCGCAGCCGCTGGGAGCCTCCGGTGCGACGGGTCGCGACCGACCCGGACTCGCGGGCCCGCTTGGAGCCCAAGGCTGCCGACGCGACGTTGCTCGAGGCGGCCGAGCGCGTGGACATCTCCGGGCCGACGCCGGCGGGGGCGCTCGCCGCACCGTTGGCGGACACGGGTGCGGAGGCGCTCGGTGCCGGGGTGGCGGCGGCATACGCCGCGGCGTCGAGCTGGTCGGCGGGGGTGCCGCACACGTTGCAGTAGCCGGCCTCGATCACGCCGGTGCACCCCGGCTGCTGGCACGCGCCGCCCTCGGGGATCGAGGGGACGGCGACGGGGGGCGGCACCGGGCTCGAGCCGGCGGCCATCCCGCACAGGTCGCAGTAGCCGTCGATGATGGTGCCGGTGCAGCCCGGCTGCGTGCAGTTCATGGGCGGGGCCTAACGGGTCGGGTCGCGGGCGTGCGGGTGGCCGGGCGCCCGGCACCCGGCTGAGGCCGCGTGGCCGTGTCGACGTAGGAGGAGAAGGCCGCGGCGAGGGCGCGGGCACGGAGGATCGGCATCGGCCGGGCCGCGAGGATCTCGTCGAGCCGGCGCCGCAGCTCGGCGATGTCCCCCTCCGCGTCGGGGTCGAGCGAGGCGGACGCGGCCATGGCGCCCACGGCGCCGACGAGCCCCACGACCTCGTCGCGCTCGGCCAGCCCGGCGGCATACGTCTCGTGTGCGAGGTCGAGCGCCCGCGACACCCGCTCGAGCCGGGCGCGGTATGCCGTGAGCTCGGCCGCCGCCTGCGGCACCGGTCCCAGCGCGCGGACGTTAGGGATGGCCAGGTGCGGGGCGGGGGTGATGGCCTCGAGGCAGGCCCGCTCCAGGGCACGGATCGCGGCGGCGCGCGCGTCGAGCTCCTCGACCTGCTGCTGGGTGCGCACCCGGCTGCGCGCGGCGGAGGCGCGTTCGGCGGCGGCGACGATGAGGTCGCGCTCGAGCACGGCGACGTCGATCTCGAGCGGGCCGATGATGCCGCCGACGTCGGCGCCGCGGCGGGCGCGCTCGAGGAGGTCCGCCATGCGCCGGTCGAGCCGGGCCAGCTTCTCGGCCGCCTCGTCGCGCTGCGGGCCGTCCGGGACCAGGGGGACCTGGTCGCGGGTGCGCTCGAGGCCGGCCCGGACGAGGGTGATGCGCTGGGTCGCCTCGGCGGCGCCCGGGGCGAGCGAGGCGCGCGCCTGCAGCGTGCGGGTCAGCGAGTCGAGCAGCCGGCAGGCCTCGGGCAGGCTGACCGCGAGCGACCCGCTCGAGGGCAGCGACAGGTGCTCGGTGGTGTTGGAGTCGAGCCGCCCGTGGATGAGGGTCGAGAGGCGCTCCGCCTCGACGGGGCCGACGCGGCCGCCGTCGAACGTCGTCTCGAGCAGCGTCAGCCGGTCGCTGACCGCCTTCCAGAAGGTGAGCGCGACGGTCAGGTCGTTGGTGATCGCCACCTGCTCGGCCGGCGACAGCTTGAGCACGGCACGGTCGACCTCGCCGAGGTCGGCGCGGCGCTGGGCGACCCACTCCCGCAGCGCGTTCAGGTAGGTCTGCGCCTCGGCTGCCTGGACGGGCACCCCGAGACGCCCGGGGGCCGTCGGCGCGACGGTCCCCGGGTCGGGCAGGCCCTGCGCGACGGCGCTCATCGCCCGTACACCGGCGTCGGCGGGGCGGGTGCCGGCCCCAGCTGGCCGGCGAGCCAGCGGTCGTAGATCTTCTTCCACTCGCCGCTCGCCTCGAGGTCGGCGATGACCCGGTTGACGTAGCGGGCGAGGTAGACGTCGGCCTTGTTGAGGCCCAGGCCGTAGGGCTCCACGGTGATCGCCTTGGCGCTCGTGACGACCGTGTTGGGGTCCTGCGCGGCGAGGCCGGCGAGCACCGTGTCGTCTCCGGTGATGGCGTCGGCCTTGCCCTGCTGGAGCAGCACCAGGCAGGCCGTGTGGGTCGGTGCGGTGACGACCACGGGGCCCTTGACCTGCTCGAGCTTGGCGAGGGAGGTCGTGCCTGCGGGCGCGCAGACCCGACGGCCCTTGAGGTCGGCCAGGGACAGGTCCTTGGCGCCGGGGAGGGCCTTGCTGACGAGCACCTTCTGGCCGGAGCGGTAGTACTCGGCCGAGAAGGCGATCTTCTGCCAGCGGTCGCAGGTCATCGACATGTTGCGGGCCACCATGTCGACCTGGCGCGACTCGAGCAGCGGCAGCCGGTCAGCGGCGGTGATGACCCGCAGCTGCACCTTGTTCGGGTCGCCGAAGATCGCCTTGGCGACGGTCCTGGCCATGTCGATGTCGAAGCCGGTGATGCCGCCGCTGAACGGGTCGCGGGCCCCGAACAGGTAGGTGTCGGCCGAGACCCCGACGACGAGGTAGCCGCGCTTGATGATGCGGTCGCGCATCGTCGGGTCGTCGATCTGGCCGCGGCTCGGCAGGCTGGGCAGCGGTGCATAGGACTGCGTGGCGTTGTCGCAGGTCTGGGCCGGGGCAGGGGGTGCGGCGCTCGACGACGACGGCGGGGCGGTGGGCGGCAGGGGCGTCTCGGCATACGTCACGCCGGAGCACCCGGCGAGCGCCCCGAGGGCCGCCACGGCGACCAGGGCGGGGAGGCGCCGTCGCAGTGCGGTGACCAGGGCGCTCATCGGTACTCCTCCAGGCGCTGGCTGATGCCCCTGACGATCAGCCAGGAGGCGACGAGCCCCGCCAGCGCGACGAGGACGGCGACGAGCGTGGTGCTCCCACCGACCCCCTGCAGCGTGGAGACGGTGTCCGTGCCGGCGGTGTCGCGCGCCTCGGTGACGGCGACGTCGAACGCGTCGAAGGCCTGCGCCGCGCCACCGGCGGCGGTGCTGGTCGAGAGCTTGACGGCGTCGTCCCAGCGTCCACCGTCGTCGAGTGAGCGGACCTTGACGTGGGCGTCGGCGTAGGCCTGCCACTGCTGCCGGAGGTCACCGCTGTCGTTGACGCCCTGGAGGGTGTCGTCCACCTTCTTGCTGTCGGCGACCCAGGCCTTCTCGTTGGCCGCCCCGGAGCCGCGCCGGATCAGGGTCAGGCTCTCGTTGGCCCGGGCGTCGTTGGCCGCGGTCGTGGCGTCGGCGAGCGCGACGGCACGCTGGTAGGACCCGCTGGACACCTCGCTCGTGGCGGAGGCGATCCCGCCGATCTGGCTCGCGGCCACGAACAGCGCGACGAGGAGCAGCGCGATCGCCCCGGTGAGCGAGGGGTTGAGGTAGCGGTGGGTGCGCCGGGCCAGCCACACCGCCAGGACCACCAGGCCCAGGAGGGACACGACGCCGACGAGCAGCTGCAGGCGCGAGTTGCTGCGGTCGAACTCCTTGGCCGACCGGTCCTCGTTGGCCTGCACCACCTGCTCGACGATCGGGATCGCGTCGGCGCGCAGGCCGGCGCTGGCCTGGGTGAGGTACTGCGCGCCGACCGGCAGGCCCAGCCGGTTGTTGGCGCGGGCCTGCTCGACGAGGGCGGCGTACGTCTGGACCCGCTGGGCGAGCACGCCGAGGGCCTTGCCGTCGGCAGGCTGCGCCGCCGCGGCCTGCGCGAGCCCGGAGGCGACGCGGCCCATGGCCGCCTCGTACTTCGCCCGGGACTGCGGCGACTCCAGACCCCCGACGAGGAACGCGTTGGTCGCGACCGCGTCGGCACGCAGCAGGTCCACGTGAATGGACTGGACGCGTACGACCTGAGCCGTGTTGTTGGCGGCCCGCTCCACGGCTGCCTGGGAGGCGACGAGGGCGTTGGCGCTGACGGCGCCGAGGAGCACGGCGGCGATGACCCCGAGCAGGCCGAAGAGGCGCATCCTCCCGGGCGTGCCGTGCAGGAGCCGGTCGGCGATGCTGCGCGCCGTGGGGATGCTGCCGGCGATGGTGCGCACCGGCTGGCCGGACGGCTGCCCCGACCCCTGCCCCGAGGACTGGCCGGAGGACTGGCCGGACGTGCGCGCCGGGACGGCGACCGGGATGTTGGTCATCGGTGCGCTCATGCGGTGTCCTCGGGCTCTGGCGTGCTGGCGTGCTGCTGCTCCTTCGAGACTCCCTCACCGGATGCCGCCCCACCATCAGGTTCTGCCCTGAGAGCCGCCTGATCCGTGCCGGTCTGGTCGTCGTGGTCCGGATCGTCCTGCTGCCCGGGCTCCTGCTCGGGCTGCTCGGGCTCCTGCTCGGGCTGCTCGACGAGGTCGTCTGCGGTGAGCAGACGCAGCTCGTCGCGCGTCGGCTCCGTCGCGTCGCGCAGGCGCCACGCGTGACGGCCCACGGCCTGCTCGAAGAGGTTGCGCGCGAAGCGGCCGTTGCCGAACGACGGCCCCCGCGGCGTCGCCTCGAGCAGGTGGCGCACCCGGCGCTGCGCCTCCTCGGTCAGCTCGTAGTCGCTCCCGGAGGCGATCGAGTCGAGGATCTCGAGCAGCTCGTCGTCGGTGTAGTCGTCGAACTCGATGGTGGTCGTGAAGCGGCTGGCGAGGCCGGGGTTCTGGGCGATGAAGCGGACCATCGGGTCGGGGTAGCCGGCCACGATGACGACGAGGTCCTCGCGGTGGTCCTCCATCTCCTTGACGAGGGTGTTGACCGCCTCCTCGGCGTACTGGTCGCCGGCGAGCGCGTACGCCTCGTCGATGAAGAGCACCCCGCCGGTGGCCCTGGCGCACACCTCGGCGGTCTTCATCGCGGTCTGGCCGACGTAGCCGGCGACGAGCTCGCTGCGGTCGACCTCGACGAGCTGGCCCTGCGGCAGCAGCCCGAGCGCCTTGTAGATGCCGCCGACGAGGCGCGCGACCGTGGTCTTGCCGGTGCCGGGGTTGCCGACGAAGATCAGGTGCCGGCTCATCTTCGGCGACCTGAGGCCGGCCTCGGTGCGCAGCTTCTCGACGGTCAGCAGGGCCACCTGGCGGTGGATCTCCTTCTTGACGCGCTCGAGCCCGATCATGGCGTCGAGCTCGGCCAGCAGCTCCTCGACCGACTTCTCCGGCTCGGGCGGCGGCGCCTGACGCTGGTCTGCCGGCTGGGCCGGTGCAGCCGTCGCGGCGGCGCCGTCGGCCGGCGCTCCCGCCGAGGGAGCCTGTGGCGCAGCGCCGTCCACGCCGGCCGGGCTCATCGGGCCGGGGAGCGTGGGACGCATCGCGTCGGGGGACCCGAGGCCCAGGCCGGGTATGCCGGCCAGGAGCCCGTGGTCGGCGCCGGACCCGTTCCCGGGGTAGGCCGGCAGCCCGCCGGACGGCATACGCGCGGCGGCGAGGTAGGCGCCCGAGGCGGCGGACGCGTTGGCGATGACCCAGATCGGCGCCGCGCCGAGCATGACCGCCGAGGACGCCACCTCGGTCAGCGCCTCGGCGTACTCCAGGGCGAGCGTGTGCCGCGAGTCGATGAGGGCCTGCAGCAGGTCGGTGGGTGCGCCACGCCACCGCCGCCCGCTCGAGGCGGCGTCGAAGAAGGCCTCGTTGATGCGGCCGAGGTCGGTCAGGCCCGGGTGGGCGACCTCGGCCCACGCGGGAGCCGCGCCGGGCACGGCCTCGGCCAGGGCGGCAGCGACCCGCAGGCCCTCCTCACGGGCGGAGCCGGGGTCGAGGCCGGCCTCCGCGGCGACGTCGGTGAGCTGCTCGAGACTCTCGGCGAGGCGAGTCTCCTGCGTGGTCATGCGTCCCCCTCCATGCATCACTCCGGTGGCGTCAGCGGTGCCGGCGACGTGGAGGCGCCGTTCGCGGGTGGCGGCGCCACGCGTACGGGGTCGGGACCCAGCCCGAGCACCCCTCCGGCGGAGGCGGGCCCGAACTTCTCCTCGAGGAACGCGCCGTGCACGATGATCGCCTCGGCGTCGGCCCGGTTCACCGCGTCGTAGACCTTGTCCATCGTCGTGCCGAGCAGGTCGAGCTGGTCGACGAGGAGCATGACCGAGCTCTTGCCGGCCGCGATCGGGCGGGTGTCGGCCCAGTCGCGCGGGAGGCGCAGGTAGTTGCCGATGGCCACCGGGAGGTAGTCGGTCACGGTGGCCATGACGCTGAAGCCCTGGCTGCTGCCGAGGCCGAGGTTGTCCAGGCGCGGCAGGGTCTGGCGCACGATGCGCGTCACCCGCAGCAGCCGTGAGAGGACGACCCCCGGCACCTTGCCGTCACGGGCCTGCTGCTCGATCGCGTCGAGCGCCCCCAGGAGCTGCTCGGTGGTGGGCGGTCCCGAGCGCACCGGCTCGGGTGCTTCGGGCCGGTCCAACCCGAACCACGACCGGATTCCCACTGCGTCTGTCCCCTTCGGTTCTTCGTGCTGGCTTCATGGCGAAGGGCCCCGCTCAGCGACCGGACCCGAGGTCCAGCAACCCCGGCGCGACGTTGTCGGCGCGGCGCTCGTCCTGCTTGGCGACGCGGTCGAGGTAGGTGCGCGACTTGGCGACCTCGGTCTCGAGCGTGCCGATGGTCGCCGCCATGTTGTCGAGGGCCCTGACCTTGAACTGGTCGATGGCGTCCATCGTCTCGTAGATGTTGGCGAACGCCTTCTGCAGCGACTCGATCGAGAGCGTCGCGCTCGCCGACTGCTCCTGGATGCGGGCCGAGTTCTGCTTGAGGGCCTCGGACGTGCGCTCGATGATGCCGGAGGTCGTCGTGTTGAGCGCCGTGATCTGGTCGAGCACGAGCTGCTGGTTGTTGAGCGCCTGGGCGACGATCACGGCCGTGCGCAGGGCCGAGACGGTCGTCGTGGTGGCTCGGTCGACGCCCTTGATGAGCTCGATGTTGTTCTTGATGATGATGTCGATCGCGAGGTAGTTCTGGATCGACACCGCGAGCTGGGTCAGCAGGTCCTGGTGCTTCTGGCGGACGTAGAAGAGCACGTCCTCGCGCAGCGCCTTGGCCCGCTCGGGGTCACTCACCTCGTAGGTCGCGACCTGGGCGGCGAGGCGGGCGTCGAGGCGCTCGGCGACGTAGACGTACTGGTTGAGTCGGCCCATCGACTGCCAGAGGTTCTTCTTCTCGAGGTTGAGCGCGACGTTGTCCTTGACGAGCTCGTCCTGGCCGGACTGCAGCGAGTGCAGGATGCCGTTGAGGTGGCTCTGCGCCGACTGGTACTTGCGGAAGTAGTCGGTGACGCGGTCGCCGAAGGGGATCATCCCGAGGAACTTCTTCGGCCCCTGGGCCTGGCCCGGGTCGAGGTCCTCGACGGTGCGGCGCAGGTCGAGGAGGGTCTGGCCCACCTTCGAGTTGCCGGAGAGGCTGCCCTCGTTGAGCGCCTTGACCGGCATCTGCAGCATCCGGTTGGACGACTCCGCGGCGAAGCGGATCTCGTCGGTGCCCATGCTGCGCACGTCGGCGGCCTTGACCTCCCACTCCGGCGACCGGGCGGCGACCTTCGTCAGCGAGTCGAGGTAGGTGTCGACCTTGGCGTCGAGCCCCGGCAGGGCCGCCTCGGGGACGGCCGGGGCCATCCTGGGCGCGGCCGTCTCGGCGACCGGGGCGGTCGGCGCCGGCGCGGTGAGCACGAAGGCCTCCGCGGGCGGCTCGAGGGGGGCGACCTGGGCCGGTGCAGCGGCGTTGGCGGCCGCCTGCTGGGCAGCGGGCTGGTCAGTCATGGTGGAGAGCGTCCTTCCCTCGCGTGCCGGCCGCGTCGGTGACGCGCCCGAAGTCCCTCACCCGGCGCCGAGCCGAGGCACGTGGCGTGCGCGGCACCCTCCGCGGCACGACACACGCCGGCGGCGCGATCGTCGGGCGTACGGCCACTCTACGTGCCGCCCGCCTGCGACGGGTGGGCCTTGCGGCCGGTTCCGTCGTGACGCGTCCGGCGCCTCGCGACCTGCTCGGCTCGGGCGTGAACTCGGCCGGTGAAGGCGTCCGGTGAAGGGGCGGCCGCGGCTCGGAGCCAGGGGGAATTCCGAGCCGCGGCCGCGTTCGTGGGGCGCCCACACCTGCTGAACGGGCGACGCGGTGGGCGGGTTCCCGCAGGACAGGGCGAGCCGTCTCAGCCGAACTGCCAGGAGCGCTTGCTCAGGCCGAACCAGAAACCGTCGATGACGCTCTTGTTGTCGAGGCCGCCGGACTCGTAGGCGGCCCCGAGGGTGACGAAGAGCGGGGCGAAGTGCTCGGTGCGCGGGTGCGCCTCGTGGGCGGCGGGCGCCTTGTCGAGGAAGTCGAGCAGGCTGTCGAGGTCCTGGGCCCGCATGGCCTCCTGAGCCCAGTGGTCGAACTCGGCGCTCGCCCTCGGGGGAAGGGCGTCGGAACCGGCACGCGGGTCGAACCAGCGCAGGTTGTGCGTGGTGAAGCCGGAGCCGACGATCATCGTGCCCTGCTCGCGCAGCGGTGCCAGGCGTCGCCCGATCTCGAAGAGCCCGCGCGGGTCGAGGGTCGGCATCGACATCTGCAGCACCGGCACGTCGGCCTCGGGGAACATCTCCTTGAGCGGCACGTAGGCGCCGTGGTCGAGGCCGCGAGCCTCGTCTCGGTGGACCGAGTGGCCGGGCCAGGTGAGCAGCTTGGTCACGTCGTCGGCCAGCGTCGGTGCGGCCGGGGCGTCGTAGGTGACCTCGTAGTACTTCTGCGGGAAGCCCCAGAAGTCGTAGGTCAGGGGCGCCCCGGTGGTGGAGCCGAGCGTCGTCGGGGCGTCCTCCCAGTGCGCCGAGATCATCAGTACGTCCTTGGGTCTCGCCAGCTCGCTCGACCAGCTGGAGAGCTCCGCCGTCCAGCGCTCGTCGTCGGCGAGGGGCGGGGCGCCGTGGCTGAGGTAGAGGACGGGGGCGGACATGGGCGGTTCCTTCCGAACTGGTTGAACAATAAACTATCACGGGAACGCCTCGGTCAGTCCCATGATCCCCGAGCACGTATGCCGTCCGCTGCCCTTCCGCAGGACGTGCGGTGCCGCGGTGGGCCCTTCGGCCCTGTCGAGCCGTGGCCCCGCAGCAGACGCTGGGAGCATGAAGGACACGAACGAGATCCGTATCGTCGAGACCGAGGAGAGGCCGACTGCGGTCCTGCGGGCCGAGGTCCCGGTCGCCGAGCTGCCGACGTTCTTCCAGAAGGCCTTCGGGGCGACGTGGAACGTGTTGCGCAAGCAGGGCCTGTCGCCCACCGGGCCGCCCTTCGCCCTCTACCACGGCATCCCCACGGGATCCGTCGACGTCGAGGTCGGCTTCCCCGTCACCACGTCGCCCCGGCCCGAGGGCGAGGTCGCCGCGAGCGCGCTCCCGGGGGGTCGCGCCGTCGAGGCGGTGCACGTCGGGCCCTACGACACCATGGGAGAGACGTACGGCCAGGTCGAGCAGTGGATGGTCGCCGAGCGCCTGAAGCCCGGACCGGTCATGTGGGAGAGCTACCTCAGTGACCCCCAGGCCGAGCCCGACCCCGCGACCTGGCGCACGCTGATCCACTGGCCGGTCGCCTGAGCCGCCCTTCCCGGCCCGGCGGAGTGACGGCATACGCCCGCTTCGGTGGAGGCGTGGCTGGACCGGGCCGCGTGTGCTGTTACGGTCGGTCCCGCGTCCACGTCGAGGCAGCGACGAATCCGCTGCACGTGAGATGCGGGAAGTTGAAGGTGCATCCATGGCCGCAGGCAAGGGCCGCAAGCTCGTCATCGTCGAGTCGCCCGCCAAGGCGAAGACCATCGCCGGCTACCTCGGCGGCGACTTCGAGGTCGAGGCCTCGGTCGGCCACATCCGTGACCTGCCCAACCCGTCGGAGCTGCCGGCGGACATGAAGAAGGGCCCCTACGGCAAGTTCGCCGTGGACGTCGACAACGGCTTCGACCCCTACTACGTCGTCGACCCGGACAAGAAGAAGAAGGTCGCCGAGCTCAAGCGGCTGCTCAAGGACGCCAGCGAGCTCTACCTCGCCACCGATGAGGACCGCGAGGGCGAGGCCATCGCGTGGCACCTGCTCGAGGCGCTCAAGCCCCGGGTCCCGGTCAAGCGCATGGTGTTCCACGAGATCACCCGCGAGGCGATCCAGCGAGCCGTCAACGACACCCGCGAGATCGACACCGCGATGGTCGACGCCCAGGAGACCCGCCGCATCCTCGACCGCCTCTACGGCTACGAGGTCAGCCCGGTGCTGTGGCGCAAGGTCCGCCAGGGCCTGTCGGCCGGCCGCGTGCAGTCCGTCGCGACCCGCATGGTCGTCGAGCGCGAGCGCGAGCGCATGGCCTTCGTCCGCTCCTCCTACTGGGACGTCGAGGGCGAGTTCACGCCGGAGGGTGCCGCCCAGCAGTTCACCGCCCGGCTCTCCTCGGTCGACGGCGTCCGCGTCGCCTCCGGCCGGGACTTCGCCGACGACGGCCGCCTGACCGGCAAGGGCGTCGTCCACCTCGACGAGGCGCTCGCCACGCGGATCGCCGAGGCCTGCCTCCCGCTCCGGGCCCGCGTCACCGACGTCCAGGAGAAGCCCTACACCCGCCGCCCGTCGGCCCCCTTCACGACCTCGACCCTCCAGCAGGAGGCGTCGCGCAAGCTGCGGATGTCGTCGAAGAACGCGATGCGCGTGGCGCAGCGTCTCTACGAGAACGGCTACATCACCTACATGCGTACCGACAGCACGACGCTGTCGGACGCGGCGACGACGGCCGCCCGCAGCCAGGCCCGCGACCTCTACGGCGCCGAGTACGTCCCGGACAGCCCGCGCCGCTACGAGAAGAAGGTCAAGAACGCGCAGGAGGCCCACGAGGCCATCCGGCCCGCCGGTGACCGCTTCCGCTCCCCGGCTCAGGTGGCCGGCGAGCTGCGCGGCGAGGAGTTCGCCCTCTACGAGCTGATCTGGAAGCGCACCGTCGCCTCGCAGATGGCCGACGCCCGCGGCTCCACCGCGACCGTCAAGCTCGCCGTCGACACGGCGGTCGAGGGCGCGCAGTCCGTCGAGTTCAGCGCGAGCGGCACCGTCATCACCTTCAAGGGCTTCCTCGCCGCGTACGAGGAGGGCCGCGACGACGAGGCCACCGCCAAGGCCGACGCCGCCGCCGAGGAGCGCCGCCTGCCGAAGCTCTCGGCCGGGGTCGCGCTCGAGGTCGTGCGGGCCGAGGCCGACGGGCACGAGACGAGCCCGCCTGCCCGCTACACCGAGGCCACCCTCGTCAAGGCGATGGAGGAGCGCGGCATCGGCCGACCCTCCACCTATGCCGCGACGATCGGCACGATCCAGGACCGCGGCTACGTCTTCAACAAGGGCCAGGCGCTCGTGCCGACATGGCTCGCGTTCGCCGTGACCCGGCTGCTCGAGGAGCACTTCGGCAACCTCGTCGACTACGAGTTCACCGCCTCGATGGAGGAGGACCTCGACCGCATCGCCAACGGCGACGAGCGGCGGATCGACTGGCTCAAGCGCTTCTACTTCGGCGAGGAGGCCACGACCGGGGCCGGCCTGAAGTCGCTCGTCGAGGACCTCGGCGAGATCGACGCCAAGGAGATCAGCACGATCCCGATCGGCGACGGCATGGTCGTCCGCGTCGGCCGCTACGGGCCCTACGTCGAGGAGGTCGTCCCCGCGGGGGTCGACCTCGCGACGGGTGAGGTCGCCGACGGGGCGCAGGTCTCCGGCACGCCGCGCCGGGCCACGATCACCGACGACGTGGCGCCCGACGAGATGACGCCCGAGAAGGCCCGTGAGCTCCTCGAGGTCGCCGCCGACGACGGCAAGGTGCTCGGCCGCGACCCCGAGACCGGGCGCGAGATCGTCGCCCGGGCCGGGCGCTACGGGCCCTACGTCACCGAGGTCATCGAGGACGACGACGCGGCTGCTGCCGGCGACAAGCCCAAGGCGCGCAAGGCCGCCAAGGCCAAGCCCCGCACGGCCTCGCTCTTCAAGGACATGGAGCTCGCGACGATCGACCTCGAGACGGCGCTGAAGCTGCTCTCCCTGCCGCGCGTCGTCGGCACCGACGCCGAGGGCGTCGAGATCACGGCCCAGAACGGCCGCTACGGGCCCTACCTGAAGAAGGGCACGGACTCGCGGACCCTGGCCTCCGAGTCGCAGCTGTTCGACATCACGCTCGAGGAGGCGCTCGCGATCTACGCGCAGCCCAAGCAGCGTGGCCGCGCAGCAGCAGCGCCGCCGCTCAAGGAGCTCGGCGCCGACCCGGTCAGCGGCAAGCCGGTCGTCGTCAAGGACGGCCGCTTCGGCCCGTACGTCACCGACGGCGAGACGAACGCGACGCTGCGCAAGGACGACGACCCGGCCTCCATCACGCCGGAGCGCGGCTACGAGCTGCTCGCCGAGAAGCGCGCCAAGGGCCCGACCACCCGCAAGCGCGCCGTGAAGAAGACGGCGAAGAAGACGGCGAAGTCCACCGCCAAGCGCACGACGAAGAAGGCGACGGCCAAGAAGGCCTGACGTCCCCGAGCTCGAGCGACGGGTGGCGTATGCCGGGTGGTTGCCCTCCCGGCATACGCTCCCTCGCGCTAGCGTCGGCCCGTGATCGAGACGCGACCTCTGGGGCCAGGCGACCGGGAGCGGTGGGAGCAGCTCTTCCGGGCGTACATCGACTTCTACGGGCGCGCCCTCGACGATGCGGCATACGACAGGGCGTGGCGCGAGATCGCCTCTGGCGCAAGGCTGCACGGTCGTGGCGCGTGGCTCGACGGTCGGCTCGTGGGGATCGCGCACTTCCTCGTCCACCCCAGCTCGAGCGAGCCGGACCTGTGCTACCTCGAGGACCTCTTCACCGACCCCGACGTTCGCGGTCGCGGCGTCGCCAGTGCCCTCATCGCGGCGGTGCGCGACTGGGCCCGGGAGCACGGCTGCGGCAGCGTCTACTGGCAGACCCACGAGTCCAACGCCGTGGCCCGGCGGCTCTACGACGAGCTCGCGACGTTCGAGGGCTTCGTGGTCTACACCCTGCCCGTCGCCAGGGGTGACGCGAGCGTCGGCTCCCGGTGAGAGGCTGTGGGCATGTCAACGCTCGTGTTCGTCCACGCCCACCCCGACGACGAGGCCTCGCAGTCGGCCGGCTCCATGGCGCGCGCCGTCAGTGAGGGCCACCGGGTCGTCCTCGTCGTCGCCACCAACGGCGACCACGGAGACGCGCCCGACGACCTCGCCGAGGGCGAGACCGTGGTCGACCGGCGCCGCGCCGAGGCGGCGGCGTCCAACGCCCTGATCGGCACGCACCGGGTCGAGTTCCTCGGCTACGCCGACTCCGGCATGACCGGCTGGGCGCAGAACGACCACGAGGCCAGCTTCGCTCGGGCCGACACCGAGGAGGCCGCGCAACGCCTCGCGGCCATCCTGCAGGAGGAGCAGGCCGACGTCGTCGTCGGCTACGACTGGCACGGCGGCTACGGCCACCCCGACCACGTCAAGGTGCACGCCGTGACCAAGCGTGCGGCGCAGCTCGCCGGGACGCCCCGCTACCTCGAGGCGTCGATGAACCGCGACGCGATGATCCGCTCGCACCAGGTGGCGCTCGCGGCGGGCGCCGACGTGGGGGAGTGGGACCCGACCCAGCCGATGGACGACGGCAACCCGCTCGGCAGCCTCGAGAGCGAGCTGCACTGGGCCTGCGACGTCAGCGAGTTCATCGAGGTCAAGCGCTCGGCGCTCAAGGCGCACGCCAGCCAGTCCGACGCGCGGTCGATCCTCGAGATGCCGGTCGAGATGTTCACCGTGGCCTTCTCGTGGGAGCACTACATCGAGCCCGCCCGCCCCGCCGGGATGGTGACGGGCTGGTTCCTGGACGTGGAGTGA
This sequence comes from Terrabacter lapilli, assembly GCF_039531305.1. Classification (NCBI taxonomy): domain Bacteria; kingdom Bacillati; phylum Actinomycetota; class Actinomycetes; order Micrococcales; family Intrasporangiaceae; genus Terrabacter; species Terrabacter lapilli. Next base: position 349,862 of record NZ_BAAAPU010000011.1, read on the forward strand.
GGCGGCGGTGTCCGGCGTCGACTTCAGCACCGCGAGTCCCGACCAGATCGCCGCGGTCGAGCCGGCCGAGTTCGTGCGCATCGTCAGGCGGATGTCCGACAAGCAGGTCGACCAGGTGATGGCGAGCCCCAACCGGGGACTGATCATCGAGGCGATCTTCCGGCGCATGCCCGGGCTCTTCCGCCCCGACCGGGCGCGTGGGGTGACCGCCACGACCCACTGGAGCATCACCGGGCGACCCGAGGGCGGCACGGACGACTGGACCGTGCGTCTCGCCGACGGGACGTGCACCTGCACGCCCGGTCACGACGGCGAGCCGACGGTGTCCCTGACGATGGCGCCCGTCGACTTCACCAAGGTCGTCACCCGGCGGGGCAACCCGACCATGATGTTCATGACCGGGCGGATCAAGGCCACGGGTGACCTCGCACTCGCGAGGAGGATCGCCGGCTTCTTCGAGATCCCCAAGCCCTGACCAACCGTCGAGAGGCCACGTCTTGCCGCCCCGCCAACGTCGAAAGGCCAACTCGTGCCGGCCCTGACACGTCGAGAGGCCAGCTCTCGTGACGAGAACTGGCCTCTCGACCTGCACACAGCGGCGAAAGATGGCCTTTCGACGGGTGGGGGTGGGGACTTGGAGACTAGACGACGAGGTTGAGCAGCAGCACGAACACGAGGCCGGTGACCGAGAGCACCGTCTCCATGAGCGACCACGACTTGATCGTCTGTCCGACCTTGAGGCCGAAGAACTCCTTGACCAGCCAGAAGCCGGCGTCGTTGACGTGCGAGAAGAAGACCGAGCCGGCGCCGATGGCGAGGACCATGAGGGAGACCTCGTTGGTGGACATGCCTGCGGCGAGCGGCGCGAGGATCCCCGAGGCCGTGACGGTGGCCACCGTGGCCGAACCCGTGGCGAGGCGGATGAGCACCGCGACGAGCCAGGCGAGCAGGAGCACCGAGAGGCCGCTGCCCGAGATCCAGTTGGCGACGAGCTGGCCGATGCCGGTGTCGACGAGGGTCTGCTTGAAACCGCCGCCGGCCGCGACGATGAGGATGATGCCGGCGATCGGCCCGAGCGAGGACTCGAGCGAGGAGCTGACCTGCTTGACGCCCATCCCGGCGCCACGGCCGAGGGTGAACATCGCCAGGATCACGGCGATGAGCAGCGCGACGAGGGGCGTGCCGAGGAAGTCGAGGACGGTGCGCCCCGTGGTGCCCTTGCCGGCGAGGATGTCGGCCAGGGCCTTGCCCATCATGAGCACGACGGGCGTCAGGACCGTAAACATCGTGATGCCGAACGAGGGGCGGGGGCCGTCCTCCGACTCGCGGGCCTCGAACAGGTCGGGTGCGGGCACGTCGACCCAGCGGGCGGCGAAGCGGGCGAACCACGGGCCCGCGATGGCGATCGTCGGGATGGCCACCAGGATGCCGAAGCCGAGGGTGACGCCGAGGTTGGCCTTGAGGGCGTCGATGGCCACGAGCGGGCCGGGGTGCGGCGGAACGAGGCCGTGCATGGCCGAGAGGCCGGCGAGGGCCGGGATGCCGACCCGGACCACCGACTGCTGCGAGCGGCGTGCGACGAGGAAGATGACCGGCATCAGCAGGACGAGGCCGATCTCGAAGAACATCGGCAGGCCGATGATGGCGCCGACGGCGGCCATGGCCCAGGGCAGCGAGCGGGTGCCGCTGCGGCCGATGATCGTGTCGACGATCTCGTCCGCTCCGCCGGAGTCGGCGAGCAGCTTGCCGAACATGGCGCCGAGGGCGATGAGGATGCCGACGCTCGCGGCGGTGCTGCCGAAGCCCTTGGTGTAGCTGTCGAGGGCGTCGGCCATGGGGACCCCGGCGATGACGCCGACGGTGAGCGAGCCCAGCGTGAGCGAGAGGAAGGGGTGCAGCTTGAACCGGACGATCAGCAGGACGAGGACGCCGATGCCGAGCAGGGCGGCGGCCACGAGGCGTCCGGCGGGGATGTCCGGCACCTTGGCCGCGGTCAGGGCCGAGGCGGGCAGGAAGGAGAGCAGGTGGGCGGTCATGATGGGGTCGCTTCCGAGTTGCGAAGGTCGAGTAGGTCGAGGGACTGGGTGACGAGGTCGTCGACCTGCTGGTCGACGTCGAGGACGGCTCCGTGCTCGCCGGGCCCGAGGGGTTCGAGCGTCGCGAACTGCGACTCGACGAGGGCGGCCGGCATGAAGTGGCCGGGGCGGCCGGCGACGCGGGCGGCGATGACGTCAGGGTCGCCGTGCAGGTGCACGAAGAGGACCTGGGGCGCGGCTGCTGCGAGCACGTCGCGGTAGGAGCGTTTCAGCGCCGAGCAGCTGGCGACGCCGCCGCCGGCGGCGTGGTCGGCGAGCCAGGTCGCAATGGTCGCGAGCCAGGGCCCGCGGTCATCGTCCGTGAGGGGGATGCCGGCCGACATTTTGTCGATGTTGGCCCGCGGGTGGAAGTCGTCGGCGTCCGCGAACGGGACGCGCAGGCGCTGCGCGAGGGCCGCGCCGATGGTGGTCTTGCCCGAGCCGGACACCCCCATGACGACGACCAGCGGGGGTGGATGGTGCTGCATGTTCCGTGACTCCTTCGTCCGGCTCGAACGACGTCTTCGTCGAGTCGCTCGCACTAGGGTGCAGCAACAAGAGCGTCTTATCAACCCCAAGAGTCAAATAAAACAGTTTTAAAGATGGGCTGGGTCGCCCAGACCGGTCGTGTGACAGGCTGAGCCCGTGCCGATCGACCGCCGACCCGCCCTCCACGCGAGCGTCCTCGACGCCCTCGGTCGCCAGATCGTCGGGGGTGAGCTGGAGGCGGGCACCGTGCTCCGGATCGACCAGCTCGACGAGCACTACGGGGTGTCCCGCTCCGTCGTCAGCGAGGCGATCCGGGTCCTGGACTCCATGGGCCTGGTCGAGGCCCGCAAGCGCCTCGGCGTCCGGGTGCTGCCCCGCACCTCCTGGAACGTCTTCGACCCCCGGGTGATCCGCTGGCGCCTCGACGGGCCAGGGCGTGAGCAGCAGCTGCTCTCACTCGGGGACGTGCGCCGCGGCATCGAGCCGGTCGCCGCCGAGCTCGCCGCCGCGCACGCGACTCCGGACCAGTGCGGGGCCCTCGTGGGGGCGGTCATGCAGATGGCCGTGCACGCGAAGTCCGGCGACCTCGAGGCCTACCTCGGGGCCGACCAGCTCTTCCACGCAACCCTGCTCGCGGCCTCCGGCAACGAGATGCTCGCCGCCCTGGCCGACGTCGTCGGCGAGGTGCTCGCCGGCCGCACCCACCACGACCTCATGCCTGCCACGCCGAACCCGGTGGCGGTGCGGCTGCACGGCGACGTGGCCGAAGCGGTGCAGTCCGGCGACGGCGCGGCCGCGGCGGCAGCCATGAACGCGATCATCGCCGAGGCCAGCGACGCCCTCCGCGACGCGGACGCCTAGCCCGCTGCTCGCGTACGTATGCCGCCCGGCTCGACCGGACGACAGTGCCCACTCGACGTGGCGGCCGGCGTACGAGAGCTGCTCCTTGGCGCGGGTTCGGTCCTGTCCCGGGGCCCGATGACGAACCGAACTGCGCCGCGGCGCGGTTCCCGGCCCCGACCCACTCGACAGCGTGGGGCGCCAACGAAAGTGCCCACCCGACTCCGTGAGTCGAGTGGGCACCTCCGCACGGCGCTCGGCCGTCGCTGCGCTCAGGCGAGGGCGTCGATGATCTCGTTGAAGGTCGTCGACGGACGCATCACCGAGGCGACCTTGTCGGCGTCGGGGCGGTAGTAGCCGCCGATGTCGACCGGGTGGCCCTGCGCGTCGACGAGCTCCTGGGAGATCGTGTCGATGCTGTCGGCGAGGGCCTTGGCGACGGGGGCGAACGTCTCGGAGAGGCCGGCGTCCTCGGTCTGCTTCGCCAGCTCCTGCGCCCAGTAGAGCGCGAGCCACACGTGGCTGCCGCGGTTGTCGATCTGGCCGACCCGGCGCGCCGGGCCCTTGTTCTCGTCGAGCAGCGTGCCGGTGGCGCGGTCGAGGGCCTCGCCGAGCACCTTGGCCCGCGCGTTGCCGGTGACGCCGGCGAGGTGCTCGAAGCTGACGGCCAGCGCGAGGAACTCGCCGAGGCTGTCCCAGCGCAGGTAGTTCTCCTGCACCAGCTGCTGGACGTGCTTCGGGGCCGAGCCGCCGGCGCCGGTCTCGAAGAGGCCGCCGCCGTTGATGAGCGGCACGACCGAGAGCATCTTGGCCGACGTGCCGAGCTCGAGGATCGGGAAGAGGTCGGTCAGGTAGTCGCGCAGCACGTTGCCGGTGACCGAGATCGTGTCCTCGCCCTTGCGGATGCGGTCCAGGGAGAAGGCGATCGCGTCGGTCGGCTTCATGATCTCGATGGTGAGGCCCTCGGTGTCGTGCTCGCCGAGGTACTCCTTGACCTTGGCGATGAGGTGCGCGTCGTGGGCGCGGTCCTCGTCGAGCCAGAAGACGGCCGGCGTGCCGGTGGCGCGGGCGCGGGTCACGGCGAGCTTGACCCAGTCGCGGATCGGCACGTCCTTGGTCTGGCAGGCGCGCCAGATGTCGCCGGCCGAGACCTCGTGCTCGAGCACCGTCGAGCCGGACGAGTCCACGACCCGCACCGTGCCGTCGGCCGGGATCTCGAACGTCTTGTCGTGGCTGCCGTACTCCTCCGCGGCCTGGGCCATGAGGCCGACGTTGGAGACGGAGCCCATCGTCGCGGGGTCGTAGGCGCCGTTGGCGCGGCAGTCGTCGAGGACGACCTGGTAGATGCCCGCGTACGAGCTGTCGGGCAGCACGGCCAGCGTGTCCTGCTCGGCGCCGTCGGCGTTCCACATGTGCCCGGAGGTGCGGATCATCGCCGGCATCGACGCGTCGACGATGACGTCACTCGGGACGTGCAGGTTGGTGATCCCCTTGTCGGAGTTGACCATCGCGATGGCCGGACCGTCCTCGAAGCCCTTGGCGACGGCGGCCTCGACCTCGGCCCGCTCGTCGGCCGGCAGTCCCTCGACGGCCTTGAGCACGGCGCCGAGCCCGTCGTTGGGGGAGGCGCCCACGGAGGCCAGCGCGCCGGCATACGTCTCGAAGACGTCGGGGAAGAAGGCGCGCACGACGTGGCCGAAGATGATCGGGTCGGACACCTTCATCATCGTGGCCTTGAGGTGCACGGAAAAGAGGACGCCCTCCTCCTTGGCGCGCTTGACCTGCTCGGAGAGGAAGTCGCGCAGCTTCGCGACGTCCATGAACGTGGCGTCGACGACCTCGCCGGCGAGGACGGGGATCGAGTCCTTGAGCACCGTCGTGGAGCCGTCGTGGCCGACGAGCTCGACGCGAAGGGTGTCGTCGGCCGGGATGACGACGGACTTCTCGTTGTGGCGGAAGTCGTGTTCGCCCATCGTCGCGACGTTGGTCTTGGAGTCCGCGCTCCACGCGCCCATCGAGTGCGGGTGCTTGCGGGCGTAGCTCTTGACCGACGCGGGAGCGCGGCGGTCGGAGTTGCCTTCGCGCAGAACGGGGTTGACGGCCGAACCCTTGACCTTGTCGTATGCCGCCCGCGCCGCCTTCTCGTCGTCGGTGGTGGGGTTGTCGGGGTAGTCGGGCAGGGCGTAGCCGGCGGCCTGCAGCTCGGCGATCGCGGCCTTGAGCTGTGGGATCGAGGCCGAGATGTTGGGCAGCTTGATGATGTTGGCCTCGGGCGTCTTGGCGAGGGCGCCGAGCTCGGCCAGGGCGTCGCCGATGCGCTGCTCGGGCTTCAGGGCCTCGGGGAAGGAGGCGATGATGCGACCGGAGAGCGAGATGTCACGGGTCTCGACCTCGACGCCGGCCTGCTTGGCGAAGGCCGAGACGATCGGCAGCAGCGAGGCCGTCGCCAGTGCGGGCGCCTCGTCCGTGTGCGTGTAGATGATTGTCGAGTCCAACGCGGGTGCTCCGTTCGGGTTGCTGGTCGTGCCGAGATCCGAGAGGCGGGTCCCGAATAAATCTTGATGTCAAGATATCCGATGCGCAGCGGCCGTGGGGCCGCCGTCCCATCCTGCCGGGGTGGCCCGCACGGCGCCACGTTCGGCCCCTCCTAGGCTGGCGCGGGTGAGCACCGACCACCGCCACGACTTCGACGTCGACCCGAGGACCGCACGCCACCTGCACCAGCTGCTCGCCACCGAGCAGGTGAGGGGTCGGCTGCCCTCGGTGGCGGCCGGGATCGTGCGCGACGGCACCCTCGTCTGGTCCGACGCGATCGGCACCGTCGACGGCCGCGCCGGAGGGGTGGCTGCCGACACCGACACGCAGTACCGGATGGGGTCCATCACCAAGACCTTCGTCGCGGTCGCCGTCCTGCGCCTGCGGGACGCGGGGCGTCTGGACCTCTCTGACCGCTTCGACGAGCACGTGCCGAGCTCGCGGATCGGCGCGGCGACCATCGCGCAGCTGCTCTCGCACGGCGGGGGAGTGCAGGCCGAGACCAACGGGCCGTGGTGGGAGCGCACGCCCGGGGGTGACTGGGAGGCGCTCGCCGCCTCGCCGGTCTCCCAGCGCTTCCGCGCGGGCCGCCGCTTCCACTACACCAACGTCGGTTTCGCGGCCCTGGGCGAGCTCCTCGCCAGAGCCCACGGCGAGGACTGGTACGAGGTCGTGCGCCGCGAGCTGCTGGCCCCGCTCGGCATGACTCGCACGACGACCCGGCCCGCGGGCAAGGCCGCCCAGGGCCTCGCGGTCCACCCGTTCGCCGACGTCCTGCTGCCCGAGCCCGAGCACGACGCGGGCGTGATGGCTCCGGCCGGTCAGCTCTGGACGACTGTCGAGGACCTGGCCCGCTGGGCGGCGTTCGCGGGCGGCGACACCGGGGACGTGCTCTCACCCGACACCCTCGCCGAGATGTACGAGCCGCACACGGTCGTCGACGACCCGGGCCAGCCGTGGACCACCGCGCACGGCCTCGGCTGGCAGGTCTGGAACGTCGGGGGCACGAGGTATGCCGGTCACGGCGGTTCGATGCCGGGCTTCCTCGCGGGACTGCGAGTCGACGTCGAGACCGGTGACGGCGTCGTCGTCGTCACCAACACGACGAGCGGCCTCGGGCCGGTCGGTCCCGAGCTGCTGAAGGTGTTCGTCGAGCGCGAGCCGCGCACGCCCGAGCCGTGGCACGCCGCCGGGGACCCGTCGGTGCTCGACCTCGTCGGGACCTGGCACTGGGGCCCGTCGGTCTCGACGGCCAGGGTCGTCGGCGGGCACCTCGTCCTCGGCGAGCCGGGCAAGGCCCGGGGGTCGCGCTTCGCGCCGGCAGGCGCCGACGAGTGGGTGGGCCTGGACGGCTACTACACGGGTGAGCCGCTGCGCGTGCTCCGCTCGCCCGACGGCACACCGACCCACCTCGACCTGGCGTCCTTCCGCTTCACGCGCACGCCCTACGACCCCGCCGCTGACGTGCCGGGCGGTGTCGACGAGCAGGGCTGGCGCTAGGGCCGCGGCCGCGGCCCGGTCAGAGCTGCGTCACGAGGTAGCGCTGGAGTCCTGCGACCGTGCGCGCGTTCCAGGTGGTGGCCCCGTCGTGGTAGAGCCACAGGTAGGTCTGCAGCGCCGCGACCGAGCGCGCGTCCCACACGCCGGTGACCGGTGTTCCGGTCCGGGCCTGCAGGGCCCGGATGGTGGTCGCGTCGAAGACGCCGGTCTGTGCGATGCCGAGCCACCGCTGCAGGGCCGTCTTGGTGAGCGGCCCGAAGTAGCCCGTGACCGGCAGGCGTGGTGCGAGCAGCCCGTACTGCGCCTTGACGGTCAGCACGCGCATCACGGCGGACTGCACCCATCCGCGGAAGACGGCGTCGGTGGCGGCACGTGCGGTCACGGCGCTGACCATGGCGGGGATGGTGTACGGGTTGACGGTAAGCACCACGTCTCCACCCGCGCCGATGAAGTCGACGGCCCGGGCGCCGAGCGACCAGGCGGCAACCTGCCTGGCGTTGCCGAGGTCGTCGCTGACGACGATGCCGGTGAAGCCGAGGTCTCCCCGGACCATCCCCCGAATGACGGTGCTGGAGAACGCCGCCGGGTGGTACGGATCGATCCGCGAGTAGTACGCGGAGGACACCATGAGCAAGTGCGCCCCGGCGCCCAGGGCCGCCCGGAACGGCGCGATGTCGGCCGAGGTGCGCGTGGTCACCGTGTCGGTCACCCCCGCGGTCGTGTCGGTGTTGCCGGCCACACGTCCGAGGCCGGGGAAGTGCTTGGCGGTCATCGCGAGGCCGTACGCCTGCATCCCCCGCAGGAACGTCGTGCCCTTGTCGGCGACGACCGCCTGCGTGTAGCCGTACTCCCGCTGGTAGTAGCCGATGGGCTTGTTGTACGGGGCGAAGGCCTGCGAGACGGTGTCCATCACGGGGGCGAGGTCGACGTCCACCCCGGATCGCATCACCTGGGCGCCCCACGACGTGGCGTATGCCGTGAGCGTCGTGTCAGCCCACGTGCCCTGGGTCAGGGCGGTCGGCATGCGGGAGAAGCCCGTCCCCTGGAGGACCTGGACGTAACCGCCCTCCTGGTCGGCGGCGATGAAGAGGGGGACCCCGCCGGTCGCCGTCGCCGTCGCCAGGTTGTCGGCCTGGCCGGCCAGGTAGCGCACGGGCGGTGCGCCGGACGTCGTGCGCCCCGTCAGCACGAGGTTGCCGACGTGGTAGGTGCTGATGGCGCTCGTCGTGGCGGAGCCCAGCCCGGTCACGGGGCCGCCGACCATGAACAGCTGACCGATGCGCTGGGCCGTCGTCATCCGGGCGTACACGGTGGCGGCGAGCTGGGCCGGCGTGGCGGAGAGCGCGACCGCGGTGCCGGGCGCGACTGCGGTGCCGGGCAAGGCGGCGCTGCCGGGAGCGGCGGCGGCAAGGGAGCTACCTGGGGAGCTACCTGGGGAACTGCCGTGGCCGGCGCTTGTGTCGACGCCCGGGCCCTGCCCAGGGCTGCACGCGCAGACCCCGAGGGTCAGGAGCGTGGCGATCGAGCCGGCGGCGAGGAGGGGCTGAGGGCGGGAACGCATGGCGATCCACCTGCGATTCAGGAGAGCTCGGCGCGACGTGCTCCCAGTCTACGGCGGGCGAAAGCGGTCAGAGGGCGTTTTCGGGACGCCTCGTCGGTCACCCCCTCGAGCGCCGGACGAGGGCCTCGATGCCGTCGAGCAGGAGCCCGAGACCGTAGGCGAACTCCTCGTCGAAGAAGTCCTCGTCGTCGTCCCCGACCTCCGAACCGGCCGCCGTGAGCCGGGGGAAGGCGTCCTTATCGACGAGTGAGCCGATGAGCTCGAGGTAGCCGCCCTGGGGGGTGCCGGGGTCGGCCGGCCCGGTGAGGCCCATCTGGATCGTCTGGCGCACGTGGTTCTGTCCCCAGCCGTCGATGGCGAGCAGGGCCGAGAGGCGCTGCTGGCTCGTGAGGGGCAGGCCCTCCAGGGCCTCAAGACCTGACTCGGTCCACCGGATGAGATTGGGGGTCAAGGGCGGTGACACCTGTCGCACCTCGGTGGCCCAGGGGTGGGCGAAACGCCGTGAGCTGATCTCTCGCGCCCACCGGGTGATGCGGTCGCGCCAGCCGTCCTCCGGGCCGAAGCGCAGGTCCGGGGGCCCGTAGGCGACGTCCAACATCACCGCACCGAGCTCGTCCTTGCTGTCGACGTAGCGGTAGAGCGACATCGTGGTGAAGCCGACCGCGGCGGCCACGCTCTTCATCGAGACGGCGTCGAGGCCGTCGGCGTCGGCGATCGCCACGGCCGCCGCCCCGATCTCCTCGATGCTGCGGCCCGGCCTGGGTCCGCGTCGGCCCCGGGGCTCTCGGTGCCACAGCAGCTGGAGGTAGCGCGGCAGCTGCGTCATGCGGTCATCCTAGCCAACTGCTTGCGGGATACGCAGATACGGCGGTAGTTTCCGCGTATCTCATAAACACTATGTGTCGTACGCAGATAAGGAGTGTCCTGATGACCGTCTCTTCTCCCGTCGCAACCCGTGCCGGGCGTCGCGAGTGGACCGCCCTGGCGGTCCTCTGCCTGCCGCTGCTCCTGGTCTCGATGGACGTGTCAGTGCTGTTCTTCGCGGTGCCACACATCGCCGAGGCCCTGGCCCCGAGCGCCACGCAGCTGCTGTGGATCTTCGACGTCTACGGCTTCGTCCTGGCCGGGCTGCTCCTGTCGATGGGCGCGCTCGCCGACCGCATCGGGCGACGCCGCCTGCTGCTCCTGGGCGCCCTCGCCTTCGGCGCCGCCTCGGCGCTGGCCGCTCTTGCCCCCACGGCCGGCTGGCTCATCGCCGCCCGTGCCCTGCTCGGGGTGGGCGGCGCCACCATCATGCCGAGCACGTTGGCGATCATCCGCTCGCTCTTCGTCGACGACCGAGACCGGGCGCGCGCCGTGGGCGTCTGGTCCGCCGTCCTGGCGGGCGGTGTCGGTATCGGGCCCGTGGTGTCGGGCCTGCTGCTCGAACGCTTCTGGTGGGGATCGGTGTTCCTCGTGAACGTGCCGGTCATGCTCGCCCTGCTCGCCGTGGCACCGTTCGTGCTGCCCGAGTCCCGGTCGGCCGTCGGCCGGGTCGACCTGCCGAGCTCGGCGCTCTCGCTGCTGGCCGTCCTCCCGCTGGTCCACGTCCTCAAGGAGCTGGCCGCGGACGGCTGGTCGCCGAGCCTGCCCGCGTATGCCGTCGTCGGCGTCGGCGCGGCAGTCGCCTTCGTGCGCAGGCAGTCCGGGCTCGAGTCCCCGATGGTCGATCCGCGACTCTTCGCCCACCGCGGCTTCGGCGGCTCGGTCGCGGTCCAGGTCATCGGCATGTTCGGCCTGATGGGCAACGCAGTGCTCCTGACGCAGTACCTCCAGTCGGTGCTCGGCTACTCCGCCCTCGCGGCGGCGCTGTGGAGCCTCCTGCCGTCACTCGTCGTGGGGGCGGCAGCGCCGGCCGCGGTGGCGGTCTCGCTGCGCACCGGACGGCCGGTCGTCATCGCGTCCGGGTTCCTTGTCGCCGCAACAGGTTTCGCCGCCATGCGGCTCGTCGAGGCGGACTCGTCGATCGGGGTGGTGCTGGTGTGTGCCTCGCTCGTCGCCATGGGGCTGGTGTCGGTGAGCGCCCTGGTCACCGAGTACGCGATCGGCGTGGCCCCTGCCGGGCGCACGGGTTCCGTCTCGGCGCTCGTCGAGACCGCGGGCGAGCTGGGCGGTGCGCTCGGGATGGCCGTCCTGGGCAGCGTCCTGGCGGCCGTGTATGCCGCCCGCCTCGACGTCCTGCTGCCGGCCGGCAGGCCCGGCGGGCTGTCGGCCGGGGCGCGCGAGTCGGCGGCCCAAGGGCTGGGCGAGGCGGTCGTGGTGGGCTCGCGGCTGGGCGGGGCGCAGGGCGAGCGGGTGCTGGCAGCCGCGCGGACGGCATACGTCGACGGGATGCATGCGGGGTCCTCGTCGCGGCCGCGCTGCTGCTCGGCGGCGCGGTGCTGGCGCTGCTCGCCCTGCCGCGGCGGGCCGAGGCCTCGGTCGGGAGCTCCGAGGCTGCGGCGATCTCGATGCTGTCACCGGGCTCCTGAGGCGCCGGCGCGGAGCCCGACAGGGGCGTGGGCCACGCACCGGAAGGGAGTCCGGCGCGTGGCCCACGGTGTGCTCGGCCGACAGGAGCGGGGCCGGCCGGGCGTGGAGGTGAGACGTGCGGTCACCAGGTGGCAGCGCGCCTCAGCACCAGAGTTGACGATGAGTCCGTGCAGCGTTGTGCTGAGATGAAGTCAACGGGGGGAGAGCAGGCGTGTCAAGGCTTTGTCGAACCTTTGCCAACGAGCTCCGGGGCGGTGGTCGCGCCGGACTCCTCCTGCCGTGAGGCGCTCGGGGTCGGGTGCGGTCGGCGTGGCCACCAGAACCGGTCGCCGAGCACCACGGCGATGGCCGGCACGAGCAGCGTGCGCACGACGAGCGTGTCGAGCAGCACACCGACGCAGATGATGACGCCGATCTGGGCGAGCACGACCAGCGGGAGCACGCCGAGCACCGCGAACACCGCGGCGAGCAGGATCCCTGCGCTCGTGATGACGCCACCGGTGGCCGCGAGGCCGCGCAGCATGCCCGTTCTCGACCCGTGCGTCCGTGACTCCTCGCGGGCTCTCGTCACGAGGAAGATGTTGTAGTCCACGCCGAGCGCCACGAGGAAGACGAAGGCGAAGAGGGGCGCGCTGTCGTCCAGCGCCGAGAAGCCGAACACCTTGGTGAAGATCCACCACGAGGCGCCGACGCTGGCCAGGAACGTCGCCACCACCGTGGACACGAGGACCAATGGGGCCACCACCGAGCGCAGGAGCAGGCCGAGCGCGAGCAGCACCAGGGCGAGCACGATCGGGAAGATGACGAGGCGGTCGCGAGCCGAGGCCTCGGCCTGGTCCAGGGCCACCGCCTCCGTGCCCGCGACGTGGCTCTGCGGGTAGCCGGCGACGGCGGCCCGCAGGGCCCGGACGGTGTCGGTGGCCTGCTCGGAGCCGGGAGCCGCGTCGATGACGGCGTCGACCTCGGCGACGCCGCTGCCCTCCTTGGCCACGCGGGCTCCGGCGATGCCCGGGACCCGCTGCACGGCGGAGGCGACGGCGCTCGGGTCGGCGGTGGTGACCACGACGGCCGGGTCCGCGCTGCCGGCCGGGAAGGACCGGGCCAGTCGCTCGCTCGCCGCGATGGCCTCCGGCTTCTTGAGGAACTGGTCGGAAGACTTCAGGCCGGTGTCGATCGCCGCGAGCCCGGCGGCCATGACGGCCAGCACCACGAGGGTCACGCCGATGATCCGCTTAGGGTGTGCGGCGACCCGGTCGCCGACCCGACGCCAGAGGCTGTGCCCGTCGGCGAGGGCCGCCTCGCCCTCACGCGGGATGCGCGGCCAGAACACCCACCGCCCGAAGCTGACGAGGACGGCGGGCAGCACCAGCAGGACGAAAGCGGCGGCGACGACGACGCCGACGGCGCACGCGAGCCCCAGCCCTCGGGTGGCGGGGAAGAGCGAGAGCAGCAGTGTGAGCAGGCCGATGACGACCGTGACGGCGCTCGAGAGCACCGCCTCCGCCGTGCGACGCAGCGCCACCGACATGGCCTCCCGGCGGTCGCTGTGGCGGCGCAGCTCGTCGCGGTAGCGGGAGATGAGCAGGAGGGCGTAGTCGGTGCCGGCGCCGAAGACGAGGACCGACAGGATGCCGATGGTCGACTCGTCCCAGGTGATGGAGAATGCCGCGAGCGTGTGCGTGGCGAGGACGGCTGCGAGTCGGTCCGCGACGCCGACGACGAGCAGCGGCAGGATCCACAGCACGGGGCTGCGGTAGGTCAGGACGAGCAGGAGCGCGACGACGGAGGCGGTGGCGATGAGCAGGCGCGTGTTGGCGCCCTCGAAGACCGCGGCGAGGTCGGCCTGCACGGCCGCCGGGCCGGTCACCTGGGCCGACACGCCGTCGGGCAGGTCGCCCTTGACCGCCGAGCGGATGTCGGCCACCCGCCTCGCCGTGCCGGATGCGTCCTGGCCGTCCACGGGCACGACGGCGAGGGCCGCCGTGCCGTCCTGGCTGCGCTGCAGCGGCGCCCGGCCCGCGTCCGGCAGGGCGGCCACCCGGGCCTCGATGGCGGAGACGTCGGCAGGCGAGAGCTTCCCGGACTCCCGGCTGAACACCACGACGGCGCTCGACCCCTCGCCCTGCGGCAGCCGGTCGCGCAGCGCGGTGGCGGCGGCGCTGTCGGAGCCGATGGGAAGGGCGTCGGTCGAGGCTGCCGTGCGCGTCGCCTCGCCCACCGCCCCGACGACGCCGAGCGCCCCGGCAAGGGCCAGCAGCACGATCGCCACGGCCCACCACCTGCGCGTGATCCTGTCGGTCACCCTGTGCACGCCACACCTCCGGATAGGATGAGTAACTGGGTTACTCAGTAGATTACTAAGTTGGTGAGTGACATTAGCAGCAAGAAGACTGACGGCAAAGAGCCGGCCCCCGGGCGTACGCGCCGGGCCGGTGATGCGGTGACGCCCGACGGGCGGTCGGCCCGGCCCTCCGGGCCTCCGGAGGTCGGCCTCGTTCCGGGCGTGCCCCAGTGGCGCACGACGGGCACGCTGTCGGCGCTGCAGGAGCTCGTCGAGGTGTCCGAGAGCGTCCCTGCCGTCGTGGCGCGCCAGGCCGGGCTCAGCACCTCCGAGCTGCACTCGCTGCGCCACCTCATGCGTGGGCCCCTGGGACCGGTGGACATCGCCCGCCTCCTGGGCGTGACGTCGGCGGCGTCGTCCGGCGTCGTCGACCGGCTCGTGCGGCACGGTCACGCAGAGCGGCGGTCGCACCCCGACGACGGGCGCCGCACCGAGGTCGTCATCACCGACAGCGGCCGCGCCGAGGTGCTGGCGCGCATGACACCGATGTTCGAGAGCCTGGCCGCGCTCGACGCCACGCTCAGCGACCACGAGCGAGAGGTCGTCGAGCGCTACCTGCGCGGTGCCACGGCTGCGATGAAGAGCCTCATGCGCTGACGGTCGCCGGTGCAGGCGTCAGAGGCTCGCGTGCACCGCCTCGGCGGCGCGCTGCCCGGAGACGAGGGCGCCCTGGATCGACGGGGTGTCGCGGTGGTCGCCGCACACGAACACGCCCTCGCCGAGGGCGACCGGCGAGCGCACGTCGAGTGGCGGGGGCATCGCAGGGAGGGCGGCCGCGATGCGGTGACGGACCACGGTCCGCCAGCCGGTGGTGTCGCAGCCGTAGATCTCGCCGACGTGGCGCAGGACGTCGCCCTCCGGGGCGTCGCCGTCGGGCCGGTCGAGCAGGCACGTCGCCTCGACGAGGTGCCGGGTCGGCGGGGCGTAGCTCGGGGCGGCGGCGGTCATGACCGCCGTGTTCCACACCGGTCCGGGCGCGGTGGGGCCGTCACGGCGCCCGTCGACCGCCACGAGAGGCAGGCGGGTCGGTGGCTCCGGCGCCTCGAACCACCACGTGACCAGGCCACGGGTGTCGCGGTCGGGCAGGGCAGTCAGCTGTGCCGCACCGGCCGGGTCGGTCGCCACGACGGCGGCGCGCGCACGCAGCGGGGCGCCGTCCACGCGTACGTCCACCCCGTCGCCGGCCGGCGTGACCGACTCGACGCGGCTGCGTAGCCGCACGCGGTCACCGAGGGACGCCGCGAGCTGCCCGGGCAACGCCTGCATCCCCGTCGCGGGGACCGCCGGACGCCCCAGTGCGAACATCCGCACGAGCAGCTTGGTGAAGGTGGCCGAGGATCGGCCGTGGCTGTCGACGAGCACGCCGGCGAGGAACGGCTCGAGGACCTCGCGGCGCAGCCGCCCGGTGACGCCGGCCGCGTCGAACGACTCCGCGAGGGTGGCGTCCTCCTGCGCCATGACGCCCTTCGGGTCGACAAGTACGCGTGCGGCCCAGCGGGCGAGCGCGGCCAGCTCGCGGGGGTCGAGGTAGCCGCTGCGCAGGGTCCGGCCGAGCAGGGCCGGTTCGCGGACCGGGTCCGCCACCACGCGCAGCCCGACGGGTCGGCGCACGAGGACGCCGGCGCCGAACGGCTTGAGGTCGAGCGCCTCGACGTCGACCCACCGCTTCACCGCGGGGTAGGCCGGGTTGAGCACCTGGAAGCCGCGGTCGCAGCGGAAGCCGTCGACGACGTCGGTGCGGATGCGGCCGCCGACCGCGTCGCCCGCCTCGAGGACGAGCGCCTCGTGTCCGAGCTCGCCCAGCCGCTGTGCGCACCTCAGCCCGGCGAGACCCGCCCCGACGACGACGACGTCAGCGTCCACCGAGGTCCTGCGTCCGGTGCCAGCGCTGGGCTGCGGCGAGGACGACCAGGGCGGCCACGACCGCGGCGATGCCGGTCGCGGGGGAGCGCGGCTCGTCGCCGAGGCGGCCGACCGCGATCCACGCGAGCCCCCACGCCATGGCGGCCGCGACGGCCCAACGGCCGCCCAGGCGACGGGCCAGGACGACCCCGAGCCCGGCGGCCACCGCCACCACCACGACGGCGGCGACCTGGTTGCCGGTCGCGCCGAGGTCGACGCCCGAGTCCACCAGTGCCGCGGTGACGTTGGCGCAGGTCGCCACGGCGACCCAGCCGAGGTACAGCCCGAAGGTGCCGTCGAGCAGCACCCGCTCCCACGTCGAGCGGGGCGCCTCGCGGGTCAGCCGGAGGACGAGCAGCCCCAGGGTGAGGGCGAGCGCGACGATGACCACGACGCTGACCCAGATCCAGCCCTGCTGGGTGACGAGCAGCCACAGCGCGTTGAGCACCATGGAGGCCGCCGCGAGCCACCCGGTCGAGCGCACCCGCTCGCGAACGGCGTTGGCGGGCGCGAGCTGCCACACGGCATACCCGAGCAGGCCCAGGTAGATCGGGGTCCAGATGGAGAAGGCCGGGCCGGCCGGCGCGACAAGGGTCGCGGTGGCGGCGAGGGCGCCGCCCGAGGACTCCTCGACGCGCGTGCCGAGCACGCCGATGCCGAAGAGCGTCCCGACGACGCAGAAGATCTCGGCGCCCACGACGGCGAACCGCCGCGTCTGGTCAGCGGTGCTCAGCGGGCTGGTGGGACGGGCTGCGGTCGCGGTCACGTCGATCTCCTCGGTCGCGAGGTCACTCTGACGATTGCTCACTCACTTAGCGATTTTAACAGAGTGCGCCCACGTCGCCACGGGCGGCGGCGCTAGCCGCGCAACCGCACCGAGAGGCAGGTGACGCAGCCCTCGAGCTTCTCGAACTCGGAGATGTCGACGGTGGACACGTCGTGGCCGAGCGAGGCGAGCAGCTGCGCCGTGCGCGGCGCGGAGGCCGACATCAGCACCGACAGGCCGCCGAGGAGCACGACGTGGGCGCCGGACTCCTCGGGGACGGCGAGGAACCGCGGCCACACCGTGGGGTCGTCGACGAGCGGCGGGTAGCCGATGACGGTGCCGTCGGGCAGCGCCGTGACGGCGGACTTCAGGTGCAGCACCTTCGACACGGGCACCGGCACCACCTCGACCCGGTGACCCTCCAGCGCCGCCCGCAGCTGCTCGACGCCCGCGAGGTTCGTCCGGCCGCCGACGCCGACCCAGACGTGGTGCCCGTGCTTGAGCACGTCACCGCCGTCGAGGGTCCCCGGCTCCGTGATCTCGACCGTGCGGTAGCCGTATGCCGCCACGGCCTCCCGCAGGCCGGCGCGCTCCCCGCGTCGCTCCGGAGCCCCCGACCGGCACAGCACCGCGACGTCGCCGTGCACGACGACCTGGTCCTCGACGAAGACGCCGTCCGGGCAGCCGTCCACCGGCGGTGCCTCGACGACCGACCAGCCGCGGCGGCGCAGCACGTCGCAGTACTCCTGCCACTGCCGCAGGGCCAGCTCGCCGTCGACCGAACCCGACCGCTCGATGTGCGTCACGATCCCGTCCGCGAGTCGGGGCGAGGGGCGGCGGACGAGCGCGAGGCGACGGTGCACCCGCTCACTGTAGGGGCGGCATACGGTGGGTCCACCAGCGCACTGCGGTGCTCGACCGGGCTCTGCCGCCTCTGTGGCACAAGGGGCTTGACCCTCACGCGACGTGAGGCGCGACGCTCGGTGCATGACCGGAAGGACGCAGCAGATGACCACCTGGACGGTGGGGCAGGTCGCCGACCTCTTCGGCGTGACGGTGCGCACGCTGCACCACTACGACGAGATCGGCCTGCTCGTCCCGAGCGGGCGCTCGCGGGCGGGCTACCGGCTCTACACCGACGGAGACCTCGAACGGCTGCAGCAGGTCGTGGTCTACCGGCGGCTCGAGCTGCCGCTCGAGCAGATCGCGACCCTGCTCGACAGCGGCGAGGACGCGGCCGAGCACCTGAGGCGACAGCGCGCGACGGTCATGTCCCGGCTCGACGAGCTGCACGAGCTCGTCGCGGCCATCGACCGAGCACTGGAGAGAGAGATGACGAACCAGCCAGCCACCCCCGAGGACCTCAAGGAGCTCTTCGGCGACGGCTTCCAGGACGAGTACCAGCAGGAGGCGCAGGAGCGCTGGGGCGAGACCGACGCGTGGAAGCAGTCGGCTTCGCGCACCAAGCGCTACACCAAGGGCGACTGGGAGCAGGTCAAGGCCGAGATGGACGCCGTCAACGCGGCCTTCGTCGCGGCACTCGACTCAGGACAGCCGGCCACCAGCGAGGCGGCCATGGACGCCGCCGAGCAGCACCGCCGGCACATCCACGACCGGTTCTACGACCTGAGCCACGACTTCCACCGCGGCCTGGCCGACATGTACGTCGCGGACCCGCGCTTCACGAAGACGTACGAGGACCTCGCACCCGGCCTCGCGGCATACGTCCACGACGCGATCCACGCCAACGCCGACCGCCACGCGACCGCCGACTGAGCGTCGGGCGACGGCCGACGCGCGACCGACAGGTGAACGCGGCGGGGGAGGGCCACCTCCCTCGCCGTAACCTTGGCCCATGCGAGTCGGAGTCTTCGGTGCAACCGGTCAGGTCGGCGGCGTCATGCGTGCCCTTCTCGAGGAGCGCGACTTCCCGGTGACGCAGGTGCGCTTCTTCGCGTCCGAGCGGTCGGCCGGCACGACGCTGCCGTTCAAGGGCGAGGACGTCGTCGTCGAGGACTCCGCGACCGCGGACTTCTCCGGCCTCGACATCGCCCTGTTCTCCAACGGCGGCGCCGCCTCCAAGGTGCTCGCCCCCAGGGTCGCCGCCGCCGGCGCGACCGTCATCGACAACTCGAGCGCCTGGCGCAAGGACCCCGAGGTCCCGCTCGTCGTCTCCGAGGTCAACGCCGACGACCTGCGCGAGATCCCCAAGGGGATCGTCGCCAACCCCAACTGCACCACCATGGCCGCCATGCCGGTGCTGAAGCCCCTGCACGACAAGGCCGGGCTCGTGCGCCTGCACGTCAGCAGCTACCAGGCCGTCAGCGGCTCGGGCGGCAAGGGCGTCCAGGAGCTCGACGGGCAGCTGCGCGGGGCGTATGCCGCCGGCGACCCCGCCGGCCTCGCCCTCGACGGCCGCGCGGTGGCCGTGCCCGACCCGAGCGTGTATGCCGTGCCGGTCGCCTTCAACGTCGTGCCCCTCGCGGGGTCGGTCGTCGACGACGGCTCGCTCGAGACCGACGAGGAGCAGAAGCTGCGCAACGAGTCGCGCAAGATCCTGCACGCCCCCGACCTGCGCGTCTCTGGCACGTGCGTGCGCGTGCCGGTCTTCACCGGCCACAGCCTCGCCATCCACGCCGAGTTCGAGCGGGACATCACGCCCGACGAGGCGCTCGACCTGCTCAAGAACGCCCCCGGTGTTCTCGTCACCGACGTGCCCAACCCGCTCGAGGCCGCCGGTCGCGACGAGGTCTTCGTCGGCCGGGTCCGCACCGACCAGGCCGCCCCGGAGGGCAAGGGCCTCGTGCTCTTCGTCGTCGGCGACAACCTCCGCAAGGGCGCGGCCCTCAACGCCGTCCAGGTCGCCGAGGAGCTCCTCGCCCGGCGCTGACGGGCGCTGACGGGCAGCGACGGACGCTGGCGGGCGGTGACGGGCACTGACGGTGGGGTCGCATAGGCTCGGGCCGTGACGGAGAACCTCGCGGCAGCGACCCATCGAGCCGACACCGCCCCGGGGCTCTTCGTGTGCTTCGAGGGCGGCGACGGCGCCGGCAAGACCACCCAGGTGCGCCTGCTCACCGAGGTGCTCCAGCAGCAGGGGCGCGAGGTCGTCGTGACCCGGCAGCCCGGCGGCACGCCCCTGGGGGAGCAGATCCGCGAGCTCGTGCTGCACGGTGACCACGTGTCGCCCCGGGCCGAGGCGCTGCTCTTCGCCGCCGACAAGGCGCACCACGTCGACCAGCTCATCAAGCCGGCGCTCGCCGAGGGCAAGGTCGTCATCACCGACCGCTACGTCGACAGCTCGGTCACCTACCAGGGCGCCGGCCGGGCCCTGGGCCGCGACGAGATCATGGCCCTGCAGCACTGGGCCGTCGGCGGCCTGCTGCCCGACCTCACGATCGTCCTCGACGTCCTGCCCGAGCTCGGTCGCGAGCGACGGGGCCACGCCCCCGACCGGCTCGAGTCCGAGGCGGACGCCTTCCACGGTGCGGTCCGCCGCGGCTACCTCGAGCTCGCTGCCACCGACCCCGAGCGCTACCTCGTGCTCGATGCCAGCCAGCCCGTCGAGCGGGTCCACGCCGCCGTGCTCGACGGGGTCGACCGGGTCGTCACCGCACGCCGATGACCGTCTGGGACGACCTCGTCGGGCAGGAGCCCACCATCGAGACCCTGTCGCGCGCGGTGGCCGACGAGTCGGCGATGACGCACGCGTGGCTCTTCACCGGGCCGCCCGGGTCCGGCCGCTCCACGGCGGCCCGTGCGTTCGCGGCCGCGCTGCAGTGCCCGGAGGGCGGCTGCGGGCAGTGCCGCGAGTGCCGCACCGCCCTCGACGGCAGCCACGCCGACGTCAAGGTCGTGGCCACCGAGGGCCTGTCGATCAAGGTCGCCGAGGCCCGTGCCCTCGTCCAGGAGGCGGCCCTGCGCCCGTCGGTCGGCCGCTGGCGCATCATCATCATCGAGGACGCCGACCGCCTCACCGCCTACACCGACGCCCCCGCCGACGCGCTGCTCAAGGCCCTCGAGGAGCCGACGCCGCGCACCGTCTGGATGCTCTGCGCCCCGAGCCTCGAGGACGTCATCGTCACCATCCGCTCGCGCTCGCGGCACGTGCGCCTGCGCACGCCCCCGGTGGAGGCGGTCGCCGACCTGCTCCAGCGCCGCGACGGCGTCGACCCGGCCATGGCGCTGTATGCCGCCCGCGCCGCCCAGTCGCACATCGGCCTCGCTCGCCGCCTGGCTCGCGACGAGCAGGCCCGAATCCGGCGTCGTGACGTCATCGCCATGGCGACGAAGATCATGGGCATCGGAGACGCCATCGGCGCCGCGGCCGACCTCGCCCAGATCGCCGAGGAGGAGTCGTCGGCCTCCAGCGCCGAGCGCGACGCGGCCGAGCGGTCCCGGCTCATGGAGACCCTGGGGGCCGACCCCACCGCCCGCACCCAGCCGCCGCACATCCGCTCGCAGCTCGCGGCCCTCGAGCGCGAGCAGAAGATGCGCGCCACCCGCTACGGCCGCGACGTCGTCGACCGGGCCCTCGTGGACCTCACCTCGATCTACCGCGACGCGCTCGTGCTGCGGCTCGGCTCCGACGTCGACCTCGTCAACCCCGACGCCGTCGACAAGGTGCGCGCCCTCGCCGGCGTCTTCGCCCCCGAGCAGCTGCTCGGGGCGATGGACGCCATCAACGAGGCCCGCGACCGCATCAACGCCAACGTGCCGCCGCTGCTGGCGCTCGAGGCCATGGCGCTGCAGCTGCGCGTGCCCCGCGAGCTCGGCCTCTGACCGACCTCCGACCAGCGCGAGCCCCCATCGGATCGTCGTGCCGGTCGGCGTCGGCCGGCGTCGGCCGGCGTCGGCCTGCGTCGGCCTGCGTCGGCCTGCCGCGGAACCCTGCGTGCCCTCGCGACCCGGGCACCCGGCATACGGCCTCGATGCGGTCACGAGCCCTGGACGCGGGAGGCCGCTCGCAGGTGCACCCGTTACGGTTTCGGGCATGACGAGTCGTCCGGCCGCCACCGCCCGTGCCCGCTCCGCCGCCGTGTCGGCGCTCGTGCCGGTGCTCGTCGCGGCCCTCGCCTCGGTGCTGGCCCTCGCGGGCTGCACGAGCACCTCCGGGGAACCGGTCGTCGCCACCCCGGGCGCCGGCCTCCCGGCGGCCACGGCGGCACCGACCTCGGCCCTCGCCCGCTACTACACGCAGAAGCTCGACTGGAAGAAGTGCGGCAACCTCGAGTGCGCCGACCTGCGCGTCCCCCTCGACCACGCAGCACCCGACCCGGCCAAGGACCTCACGATCAAGGTGGCGAGGGTCAAGGCGCTCGACCAGTCCAAGCGGCTCGGCTCCCTGCTCGTCAACCCGGGCGGTCCCGGTGCCTCCGGCGTCGCGTACGTGCGCAACGGCGCCGAGACGATCGGCGGACCCCAGGTGCGCCGCTACTACGACCTCGTCGGCTTCGACCCCCGCGGCGTCGGGGGCTCCGACCCGATCGACTGCCTCGGCGACAAGGCCCTCGACCGCTTCCTGGCCACCGACCCGACGCCCGACACCCCGGCCGAGGAGCAGGCGTGGCTGGCGCAGTCCAAGGACATGGCGGCGGGCTGCCAGGCCGCCTCCCCGGACCTGGTCAAGCACCTCTCGACCGCTGACGCCGCGCGCGACCTGGACATCCTCCGCGCCGCCGTCGGCGACCCCCAACTGAACTACCTCGGCAAGTCCTACGGCACCTTCCTCGGGTCGACCTATGCCGACCTCTTCCCCAAGCGGGTCGGACGCATGGTCCTCGACGGCGTCGTCCCGCCCGACCTGACCAGTGCCGAGCTCGGTGAGGGCCAGGCGCGCGGCTTCCAGATCGCGACCCAGTCCTACGTGGAGGACTGCGTCAAGCAGGACTGCCCGCTCGGCAGCACGCCCGAGGCGGCCCTCAAGGGTCTGGACGACTTATTCCAGGAGGTCGACCGCCAGCCGCTGCCCACCGGCGACCCGAGCGCCCCGCTGCTCACCGAGGGCTGGGCCCGCATCGGGGTCGCGGTGGCGCTCTACGACCAGGGCTCGTGGGGCATCCTCACCGACGCCCTGCGGGAGGCGAAGTCCGGCAACGGCCAGAGCCTCATGCAGCTCGCCGACGCCTATGCCGAGCGGCGCCCCGGCGGCGGCTACGACGGCAACCTGATGGAGTCGATCTACGCCGTCAACTGCCTCGACCGCCCCGACAGCCCGAACCTCTCCGCCTACGAGAAGTACGCCAAGGACTTCTCGGCCAAGGCCCCGACGTGGGGCGCCAACCTCGCGTGGGGCGCCCTCCCGTGCGGCGTCTGGCCGGTGAAGTCGACCGACCTCCCGCACAAGATCAGCGCCCCCGGCAGCAACCCCATCGTCGTCGTCGGCACGACGCGCGACCCCGCGACCATCTACGAGTGGTCGAAGCGGCTGCGCGACCAGCTCGACAACGCGGTCCTCGTGTCCTTCGACGGCGACGGCCACACCGCCTACGGCCGCAGCAACACGTGCGTCGACAGCGCCATCGACGACTACTACGTGCAGGGGCGCGTCCCGAAGGACGGCCTCCGATGCTGAGCGAGCCACCACGCCCCGACGACCTCCCGGACGGCCCGACGGGGTATGCCGCCCTCCCGCCCGACTACCCGCCGCCCCCGCCGGGTGCGGGCGACGGCACCGCCACCGCGCCGCCTCCCGGTGGCCGCGTGCCGCGCTCCTCCCTGCGCCGCGTCCTGGCCGCGGTGGCCGTGCTCGCCGTCGTGGCCGTCGCCGTGCTCGCGGTCTGGCGGGTCGGCAACCCGCCGCCCGTCGCCCAGCCAGGCGTCCCGGTCCCCGCCTCGAGCGCCTCAGGCGTGCCCACCCCCTCGACGCCAGGGGCGCCCTCGCCCGGCAGCTCCCTGCCGCGGGACTACCCGGCGGCCCTGAGCGCCTTCTACACGCAGCGGCTGACCTGGTCGCCCTGCTCCGACAACCCGCAGCACCAGTGCACGACGATGCAGGTCCCGGTCGACTACGCCCAGCCGGGCGGCGACCGGTTCACCCTCGCCCTGCGCAAGGCCCCGGCGACCGACCCCGGGAAGCGAGTCGGCTCGCTCGTCATCAACCCCGGCGGCCCCGGCGCGTCGGGGGTGGAGTACGCCCAGTACGCGTCGTTCGTCTTCTCGCCGGCGGTGCGGGCGGCATACGACATCGTGGGCTTCGACCCGCGCGGCATCGGCGCCTCCAGCCCCGTCCGGTGCCTCACGAACTCCGACATGGACCTGCTCTTCAGCGCCGACCCGACCCCGGACTCGCCGGCCGAGCGCTCGCAGCTGCTCGCCGACGTCGACGGCGTGACGAAGCGCTGCGCGGCCCGGGGCGGCGTGCGCGCCCGGCACATGAGCACCGCCGAGGTGGCTCGCGACATGGACGTCATGCGGGTCCTCCTCGGCGACCCGAAGCTCAACTTCTTCGGTGGCTCCTACGGCACCTTCCTCGGCGCGATGTACGCCGACGCGTTCCCCAAGAAGGTCGGGCGGATGGTGCTCGACTCCGCGATGTCGCCGAACCAGACCGACCAGCAGGAGATGACCTACGACATCCAGGGCTTCGAGTCCTCGATCGACGCCTTCATCGCCTGGTGCGTGGCCCGCCCCGACTGCGCGCTCGGGCGTGACAAGGGCGCGGCCCGGCAGAAGATCGTCGACCTGCTCGACGCGGTGGAGAAGACGGGCCTGACGACGACGAAGCCGGGCCTGTCCCGCATCGGCGAGGGCTGGGTCGGCTTCTCGATCTTCATGTGCCTCTACTCCGACACCTCGTGGCCCACCCTCAACCAGGGGCTGGCGCAGGCCTTCACCGGGAAGGGCGACATCCTGCTGGCCAAGGGGATGTCGGTCGTCGAGCGCAGCAGCAGTGGCGCGTACGCACCGAGCACCTACCTGCAGGCGATGCTGCCCGTGCGGTGTGCCGACTGGCCGAGGTCCAGGACGGACGCGTCCGTCCTCGCGGCGCAGCAGAAGGCGAAGGCCGCCCACCCGCTCTGGGCCCGGATGACCGGTGAGCTCTACGACAACTGCCGCGACTGGCCGACGCCCGGACGCACCGAGAAGGGCACGACCCTCGCCGTGGGCGCCGACCCGATCCTCGTCATCGGCAACCAGCGCGACCCGGCCACGCCCATCGGCGGCACGAAGCAGCTCGCAAAGGACCTCGACTCGGGCATTCTGCTCACTTCAGACCATGACGGGCACGGCACCTACTACGCTGGCAACCCGTGCGTGGACTCCGCCGTGGACGGGTACCTGCTCAGGGGAACGGTGCCGGCCGACGGAACCACCTGCTGAGCCGGCTGCTCGCGCCCCTCGTCTCCGTCGCGGTCCTCGCGACACTGCTCCTGCTGGCCGCGGCCCCTTCGCGGGTGCCGGACGCAGCCGCTCCGGCGACCACGGCGGGCACCACGAGCGACTCGTTGCGCCCGACGTCGGAGCTTTCGACGCCCTCGGCCACCAACGCGCCCACGAACGCGCGCACGAACGCGCCGACCGGCGGGCGGGCCGTGGCGGACGCCAAGGCACCGGGAGGGGCCACGACGCCGGTCACCTTCACCGGTCCGGTCGACCCCGAGCCGCCCGCGCTCCGCGCGTTCTACGGCAAGGCGGTCGCGTGGACGCCCTGCACCGACGACGACACCTTCGACTGCGGCACCGTCAGGGTGCCGGTGGACTACGAGCAGCCCGGTGGCGCGACGACGACCGTGGCGCTGCGCCGGCTCGCGGCCTCGGGACCCGGAAGCCGCATCGGCTCGCTCTTCATCAACCCGGGCGGTCCCGGAGGCTCCGGCATCGAGTTCGCGAAGGCCGCGCCCGACGTCTTCGACGACGCCGTCCGGGAGCGCTACGACATCGTCGGCTTCGACCCGCGCGGCATGGGTCAGTCCGATCCCGTCCACTGCCTGTCGGACGCCGACCTCGATGCGATGTATGCCGCCGACCCGACCCCGGACACGCCCGCGGAGCAGGCTGCCGCGCACCGCGCACCTGCTGCCCTCAACCGGAAGTGCCTGGCGCAGGGCGGCCCCCTGGCGGCGCGGATGGGCACCGAGTTCGTCGCACGCGACCTCGACATCCTCCGCTCCGCGGTGGGCGACGAACGGCTCAACTACTACGGCGTCAGCTACGGCACGATGATCGGAGCGCTCTACGCCGACCTCTTCACCAGCAGGGTCGGGCTCATGGTGCTCGACTCCGCGGTCGTCACGGACGCGATCGACGGTGGCGCGCCGAGCCAGCAGGAGGTCGACGCGTCGGCGCGCGGGCGCGCCTACGACTTCGACGACGTGGTCGACGACTTCGCCACCCAGTGCGGCGCGAGCACCTCCTGTCCACTGGGCACGAGCACGGCCGCGGTGTCGCGCTCGCTCGTCTCCTTTCTGGACCGGCTGGACCGGAGGCCGCTCCCGACCGGCATCGACTCGCTACCGCTCCTGACCGAGGGGTGGGCCCGTACGGCGATCGCCTCCGGCCTGCGGGAGCCCAGCTCCTGGCCCGGCCTCGTCGACGCGCTGGACGCCGCCGTCAACGCTGACGACGGCGAGGCCCTCGCATCGTTCGCCATGCTCCTGACCGAGCGCACCGAGGACGGCACCTACCCGGCGACGACCTTCGGGCGCTCCCACCTGCTCGTCACCTGCTCGGACTGGCCTGCCACACCCTGGCAGACGGCGGTTCCAAGCACGGACGTCCTCGAGAACCACCCGCTGTGGGCGCGCGTCGAGCCGCCGGCCACCGACCCCTGCACCGGCTGGCAGGGGGTGCGCCGCAACACCCTGCTCGTCGCGGCCGAGCCGGCGACGCCCGTGCTCGTCATCGGCAACGAGGACGACCGGACCACGCCCATCCAGGACACCCAGGCGCTGTCCGGGCAGATCTCGCGGTCGCGGTTCGTCACGGTGAAGGCGGCCGGGCACGGGGCGTACGGCAACGACAACGACTGCGCCGACGCTGTCGTCGACGGCTACCTGGCGGGCCAGCGCGCGCCCGAGAACGGCTACGTCTGCGGGAGCTGACGGGATTGCTCGGGCCGGGCTGCCCGCGAGCGGAACCCTGCCTGGCGAGCGGAACCCTGCCTGGCGAGGTCCCGGCTCAGTCGGTGGAGACCTGCACGACGATCTTGCCGGCCGCGTGGCCCTCGGCGCTGAGCCGGAAGGCGTCGGCGAGCTGGGCGAGCGGGAAGGTGCGGGCCACCGGCACGGACAGCTCACCCTTCTCGACGAGCCGGGTCAGGTGCGTCAGGTCGTCCCCGTCGGGTCGCACCCAGACGTAGTGGCCACCGGCCTCGATGACCGACGCGTCGGCGATCGAGCCGTGCCGGCCGCCCTCGGCGAGCACGGCCTCGGTCACCTCGAGCACCCCGCCCACGAAGTCCGCCACCGCGTCGACACCGTCGGGTGCCAGCGCCCGGACCCGCTCGACCACTCCGTCGCCGTATGCCACCGGCTCGCCGCCGAGCTCCCGCAGCCGTTCGTGGTTGCGCTCGGAGGCGGTGCCGATGACGCGGGCGCCGAGCGAGCGCGCGATCTGCACGGCGAGCGAGCCGACCCCGCCGGCGGCGGCGTGGACGAGGACGGTGTCGCCCTGCCCGACGTCGAGGCAGTTCAGCAGGCGCAGCGCGGTGAGCCCGGCGAGCGGGAGGCCGGCCGCCTCGTCCCACGACATCGACGCGGGCTTGCGGGCCAGGGCGCGGACGGGGACGGTCACGAGCTCGGCGAAGGTGCCGCCGTGGACGTAGTCCTTGCGCGCGTAGGCGAGCACTTCGTCGCCTGCCGAGAACTCGGGCGTGTCGAAACCGACCGCCTCCACGACGCCCGACACGTCCCAGCCCGGGACCACCGGGAAGCGCACGTCCATGACGGCGTCGAGACCGCCGGACATCAGCTTCCAGTCCACCGGGTTGACCGACGCGGAGCGCACGCGCACGAGCACCTCACCGGGACCGACCTTGGGCCGCGGCTGCCGGGTCAGCGCCAGCACCTCGGGTCCGCCGTAGGTCTCGTACGTCATGGCCTGCATCGTGTCGGCGGCGACCGTCGCGGTGTCGGCGGCGGTGTCTGCGTCGGTGTCTGCGTCGGTGTTGCTCGTGCTCTCTGGCATCGGGTCCACTCCTGGTTCGTCGACGAGCCGGTGTCGGCTCTCTCCTGAGGGTCAAGGCGCACCGACCGGACGGGCATTCCCGGAGGTCGCGGCGGGTCCGTCCGCGGCCTCGTCGGTGCGCCGGGACGGCTCTGTCGGCGGATTTTTCTCCCGTGGGGGTCGTGCGTATACTCAACGTCCGTGTCCGGTTGCGCTCGCCGCAGCCCGCACGACCAGCCGCTTTAGCTCAGTCGGCCAGAGCGATTCACTCGTAATGAATAGGTCGTCGGTTCGATTCCGACAAGCGGCTCCACGCATCACCACAGGTCAGGCCCCCAACTCGCCAGAGTCGGGGGTCTTTGCCTTACCTGCGACGGTGGCCCCGGATGCCCCTGCGGTGCCCCACCGCACAGGGCGAGCCGGGCTACAACGGCGGACGGTGGCAGGTGCACAAGGTCTCGGCCCCGCCTGGGTACGCCGCCGCACTGGCCGCAGGAGACCTCGACTCCAACGGCGTGCTGGACTCGGCCGACGACGTCAACGCAGCCCTCCGGGGGCGGTCAGCGGAGGACGTCGAGGACCTGCTTCTGGATGCCGTTGGCGTAGACCTGGTGCTCGAGGAGGCGTAGCCGTTGCGCGGTGATGTCGGCGTCGCTGAACAGTGACTTGCCGGCGCCGAGCAGCACCGGGAACACCAGCAGGTGGTAGCGGTCGATCAGGCCGGCCTCTTGCAGCGCGCGGTTGAGCGTGGCGCTCCCGTGCACGAGCAGCGGGTCGCCGTCGGTCTCCTTGAGCGTGGCGACCTGCTCGAGGGAGCGGAGGATCGTCGTCTCGCCCCAGTCATCGACGAGGTCGTCCTCCTCGAGGGTGGTGGAGACGACGTACTTGGGCAGGGTCTTGTAGCGGGCGAACTCCGCCATGCCGGGCCACGCCGGCGCGAACAGCTGGTAGCTCCGGCGCCCCAGCAGCAGGGCGCCCGCCGCCTCCTGCTCGCGGCCCTTGAGCTCGTAGGCCTCCGGCAGGAACTCGACCGTCTTGAAGGTCCACTGGGTGTCGTGTAGCCCCGGGTCGCCGCCGGTGGGGTCGAGCTTCCCGTCGAGCGAGACGAACGCGGTGGAGATCAGGGTGCGCATCGGCGTCCTCCTTCACAGTTGGTGATGACGCTTCGTCACCACGTCGAATGGCAGCAGGCGGATTCAACCTCGTGCCCGGATTTTGCCGCGTCAGACCGAACGCTGACAGAACTTCGCTCCGGGCGGGGCCTTGCCGCCCCAGCACACCCCTCACTCTTGACGCGAGATGACTCTGCAGTGCAGAGTTGCCGCCTCGAGCGCGCAGGGGCGCTCTCCAGCCGAGGGGCCGCTCATGAACGCCAACCAGCCCGACGAGGTCGCCGCCGCCGAGGCCGTGCTCGCCCGTACCGAGCAGCTGCGCCGGGTCGCCCGGCGCGACGCCAAGGGACTGGCCGTGCCGCTGTTCGTGCTCGGCGTCCTCACGCTCGGGTACGCCGTGGTGTCGTACGTCGAGCTCGACGTCATCGCCTCGGACCTCGGTCCCGGCCAGTCGAGGGCCGCCACCGACACGGAGCTCCGGCTCGGTCAGCTCGCCGACACCTACTGGGGCCTCGCGGGCGCGGTGGGCCTGCTCGTGATCGGTATCTGGCTGGGCGTCCGCAGCCGGCGCCTGGGCGCAGGAGCAGGCGCCGGTGCCTGGGTCGCCGGAGGTGTGGGGCTCTTCCTCCTGGCGACCGTCGGGCTGCCGTTCTCGCCCTTGGCGACGGTGGTCGGCATGGTGGGTTTCATGGCTCCGACCGCGTTCATCGGGATCGCGCTGCTCCTCATCGCCTGGCGCCGGCACGACGGACGGCTCGCCGTGTGGACCGTCGTCTTCGGCGTCGTCGTCACGATGGCCCACCTCGGCTTCTTCACCAACCGGCTCGGCGACCTCCTCCGGGTCACCGGCCAGGCGGACGACGTCGACGTCGACGTCGTGGTGCAGGCCGACCTCGCCGTCCTGGCCGTCGTCGGCCTCGTCCTCGTCGGCGCCGCGGTGCGCAACCGCCGCGCCGGGGCAGCACCCGGCCACGTCGACGAGCTGGTGGTCTCGTGACCGAGTCCGACGCGTCACCCGACGGCCACCCGCAGGCCACCGACGCGTCGGGCCGTGACGAGCCACACCCGACGAGCCGGCTCGACGACGTCGTGCACCAGAAGGCGCGACTCGGCATCCTCGCGGTGCTCGCAGAGGCCGAGCGTGCCGACTTCTCGTACCTCAAGTCGAACCTCGGCCTCACCGACGGCAACCTCGGCCGGCACCTCGAGGTGCTCGCCGGCAGCGGACTCGTCCACGTCGAGAAGGGCTACGCCGGCCGGCGGGCGCGCACCTGGGTCACCATCACACGTGCCGGACGTCACGCGCTCGCCGAGGAGATGGCCGCGATCCGCGAGCTGCTCCGACGCTTCGAAGGCGGCTGAGCACCAGCGCGATGACGCGTCCCGAGGAGTCCCGGGCCACTCACCCCGGCTCGGTCCGCGGTGGATCACGAGCGTGGCCGGCCGAGCGGCCGGACGGACGGGTCGCCACGGCCCACCCCGGAAATTGCGAAGGAGCCCACCTGCGGGGGCAGGACGGGCTCCTTCGAGGCTGGTGCGGATGGGGGGGTGCGTGCCAGCCGTGGGGGTGTTACAGAAGTGACACTAATGAAGCCGTATGCCGTTGTAAGCGTTTTCGACGAAATAGCCCCACATTCCTCGTTTCGACCGGTCCGCCCCGGCTCAGGCCTCGGTGGCAGGCGCGGTCGAGGGCCTGGGTGCGGGGTCGCCGGCAGGATCGGTGACTGGTCCGACGCCCGCCGGCCGCTCCGCCCTCTCGAGGACCCGCCGGCAGGCCCACGACACGAGGACCGCGGCGCCGCCCGCGCCGACCGTGACGGCATACGCCGGGGTGTGGCCACCCCAGTCGGCGAGGCGACCGGCCAGCGCGGCGCCCACCGCGTAGCCCAGCCCGGTGGCGGCGGCCAGGACCGTCATGGCGGCCCCGGTGCTCGACGGCGGCGTGACCCGCTCGGCCAGGGTGAACGTCGTGATCATGTAGGGCGCGACCGTGCAGCCGAGGACGAGCAGCACGGGCACCAGGGCGGGGAGCGACCCGACGAGCAGCAGCGGGGCCGCGAGCACGAGCAGGCCCGCGGCGAACCAGCGCAGCCTGCTGGGCAGTGACCACCTCGCGGGCAGCCCGGCGACCGCGAGCCCCGCGATGACGCTGCCGACGCCGAGGAGGGCGTGGAAGTAGCCGGTCAGGCCGGGGGAGCCGGCGGCGGTCGCGAGCACGGACGTGCCGGTCTGGACGGAACCGAACACGGTGCCGACGAGGAGCTGCGCGACGCACAGCACCACGAGAGCCGGTCCGAGCAGGCGCCCGACCGGGCCAGAGGCCTGCGAGGTGGCGGCGTGGGTGGCCACGGCCGTCTCGTGCAGCGCGAACCAGGTGCCGAACACGGCCAGGGCCGCCGCGGCGAGCGCGAGCGCCGCCGGCGGACTCGCCACGGACACGCCGAGCCCGACCAGCGCCGGGCCGAGGACGAACGAGGCCTCGTCCGCCGCGCCCTCGTAGGAGAAGGCGGCGTCGACGAGGCGAGGCTGCCGCGGGCCCGTGCCGGCAGTGATCGGCCGCCAGCGCACCCGTGCGAGGGGTCCGATCTGCGGCAGCAGCAGACCCGCCACGGCGCTCGCCACCCCAGCCGCGCCCCAAGGGAGCCCGGCCCCGACGACGACCAGGACGGCGACGAGCCCGCCGGCGCCGGCCAGGGACTGGAAGGTGACGCCGCGGCGCTGCCCGAGCCGGTCCGACCGCGCGCCCCAGAAGGGTGCGCCCAGCGCGTTCGCCACGGCGAGCGCGCCCGCGCAGACGCCGCCGGCGCCATAGCTGCCGGTGGCCTGGGACACGAGCAGGAGGGTGCCCAGCTGGCTCATCGCCAGCGGCATGCGGGCCAGGAAGGCGACGACGATGTAGGTGCGGCCGGTGAGGCCGAAGAGGTGGCGGTACGAGTCCGTGGGTGACACGAGGCGGCTCCGGTTCTGGTCGCGGGGTACGCGACAGCGGGTGCGCGCCTACCCGCCCAACAGGCCACGCCGGATCCCTGTGCGAGCCACAGTCTAGGCGATGCGAGCCATGGTCGGCGTGGCCCACGACGGACCTCGGCGAGCGCCGCGGGAGCTCAGTCGGGGACGTGGTGGGCGGCCTGCAGGCTCGGTGAGGTCCGGTAGACGACCTCGACGAGGACGGCGCCGGCCACGCCGACCGCCAGCGACTGCCCCACCAGCGGCAGCGGCGCGTCGAGGTAGAAGAACTGCGCCGCCGCCGGCACGAGGAACGCCCCGGCGGCGAGCCCGACCATGGCGGCGACCAGCGCCGCCTTCCACGGCCGGAACGGCCGGGCGAGGACGGCGAGGATCCAGAAGAAGACGGTCAACAGGGTGATCGTGGCGCCGCTGCCCGGTTGCCAGCAAGCGACGTCGGCGACAGCCGCCGAGCCCGGCTGCACCGAGCACCGGCTGGCGAACTCGTCCACCGGGACGCCGTAGCTGCTGCCGGCCAGCAGGTAGGCGGCGATGACCGCCACGCCCGCCACGGCGCCCGCCGGCACGGCAAAGCGCAGGATCCGGTGCAGGAAGCCGGGCAGGTAGCGCCGCCGGTTCGGTCCGAGC
Source organism: Terrabacter lapilli (assembly GCF_039531305.1). Taxonomy (NCBI): domain Bacteria; kingdom Bacillati; phylum Actinomycetota; class Actinomycetes; order Micrococcales; family Intrasporangiaceae; genus Terrabacter; species Terrabacter lapilli. The sequence continues at coordinate 382,194 of NZ_BAAAPU010000011.1, forward strand.
GCGAGGAAGAACGCCGGTATGCCGATGGTGACCGCCGAGACGAGGGTCAGGTGCCGTGGCAGGAACGGGAACGGGACGGCGATGACGGCCGCCGCGAGGATGGCGACGAGGCTCATGGCGTTCTTGGCGACGAAGAGGTTCGCGACCCGCTCGACGTTGCCGATGACGCGTCGGCCCTCGGCCAGCACGTCGGGCAGGTGCGCGAACCGCCCGTCGAGCAGGACGAGCTCCGCGACGGCCCTGGTGGCCTGCGCTCCGTTGCCCATGGCGACGCCGATGTCGGCGTCCTTGAGGGCCAGCGCGTCGTTGACGCCGTCGCCGGTCATGGCCACGACGTGCCCGTCGGCCTGCAGGGCGTGCACGAAGGCACGCTTCTGCTCCGGGGTCACCCGGCCGAACACGGTGTGCGTGCGCAGGACCTCGCGCAGCGCCTCCGGGTCGTCGTCCGCAAGGGTGCGTGCGTCGACGGGCTCACCGACCTCGAGGCCGACCTCTCGCGCGACGGCCGCGACGGTGACGGGGTTGTCGCCCGAGACGACCTTGACCGCCACGCCTTGCTCGCGGAAGTAGCGGAGCGTGGCGGCGGCGTCGGGGCGCACCTGCTCCGTGAGCGTGACGAGGGCGGCGGGCTCGACGTCGGCGGGCAGGGTCCCGGACGCCGGCAGTCCCTCGCTCCGGGCGAGGAGCACGACCCGGCGACCTGCCTCGGCGAGCTCGGCGACCTGCGCACGGATCGCGCCGGCCCCCCACGCCCCCCGCGCCCCCTCGGCCGCCTCCGGTCCGGAGTGCCGCGGCTGGGCGGCGAGCAGCACCTCCGGGGCGCCCAGGACCCAGGACGGGTGACCCTCGAACGACGCCGCGCTCCACTTGCGCGCAGAGTTGAACGGGACGGTGTCCGTGCGTTCCCAGCCGGGGGAGGGCAGCGCCGCCGCGATGGCGGCCAGGGTGCCGTTGGCGTTCGGGTCGTCGGCGAGCGCGCCGAGCGCACCACGGATCTCGTCGCGGTCGTGGCCGCCGAGCGGCCACACCTCCTCGAAGACGATGTCGCCGGCCGTGAGCGTGCCCGTCTTGTCGAGGCAGACCACGTCGACCCGGGCGAGACCCTCGACCGCCGGCAGCTGCTGCACGAGGACCTGCTGCCGGGTCAGCTGCACGGCGGACAGCAGGAACGCCACCGACGTCAGGAGCACGAGCCCCTCCGGCACGAGACCGACGACTCCTGCCGCCGACCGGATGACCACCTGCTGCCAGCCCTGGTCGCCGACGGTGCGCCACTGCGACCAGATGGTGATCGGCAGGGCCACGGCGATGACCCACGTGATGTACCTCAGCAGGACGTTGATCGACTCCTGGATCTCCGAGCGCGTACGCGTGAACCTCCTTGCGTCGGCGGCGATCCGGTTGACGTAGGCATCCGCGCCCACCTGCTTGGCGTGGTAGCGGCCGGAGCCCGCGACGACGCTCGTGCCCGAGAGGATCTCGTCGCCCTCGTCATGCGCGACCGGGTCGGACTCGCCGGTGAGGTTCGCCTCGTCGAGCTCGAGCCCGGCGCTGGCGAGGAGCGTGCCGTCGGCCGGCACCTGGTCGCCCGTGCGCAGCTCGATGAGGTCGTCCTGCACGACGTCGCGCGTCGCGACGACCAGGACGGTGCCGTCCCGGACCACCCGCGTCGTCGGGGCGTTGAGCAGCGCCAGGCGGTCGAGCTTCCGCTTGGCGAGGTACTCCTGCACGATCCCGATGCCCGAGTTGACGACGAGCACGAGCCCGAAGAGGCCGTCGGCGAAGGACCCGGTGACCATCACGAGGACGAAGAGCCCGCCGAGGATCGCGTTGAACCGGGTGAGGACGTTGGCCCGGACGATCTCGCCGACCGAGCGCGAGGTCCGCTCGGTGAGCCGGTTGACCGCGCCGCGCGAGACCCGGTCAGTGACCTCGGCGCTCGTCAGCCCGTCCGTGCGGGCGAGCGTCGACTCGCCGGGTGTCGTCACCGCCCCATTGTCGTATGCCGTGTGCCCGGCCCTGCCGGGAACGCGCACGACCGCTGGGGTCACGTCGGCACGCGGCGGCGTGACGGCATACGGCTCGGTGTGCCACGGGCGCCTCGGGGCCGGTCCCGACGGGGCGCCGGCGGCGGGGACGAATGTTACTGATCGGTCCTCGGACCACGTCCGGTCCGCCTCCCGGATCGTGGGACGATATGGGGCGTGACTGAGTCGATCCAACGTGCCCGCGCCACCACCGCCTCCTACTCGATCACGATGCGGATCCACGCCGGGACGGACCCGGCCGTCATCGGGGCGCTCGCGGTCAAGGTCGCCGAGAGCGGCGGCATCACGACGGCGCTCGACATCGTCGACTCGCACCCGGACCGGCTCGTCATCGACCTCACCTGCTCGGCCAGCAACGCCGAGCACTCCACCGAGATCGTCGCCGCCGTCGAGACGCTCGAGGGCGTGCGGGTCCACAAGGTCTCCGACCGCGTCTTCCTGCTGCACCTCGGCGGCAAGATCTCCGTCGAGTCCAAGGTCAACCTGCGCAACCGCCAGGACCTCGCGATGGCCTACACGCCGGGGGTCGGCCGGGTCAGCCAGGCGCTCGCCGACCACCCGGAGGACGTGCCGAAGCTGACGATCAAGGGCAACTCGGTCGCCGTGGTCACGGACGGGTCGGCGGTGCTGGGTCTCGGCAACATCGGCCCGCAGGCGGCGCTGCCGGTCATGGAGGGCAAGGCGGCCCTCTTCAAGCGCTTCGCCGACATCGACGCGTGGCCCATCTGCATCGACACGACCGAGGTCGACGAGATCGTCCGCACGGTCGAGCTCATCGCGCCGGGCTTCGGCGGGATCAACCTCGAGGACATCGCCGCCCCGCGCTGCTTCGAGATCGAGGCCAAGCTGCGCGAGCGCCTCTCGATCCCCGTCTTCCACGACGACCAGCACGGCACCGCGATCGTGGTGCTGGCGGCGCTGAAGAACGCGCTGCGCATCATCGACAAGAAGCTCTCCGACGCGCGGGTCGTCGTGTCGGGCGGCGGCGCCGCCGGCTCGGCCATCGTGCAGCTGCTCCTCGCCGCGGGGGCCATCGACGTCACCGTCTCCGACCGCCCCGGCCTGCTCAACAAGGACGACGAGTCGCTGACCCCGGCCTGGCGCGAGCTCGCGGAGAAGACCAACCCGCGCGGCCTCACCGGTACGCTGCGCGACGGCCTGCAGGGTGCAGACGTGTTCATCGGCGTGAGCGCTCCCCGCATCCTCGACCCGGAGTGGATCGACGAGATGGCCGACCGGCGCATCGTCTTCGCCCTGGCCAACCCCGACCCCGAGGTCGACATCTACGAGGCGACCCAGCGCGCGACCGTCGTCGCCTCGGGTCGCAGCGACTACCCGAACCAGATCAACAACGTGCTCGCGTTCCCCGGCGTCTTCCGCGGACTGCTCGACGCGCGCGCCACCGACGTCACGACCGAGATGCTCATCAAGGCCGCCGACGCCATCGCCTCCGTCGTCACCGACGAGCAGCTCAACCCGAACTACATCATCCCGAGCGTCTTCCAGCCCGACATGAGCAAGACCGTCGCCAAGGCGATCGTCGACTGCGTGCCCAAGGCCCCGGCGAAGTCGATCCCGATGACCGGCGCGAACTGAGGAGCCGGCCGACCGGATGAGCATCACCCAGTCGGGACAACGGTTCCCGCTCGACGGCCGACGCGCCTGGGCGGTCTGGGCGGCGGCGATCGCGGTCTACGTCCTCGCGGTCTTCCACCGCACCTCGCTCGGCGTCGCCGGCCTCGACGCGGCGCAGCGCTTCGGGATCAGCAGCTCGCAGCTGTCGACGTTCACGATCCTGCAGGTCTTCGTCTACGCAGCGATGCAGCTGCCCGTGGGGGCGCTCCTCGACCGCTTCGGCTCCAAGAAGCTGCTCGGGGTCGGGCTCACCTTCCTGACCGTCGCGCAGTTCGGCTTCGCCTTCGTCCACTCGTTCCCGGCCGCGCTCCTCTGCCGCGTGCTGCTCGGGATGGGCGATGCCATGGTGTTCATCTCGGTGCTGCGCCTGGTCGCCCTGTGGTTCTCGCCGCGTCGCACCCCGATGGTGACGCAGCTGACCGGCGTGCTCGGGCAGCTCGGCGCGCTGGCCGCGGCCGGCCCGCTGGCGGCCGCGCTGGCGCACTTCGGGTGGACGCCGTCGTATGCCGTCGCCGCGTCGGTCGGCGTCGTCAGCGGGGTCGCGCTCGTGCTCGTCGTCAGGGACAGCCCCTACACCGACCACCACCGCGACGAGCTGCGGCTGCGCGCCATCGCCCGCACGCTCCGGGCCGCCTGGCTCGTGCCCGGGACCCGGCTCGGGCTGTGGTCGCACTTCACGTCGCAGTTCGCGGCGAACATGTTCACGATGCTCTGGGGCTTCCCGTTCCTCGTCTCGGGACAGGGGCTGCCCGCCTCGACGGCGAGCGTCCTGCTCATGCTCATGGTCGTCACCACCGTCCTGACCAGCCCGGTCATCGGCACCCTGACGATGCGCTACCCCTTCTCCCGGAGCACGCTCGTGCTCTGGATCGTCGCCGCGGCGATCGCCGCCTGGACGGTAGTGCTCCTGTGGCCCGGGCGGGCGCCGCTGTGGCTGCTCGTGGTCCTCGTGGTTCTCATCGCGGTCGGCGGCCCGGGCTCGATGATCGGCTTCGACCTGGCCCGCACGTTCAACCCGCCGACGCGCATCGGCAGCGCGTCGGGCATCGTCAACACCGGCGGTTTCATCGCCACGCTCACGGCGGTCGCGCTCGTCGGCGTGGTCCTCGACCACGTGTCGCCCGCGGGACCGTCGAGCTGGGACGTGGACTCGTTCCGTGTCGGGATGACGGTGCAGTACCCCGTCTGGGCGCTCGGCGTCCTGCAGATCCTGCGCTACCGGCGCAGGGCCCGGCGTGCCGCGCTCGAGGCCGACCCGGAGGCGTACGCCGCCATGCAGGCCGGCCAGTCCGTCACCTTCCACTGACCGACCCGACCACCCCACCGTCGAGAGGCCACGTGTGGCCGTCCCGCACCCGTCGAGAGGCCACGTGTGGCCGCCTCGGCCCCGTCGAGAGGCCACGTCTGGCCGCCCTGCACCCGTCGAGAGGCCACGAGCGGCGGCACGGGCTAGCCTCCCGGTGAGGGAGGTGCCGTGACGACGTGGGGCGACGTGGACGGGCTGGCCGGGCGGCTGCCGGGCGCTGAGCCCGTGGTCGCCCACGACGGCTCGCCGGCATGGCGCGCGGGACGGCATACGTTCGCTCGCCTGCGACGTGACGAGGACGCGAACGAGCTCGTCCAGGTGTGGACCCGCGAGATGGACTCGGAGCAGGCGCTCGCCGACCGGCGCGCCACCTTCGTGCGGATCGACACCTTTCGGTTCCGAGTCACCCTGTGGGTGCGCCTCGACCTCGTCGACCGGACCGAGCTGGCTGAGCTGCTCCTCGACTCCTACGACGCGCGCGGCGGCCCGCGACGCCGGGGCGACACCGGGCTCGCGGACCTGCTCAGCTGAGGCGCGGACGCGGCGCGCTGCTTCCCAGGGTTTTCTCAGGTTCTCGGGTATGCCGTCGTGCGGGCCCGACGGAGTCCCCGCCGGCCCCTGACTTCAGGGAGGCACGGATGGCAGCACCAGCGCCGACTCGGACGAAGCTCACGTCCGACCAACGCAACTCGTTCCTCGCCGCCTACCTCGGGTGGGCCATGGACGCGTTCGACTACTTCCTCGTCGTCCTCATCTACGCCGACATCGCCAAGGACTTTCACAAGTCCCTGCCGCAGATGGCGTTCATCACGACGATGACCCTCATCATGCGCCCGGTCGGGGCCCTCATCTTCGGCTTCTGGGCCGACCGGCGCGGCCGACGCATACCGCTCATGACGTGCGTCGCGTTCTACAGCGTCGTCGGGTTCGTCTGCGCCTTCGCGCCGAACTTCGCCGTCCTCATGCTCCTGCGGATGCTCTACGGCATCGGGATGGGCGGCGAGTGGGGCCTCGGCGCGGCGCTCGCCATGGAGAAGCTGCCGACCGACCGCCGCGGCTTCTTCTCGGGGATCCTGCAGGGCGGCTACTCGATGGGCTACCTGCTGGCCTCGCTGGCGTTCCTCGGCGTCAACTCGTGGCTGGGCCTGTCGTGGCGCTGGATGTTCGCGCTGTCGATCATCCCGGCCGTCATCACCTTCGTCATCCGCTCGCGGGTGGTGGAGTCGGAGGTCTGGCGCGAGGCCGACCAGCGGGTGCGCCAGACGAGCACGACGGTGCGCCAGCTGCTCGCCAACCCGGCGATCTGGCGCCGGTTCGTCTTCCTCGTGCTGCTCATGACGGCGTTCAACTGGATGAGCCACGGCACCCAGGACGTCTACCCGACGTTCCTCAAGGCCACCGACGACGGCGGTGCGGGTCTGGCCAAGAGCACCGCATCGTGGATCGCCGTGATCTACAACGTCGGCGCGATCGCCGGTGGCGCCGCCGCCGGGGCGCTGTCCGAGCGCTACGGGCGCAAGGTGATGATCATCTTCTGTGCCGCGCTCGGCCTGCCGATCGTGCCGCTCTTCGCGTACTCGCACACCGCCGGCATGCTGGCACTCGGCTCCTTCCTCATGCAGGTCATGGTCCAGGGTGCCTGGGGCGTGATCCCGGCCCACCTGACCGAGCTGAGCCCCGACGAGATCCGCGGGTTCTACCCGGGCGTCACCTACCAGCTCGGCAACTGCCTGGCGGCCTTCAACCTGCCGATCCAGGAGGCCATTGCCAGCACGCACGGCTACCCGTTCGCGCTGACGGTGACGATCGTGCCGGTGTTCCTCGCCGTGATCGTGCTGACCGCGCTCGGCAAGGAACGCCGCGGTGTCCGCTTCGGCACGGCGGAGACGAGCCTGGTCGAGTCGGGCCAGGGGAGTCTGGCGTCCACGCGCGCCGACGCCCTCCGGCGCTGACCTGCGCGGAGTGCCCGAACGCCGCGCCCCCGGCGAGGGGCGCGGCGTTCGACGTACGCGTGGAGCGCGCCGGTCAGGCGTCGCCGACCGTGAGCGCCTCGGCCTCCGTGCGCGAGGTGACGGGCTCGGCGCCGTGGCCGGGCGCCTCGTCCAGGGCACTGATGATCGTGCGGGCCGTGAGCAGCACGAGCACGGCCAGCACGACGGCGGCCGAACCGACCCAGAACGGCAGGTGGATCGAGCGCTCACCGAGGTTGCCCGCCAGCCACGGGGCGATCGCGCCGCCGCTGAAGCGGACGAAGGAGTATGCCGCCGACGCGACACCGCGCTCGACCGGGGCGATCTTCATGACCGTCTCGGTGATCAGCGTGTTGTTCACGCCGAGGAACGCGCCCGCGAGGATGACGCCGACGATGAGGACCGTCTTGTTGTCGGTCGCGATCGCCATGACGGCGAGGATCGCGGCGAAGCCCAGCAGCGCGCCGGAGATGCCGGCCATGGTGCCGAACCGGCGCTGCACCATCGGTGCCACGAAGACCGACGTGATGGCGAGGAGCAGGCCCCAGCCGAAGAAGATGAACCCGATCTGGTGGGCACCCATGGCGAGCGGGAACGGCGTGAAGGCCAGCAGGGTGAAGAAGCCGAAGTTGTAGAGCAGCGCGGTGATGCCGACGGTGAGCAGCCCGCGGTGGCCCAGGGCGCGCAGCGGCGCGCTGATCGACGTCGGCTGGGCGGCCGGCGGCGTCTTCGGCAGGGTGGTGGTGGTCGCGATGAAGGCGATCGCCATGAGCACGGCGACGCCGTAGAACGGCCAGCGCCACGAGATGCCGCCCAGCCAGCCGCCGAGCAGCGGACCGGTCGCGATGCCGACTCCGAGCGCGGCCTCGTAGAGGATGATGGCCTGCTTCACCGAGCCGGACGCGGCATTGACGATGGTGGCCAGGGCCGTCGCGATGAAGAGGGCGTTGCCGAGGCCCCACAGCGCGCGGAAGGCGACGATGCCGCCGACGGTGTCCTGACGGCCGGCAAGGGCCGCGCCCACGATGATGAGCGCGAGGCCGAGCAGCAGCGTCCGCTTGGCGCCGACGCGGCTGCTGACCCAGCCGGTGCCGAGCATCGCGACGCCCATGACGGCCAGGTAGCTGGTGAAGAGCAGGGAGACCTGCGAGGGCCCGGCGCCGAGCTCGTCGGCGATGGGCTTGAGGATCGGGTCGACGAGGCCGATGCCCATGAAGGAGATCACGCAGGCAAAGGCGATCGACCAGACGGTCTTGGGTTGGCGCCACATGGGTGTGGTCATCCGTCCTTTCGGGTGTTGTGTGGGATGGGGGCGTCTGCCGCGGCGGCGAGCAGCTCGTTCATGACCTCGACCGCGATGCGGACGCGGTCGAGGCCGGTGTCGTCGAGCTGGTCGAGGACGGGGGACAGGACGGCCAGCCGGGCGCGGCGCACGGTCTCGATCGCGGCAATGCCCTCGTCGGTGAGGCAGATCACCGTGGCGCGCGCGTCGTCGGGGTCGGACGCGCGGGTCACCCAGCCGGACGCCTCGAGGCGCCGGAGCTGGGTGGTGATCGTGGGCTGGCTGCTGTGGTCGGCGGCCGCGAGGGTGCTGACCCGTGAGGGCCCGAGCTCGTCGAGGAGCGCGAGCAGCCGGGCCTGGGCGAACGGCACGTCGAACGACGCGTGCCGGCTGGCCCAGCGCGAGAGTCGCGCGGCCGAGCGCAGCAGGTCGTTGCCCAGGGTCGATGGAACGCTCACCCGGAGCAAGTTACATAGATAACCTATGCATATCAAGTCGAGCCGGCAGTGGACGCAGGAAAGTGCCCACTCGACGTGTTGGCCGTCGAGTGGGCACCTCTCGTCAGGCGGCCGGGACGGCCTAGGTGAGCTGGGACAGCACGCCCGTGGCGATGTCGGCCAGGTGGTCGAGGTCCGAGAGGTCGAGGACCTGCAGGTAGACCCGCTCGGTGCCCACCTGTGCGAACGCCGCGAGCTTGTCGACGACCTCGTCGGCCGAGCCCGCCAGCCCGTTCTCGCGCAGCTCCTTCACGTCCCGCCCGATAGCGTCGGCGCGACGGCGCAGGGTCGCCTCGTCCTTGCCGACGCACACCACCTGCGCGGCCGAGTACGTCAGCGTGCCGGGGTCGCGGCCCGCCTCGCGGGCGACCTCGCGGACCCGCTCGAAGAGCCTGCCCGACTCGGGAGCCGGGGCGAAGGCGGCGTTGAACTCGGCGGCATACTGCACCGCCAGCGCCGGCGTGCGGCGCTTGCCCCCACCGCCGATGATGATCGGCACGCCACCGTCCTGGACCGGCTTGGCCAGCGCGGGGGAGTCGGTGACGGGGTAGTGCCGCCCCTCGTGGGAGAACGTCGCGCCGGCGGGCGTCGCCCACAGCCCGGTGATGACCTCGAGCTGCTCCTCGAGCCGGTCGAAGCGCTCACCGAGCGGCGGGAAGGGGATGCCGTATGCCGTGTGCTCGGCCTCGAACCAGCCCGCGCCGAGGCCCAGCTCGACCCGTCCGCCGCTCATCTGGTCGACGCCGGCGACCTGGATGGCCAGCGGCCCGGGGAGGCGGAAGGTCGCGGAGGTGACGAGGGTGCCGAGTCGGATCGAGGAGGTCTCGCGCGCGAGCCCGGCGAGGGTGGTCCAGGCGTCGGTCGGCCCGGCCCCTCCGTCGCCGCCCATGTGGAGGTAGTGGTCGGAGCGGAAGAAGCCGCTGAAGCCGAGGTCCTCGGTGGCCCGGGCCACGCGGAGCAGGTCGTCGTAGGTGGCGCCCTGCTGGGGCTCGGTGAAGATGCGCAGGTCGAGAGTCATGACCTGTGCAACGACGGGTCAGTCCCGGACAATCCCGTCCACGACGACCTCGAGCATGGGTCGCACGTCGAGCGCGGTGTGGCTCGTGTCGGCGACGCTCGCGACGCCGCTGACGAGGCGCATGACGTTGGCCGGGTCGACCCCGGGCCGCAGGTCGCCGTCGGCCTGCACGTGGTCGATGACGCGCGCGTTGGCGTCGCTCATGACGCGGCACTTGCGGTACATGGGGGAGGCGGGGTCGTCCATGGCTGCACAGATCTTGCTCGCCGCGCCGCGGTGCAGGGTGATGTGGTCGACGAAGTGCTCGAACCAGCCGAGCAGCATCTCCCGTGGCGGCAGGCCGGTCGCGATGGCGGCGTCCGCGTCGGCCGCGACCCGGTCGGTCCAGTCCTGCATCAGGGCGTCGATGAGCGCATCGCGGGTGGGGAAGTGGCGGTAGAGCGTGCCGGGGCCGACGCCGGCCCGCTTGGCGATCTCGTCGAGGGAGCAGTCGGCGCCGCGCTCGGTGAAGACAACTCGGGCGGTGGCCAGGATCTTGTCGTAGTTCCGCTTGGCATCGGCCCGCATGGGGCGCTTGACCGCGCTGGACTCCTCGGCGGAAGGCGCGACCTCGGGAGATGAGGGGCGCGGATCGCCTTGCGCCGCAGCGGTTTCCGGCGACGATGCGATCGTCGCCTTGCCGGTGTCGGCAGCCGTCACGACAAACTCCCTTGCTAAACGGAGACTGTCTCCGTATTGTTGGTCAGGCAGAACCGGAGTGGCTCTCCGTTAATCCTAACGCCAACCGACGTTCCTTGAGGAGTCCGGCACCGATGTCCACCACACTCCGCCCCACCCGCCAGGCCCAGCGCCTGCACCTGTCCCACCTCGCGACGACGCACCGTGCGCCCCTCGTGCCACGTGACGCGGACCCCCGCAGTGCGCGCGCCCACACCTTCACCCCCATGGCCCGCGAGCCCCTCGGCGCCGACGCGCCGCACGGCGCCGCCGGGCCAGACGAAGCCTGAGGTCCCGATGTCGACCACCACCCACCCCACCACCGAGCCCACCAGCCCGGGCCAGCACACCGGCCCCGCACCGACGACGGTCTCCCCGGCCGCGCGCCGCGGCGCCATCGGCCTCGGTGTCGTCCTCGTCGCCCAGCTCATGCTGGTGCTCGACGGCACCGTCGTGAACGTCGCGCTGCCGCACATCCGCACCGACCTCGGGTTCACCCCCGCCGGCCTGTCGTGGGTCCTCAACGCGTACACCCTCGCCTTCGGCGGCCTGCTGCTCCTCGGCGGGCGCCTCGGCGACGTGTTCGGGCGCCTGCGCACCTTCGAGATCGGCCTCGCGGTCTTCACCGTGGCGAGCCTCCTCGGCGGCCTCGCCACCTCGCCCGCCTGGCTCGTCGCGGCTCGCACGCTCCAGGGCGTCGGTGCTGCCCTGGCCGCGCCCAGCGTGCTGGCACTCGTCACCACGAGCGCGCCCGACCAGGCCGCCCGCAACCGCGGCCTGGCCCTCTTCACCGCCGTCTCCTCGGCCGGCGCCTCCATCGGGCTGCTCCTCGGCGGCGTCCTGACCAGCTACGTCAGCTGGCACTGGACCCTGTTCGTCAACGTGCCGATCGGCGCCGTCGTCCTCGTCCTGGCCCGCCGCTTCGTCACCGAGACGCCTCGGGTGCCCGGCCGCTTCGACGTCGTCGGCGCCGTCACCGCGACGCTCGGCTCGGTCGGGATCGTCTACGGCTTCATCAGTGCTGCCGACCGCGGCTGGACCGCGCCGGCGACGCTCGTGTCCTTCGCCCTCGGCGTGCTCCTGGTCGCGGCCTTCGTCCGCGCCGAGTCCCGCGTGGCCTCGCCCCTGCTGCCGCTCGGGCTCGTGCGCAACCGCACCCGAGCCGGCGCGCTCGTGATCATGGCGCTCGTCGTCGGCGCACAGTTCTCGACGTTCTTCCTCGTGACGCAGTACCTCCAGCTCGTCCTCGGCTTCAGCCCCGTGGCGACGGGTGCGGCGTTCCTGCCCCTCAGCCTCGCCATCTTCGCGACGTCGCGGGTCAGCGCCCGCCTCGTGGCGACCGTGGGGCCCCGGGTCATGCTGCTCGTCGGCACGCTGGGCCTGACGGCCAGCTTCGTGTGGCTCAGCGGCATCTCCACGACGACCACCTATGCCGGTCACCTGCTCGGCGCGCTCGTGCTCAACGGCGTCTCGGCGGCCCTGGTCTTCATGCCGGTCACCGTGGTCGTCCTCGGCGGCGTCGACCGCTCGCAGGCCGGCACGGTCTCGGGCCTGCTCCAGACCGCGCAGCAGCTCGGCGGGGCCGTCGGCCTGGCCGCGATCGTCAGCGTCTACGCCTCGAGGTCGGTCCCCGGCCAGTTCGTGCCCGGCGTCGAACCGGCCTTCCGCACGTCGGCGGCCTTCACCCTCGTCGGCCTGCTGGTCGCCGCCTTCGTCCTGCGGCCGCGGCCGGCGCGCGACGCGGAGCCGCAGCCGGGGCCGCAGCCGGAGCCGGCCCGCGAGCCCGTCGCGGTGGCGACCGCGGACGCGGCCGAGGCCTGCTGACCGCTCCCTCGGCGAGAGGACGCACCTGGGGCTGCGCCCGGTGGGGTGATCACCCCACCGGGCGCAGCACCAGGTGCCGCCTCATGGCCTCCGACACGAGCGAACCCCCGCCACCCGATCGGGCAGCGGGGGTTCGGCGTCACGGCATACGAACGAATGCCCAGGGGCGCGGGGAGGCTCAGTGGCCCTTCGGCATCGCCCACCGGGCGGTCGAGGTGCCCTGCTCCTTGGCGCGGTCGAAGGCCTCGCCGATGATCTTCTCGGCCGCCGCGCGGTCGCCCCAGTGGGAGCCGTCGACGTGCTTGCCGGGCTCGAGGTCCTTGTAGCGCTCGAAGAAGTGCTGGATCTCCTTGAGCTTGAACTCGTTGACGTCGGAGATGTCCTGGATGTCCGCGTTGCGCGGGTCGATGGGCACGCACAGCACCTTGTCGTCGCCGCCGGCCTCGTCGGTCATGTGGAAGACGCCGATCGGGCGCGCCTCGACGAGGACACCGGGGAAGACCGGCTCGGGCAGCAGCACGAGGGCGTCCAGCGGGTCGCCGTCCTCGCCGAGCGAGTCCTCGATGTAGCCGTAGTCCGCGGGGTAGGCCATCGGCGTGAAGAGGTAGCGGTCGAGGCGGATGCGACCCGTCTCGTGGTCGACCTCGTACTTGTTGCGCTGTCCGCGCGGGATCTCGATGGTGACGTCGAACTCCACGTCTTCCCCTTCTCGGGCTCTTCGGGTGCGCTCGGGTGCCGGGGCACTCGGCGGCGGCTGACAGAATCGTTCGCGACAGTGTGTCAGCAAGGCCGGTCCCAGCGCGAAACAGGGCAAGGCAGCGACGAGACGGCGACGGACGGGGGTGGCGACAGTGACGCACGACGGTCCGCCGCGCCGGCGCCACTACCTCTGGGCGCTCGGCTGGTCACTCGTGACCGTCCTGCTGGGGTATGCCGTCCTCGACGTCGCGGACGCTGCGCCCGGTGTGCTGACGATGCGTCCACTCCCACCGCCCCCGCCGACCGAGACGGTCGCCACCCGCACCCTGCCCTTCGTGCCGCAGCCGACCCTGCCGACCTCGGCGGGCCCGCTGCTGCCCTCGCTCGCGGGCGAGGCCGAGGTGCCCTCGACCGGCGGCGTCGCCAAGGCGCTCGCCGCGGTCCGCGCCCTGCCCGCGCTGCGTGACTCGGCCCTCGTGGTCCGGGACGGGCAGACCGGCCAGGTCCTGCTCGACCAGCGCGGCAGCGACCTGCGCATCCCGGCCTCGACGACCAAGCTGCTCTCGGCCACCGCCATCGGCCAGGTGTTCGCCCCCGACGAGACGCTCCGCACGGTGGTGCGTGAGGGCGACCGACCGGACCAGGTCGTCCTCGTGGCGGGCGGCGACTCCCTCCTGAGCCCCGGCAAGGGCGACCCGCTCGCCGTCGCCGGTCGGGCAGGGCTCGCCGACCTGGCCGCCCAGGTGGCCACCAGGCTGAAGGCGCAGGGCACCCGCGCGATCACGCTCTACGTCGACGAGACGTATGCCGACGGGCCGACCACCGCCCCCACCTGGGCCCCGACCTTCCGCAGCTCCGGCATCACGGGCGCCGTCGCGATGCTCGGCCTCTCGACCCAGCGGGCCGCCGGCGGTGCGCCCGGACCGGCCGACCCGGTGGCCGCCGTACGCGCCGCCTTCGCCCGGCAGCTCGGGGCGATGGGCGTCACGGTGCGACTGGCCCCGCGCGGCCCCGCCCCCGGGGTGTCGGGCTCACCCATGCCGACACCCAGCCGGCCGGCGGCGAAGGCGCCGACGTCGCCCACCGACGGCTCGGGCACCTCGAGCGGCCCTTCGCCCAGCGCCGCGCAGAGCATGTCGCCGAACGGCACGGCCGGGGCGTCGGCCGTCCCGACGAGCGGCCCCGGGTCGGTGCTCGGCAGCGTGGAGTCGGCACCGGTGCGCGAGCAGCTGGCGCTGGCACTCACCGACAGCGACAACGCGCTCACCGAGATCCTCGCCCGCCAGGCGGCATACCGCTCGGGGGCCGGGACGGCGTTCGACCGGGTCGGCGCCTGGGTCGTGTCGCAGGTGGCCGCGCTCGGGCTCGACACGCGCGGCGTGACCCTGTCGGACGCCAGCGGGCTCTCCCGCGAGAACCGCGTCCGCGCCGACCTGCTCTCCGACGTGCTCGTCCTCGGCTACGACGGCCGGCACCCCGTGCTGCGGCAGGCGCTGGACGGCCTCCCGATCGGCGGGCTGACCGGGACCATGGCCGACCGGCTCTCCGGCGCGAACCACGACGCGGCCGGCCGCGCCCGGGCCAAGACCGGCACCCTGACGGGCGCGAACGCGCTGGCCGGGAGCGTGGTCGACGACAGTGGGAGGCTGCTCGTCTTCGTGGGTATGGTCGCGGGGGCAGGAACCAACGAGGCGCGGGCGGCGTTGGACCGGTTCGTAGCGGCGATCGCCTCGTGCGGCTGTCGCTGACGGTCCGGTGAGCCGCTCGGAGCGCATCGTCACGGCACGGAAAGGCCTGGCATGACAGACAGCACCATCCCGACTCCCCAGGGCGCTGACCGCCCGGACCGCTCGGGAGGGGCGCCGGCCGCCTCCGTCGACTACGAGTTCGCCAAGCGGACGGGCCGCGCGATCGTCAACCCGGGCCCGCAGGTCTCCAGCGACGAGGCCGCGTCGATCGTCGCCGACCTGCGCGAGGCGGCCGCCTCGGCCGTCGCCCCCGTGGCCGAGACGAGCGACCTGCGGGCCCCCGCGGACGCGCCCGCGCCCCTCGTCGTCGACCGGCCGGGCTGGATCAGCGCCAACGTCGACTCCTTCCGCTCGATGCTCGACCCCGTTGTCGACAAGCTCAACGCGGCCCGCAAGTCGCCCACCAACGCCACGGCCGCGCTCGTCGGCGGCAAGGTGACCGGCGCCGAGATGGGGGCGCTGCTCGCCTTCCTCTCGTCCAAGGTCCTCGGCCAGTACGACCTCGCGCCCAACGGCACCCCGCGCCTGCTGCTCGTCGCGCCCAACATCGTGGCCACCGAGCGCCGGCTGGAGGTCGACCCCACGGACTTCCGTCGGTGGGTGGCGATGCACGAGGAGACCCACCGGGTCCAGTTCACCGCCGTCCCGTGGCTGCGCGAGCACATGGTCTCGCGCACGCAGGCCCTCGCCGTCGACCTCGCGCCCACACCGGAGGACCTCTCGAGGCGCTTCGAGCAGCTGACGAGGAACCTCCCCGGAGTGCTCAGCTCCGGTGAGGGGGTCGCGCAGCTGTTCGCCACCCCCGAGCAGAAGGCGCAGATCGCCGAGCTCACCGCCGTCATGTCGCTGCTCGAGGGCCACGCCGACGTCGTCATGGACGACGTGGGGCCGCGCGTGATCCCCACCGTCGGCGAGATCCGCCGCAAGTTCGACCAGCGCCGCAACAGCGCGGTCGGCGTCGACCGCCTGCTGCGCAAGCTGCTCGGCCTCGAGGCCAAGATGCGGCAGTACCGCGACGGGGCGGTCTTCGTCCGCGCCGTGACCGACCGGGTCGGGCGCGACGGCTTCAACGCCGTGTGGTCCTCGCCCGAGACCCTGCCGCAGGCTGCCGAGATCCTCGACCCGCAGGCGTGGGTGCGCCGGGTCCACGGCTGATGCGGGGCCCCACAGACATGCCCGGACCCGACCCCGCCGTGGCCGCCACCCGTCTGGCCGTACGCGAGCACCTGGCCGACGTCCCGGAGGGCGCGCTCGTCCTCGTCGCGTGCTCGGGCGGCCCCGACTCGGTGGCGCTCGCGGCCGCCCTCGCCTTCGAGGCGCCGCGCTCGGGCGTCCGCGCCGGCGCCGTCGTCGTCGACCACGGCCTGCAGGACGGCTCGGCCGAGGTCGCCGAGGAGGCCGCGACGCTGTGCCGCGACCTGCGGCTCGACCCCGTCGAGGTGGTGCGCGCCGACGTCCGCACGACCGGAGCCGGGGTCGAGGCCGACGCCCGCTCCGCGCGCTACGCCGCCCTCGAGGCGGTCGCGGACCGGCTCGATGCCTTCCTCGTGCTCATCGGCCACACCCGCGACGACCAGGCCGAGCAGGTGCTGCTCGGCCTGTCCCGCGGGTCGGGTGCGCGCTCCCTCAGCGGTATGCCGGTACGCCGCGACCGCTTCGTGCGCCCGCTCCTCGCCCTCCCGCGCGCCACGACCCTCGCCGCCTGCGCGGCCTACGGCATCGAGCCCTGGGTCGACCCGCACAACAGCGACGACTCGTTCCGGCGGGTGCGCGCCCGGCGCCTGCTCGCGACGCTCGAGTCGGAGCTCGGGCCGGGCTTCGCGGCGGCCCTGGCCCGCAGCGCCGACCTGCTGCGCGAGGACGCCGACTACCTCGAGAGCCTCGCCATCCGGGCCCGGGCCGACCTGCCCGCCGGCCCGAGCGGCGAGGGTGTCGAGCTCGATGCCCTCGCGGCGCTGCCCCGGGCGATCCGCACCCGCGTCTGGCGGCTGCTGGCCGCCGAGGCCGGCGCGCCGCTCGCCGACGTGAGCGCCGCCCACGTGGAGTCGCTCGATGCCCTGCTGACCTCGTGGCACGGCCAGGGGCCGCTCCACGTCCCGGGTGGCATCGCCGTCGCCCGCACCGGCGGAGCCATCGTGTTCAGCCCCCTGCGCCAGACCGCCCCCGCCTGAACCCCTCGACCGCCTGGCGAGCGCTCGCACCTCGCGCCCCACGCCTGACGGCACGTCCGGGCGGTGCGGTTGAATGGTGCCGCCCCGCACGACCCCCAACCGCTACATCGAGGAGCCTTCGTGGACCACGAGCACATGGGAGAAGACCTGGCCAAGGTCCTGCTCACCGAGGAGCAGATCAAGGCCCGGCTCGCCGAGCTCGCCGAGGAGATCTGGAAGGACTACGAGGGCAGGGAGTTCCTGCTCGTCGGGGTCCTCAAGGGCGCCGTCGTCGTCATGGCCGACCTCATGCGCGCCCTGCCCGGCACCGCGCCGATGGACTGGATGGCCGTCTCGTCGTACGGCTCGGGCACCAAGAGCTCGGGTGTCGTGCGCATCCTCAAGGACCTCGACACCGACATCAGCGGCCGCCACGTGCTCATCGTCGAGGACATCATCGACTCCGGCCTGACCCTGTCGTGGATCAAGTCCAACCTCGAGTCGCGCAGCCCGGCCTCGGTCGAGATCTGCACGCTGCTGCGCAAGCCCGACGTCGTCAAGGTCGACATCCCGGTCAAGTACGTCGGCTTCGACATCCCCAACGAGTTCGTCGTCGGCTACGGCCTCGACTACGCCGAGAAGTACCGCAACCTGCGGTGCGTCGGCACCCTCGCACCGCACGTCTACGCCTGAGCAGGAGACCGCCGCATGACCTTCTCGATCGTCGCGCGCCAGGGTGAGGCCTACGGCGTCGCCGTCGCCAGCAAGTTCCTCGCCGTCGGGGCGGTCGTCCCCGACGCCCGCAGCGGCGTCGGCGCCGTGGCGACGCAGTCCTTCGCCCGGTTCGCCTACCGCGACGAGCTGCTGGCCCGGCTGGCGGCAGGGGAGGGGGGCGAGGAGGCGCTCGCCGCGGCCACGGCTCTCGACGAGGGCCGCGAGACGCGCCAGGTCGGCGTCGTCGGCGCCGGCACGGCCGCCACCTTCACCGGCGCCGAGTGCAACGCCTGGGCCGGTGGCGTCGCGCGCGAGGAGGGCGACACGGCATACGCCATCCAGGGCAACATCCTCACGGGCCCCGAGGTCATCGAGGCCATGGAGCGCGCGTGGCGCGAGTCGGCCGGCCGGCCGCTCGCCCAGCGCCTGCTCGCCGCGCTCGTGGCCGGTGACGCCGCCGGCGGCGACTCGCGCGGGCGCCAGAGCGCTGCACTGTATGCCGTCGAGCCGGGCTCGGGCTACGACGGCTGCGGGGTGCTCGCCGACCTGCGCGTCGACGACCACGCCGACCCCGTGACCGAGCTCGGCCGGCTGCTCGCCGAGTGGGAGATGTACTTCGGCAGGCCCGAGGACGTCCAGCCGCTCGAGGGCGAGCTCGGCGACGAGGTGCGCGAGCGCCTCGCCCGCGCCGGCTTCCCCGACGGTGACCTCTCCACGGCGCTGGCCGACTGGGCCGGCAACGCCAACTACGAGGCGCGCCTGACCCCCGACGGCATCGACCGCCGCGTCCTCGAGGCCCTGCGCGCGGCGACCGCCTGAGCCGGGCCCCGGCATGCGCGGGCGGCCGCAGCCACTTCCTCGACAGCGGCGGGTACGCAACTCTGGACGGGCAGGTTGGTCACCGGCCTGCCGCATGCGGAACACTGGAAGTCCCCCGGACGTTGTGCCGGTGGACCAACTCACCGGACGAGCAGGAGGACCGGGGCCGACGGCCTCGCACGTACATGGACGCTAAGCGGATTCTGCGCACCCCACTGTTGTGGATCTTGGTCCTCATCAGCGCGCTCGTCTTCGGCATGATGTTCTCGGAGTCCGGGCCGCCCCGGATCGACACCTCGGCCGCGATGACGCAGATCAACGACGGCAACGTGGAGTCGGCCAAGCTGCTCAACAACGAGCGCATGGAGCTGACGCTCAAGACGCCCTACACCTCGCCCGACGGCTCCGTGAAGGACGCCAAGACGGTGTACGCGTACTACGTCGACGCTCGCGGCGGCCAGGTCGTGCAGGCGCTCAACGCCAAGGCGCCGCCCAAGGGCGTCAACGACCAGATCGACCAGCCGAGCTGGTTCGGCTCCTTCCTCTTCTCGGTGCTGCCGGTCATCCTGATCCTCGGCCTCTTCTGGTTCCTCATGGGCCAGATGCAGGGCGGCGGCAACCGGGTCATGCAGTTCGGCAAGTCGCGCGCCAAGCTCGCCACCAAGGACACCCCGAAGGTCACCTTCGCCGACGTCGCCGGCTGCGACGAGGCCATCGAGGAGCTCCAGGAGATCAAGGAGTTCCTCCAGGAGCCGGCCAAGTTCCTCGCGGTCGGTGCCAAGATCCCCAAGGGCGTGCTGCTCTACGGCCAGCCCGGTACCGGCAAGACGCTGCTGGCCCGCGCGGTCGCCGGTGAGGCGGGCGTCCCCTTCTACTCGATCTCCGGCTCGGACTTCGTCGAGATGTTCGTCGGTGTCGGCGCCAGCCGCGTCCGCGACCTCTTCGAGCAGGCCAAGGCCAACGCGCCCGCCATCGTCTTCGTCGACGAGATCGACGCCGTCGGCCGCCACCGCGGCGCCGGCATGGGCGGCGGCCACGACGAGCGCGAGCAGACGCTCAACCAGCTGCTCGTCGAGATGGACGGCTTCGACGTCAAGACCAACGTCATCCTCATCGCGGCGACCAACCGCCCCGACATCCTCGACCCGGCCCTGCTGCGCCCGGGCCGCTTCGACCGCCAGATCGCCGTCGACGCGCCCGACATGATCGGCCGCCACCGCATCCTCGAGGTGCACGCCCAGGGCAAGCCGATGGCCGCCGACGTCGACCTGCTCGCCGTCGCCCGCCGGACCCCCGGCTTCACCGGCGCCGACCTGGCCAACGTGCTCAACGAGGCCGCGCTGCTGACCGCGCGCAGCGACAAGAAGGTCATCGACAACCCGGCGCTGGACGAGGCCATCGACCGCGTCATCGCCGGCCCACAGAAGCGCACGCGCATCATGTCGGCCAAGGAGCGCAAGATCACCGCCTACCACGAGGGTGGCCACGCCCTCGTCGCCGCGGCGCTCAACCACACCGACCCCGTCACCAAGGTGACGATCCTGCCGCGCGGCCGGGCCCTCGGCTACACGATGGTCATGCCGATCGACGACAAGTACTCCACGACGCGCAACGAGATCCTCGACCAGCTCGCATACGCCCTCGGTGGCCGCGTCGCCGAGGAGATCGTCTTCCACGAGCCGACGACCGGGGCCAGCAACGACATCGAGAAGGCCACCGGCATGGCCCGCAAGATGGTCACCGAGTACGGCATGTCCGCGCGCGTCGGCGCGATCAAGCTCGGCCAGAGCAACGGCGAGGTCTTCCTCGGCCGCGACATGGGCCACCAGCGCGACTACTCCGAGGAGATCGCCCGCGTCGTCGACGAGGAGGTCCGCAGCCTCATCGACGCGGCCCACGACGAGGCGTACCACGCGCTCAACGCCAACCGCGACCTGCTGGACCAGCTCGTCCTCGAGCTGCTCGAGAAGGAGACGCTCAACGCCCACGAGCTCGCCCAGCTCTTCGCGTCGGTCACCAAGACGCCGCAGCGGCCGACGTGGCTGTCCTCGCAGACCCGCCAGCTCAGCGACCGGCCGCCGGTGCTGACCCCCGCCGAGAGGGCGGCCCTCAACGGCT
Source organism: Terrabacter lapilli (assembly GCF_039531305.1). Classification (NCBI taxonomy): domain Bacteria; kingdom Bacillati; phylum Actinomycetota; class Actinomycetes; order Micrococcales; family Intrasporangiaceae; genus Terrabacter; species Terrabacter lapilli. The sequence goes on from NZ_BAAAPU010000011.1 coordinate 402,739, forward strand.
CCAACGGCCAGAACGGCCACCTGCCGCCGCCCGTGCCGGCCGACAAGGTGATCGAGGGCAGGATCGACGAGGCCGCGGCGGTCGGGGCTCACCCGCTCGCCGAGGAGCACCCGGCCGAGCAGGTCATCGAGGTGCCGGAGGACGGTCGCGTCAACCCCGACGAGAAGAGCTGACGTGGCGATCGACACGGCGCGCGCCGAGGCGGCGGTGCGCGAGCTCCTGCTGGCCATCGGCGAGGACCCGAAGCGTGAGGGGCTGCTCGACACCCCGGCCCGGGTCGCCCGGTCCTTCTCCGAGATCTACGCCGGCCTCGACATGACGGCGGCCGACGTGCTCGGCACGACCTTCGAGATCGACCACCAAGAGCTCGTCATCGTGCGCGACATCGAGGTCTACAGCACCTGCGAGCACCACCTCGTGCCCTTCCACGGCGTGGCCCACGTCGGCTACATCCCGAGCAAGGACGGCCGCGTCACGGGGCTGTCGAAGCTGGCCCGGCTCGTCGAGGTCTTCGCCCGCCGCCCCCAGGTCCAGGAGCGCCTGACCACCCAGATCGCCGACGCCCTCGTCGAGCACCTCGACGTGCAGGGCGTGATCGTGGTGGTCCAGGCCGAGCACCTGTGCATGTCGATGCGTGGCATCCGCAAGCCGGGAGCGAGCACCATCACCTCCGCCGTGCGCGGCCAGCTGCGCGACGCGGCGACTCGAGCGGAGGCGATGGCGCTGATGCTCGAGGGCAACAAGTGACGGCGAGCGGCCCCTCCACAGCAGCAAGCCACACTCCGGCGACGACACAATGACGCCCATGAACGCGCCCGCCGCCGACCCCAGCCGTCCCGATGCCGGCAGCACCGACGCCCGACCACACGCCCGATCGGACGTCCGACCCGACGCTCGACCCGATGCGATGACTCTGCTCGGGGTGCAGGACCGCACCCTCGTCATGGGCGTCGTCAACGTCACCCCCGACTCCTTCTCCGACGGCGGTGAGTGGTTCGAGCACGACGCCGCCGTCGCGCACGGTCGTGACGTGCTCGCCGCGGGCGCCGACATCGTCGACGTGGGCGGCGAGTCCACCCGCCCGGGCGCCGGTCGCCCCTCCGTCGAGGAGGAGCTGCGCCGCGTCGTCCCGGTGGTCGAGGCCCTCGCCGCCGACGGCGCCGTCGTGTCCATCGACACCATGCGCGCCTCGGTCGCCCGGGCGGCGGTCGACTCCGGCGCCACCATCGTCAACGACGTGTCCGGCGGCCTCGCCGACCCCGAGATGGTGCCGTGGGCGGCCGCGAGCCGCCTGCCGTTCATCGCGATGCACTGGCGCGGCCACAGCACCTCGATGCAGTCCCGCGCGGTCTACGACGACGTCGTCACCGACGTGCTGCACGAGCTGACGCGGCGCCGGGACGAGCTCCTTGAGGCCGGCATCGAGCCCGAGGCGCTCGTGCTCGACCCGGGCCTCGGCTTCGCCAAGAACGCCGACCACAACTGGGCGCTGATGGCGGCCCTGCCGGTGCTGCACGACCTCGGCCAGCCCGTCCTGCTCGGCGCCTCCCGCAAGACGTTCCTCGGTCGCCTCGGGCGCGGCGAGGGCGAGGCGCCCCGTCCCGCCGCCGACCGTGACGTCGAGACCACGGCGACCTCCGTCATGGCCGCCATGGCGGGACTGTGGTGCGTGCGCGTCCACGACGTCGCCTCCACCGTCCGTGCCCTCTCGGTGGTGCAGGCCGCCCTCGACCATGCGCCCGACGACCTCGAGGAGGACCACGGCTGATGGCCGCCGACCGCATCGCCCTGCACGGCGTCTCGGCGCGCGGGCACCACGGGGTGCTCGACTTCGAGAAGCGCGACGGGCAGCCCTTCCTCGTCGACGTCACGATGTGGTGCGACCTCGAGCGAGCCGGGCGCTCCGACGACCTGGGCGCGACCGTCAACTACGCCGAGGTCGCCGACGCCGTCGTCGCCCGGATCACCGGCCCGTCGTTCGACCTCATCGAGCGCCTCGCCGAGGTCATCGCCGACGACGTGCTGCGCCACGACCTCGTGGAGTCCGTCGAGGTGGTCGTCCACAAGCCCGAGGCCCCGGTGGGGCAGCCCTTCACCGACGTGCAGGTGTCCGTGCAGCGGGCGAACGCCGCCCACGTGGCCATCGCACTCGGGTCCAACCTCGGCGACCGCGGACAGACCCTCGGCGCTGCGGTGCAGGCACTGCGGGAGCTGCCCGGGCTCACCGTGATGGCAGTGTCGTCCCTCGTCGAGACCGACCCCGTGGGCGGCCCGGAGCAGCCGCCCTACCTCAACGCCGTCGCCGTCGGCCGGGCCACGCAGCCTCCGGCAGAGCTGCTCGCGGCCCTGCACCACATCGAGGCCGACCACGGGCGCACCCGCGAGGTTCGTTGGGGCGCAAGGACCCTCGACCTCGACCTCCTCCAGTACGGCACTCCCGGCGGCAGCCGCGAGGTCGTCAGCGACGACCCCGCGCTCCTGCTGCCGCACCCGCGGGCCCACGAGCGCGCCTTCGTCCTGGTGCCGTGGAGCGACGCCGACCCGGAGGCGACGCTGCGGATGGGGCCCGGGGACGGCGGCATACGCCCCGTGGCCGACGTCCTGACCGACCTCGACCGATCGGGCGTGCGGCCCGGTCCCGAATGGGAGCAGCCGTGAAACCCCACGCCGGCATCCGGGTGACGACGCTCCTGCTCGCTGCGGCCGCCATGATGGTGATCGCCTGGCTGCTGCTGCGCTTGCTGTCCTCCGGCGGCAGCGCCGTGCCCGACCCCGGCTGGATCGGCGGCGTCGCCATGCTCTTCCTCGGCGCCGCGCTGCTCATCGGGGGGTGGCAGGTGCGCAAGGTCCGCGACGGGCACCCGAACCCCGTCATCACGCCGCTGCGCGCCGCGCGCACCCTCGTCCTCGGGCAGGCCGGCGCGCTGACGGGGTCGGTCCTCGTCGGCTGGTACGTCGCCAACGTCCTCGTGCTGCTGCCCGACGCGGACGTGGACTCGCAGCTGGCCCGGATCTGGGCGTTCGCCGTGCACGCCGTGATCGCGCTGCTGCTGGCCGTCGCCGGCATGGTCGTGCAGAGCTGGTGCCGCCTGCGCCCGCGCGACGACGAGGACGAGAACGGCTCCGACCACAGCTGACGCCCGTTCTGGCGCAACGAACCTCCGTGGCGTGGTGTCATCAGGGACATGCAGCCACAGGGGGCACCCGCCGGGTCGGTTCATCCCTGGGACGACGGGCACCGACGGCGCCGGCCCCGTGCGTCTGTCGAGGCCGCGGCGCTCCTGCTCGCGGCAACGGGACTGCTCGCGGCGTGCGGCACGTCGGCGCCGTCGCCCGGCCTGCCGGGTGGAGCGGTGACGGACGTCCTCGAAGGGGGCGTCACCGGCGCGCCCGACGCCACGGACGTGCCGGGCCAGAACGGGGTCGTCGCACCGGTCGCACCGGTCGCACCTGTCAGGCCGGCGCCGCCGGACTTCGCCGGCCGTGCGGCGGTCGTGGCCGACGCTGTCCGTCGGGCCGGGGTGCCCACGGCGCCCGCGGTTCCGGTGCTCCTGTCGGGCTGGGCCCTGGACCTCGGGTTCGACACCGACGAGCAGAAGATCGCCTGGAACGCTCGCAAGGTCGACCTGGCCCCGGGGGTCCCGACCCACACGACCGGGACCGTGACCGGCCCGATGACCTCGGGGCGGGCCACCCGGTCCGTGGGCGTCATCGGTCCCCGCGAGGCGCTCGACCGGGCCCTGCGCGCGGACTCCGATGCCCCCGGCAGCTGCGACGGCGTCCCGGCCGTCTCCTGCCGGCTCGTGGTCACCCGGGCGGTGCGCGGCGATGCGCCGGTCCGGACGAGCACGGGTGAGGTGCGGCTCCCCGTCTGGCGGCTGACGATCGACGGTCTCTCGCACCCGATCTCGGTCATCGCCGTCGCGGACGGTGTGCTGGAGTGGCACGTGCCCGGGTCGGTCCAGCCGCTTCCGGGCCTGCCCGAGACGGCACCCCTCGTCCACCAGGCCGACCGGCTGATCGCCGTGAGCGGCTCGACGGTCGAGGTCGGGATCGGCGGCGGTGCGTGCGACGTCGACCTGGCCGCCCATGTCGTCGAGCTCGACGACATGGTCGTCGTCGGCGGCACCTCGCAGCCGGACCCGCAGGACACGGCATGCCCGGCGAGCTACGAGTCCAGGAGCGCCCGGCTGCAGCTGGCGCGGCCGCTGGGCTCCCGGCCGGTCATCGACGTCGTCTCGGGACGGCCCCGGATCCTCGGCGTCCCGGCGTACTGACCCGCTCAGGTGGTGCCGGTCACGGTCGCCGTCGACGTAGCCCGCGAGCCCGTCGTCGTCGTGGGCACGGCCGGCGGCTTCGGCGGCCCGTCCGGGGTCGTCGTGCGGGTCGGCCACGGCGGCGGCACGGTGTCGACGGTGTCCTCGTCGGAGCAGGCGGCCGCGAGCGTGATCGCGGCGGTGATGACGGCGACGGCGACGCCGCGCAGGAGGTTCTCGCGCGAGACCCGGCGGGGCGGCATACGACCCCTCACTTGTCGACGTCCCCGACGACGAAGAACATCGACCCGAGGATCGCGACCATGTCGGAGATCAGCTGCCCCGGCAGCATCTCGGACATCACGCTGATGTTGTTGAAGGACGCGGAGCGCAGCTTCAGGCGCCACGGCGTCTTCTCCCCGCGCGAGACGAGGTAGTAGCCGTTGAAGCCGAGCGGGTTCTCGGTGGCGGAGTAGATCTCCCCCTCGGGGACCTTGAGCACCTTGGGCAGCTTGACGTTGATGGGGCCCTGCGGCAGCTGTACGAGCCGGTCGAGGCACGCCTGCGCGACGTCGAGGGAGACGTGCACCTGCTCGAGGAGCACCTCCAGGCGGGCGAGGCAGTCGCCGGCGGTCCGGGTCACGACGCGCCCCGGGCCCTTGTCGGTGAAGAGCTCGCCGTAGGCGAGGTAGGGCGCGTCGCGTCGCAGGTCGACGTCGAGCCCGCTGGCGCGCGCGATGGGCCCGGAGACGCCGTACGCCTCGACGGTCCCGCGGGGGAGCACCCCCACTCCACGCGTGCGCGCCTCGAGGATCTCGTTGCCGACGATGAGCCGCTCGAGGGCGGGGAGCCGCTTGCGCACGTTGGCGATCGCCTTGTCGACGCGGCCCATCCAGCCGGCCGGCAGGTCCTCCTTGAGGCCGCCCACGCGGTTGAACATGTAGTGCATCCGGCCGCCGGAGACCTCCTCCATGACCGCCTGCAGCTCCTCGCGCTCGCGGAACGCGTGGAAGACCGGGGTGATCGCGCCGAGTTCGAGCGGATACGAGCCGAGGAACATCAGGTGGTTGAGCACCCGGTTGAGCTCGGCCAGGGCGGTGCGCGCCCAGACGGCCCGCTCGGGCACCTCCATGCCGAGCATGTGCTCGACGCCGAGCACCACGCCGAGCTCGTTGGAGAAGGCGCTGAGCCAGTCGTGGCGGTTGGCGAGGACGATGATCTGGCGGTAGTCACGGACCTCGAAGAGCTTCTCGGCCCCGCGGTGCATGTAGCCGATGATGGGCTCGGCGCTGACGATCCGCTCGCCGTCGACGACGATCCGCAGCCGCAGGACGCCGTGCGTGGCGGGGTGCTGCGGGCCGATGTTGAGCACCATGTCGGCGGTCGCGAGGCCGCCGGCGCCGACGCCGACCGTCAGGGCCTGGCGCGTGGGCGACGAGGCGGTGGTCTCCGTCATGCGCCCGAGCCTACGACCCGGACGGCGTGGGTATGCCGTGTGCCTCCTCCCGGGCGGCTGCCCGGCCCTCCTCCCGCTGGTCCCACCCCGTGCGGCACAGTTGGACGCGTGAGCTCGATGACGGCCCCGCACGCGACCTTCGACCTGTTCGACCCGGCGTTCGTCGCCGACCCCTACCCGGTGCTGGCGCAGGCCCGTGAGGTCGCCCCGATCGTGTGGCACGAGGGGCTCGGACTGTGGTTGACGACGACGCACGCGGCCGCCAACGACGTGCTGCGCGACCGGCGCCTCGGGCGCATCTTCCGGCCACGGGGAGCGTCCGACGACGACCCGTGGACCGTCTTCGACTGGCTGCACGCCGACTCGATCCTCGACTCTGAGCCGCCGAAGCACACGCGCCTGCGCCGCCTCGTCGCGGGTGCCTTCAACCGCGGCCACATCGAGCGCCTGCGCCCGCGCGTCGAGGAGATCGCGGACGAGCTGCTGACGGGCGCGGCCGCGCGCATCGACGGCGGGCGGTTCGACGTCATCGAGGCCTACGCCGAGCCGTTGCCGGTCCTCGTCATCTGCGAGCTGCTCGGGGTGCCGGCGTCGGACTGGAAGCGGCTGCGTGACTGGTCCCAGGCGATCGTGCGGATGTACGAGGTCGCCCCGTCGGTCGAGGCCCAGCCGGAGGCGCAGCGTGCCTGTGACGAGTTCGCCTCGTACGTCGAGGCACTCTCGGCCGAGCGGGCGGCGCGGCCCGGCGACGACCTGCTCACTGCCCTCGTCGAGGAGCGCGACGGCGGCGACCGGCTCTCACGGCGCGAGCTCGTCGCGACGGTGGTGCTGCTGCTGAACGCGGGTCACGAGGCGAGCGTCAACGGCTTCGGCAACGGACTGGCCTCGCTGATCGCCGACCCTGCTCAGCTCGAGGCGGTCCTCGGCTCGCTCGACGACGACGCGGCGGTCGCGCGCCTGGTCGAGGAGATGCTCCGGCACGACTCGCCGCTGCACCTCTTCGAGCGCACCGCCACGACCGACGTCGAGCTGCACGGGGTCACCGTCCGCGAGGGCCAGAAGGTTGCGGCGCTCCTCGGCGCCGCCAACCGGGACCCCGCGGTCTTCGCCGACCCCGACCGGTTCGACGCCGCGCGCGAGCCCAGCCCGCACCTCGCCTTCGGCGCCGGCATCCACTTCTGCCTCGGGGCGCCCCTCGCGCGGATGGAGCTGCAGATCTCGGTGCGCGCGCTGCTGCGGCGGCTCGGGGCGGTGCGGGTCGTCGAGTCCCGGCGACGCCCCACCTTCGTCCTGCGCGGCTACGAGCACCTGGTGGTCGAGCGCGTGCCCGAGACTCGAGGGACCGCGCCGGGGTGGTCCCGGCGCGGGTGACGAGAGGGGGATCGCATGAGCGAGCTGACGCCGTACCTCTGTGTGCCCGACTCGAGGGCCGCGATCGACTGGTATCGCGAGCACCTGGGCGCCGAGCTGACGGTCCCGCCGATCGTCATGGACGACGGACGGGTCGGGCACTGCGAGGTTGCCCGCGAGGGTGCGCGGTGGATGATGTCCGACCCGTTCGACGAGGTGGGCGTGGCGCCGCCGGACGACCGGCGCGGCAACCCCGTGACGCTGCACCTCACGGTCGACGACGTCGACGTCCTCTGCCGGCGGGTGGAGCAGGGTGGGGCTCGCATCGACCGAGAGCCCGCGGACACCCCGCCGATCGGCCGGCTCGCCGTCTTCCACGACCCGTTCGGACACCGCTGGTTCCTCAACCAGCCGCTGCCCGATCCGGACTGACGCCGGCTCGCGCGGCCGGTGACGGTCAGCCGCGGCCGTTGCGGTCGGCCTCGCGGCTGCGGAGCACGAGGTAGCCGCCGACCGCGAGCAGCAGGACCGTGGTGACCACGGTGAGCAGGATCGGCACAAAGAGGGAGTTCTGCGCGTCCTCGCTGCCGGTGACCGGCTTGACGTGCACCGGCGCGCCGGCCGCGGCCTTCGACCCGTCCAGGCCGATGGCCGCGTGGAAGGAGAACGTGCCCGTCACCGGGTGGCCGTCGTCGGAGGTCACGCGGTAGGAGACGGTGTAGTCGCCGGCAGGGGCCGTCAGCAGCAGGGCCTGCGTGACGGTGCGGCCGTCCGTCGTCGGGGGGCCGCTCGAGACGGGTCCCGACGGACCGGTGACGACGACCTGCGACCCGATCGACAGCGGCGCCTCCGAGAAGGTCAGCGTCACCTCCTTGGGCAGCTGCGTGATGCTCGTCCCGTCGGCCGGGTCGGTCTGCTCCAGGACGTCGTGGGCGAGGGCGGTCGTCGGCACCGCCACAAGCAGTCCGAGGGCGAGCAGGGCGGAGGCCAGACGACGCATACCTCTCAGGCTACGGGGTGACCCGGGACCTGCTTCACGGCCCACCAGAAGCCCCCGAAGCCCTCGCGGTCGAGCAGGCGCGCCTCCGCGCCGGCCCGTTCGAGCGCCGCCAGGTAGGCCAGCGGCTCGGTCTGCGCGAGCGCGTGCGGTGGCGTCGCGCCCGTCACTCCCAGCGCCTGCAGCGCCTCCCGCTGCGTGAGCACCTCGTCGGCGTCGAGGCTGTCCATCGCGACGTGCGCCGTCACGTCGCAGGAGCCGTCGGGCACCGGCGTGCGCTGCTGCCCGAGGGCGTATGCCGTGAGCGTCCCACCGCTCGGGCGATCCGCAGCCGTGTGGCCGTAGTCGACGGCCACCAGCGTGCCGGAGTCGACCCGGGAGACGAGGTCCGCCCAGGCCCGGTCGCGCGCGAGACCGACCTCGACGCGGTCACCGGGACGGCCCCGCGGCCAGTGCTCCTGGACCCACTCCTGCTCGTCGGCGGGCAGGGTCGCGCCCAACGACTCGGCGCCCGATTCCGGGTCGACGAGGACGGTGCGGACCGTGCCGCTCGCATCGACCTGCCCCACGGTGCAGGGCACGACGTCGAGCCACTCGTGGGCGACGACGAGGGCGTCGTGCAGGCCGGTCAGCGCGGTGGGAAGGGACTCGCCGCCGGGCGAGCGCAGCCACTCGACCCGCTCGTCGAGGCCCTCCGGCCGGTCCACGACGTCGACCGCCACGACCCGGGTGCGGAGGTTCTTACTGGGTGGAGGTGGTTCCTCGCGGCTGGGCGCGACGGCATACCTCGTCTTGTCAGAGATCGGGCTGGGTGGAGGTGGTTCCTCGCGCCCGGGCGCGACCGCATACCTCGACTCGGGCTGCGTCAGCTCGGCGAGCGCGGCGACGAGGTGGGAGGCCAGCTCGCCGCGGCCGGCGCCGACGTCGACGACGACGGCCGGCAGGTGCCCGTGGTCGCGCAGCCACAGCCGCAGCAGGGCTCGAGCCAGGGCGGCCCCCGTCGGACCGTGCGCCGCGGTCGTGAAGTGGGCCGCGGGGCCCCCGCGCGTGACGTAGAAACCCGACCCGGCGGCATACAGCGCCCGGTGCCACGCCTCACGCCAGGGAACGGGATCCACGCCTTGGGACTGTAGGCGATAGCGTGCCGTGCGTGAGCAGCCCCTCCGAGCGCCCTGCCCGCTTCGACGTCGGCATCGTCGGCGCCGGACGGGTCGGCGCCGTCCTCGGAGCCGCCCTCGCCAGGGCCGGCCACGTCGTGACCGGGGTGTCAGCGGTCAGCGAGGCGAGCCTGGAGCGCGCCGCGATGCTCCTGCCGGGCGTGCCGGTCAGGCCGGTGCCGCAGGTGGTCGCGGGCGCCCACCTCGTCGTGCTGGCCGTTCCCGACGACTCCCTGGCCGACCTCGTGGCCGGGCTGAGCGCCACCGGCACCTTCACGCCCGGGCAGCTGGTCATGCACACCTCCGGGGCGCACGGGATCTCGGTGTTCGAGGCCGCCGCCGGCAGCGACATCGTGCCGCTGGCCCTGCACCCGGCGATGACGTTCACCGGGACGCCGCTCGACCTGGACCGCCTGGCCGACTGCTGCTTCGGCGTGACGACGACCGACCTCGCGCGCCCGGTCGGTGAGGCGCTGGTCATCGAGATGGGCGGCGACCCGGTGTGGGTGGCCGAGGAGGACCGCGTCACCTACCACGCCGCCCTGAGCCACGGCGCCAACCACCTCGTGACGCTCGTGGCCCAGGCGATGCAGCTGCTCGGCGAGGCCGGCGTGGACGACCCGGCGCGGGTGCTCGAGCCGCTCCTCGGCGCCGCGCTCGCCAACACGCTCCAGCGGGGTGACGCAGCCCTCACCGGACCGGTCGCGCGCGGCGATGCCGGTACCGTGGCCGAGCACGTCGCGATGCTGCGCACGGTGGCCCCGGACATCCGCCCGACCTACCTGGCGCTGGCCCGCGCGACGGCGCAGCGGGCGCTGCTCAGCGGTCGCCTCCGGGCGGACGTCGCCGACCCGCTGCTCCAGCTGCTCGCGCACGAGGAGGACCCACCGTGACCGCCGCCCTGCCAGGCGCCCAGCCGGGCGCCCAGCCGGCCCAGCCCGATTCCGCGACCGGTTCGCAGCCAGCACCCGGGCGCGGCGCCGCCACGCCCGTCGTCGCCCGAACCCGTGACGAGCTGCGCGAGGCCCGCGCCCGCCTCGACGACGGCGACGTCGCGGTGGTGATGACGATGGGCGCCCTGCACCAGGGGCACGCCACGCTGATCCGGCAGGCCCGCGCGGCGCACCGGCACGTCGTCGTCACGATCTTCCTCAACCCGCTGCAGTTCGGGCCCAAGGAGGACCTCTCCCGCTACCCGCGCACCTTCGACGCGGACCTCGAGATCTGCACGCAGGCGGGCGTGGACCTCGTCTTCGCGCCGACGCCCGACGTCGTCTATCCCGAGGGCGACCCGGGCGTGCGCATCTCGGCCGGCCCGCTCGGCGACGTCCTCGAGGGCCAGGCGCGGCCCGGGCACTTCGACGGCATGCTCACGGTCGTGGCCAAGCTCATGCACCTGACCCGCTGCAGCGCGGCCTACTTCGGCCAGAAGGACGCCCAGCAGCTGCTCCTCATCCGCCGGATGTGCCGCGACCTCGACTTCCCGGTGCGGGTCGTCGCCGTGCCCACGGTACGTGAGCCCGACGGCCTGGCGATGTCGAGCCGCAACACCTATCTCACGCCGTCCGACCGGGAGACCGCCCTGTGCCTGTCGGCGGCCCTGCGGGCGGGCGCTGCCGCCGCGGCCGAGGGCCCGTCGGCCGTGCGCCGGGCGGCCCGTGCCGTGCTGGTGCGCGAGCCGCTGGCCCTCGTCGACTACCTCGTGCTGGTCCATCCGGACACGCTCGAGGACGTGCCGGAGTGGTACCGCGGCGAGGCCCTGCTGGCCGTGGCGGGCCGGGTCGGCACGACCCGGCTCATCGACAACCTGCCGGTGCTCGTCGGGCCCGGCGGCGGCGCGCTCGAGACCTTCGCCCAACCCTGACGCGTCCGCCGTCGCCTCACCGAATCCCCTTCTCCCGAGGACAGATCCAGTGCAGCGCTTCATGCTCCACTCCAAGATCCACCGAGCCACGGTGACGCAGGCCGACCTGCACTACGTCGGCTCGCTGACCATCGACCGCGACCTCATGGACGCCGCCGACCTGTGGCCGGGGCAGCAGGTCGACGTCGTCGACGTCGACAACGGCAACCGCTTGACGACGTATGCCATCGAGGGGGAGCGGGGCAGCGGCATCGTCTGCATCAACGGCGCCGCTGCTCGGCTGATCTCGCCGGGTGACACGGTCATCGTCATCGCGTATGCCGCCATGGACGATGCGGAGGCACGCACCTTCGAGCCCAACGTCGTCTTCGTCGACCGCGACAACCGCGTCGTCGAGACGGGTCACGACGCCGGGGACGTGCCCGCGGGCTTCGGCCTGCACACCTCGGCGGTCACCCAGGACAGCCTCGTCCACGGCAGGTGAGCCTGCGGCATACGGTATGGGGCACGGCGCCCGCAAGGGGAAAGCCCGGGGCGTCCTCATCGAGAAGGTGGTCATGAACGACAGCGGCATCACGGTCCCGCGGCGGCTGCGCGCGCCCGAGCCCGGCTGGACCACCACGGCCGACGTCATCGTCGTGGGGTCGGGCATCGCCGGCCTGACGACGGCACTGCGGCTGCGGCGCCGGGTCGACCGCGTGCTGCTCGTCACCAAGACGGTGCTCGACGAGGGGTCCACGGCCTGGGCGCAGGGCGGCATCGCCGCCGTCATGTCGCCGGAGGACAGCCCGGCCGAGCACATCCACGACACGCTGGTGGCCGGGGTCGGTCTCTGCGACGTCGAGGCCGTGCATGCGCTCGTCACCGAGGGCACCGACGCCGTCTGGGACCTCATCGCCCTCGGCGCCGACTTCGACCGCGGCGACACCGGACAGATCTCGCTGACGCGTGAGGGCGGCCACCACCGCGACCGCATCCTGCACGCCGGTGGCGACGCGACAGGGCGCGAGATCAGCCGCGCCCTCATCGCCGCGCTCGACCGGGTGCGCGACGACCCCGGCATCGAGGTGATCGAGCACGCCCTCGTCGTCGACCTGCTGAAGGATGCCGATGAGCGCGTCTGCGGCGTGACGCTCCACGTCATCGGTGAGGGCCAGGTCGACGGCGTCGGGGCCGCGCACGCGCGCGCCGTCGTGCTCGCCACCGGTGGGCTGGGCCAGATCTACGCCTCGACGACGAACCCGTCCGTCGCGACCGGCGACGGCATGGCGGCCGCGCTGCGGGCCGGCGCGGTGCTCGCCGACCTCGAGTTCGTCCAGTTCCACCCGACGGTGCTCTACCTCGGCGAGGGCTCGACCGGCCAGCAGCCGCTCATCTCCGAGGCGGTCCGCGGGGAGGGGGCCTTCCTCGTCGACGGGGCAGGAGAGCGGTTCATGCAGGGCCAGCACCCCCTCGCCGACCTCGCGCCGCGCGACGTCGTGGCCCGCGCCATCATCCGCCGCATGCGCGAGACGGGCACCGACCACGTCTACCTCGACTGCCGCCACCTCGGGGCGGAGTTCCTCGAGCAGCGCTTTCCGTCCATCGTGTCGCGCTGCCGCGAGCTCGGCTTCGACCCGGCGACGCAGCTGCTCCCGGTCGCGCCGGCGCAGCACTACGCCAGCGGCGGCGTGCGCACCGACCTGCACGGCCGCACCTCCCTCGAGGGCCTCTACGCATGCGGGGAGACCTCGTGCACCGGCGTGCACGGGGCCAACCGGCTCGCCTCCAACTCCCTGCTCGAGGGGCTCGTCTTCGCCCGCCGCATCGCGGACGACCTCACCGCCCGCCTCGGCTCCGGCGAGCTCCCGGAGACGACGCCCGTCCCGCCCGACGGCCGGCCCGAGCTGCTGCGGGGCAAGCGCCGCATCGACGTCCAGCGCGCCATGACGGCCGGAGCCGGAACGGTGCGCTCGGCCGACTCGCTGGCCGCGACGGAGCAGGCCCTCGCCGACCTCGCCGCGCGCGCGTCGACGGAGGACGCCGACCGGCAGGGTGGCCCCAAGAGCTGGGAGACGACCAACCTGCTGCACCTCGGACGAGCGCTCGCGTATGCCGCCGCGCTGCGTGAGGAGACGCGCGGCGGTCATGTGCGCGAGGACTTCCCGACGCGGGACGACGAGCACTTCCTGCACCACGTGCACCTCCGGCGTTCGGCGGCCGGGGTCCTGACGGCAGAGGTGGTGCCGGTGCCGCGCTCGAACCTGGAGGGCCTCGATCTCGACGCCTCGGTGCCGGTCGACGTCCTCGACGAGGACCGTGAGGACGGTGCGGTCGGATCGAACCCGGCTGTGCGGCATACGAACTCGGTGGACGGACCGGAGGAGACGGCGTGAGCGGTGACGGGCTGAGCGGGTTCCCGCTCGAGTGGGCGCACGAGCTGGTGGCGGTGGCGCTGCGCGAGGACCTCGGGCCCGAGGGCCTCGACGTGACCACGCTCGCGACGATCCCGGCCGGCCAGACGCGCACCGCGGAGGTCGTCGCCCGAGCGCCGGGCGTCGTCGCCGGGGTGCCGGTGATCGAGCTCGTGCTGTCGGCGGTCGCCGAGCAGATCGGCGGGGAGGTCCCGGCGGTGGAGGTCGTGGCCGACGACGGTGCGCGCCTCGAGCGGGGCGACGTGATCGCGCGGCTGACCGGGCCGACGCAGGTCATCCTCGTCGCGGAGCGCACGGTCCTCAACGTCCTCAGCCGGCTCTCCGGCGTGGCGACGCACACCCGGCGGTGGGCCGACGCGCTGGAGGGGACCGGGGCGATGGTGCTCGACACCCGCAAGACGACTCCGGGGATGCGCTGGCTCGAGAAGTACGCGGTGCGCTGCGGCGGCGGGACCAACAAGCGGATGGGCCTCTACGACGTAGCCATGATCAAGGACAACCACAAGCTCGCCGCCGGGTCGGTGGCGGCCGCGTACGCCCTGGTCCGGGAACGCTTCCCCGATGTCGACGTCCAGGTCGAGGTGACGACGCCGGCCGAGGCGCAGGAGGCTTACGACGCCGGGGCGCGGTTCGTCATGTGCGACAACATGAGTGTCGAGGTGCTGCGCGAGACGGTCGAGCTGCTCCGCGCCGCAGGCGAACCCGTCGAGATCGAAGCCACTGGTGGCATGACGCTCGAGGTGGCCCGCGACTACGCCGAGACAGGCGTCGACTTCATCTCGGTCGGCGGCCTGACCCACTCCTCGCCGATCGTCGACATCGCCCTCGACCTCGTGGACTGAGGGGGCCGCTCGGGCTCGGGCCCACTCCCGCACCGGGCCCCGCTCCGCAACCCCGGTGGGTGTGACGACGAGGCCACCGGCGTGCGGGACCGGCGTACCCTGCGTGACAGGAGGGTGAGGCCCATGGGCGTCGTCGACGAGCTGCTCCGTGCCAGAGCCGAGTTCGAGCGTGGCGAGTGGCGGGCTGCGTACGACACGTGGCGCGGGCTGCCCACCTCCGGCCTCGGCGCCGAGGACCTCGAACGGTCGGCGGCCGCGGCGCTCCTGCTGGGTCGGTCGGGTGAGGCGGTGGACCGCTACTCGAGCGCCTACGACGCGCGCACGGCAGACGGCGAGCACGAGGCCGCGGCGATGTGCGCCGTCCGCCTCTCGATGACCCTGCGGGCCACGGGCGGACGCTCTGCCGCCGCGGGATGGCTAGCCCGGGCCGAGCGACTGGTCAGCGGTCTCACACCTGACCGGGCCGCCTGGGGATGGACGGCCTTCGTGCGGATGTTCACCCACCTCGAGACCGGGCGCATCGACGAGGCAGCCGCGTGCGCCGTGTCCGCGTCGGACTCCGGGCGGCGCAGCGGCGACCTGGACCTGCTCGCGACGGGACTGTGCGCCCAGGGACGGATGGCCATCTACGCGGGCCGGGTGGTCGACGGCGTCGCCCTCCTCGACGAGTCCATGTTGGAGGCAGAGGGTGGCGTCCGCGAGCCGGTCACCCTGGGACACCTCTACTGCACCGCCATCGAGGGGTGCCAGGAGGTCTCGGACCTCGCCCGGGTCTCGGAGTGGACGAGGCGACTGTCCGACTGGTGTGCGAGCCAGCCGGCGCTCGTGATGTTCACCGGCCAGTGCGCCCTGCACCGGGCCCAGGTGATGCGTGCACGGGGGGCGTGGGACGAGGCGCTGGAGGAGCTCGACGCGGCGATCGTCCGCTACCTCCAGGCGGGCGCAGTGGACGCGGTGGGGCAGGCCTCGAGCGAGCGCGGTGACCTCCTGAAGCTGCGAGGAGACCTCGCTGCGGCGGAGGAGGCCTACGCGCTCGCCGCCCGCCACGGCTACGAGCCACAGCCGGGCCTGGCCCTGTTGGCGGCAGCCCGGGGCCAACGCATGGCCGCGGTGGCGACGGCCCGCCGTCTCCTGGCCGAGCCGGGCCCTGCTGTCGCCCGTAGCCGGGTGCTGGGCGGCGTCGTCGAGGTCCTCGCCGGCCAGGGCGAGGGGGTGCAGGCCCGACGGGCTGCCGAGGAGCTGGAGCAGGTCGCGGCACTCTTCGCCTCCGAGACGTTGGGGGCGGCGGCAGGCCTCGCCTGGGGCCGCGTGCAGCTGGCGCAGTCCGATGCACCTGGGGCCCTCCCGTACCTGCGCCGCGCCCGGCAGGCGGCGGCATCGCTCGACCTGCCGTACGAGACCGCCCTCGCGGACCTCGAGACCGGCCGCGCCCTGCTGGAGCTCGGCGACATCGACGCAGCGAACCGCTGCCTCGCAGCCGCCCGAACCGTCTTCGACCGGCTGGGCGCCAGGCCCGCCGCCGACGCGGTCGACGCACTGACCGGGCGCCCGACCCGGCCGGCCGGTCTGAGCCGACGCGAGCTCGAGGTCCTGGAGCTGGTGGCAGCCGGACGGAGCAACGCCGAGATCGCGAAAGAGCTGGTCCTCAGCGAGCGGACCGTGGCCCGTCACCTGTCGAACATCTTCGGCAAGCTCGGCGTCGGCAGCCGCACCGCAGCCGCAGCCTTCGCCTTCGAGCACGGGATCGCCGCCGGGTCAGGCGGCGCGCTCGACCGAGGGGCCGGCAGCCGACGCGGCTGAGCCCCAGCCCGTCCGCGCCTCGGGCCGGTGCCGTGCGACGTGCCGGGCGACGTACGCGGCGTCGCGACCGACCCCTGGCAGCACCATGGACGAGAACGAGTACTGGAAGGACAGGCCGCAGAAGTAGAGGCCCGGCACGTCTCGGGCGACCCCGCGGTACTCCCGGGGCCAGCCGTCGTCGTCCACGACGGGCAGGTCGAGCCAGCCGAAGCGCTGCTCGAAGCCGGTCGCCCAGATGACGTTGGCCACGTCGAGCACGGTGCCGTCGGCCAAGGTCGGGCGCCCACCGGTGACGCCGGTCACCCGTTCGAGCCGGCGGTCCACACCCCGCGCTGCCAGGTCCTCGCGCTTGACCCGCAGCATCGGGCCGCCGTGGTGCCGGATCCCGGCCATCGCCCGACGTCCCATCGGGGTGCGGCGGGTCAGGACGTGCCTCCAGGCGAAGAGCAGGACCGGGAAGAGTGCGTGCGCCGCGGGCGAGTCCCAGCGGACCCCCAGCTGCCCGCAGTCGCGCCCGGCCAGGGTCGTCGCCCGGTCCTGCCCCAGCTCGAAGGCGATGTCGCATCCCGAGTGCGAGGCGCCGACGACGAGCACGGGTCCCTCACGCAGCTGCGTCGGCCGGCGGTACTCGCTCGAGTGCAGCTGGAGGATGGCGGGATCGAGCTCGGCGGCGAAGGACGGGACGTGCGGGGCGCGCCCGAACGTGCCCGTCGCGACGACGACGTTGCGGCACTCGATCGCGCCCAGGTCCGTCGTGACGACGAACCCGTCGAAATCGACTGCAGCCGTGACGTTCTCGACCGTGATGCCGAGCCGGACCGGCAGCTGGAAGTGATCGGCGTAGGTGCCGAGGTAGGCCGCGACGTCGTCCTTGCCGGGGAACGCGCGCGGGTCGCCGGGGAAGCGCAGGCCGGGCAGGCCGTCGTGTGCGGCCGGCGTGTAGAGCCTCAGCGAGTCGTACTGCTGGCGCCAGCCGTCGCCGACCGCGTGGTTGCGCTCGAGCACCACGCACTCACGTCCGCGGTCGAGCAGCTCGCGTGCCGTGGCGAGCCCAGCCTGGCCGGCTCCGACGATGACGGTGTCGATGGATTCCATGGTGTCCCTCCTGGTGGTCGTCCTTCGACGGTAGGAAGGGCGAGGGAGCCATCGCGTCGGCCGTGATGCCCATCTGCGGCGCGGCCCGATGGGTAGGAATGACCATTCGGCCCGAGGGGTCAGAAGCGGCGGTACCAGAGGTTGACGGCGTAGTCGACGCCGGTGGCGTCCGGGTGCTCGGCCAGGATGAGGTCGGCGTGCTCGGGGGCGAACTCGATGCCGACGACCGCCTCGAAGTCCTCCCGGGAGTCGAAGTCCCAGCGGATGTCGAGGCGCTCGCGCTGCCAGCCCTGCCGCTCCCAGAAGCGCTCGACGGCCCGCGGGTCGTAGGACGGCAGCGCGCGCCTGAACCACTGCCCGAACGTCGACCGGGTCGCGTCGTTGTCGATGACGAAGGCCGCCCCGCCCGGGCGCATCACGCGGTCGAGCTCGGCCAGGCCCGGCTCGCAGCCCGGCCCGAAGAAGTAGGCCCACCTCGCGTGCGCGACGTCGAAGGAGCCGTCGGACACCCCGATCGAGGCCGCACCCTCCTCGCGGACCGAGACGGACGGCATACCCGAGATGCGTTGTGCGGCAAGTGAAGCCAGCGGTGGGTGCGGCTCGACACCGACGACCGACCGGGCGTCCTGCGCGAAGTACGGAAGGTGGAACCCGGTGCCGCAGCCGATGTCGACGACGTCGCGCCCGGACCAGTCGAGGACCGAGCGCATGGCGTCCTCGATGACGTGGGCGCGGTCGACGCCGCGGTTCTCGACCTCGTAGACGTCGGGGGTCTCCCAGATGTTGGGGGAGGGGATGGTCTCGCTCATTCGGCGCGCTTCCGGGCCGGCGCGGGGCCGGTCAGTCCGGGTTGGGCCTCGAGCGTCGCCGGGTGGACGAGCAGCGGCAGGAGCTTGCGCACCCCGCGCGCCCGGACCGCCTTGACCTGGGCCAGGTGCGCCTCGGCGCGGATCGCCAGCTCGGCGTACGCCTCCGGTCCCATCAGCTCGATGAGCTCCGGCGCGTTGGAGCGGTAGACGGGCTCACGGCCGACGTGCGCCTCGGGGTTGCCCGAGCAGTACCAGTCGAGGTCGTGGCCGCCGGGCCCCCAGCCGCGGCGGTCGTACTCGGTGATCGTCACCTCGAGGTAGCTCGTGTCGTCGGGCAGCTCGACCGTGCGGAAGGTGCGCCGGATCGGCAGCTGCCAGCAGACGTCGGGCTTCATCGTGTGCGGCTCGACGCCGGTGAGGATCGCGTGCTGGTGCAGGGCGCAGCCGGCGCCGGCGGGGAAGCCGGGGCGGTTGAGGAAGATGCAGGCGCCGTCGACGACCTTCGTCTTGCGCGCGCCGTCCTCCTTCTCGGTCCAGTCGTTGGTGGTGCCGGTGGCCGTGCCGACGGAGTGGTACTCCCACTCGTCCTCGCCGAGCTCCCGGACCGCCTTCTCCACGCGCTTCCAGTCGTCCTTCTCGGTGAAGTGCGCCCCGAGCGTGCAGCAGCCGTCGTCGGGCCGGCCGGCGTAGATGCCCTGGCAGCCGTTGCCGAAGATGCACGTCCAGCTGCTCGTGAGCCAGGTCAGGTCGCAGCGGTAGCGCTGCCCCGCGTCGGCGGGATCGGTGAACTCGACCCACACGCGGGGGAGGTCCAGGGGTGCTTCAGCCACCGGATCACCCTACGTCGCCCACCTCGCGGCCGGCCCGCCACTGCCCGCTCTGTGGGCCTCCGGCCGAGACCCGGCGCTGCGGGCGTATGCCGCGGGCTCCGTCGCGTGGCCCCGCCGGCGTACGCTGGCGTTGGCGTCCAGGTCGCCTCCGGTGCGCGGGAAGGGGCTCAGCCTCCCTGGGGCACGACACGTACGTGGTCCGACCTCCTTTCGGCCCGGCGAGCGCACGCGGGCACGACGAGAGGAGGCCGTCATGGCCCTGTCCCTGCCCGCCAACCCGGACCTCGGGCACCTGCGCCGCGATGCGCGCCGGCTCCAACGGGCGGTCCGGTCCGGAGAGTCCTGGGCGATCGGCCGCGTGGCGCGGCACCACCCCGAGGGTGCACCCGACGACCCCTCGGGCTTCGCGCTCGCCGACGCCCATCTCGTCGTCGCGCGCCGCCTCGGCTTCGCGAGCTGGCCGCGGCTGCGCGCCTTCCTCGCGGCAGCGGCGGACCTGAGCCGCGACCCGGCCGCCCTCGACCCCGACCCCGTTGCGCCCGGAGCCGAGTCCGCAATGGCCGCAGTGGCACTCGCGTGCCTGACGTACACCGACCGTGACGGGCCCGAGCGCTGGGCCCGGGCGGCCGAGCTGATCGCGGCCGAGCCCGATCTCGTCCAGCGCGACGTTGCCGTCGCTGCGGTCACCGGCGACGCGGAGGCCCTTCGGGCGCACGTCGCCGCGGACCCCGCGGCCGCGACGCAGGAGGGCGGGCCCTTCCGCTGGCCGCCGCTCCTCCACGTCGTCTACTCCCGTGTGCCGCAGGTCGACGCCGTCGGGTCGGCTCGGGTGCTCCTCGATGCGGGCGCCGACCCCGACAGCGGATACCTGTGGCAGGGGCTGCCCACGGCCTTCACCGCGCTCACCGGCGTCTTCGGCGAGGGTGAGCAGGGCCCGGGCCGCCAGCCTCGTCACCCGCAGTGGCGGTCCCTCGCCGAGCTGCTCCTCGAGCGCGGCGCCGACCCGAACGACCGGCAGGCGCTCTACAACCGGATGTTCAACCGCGACGACAGCCACCTCGAGCTGCTCCTTGCTCACGGGCTCGGCCGGCCCTCGTCCGAGATCTGGGCGCGCCGCACCGGTGCGCCTGCGGAGACCGTCGAGGAGATGCTGACCCGGCAGGTGGACTGGGCCCGCGACCACGGCTTCACCGACCGGCTTGCACTTCTCGTCGCCCACGGGCTCGCAGACCCAGCGGTGACGGTGGTGCCTGCCACCCCGAGCCGGCGCGACGGACGGACTGCGCTGCACGACGCGGCGTTCATGGACGACGTCGAGCAGGTGCGCCTGCTCCTGGCCGCCGGCGCCGACCCCGAGGCGCGCGACGCGGTCCACGGGACCCGGCCGTACGAGTGGGCGGTCTGGGCGCGCGCCGAAGGCGCCGCGGCGGTCTTGCGCGAGGTCACGAGCGACGGTGCGAGCGAGGGATAGCGTGAGCGCATGACGCCGGGGGCCAGCAGCGAGGCGACGCCGAGAGGGCGGGGACGCCGCCCCGGCGGCACCGACACGCGTGCCGCGATCGTCGATGCCGCCCGAAAGTCGTTCGCGGCCAAGGGATACGACAAGGCGAGCATGCGGGGGATCGCCCGTGAGGCGGGTGTCGACCCGGCTCTCGTGCACCACTACTTCGAGGGCGGCAAGGCGGCGCTCTTCGTCGAGACGCTGGACGTGCCGGTCAACCCCGCCGACCTCATCCAGCGGGTCATGGCCGGCGGCGTCGACCGGCTCGGTTGGCGCATCGTCGAGACGTTCCTGACGGTGTGGGAGCCGCCGGAGCGCCGGGACGTGCTCGTGGCCCTCGTGCGCTCGAGCATGACG
This sequence comes from Terrabacter lapilli, assembly GCF_039531305.1. Lineage (NCBI taxonomy): Bacteria > Bacillati > Actinomycetota > Actinomycetes > Micrococcales > Intrasporangiaceae > Terrabacter > Terrabacter lapilli. The sequence continues at coordinate 423,467 of NZ_BAAAPU010000011.1, forward strand.
AGCGACGAGGCGGCGCGGATGCTGCGCGAGTTCCTCGGCCGGGAGGTGTTCGGGAAGGTCGCCGCGAGCACCGGCGCGCCCAACCCGCAGCTCCGCGGCGCCCTCGCGGCCTCCCAGGTCATCGGGCTCATCGTCGGCCGCTACGTGATCCGCCTGCCCGCGCTCGTCGACGCGACGCGGGAGCAGCTCGTCGAGGGGCTGGGACCGGTTCTCCAGCACCATCTCGTGGACACGGCTGCTAACCCGGAGTAGATTTCATCGCATGATGAATAACAGCGAACCGGCGGTCGCCATCCGCGGCCTGCGGGTCGTCCGCGGCCGGCGCCGGGTGATCCCCGGACTCGACCTCGAGATCCCCGCCGGCCAGGTGGTCGGCCTGCTCGGGCCCTCCGGCTCGGGCAAGTCCACGCTGATGCGGTGCATCGTCGGGGTCCAGGTCATCGAGGCCGGCTCCGTGACCGTCCTCGGGCAGCCGGCCGGCTCGCCGGCGCTGCGCAACCGCGTCGGCTACGTCACGCAGAGCCCGAGCGTCTACGCCGACCTCAGCGTGCGCGACAACGTCACCTACTTCGGCCGCGCCATCGGCCTGCGGGGTGCGCAGCTGCGTGAGGCGGTCGAGCGCACCCTCGACGAGGTGGACCTGCAGTCCTGGGCCGGCCAGCTCGTCCAGGACCTCTCCGGGGGCCAGGAGTCCCGGGTCTCGCTCGCCGCAGCCCTCGTCGGTCGCCCCGACCTGCTCGTGCTCGACGAGCCCACCGTGGGTCTCGACCCGGTGCTGCGCCGCGACCTCTGGGACCTCTTCCGCCACCTCGCCGAGCGCGGCCACTCGCTCGTGGTGTCGAGCCACGTCATGGACGAGGCCACGCGGTGCGACCGGCTCGTCCTGCTCCGCGACGGGCACGTCCTCGCCGACGTGACGCCCGCCGAGCTCCTGCGGCAGACCGGGACCCCGGACGCCGACGCCGCCTTCCTGGCCCTCATCGACGCCGAGGCGGCCCGCTCCGGCGAGAGGAGCGCGTCATGAGTGCCGTCCTCGACCCCGGACTCACCGTCGCCACCTCCGGACGCGTGCTGCGCCAGGTGCGCACCGACCGCCGCACCATCGCCCTGATCCTCGTCGTGCCGTGCGTGCTGCTCGGACTGCTCGCCTGGATCTACGACGGCACGCCCGTCTTCGACTCGATCGGCCCGGCGCTGCTCGGCGTCTTCCCCATGGTGGTCATGTTCATCGTCACGTCCGTCGCGACGCTGCGCGAGCGACAGTCGGGGACCCTCGAGCGGTTGCTGACGACGCCCATGGGCAAGGGCGACTTCATGCTCGGCTATGCCATCGCCTTCGGCGCCCTGTCGGCCGTGCAGGCTGTCGTCGCAACGGGATTCGCCGTCTGGGTCTGCGGCCTCGACGTCGCCGGACCCCTCTGGCTGCTCCTGGTCGTCGCGGTCTTCGACGCCGTCCTCGGCACCGCGCTCGGGCTGCTCGCCAGCGGCTTCGCCCGGACCGAGTTCCAGGCGGTGCAGTTCATGCCGGCCTTCATCCTGCCGCAGTTCCTGCTGTGCGGGCTCATCATGCCGCGCGACCAGCTGCCGACCTTCCTCGAGTGGGTCAGCAACCTGCTGCCCCTGTCGTATGCCGTCGACGCCATGAAGGAGATCGCCGCCAACGCCGACCCGGGCGGCGCCGTGCTCACGGACCTCGCCGTCGTCGCCGGCTTCATCGTCGGCTCGCTCGCCCTCGCCTCGCTCACGCTGAGCCGCCGCTCCGCCTGACGGCATACGCCCTGCTTGCCCCGCCCGAACGCCTCGTTCGGGCGGGAAAGGGTGCCCGGGTCGGCGGGCACTAGGGTGGGCGCATGCGCCTGGGCGTCATCGACATCGGGTCGAACACGGTCCACCTCCTCGTCGTCGACGCGCACCCCGGCGCCCAGCCGCTGCCGGCGTTCTCGCACAAGACCGAGCTGCGCCTGTCGGAGAGCCTCGAGCACGACGGGCAGGTCGGCGCCGAGACCGCCGACCGGCTCGTCTCCTTCCTGCGCGAGTGCCTCGTCGTCGCCGAGGACCAGGGCGTCGGCGACCTCTTCGCCTTCGCCACCTCCGCCCTGCGCGAGTCGCCCAACGGCGAGGCCGTCATCGCGCGGGTGCGGGACGAGACGGGCATCGACCTCGAGGCGCTGAGCGGCTCGGACGAGGCCCGGATGACCTTCCTCGCCGTCCGTCGCTGGTTCGGCTGGTCGGCCGGGCGCCTGCTCGTCGTCGACATCGGCGGCGGGTCGCTCGAGCTGGCCAGCGGCCTCGACGAGGAGCCCGACGTGGCCATCAGCCTGCCCCTCGGCGCCGGTCGGCTCACCCGCGAGCGCCTCGTGGGCGACCCGCCGACCGAGGCCTCCGCCCGGGAGCTGCGCTCCCACGTGCGCACGACCCTCGCCGAACGCGTACGCCCCCTGCTGACGTCAGGGGCACCCGACCGCGCCGTCGGCACCTCCAAGACGATGCGCTCGCTCGCGCGCATCGCCGGTGCGGCGCCCCGCGCCGAGGGGCCGTTCGTGCGGCGCACCCTCACCCGCGATGACCTGCGCGCGATCGTCGCCACCGTGGGGCCGATGGAGACCGAGGCGCGGGCCCAGCTGCCCGGGGTGTCCGTGGGCCGCGCCCGCCAGCTGTATGCCGGAGCGCTGGTCGCCGAGGCGGCCCTCGACCTGCTCCAGGTCGAGGAGCTCGAGATCTGCCCGTGGGCGCTGCGTGAGGGCCTCATCCTCCGGCGGCTCGACCACCTCACCTCGTGACGGGCGCACCTGCGGCCGTCGGCCCCCGGCGCGCCTGCCGCTTCGGCACGTGGCGCAAAATGGCCGCATGAGCATCCGAGTCGGCCTGTCGACCGCCTCGCTCTACCCCGACAACGCGGCGACGGCCTTCGCGACCGCCGACCGGCTCGGCTACGACGCCGTCGAGGTCATGGTCTGGACCGATCCTGTGACGCAGGAGGCTGGCGCCCTGCGTGCCCTGTCCGAGCTGCACGAGCTGCCGATCGCCTCGGTGCACGCGCCCACGCTGCTGCTGACCCAGCGGGTCTGGGGCACCGACCCGTGGGGCAAGGTCGACCGCTCGATCGACCTCGCGCGTGAGGTCGGTGCGGGCACCGTCGTGCTCCACCCGCCCTTCCGCTGGCAGCGGGAGTATGCCGCCGGGTTCGTCGAGGGGGTGGCGCGCCGCGAGCGCGAGTCGGGCCTGCGGCTCGCCGTGGAGAACATGTACCCGTGGCGCACGGCCCGGCGTGAGGTCATGGCCTACCTGCCCCACTGGGACCCGGTGGGCCAGCCCTACGACAACGTCACGCTCGACCTGTCGCACACCGCCACGGCCGGCGCCGACGCGCTCGCCATGGCGCAGCAGCTCGGGACCCGGCTCGCGCACCTGCACCTGACCGACGGGCTGGGCTCGTTCCTCGACGAGCACCTGGTGCCGGGACGCGGCACGCAGCCGTGCGCGGCCGTCCTCGAGCACCTGGCCGACTCGGGGTGGGACGGCGAGGTCGTCGTCGAGGTCTCGACCCGCAAGGTCGGCAAGGACCAGCGCGAGGTCGACCTCGCCGAGGCGCTGGCCTTCGCCCGGCTGGGCCTCGTGCCCACGCGTGGGACCAGCCGCATCTGACCCTCCACGCCGGTCGGCGCCTTGACGGCCCGGTCAGGCGGGGGCAGGGCGCCACCCGCGCGGGCGGACCGAGATCATGTCGACGCTCGCGTCGGGGCCCGCGTCGACGGCCAGGCGCGCGGCTCGGACCACCGAGGCGACGTCGAGGTAGGCGCCCGCGTCGTACTCCGCACCCTCGAACTCCACGAGCTCGCGCTGCATGTCGGTGTCGACGCGCCCGGGGTGCAGGGAGGTGACCCGCACGCCGTGCTCGCGCTCCTCCTGGCGCAGCGAGTCGCTGAAGGCCCGCAGGGCGAACTTCGAGGCGCAGTACGCGCCCGAGGCCGGTGTGGCCGTGAAGCCGGACCCCGAGTTGACGGTGATGACGAGCCCGTGCGCCGCGCGAAGGGCGGGGAGCAGCGCCCGGGTGATGGCCGCCACCGCGACGACGTTGACCGTCATGGAGTCCACCCAGTCCTGGACCGGGGAGTCGGCGACGGTGCCGTTGCGCAGCACCCCGGCCGAGTGCACCAGCACGTCGACCCGCTCGAGGTCGGGCACGAGGGCGTCGAGGGCTGCCGCCAGCGAGCCGCCCGGGGTGCAGTCCGCGAGGTCGGCCACGAGCCCCTGCGCCGACGGCAGCGAGGCCACGACGTCGTCCACCGAGTCGCGGCTGCGCCCCCCGATGACGAGGTGGTGGCTCGGGGCGAGGTCCCGCGCGATGGCGAGGCCGATGCCCCGCGTCCCACCCGTGATGACGGCGACGGGCCGGTGCGGGGACGACGAGGCGGGGGAGGAGGAGCTCATGCGGTCACCCTACGAGCCGGGCGGCATACGCCCTCGGTCAGGCGAGGCCGAGGGCGTGCGCCTCCTCCCAGAGGTCCTCGCGGACCCGCGGGTGCGCGCACTGCTCGATGATGTCGCGGCACTGGTCCTTCTCGCTGCGGCCCCACAGGGGTGCGATGCCGTGCTCGGTGACGATGGCGCTCTGCTGGAAGCTCGTGACCGGCTCGTCGAGCAGCGGCACGATCGTCGACACGTCGGCCTTGGGGTGCCACGAGCGCAGCGCGATGAACGACTGGCCGCCGGGGGAGTGCAGGGCCCCGACGATGAAGTCGGTCTGCCCGCCGAAGCCCGAGTGGATCCGGGCGTTGATCCGTGAGGCGTTGGCCTGGCCGAAGAGGTCGACCTCGAGCGCCGTGTTGACCGAGGTCATCTGGCGCTGCTGCGCGATGAGGCCCGGGTCGTTCGTCTTCTCGGTGCGCATCATCCGCACGCGCGGGTTGCCGTCGAGCCACCGGTAGAGCTCGGGCGAGCCGAAGCAGAACGACGTGACGAGCGGGTGGTCCGGGTCGAGCGCCCCGGCCTCGTCGAGGGCGAGCACGCCGTCGGAGAACATCTCGGTCCACATCCGGATGCCCCGCCGCGTCGTGAGCCCGGCCAGCGTCGCGTCGGGCACCCCGCCGATGCCGAGCTGCATGGTGGCGCCGTCGGCGACCATGGCCGCGACGCGCTCGCCGATCACCTGGCTCTCCGGGTCCGGGTGGCTGTGGCCGTTCGAGGCCATCGGGGAGTCCACCTCGACGACGAGGTCGACGTGCTCGAGCGGCACCTGCGCGTCACCGAACGTGTAGGGCATCTGCGGGTTGACCACCGCGACGACGAGCCCACCGCGCGAGCGGCAGGCCTCGAGCGCGGCCGGGAGCACGTTGACCTCCAAGCCCATGCTGACCTGCCCGTGGCGCGGCGGCGCGCAGTGCAGCAGGACCGCGTCGGGCGGCAGCGCCCGCCCGTAGAGGAGTGGCACGAGCGACAGGCGCGAGGGCACGTAGCGCAGCCGTGGGTGGCGCCGCATACCCGGCCCGACGAAGCACGTCTCGACGGTCACGCCCTCGCGGTCGGGCAGCCCGGCCGGCGCGTTCAGCGCGTGCAGCGTGTAGGTCGGCTGTGCGGCGTCGAGCGCGCGCACCGCCTCCCACGGGACCGCCATGTTGCCGCTGACGACGACACGAGGGTTCTCGGGAAGCGTCCTCAGCCGTCGGGTGAGCTCGTCGATCGTCGCCGTTCGCACGCGTCCCATCCTCGCGCAGCGTCCTCCGCAAAGAGGGCGTATGCCGTAAGACGTGACCAACGTCCCCGTGACGCTTCGGGCGGGCGTCAGCTCGCCTTCTTGGTCGCCGCCTTCTTGGTGGTGGACTTCTTCGCCGCGGTCTTCGCCGTGGTCTTGGCCGCCGTCTTGGTGGCAGCCTTCTTCGTCGCCGACTTCTTCGCCGGGGCCTTCCTGGCGGCCGTCTTCCTGGCCTTGCCGGCGTCGCTCTCGTCGCTCGCCCCGCCGTCGGAGCCGCCGTCGGAGCCGCTGTCGGAGCCGCCGGCGGCCTGTGCCGCTTCCGAGGCACCCGAGGAGGAGGCCCCACCCGCCTTGGCCGCCTTGGCCTTGTCGACGCTGCGCTGCAGGGCCGCGAGCAGGTCGACGACCTCGCTCTCCTCGCCCTTGGCCTCCGGCGTCTCGGTGATGTCGCCGCCCTCGATCTTCGTCTCGACGAGCTTGGCCACGGCCTCGGCGTAGTCGTCCTCGAACTCGTCCGGCTCGTAGTCGCCCGACAGCGAGTCGACGAGCGAGGAGGCCATCGCGAGCTCCTTCTGCGTCGCGTGGGTCTCCTCGGAGAGCGACTCGAACTCGGGCTTGCGCACCTCGTCGGCCCACAGCAGCGTCTGGAGCACGATGACGCCCTCACGCACCCGCAGCACGGCAAGCGTCATCCGGCTGCGCACCGACACGGTGACGAGCGCCATCCGGTCGGCCTTTTCCAGGGCGTCACGCAAAAGCACATAGGGTTTGAGACCGGTCTTGTCCGGCTCGAGGTAGTAGCTCTTGTCGAAAAGGAGCGGGTCGATCTGCTCGGAAGGGACGAACTTCTCGATCGAGATCTCTTTCGTCGTCCGCGTCGGAAGGCTCCCCAGGTCCTCGTCGCTGAGGATCACCATCTGCCCGTCGGCGGCCTCATATCCCTTGGCGATGTCGGAGTAGGGCACCTCCTCGCCGTCGATCGAACAGATCCGCTGGTACTTGATGCGGCCCCCGTCCTTCTCGTGAACCTGCCGGAACTGCACGTCGTGGTTCTCCGTCGCCGAAAAGAGTCGGACCGGCACATTGACCAGGCCGAACGACACGGCGCCTTTCCAGATGGCTCGCATGAGAACAAGAATGCACCCATGCGCCCCATGCTCGCGACGCCAGCGACGACCGTTCCTGTCGGTGACCGCTGGATTCACGAGGTCAAATGGGACGGTATGCGCGTTCTGGCCGACGTCTCGGACGGTGAGCTGCGGCTCTACTCCCGCACCGAACGGGATGTCACCGTCGCGTTTCCCGAGCTGCGGGGCCTGGCGGGGGAGTATGCCGACATGCTCCTCGACGGCGAGATCGTCTCCTTGCGCGACGGCCTGCCGTCCTTCGGCGCGATGGCCGAGCGCTTCCACGTGACCGACGTCCGGCGCGCGGCGATGCTCGCCGAGCAGGCGCCCGTGACCCTGATGACCTTCGACCTGCTCCGCCTCTACGGCGTCGAGCTGCTGTCCCGGACCTGGACCGACCGGCGGGCGACCCTCGAGCGGCTCGAGCTCGGCGGGCCACGGTGGCAGACGCCGCCGACCTTCGCCGACGGTGCGACGCTGCACGCCGCGACCAAGGAGCAGGGCCTCGAGGGCATCGTGTCCAAGCGGGTCGACTCGATCTACGTCCCGGGCCTGCGGTCGCCCTACTGGCTCAAGCTGCCCCATCGCGGCACCGTGTCGGTGGTCATCGGGGGATGGCGGCCGGAGTCGACGGGCACCGTCTCCCGACGCCTCGGCTCGGTGCTCGTCGGGGTGCCGGGGCCGGACGGCCTGCACTTCCTGGGCAAGGTCGGGTCGGGCCTGGCCGGCAAGACGGGGCAGGCGCTCATGCGCGACCTCGAGACCCTGACCTCGGCCGATTCGCCCTTCGCCACGGAGCTGCCCCCGGAGGACTCCGTGGGCGCGACGTGGGTGCACCCGGTGCTCGTCGCGGACGTGGAGTCGCTGGGACTGAGCAGCCAGGGCAGGCTGCGCCAGCCGGCATACAAGGGGCTGCGCGCCGACCTCGCTCCCGGTGACCTCGACGGCGCGGGGGACGGTGGCTGATGCCCCTCGAGCCCCCGAAGGTCACGGTCGAGGTCGACGGCCGGCGCATGCGCCTGTCGAGCCTCGAGAAGGTGATGTACCCGCGCACCGGCACGACCAAGGCCCAGGTCATCGACTACTACGCGCGCATCGCGCCGGTCATCCTGCCGCACCTGCGTGACCGCGCGGTCACGCGGATCCGCTTCCCGCACGGGGTCGCCGACATGCAGTTCTTCGAGAAGAACATCCCTGCCGGCACACCCGCCTGGGTGCGTCGAGCCGGTCGCGACCCCGTCTTCCCTCTCATCGACGACCTCGCGGGCCTGACGTACTTCGCCAACCTCAACTCGCTCGAGCTGCACGTGCCGCAGTGGCGCTTCGAGGGCGAGGGGCGCGACGCCGTGGCGCTGGGCCCCGACCGTCTCGTCATCGACCTCGACCCCGGGCCGGGCACCGGACTGCACGAGTGCGCGCGCGTCGCCCTCATCGTGCGAGAGAGGCTCGGCGGCATCGGCCTCGACACGATCCCCGTGACCAGCGGGAGCAAGGGCCTCCAGCTGTATGCCGTCCTGCCCGGCCTGCACACGAGCGACCAGATCCGCGACACCGTCCAACAGCTCGCGCAGGAGCTGACCAAGGCGCACCCCGACCTCGTCGTGTGGAAGATGGCCAAGGAGCTGCGGCCCGGCAAGATCTTCCTCGACTGGAGCCAGAACGTCGCAGCGAAGACGACCGTCTGCCCGTACTCGCTGCGGGGCCGCGAGCGGCCCACCGTGGCCGCGCCCCGCTCGTGGGACGAGATCGAGGCCGGCGCCCGGGATGGTCAGCTCGTCCAGCTGACCATGGAGCAGGTGCTGGACCGGGTCGAGCGGCACGGCGACCTGGCGGAGGCGATCACCGCCTGAAGCACGGCCGCCCGCGGCGTGCGGACGGCATACGCCGTGCGGGCATGCGAAAGGGCCCGGCTCGTGGAGTGCCGGGCCCTTTCCGCCTGGGACGGGACGGGAGCGTCAGTGGGCCTTGTCGTACGCCGCCTGGATCTCCGCGGAGATACGACCACGGTCGGACACGTTGTGCCCGTTGGCGCGCGCCCATTCCCGCACGGCGCCGAGGTCGGAACGCTTTCCGCCGCCACTCGAACGACGGCGCGGGGCGGCCTTGGCCGTGCCTGCACGACGGGCGTGACCGGTCCACGTCGCGAGGTCGTCGCGAAGCTTGCGGGCATTCTCGTCGGACAGGTCTATTTCGTAGGTGACACCGTCGACGGCGAAGGTCACCGTCTCGTCGGCGTTTCCGCCGTCGATGTCATCGATCAACACCACTTCGACACGCTGGGCCATGTTTCTCCATCTGAAGTTGTCGATTCCGGAGGGGGGGAGCCGTGAATGCGGGACCCTCGAGCAGGCCTCAATTTACAGGCCTTCGCCGAGAATTGCATTTCCTTCAAAACAATGGCGTTGCGAAACGGAAACGAAGCTTCATCGGAAGCAGAGGTTTCGGGCAGAAAATGACATCCTGCCCGATAGATCTGTGCGCGGGCTGTCAGTGAGGCCGGGTATCAGGAGCGTGCGGAACCGGGGTGTTGCCCGAGTCCGCCGAGCCGTCGCCGGCGCGTGCGGACTCCGCCCCGCCCCCGGCCTTGCGGTGTTCGGCCTCCCAGCGGGCCTGGGCGAGGCGCTCACGGCGGTCTCCCTCGAGGATGCTCTTGATGACGAAGTAGAAGAGCGTGGCGACCCCGATCGTCGGGACGAGCGCGAGCACGTAGGGCATGACCGAGTCCATGCCGTCATTTTCTCACGGCGAGCCGCGCAGGCCTCTCGGGCGCTGTCGGACCGCACCCGTACGGTCGTGCCCATGCCTACGAGGACGACCGCCCGCCGCACGCCCGGCTTCCGCTGCGCCGAGTGCGGGTGGACCACCGCCAAGTGGGTGGGCCGGTGCGGCGAGTGCCAGGCCTGGGGCACGGTGGCCGAGGTCGGTGGCGCCACCGCCACGCGCACCACGGCCGCCTCGGTGGCGACCCCGGCGCAGCGCATCGCCGACGTCGACGTGTCCCGGGCCGCGGCCCGCCCCACCGGCGTTCCGGAGTTCGACCGGGTGCTCGGAGGCGGCCTGGTCCCGGGTGCGGTCGTCCTGGTCGCCGGCGAGCCCGGCGTCGGCAAGTCGACGCTGCTGCTCGACGTCGCCGCGCGCACCGCGCGCGAGGGCGCCGAGGTCCTCTACGTCAGCGGCGAGGAGTCGGCAGCGCAGGTGCGCACCCGCGCCGAGCGCATCGGTGCGATGGCCGACACCCTCTACCTGGCTGCCGAGACCGACCTGGCGACGGTGCTGGGCCATGTCGAGGCCCGGGCCCCGGGACTGCTCGTGGTCGACTCGGTCCAGACCATCGCCAGCGCCGACGTCGAGGGCCAGGCGGGCAACGTCTCGCAGGTCCGCGAGGTGGCCGGCAGCCTCATCGCGGCCGCCAAGGCGCGCGGCGTCGCGGTGCTCCTCGTGGGCCACGTCACCAAGGACGGCTCCATCGCGGGGCCCCGGGTCCTCGAGCACCTCGTCGACGTCGTCGTGCAGTTCGAGGGCGACCGCCACTCGCGGCTGCGGCTGGTGCGTGCGGTCAAGAACCGCTTCGGCCCCACCGACGAGGTCGGCTGCTTCGACCTGTCCGACGTCGGCATCACGGGCCTCGCCGACCCGAGCGGCCTCTTCCTCTCGAGCCGTGACCACGCCGTCCCGGGCACCTGCGTGACCGTCACCCTCGAGGGTCGCCGTCCGCTCGTGGCCGAGGTGCAGGCCCTCGTCGCGACCTCCACGCTGCCCTCTCCCCGCCGCACCTCGAGCGGTCTCGACGCCTCGCGCCTGGCCATGATCATCGCCGTCCTCGACAAGCGGGCCGGGGCCCCGGTGGGCTCGCGCGACATCTTCGCGGCCACGGTCGGGGGCGTGCGCATCACCGAGCCTGCGGCCGACCTCGCCATCGTCTGCGCCGTCGCGTCCTCGGTGGTCGACAAGCCGCTCGCCACCGACGTCGTCGCCTTCGGGGAGGTCGGGCTGGCCGGTGAGGTCCGCCGCGTCACCGGTCTCGACCGTCGCCTGGCCGAGGCGGCGCGCCTGGGTTTCCGGCACGCCCTGGTGCCACCGGGCACCCTGTCGGACTGCTCCGTGCCCGACGGCATACGCGTCGTCGAGGTCGCCGACGTGCCGCGAGCCATCCACGCCATGGGGCGCCTCGCCGGAGGGCAGACAGCGAGCGCGCCTGCCGTCGCCACCGTCTAGACTGCGACCGACCCGGGGTGGACCCTTCAGCGCCCCCATTGCGAACAGGGAAGTGATGGAGCGTAACGACGAGCTGCTGCTGCGCGCAGCCCTCGCCGCGGTGGCGCCGGGAACCGAGTTGCGCGACAGCCTCGAACGCATCCTCCGCGGCCGCACCGGTGCGCTCATCGTGCTGGGCTTCGACCGCGTCGTCGACTCGATCTGCACGGGCGGCTTCGTGCTCGACGTCGAGTTCTCCGCCACCCGTGTGCGCGAGCTGTGCAAGATGGACGGCGCCGTCGTGCTCGACCGCGACGGCACGCGCATCCTCCGGGCGGCCACCCAGCTCGTCCCCGACTCCCGCATCGAGACCACCGAGTCCGGCACCCGCCACCGCACCGCCGAGCGGGTGGCAAAGCAGACCGGCTTCCCCGTCATCTCCGTGAGCCAGTCGATGGGTGTGGTCGCCCTCTACGTCGGCGACCTCCGGCACGTCATCGAGGGATCGCCGACCACCCTGTCCCGGGCCGACCAGGCGCTGCAGACCCTCGAGCGCTACAAGGCCCGCCTCGACGAGGTCACCGGCACCCTCTCCGCCCTCGAGATCGAGGACCTCGTCACGATCCGCGACGTGACCGCGGTCCTCCAGCGGCTCGAGATGGTCGGGCGCATCTCCGCCGAGATCAGGGACTACGTCGTCGAGCTCGGCACCGACGGACGCCTCCTCAGCCTCCAGCTCGAGGAGCTCGTCGGCGGCCTCGGCAACGACCGCGAGCTCGTCATCCGCGACTACCTCCCGGCGACGAAGTCCGGCCTCACCGTCGAGGAGGCCCTGGCCAACCTCGAGGCCCTCAACTCCGTCGAGCTGCTCGACCTCGCCGCCGGGGCCCGGGCCGTCGGGTTCTCCGTGGTCGGCGACAGCCTCGACGCGCCCGTGTCGCCGCAGGGCTACCGCCTGCTCACCAAGGTCCCGCGTCTGCCCGCCGCGATCGTCGACCGCCTCGTCACCCACTTCGAGTCGCTCCAGCGCCTGCTCGCCGCCGGCATCGAGGACCTCATGCTCGTCGAGGGCGTCGGCGAGGGCCGCGCCCGCGCCGTGCGCGAGGGCCTCTCGCGCCTGGCCGAGTCGAGCATCCTCGAGCGCTACGTCTGAGCCCTCGCTCCGCCTGCGTATGCCGTCCCGCCCGGTCACCAGCTCCTCCCCGGTCACCAGCTCCTCCCCGGTCACCAGCTCCTCCCCGGTCACCAGCTCCTCCCCGGTGCCAGCGTCCTCCGTGGTGTCCTCCGCTGTGTCCTCCGTGCCGCTGTCGCTCCTGCACGAGCGCGTCAACCAGTGGTTTGCCGAGGAGGGGCGCAAGCACCTGCCCTGGCGTGCACCCGACTGCAGCCCCTGGGGCGTGTTCCTGTCGGAGGTCATGTCGCAACAGACGCCGCTGGCCCGGGTCGAGCCGATCTGGCGCGAGTGGATGGCGCGGTGGCCCGCCCCGGCCGACCTGGCCGCCGCAGCACCCGGCGAGGCGGTGCGCGCGTGGGGCCGGCTCGGCTACCCGCGCAGGGCACTGCGCCTCCACGAGGCGGCCACCGCGATGGTCGAGCGCCACGGCGGCGAGGTCCCGGACACCCCCGAAGCGCTGCTCGCGCTCCCCGGGGTCGGGGCCTACACGGCGGCAGCGGTGTCCTGCTTCGCCTTCGGCATCCCGGAGGTGGTCGTCGACACCAACGTCCGGCGCGTCCTCGCGCGCACGGTCGAGGGCAAGGCCTTCCCGAACCTGACGCTCAACCGTGCCGAGGCCCGCCTCGCGGCGGAGTCCATGCCGACCGACCGGGACCGCGCCAACACGTGGAACGTCGCCGTCATGGAGCTCGGCGCCCTCGTCTGCGTCGCTCGCGGTCCCCGGTGCTCGGAATGCCCCGTCGCAGACCTCTGCGCGTGGAACCTCGCCGGTCGTCCCGCATACGACGGGCCGCCCCGGCGTGGACAGTCCTGGCACGGCACCGACCGGCAGGTCCGTGGTGAGCTGCTGCGCCGGCTGCGCGAGGCGCACGCCGCCGTGCCGCTCGCCGTCCTCGAGGACGCGACCGACGACCGTCCGCAGGTGATGCGCTGCCTCGACTCGCTCGTGGCCGACGGGCTGGTCGAGCCCCTGCCGGGCAGCCGTTTCCGCCTCCCCGCCTGAGCCCCCGCACAGGGCCGGAGCGCTCACTCGAGTGGGGCGGCACGCTCACCCGAGGAGCTCAGAGGTTGCCGAGGACCGACCGCACGTCGATGGCGATGACCACGCGCTCGGGGTTGGGGCGCGGCTCGCGGTAGCGGGCGGCATACCGCTCCACGGCGTCGGCGACCGACTCGGCATCGTCGAGGACCCGGGCCGTGCCCTGCAGCGACAGCCAGTGCCGGCCCTCGACCTGGCAGAGCACGGCCGGGCAGCCGGCCGCGGCGTTGCGCGCCTTGCGGCTCGCCCGGCTCGTGATGACCCGGGCCATCGACCGCTCCGGGTCCCAGGTGAAGCCCACCGGTACGACGTGCGGTGAGCCGTCGGGCCGCAGCGTGGTCAGGGTCGCGAGATGGCGCACGGCCATGAACTCGAGGGCCTCGGGGGACAGGTCACGCGGAAGGGTCGCCACGGGCGCCAGACTACGAGCCCGCGCGGTCCTGTCCGACATGTCCCGTTGAAGCAGGGCGGGCTGGCGGGTAGCGTGCCCCCTTGTGCCTGCCCTCGCCCGACCCTCATGAGGACCTTCTGGGTGCTCGTGCGGGCCGGCTTCAGGAGGCACTCGACCTACCGCCTCGCGCTGGTGGCGGGCCTGACGACGAACTCGGTCTTCGGCTTCATCCGGGCCTCGGTGCTGCTCGCCGCCCTCGCCTCGGCCGGCACGTCGATCGGCGGCTACGACGCGCCGACCGCGGTGGCGTTCGTCTGGTGGGGCCAGGCCCTGCTCGGCACCGTCAACCTGTGGGGCTTCGCCGAGGTCAAGGACCGGGTGCGCACCGGTGACATCGCGGTCGACTTCCTCAGGCCCGTCAACCCCCAGCTGGCCTATCTGGCAAGCGATCTCGGGCGCGCCGGGATCAACCTCGTCGGCCGCGGCGTACCGGCCTTCCTGCTCGGCGCCCTCCTCTTCGACATGGCCTGGCCCCCCTCCGCGACGAGCTGGGTCGCGGGCGCCGTGTCTGTCGTGCTGGCCGTGACCGTCGCGTTCTCGGGCAACTTCGTCATCAACCTGCTGGCCTTCTGGCTCGTCGAGATCCGCGGCATCACGCTGCTGTGGATGATCATCGGCGGACTGCTCTGCGGCCTCTACCTGCCGGTGCCGTGGTTCCCCGACTGGCTGCGCACCCTCGCCAACTGGTCGCCCTTCCCGTCCATGCTGCAGAACCCGATCGACATCCTCGCCGGCCGGGTCGTCGGGGCCGACATCGTCTCGGCCGTCGCGGTCCAGGTCTTCTGGGCCGTGGCGCTGCTCGCCCTCGGCCAGCTCGTCATGCGCGCCGGCCGCCGCCGCCTGGAGGTGCAGGGTGGCTGAGAACCGGTCGAGGCTGGCGGAGCGGCTGCGCCCCTACCGGGTGCTGCTCGCGTCGCGGGCCCGCGCCCAGATGCAGTACCGCGCGTCCTTCGTCACCGACATCCTCGGCACCGTCGGCGTGGGCCTCGCCGAGTTCGCCGAGGTGTGGGTGATCTTCCACAACGTGCGTGTCCTTGGCGGTCTCGACTTCACCGCCGCACTGCTCGTCTTCGCCCTGTCCAACGTCGCGTTCGCGCTCGCGGACATGTTCGTCGGGCACCTGGACCAGCTGCCGCGCTACATCCGCGCGGGTCAGGTGGACGCGTTCTACGTGCGCCCCCTGCCGCTGCTCGCGCAGCTCATGACGAGCGACCTGTCGCTGCGCCGGGTCGGCCGCCTGACGGTCGCGCTCGTCGCCCTGGCCATCGCCCTGTCCACCGGCGGCATCGCGTGGTCGGCGGCCACCGTCGCGCTCGTGGTGCTCACGGTCGTGAGCGGCACGGCCATCTTCTCTGCCCTCTTCACGACCGCCGGCGGCCTGCAGTTCTTTCTCGTGGACGGCGCGGAGCTGACCAACTCCTTCACCTACGGCGGGTCGTATGCCGCCCAGCAGAGCCAGCAGGTCTTCCCCGCCCCGCTGCGCATCTTCTGGACGTTCGTCGTGCCCACCGCGTTCGTCGCCTACATCCCGGCCGTCGCGATCCTCGACCTGTCCGACCCCTACGCGCCCCACTGGCTCGCGTGGTGCACCCCCCTCGCAGCCCTGCTCGCGTGGGGCATCGCCGGCCTGTGCTGGCGTCTCGGGACCCGTCACTACCAAGGAGCCGGCGGATGACCGTCAACGGCAGCATCATCGAGACCCGCGACCTCGTGCGCGACTTCCGCCGGACCCGGGCCGTCGACCGGATGTCGTTCTCGGTCGAGCCCGGCGAGGCCGTCGGCTACATCGGGGCCAACGGCGCGGGCAAGTCCACGACGATCAAGATGCTGACCGGCATCCTCAAGCCGACGTCGGGGGAGGTGCGCACCTGCGGGCTGGACCCGATGCGCCAGCGGATCGAGGTGGCCCGGCGCGTGGGCGTGGTCTTCGGGCAGCGGTCGCAGCTGTGGTGGGACCTGCCGCTGCGCGACTCGTTCGCGATCCTCGGGGCGATCCACCGCCTCGACGAGGCGACGACGCTGGCGCGCACCGACCTGCTCGTCGAGCAGCTCGAGATGGGCCCGCAGCTCGCCACCCCCGTGCGGTCGCTGTCACTCGGGCAGCGCATGCGCGCCGAGCTCGCCGCCGCCCTGCTGCACTCGCCCGAGCTGCTCATCCTCGACGAGCCCACCATCGGCCTCGACGTGCTCTCCAAGCAGCGGCTCCGCGAGTTCCTCGTCGCGGAGCGGCGCGAGCGCGGCACGACCCTGCTGCTGACGACGCACGACATGGGCGACATCGAGCGGCTCTGCGACCGGGTCCTCGTCGTGGACCACGGACGGCTCGCCTTCGACGGCACGCTCGCGGGGCTGGCCGGCACGGTGGGAGCGCAGCGTGTCCTCGTGATCGACCTCGCCGAGCCGACGCCCGACCTGCACGGCGTGCCCGGTGCCTCCCTCGTGGAGAGCGAGTCCGGCGGGCTGCGCCAGCGCCTGGTCTTCGACGCCGAGGCCACGACCGTCGCGGCCGTGCTGGCCCACGTCTCCTCGCGCCACCAGGTGCGCGACCTCACCATCGAGGAGCCCGACATCGAGGACGTCGTGCGCCGCATCTACGCCGCCTCGGGACGCACCTGACTGCAGCCCGGGCCTGAGGCCGTATGCCGTCGCGCGCCCGCGCTCCCGTGCCGTCAGTCCGTGGCCGAGGACCGGGCGAGCAGGCGGGTGGTCGACACGAGGACGGCGACGAGCACGACCGCGGCGAAGACGACGAGCACCGCGGGTGCCGGGACGTAGGTCACGGCAAGCCCGGCCGCGACCACGGGGATCGTGATGCCGGCGTAGGCCGCCAGGAACATGCCGGCCAGCGTCTCGCCGCGGTGCTCCGGCGACGACACGGTCGAGGCCGTCGCGATGGCCACGTTGAAGACGAGCCCCACCCCCGCGCCGGCGACGACGCCTGCGACCGCGAAGACCGGGAGCGAGGTGGTCCAGGCCCCGACCGCGACCAGGACCAGCCCCACCGACATGGCCGCCATCCCGGCCCGGAGGCGTTCGGGCACGTCGCGGGAGCCGAGGAGCACCTGCGAGAGGGTCGAGGCGCCGATCACGCCGAAGACGATCGACCCGGTCAGCAGCCGGGAGTGCAGGCCCAGCGTGCCCCCGACGAAGCTGGCCGTCAGGGAGGTGAAGACGCCGAGCACCGAGAACGCGGCCGCGGCGGCCACCGCAGCAGCCGAGAAGTGCGAGCGCACCTGCGGCTCCACGCTGACGCGCTGCGGCCGATAGGCCGGGCGCGTGGCCGGCCGGTCGACGGTCTCGGGCGCGAACAGCAGGGCCACGAAGGCGGCGGCGAGCAGGACGACCCACACGGCATACGGCACGGTCAGGGGGTGCGGGAGGAACTGCGTCAGCAGCCCTGCGACGAGGGGGCCGAGGGCCAGGCCGCCGGTGTTGACGGCTCCGGCGACCACCGAGGCGAAGCGCCCGTCGGAGCCGGGGCGCCCGACGGCGTGCAGCTCGGCCAGGTGGGCGGTGGCGGTGGCCGTGACGGCGCCGATCCCGAGGCCGCAGAGGAACCGGGCCACGAGCAGGCTCGCGGTGTCCTGGAGCAGGACGAACATCACCGCGCTGACGAGCTCGACGGCCGTCGCGGCCAGGAGCACCGGGCGGCGACCGAGGTAGTCGCTGACGTGGCCGGCGAGGTAGAGCCCGCCCATGACGCCGATGCCGTAGGCGGCGAAGATGAGCGTGATGACGAAGGTGGGAAAGCCGTCGCGCTGCTGGTAGAGCGGGTAGAGCGGGGTTGGCAGCGTCGTGAACGCCATCAGGACGGCGAACGCGCCCACGACGACCCAGAAGCCGCGGCGGTGGCGGCCGCGGGTCGCCTCGTCGGGTGCTGCGGGTGCCGCGGGTGCCGCGGGTGCCGCGGGTGCCACGGATGCTGCGGGTGCGGCCTGGGTCGCGGCTCGGCTCTGCGTCGTCATGCCTTCCAGCGTGCGCCCTGGGCATTGACCATGTCCAACGAGCATTGTCAGTCGCATTCATCGATGTTGACGATGGATGATGGCGGCATGGACACCCGCCACCTGGAGTACTTCCTCGCCGTCGCCGAGGAGCTGAGCTTCACACGGGCGGCGGAGCGGCTGCTGGCCGTGCAGTCGACCGTCTCCTCCGGGGTCGCGGTGCTCGAGCGTGAGCTCGGCACGCCGCTGTTCATCCGGTCCACCCGGCACGTGGCGCTCACCCGGGCGGGGACCGAGCTGCTGCCCCAGGCGCGCGCGGCGCTCGAGGCGGTCGACCGGATGCGCAGCGCGGGCGCCCGGGCCACGGGTCGGGTCACCGGGTCGCTGCGGGTCGGGATGCTCACCAACCTCGAGTCGCTCGGCCTCCCGGCGATCTTCGGCGCCTTCCACCGGGCGCATCCCGCGGTCGAGCTGTCGATGCGGACCTCGCCCCGGGGCTCGACCGGCCTCGTCGACGACGTGCGGCGGTCGCGGGTCGACGTCGCCTTCTGCGGCCTCGCCAGCGACGAGCTGTCCGGACTGCATGCCCAGGTGCTGAGGCGCCAGCCCTTCGTCGCGCTGCTGCCCGCCGGCCACCGGTTGGCGGGGGAGGAGTCGCTCGCGCTGGCCGACCTGCTCGGCGAGGACTTCGTCGACATGCCGGTCGGCTTCGGCAACCGCAAGGTCCTGGACGACTGGCTGCGTGCCGCCTCCCTGCGCCGACGGGTGACGCTCGAGGTCCCGGACCTCTCCACCGTGCCCGCCTACGTCGCGGCGGGGCTCGGCATCGCCGTGGTCCCCGAGCAGACGGCCGCCGGCACGCCAGGCGTCGCCAGCGCCAGCGCCAGCGCCAGCGGCAACGGCGGCGTCGGCAACGGCGTCGTGGTCGTCCCGCTCGCCGAGCGCCTCGTCTGGGAGCTGTCCGTCATCGCCCGGAGCGAGGGCCGCTCACCCGCCGTCGACGCCCTGCTGGGGCACCTGGCCCGCCACCTGCCCTCCGCCGACTGACGGCGTCCTCCTGCCGATCTCGGCTCAGGCGGCGGTGCTCACAGCGTGCGGAGCATCCGCGTGTTGCCCAGGGTGTTGGGCTTGACCCGTTCGAGGTCGAGGAACTCCGCGACGCCCTCGTCGTAGGAGCGCAGCAGCTCGGCGTAGACGTCCGGCGGCACGGCCTGGCCCTCGATGACCTCGAACCCGTGGCGGGTGAAGAAACCGGTCTCGAAGGTGAGGCAGAAGAGCCGCTGGACGCCGATGTCCCGCGCGTCCTGCACCAGCGCTTCGAGCAGGCGCCCGCCGAGACCGGTGCCGACCTGGTCGGCAGCGACCGCCAGGGTGCGGATCTCGGCGAGGTCCTCCCACATGACGTGGAGCGCGCCGCAGCCCACGATCCGGCCGTCGAGCTCGGCGACCCGGAACTCCTGCAGGCTCTCGAAGTAGGCCACGGCGTCCTTGCTGACGAGCACCCGGCGCTCTGCCAGCGGCGCCACGAGGGCCCGGATGGCGCGTACGTCGGCCGTACGCGCCCGCCGGATCACCGGCATGGCGCCGCTCACGACAGGCTCCCGTCGCGGGGCTCCACGAGGAGACGTTGCACGGAGTCGACGAGGCGGCGCTGGGAGGTCACCGCGCCACGCTAGACGACGACGAGCCGCGAGCCGGGGCGCCGTCCGCGCGTGACCTCCTCACGGTCGACCCGGCATACGGCAGCGGTGATGCCCGGGGGCGCTGCGTACGCCGAAGGGGCCGGGGACGATGTCCCCGACCCCTTCGGTCGATCAGTCAGGCCGTGCCGTGACCGGGCTCAGGTCAGCGCTCCGAGCCGAGTCCGGACTCCGGGAAGACCTGGTCGTCCGGGACGGGCGGGCCGGCGGTCACGTTGACCCCGAGCGCCTCGTCGAGGGCCGGGCCCTCGGGAAGCTCGGCGAGGTCGTCGGCGGGCCGGTGGCTGTCGGGCCGGGCCATGTTGGAGAAGGTGAACGTCTCCGCCTTGCCCTCGCCCTCGGTGTCGACCTTGATGTACTGGCCGGACGTGAACTCGGCGAACAGGATCTTCTCCGACAGGGCGTCCTCGATCTCGCGCTGGATGGTGCGGCGCAGCGGGCGCGCACCGAGCACGGGGTCGTAGCCCTTCTTGGCGAGCAGGTCCTTGGCCGCCTGCGTGAGCTCGATGCCCATGTCCTTGTCCTTGAGCCGCTTGTCGAGCTTGGCGATCTCGAGGTCGACGATCTGCGTGATCTCCTCGCGGTTGAGGTGGGGGAACACGATCGTGTCGTCGACGCGGTTGAGGAACTCGGGCCGGAAGTGCTGCTTGAGCTCGTCGGTGACCTTCGCCTTCATCCGCTCGTAGTCCGAACGGCTGTCGGGGCCGGCCGAGAAGCCCATGTTGGCCTTGGAGATGTCCCGCGTGCCGAGGTTGGTCGTCATGATGATGACGGTGTTCTTGAAGTCGACCATCCGACCCTGCGAGTCGGTGAGGCGGCCGTCCTCGAGCACCTGCAGCAGCGAGTTGAAGATCTCCGGGTGGGCCTTCTCGACCTCGTCGAAGAGCACGACCGAGAACGGCTTGCGGCGCACCTTCTCGGTGAGCTGGCCGCCCTCCTCGTAGCCGACGTAGCCGGGAGGCGAGCCGAAGAGCCGGCTGACCGTGTGCTTCTCGGAGTACTCGGACATGTCGAGCTGGATCAGCGCGTCCTCGCTGCCGAAGAGGAACTCGGCGAGCGTCTTGGCGAGCTCGGTCTTACCGACGCCGGTGGGGCCGGCGAAGATGAACGAGCCACCGGGACGGCGCGGGTCCTTCAGGCCGGCGCGGGTGCGGCGGATCGCCTGGCTCAGCGCCTTGACGGCGTCGTCCATGCCGACGATGCGCTTGTGCAGCTCGTCCTCCATGTGGAGCAGGCGGCTGGACTCCTCCTCGGTCAGCTTGAACACCGGGATGCCGGTGCTGGCGGCCAGGACCTCGGCGATGAGCTCCTCGTCGACCTCGGCCACGACGTCCATGTCGCCCGACTTCCACTGGGCCTCACGGGCGGCCTTCTCCTGGCGCAGGCGCTTCTCGTCGTCGCGGACACGCGCCGCGCGCTCGAAGTCCTGGCCGTCGATCGCCGACTCCTTCTCGCGCACGAGCGCTGCGATCTTCTCGTCGAACTCGCGCAGGTCCGGCGGAGCGGTCATGCGACGGATGCGCAGTCGCGCGCCGGCCTCGTCGATCAGGTCGATCGCCTTGTCGGGCAGGAAGCGGTCGTTGACGTAGCGGTCGGCCATGTTGGCCGCCGCGACGAGCGCGCCGTCGGTGATCGTCACGCGGTGGTGTGCCTCGTAGCGGTCACGCAGGCCCTTGAGGATCTCGATGGCGTGCGGCAACGTCGGCTCCTGCACCTGGATCGGCTGGAAGCGCCGCTCGAGGGCCGAGTCCTTCTCGATGTGCTTGCGGTACTCGTCGAGCGTCGTCGCGCCGATCGTCTGCAGCTCACCGCGGGCGAGCATGGGCTTCAGGATCGAGGCGGCGTCGATGGCGCCCTCGGCGGCACCCGCACCGACGAGCGTGTGGATCTCGTCGATGAAGATGATGATGTCGCCGCGGGTGCGGATCTCCTTGAGGACCTTCTTCAGCCGCTCCTCGAAGTCACCGCGGTAGCGGCTGCCGGCCACGAGCGAGCCGAGGTCGAGGGTGTAGAGCTGCTTGTCCTTGAGGGTCTCGGGCACCTCGCCCTTGACGATGTCCTGGGCCAGGCCCTCGACGACGGCGGTCTTGCCGACGCCGGGCTCGCCGATGAGGACGGGGTTGTTCTTGGTGCGGCGGGACAGCACCTGCATGACCCGCTCGATCTCTTTCGCACGCCCGATGACCGGGTCGAGCTTGCCCTCGCGGGCAGCCTGCGTGAGGTTGCGACCGAACTGGTCGAGCACGAGGGAGCCCGCAGGGGTGCCCTCGGTCTGGCCCTGGCCGACACCAGCGCCGGCCTTCTCGCCGCTCTGGCCACCCTGGTAGCCGGAGAGCAGCTGGATGACCTGCTGGCGAACCTTGTTGAGCTCCGCGCCCAGCTTGACGAGGACCTGGGCGGCGACGCCCTCACCCTCGCGGATCAGGCCGAGCAGGATGTGCTCGGTGCCGATGTAGCTGTGGCCGAGCTGGAGCGCCTCGCGGAGCGAGTACTCGAGAACCTTCTTCGCGCGGGGCGTGAAGGGGATGTGTCCGGTCGGGGCCTGCTGGCCCTGGCCGATGATCTCCTGGACCTGGGCCCGGACCGCTTCGAGCGAGATGTCGAGCGATTCGAGGGCCTTCGCGGCGACGCCTTCGCCTTCGTGGATCAGACCCAGGAGGATGTGCTCGGTCCCGATGTAGTTGTGGTTGAGCAGGCGCGCTTCCTCCTGAGCGAGGACAACCACCCTTCGGGCCCTGTCGGTGAACCGTTCGAACATGTTCTTCTCCTGACTGATCGAGAGACATCTCGATGCTATCCGTGCCCGCTGTCGGTGGGCACACCCCGACCAACGTGGGCAGTGCCGGTCCTGTTCCCGATCCTGAGTCCGATCGACTCAGGTTCAGCCCGTGTTCGCCGTGGGCGGACAGGCGCCGGTGCGGCGCGTCGTCCGCTTTGTCGTGTGCCGGGTCCGTACCCGCCCGGTGTGGGTCGCCGCCCGTGTCCTCCCCACCTTCCACCCCGATGTCGCGCAGGTCGAGGCCGCATCCTGTCCAGGGCGCGGCATCGGCGGTGCACATCCGCGCCATGGCGCACTTTCAGGTCCTACGCCACCACCGTCCCGCACCAAACCGCGCCATGGCGCGCTTTCGCGGCAAAACACACCACCGCCCGGCTCTGAACCGCGCCATGGCGCACTTTCGGCCTGCGTCAGGCCGGGACGGCCAGGTCGCCCGGCCGGGCGGGGAAGTGTCGACGCCACTCGTCCCTGAGCCGGGGCACCGGCATACCCGCCCGTCGCATGGCCCGCGTGATCCTCGCGAGCGTGTTCCCGGCGTCGAGTAGATGTCGCGACACGACCACGAGCCGGCGGATCTGCTCGTCGTCCAGCGTCTCGTCCCGCGCGAGGTCGGTGAGCCACTGTTCCTCGGACTCCGCGTGCTGCCGGCCGTCGTACTCGATGATGAGCCGGTAGGGGAGGTAGGACAGGTCGTAGCGCCGCAGCAGGGTCCCGTCGTGGTCGTGCACCCGGTGGTCGACCTCGGGCTCGGGCAGGCCGGCGAGGACGATGAGCAGCCGCATGCGCGTCTCCATCGCTGAGTCGACCCCGGCGCGGACGAGCGCAGCAGCCCGACGGGCCAGGCGCGAGTAGGGGCCTCGGTGTCGGAGCGTCGCAGAGACAAGCTGCTCGGGTGTCGTGCGCCTCCGCTTGACGAGCGAGTCGCCGAGGACCACGAGGTCCACGAGCGTCAGGCAGTGCGCCAGGTCGAGGAAGGTCTGCACCGGCGACGTCACCCGAAACCCACGGAAGCCGACGACCTCCTGCCCCTCCTTGCGGCGATGGGCCGTGATCCCGTCGCGTCGGGTCCGGTTGCGTGGACTCGAGACGTGGATGTCGGGATGGTCGGGGACGATCCCGCCCCACAGAGTGGCAGCGGTGTGGTGCGACACGTGGCTGCCCGGTGTGACCACGAGAAGGGCGGCCTCGATCCGGACACCCAGCGTGACTGGGACAGCCCGCTCGATGTGGACCCCACGGAAAAGCGCGAGGTGCGAGCGCCGCAACCGACCGTCGGTGTGCCCGGCCGCCATCGCGTCAGCCCGTCGGACCGGAGGCGTGCCATCTGGACGAGTCATGTCGGAAGCCTGCCCGGGCGACCGCCACCCGCGAGTCGCCTCTCCACAAGGCCAACCGCAAGTGCGCCAAGGCGCACTTGCGGTCGCAGCTCGGGCTCAGTCCCGCACGAAAGTGCGCCGTGGCGCAGTTGTGGAGCGAGGTGAGCTGGTTCGCCGCGCGAAGGTGCGCCGTGGCGCAGTTGTGGTCGCAGCGTGGGTTGGTCCCCCGGACGAAGGTGCGCCTTGGCGCACATGGCGTGCGTATGCCGGGTGGCGGGGTCAGGGGTGGTCGTGGGCGAATCGGCGGTGGAGCTCGCGGACCTCGTCCTCGAGCTCGGGGGCCGGGCCGTCGACGACCGCGCCCGGCACGACGTCGCGGATCGACAGTGCGGCGACCGGTGACGGAGGGGCGCCCCACTCCGACCGCCACGCGGTCAGCTGGGCCGAGCTCACGGCATACGCGATCCGGCCGAGGCCGACCCACGCGTGCGCGGCCGAGCACATGGGGCAGTGCTCGCCCGAGGTGTAGACGGTGGCAGCGGCCCGCTCGGCCGCCGTGAGGTGGGCCCCGGCCCAGCGGGCGATGGCGAGCTCGGGGTGCTGCGTCGCCTCGAGCTCGACGACGTGGTTGTAGTCCTCGAAGAGCACCTCGCCCACACCCGAGACCAGGACCGAGCCGAACGGCTCGTCACCCCGTTCCAGCGCCAGGCGTGCGAGCTCGACGGCGCGGCGAAGGTGGTAGAGGTCGGTGGCGTCGAGGCTCATGCGACCCGGCCGGTCACGAGGGCGAAGGTCACGAAGGCCCCACCGTCGGCCTCGAGCATCCCCTGCACCGGCGAGCTCGCCTGGCCCTTGAGCTCCATCACGGCGCGCTCCCACAGCAGCCAGTTGGCGCAGCCGTCGGGCTGGCTGCGGGCCGTGACCTTGGCGAAGGCGCGGCTGAACTCCCACTGGCTGCGCAGCCAGTCGGCCGTGTGCCAGGCCGCCGACTCGGCGCCGACCACGCGGTCGATGTGGTCGGGGATCTCGCCCAGCTCGCGCACCTCGCTGGTGAGGGCGGGCGTCGCGATCCCCAGCTGCCCACCGGGGCGCAGGAAGGTGGCGAGGTAGGGCGGATAGTGGTCGCCGGTGCCGAAGTACTCCCACGCGTCGATGCTGACGATGGCGTCGAACGAGCCGCGGCCGAAGGGCAGGGCGTGCGCGTCGACCCGCATGGCGAGCACCCGGTCGTCGACCTCCTCCTTGCGGAAGACCGCGGCAGCCGCAGTGGGGTCGACCCAGAGGTCGGCCGCGACCACGTGCACGCCGTATTCCTTGGCCAGGAAGACCGACGTGGCGCCGAGGCCCGAGCCGAGGTCGAGCACACGCATGCCGGGGCGAAGGTCGAGGTCGGCGGCGAGGTCCTCGAGCAGCCAGAGCGGGTGCGGGCCCATGTCGAGGTCGACGAGCCACCGCGCGTCGTACTTCGACGACTTCGGGTAGCCGTCGCGGGTCAGGTGGTCGAGCGCAGGCATGACTCGATCGTGCGGGATCTGGGGCGCGCGCGTCGTCACGTTCCACCCGTCGGGCGACGGCCACTCGTGGCCACTCGACGGTCGGAGAGCGGCCGAACGTGGCCTCTCGACGGCCCGGGAGCGGCCGAACGTGGCCTCTCGACGGTCGGAGCCGGTGGTCAGCCGGCGGGAACGAGACGGTCCGGGGTGAGGTCGGCGAGCGACGTGCAGCCGGTGAGGGCCATCTGGAGGTCGAGCTCGGCGCGCAGGTTGCGCAGCACCTCCGAGACCCCTTCTGCTCCCGCGATCGCCAGGCCGTAGACGTGCGGTCGCCCGATGCCGACCGCGGTTGCGCCGAGGCACAGCGCGACGTACGCGTCCGCCCCGCACCGGATCCCGCTGTCGAAGAGGACCGGCACGTCCGAGCCGGTCCCGCGCACCGCCTCGACCACGCGGGGCAGCGCATCGAGCGCGGCCACCGAGCGGTCGACCTGCCGACCGCCGTGGTTGGAGACGTAGACGCCGTCCACCCCCGCGTCCACGGCACGGCGGGCGTCGTCGGGGTGGAGGATCCCCTTGAGCACGACCGGCAGCCGGGTCAGCTCGCGCAGGCGCGGCAGGTCGGCCCAGGTGAGCGAGGGCCGGCTGAAGACGTCGAGGAACGTCTCGACGGCCGCACGCGGCTCGGGCGCGCGCAGGTTGTGCCGCAGCTCGCCGGGGTGGTTGCGGCTCATCGAGAGCAGCGTCCCCACCGCCGCCGGCGTGGGCCGGGGCCGGGCCGACGCCGGCGCGTCGCCGCCGGCCGCCAGCCGCTCCGCGACGAGGCGCCGGAACACCGGGTCGCAGGTGTACTGCGCGATGCCCTCCCCGCGGGCGAAGGGCAGGTGCCCGAGGTCGAGGTCCCGCGGACGCCAGCCGAGGTATGCCGTGTCGAGCGTCACGACGATCGCCTCGCTCCCGCATGCCTCGGCACGCGAGACCAGGCTCTCGACGAGGTCGTCGTCGCTGCTCCAGTAGAGCTGGAACCAGTGGCCCGAACCGCCCAGCGCCCGGGCGACCTGCTCCATCGGCACGGACGCCTGGGTGCTGAGGATCGGGGTGACGTGCTGCTCGCGGGCAGCCCGGGCGACGGCGAGGTCCGCCTCGTCGTGCGCCATCGACAGGACGCCGATCGGCGCCACGAGGAAGGGGCTCTCGTGCCGGCGTCCGAAGAGCTCTACGGAGGTGTCGCGCGCGGTGGTGTCGACGAGCAGCCGCGGGACCACGCGCCACCGCGCGAAGGCGGCGGTGTTGGCCTCGGCGGCGGCCTCGGAGCCCGCCGACCCGGCCACGTAGGCAAACCCGCGCTTCGTCATGGCCTTGCGGGCGGTGGCCTCGAGCTGCGTGCCGTCGGTGGGCACCTCCGGTCGGCGGCCGAACGCGCCGGCGCGGTAGATCGCGGACTGCACGACCCGGCCGAACCCGGCCGCCGGCACACGTGCTCCTTCTCGTGCCACGCCGGCTACCACTTCACCGACACGGAGCGGCGCCACCAGTGCTGCAGCTCGTCGGCGGGCTCGGCGGGCCCCCGGTTCCACAGGCGCAGGTAGAGCTCCACCGGGGAGCCGGAGACGAGGTGGTCGGCGGCACCGGAGGAGGCGGGGTCGGCGCGCCGGGTCGTCACCTGACCTCCTGCGTCGACCGCCAGCAGCCAGGCGACGTCGGCGTCGTCGGGACGCACGAGCACCCGGGTCCCGCCGGACGGGGGAGGCGGCAGCGGGCGACGCGGCACGAAGCCGACGAGCAGCTCGTCGATGCCGTCGAGCGCGATGCGCGGACGGATCCACGTCTCCTCGGCCCGGGCCGGGCGCCGCAGCCGCGCGCCGAGGGCATCGACCGCGTGCATCGTCGTCTCGTGGCACTGCCGCCGGGCCCAGAAGCGGCGGGGTGCGGGTGCGTCGCGGAGGAAGACGAGGGCCTCGAGGTCGTCCGGGGCGTCGACGATCGCCTGCAACAGGGCGGTCGCGCCCTCGTCGAACCAGTCGAGCACGTCCCGAGCCTCGCGTCCGTCGCGCTCGAACAGCTCCGGTGGCTCCGGCGCCCCGGAGAGGTGGCTCGCGGCCCACCGGTGCACCATCCCCTGGTGGACCACGAGGTCGCGCACCGTCCACCCGGGGCAGGTGGGGACGGCCGAGCCGAGGTCGACGGCCATGGCGTTCGCGCGCAGCACCGTCGCGGCCGCCCCGAGCCCCTCACCGAGCTCGTCCAGGCTGGGCTCGTCCAGGCTGGGCTCGTCCGGGCTGGGCTCGTCCATGGGAGCGAGTCTGCCGCATGTCCTCCGGCCACGGACGGCCCGGCGCTGGCGCGGTCGGCACGGCGGTAGATTTGCGGCGGGACGCTGGCCACCGTCAGCCACCCGTGACCCAGCCACCCACCGTGCACCCCCGGAGGCCCCCGTGGACGCCAGCGACCTGCTGCGCAACTCGCTCCTGCAGCTGTCCAAGCAGGAGCGGATCCGAGACGTCATCGAGAAGGCGCCGGTCTCCCGCGCGGTCGTGCGGCGGTTCGTCCCCGGCCCGGAGCGCGCCGACGTGGTGGCCGCCGCCACCGAGATCGCCGGGTCCGGACGCCTGTCCACCATCGACTACCTCGGCGAGGACACCACCGACCTGGCGCAGGCCCAGCACACCCGCGACGCCTACCTCTCCCTGCTGACCGCCCTGCGCGACCAAGGACTCACCGAGGGCGGCACCGTCGAGGTGTCGCTCAAGCTGAGTGCCCTGGGCCAGGCGCTGCCCGGCGACGGCAACAAGATCGCCCTCGACCACGCCCGCGAGATCTGCGAGCTGGCCAAGGGCGCCGGCACCACCGTGACCCTCGACATGGAGGACCACACGACGACCGACCTCACGCTCGAGGCGCTGCGCGAGCTGCGCGCCGACTTCCCGACCGTCGGGGCGGTGCTGCAGGCGTACCTCTACCGCACCGAGGCGGACTGCCGCGACCTCGCCCACGCCGGTTCCCGCGTGCGTCTGTGCAAGGGCGCCTACAAGGAGCCGGAGTCGGTGGCGTTCCAGTCCGGCGCCGAGGTCGACAAGTCCTACGTCCGCTGCCTCAAGATCCTCATGCAGGGCGAGGGCTACCCGATGGTCGCCTCGCACGACCCGCGCCTGATCGAGATCGCCGGCGCGCTCGCCGGGCAGGCCGGCCGGGACCCGAAGTCGTTCGAGTACCAGATGCTCTACGGGATCCGGCCGGAGGAGCAGAAGCGGATCTCCGACCGCGGCGACCAGATGCGGGTCTACATCCCCTACGGGCAGGAGTGGTACGGCTACCTCATGCGCCGCATGGCGGAGAAGCCGGCCAACGTGATGTTCTTCCTGCGCGGCGTCGCGACCAAGAGCTGACACCCGGAGCGAGGGGAGCCACCCGATGACGACGACGGCCATCTTCGGTGCAGGCGTGATGGGCGAGACGCTCGTCTCGGGGCTGATCCGGTCCGGGCGCGAGCCCTCGGACCTCGTCGTCACGGGCCGCACCCCCGACAAGGTCAACGCGCTCGCCGAGCGCTACGGCGTACGCGTCCTGCCCAACGTCGAGGCGGCGGAGGTGGCCGACACGCTCGTGCTCTGCGTCAAGCCCCAGGACATGGGGGCGCTGCTCGAGGAGATCCACCACCACGTCTCGGCCGGCAACGCCGTCGTGTCGCTCGCGGCCGGCATCACCACCGAGTTCCTCGAGTCCCGGCTGCCCGGCGGCACGTCGGTCATCCGGGTCATGCCCAACACGCCGGCCCTCGTCGACCAGGGCATGGCCGGCATCTCGCCCGGCACCCACTGCACCGACGCCCATCTCGCCGAGGCCGAGGCGCTGCTCAGCTCGTGCGGCAAGGTGGTGCGGCTGCCCGAGAAGCACCTCGACGCCGTCACCGCCATCTCCGGCAGCGGCCCGGCCTACATCTTCTACGTCGTCGAGGCGATGATCGAGGCGGGCGTCGTGCTCGGGCTGCCCCGCGCGACGTCCACCGAGCTGGTCGTCCAGACGCTCTTTGGCGCCGCGACCATGCTCAAGGAGACCAAGGAGCACCCGACGGTGCTGCGCGAGCAGGTCAGCTCGCCCGGCGGCACGACCGTGGCAGCCCTCCGCCAGCTCGACGACCACAAGGTGCGCGCCGCGTTCGTCACGGCCATCGAGGCCGCCGCCGCCCGGTCCAAAGAGCTGGCGTCCGGGCAGGCCTGAGGGCACTGTGGGGTGATGGCCGAGCCCCACACGCCGACGAACCCGCCCCTGCACCTGCACCGCGTCTCACCCGACGACTGGGAGTCGCACCGTGACGTGCGACTGGCCATGCTGCGGGACGCCCCCGACGCGTTCTGGTTCACCTACGCCGACGAGGCGGTCTACGACGAGGCCGACTGGCGTCAGCGCATCGAGGGCGCCTGGCTGGTCCAGGCGCGCGACGCCGACGGGGTCCTCGGGAGCGCCGGGCTGGGGTCCCACTGGGAGCCCGAGCGGGCCACCACCGCAACGCTGTTCGGCCTGTACGTCGCGCCCCGGGCCCGAGGCCGTGGGGTCGGCGAGGCGCTCGTGCAGGCGGTCCTGGACGAGGCGCGCGGGCTCGGCAAGTCCGAGGTCGTCCTCGAGGTGACGCGCAGCAACGGCACCGCCGAGGCGTTGTACGCGCGGTGCGGGTTCGTGCGCACCGGCGCCGTCCACGACCACCCGCGCCGGCCCGATCTGCAGGAGATCGAGATGGTCCACCGGCTCTGACCGGCCGTCGCCGGCGGGTCGGCGGTCTCGGCACCTGATGTTCACCGGTCTGCGGATGCAGTCCGAGCACCTGACGTGCGATCGTGGGTCCCATGACCGACATCACCGTGCGTCCCCTCGGCGAGGACGACTGGGCGGACTACCGATCCGTCCGGCTCGCCGCACTGCGTGAGTCGCCCGAGGCGTTCGTGGCCACGGCCGAGGAGGAAGAGGCCTACGACGAGGCCCTGTGGCGCGAGCGGATGCGCCGTTCCGCGCGTCTCGTGGCCGAGCGGGAGGGCCAGGCCGTCGGCGTCGTCAGCGTCGGCACGGCGAAGACGAGCGAGGTGCCGGCCGGCGAGCTGTTCGGCCTCTGGGTCCGTCCCGAGGCGCGCGGGTCGGGGGTGGCCACCCGACTGGTCCAGGACGGCGCCTCCCTGGCCGCCAGGCGCGGCCAGACGCACCTCGTCTACTGGGTGGGCACCGAGAACGGCCGCGCCGTCGCCTTCGCCAGCGGGATGGGCTTCCGGCCCACCGACTACCGCCGCCCGATGGGCGTGGTCAGCGAGGAGGACGGCGAGGAGGAGGTCGCGATGGTCCTCCCGCTCGGCAGCGAGGTCGACCCCGCCCTGCGCCTCTGACGCACGCCCGCACCGATCCGACCAACCACGTATGCCGTCCCGCGAGCCTCGCGGGACGGCATACGCTCGCGTGCCGCCGGGTCAGGGGCGGGCGGCGAAGCGTTCGATGAGCTCGACCGGCCCGCTCACGATGAGCATGTGGTGCGCCGAGATCTTCGTCTGCGGGACGGCATACGTGAAGTCCTCGCCGGGGGCCTTGACGCCCACCACGGTGACGCCGTACTTGCGCCGGATCTGGCTCTGCTCGAGCGTGAAGCCGATCGTCTCGGCCGGTGGCCCCAGCTTGACGATGGCGAAGCCGTCGTCGAACTCGATGTAGTCGAGCAGCTTGCCGTTGACGAGGTGGGCCACGCGCCGGCCGGAGTCGGCCTCGGGGGAGATGACGTGGTGCACCCCGATGCGCTCGAGGATGCGCTTGTGCTCGGGCGAGAGCGCCTTGGCCCAGATGGAGGGGACCTCGGCGTCGACGAGGTTGGCCGCCGCCAGGACCGACGACTCGACCGACGAGCCGATGCCGACGATGGCGATCTTCGGCGCCGCGTGGCGGATCATCTCGAGCCCCGTCGAGTGCGCCATGTCGGCGTGCACCACCTTGGAGACCTTGTTGACGTAGCTCTCGGCGATGGCGTTGTCGCGCTCGACGGCGATCACCCGGTGGCCGAGCCTGGTCAGCTCGAGGGCGACGGCCGAGCCGAAGCGGCCGAGCCCGATGACGATCACGTCGTCACCGAAGAGCCGGTTGCGGCCCATGCGTGTTACCTCCGTCATCCGTGGCGCGTTTCCGCGATAGCGTCTCAATCATGCCAACTCAGGCCCGGGTCGTCTGGGACGCCTCCTTCACCGGCTACGACTTCGGCCCCACCCACCCGATGGCCCCGGCACGCCTCGACCTCACCGCCCGGCTCTGTGAGGCCCTCGGCGTCTTCGACTCCGACGGTGTCGAGGTCGTCGGCGCGGAGGTCGCGACCGACGAGCTGCTGCGGACCGTCCACGACGACGACTACGTGGCGGCCGTGAAGGTGGCCTCCGAGGACCCCAGCCGGGCCGACGAGGCCTACGGGCTCGGCACCGAGGACGATCCCGCGTTCGCCGGCATGCACGACGCGAGCGCCCGGGTGGTGTCCGGCACGGTCGACAGCGTGCGCGCCGTCTGGGAGGGCGCGGCCGAGCACGCCGTGAACTTCACGGGCGGCCTGCACCACGCGATGCCCGACAAGGCGAGCGGGTTCTGCGTCTACAACGACATCGCCGTCGGCATCCAGTGGCTGCTCGACCACGGCGCCCAGCGCGTCGCGTACGTCGACGTCGACGTCCACCACGGCGACGGGGTCGAGCGGATCTTCTGGGACGACCCCCGCGTCCTCACCATCTCCGTCCACGAGACGGGCCGCGCCCTCTTCCCCGGCACGGGCTGGCCGACGGACGTGGGCGGACCCCATGCCGAGGGCACCGCCGTCAACGTGGCGCTCCCGCCCGGGGTGAACGACGCCGGGTGGCTCCGCGCCGTCCACGCCGTCGCCATGCCCCTCGTCCGGGCGTTCAAGCCGGACGTCCTGGTGACCCAGCACGGCTGCGACACGCACACCGAGGACCCGCTCGCGCACTTCGCCGTCAGTGTCGACGCCCAGCGGGCGGTCGCCGACGCGCTGCACCGGCTCTCCCACGACGTCTGCGGCGGCCGGTGGGTCGCCCTGGGCGGCGGGGGCTACGAGGTCGTCGACGTCGTGCCGCGCACGTGGACCCACCTGACCGCCATCGCCGCCCATGCCCCGATCAAGACCTCCGTCGAGATCCCCGACGACTGGCGCGCCCACGTGGAGCACTTCTTCGGGCGGCCGGGTCCCCGGCGCATGGGCGACCTGACGGCCGAGGACGGCCCGCTGTGGTGGCGCTCGTGGGAGATGGGCTACGACCCGGCCAACGAGGTCGACCGCGCGGTGATGGCCACGCGGACTGCCGTCTTCCCGCTCCACGGCCTCGACGTCCACTTCGACTGAGTTGTCTGCGCCTCGCTTCGCTCCGGCGCGTGCCGCGGCGCCCTCCAGGCGTCGCCTTCCTCCGCTGCGCTCGCTCGTTCCTCGCTCGCTGCGCTGCGTCCAGGCGACGCCGGCGCCGCGGCCTGCTGGTGACTGGTGACGCATCGCTCCGCTCGCGCCGAAACCGGTTGGTGGGTGCCGGCCTGAGCGCCTAGCCTTGGCGCACGGCGACGACGGGCCTGACGATCCTGAGCCGAGCTCGACCAGAGGCCGACCGCGATCCGCGGCGGCGAAGGTGTGGTGGCACAGCGACAATCCCCATCGCCCACACCTCCGGGGCACGAAACCCACCGGAGGTGAACGGAATGCAACCAACCCCACCCACGACCCTCGCGCCGCGCGTGCTCGCGCGGGACCTCGCGTCCGTCGAGCCCGGCGAGCAGGCCACGCTCGCCGGCTGGATCCATCGACGCCGCGTCCTGGCGAGCGTCACGTTCCTCGTCCTGCGCGACCGCTCGGGCCTGGCGCAGGTCGTCGTCAGGGACCGTGAGACGGTCGAGCAGCTGGCCGGGCTCCCGGAGGAGACGGTCGTCCAGGTGTCCGGAACGGTCTCGGCCAACGGGTCCGCGCCCGGAGGCGCCGAGCTCGTCGAGCCGGTCATCACGGCCCTGACGGAGCCCGCGGTGCCGCCGCCGACCGAGCTGTGGCGCCCGACCTTCGGGGCGGGGCTGCCCACGCACCTCGACCACGCCGCGGTCACGCTGCGGCACCCACGCCACCGCGCCGCGTGGCAGCTGGCCAGTGCCTCGATGCGCGGATTCCGTTCTGCGTTGGGCGCGCTCGACTTCACCGAGATCGCGACACCCAAGCTCGTCGGCACTGCCACCGAGTCGGGTGCCAACGTCTTCACCGTCGACTACTTCGGCCGCACGGCCTACCTCGCGCAGAGCCCGCAGCTCTACAAGCAGATGCTCGTCGGGGTCTTCGAGCGGGTCTTCGAGGTGGGGCCGGTCTTCCGCGCCGAGCCGCACGACACGGTGCGCCACCTCGCGCAGTACACCTCCCTCGACGCCGAGCTCGGCTTCGTCCGGGACCACCGCGACGTGCTGGCCGTCCTGCGTGAGGCCGTCGCCGGGATGGTCGCGTCCATCGGGGAGTATGCCGCCGACGCCGCTGCGCTCCTGGGCGTCGAGCTGCCCATGGTGCCCGACGAGCTTCCCGTCATCCACTTCCGCGAGGCCCTCGCCCGGGTCGGCGCGGACCCCGACGAGCCGGACCTCAGTCCCGCGCACGAGCGAGCGCTCAGCGAGTGGGCCAGGGCGGCATACGGCTCGGACTTCCTTGCGGTGGAGGGGTATCCGATGGCGAAGCGCCCGTTCTACACCCACCCGCAGCCTGGCGACGAGCGCTGGAGCAACAGCTTCGACCTGCTCTTCCGCGGTCTCGAGCTGACGACCGGTGGCCAGCGCCTGCACCGGCCGTCGGACTACGCCGCCGCGATGCGTCGGACCGGCACGGACTCCTCGGTCCTGGCCGGCTACCTCGACGCGTTCGCCCACGGCATGCCGCCGCATGGTGGATTCGCGATCGGTCTGGAAAGGTGGGTCGGGCGCCTCACCGGCGCCGAGAACATCCGGGAGGTGGCCCTCTTCCCGCGCGACCTGCACCGGCTGGAGCCCTGAGGGCCGGCCGGAACAAGATCAATCCACAGGATCGCGACGGCGTGTCGAGTTGCGTGTGGCGGATTCGTTGATCCGATCGCTTCCCCTCCAGTCACAACTGCCCCTAGTGTTGCTTCTTGCACCTGCGTACAGTTTCGCCGGAGGGGAAGCCGTCGACGCGCGGGTGCACCCACCGAAGATCGGGGTCAATACATGTCGAACGAGCGCCAGCTCAACGAGGTGCGGTTCCTCACCGTCGCCGAAGTCGCCTCGATCATGCGCGTGTCGAAGATGACCGTCTACCGGCTCGTCCACGGCGGGGACCTCCCTGCCGTGCGGGTCGGCCGGTCCTTCCGGGTTCCGGAGGACGCGGTGCACAAGTACCTGCAGACGTCCTACATCGACACCGCGTGACGGCAGCGTCACCACGCACCGAGGGGGCGGCCACGACCACCGGGTCCGGCCGCCCCCTCGGTGCGACGCGGCCGGACGGCCGTCGGTGCAGGTCGGCGCAGGTCGGCGCAGGTCAGGCCGTTCCCGCGCTTTTGGGGTCGAGGCCCCGCACCCGCTAGGGTGGGGGTCCTGTTCGGCTCGTGAAGTTCGACCTACCCTTCTCCGAGGTGTGTCGACGCAGGTCGGCACCAGCTCAGTTCAAGGACACGTCTCACGACAAGGACAACCATGGGTTCTGTCATCAAGAAGCGCCGCAAGCGGATGGCGAAGAAGAAGCACCGCAAGCTGCTGCGCAAGACGCGCCACCAGCGTCGCAACAAGAAGTGACCTGACCAGCTCAGGAACCGGCGGCATCGCCCCGCACGCTCTCGACCCTCACCACCGGTGGGGGTCGTTCGCGTTTCCGGGGAGGGGTCCGAGCCGATGGGCACCGAGAGCCTCGCCACATCGGTGGTCTCGCACAGCGTGCGCCCGGGCACAGGCCGGACTCGCTCGGTAGGCTGCGACGTGCGGGGGTGTGAGACCTCTCCTCGACGGCTGGCCGGAGCGACCGGCGGGCGGCGGGAGCGAGGGCGTCGAGTCTCTCCGCACCCCCGACCGCGCACCGACCGACGACAGGAGGATCCGATGGCCAAGGTCGTCCTGGTCACCGGGGTGTCCCGGTATCTCGGTGGTCTCTTCGCCCGCCGGCTCTCGAACGACCCCTCGGTGGAGCGGATCCTCGGCGTCGACGTCGTGCCGCCGCGGCACTCGATCGGGCGCGCCGAGTTCGTGCGGGCCGACATCCGCAACCCGATGATCGGGCGCATCATGGCGCAGGCGGACGTCGACACCGTCGTGCACATGAACGTCATCGCCACTCCGCGTGACACCGGCGGCCGGGTGACGCAGAAGGAGATCAACGTCATCGGCACGATGCAGCTGCTCGCCGCGTGCCAGAAGTCCGAGTCGGTCAGCCGGCTCGTCGTGAAGTCCTCCGCCGCCGTCTACGGCTCCTCGCCGCGCGACCCCGCGATGTTCAGCGAGGACATGAACCCCAAGACCCTGCCTCGCACGGGCTTCGGCAAGGACTCCGTCGAGGTCGAGGGCTACGTGCGCGGCTTCTCCCGCCGCCGGCCGGACGTCGAGATCACCATGCTGCGCCTGGCCAACGTCGTCGGCCCCAACATCCGGACGGCCATCACCGACTACTTCGCCCTGCCGGTCGTGCCCATCCCGCTGGGCTACGACGCCCGCTTCCAGCTCGTCCACGAGGACGACGCCACGGCGGCACTGATCCTCGCGACCACCGGCCCTGCTGCCGGCATCGTCAACGTCGCCGGCGACGGCTTCGTCACGGTCACGCAGTGCACCGCGATCGCCCGGCGCCCCGTGCTCCCGGTGCCGTTGCCGGCGGCCGGCATGCTCGGCACCGTCGTGCGACGCAGCGGCCTCGCAGACTTCTCCTCCGACCAGCTGACCTTCCTCGCCTTCGGCCGAGGACTGGACACGAGCCGGATGCGCGCCGTCCTCGGCTTCGAGCCGCGCTTCACCACGCGCGAGGCGTTCGAGGACTTCGCCCGGCACCTGCACCCGTCCGTGCCGGGCGTCGACGGTGTCGGCGCCGCGGTCACGGAGGCTGCCGGCGGCACTGCCACCGCCCTTTCCCGCGTCTTCGACAGGATCCAGCCGTGACCGCCGAAACCCATGACGCCGCCGTGAACGCGACAGCCCGGACCGACGGCGACAGCTCGTCCGTGAGCCAGGAGGGCACGCCGGCCCCGGTGAAGGGGGCGACGGCGAAGAAGGCCGGCGCCACCAGGCCGCCGGCCAAGGGAGCCGCCGCCACGACGTCGACGCCTGACGAGCCTGCCGCGAAGAAGGCGGGAGCCAGGAAGCCGAAGGCCGAGAAGCCGGCTGCGAAGAAGGCGGCCGAGAAGACGACGGCGGCCGCGAAGACGACGGCCGAGAAGTCCATGGAGAAGAGGTCGACGGCCAAGAGGTCGACCGCGAAGAAGTCGACCGCGAAGAAGTCGGCGGCCGAGAAGTCGCCGGCCGAGAAGTCGCCGGCCGAGAAGTCGGTGGGAAAGCCCACGGTCGCAGCGGCGGACGAGCGCAGGACGGGGGAGCAGCCGGCGTCCAGGACCGAGGCATCCTCCCGCCCCACCCGCGGTGCCTTCGCCGCCGGGGCTGCCCGTGCGTCCGGCGAGCGTCGCCGGCGAAGTGGCACACCGCTGATGCCGACGGCGCCGGTCGAGGTCAGCGCGGCCCGTCGTGATGCGAGCGGCTCGACGTCCGACAGGACGCTGGACGAGGTCATCGAGGCCGCGGTGACCGAGGGTCCCACCGAACCGGAGTCGGTCGTGCCCACGGTGCCGCCGACCGAGCCGCCGGTCGAGCCGCCGGTCGAGCCACCGGTCGGGCCGGCCACGGAGGCGTCCACCGAGCTCGTCGAGGACCTGCCGGCCGAGCCCACTCCGCCCAAGAGCCGGCCGAGCCGCGCCTCCGTGCGCTCGCCTCGGCGCGCGGCGACCAGTGGCCCCACCAGGCTCCGGGCCGTGCCGCCGGTGCCGGACGCGCCCGCCGGCGCGGCTGCGGCGCGGGAGGCGGCCACACGGCATACGCAAGCAGGCGCCGGTGGCGGCTGGGAGCAGGCGCTGACCGCGGTGCAGTCCCGCGCCGAGAAGCTCGTCGGTGCCGTGCTCGAGGGCGCCGAGCTCACGTCCGAGGCCCGCCCGGGCCCGGCCGAGCTCGTGGAGCTCGCCGTCAACGTGCTCCGCGCGGCCGCGACCTCGGCGGGGGTGCCCGCCGAGGAGGTCGAGCGCCAGGTCGCCGAGACCCTCGCCTACCTGCGGCGCCGGCTCAGCGGTGACTACGTCGTCGACGAGTTCGGCTTCGACGAGGACTACACCGTCAACGTCCACCTCCCGCTGCTGCGGCCGCTCTACAAGAGCTGGTTCCGCGTCGAGGTGCGCGGCATCGAGAACATCCCCGACGAGGGCGGCGCGCTCGTCGTGGGCAACCACTCGGGCACGATCGCGCTCGACTCGCTCATGACGCAGGTCGCCGTCTACGACGAGCACCCCCGGCACCGGCACTTGCGGATGCTCGGCGCGGACCTCGTCTTCCAGCTGCCCTTCATCGGGACCATGGCGCGCCGGTCGGGCACCACCCTGGCGGCCAACACCGACGCCGAACGGCTGCTCGGCAGCGGGGCGCTCGTCGGCGTCTGGCCCGAGGGCTTCAAGGGCGTGGGCAAGCCCTTCAGCGAGCGCTACAAGCTCCAGCGCTTCGGCCGCGGCGGCTTCGTCTCGGCGGCGCTGCGCGCGGGCGTCCCGATCGTCCCCGTGTCGATCGTCGGGGCCGAGGAGATCTACCCCATCCTCGGCAACATGCCAGCGGTCGCCCGCCTGTTCGGCATGCCCTACGCACCCATCACGCCGACCTTCCCGCTCCTCGGACCGCTCGGCCTGGTGCCGCTGCCGAGCAAGTGGCTCATCGAGTTCGGGCCGCCCATCGACACGTCGAGCTTCGGGCCCGAGGCCGCGGACGACCCCATGCTCGTCTTCGACCTCACCGACCAGGTGCGCGAGACCATCCAGCAGACGCTCTACAGCCTGCTGATGCAGCGCAAGTCCGTCTTCCTCTGACCACCGCTTCCCCGTGGGGCGCGGCGCCGCCGTCAGGGCGGCCTGCACTCAGGGCAGCAGCCGTGTGGGCGCCAGCCCAGTCGGCAGGGTCACCGTCGGGACGCCCAGGGTCACCGACGGCACCGTGATCGTGGCGCCCGGCAGGGTCACGCCACCCCCGCCGACCGCCACGGTCGAGGAGGTCACGCCGGCTCCGGGAAGGTTCACGGTGGCCCCGGGCAGCGTCACGCCGCCACCGCCGACGCCCACCGAGGAGGTGTTGACGCCGACGGTCGGGAGGTTGACGGTGCTCCCCGGCAGGGGCGCCGCGTTCGTGACCGAGCCCCCTGGGAGGGGGAGTCCACCCGGCAGGGTCGCCGTCGACCCGGGTGGGCGAGCGGAGCTGCCGACGCCTCCGGGAGCGCTCGTGCCGGCCGTGGGGCCGGGAGCCGCCGTGGCGTTCACGCGGCTGCCACCGACCCCGGTGGCGCCGGCCGGCAGGGCGGCGAGGGCCACGCGGGCCCGGGCGGCACGGTCGCCGCAGGCGCCGCACGTGGCCAGCTCGCGCAGGGTCGCGATGTCGCCGGAGCCGAGGGCGTCGCGCAGGCGCTGCCAGGCCGGCAGCGACCCGGTCGGAACGCGCGTCCGCATCGCGTCGACCTGCGGGATCGCGCGAGCGTAGAAGTCGGCCAGCTCGGTGAGCGCCTCGGTGCGCCCCTCGGTGCGGTAGACCTCGACGAGGATCGTCTGGGCTCGCCGGACAGCGTCGGTGGCGGAGTCGTAGGCCGTGTCGAGGTCGTGGGTCGCCGGCTTGCCCTGGTCGAGCAGGTCGCGGGCGTCGCCGATGTGCTCCTGTGCCTGTGCCAGGTAGGTCAGGCCCTCGTCGTAGCGCGAGCCGGCGAGCTGCACGGCAGCCCGGTCGAGGAGCTGCTTGACGCCGTAGAGGACGTCGCCCGGCACCGCCGAGCGGGACGCCGCCCCGAGCGCGCCGGCGACCACGATGATGCCGGCGGCCACCGCGGCGACCAGCTTGAGCGGCCGCGCTGCGACGTGCAGCACCGAAACAGGGCCTCGTGGCCCGTCCGTGCGGGCCGGGCCGTCCGGGCCGTCAGTGCCGTCAGTGCCGAGGGCCACGACGGGGGCAGTCGGGATCTCGGCCGCCGGGTCGTCGGCGAGCAACCGGGCGCGGAGGTCGGACACGAACTCACGACGGGGGGCGAGGCCGGCCTGGTCGACCGCCTGGACGGCGTGGAGCACGGCGACGAGCTCGAGGATGCCCGGCTCGCTGACCTGCTCTCCGTCGAGGGCGCGCTGCAGCAGCACGCCGTCGGCGTCGGCACCGAGGTCCATCTCTCCTCCTCCTCTCGTCGGTCCGTCCGGTTGGTCCGTCAGGATGTCGTGTCGGTCGCTGCTGCTGCGCTCCGGGTGCCCGTCACCGCCTTCGCGGCATCGGTGCCCCGGTGCGCGAGCGGCACGGGTGCCTTTCGGCGCCCGGGACGACACGGCATACGGCGAGGGGTTCCACGGCCACGCTGGTCGGCGCGTCGCGGGCGGACCCGCGCCCGAGGGCGTCGGTCCTACGCCGTGAGAACGACGCGGGAGCCCGAAGGGTTACGGGGATCACAGCTCGACTCCTTCGAGCGCCTTGCGCAGCGCCCGGGTGGCGCGCAGCTGCAGCTGCTTGACGGCCCCCTCGGACTTGCCGAGGACCCGCGCGGTGTCGGCGAGGCTGAGGCCCTGGAGGAAGCGCAGCGTGATGCATTCCGCCTGGTCGGGCCCGAGCTCCTTGATCGCCGAGACCAGCCGCTCGTCGCGCAGCCGGGTCAGCACCTCGGTGTCGGGGGCGTCGACGCGCTCGTCGGCGTCGCGCATGTCGGCCGTCGCCACCTCGAAGCGGAAGCGCGCCGACTTCACGTGGTCGGCGATGAGGTTGCGCGCGATGGTGACGAACCACGCCGCGATGTCCTTGCCCTGCCAGGTGAAGGAGTCGATGCGCCGCATCGCGCGCACGAACGTCTCGGACGTCAGGTCCTCGGCCAGGGCCCGGTTGGCGACGCGGACGAGCACGTAGCGGAACACCGTGTCGACGTAGACGTCGTAGAGCTGTGCGAAGGCCTCCTTGTCACCGTCCTGCGCCAGCTGCACGAGCGCCGCGATGCGGAGCTGCTCGTCCGAGTCGCGCTCGAGGCGGCGCGGTCCCGGCCCGCCGGGTCCGGTGCGGGCGAGGTCGACGCCCTCGTCGGCGAGGGAGGCCCACAGCGCGTCGAGTGCCGAGCGCCAGGTCGGCAGGCCGGGCAGGACGGGGTCGTATGCCGGCACGCCGGCTCCCGCGACCGCCGGTCCGCCCGCGTGCGCGAGGACGAGAGCGGGGAGGCTGAGGCGGGTGCGCGTCAGCAGCCCCCGCGCCGGGGCCCTTCCCGGGGCGGGAACCGGTCGAGGCAGTGGTGCCGACGTCCTGTTCGCGCGCATTGTGGACAGTGTGACTGAAGGGCGCCCCCGATGGGACCCCCAGAAGGTTATGTGGCGGAGTCGACTCCCGCCCACTCCCCGTCGAGATCGGGCCTGCGGCGTGACGGAGGCGTGCCTACAGTGGTCGGTATGACGAGTGAGCACCCCTCGCAGGCCCCAGCCCCACGCGTCGTGCTGCTCGGCAGGCCCGGCTGCCACCTCTGCGAGGAGGCGCGGACCGTCGTCGAACGGGTCACCGCCGAGCTGGGGGTGGCCTGGGAGGAGCGGTCCGTCGACGACGACCCGGAGCTGCTGCGGCGCTACGCCGAGCAGATCCCCGTCACCTTCGTCGACGGGCGCCGGCACGACTTCTGGCGGGTCGACGAGGGGCGCCTGCGGGCGGCCCTACGGTGACCTGCCTGACCACCGTCCGCTATGCCGTGGTAGGCGGCCGAAGTCAACTTTGTGCATGGCTTCACAAACGTCTAGCCTGAACGGGTCCCCACGTGCTCCGCGTTCGGCAGAACGCCTCTTCGAGAGGAGCCGGTGAGCAAGAGTGTCCGCCGACCCTGCACTGCGTCGAGAGATCCCCGACGCAACCGTCGCGCGGCTTCCCGAGTACCTCCGAACGCTCTCCCGTCTCGCTGAGGACGGCGTCCTGTCGGTCTCCTCCGAGGAGCTCGCGGCCGAGGTCGGAGTGCGATCGGCCCAGCTGCGCAAGGACCTCAGCCACCTCGGCTCCTACGGCGTCCGCGGCGTCGGCTACGACGTCGAGACCCTCGCCCTCGAGATCTCGCGCGCCCTGGGCCTGACCCAGGACTGGCCGGTCGCCATCGTCGGGATGGGCAACCTCGGGCACGCGCTCGCCTCCTACTCCGGCTTCGTCACCAAGGGCTTCCGCATCGTCGGCCTCTACGACGACGACCCGGCCCTCACCGGCGAGCGCATCGTCGGCGTGCCCATCCGGCCACTGGCCGAGCTCGACGCCGACCACGCCGTCGACCCCATCGCCATCGGGGTCATCGCGACGCCTGCCCCCGCCGCGCAGGCCGTCTGCGACGCGCTCGTCGGGGCCGGCATCAGCTCGATCCTCAACTTCGCACCGGCCGTCCTGACGGTGCCCCACGGCGTGGACGTACGCCGCGTCGACCTTTCCACGGAGCTGCAGATCCTCGCCTTCCACGCCCAGCGCAAGTCCCTCGCCGCCGGCGACCTCAGTGCGGTGGCCGCACCGTGAGCCTGCTCGTCATCGGACTGTCCCACCACACGGCGCCGCTCTCGGTGCTCGAGGCGCTCTCGGAGCGCCCTGACCGCGCCGAGGCCATCGCCTCGTCCGTGCTCGGGTCGGCCACGGCCACCGAGACCGTCGTGCTCTCCACCTGCAACCGTCTGGAGGTCTACGCCTCCGTGCCGGCCTTCCACCCGGCCGTCGCCGCCATCGGCGAGGCGCTCGCCCTGGCTGCGGGGCTCGAGACACCCGACGGCGTACGCCCGGTGGCCGACCTGCCCCCGGGCGACCCCACCGCCGCGCTGGCGGTGCGCGCCGAGGCGCTCGCGGACCACCTCTACGTCCGCTACGACGACGCCGCGGTCGCCCACGCCTTCACGGTCGCCTGCGGGCTCGACTCGATGGCCGTGGGCGAGGCGCAGATCCTGGGCCAGATGCGCGACGCGCTCTCCGGCGCCCAGAGCCGCGGGCAGGTGGGCGAGTCGCTCAACTCCCTCTTCCAGGGCGCCTTGCGGGTCGGCAAGCGGGCCCACGCCGAGACCGACATCGACCAGCACAGCGTCTCGCTCGTGCAGATCGGCCTCGAGGAGGCCGCGGCCGTCCTCGGGCCCCTCGACGGGGCTGCGGCCGTCGTCGTGGGCGCGGGTGGCATGAGCGGCCTGGCGGCCGCCACCACCCGTCGGCAGGGGCTCGGGTCCCTGACGATCGTCAACCGCACCCCCGACCGGGCCGAGCGCCTCGCCGCCGCGACGTCCGGCGTCGCCCGCCCGTGGGCCGACCTGGCCGACGTCATCGCCGAGAGCGACCTCGTCATCTCGTGCACGGGCGCGGTGGGGCACGTCATCACGGCCGACCTGCTCGCCGCGAGCTCTGCCCGCCGTGGCGGCCGCCCGCAGGTCGTCGTCGACCTGGCACTGCCTCGCGACGTCGAGCCGGTCGACTCGTGGCAGCGCGAGATCCCGGGCGTCACGCTCGTGGACCTGCAGGCTCTCGGACTGCTCCTCGAGGGGCGTGCCGACACCACCGAGGTCGTCCGCGTCCGCGAGCTGGTCACCGGCGAGGTGGCCGACTACCTCACCCGGCGCATGGAGAAGTCCGTCGCGCCCACTGTCGCCGCCCTGCGGGCCCGGGCTGCTGCCCTGGTCGCGACGGAGATGGACCGGCTCGACCAGCGCCTGCCCGGCCTCGACGAGACGACCCGCGCCGAGGTGGCCCTGGCCGTCCACCGCATCGTCGAGAAGCTGCTGCACACCCCGACCATGCGGGTCAAGGAGTTCGCCATGGAGGGCAGCGGCGACGACTACGCCGCGGCCCTGCGTGAGCTGTTCGACCTCGAGCCGAAGGACGTCGCCAACGTCTCCGCCCCGCCGAAGCGAGCACAGTCGTGACCGCTCTGCGCCTCGGCACGCGCCGCTCCGCGCTGGCCACCACCCAGTCCGGCTGGGTGGCCGACCGGCTGCGCGCGGCAGGCCACGAGGTCGAGCTCGTCGAGATCACGACCGAGGGTGACGTCTCGGGTGAGCTGCTGACCGCGATCGGCGGCACCGGCGTGTTCGCCGCCGCGATCCGCCGTGCCCTGCTCGAGGGGCGCATCGACGTCGCCGTGCACTCGCTCAAGGACCTCCCCACGGCCCCCGAGCCGGGGCTCGTCGTGGCGGCCGTTCCGGTGCGCGAGGACAGCCGCGACGTGCTCG
The DNA here is from genome assembly GCF_039531305.1 of Terrabacter lapilli. Classification (NCBI taxonomy): domain Bacteria; kingdom Bacillati; phylum Actinomycetota; class Actinomycetes; order Micrococcales; family Intrasporangiaceae; genus Terrabacter; species Terrabacter lapilli. Next base: position 466,813 of record NZ_BAAAPU010000011.1, read on the forward strand.
TCGCCCGGGACGGCCTGACCCTCGGGGAGCTGCCTGCCGGCTCGGTCGTCGGCACCGGTTCGCCGCGTCGCACCGCCCAGCTCGCGGCCCTCGGCCTCGGCGTGCAGGTCCGTCCCATCCGCGGCAACGTCGACACCAGGATCGGTCTCGTCACCTCCGGCGCCGTCGACGCCGTGGTGCTCGCCCGCGCCGGCCTGGCCCGGCTCGGCCGGCTCCACGAGGCCACCGAGGTCCTCGACCCGATCCAGGTGCTTCCCGCGCCCGGGCAGGGCGCCCTCGCCGTCGAGTGCCGCTCGGACCGCCACGACGTCGTCTCTGCCGTCTCGGTGCTCGACGACCCCGACACCCGGGCATGCGTCGTGGCCGAGCGGTCCCTCCTGGCGGCCCTCGAGGCCGGCTGCACCGCCCCGATCGGGGCGCTGGCCGAGGTCGTCGAGGGCGAGGACGGTCTCGAGCTGTCGCTGCGCGGCTTCGTCGGCAGCGAGGACGGCACCGTCGAGCTGCGCCGGTCGCTGGTCGGCCCGTATGCCGAGCCCGAGTCGCTCGGCCGGCGCCTGGCGCAGACCATGCTCGAGGACGGCGCCGCCGGGCTCGACCTGAACGACCATCCGACGAGCGGCACCGAGCCCGCCGCCGTCGACCCAGCACCCGCCCCACGCCAAGCCCCACACCAACCGGAGCAAGTTTCGTGACTCCTTCCTCGCAGCCGTCAGACCAGACGGCCTCGAACTCCACCACCGCGACGACACCGGCCCGCGTGGCCTTCGTCGGCTCGGGCCCCGGCGACCCCGGACTCATGACGCTGCGCGGCCGCGACCTGCTCGCCGTCGCCGACATCGTGGTCCTCGACCGCATCGCCCGCGACGACGTGGTCCTGCGGCACGCCCGCCCGGACGTCGAGATCATCGACGCCGGACACGGCGAGCAGGGCCAGGAGCTCACCCAGGCGATGCGGGCCAAGCTCGTCGTCAAGGCCGCGAAGTCGGTCGCCCCGGGCGGCCTCGTCGTGCGCCTCATGGACGGCGACCCCGCCACCTTCAACGGCCTCGTCGAGGAGGTGCGCGCCTGCCGCAAGGCCGGCATCACCTACGACGTCGTCCCCGGCGTCTCCGCGCTCACCGCCGGCCCGACGTATGCCGGCGTGCCGCTGACGTCGAAGTCCACCGGCGCCGTCCACGTCGTCGGCGTCGACAACTCCGGGGTCGACTATGCCGCGTACGCGACCGACTCCGACACGCTCGTGCTGCTGGGCACCAGCGAGGGCATCCGGTCCGCGCTGGAGGCGCTGCGCGCCGCCGGCCGGCCCGACGAGTCGCTGGCCGTGCTGAGCTCCCACAGCACCACGGTGCAGCAGTCCTCGGTGGCGACCACGCTCGGCGAGGCCGGTGCCGTCTTCACCGGCAAGGAGCCCCTCGAGGTGACGCTCGCGATCGTGTCGCCCAACGTCGAGCTGCGTGACGAGTTCTCCTGGTTCGAGTCCAAGCCGCTCTTCGGCTGGCGGGTCCTCGTGCCGCGCACGCAGGCGCAGGCCGGCACCATGGTCGAGCGTCTCGCCTCCTACGGTGCGACGGCCGACGTCGTCCCCACCATCTCGGTCGAGCCGCCGCGCACCCCGCAGCAGATGGAGAAGGCCGTCAAGGGCTTGGTGACGGGCCGCTACGAGTGGATCGGCTTCACGTCGGTCAACGCCGTCCGCGCCGTGCGTGAGCGCTTCGAGCAGTTCGGCCTCGACGCCCGCGCCTTCGCCGGCCTGAAGGTGGCCGCCGTCGGCGGTACCACCGCAGCCGCACTGCGCGAGTGGGGGATCAACCCCGACCTCGTGCCCGCCGGTGAGCAGTCCGCAGCGGGCCTGCTCGAGTCGTGGCCCGAGTTCGACGAGGTGCTCGACCCGATCAACCGCGTCCTGCTGCCCCGCGCCGACATCGCGACCGAGACACTCGTCGCGGGTCTGCGCGACATGGGCTGGGAGGTCGACGACGTCACCGCCTACCGCACGGTGCGCGCCGCCCCGCCGGCCGCCCACATCCGCGACGCGATCAAGGGCGGCGACTACGACGCGGTGCTCTTCACCTCCAGCTCCACGGTGCGCAACCTCGTCGGGATCGCCGGGAAGCCCCACGCCGCAACGGTCGTGGCGTGCATCGGACCGGCGACGGCCAAGACGGCCCAGGAGCACGGCCTGCGCGTCGACGTGCTCGCGCCGGAGGCCTCGGCCCTCAGCCTCGTGGACGCCCTCGCCGGCCACGGCGTCGGCCTGGCCGTCGCCGCGGCCGAGGCGGGCCAGCCGGTGCAGCGCCCCAGCGACAAGCGACCGGCCTCGCGCCGCCGCGCCCGCTGAGGCGGACCCTCGATGATCGAGCGTCCTCGCCGCCTGCGCCAGAACCCCGTCCTCCGCTCCCTCGTCGCCGAGACGCGCCTGCACCCACGAGACCTGGTGCTGCCCGTCTTCGTCGCCGAGGGGCTCACCGAGCCGCGGCCGATCACCAGCATGCCCGGCGTCGTGCAGCACACCCTCGAGAGCGTCGTCGAGGTGGCCCACCGCTGCGTGGCCGCCGGGCTCGGCGGCATCATGCTCTTCGGCGTGCCCCAGCACAAGGACGCGACCGGCACGGGCGCAGTCGACCCGGACGGCATACTCAACGTCGCGCTCCGCGCGGTCCGTGAGGCCGTCGGCGACGAGCTCGTCGTCATGGCCGACACGTGCCTCGACGAGTTCACCGACCACGGCCACTGCGGCGTCATCGACGAGCGCGGCCGCGTCGACAACGACGCGACCAACCTCCTCTACGCCGAGATGGCCGTGGCGCAGGCCCGCGCCGGCGCCCACGTCGTCGCCCCCTCCGGGATGATGGACGGCCAGGTCGCGGTCATCCGCGAGGCGCTCGACGCCGAGGGGTTCACCGACACCGTCATCCTCGCCTACTCCGCCAAGTACGCCTCGGCGTTCTTCGGGCCCTTCCGCGACGCGGTTCAGTCGAGCCTGCAGGGCGACCGCCGCACCTACCAGCAGGACGCGGCGAACATCGTCGAGTCCCTCCGCGAGATCGACCTCGACATCGCCGAGGGCGCCGACATGGTGATGGTCAAGCCCGCGATGTCCTACCTCGACGTGGTCGCCGCGGCCGCCGAGCGGTCGTCGGTGCCCGTGGCCGCCTACCAGGTGTCGGGCGAGTACTCGATGATCCACGCGGCCGCCGCCAACGGCTGGATCGACCTGCGGACGGCCGCCCTGGAGTCGCTCGTCTCGATCCGCCGGGCCGGCGCCCAGGTCGTGCTCACGTACTTCGCACTCGATGTGCCTGAGTGGCTTGCCTGACAGCAACTACCATCTGTGACGTCACAGGAGGTTGACATGTCAGGTTCAGGGGAAGACGGTCGCGACGGCGTGCGCTGGCTGAGCGACGCCGAGCAGGCGTCCTGGCGGGCCATCCTGCGGGGCACGCGCCTGCTCGAGCAGGCGCTCGACGACGCCTTGGGCGACGCCGGCCTGCAGCTGAGCGAGTACGAGATCATCTCGATGCTCTCGGAGAGCCCGAACCACCGGCTGCGCATGTCCGAGCTCGCCGCCATGGTCGTGCAGTCCCGCAGCCGCCTGACGCACACGGCCAAGCGCCTCGAGGAGCGCGGCTGGGTCACCCGCGAGCAGTGCGCCAACGACAAGCGCGGCGTCGAGCTCGTGCTGACACCCGGTGGGCTCGAGGCCGTGCAGACCATCGCCAAGGTCCACGTGCAGAGCGTGCGCGACAACCTCGTCGACATCATGACGCCCGAGCAGTTCACCGCGATCGGGGACGCCATGGGCATCGTGCGGGACCACCTCGACCCCCACGCCGCCAGCGGCCGCTGACCGGCGCCCCAACCCCCCTCTCCACCGTCGAGAGGCCACGTTCGGCCGCCTGGCACCCGTCGAGAGGCCACCGAGCCGACCCGGGGGAGCGTCGCGCGGCGGGAGGTTGACAGACTGGGGGCATGAGCTCGCAGCCCGTCCCCGTCCAGACCGACACCGACGCTCCCGCGTCCGCGGCGCTCCTCGCGCGCGCCAGCAAGGTCATCCCCGGGGGCGTCAACTCCCCGGTGCGGGCCTTCCGTGCGGTCGGTGGCACGCCGCGGTTCATGGCGAGTGGCTCCGGGCCGTGGCTCACCGACGCGGACGGCAAGCGCTACGTCGACCTCATCTGCTCGTGGGGCCCGATGATTCTCGGCCACGCGCACCCCGACGTGGTGGCCGCGGTCACCGAGGCCGCTGCCAAGGGCTTCTCCTTCGGCACGCCGAGCGAGAACGAGGTGAAGCTCGCCGAGGAGATCGTGCGCCGCGTCGAGCCGGTCGACCAGGTGCGCCTCGTCAACTCGGGAACCGAGGCCACGATGTCCGCCATCCGGCTGGCGCGCGGCTTCACCGGCCGCGACGTCATCGTGAAGTTCGCCGGCTGCTACCACGGTCACGTCGACGCGCTGCTCGCCTCGGCGGGCTCGGGCGTCGCGACGTTCGCGCTGCCCGACTCGGCCGGCGTCCCTCGCTCGAGCGCAGGCGAGACGATCGTGCTGCCCTACAACGACCTCAGCGCGGTCGAGGCCGCCTTCGCCGAGCGCGGGCACGAGATCGCCGCTGTCATCACCGAGGCGGCCGCCGGCAACATGGGCGTCGTCCCGCCGGCGCCCGGCTTCACCGAGGGCCTGCTGCGGATCACCAAGGAGCACGGGGCCCTGCTCGTCTCCGACGAGGTGATGACCGGGTTCCGCTGCAGCGCGTCGGGCTTCTACGGGCTCGAGGGGCCGTATGCCGCCGGGGCACCGGACCTCTTCACGTTCGGCAAGGTCATGGGTGGCGGATTCCCGACGGCCGCCTTCGGTGGTCGTGCCGACGTGATGGCGCTGCTGGCACCGCAGGGACCCGTCTACCAGGCGGGCACCCTCTCCGGTAACCCTGTCGCCTCCGCCGCCGGCCTGGCGACCCTGCTGGGCTGCACGCCCGAGGTCTACGCCCGGCTCGACGTGGTCTCGCACGCGATCGCCGACGCGGTCTCGAGCGAGCTCTCGGCGGCGTCGGTGCCGCACACCATCCAGTGGGCCGGCTCGATGTTCTCCGTCTTCTTCCGCGACGGAGCGGTGTCGGACTACACCGACGCCAAGGACCAGGACAGCGCCGCGTTCCGCCGCTTCTTCCACTCGATGCTGAGCCAGGGCGTGCACCTGCCGCCGAGCGCCTTCGAGTCGTGGTTCGTCTCCGCCTCCCACGACGACGAGGCCGTCGACCACGTCATCGCGGCCCTCCCCGCCGCGGCGCGTGCCGCCGCGACACCGGACTGACGTCGGGCTCGGCCCCTTCGTCGGGGGCCAGATCTGGCCACTCGACGGTTGGGGGTGGGCCGAACGTGGCCTCTCGACGGTCACGAGGCGGCCACACGTGGCCTCTCGACGGTTAGGAGGCGGCCACACGTGGCCTCTCGACGGTTTGGGGTGGGCCGGGGATCAGTGGACGCTGGCGAGCAGGACCCCGACGCCGACGAAGAGCCCGCCGAAGACCCGGTTCAGGGTGCGCTGGCCCGACTCGCGCTGGGTGAGGCGTCCGAGCCCACGAGCGGCCACCGCGAAGAAGAACCACATGACGATCACGTCGATCGCCATGATGGTCGCCGCCAGGACGACGTACTGCGGCAGCAGCGGCTGCTCGGGCCGGATGAACTGCGGCGTGAAGGCGAGGAAGAAGACCACGGCCTTGGGGTTGGTGAGGTTGACCAGCAGGCCGCGGCGGAACATCGACCACGCAGGCTCGCGGTGCACCTCGCCGACCCGCGCTGCCGCCGCACGTGACCGGAACTGCCGCACCCCGAGGAAGACGAGATATGCCGCGCCGGCGTAGCGGATCACGTTGAAGAGCACGGGAGAGCCCGCGACGAGCACCCCCAGGCCGGCCGCCACCACGGCGATGTGCGCGAGCAGCGCGACCTGCTGGCCGAGGATGCCCCAGATCGAGCGGGTCCACCCGGAGCCCAGCGAGTTGGCCATCGTGTTGACGGCGCCGGCACCCGGCGTGAGCGAGATGAGCGTCCCCGCAGCCACGAGGGTGAGCCAGATCGACCACGACACGAGACGGAGTGTAGGACCGCGCCGGGCCCGCCTGTCCGGGCGTCCCACGAGGACGCGACCGGCGGCCCCACGGCGGTCTGCGAAGGCCGGCGGACGGCATACGTCCTCGGCGGCGTCGTCGCACGTCACAGGGGGTGCACAGGCTCGGAGGCGGATTCGGTCCTGAGCCCGTCGTTTGAGAGACTGGCGACCATGGGTCAGAGCACGGGAGGAGCGGCGCCGACCGCCGGCGACCTCACGGTCGTGCACCTCATGCGGCACGGCGAGGTCCACAACCCCGAGGGCGTGCTCTACGGCCGGTTGGAGGGCTACCACCTCTCGGAGCTCGGCCGGGAGATGGCGCAGCTCGTCGCCACCCACCTGGCGGCCAACGACATCACGTACGTCGTCGCCTCGCCCCTCGAGCGCGCGCAGGAGACAGCCGCACCCATCGCCGCCGGCCACGGCGTCGAGATCGCCACCGACGAGCGGGTCATCGAGTCCGAGAACCGCTTCGAGGGCCGCACCGTCGACGTCAAGGACCTGCTCCACCCCCACAACTGGCACCTCTTCGGCAACGTCACCAAGCCGTCGTGGGGCGAGCCCTACGAGCAGATCGCCGCCCGGATGATCGCGGCCATCGTCGATGCGCGCGACGCGGCACGCGGCCACGAGGCCGTCGTCGTCAGTCACCAGCTGCCCGTGTGGACCGTCCGCAACAAGCTCGAGGGCCGGCGCCTGTGGCACGACCCGCGCAAGCGCGAGTGCACCCTCGCGTCGCTGACCTCCCTGACCTACCGCGACGACGAGCTCGTCTCGATCACCTACTCGGAGCCGGCCGGGTCGCTGCTGGCGCGCGCGAGCAGGAGCGTGGGCGCCTGATGCACCACCTCGACCGACGCACCGCGCTGCGGTGGGGGGCCGCCGCCGTGGCTGCAGGCCTCGCCACCTTCACCGCCGCCTGCTCGTCCGACCCGAACTCCGTTGCGGACCAGGCGCGCTCGGGTGACCGCAAGGGCTACGTCGCCGGCGACGGATCGATCGAGCAGCTCCCGGTCGCCGAGCGCAGCCAGCCGGTCAAGCTCGAGGGCACGACCCTCGAGGGCAAGCCGTGGAGCAGCGCCGACCGCGCCGGGACCGTGCTCGTGGTCAACGTCTGGGGCTCGTGGTGCCCACCGTGCATCGAGGAGACCCCTGCGTTGCAGAAGGCGTGGGAGACGGTGCAGGCCAAGGGCAAGAAGGTCGACTTCATCGGCCTCGACAAGCTCGAAGGGCCCGAGACCGGCCTGGCCTTCCTCAAGGCCAACAAGGTGACCTACCCCTCACTCGCCTACGACGGCGGGGTCCCCATCCTGGCCCTGCAGGGCAAGGCCTCGGCGACGCCGACGACCCTCGTGCTCGACGGCCAGGGACGCATCGCGGCCCGCGTCTCGGGTCCCGTCAACACGAGCACGCTGCTCGGCCTGATCGACGACGTCCTCGCCGAGAAGGCCTGAGGCCACCATGGGTTCGCAGCTCGCGACCGGATCGCTGCTCGCCGCCGGGCTCGTCGCCCTCGTGGCCGGCTTCGTCTCGTTCGCCTCGCCCTGCGTGCTCCCGCTCGTCCCGGGTTTCCTCGGCTACGTCACCGGCCTGTCCGACGTCTCCCTCGAGCGGCGTTCCCGCGGACGGCTCGTCCTCGGCGCGCTGCTCTTCGTCCTCGGCTTCACCGTCGTCTTCCTCGTCGCCGCCGCGGCCGTCTCTGCCGTCGGTCTCGCCTTCCGCGAGCACCAGAGCCTGCTGCTGCGCGTCGGCGGCGCCGTGGTGCTCGTCATGGGGGTGCTCTTCCTCGGCGTCGGGCGGTCGTATGCCGTCCCGGTGAGCTGGCGACCACGTGCGGGTCTCGCGGGCGCACCCCTGCTCGGGGCGGCGTTCGCAATCGGCTGGTCGCCGTGCATGGGGCCGACGCTGGGCGCCATCCAGGCGATGGCCGCCCCGATCTCCGCCGCATCCGGCTCGATCGGTCGGGGACTGGCGCTCGCCGCCGTCTACTCGATCGGGCTAGGCCTGCCGTTCGTCCTCATGGCGGCGCTGTGGGAGCGGGCCGGGAGCGCGAGCGACTGGCTGCGCCGGCACCGCCGGGCGTTGCAGACCGTCGGCGGCGTAATGCTCGTCGTCGTGGGCCTGCTCATGCTGACCGGCGTCTGGGAGGACGTCATCGTCTGGGTCCAGGTGCGGCTCGTCAACGGCTTCCAGGTGGCGATCTGACATGAGCACCGAGACCGATCCCACCGTCGGACCCACCACCGAGCGGGTCACGTCGGCGCCGAAGGACACCGACCGCGTACGCAAGGGCATGCGACCCGACCGGCAGGAGCCGACGCTCCCGACGCTCGGCGCGGTCGGCATGCTGCGATGGGGCTGGCGCCAGCTGACGAGCATGCGTACGGCCCTCTTCCTGCTCCTGCTGCTGTCGATCGCAGCGGTGCCCGGGTCGATCTTCCCGCAGCGCAACATCGACTCCGGACGGGTCGCCGACTACATCGCGCAGCACCAGACGAGTGCGCCGTGGCTCGACCGGTTCGGCTTCTTCGACGTCTACTCCTCGCCGTGGTTCTCGGCGATCTACCTGCTGCTGTTCGTCTCGCTCGTCGGGTGCATCATCCCGCGCACCAAGGTGCACCTGTCGGCACTGCGCTCCACGCCGCCGCGCGCCCCGGCGCGCCTCGCCCGCCTCGACGAGCACGCCGAGGTCACGACCAGCCTCTCGCCCGACGAGGCCCTGGCCGCGGCGCGAGAGGTGCTGAAGCGCAAGCGGTTCCGTCTGCACTCGCACGACGCCACCACGGTCAGCGCGGAGTCCGGCTACCTCCGCGAGACCGGCAACCTGCTCTTCCACCTGGCCCTGACCGGCATCATCGTCGGCATGGCCGTCGGGCACCTGCTCGGCTGGCGCGGCGACGTCATCCTCGCCGAGGGCGACAAGTTCGCGTCCTCGGCCGGGACGTACAACACCATCGCGCCCGGGCCGTGGGTGGACAGCGAGACCCTGCCGCCGTTCGTCCTGTCCCTGGACAAGCTGCACGTCGAGTTCGACGACACCCCGGGCCGCAACTTCGGCAAGCCGAAGTTCTTCGACGCGCAGACGACTCTGAGCAGCTCGCCCGGCGCACCGGCCACGAACGAGACCGTCTCGGTCAACCACCCGATCAGCGTCGACGGCGCCGACATCTTCCTGCTCGGCAACGGCTACACGCCCGTCATCACCGTGCGCGACGCCAAGGGGACCGTGCTCTACCACGAGGCGACGCCCTTCCTTCCGCAGGACCCGAACTACCGCTCCGTCGGGGTCATCAAGGTCCCGTCGGCCGCGCCGAAGCAGCTGGGCTTCACCGGGTTCTTCCTGCCCACGGCCGAGCCGACCTTCAGCAACGGGCCGATGTCGCTCTTCCCCGATGCCAACAACCCGGAGGTCGCGCTCTCGGTGTGGGAGGGCAACCTGTTCCCGGGCGGCGCGCCCCAGTCGGTCTACACGCTCAACACCGAGCAGATGAAGCAGGTGATGAAGGCCGACGGCTCGCCGATGCTGATCCGCCTCAAGCCGGGGGAGACCAAGCAGCTGCCCGGTGGGCGCGGCTCGATCACCTTCGACGCCGTCAAGCGCTTCGCCGGCCTGTCGGTGCGCACCGACCCCGGGGCCCCGATCAGCCTCGTCAGCGCCGTCCTCGCCACCCTCGGGCTCATCCTCGGCCTGACCATCAAGCGCCGCCGCGTCTTCGTACGCGTTCGCCCCGCTGCCGCGGGTGCCGCGGGTGCCGCGGGTGGCGCGGGTGGCGCGGGGAGCACCCTCGACAGCACCCTTGACAGCCCTGCCGGCGCCGCCGGGCGACCGGCTACCGTGGTCACCATCGGTGGCCTCTCGAAGGACTCCGACCCCGGGCTCGCCGCGATCGTCTCCGCGATCTCCACCGGCGTGCACGACCGCCATGCAGAACGGACCGACCGATCGTGAACCTCGCAGCCAACGCCAATGCGGCGCTCTACGCCTCGATGATCGTCTACACCCTCGCCATGCTGGCCTTCACCTGGCACCTGGCCGCGCGAGCGCCCAAGGTGGTCGACTCGAAGGCTGCAGCAGAGGTGCCCGCCAAGGAGCGTGAGCTCGTGGGCGCGGGCGGACCGTCCTCCACCGAGCGCCGGCCGGCGACGCCCTACGCGGCCGGGCCGGGCTTCGAGGAGAGCCTGAAGAGCCGCCAGCGCGGCAACATCGCGCTGATGCTCACCTACCTGGCCTCGGCGCTGCTCGTGGCGTCGGTGCTCATGCGGGGCCTGGCCGTGAGCCGCCCGCCGTGGGGCAACATGTTCGAGTTCGCGACCGCTGCGGCCGCCGCGGTCGGTGCCGCCTACAGCGTGCTGGCCAAGCGCAACCGCTGGCAGTGGCTCGGCGTCTTCATCGTCACGCCGATCCTGCTCGTGCTGGGCCTCGCGCTCACCGTGCTCTACACCGAGGCCGGCGAGCTCATGCCGGCCCTGAAGTCCTACTGGCTCGGCATCCACGTGTCGGTGGCCTTCCTCGCCGTCGCCTTCTTCACCCTTGCCTGCGCCGTCGGGCTGCTCTACCTCGTCCGGCTTCGCCGGGAGGAGAAGCCGCCGGCGAAGGCGAACTTCATCGAGTCGCTGCCCAGCTCTGCATCGCTCGAGCGCACGGCCTACAGCCTCAACATGGTCGCCTTCATCCTCTGGACCTTCACGCTCATCGCGGGCGCCATCTGGGCCAAGCAGGCGTGGGGCTCCTACTGGCAGTGGGACCCGAAGGAGGTCTGGACCTTCGTGATCTGGACGGTCTACGCCGCCTACATGCACGGGCGCGCCACGGCGGGTGTCGACCACCGCAAGTCGATGTACATCGCCCTCGCCGGCTACGTCGCCGTGATCATCAACTTCACGCTGGTCAACCTCGTGTCGACCTTCGTGGGCATGCACAACTACTCGGGCATGTGACGGTGGTCTGAGATGGTCCGCTACTCCCTGCTCCGGATCCTGATCTTCTTCGGGTTCCTGCTGCTCTTCTGGCTCATCGGCCTGCGCGACAACCCCGTGCTCCTGCTCGGGGCGTCCGCCATCGCCTCTGCCGCCGCCTCCTACATCCTGCTGCGCGGCATGCGCGACGAGGTCACCGCGCGCCTCATGGCGCGCCACGAGGCCAAGCTCGAGGCCAAGCAGCAGGTCGACCCCACCAGCGACGAGTTCGCCGAGGACGCCGAGGACGAGGGGGTCGCGGGCTCCACGGACGCGCCCCCGGAACCTCACCGCAACGACCGGTGACCCTGGGATCCTGCTCCCGAAAGCGGAGCAGGATCCGACAGGGAGGCTCCCGGACAGATCCCGCGCCCGCTCGGGAGCTGCTCCCCAAAGCGGAGCAGGTTCCGGGTATGCCGTGGCGCCAGTCGAGACGCATCGCCTTGCCCCGCGCACACGCCGGTCCAGACCCCGGCTGCGGTCAGGCCCGGCCGAGCCCCAGCCCCACAGCCAGCAGCAGCGACCACGCCAGCAGGAACTGCCCCGTCCCGGCGAGCGCGGGGATGAGTCCCCGCCCGGTGGCGCGACCGACCACGGCCTGGATCGGGCGCACGACCAGCGGCGCAGCCAACAGGGCCAGCAGCGCCCACGGCGACGTGAACGACGCGAGGCCGGTCATCACGAACGCGACGGCAACCAGGGCGACGTAGAACAGGCGGGTCGCCGGTTCACCCATGCGGACCGCCAGGGTGCGCTTGCCGTGCTCGCGGTCGGTGGGCACGTCCCGCAGGTTGTTCGCGACGAGGATGGCCGACGAGAGCGAGCCGACGCCGATGGCGCCCCACCACCCGGCAGCGGTGGGGGGCGTCATGGTCGCCATGGTGCCGAGCGTGGCCACGAGCCCGAAGAAGACGAAGACGAACAGCTCGCCCAGGCCCAGGTAGCCGTAGGGCCGGGAGCCGCCGGTGTAGTACCACGCCGCCACGATCGCGGCTGCCCCGATCGGGATCATGATCCACAGGCCCGAGAGCCCGACCAGCGCGAGGCCCATGAGGCCGGCGAAGAAGAAGCACGCGAAGGCGGCGAACTTCACCGACCGCGGGTCGGCGAGGCGCTGGCCGACGAGGCGGACGGGCCCGACACGCACCTCGTCGGTGCCCCGGACGCCGTCGGAGTAGTCGTTCGCGTAGTTGACCCCGACCTGGAGGGAGAGGGCCACGACGAGGGCGAGCACGGCATACGCCCAGACGACGTGACCGGTCTGGTAGGCGGCGCCGGTGCCGACGAGGATGGGGGAGACGGCGGCGGGCAGGGTGCGAGGGCGGGCGCCCTCGATCCACTGGGACAAGGTGGCCATGGAGTTCTGGGGCGTCCTTCTACAGCTTGCGGAGGAAGTCGGGGTCGTCGTCGGGCCCGCGGGGTCCGGGCGGCTGCCGGCCCGGCCCGCGCGGTGCGCGCCTGGGACGGCGGCGGGGGTCGCTGCGCCCGGCCACGAGCCAGAAGACGGGCCCGACCACCGGCACGAGGACGGCGAGGAGCCACACGGCCTTCGGCATGATGCTGACCCGGCGGCGGTCGGTCTGCAGGCAGTCGACGATCGCGTAGATCGACGCGAAGACCACGAGGGCGGCGAACGCGACGCGCAGCACGGTGATCTCCTTCGGCAGGTGGGGCACCCCCATCTTGCCACCGGTCAGGCGCGCTCTCCGACGCTGCGTCGGATGGCGGTGCGGTCGGGCTTGCCGGGCCCGCGCTGCGGGATGGCGTCGAGGACCATGACGCGCCGCGGGAGCGCCGCGTCGGGGAGTATGCCGCGCAGGCGCTCACGCACCTCGCGCGTCGTCAGGCGGCGGCTCGGGTCGACCAGGGTGACGGCCGCGCAGACCGACTCGCCCCACTCGGGATCGGGCACGCCGAGCACGACGACGTCGAGCACGTCCTCGAGGTGGCGGCTGATGGCGTCCTCGACCACGCCGGGGTTGATCTTGAGGCCGCCGGTGTTGATGACGTCGTCGGCGCGGCCGTCGATGACGAGCAGGCCGTCGTCGTCGAAGTGGCCGAGGTCGTCGGTGCGGAACCAGCGCACACCGTCGGGGTCGGTGGTGAACGCGTCGCGGCTCAGCTGCGGCTCCCCGAGGTAGCCGTGGGCGACGGTGTCGCCGCCGAGGACGACGTGGCGGTCGTTGTCGACGTGGACGCGGCTGACCGGCAGGGGTGCCCCGTCGTAGACGCAGCCGCCGGCGGTCTCGCTCATGCCGTAGGTGAGGCTGAGCACGACCCCCAGCTCGGAGGCCCGCTCGACGAGCGCCCGCGGCGTGGCCGCGCCGCCGACGAGCACGCCGTCGAAACCGCGCAGGGCCGCGGTGCCCGCCGGGTCGTCGACGAGACGGGAGAGCTGGGTCGGGACGAGGGCGGTGTAGCGGCGGGTTGCGGCCTGGGTGGGCCGCACCTGCGCGGCCGCCTCGGCGAAGGCCTCCACCGAGAACCCACCTCGCAGGTCGAGCACCGTCGGGACGACGCCCGAGGCGAGCGAGCGCAGCAGCACCTGCAGGCCGGCGATGTGGTGCGCGGGCATGGCGAGCAGCCACGCACCGCTGCCACCGAGAACCTGGTGGGTGGCCCACGCGGACCGCTCGAGCGCCTCGGCCGTCAGCAGCGCGCGCTTGGGTCGCCCGGTGGACCCCGAGGTCCCGATGGCGACGGCGAGACCGTCGGGCAGCTCGCCAGGGTCGTGGGAGGGCACGGAAGGCGACGGGTCGCCGGCGGCATACGGCAGCACGGGGGCGTGGCCGCTCAGCGCCGCCTCGAGCGCGGGGAGTACGTCCAGGACGTCGGGTCCGGCGGGGATCGCCAGGGGGCGGGGGGACTGCGCGGACATCAGGCGGGTCTCGCTCTCGGGGGTGCGGTGTGCTCGCCGCGCCGGCGCTGCCGGGCGGCCATGACGACGGTCCAGACCAGGGCGGCAGCGCAGACCGGGAAGCCGATGTGGGGATCGAGCGGCAGCACGATCCCGAGGGCGCCACCGAGCACCCACAGCACCTGCAGCATCGTCTCGGACCAGGCGAAGACCGACGTGCGGACGTTCTCGGGCACCTCGCGCTGCACGAGCGCGTCGAAGCACAGCTTGGACAGCTGCGCCGAGAGCCCCTCGACGAGACCGAGCAGGACCAGGGTCCACACGCCGTACCAGATGCCGGTCGCGACGCAGCAGATCGTCGCGGCCAGCAGCGAGACCAGCGCGACGCGTTCGGGCCGCTGGTCCCGCACGACGTTGCCCAGGACGCTGCCGAGCGCGTTGCCCACGCCGATGGCGATGGCGATGAGCACGAGGACCACCTCGCCGCGGATGCCGTCGATCGGGTGCTCCTTGGCGAGGAACGCCATGAACGTGATGAGGAAGCCCGTCAGCACCCGGGTGCCGCCGGTCGACCACAGGGCGTGCATGACCGGCCAGGGGATCGCCTGCTTGCGCCGGCGGAAACGGCCGATCGGCCCGAGCGAGTCGACCGTCAGGTCCTCGGGAGCGCCGGCGACGCGGATGGGCACGGTGTCGTCGATCGAGACCTCACCGGCGGAGGAGTCGACGCGGGCGGGCAGGCGGATCGCCTGCACCGTGGCGAAGACGAACACGACGAAGGCCATGCGCAGGGCCCAGGCAGGGCCGGCCAGCATCGCCAGGCCGCCGAGCGCGCCACCGACCACGGCTCCCACGACGCCGGCCATGGACACCCGCGAGTTGGCGCGGACCAGCGTCGTGCCGGGCGGAAGGAGGCGCGGGACGGCCGCTGCGCGCGTGATCGTGTAGGCCCTCGAGGCCACCAGGCAGCCGAGCGCCGCCGGGAAGAGCCAGCCGCTGTCGGTGCTGATCGCCTCGGCGAGCACCCAGCAGAGGAAGGCCCGGACGGCGAGCGTCGTGCCGATCGCCCAGCGCCGCCCGTGCGAGAAGCGGTCGAGCAGCGGGCCGATGAGCGGCGCGACCAGCACGAACGGCACCATCGTCAGCAGCAGGAAGGTGGCGACGTCGGTGCGGGCCTGCGCGGTCTGCGGGTTGAAGAAGAGGGTGCCGGCGAGGGCCAGCGTCATGATCGTGTCGCCGGCGGTGTGGCTGCCGTGCAGCTCCGTCAGCCGGGCGAGGCCGCTCTCGCCGGCGCCGCCGGAGTGGGTGTATGCGTGGGTCTTCGCCGCCGCGAAGCGCCCGGTGCGCGCGGTGGCGCGCGCCGTGCTCGACGCCGCGCGCTGCAGCCCTCGACCGAGGCCGCGGGCCATGCCCCGGCCTCGCCCTCGACGGCCCGCGTGAGCGCGGCGACCGGCCGAGGCGCGGCGGTCGTCGCTGGGAGGCACGACAACATCCTGCCTTGTCCCGGTGTCACCGGTGCCGTGGACCGGCCCCGACGGCGCTGGGGCTCCTCTGGCTGGTCGTGCCGCTCGTGCTCTTCCTCCTCGACCGCCCGGTGCCGCTCGCCGGCCACCCTGCCCAGGTGGTGGCGCTGGGGAGCTACGCGCTCATCGGTGTGCTCCTGATCGTGCTCAGCCGCGCGCGCCAAGGCAGGACCCAGCCACTGCGGTCGTCCTCGGCGTCCTAGCCGATGCTGCTGGGGTCACCGCCATCCGTCCCCAGTCGGCGGGCTCGGATGCGCAGCCTCTCCGCTGCCACCGCGGGGTGGCGAACGGGGGGAGCGGGCCAGGGACGGACCCACCTCGGCGTCCACGTCTCCTTGTCCGCGATCGACGAAATCCGTTGCCACGGTGAAGAGGTGATCGGTGCTGGAGAAGCCCGTGGAGTGCGGATCGACGCCTGAGTCGGGACCTTCGGCAGTTACCGCCTGGCGACCTGCGGCATACGGTGAAGGTGTCGGGGATGGACGAGCCCCGGAGACACCGGGGCGGGCATGCCGACCGAGGCCATGGGTGCCCAGGTCGATGCGCAGGGGGCGAGCCCTCATCCCCAAGGAGGGAACTCCCATGCGAAAGGTCATGACATTCCTGTCGGCCTTCCTGCTTGGTCTGAGCGGCCTCTTCATGGCACCCACCATGGCGATGGCCGCCTCCGCTCCAGGCTCCGGGCCGACGATCGGATACGCGGTCGGTGATGCCGTGCTCGGCACGGGAGGGTCGGCTCAGCACCTGACCTTCTCGATGATCGACAGGAGCAGCGGCGACCGGGGCACGGTCTCGTACGCCAACCCTGCGGCCGCGGTCGCCTACGAGGCCAGTGTGATGGCCGTCAGGGCCACCAACACCGAAGCCCGCTTCGCCTACACGATCCCGTCCACGGCCCCCGCCTCGGTCGCCGGACTGATCATCGTCTGGCAGGTCAAGGACAGCTCGCCTGACACCGCCGCCTTCTCGGTGGCGGCCACGCCGAGCCAGGCCCTGACCATGGTGGCCAACGGCTTCACGCCGTCCAACAGCTACACCGTGAGCCGCGGTGGGCTGGACACCGCCATGATGAGCGCGACCGGGTTGCACGGCTACGCCTTCGGCAACGCCGCCTTCGGCACGAGCCCCCGTCAGCACCTCGCCTTCGCGGTGCTCGACTTCGGCGCCACGAGGGACAACGGCGTCGCCTTCTACGCGAACCTCGGCGCGGCGCTGCTCTACCAGGCAGCGACCCCGGTCGTGGCCGTCGCGTACGGACAGGCGCGGTTCGCGTACACCATCCCAGCCGGGTTCCCCGGGCTGAGTGGGCTACCGCTGGCTTGGAAGGTTGCGAACGGGACGCCTGACTTCGTGGGCTTCTCGGTCGCGTCGTCGGCCACCGCCGCCGCCGCGATGGTGAACGCCGGCTTCACGCCCGCGTACGCCTTCCGCACCACTGCAGGTGACCTCACCGTCGTGCAGCTCTACCTGCTGCTCGGCCACGCCAATGGTGGCGTGTGGTTCGGTCCTGCCGGTGCCAGCCAGCAGATGACCTTCCAGGTCTCGGACTACGCGTGGACCGCTGACCAGGGCTACGTGTCGTACCGGAACCTCAGCGCCGGTGTCGCCTACCGGGCGTCGGTTCACCGCGTCAGGGTCACACCTCATGTGGCCTACTTCGACTACGTGATCCCGTCCGGGTCGCTGCGGGGCACCGTCGTGGTCTGGAAGGTCGTCGACGTTCTCGGCCGCCCCGACCAGGTCGGCTTCTCGGTCGCGCCGTCCCTCACGGCGGCCGACTCGATGGTCGTGCGCGGCTTCACGCCGACGAACCAGTACACCGTGACGCGCGGCAACCTGACGGTCCACATGCCATAGGACCCAAGGCTGCTCGCCTCACCGCGCTGCCCGCCCCGGTTCGCCGGGGCGGGCAGTCCTGTGGCCACCGGCCAGCGCACCTCGCGGTGCGCGGCCCGGGGTGAGCCGTCCCGTTCACGGATTAGGCCGCTGACCTGCACGGACTCAGAAGTTCAGAAGTACCAGGGGAAGGGTGATCGCATGAGACGCCGAGCGTCAAAGACGGAGTGCGTGCTACCTGACCTGCACAGACAGCATTGATGAACGTTGGCAAGCGTTGGCTTGATTCGATCATCCTGCGGACTTTTCGCGGACTGACGGGTGCGTGCTCTCGGTCAACGTGTCGCCACGCTCAGCCCTCGAACTCCTGGTGACTCAACGCCACCAGTTCGAGGTACTTCTTGGGACCGTCGGTCCGGACCGTGACCTGGTGGACGAAGCGTCGGTAGCGGAAAGAGAACTTTGACCCGCTTGGGACCTCTGGCGGGCCCTCTTGAAGCTTCCCGGGTTGGGCCCTACGACAGTCAGCAAGCTCATGGCCACGCTGCATGCCGCACTCCAGGCACACGATCGTGCCCTGCACGAGCGGCTGGTGAGGATGCGAGACGCTGTCGAACTGGATGCCTCGGTCAGCCCGCGCCCATCTTCGATGTTCGGGACTGCATGCATGGAATGGACAACTCGGACAAGGTCCTCGCATGCTAAGCGGCCCACTGTGCTACCGCGACCACGACCGACCCCTAAAGGGGATCGGTCGTGGTCGCGGCGTGCCTGGTCGATCCTGCAACGGAGCGGTGCGAGCCAAGGTGGGCACATGGCGGTTTCGTCGGCGTCATGCTTGGTGGCGACGTCAGTCCGCTAGCCTATGGCCGTGCCCGCGCCCACCAGATGGAACTACTCCGCGAATGTTCACTGGAAGCCGATTCTTCCCTTTGCTAGCCGGCGTGACCGTCTCCTGGAATGGGCTGCGGAGAACGTCCGATACACAAGTTTCCTTGATGAAGGAGCCGAGGTAGGCCTCGAGCTGCCTGATGGCGTGCGGCTCCGATTCGATCGTCGGTCCGTCGTGCTCGATGTGCTGCGCCCGGACGCCGAACTCACATCGGCAAGGGACGTCCTGGCGGGCATCCAAGAGCACCTGGTTCCAGCGGGAAGCCACTTGAGCTTTCTGTCGGCGGCTTGGTCGGCGCCTCTTCAGGGTGACTACGAGACCTTGCGCAAGGGCCTCGCTCTCCGGAGCACACCCGCCACCTTCCCTGATGGCATCGAACTCGACGACTGTGCCGTTTTGATCACGTTTGCACTTGAAGAACCGCGCGCTGACGTAGCCCTCGAGTACGGCGTTGTGACGGCCGAAGAACTGGCCAACCGCGTGAGCGACCCTCACATGGGGATGTTGGGGCCCCGTTCAATGCGACCGGAGACCATGGCTCCCGCGGTTGAGACACTCCCTCCTGTCTCTGTGTTCGCGAACTTCACCATCTCTACCGCCAGCCTCACTGAACTCACGGCTACGGTCGACGTTGCCGAGAGGATCTTGCATCGGCTGGACAGCGTTATGCTGTCTGTACGAGACTCCGTCGAAGAGTTGGCAACCCCTGAGGAAGGCTGAGGACCATGGCTGGCTGCCCCGCCACGATGGGTGCATCGCTCACAACGAGCCGTAGTGAGGGCGAGTGGGTGTCGGTTCGTGAGGGCTTCCCTCCGGAGATCAGCATGAAGGAAGCGCTGGAGGTTCTCAGCCGCCCTCGGCCGCCCCGATTCCAGGTCCCGGCAGGCACGCCGCGCATCATTCTGTAACCGTTGCTTATCCCGCGCGAGGCGGATAGCGAGGATTATAAGTCGCTGCGGAGCTTCGACTGCAGTCCGCTCACGGCGATGTGGCAACTTGAGGTTCGCTCCCTTCTTAGGGACCTTGAGTTATGGCGTGAGACGGTTGATCGGCACGTACTGGTCTTCAGGGAGCCGGACAGTGAAGACATCGCGGCGGTCTTGGCGTACCGCGACCTATTGCCGGGATACTCGAATTCCGGCTTCTTTGTATACGCCCTTGCGGTGGACGCGCGCTTCCGCCGCAAGGGCTATGGCACGACGGTCTTGGCAGCCGCACTGGAGTCCTTCTCCTGCAAGTGTCCAGGGTGCCGCGTCACTTGGCTGGTACATCAAGACAACGAGCCCTGCATCGCACTGTCCGAACGATTTGGAGTCGCGGCGGAGCCCAGTTCTGAGCATCCCGACTACCTAGTGCTCAGTACGACGGTCTAGGCCATCATCACCATCCATCGGCGTCTCGCCAGCAACGGCCGGGTCGTGTCAACCGGCCCGATTTGAGTTTGCCCTATAACGCTGCCAACCCTGATGGTTGTCGCGGTCGGAGTCGTCACGGTCCTCACCGCAGCGCTGGTCCAACCGTGCAACCTAAGACATGCAACACGGCCACCTCAGAGCCCGAACCCCGCACGGTCTTAGGGCGACAGGACTACCGTGCGCGCGCCGGATCTCGAACACCCGCAGCCGACACCGAGCCATGATGAGGGCGCGTGCCTCACGGGCAGCCTCCAACCACCTGCCGGAGCCTTACCGAACGGTGCTATCTGGAGCGCGTCCAGGCGTGCCAACTCAAACTGCTGGTGGTTCTTGACGGTGAGGGGCTACCACGCGCTCAGGCTGGCGGGAGCGCTGCCGCCAGATGGCGGTGGAGGGAGCGACGCCGGCTCGCCGTGATATCCCCGGGCCGCCGAACAAGCTTGCTGGTGCCGCGCGGGCCGAGTAGCCGCACGCCCCGCATTTCTTGGTCACCCCACAGCGGTAGGTCGGCGTCGATGAAGCACAGCACCGCGGTGACCGGCACGGCGTTCGCCTCGGAGTCGTCACCGAGCGCGGTGAGCACTGCGGCAAGCTGCTTGAGGCTGCCGTCGATGAGCTTGCTCCGGTCACGCCCGCCGACCATCAGTTGCTCCCGGGCCGGGGAGAACAGCCCGCCGGTCCGGCGCACCCGCACCGCGGCGTTGCGGTATCGCTTCGCGTCGATGATGTAGATGCCGGACGGGGCGATGGCGATGTGGTCAACGTCGCCATCACGGCGCCCGTGGCCGAGCCTGCGGTTGTGCAGGAACAGCACGTCGGTGCCGCAGTCCTTCTCCAGCCTGTCGGCGATGCGTCGCTCGCCCTCGGCTCCGGTCGCGAATGCCCTTGTGGACGCTGGCTCTTCGCTCAGGGCCAGGATGAGCCCACCGAGCCGGGGGTGCTTGCCGCGGATGCGCTCCTCGCGCGCCTGCTTGCGCCTGCGGTACTCGCCATCCAGTGAGGCGCCCGGGCGACCAACCTCGACTGGCGCCTCGTCCGCCACCTCCGGAACCCCTCCCACTGTTGGAGCACCATCAGAAGTGTCCTCCGCTGGGTAGCCCTCGGGAGGAGATGGGGACGGCCCAGCTGCTGGGTCTCCGGGGTCGAGCGTCATGTCGACCACCGTGTCGCGCTTCCCGGCCCGCGCCGCATCCCTAGGGATGCCAAGGCAGTCCGTGCAGAGGACCTGGCGCGCGGCCTTGTCCCATCCCGCGCGAGTGCCGGCTGCGAGCTCGCGCCCACACGCGCACACGCCGGCGTAGCGGAGCTTCATGACCTTCACCGACCGAGCGGGCGGTGGACCCACGATCCCTGCTCCGGCGTCACCATCGTCCAGCGTCACGTTTGCTCCCCTCTGCCCTGCTTCCGGACCCTACGGCGGAGCGGCCGTCGAGGTCCCTTGAACCGACAACTTGGGCACCCCCGCAGGCTGGGCGGCTCGAAGGTCCGTTGATCCGTTGTCGCAAACCGTGCAAACAAGGAGCAGCCGCCGGTACCGTCCACCTTGCAGATCACAGACCAGACCACACAGGGGGAACGATGGCCGAGGAGAGCTGGCACGAAGCCCGCCTCATCCCGACGTCCGGGATCAACGGTGCCGAAGAGCAGGAACGCCGCGCCACATCCGCGCTGCTCGCCGTCGTCTCGGCAGTACGGGAGTTCGGCCGCGCGCTCGTCAAGCCCCTCGGTGCCCCTGCCGGGACGATCGAGACCTACATCGAGGTGCCGTTCCTGCTCGGCGATAGGAAGCTCTACCCAGACGGCCTCATCCGTGTCAGCCGCGGCGCCCGTTCCTGGACCGCGCTGGTGGAGGTCAAGACCGGCTCCAACGCGCTGCAGGTCGAGCAGCTTGAGAACTACCTCGACATCGCCAAGGAACAGGGCTACGACGCCGTCGTCACCATCTCCAACGAGATCCCGGCGGTGGCCGGCCAGCACCCGACCAAGGTCGACAAGCGCAAGCTGCGCAAGGTCGCTCTACATCACCTGTCTTGGACCCAGGTGCTGGCCGAGGCCGTGATGCAGAAGGAGTTCCGCGGGGTCGCCGACCCGGACCAGGCGTGGATCCTCGGCGAGCTCATCCGCTACCTGGAGCACAGCCGCTCCGGAGCCCTCGAGTTCGACGACATGGGCGAGACCTGGGTGTCCGTGCGCGACGCGGTGGCCGCCGGCACCCTGCGCGCCACCGACAAGGGCATCGCCGACGTCGTCGCCCGCTTCGACGCCCTGCTGCGGTTCACCAGCCTGCGCCTCGGACGGCAGCTCGGCACCGAGGTCGTCCCCGTGCTCTCCCGCAAGGAGCAGGCCGACCCGGCCCTGCGCGCGCAGGCGCTGACGACGATGCTGTGCCAGACCGGTCAGCTTTCCGGCACCATCCGCATCCCCGACACTGTTGGCCAGCTTGTCGTGACCGCGGACCTGCGGGCCTCGAAGATCACCTGCCACGTCGACGTGGACGCGCCCCGCGAGGGTCGTCCCACGACCCGGGTGAACTGGCTGGTGCGGCAGCTCAAGGCCGCTCCCGACTCGGTCCGGGTCGAGACCTTCACCGCGCACGGGCGCGGCTCGAGCGCCGCCGAGCTGCTCGGCGCCGTCCGCCAGGACCCGTCAGTGCTCGTGGTGGATGCAGCCAAGGAGATCCGCTCCTTCCGCCTCGCCCTGTCCGCAGGCATGGGCCTCAAGCGGGGCCGCGGCCGGGGCTCGTTCATCGACTCGGTGCTCGGTGCGACGGACACCTTCTACGCAGACGTCCTGCAGTCCCTGAAGGCGTGGTCCGCCGCGCCGCCCCAGCTGCGCCAGGCTGGGCCGACCCCGCCGGACGCGGAGGAGACGACGCCGCACAGCCTGAGCTCGACCGAGTACTCCTCGCAGGACGGTACGGAGCGTGTGGAAGTCGATGGTGTTGGGGACTCCGACCGGTCCGACGATGCTCGGCCGGCTGAACCTCTGGCTGATGTCGCATCGGAGCAGCACTGAGAGGTAGGTCCAGCTATTTCGCCCAGGGGCAGGTTGACGAGCTCCGGCCCCGGCCGGAGCGGTCTTGCTTCTCGACCCGAGGCCAAGTGCTCACTGGACGCGCACCGCCGATCCGCCTCTGCCACAGTTCTGCCCGCTCTGCGGGTTGGCCTGAGCGCCGGGCTGTCGGTGGGCTCTGGCACGCTGCTCGCATGCGCGTGGAACGACCTCGGTGCCCCATCTGTCGTACACCGATGACCGAGGACGATGGCACGAGGACGAAGAAGGGCGACCCGGTCCACGCCTTCTGCCTCGAGCAGGCCCGCGCCGCGGGTGCCGGCTCGCCAGCATCCAACCGCGCGGCCAAGGCTGGGCCCCGGCCCACGACCGCAGGCCTCACCGCCACGCGGCCCGGGCGCTGTCCCATCTGCCTTCGTCTCTTCGCGGTCGGCACGCCGATCGGCAAGTGCGTCGACGGGCAGTGGGGCCATGCCTCATGTGCCGGCGCGCAGCAGGCCGCTGCCCGGAATAAGGCAGAGGTCCTCGCCGGCGAGACGTACCGCTCGCGGCGGAAGAGCACCTGGCACCGCGGCGCGTCGCCCAGCAGCTCTCGTCGGAAGACCTGACGAAGCGGGGCGGTGGCGGGTGCACTCAGGCGCCCGGTGCGCGGAAGCGGTGCCCAACGTGCCGCCTTGCTCGGTCCGTCGCCTCGCTGTCGCTTCCCGCTCAGCTCCCCGGACCTGGCCCTGTCGCTCCTCGTCCTTGGCCTCCTCTTCGACCGAGCATCACCATGCCAACCAGCAGGGCCGACAGTCGAGGCCAAGCGACAGGGCGTTGTGTCGCTTCAGCCGTCACCCGCCGCTGCCGTGCCGCCTCCTCGGACTCCTCGGCGGCGCGTGCTTCATCTACGGCGACGTCATCTTTGAGCAGCGGCGGCAGCACGTTGTTCATCCCGTGGCGGGTGTACGTGATGACGAAGCCGAGGACGGATAAGGCCGCAGCCACGACGCCCCACGCAGCCACAAAGCCCGGCACCGCGTCCGGCGTCGACGAAGCGGCCGCTGTCAATACGACCAGCGTGTAGCCGACGAGACAGACCGCAACGGAGAAGGACCACTTCTCGGCCAGCCGAAGGGAGCGCCACGTCTCCAACGCCTCCGCTTCGCCAAGGTGCGCTCTGACGTACCGGACACGAGAGACGGCCCGTCGGCTCCAAGAGTGCTGAAACCCGAGCCAAGTAGTCAGGATGCTGGCGACACCGATCCACATCGGGAAGCCGGCCGTCAGGGGATCGAGGCCAGTGAGGATACGCAGCACCGGTTGAGTCGAAGCCGAGGCCATCCACCACGCGGTGGCTGTCAGCGACCAGGCGATCACGCCCAGCCAGGCGAGCACGTCGAGTTTCGTCGCCGCGGGGAAGTGAATCATCGACACGAGGTGCAGCGTGCGTGACTGAACGGCCGCGGCCAGTTCGGTGTGCTCCTTGGTGCCCGGCTGCAGACGACCGAGGAGCTCCGTGTCGGAGGCGAGGTCCTGACGCACCCGGCGAGTGGTGAGGAAGGCGGGCCCGAGCGTGACGCCAAAGAACGCGATCACGGCCGGAACCACGTACGGGATCAGGTCTTTCAACACGTCGACGTCCACTGCCATGCCTCCCTGTGACCTGCGCTGTCCCCGGCATCCTGCCGCATGAGGAGCGTTCACCCATCAGAAGAGCAGCGGCGAGGCGGCACGCGAGACAGGCCAGCCCTGCAACCCACGACATGCAACGCCGGGGTCTCAGACCCCGAGCGCCTCACGGTCCTCGGCCGACAAGACAACTGTTCGCGGCGCCCAGGCCTTCGGCCGCTTGGGCCTCTCGTCTAGGCCCAGAAGCCGGCACCGAGCCATGATGACTGCGCGCACCTCACGGGCCGCTTCGACGTCGCCGGCCATCGCTTTGTCCCAGAGCGCGGCCTGCAGGGCGTCCAGCCGCGCGAGCTCGAGCTGCTGGTGATCCTCGACGGCCTCCTTGCGGTCCCGGGCCAGTGCGTCGTGAACGATGTGGTGCACGGTGCCGCGGTTGGCGTAGCCGAGCTCGTTAGCGATCTGCTGGTAGGTGAGCCCTTCGGTCGCCAGCTGGACGGCTCGGGCCTGGCGGGCCGCTGCGAGGGCGCGGTTGCGGTGCTTGCCGCTGACCAGAGGGATGGCTGCCGGGACGCTCATGATGACCATTTTCGCTACGGCCGACCCCGTTGCGGCTCACCGGCGCACAGGTCTCTTGATGCCCCACAGCGGGAAGGGTGGCGGGTGTGGCACGGACGTCGTATGACTCGTCTTGTGCGCGCGTGTAGGACGAACCCGCAGACGCGCCACACGCGCCACCTCCGGCTGGGACCCTGTGCTCGAAGGTAGGGCTGGAGGTCAGCCTCCGGCGCGCGTCACCGGAGTCTCTACGCAGGTCGACGCCTTTCGGCCTACGCCTGCCCAGCAGCTTGGTGCATGACGAAGGGTCACTCGCGCGTGTTGCCATGTACTTGCGTGGAGCACGGTAGGGCTGACCACAAGCGCGGGCACTGCAACCTTCGCGCAGCGCCTCGTGTAGGCACGTACTCCACAAGAGGCGCTGCGAGGTCAGCGAAGGGGAAGGTCAGCCCGGGAAACTGCCGTTCGATGTGGGAGGAAGCGCGAGCGCCCCTCGCGCCCGGTGGGTCACTTGCTGGTGAAGATGGCGTTCTCGTGCGAGAAGTCCGGGCCGTACTGAAGGACAATGTCCTTCGGGTCATCGACTCCGAACGCGGCGTTATAGGACACCTTGCGGCCCGGGAGGAGCGGCGTCATCGGCGCGGACTCGACACCCTTGCCGCTGTCGAACACCGGGCTGGCCTCGCCGCTTCCGGACTGTGCGGTGGCGGAGCCGACGAGATCGATCTTCTGCTTCGAGCCGTTCTTGACGGTGATCGTGAACAGAACGAACTTGGTCTGCTTGCCCATCACGGCGGCGTATTGCGACGGCTTGAAGTTCTGGGGCTTGGAGACGGTGACCTGCATGCCGTCGTCCCAGGTGTAGGTGGAGCCGAATAGGGCGGTGTCGGCCTTCTCCGGTGCGGCCGGCGCGTCGGCGGCCTGCGACTTGGAGTCGCCAGCGGGGGCCGCCGAGGAGGAGGAGACCTTCGACGTCGCGCAGCTGGTGAGGGTCAGGGCGGACAGGGCGGCGACGGCGATGGTGGTGCTGAGCTTCTTCACGGGTTTCGGTGCTTCCTGATTCTTGGTGGTGGGTTGCTGTGCGGGTGGGTCAGTCTTTGAGCGTGATGGTGAGGTTCATCCCGTTGTCGGGGTGGTAGTTCCAGCGGGCGTTGAAGTCGCCCCACGAGTCGTTCTGCATGCCGTCGAGGGCGCGCGTCTGGCCGATGTGGTCCTTGACGGAGGAGGGGATCTTGAGTTCGGCGAGGAAGCAGTCGACCTTGTCCATCGGCTCGGGGCCGGGGTTCTCCTTGGCGAGGACGTTGCGGAACGAGATCGACTTGCCCTCGTCGGTGACGCTGGTGAACGTCGAGCACTTGGCCTTGGCTGCCTCGAGCGGCGTCTGACGGTTGGACGTCAGGGCGAAGATGCCTGCGGCCAAGGCGAGGACGCCGACGACTGCGGCGATGACGAGCGGCTTGCGCCTGGACTTCTTCGGGGCCGGCTGCGGCGGCGTCATGAGGTCGCTGTGGTCGAGGGCCGGGCCGGTGGTCGGGGCGGCGCTGCGCGGCGGCAGGTCTGACGAGACCGGCTCGGCGGGCGGATAGGAGCCGTACTGCGGGGTGTCCATGGGTTGCGGTGTTCCTGTTCTGGCGTGTCGGGTTGGTCGTGCGGGGATGGCTGCTACTCGTAGAGGCACTTGCTGGTGAAGTACGCGCGGACGTCATAGCGATCGAACGAGGGCGCGCTCGACATGAAGGCGTCGAGGTATGCGTCTTGTAGTGCGCCGTTCTTGTTCCAGCCTCGGCACATCTCCCTGCGCATGCTGTCCGGGATGTTGTCCCACATCTGGTTCATGGCCATGCGCTGAATGTCCGCGTCGTTGGGCGGGTTGATCGGGTCGGCGATGGCCGGAGCGTCGTACTGCGACGTGTTGGTCGTGGTTGTGGTCGTGGTCGGCGTCGCTGCGGGAGTGGGCGCCGCGCGGCCGGGGCCGAAGGCCAGAGCGATGGCAATCATGGCGAGGACTGCGCCGCCGCCGATGAGGAGGCCCTTGCCCTTCTTCTCGGGTGGCTCCTGCTGCTGTTCGGACATGGGTGTTTTTTCCCCTTTGCGGGTGTCGGGATTCGTGAGTGAGCACGCTGACTCAGGTGAGGCGCCTGTGCGGCGCACACTGAAGGGCCCGCACCACTCCGGTGCGGGCCCCTGCGGCTTCCGTCAGCGGTTGCGGCTGCTGAGCCTCACAACAGCCCAGATGATCACCATGAAGAAGTCGACCACGGCCCACAGACCGACGATGAGCATGACCCCGATGCCGGTGCCCACCGCGGTCGCGGCATCGCAGTTCTCCTTGGAGAGGCCACCGGTGCACGGGGTGGAGCTCGCACTGTTGGCGCCAGCGATGATCCAGAGCAGGAAGATCGCCTGGACGGCCAGGAACACCCACATGAAGATGCGCTTCTTCTTCTTGGGCGGGGCCGGCGGGGGCGGCGGGGCCGCGGTGGCGCCAGTGGTGGGCTGGTAGCTCTGGTAATGGTCAGGCTGCTGTGTCATGGCTTTCTCCCTGTCGGAAATGGGGCTCTTCGCCCCAACCGGACACAGTACGAGCCTGAGAGCCTCCTGTACGGAGAACGCGGAAGGCCGTCCAGGCCGTCGCGGACGCGCAGAGACGGCAGCGCAGCGAGCAAAAGGCGCTCATGTCGAAATGCCCGATCGAGACCGCCCTCCACGTCGCCCTCACTTGCCTTGCGACGTCCTGCGACAAGGGCGCTCCGGCAGTCGAGCTATGCGAAGCTGAACGACCGGCACGCTTCACGCCACGTCAGCAACTCGGACCGGTGAACCGCGACGCTCCTTCGGCTCCTTCGCGTCAGCCGACTTTCGTCAGCAGTTCGGCCGAGAGCCACTGCTGCACTAGGACGCGGTCAGCCTCGATGACGTAGGCGACGAGGGCGAACCAGGCGCCGTCACGCTGCTGCCACTCGAGCACGATGCCTGGGTGAGGCCCGGGCGCGTCCTGCCCACCACGGACCCAGCAGTGCCGGCGGCTGGGCGGGACCGGAGGGATGGGGTGCTAGTGCCCTCGTCCTGACCCTCCTGCCATGGCACCAGTGTGGCGCGATATCGAACACACGTTCGGTTTCGCTTGCGCGAAGTGCTCCGTGCTCCGCCGATGCTGCAGCCGCTTTCGGCGAATCAGGCTGAGTTCGTCGGCGCGCTGGCGCCCATGGGTGGGTCTGATGGACTCGATGACGCCCGGGGCACGTCCTCGAAGGCGTAGGGCCAGTGCTTCTGCACCGCATCTTCGTGCCAGCCGCCTTGCAGACGGTTGTAAGCCCGGCTCGCCAGGATGCGCAGGGACCGGACGACCTCGGGGGGCGGGTTCGGGTCCTTGCCGGCGATGTAGCTGATGAGGACGTTGACCGCGGCGGCCTCAGAGGGTGTCATGCGTGCCATGCGCTCACGGTAGGCGGGCGGCACGATTCGACGGGGGCGAATTCCTGGGGGCTCCTGGGAAGACGAGACCGCGGTATCGCACTTCCTGTGCCTCGCGACGTCAGTGCCGACGATGACACCCGCCGCGCAACGTGGGTCAACGACGAAGGGCGATGAGTTCATCCAACGCCTGGGCAAACCTCCGCTTGACCTCGTCCGCCTGATCTAGGCCTTCGGGTCGAAGATACTTCTGAATCAAGACTTCCGGGACATTCTCCCGCGTGTTTGTGACGGCGTGCTCCTTGACCTGCCCAGCTATTAGGTCAGTGGTTCGCTGGCCCGGGTAGCGCTGATGGAAGTACAGCAACGTGAGCAGGTCGAGCACGCAATGCCACACCCAACGCGACGTGACCTGTTCGTCCCCCTGCTCGGGAACTCGCAGGCGCGCCTCTATCGTGCGTCCAGCGACCCGAAACTCTTGAAAGGCTGAATCCAGTACTTCAGATGCAGGTTCCGGCGTCCCGTACCGAACACGCCTTCGAGCGTCTTCGACCGGTATATAGAAGCCATAGGCGATCTGAAACATTTCAACCGTCAGGTTTTGACGATCAAGCCGAGACTCTCGGCGTCGCTGCAACCACGAGACCAGGCCGCCCACGGCGACCGTCCCGACGACTATCGTCAGCGCAGGGCCGACGAGGTTCAGAAGCACCTGTTGCGAAAAGGAGAATGCGGAACTCACGGCAGCATCATGCTCGATCACGGCCGTCGGTGGGGGATCAAGTCAAGCTACGACGATGCGGGCCGCCCCGGTCCGCGGTCGTGTTCGATGAGCGAGCAAGCGACCGGGCTTAGCATCAGACCCGTCATGTGGCGCCCACTGGGTCGAGTCAAGCGGCGGCCGGAATGCTTCGCGCGCTACGCACGCGATGGCCCCACGTGCTTCAACGCAGTTCAGCGACGTCCTCAGCCGGGGGCGGCACGACAAACGACACGAGCGCGTGCACAGCATGGTCGTCGAGCTGGGTGCGGTTGCGGTCGTACCGCATGGTGGTGCGCGGCTCGCTGTGACGGGCCAGGTCCATGACCTTTCTGAGCGACGCGCCTGCCTCTAAAGCGTTAGTAATGGCGCTGTGCCGGAGGACGTGGGAGTTGAAAGGGAGCTCGATGCCCGCCCGCCGCCCGATCGTGTGCACGATGGTGTTCAAGCCTGATCGGCCCAGGGGCAGACCATCGAGGCGAAGCAAGATCGAGCCGTCGGTACGGTCGCCCACAGCGGCATCGAGAGCACGCAGCACGGGCACCGGGAGCGGCATCTGGGCAGGCAATCCAGCCTTGCCGATGAACTCGAGCACGCGGTGCCCGCGAACCGTCTGCTGGTAGTCGCCCACCTCCAGGGAGCACGCTTCGCTGGCGCGAAGGGCCATGCAGCCGAGCAGAAAGGCGGCGGCGTAGTAGCGCCCGCCCATGGCGGTTCCCGCCGCCAGGAACGCGGTCAGTTGGCTACGGTCGAGCCCCAGGGTGTCACTGGGGCGGAAGTAGTAGCGGGGCCTTCGCGCGTGGACGGCCGGGTCCCGGTCGATGGCGCCCTCGTGATACCCGAAGCGGTAGAAGCCACGCACCGGACACAGGGCCGTAGCCACGCTCGAGGGGCGCATGCCCAGCTCGATGTGGAGATGGTGGACGTAGCGCTCGACATCTGCGCGGGTGACGGTCAGAGGCTCGTACGCCTGGAGCGCACACCAGTCGAGGTACCGGTCCAAGTAGTAGGTGTAGAGGTCGCGTGTGTGGCCGACGTAGGGCATCAGGTACTCGTCGCGGATCACTTGAACATCTGGGTGGAGGATCATCCACCCGATGCAACTCCCGCTGACGTCGGGCGCGCCAGAGCCCGCAGCCCCCTATTACGCGAACCCATGACGGGAACTCGTCAAGTCGAGCCGGGTCGTCGTTCATAAGGTGAACAACAAGAAGATCCTCCACGGAGGAGTTCTTCGTCGTTCACCTTGTGACGCTTCATCCTGGGCGTGGAGGCAGAAGCGTTGAACCACGCCCAGCCGGACCCCTCGCGCGGCTGCAGCTCAGGACTCCCGGGATCGCTCAAGGCGACCCAGGCCTAGCAGCCACTCCCTCAGGTCCCACAGTCGGGACGGCCCGGCTCACCATGCGGTGAATAGGTCAAAACCCCTGAGCCGCAAGCAAATTCGCTAGTACACTAGGACCACGAGGCATTGGGATAACCAGGTCCGACGACGGACTGGAGAAACCCCCTCCCACGATGTTTTCGAAGGGCCCGCCACCGGTGGCGGGCCCTTTCGCATGCCCGGACCCACCGGGCTCCGACGAAAGGAAGACCATGACCGCACCACCCATCAAGCTGCGCAGCCCCGCAGAGCTGCTTGCCGTCATCCCACACCTGCTCGGCTTCCAGCCGCAGCACGCCATCGTCGTGATGGCCCTACGCGACAACAAGATCAACCTGACCGAGCGGATCGACCTGCCCACCCCGGACCGCGTCGAGGAGGTCGCCGAAGCCCTCGTCCGGCATGTGCGCCGGGAGACTGCCGAAGCCGCACTGCTCGTCGGCTACGAGGACACTGCCGGCCAGAGCCGGCCCCTCATCGAGGCCCTCACCGAGAGACTCCGGGCCCAGGGGGTTTCCATCCGGGACCGGCTTGTGGTCCACGACGGACGGTGGCGTTCCCTGGACTGCGACCGCCCATCATGCTGCCCACTCGAGGGCAGTCCGCTGCCGCCGCCCGCGGACGTGGCATCGACCATCGCCGAGTTCATCGGGCAGGGCAGCTCGCCGCTGCCCGATCGCCAGACACTCGCTGCCCAGCTCGAGGAAGGCTCAGCGGCGCAGGACGTCGCCGACCTGATCAGGCGCAGCGGTGAGGTGCCAGCTACCGTCGCGGACAGTCGAGCCCGTCACCGTCTCGCCGACGTTTGGGCGCGAGTCCTGACCCGGTCCGACGGCAGGCTCGCCGTCGCCGACGCCGCGGTCGCCCTGCAGTCGCTCAAGGAGGCCTCCACCCGTGACGGGCTCGCCGCCGTGCTCATCCCCAATGGGCTCGACCTCAACGTCCTGCCTGAGGAGACGCAAGCGCTGGTCGACGCGTGCAGCGGTGCCATCCGCACAGCCGAGGAGGAGCACGAGGTCGACACGACACCTGGCGCGGTCAAGTCCCGGCTCATTGACCTGTGCCGACACGCGACCGACGAGCACGCCGCACCGGTGCTGACCCTGCTGGCGACCTACTCGTGGTGGCACGGCGACGGAGCCCTGGCCCGCGTCGCCCTCGACCGGGCGCTGCGGTGCGACCGCAACTACCGCCTCGCTCAGCTGCTCACCCTGATGCTCGACGAAGGCATCCGACCCGACCGTCCCTGACGGTCGTCATCCGCTGGGGCAGCGGGGGCAGAAACGAGCCGACACTCCTCACTGGTTCACGCGTCGGGGGAAAGCACGCCGAACCTGCCCCACGCTCCACAAGCACGCAGAGCACCACACCGAACGCCAGGCCCGCCGCACCACGCGGTGGGCCTTTCTCATGCCCGAAGCAGCCTGCCGCCGGGCGTCAACCACGAAGGAGATCCACCATGTCCACTGCAGCACCCATCAACCCCGGTCTCTACGCCGTCCCAGCCCCGCCCCAGCAGGAACGGTTCGCCCTCCTGCTTCGCCTCCGCAGGGCGGCCCGACAGGCCCTCGACACCCTCCTCGCCCTGCCTCGGGGCGCCGCCGGCTGGGTCCTGACACGGGCCCGCACCGTACTGACCGCCATCGGTGGCAGCCCCGTCTGGTCTCGCGTCGCCACAGGCCTCACCCGGGTCCGTGACCTCTTCCGGTCCGTTGGGCCAGTGACGGCAGCCGCCGCAGTCCTCAGCATCCCGGCGGTGTGGAAGACCACGGTCCGGGTCGGCCGCTGGCTCGGCTCGAAGATCGCCGCCGGCGCGAAGGCCCTCTGGCAGCAGACACGCTCGCTACTCGGCAGGTGCGGACCGACCGGCAACCGCATCGCGGCCGGGCTGGCCAACACTGGCACCGCGATCCAGCTCGTCTTCGTCGCAGTAGCCGCCCACCCGGTGACGCAGGCCCTCGTCGAAGGCGCTCGGTCTCTTGCCGTCCTGGTTCGCCCGGTCAGCCAGTCCACCGTCGTTCACCGGCTCCTGGGCCGGCTCGTCGGCGGCTCGTGGCTGCGCTGGGGCCTTGAGCTGGTGCTGCTGCCGCTGGTGATCGCCCCGAACCTGCTCGTGGACCTCGTCGCCAGCTGGTGGACCCCTGGGACACCAGCAGCGGCATCCGCCGCGCGGGGGGCTCAGCCGTCGGGGTGTTTCGTCAACGTGACCGAGCCCGGGATAGGCGACGAGGCAGTTGAGCCTGCGTACTCCATGGGGTCGGACGAGTGGACCGAGCCACACGGACCCAGCAACCGGGCCGAACGCCGCGCCCAGCAGGCGCAGGCACGCGCCCGTCGCGCCCGCGCCCGTTACTGACCCACCAGCCGCTCGCAGGAGGCCCGTCACATGGTGGCGGGCTTCCTGCCCTCTACAGAGGAGAACCCATGATCATCGTCATGTCCGTGGCCGCCGCAGCGGCCCTCACCGTCGTCGCCTACGCCAAGCTCCGAGAACACGAGCCCGAGACCGCGGCGGCGGGCCTACGCGCCGTCCGCGACCTCGCCGACGTCGTCCTCGTCTGCGTCAAGGCGGTCGAAGGCGTCGTGGCCGTGCTGTCACGGTCCTCGAGCCCTACCAGCGGAACCCCTTCTCGTCGTTGGGGCTACGGCGCCGAGTACGGCAGCAGCTACGACCTCGAGGACGAGCCATTGTGAACGCCACCGGGCTCAGCGGGGACGTGTCCAACGGGGTAGACCCCACCGAGACACCACGGCGCCACGTCGCGACACGTCCAGACGGGGTCCTTGTCCCGTTGTGGGACACATTCGGAAGGGGTCTAGAGATGCCCAGATAGGCGGCCTCCGCCAAGAATCACTCTTCGTACGTCCTCTGATCGAACCAGTTACCGCGGTCGGTCAGCGGGTGCGAGGGGAGTTGGCTCAAGCTCCAACGAGGATCCGACGCCAGCTTGGGACCGCTGGCACTTGGGAAAAGGAGAAGAACGGGACGGCCCATCGCGTCCTGAACTCCAGTCTGGCGATTTGACGCTCCCGAGCCACCCCTTGTGTGGCCAGACGAAAGAGGAGAGCGTGTACGAACGGTGGACACGCGGCGACAAGCTCAGCTCTGTCTTTGGTCATCGCTGTCACCGAGCACCGCGCGGGCGCCGACTTTTGGCAGAGGCAAGAGCGCAGAAGAATGGCACCAAGCGGCTTAGTGGCGTCTTGCCGCGCGAGAATGGTGACGTGCCAGGGGTCCTGCGGGCCCCTTCGACCCGCCTGAAACCACGGGTAGCGGTCGCCATCTCGGGTGAAGCCAGCGATGCTCCGTACACCGGGGAGGTCCGCCGCGGCGCACGCCGCAGAGGCTCGGGCTTTTCGCGCGGAGGGCATCCGACCAAAGAGCTCAAGGAGTTGACTCCTTGTCCCGTGGCCTCGTGTCCTATCGCGTTTCATGCGCAGACGCTAATCCACGCTTCCCGTGGCGCGCGTGGCTTTGGAGAAAAGCTTGTGGTCAACCGCGTGCATCCTTGTCGCTGGAAGTTCGTGCCGCAAATTGCCAGCAGCCATGCCCCCGGAAACGCCAGACGCCGAAGGACTGGGGGAGGCGAACGGGCCAGTGCAGCGGCCCCGTTCACAAGCGAGCGTTTCTGAACACCCAGACGCCCCCGCCTCCAAACGAGGCGGGGGCGTCTGTCCTTTGCCCATGTCCAAAATCAAGGTCTCAGAAGGAGGCCCACGCATGAGTAATGAGACAACGACCGCTGGCTACCTTGTCGGGTACGCCCGCGTGTCCACCCTCGAGCAGGACGCGGCCCTGCAGCGCGATGCCCTCCAGAGCGCCGGATGCCAACGCATCTTTACCGACACGGCGTCCGGCAAGCTCGAGCACCGGCCGGCTCTCGACGCCATGCTCGACCAGCTGCGGCCGGGAGACACGGTGGTGGTGTGGAGACTCGACCGGCTCGGCCGCAGCCTGCGGCACCTCATCGACACGGTGCAGACGCTCGAAAGCCGCGGCGTGGCCTTTCACAGCCTCACCGAGAACATCGACACCTCCACTCCGGGCGGGAAGCTCATCTTCCACGTCTTCGGCGCCCTGGCCGAGTTCGAGCGTGACCTGATTCGGGAGCGCACGATGGCCGGGCTCGCGGCGGCTCGTGCTCGTGGACGCAGCGGTGGTCGACCCACCGTTTGGACACCAGAGAAGCTAAGGGTTGCCCGGGACATGTACGAGAGCAAGGAGCACGACATCGCTGCCATCGCTCGCGTAGTCGGCGTCAGCCGGGCCTCGGTGTATCGGGCCCTGAGGCAGTCCTACCCGAAGGCGCTCGACCGATGAGAGGGCCAGCCGCCACGCCCGCTCGCACGGGTGCCATGCGCACCAGCAAGGGGCGGAGTCCGACACTGTGGCTGCCTACCTTCAGTTGCCACCCGTGCCGTTCGCGCTTTCCCTTCGGCCCGCTTAGTCCAGTCGCGAGCAGTACACCGTCGCGTCACCAAAGGCCGCCTTTGGCGCGGCATGGCTCTCGGCCAAGGCGACCAGCCGCAATCGCAGTGTGCGCGGTAGCAAAATGGACCGGTGCATGTCATGCCCGAATGGAATGGACAACTGGGCAAGTAGGACATCGTCGGAGTAGACGCGGAACTGAGCAGCCGTGTCGGCTGGGGCGTCGTCGGCGATGCCGGCGGTGAAGGTCAAAGCGGAGCAACGTCTCTCGAGGTTGTACTCGCCTTGAGACGCTTGGCCTTGGGCGTCGGCGAGCCCTGCCCAGTCGATCACGATGCTGTTAGCGAATAGCACGCCGTTGATCGTTGTGCTGGCCTTCGCCCAGTTCCCCATGGACGACACGGGTTGTAGATCGGCAAGTCGGTAGGCGATCTGACCCGCCACCCCGGCAGTGGGGGTAGCGGAGGACGTGGCACTCTCTTCCGCTGAGCTCACGGCATCTGAGGTGGGCGAGGGGCCGCCGAATTGCGTGCCGCTGTCAGCTGCAGTTGGCGTCGTGGAGGCGGGTTTCGTACCCGTCGCGGCAGGATTCGGCTGGCTCGCTGTAGTGCAAGCACCGACCGTGAACAGCATGAGCAGGAACAAGAGCGCTGATACCAGAGTTGGCCGTGACCGTCCTCCGGCACGCCATACGGTGGCGTCAGCCCCGCAAACGGCCAAGCCAAACAGGTCCACCATGGGATGGCCGGACTCATGCGGCCCGATCAACCGACGCTGCTGAGTTCGCATTGCCCGTATATCGTGGTCGAGGCGAGCTTTATCTCATTTGCAGACGGCTGAGTGACAACATACGAGCGTGTGGGATCGATCACCGCGTTAGGTATCCGTACGGTTAGCGTGTCGCCTTGCAGGCTGTAGGTCATCGTCCAGGCGCCACTTTGATTAGGGTTTGGCGGGTCATAGGTGTCCTGCGCGTATATTGCGTCAGGCGCGAATGCAAAGGTGCGGTCCACGATTCCTTGGCCCTGATCGCCTTGCGTGATTGCCCATGGCTGGTACGGGCACTGTGGACTAGGCTTGGTCCTCCATGTGTGACCCACAAGGCTCGACCCAATCCCTGCTGCAGATGGTGGTTGAGGCACTGACACGGCGACCGAGGCTGTGGCTGGGGCCGAGGCCGTGGCTGGGGCAGACACCGAGGCGGCCGGCTCGGATCTGCTTGCCGTCCCTCCTGACTGGCAGGATCCTGCGCTGATCGCGAGAACGCCCAATGCGACGAAAGTTCCGAGAGTCCGAAACGCGCAATACTTCATCGCACCTCCAAACGATTGCGATGCCGTTACCACCAGTCTAGGTTCACTCCCCAAGCGCCGTACCTACCCGAGAAAATTGGATGAAGGTGGGTACACACGAGTGTCCACGCTTGAGCAGGACGCCGCCTGGCAGCGAGATGCCCTCGAAACCGCCGGCTGCCGGCGCATCTTCACGGACAAGGCTTCCGGGAAGATCGAACATCGACCCGCGCTCGATCAACTACGACCAGGGGACACCGTCGTGGTGTGGCGACTCGACCGTCTGGGCCGCAGCCTGCGTCACCTCATCGACACCGTCCAGGAACTCGAGGGCCGGGGCGTCGCCTTTCGCAGCCTGACCGAAAGCATCGACACCTCCACGCCCGGCGGGAAGCTCATCTTCCACGTCTTCGGCGCCTTGGCCGAGTTCGAGCGTGACCTGATCCGGGAACGAACCTTGGCCGGCCTGGCGGCGGCTCGCGCCCGTGGCCGCAACGGTGGCAGGCCCACCGTCTGGACGCCCGAGAAGCTGAAGGTCGCCCGGAGCATGTACGACAGCCGTGAGCATGACGTCGCCTCCATCGCTCGGGTAGTGGGCGTCAGCCGCGCATCGGTGTATCGGGCCCTCGCCCACTCCGATCCTCAAGAACCCACCACTTGACCACCTCCGCCGGCTCCTCTCGTCCTTGTGACGGGCGGAGCCGGCCAGGCAGGCTTTTCTTGCGTTCAGGAGCGGTTCCTGGGGCGTGCCCGAGCAGGGGCCAGCTCGACCCTGGAGACAACTGCGACGCGAGGTACGGCTCAGGCGCTTCGACTGCCGACCACCAGAAACACTGAACGCCGAGGCGCGCGGGCGGCAGGCTGAGCAACCTCAGCCCTCCGTGGCCCCTGCCGACGGGCGCCGTGGGGGCGAGATCTGCTCGACCTAGGGCGCAACGTCACGTCCATGACCTGGGGGGACTCGTGACGACTGCGACCACGACCGACCCCTAAAGGAGATCGGGTCGTGGTCGTGGTCGCCGTCGCTCAGTGATGTCCGAGCGTCGCTAGTGAAGCTGAAGCAGTCTTCCTGTCATGGCTCCCCTCTGTGTCAAGACGCGGCGGGAAGCGCGGTTCTAGGGTGAGTGGTGGCGGGTCCG
>NZ_BAAAPU010000012.1:0-54766 GCF_039531305.1 Terrabacter lapilli
CGAGGATCGGGTGCACGGTCCCGCTCATCAGCCCTGCCGCGTCCCCGATCTGTGCCCCGTAGAGCTCGGCGCCAGGCTCTGCGAGGAGGGCACGCAGCACGAGCTGCGTGGTCAGCGTCATTCGTGGCGCGGAAGTCATGCTTGAACTCTACCTAGCCCCTAGGTAGAATTCAAGCATGCAGCGGGGGCTGCCTCGCTGCGGTGATGATCAGCAAGGAGGGTGAGACGCCCATGGATGAGACCACGCACCGGGAACCGGGCCAGGAGCTGCGCCGCCCTGGACGATGGTGGTGCCGCCTGCACCTCTGGCACCGCTGGCGCACGCACCGCTACCCGAACAGCGCGGACTACGGGGCCCGCTACCAGGAGTGCCTCGACTGCGGCAAGCAGCGTGACGTGCCGGTCAGTGCAGGGATCATGCCCTGACCCGCGACCCGCGCACGCGGTCCCCCGGAGCCCGGCGATGTGGGCCCGCGCAAACCAGGGAACCTGGCACCACCAGTCGCCGAGAACCGGTGCCCTCACGCCCCTATGCCCACGTCGCGCGGATGGCCTCGCTCGAGCGGCGCCACCACCTGACTCTGCGCTTCCGCGTTACGGGCGGTTCCCGACGTCCGCTCGTCAGCGTGAGGTGTTTAGCGTCAAGAGTTTGGGCGGGTGCCGGTGTCTCGTCGTCGGTCCCTGCATAGCTCGAGGTCGTGCTCGGCAGTCTGTGATCGGGTTGTGTGGACGACGGGACGGGGCGGCCTGTGATGAGCGACGAGATACCGCGAAGGGTTCTCGATGCCGCGGAAGGCTCACCCCGCCCCAGCTCTTGGGTGCTCAACGCCTCGGGCTAGTGACCGGGTGCTGATGGTTTGCTGGTGGAAGTCGTTACGCCGCAGCGATGCCCGTGGTCTCCTTCCACGCGGTGGTGCCGTGGGCAGCGAGGACCGGGTCCCACGCCCGCTGATGGGTGACGACGGCGTACAGTTGGCGCAGGATCGCGGCAGCGACAGCCGTCTGGGCCTGACTGGGACGACGCCCGCGCGAAACTCATGGCGGACGATCCGCAGGCACGGGCGGGCCCTGCCCCGGCGGGTGACTTCCGCGCGGACAGCGCGCTCGAACCGGGCCAGCCCGAGCCGCCGGGTCCGGTCCAGGTCACCGGCGTCACGGCGAACGACGACGGTCACGGCGGCTACCCAGGTGGTCGAGCGGAACGGGTGCTTCGCGGCCTCGAGGGCGGCCGGCCACACGCACTCGAGCAGGTCCCGGATCGTCTGCACGGCCGCGACATGCGCCTCGAGCAGCTCCTCGCGGCGCGAGCCGAGGTGCCGCAGCCGGGTCCACGCCGCGTTGCTCTCGTCAGGCTACTCCGCGCTTCGAGCTACCAGGTACATCGGCAGGAACAGCACCACTGCCAGCAAACACAGGGCCGCCCACACCTCGGGCTTGTCAGTGGTGAGGTCGCCGATGGTCGCGACGACGGGTCGGTGGCGCTCGACCTTTGACCTGGCATCCTGCAGCACCCACAGGCTCGCAGCCCCAACGACCAACACGACCAGGAGGACGCTGGTGACAAACGGGTTCACGCCTTCAATCTTGGCGCAAGCGCGTGCACTCGCTTCGGGCCAGCCTGGAGGATTGTTGGGATCAGACGCGCCTGGCCAGCTGCAGGTAGGTGCCGCCGTTGACCGTGACGATGCCGCCGTGGCGTTGGATCACCGTCTCCAGCGCGGTGGTCAGTCGGAACAGAGCTTCGAGGCCCAGCAGCTGGTGATCGCTGAAGGTCGAGATCAAGCCGGACCACTGGTCGCTGGTCAGTCGACGGACCCAGCGGTAGGTGCGCGGTCTCGCTGTCACGAACGCAGTGTGCCGGCCCAGGGGGTCAGCCTGGGCGCTGTCCCGGCTGGGATCGCGGCCGATGACCGTGAGTGCTGGCGCCAGATCGGCGTAGACCTCCTCGAACTCCCTCAGTAGGCGCGGAGGTACAACGTGGTAGTTCCAGAAGCGGGCGATGCGAGCACCGGGCCTTAGCACGCGCGAGCCCGCCTCGGCCCCTTTCGCCGGATCGACCCAATGCCAAGCGTGGCCGCAAGTGATCAGGTCGAAACGTCGTCCCGCGTCGTCCCACCGCTCGAATTGAGTCACCTCCACGTCCACGCCATGTTCGGCGGCGACGGCTGCCATCCGCGGGTCGGGGTCGACGCCGAGCACCGTGACACCGCGTCGGCGCAATTCGACGGCCACTTTGCCCGTGCCGCAGCCCACGTCCAGCGCTGTGCCGACCGGCTCGGCTAGCAGGTCGTCGAACAGTGCAGGCGGATAGTCAGGCCGAAAATCGTCGTAAGTCGAAGCGACCGACCCGAACGACGATGCCCGACGCTGATCGCCGTGCAGGTGTTCCAGAGGCACCACTTCAGTCTGCGCCATCCACGACGTCAGCACCGGCACCGCACTTAGTCGAACTTGCCACCGTCCTCAATGAACCGGCTGCCCTCGACGCCGGGCCCGCCGGCCTCGGACCCTTCCCAGTGCGCCCTCCAGCGGCGCGAGTTATGGACCCGGCCGATGAAGACGGTGCCGCGTCCGACAAGCTCGTCAGCAGCAGTCATCGCGGTCATCGCCTCACAGTCGGAACCGGCAAGCCCGCTGCGCCCATGTCCGGAGTGTGCCAAGACGCGCGTGCCGGCGCCCTCAAACCAAGGACCGCCCGCGATCCGGGGTGTTTCACGATCATGCCACCGACCGCTCGTGCCGGGATGCGCTGAGCCTCAGGCTGAATCGACGGTCTTCGCAGCGGACGTAGCGACGCAGACCACTCCGGTATTGCCGTCCTGGTCGGCCACCACGGTGAGCGAAGGTGCGTCGCTGTCGTCGACGACGGTCCCTCCCGCTGCGACCGCGGCAGCGATCCGTTGCTCGGCGACCTCGGGCGGCACATAGACCTCGACGTGGAAGCGCTGAGGTCGCTCGTGCCCGTCAGCGTCACCGAACCACAGGTTCGGTACCCGGCCTGTGGCGTCGCGGATCTCATCGCTTGGGGTCCCGCGGCCTTGGGACTCGGCGCTGCCGGTCAGCAGGGAGGCCCAGACCGGGGCGATGGTCGCGGAGCGCGCGGTGTCGACGCCGAGCTCGATATGGCTGACCGAGGCCGGGTCGGCCTCGAGCTCGTGTTCGGTAGCGATCTCGGTGATCCGGCGTGCGAGGTCCACGTCCCGCTGGGTCACCCACTCGACGACGTATTCGGTGCCGTCGTCGTCACGGTAGATGGCGTCGTCGCTGACCAGTTTGAGGTCGACGTGGCCGGTGCCGATCGACACGCGCGGGTAGTGGCCCAGCGTGTCGCCCGCTTCGCCGACCGCCGTGACGAACCGTGCGGCGCTGGCGAAGTCGTCGACGAGGTAGCGAGCGTGCAGTCCCTGGGCCAGCTTGCGCCAGTCGGCCAACTCGGCCTCGGCGATCTTTTCCCCTGTCAGCATGTCCATGGACCGGACCCTATGCCTGACCCGGCCTGCCGCGGTGGCGTAACTGAAATCAGCCAGCACGAGACATCCGCGGGCCGCGGTTGGGAGGGAATGGTGCGGGAGAGGGGCGGTGTCTCGGGCCGCTCTGGCGTGATTGGCGGATGGCTTGGCACGCTCGGTGCACCAGGGGACGGAGGCAAGAGCTTGGACGTCGACCTTTCGGGCCGCACGGCGCTGATGGCCGGTGCCACGTGGCGCGGGGCGAGCTCCTGCCGTCGAGCTTGCCGGGGCAGGGGCGTTCGTCGACGCAACACGACGATCGGGTCGAGCGTCCGGACCTTCGGACATGGACCGTCCCGAGACCATCGAGGAGACCGGCGACCTGATCGCAGCCGCCGGGGGCAAGGCTGCGCGCTCCGCGTCGATCACCCTGTCCCCGCCCAATGAGAAGGTCCGGGGCTCGAATCCCCTCAGCTGCACCAGGTGCGGAAGGACCGGACGAGCTCGTTGTCCGGTCCTTCTGTCTTTCTCGCGGGGCCCACCCCGGGTATGGGTCGGGCATGCCTCACGCACGTATCGGCGTCTCCGGGTGGCGCTACGCGTCGTGGCGCGGCGACTTCTACCCCAAGGGCCTGCCGCAGCGGCTCGAGCTGACGTATGCCGCCGAGCGCATGACCTCGATCGAGATCAACGGCTCCTTCTACTCCCTCCAGCGACCGAGCTCGTATGCCGCGTGGCGGGCGGCCGTGCCCGCCGACGTGGACTTCGCGGTCAAGGGCGGCCGCTTCATCACCCACATGAAGGCGCTGCGCGACGTCGAGACCCCGCTGGCCAACTTCTTCGCGAGCGGCGTCCTGGCGCTGGGACCGCAGCTCGGGCCGGTCCTGTGGCAGCTGCCGGAGCGGGTGCACTTCGACCCCGAACGGATCCGACCATTCTTCGAGCTGCTGCCCCGCTCGACGTCCGAGGCCGCACGTCTCGCCGAGAAGCACGACGACAAGCTCAAGGAGGACCGCGTCCTGACGACCTGCGAGGTCGACGTCCCGGTGCGGCATGCTCTCGAGCCCAGGCACGACAGCTTCGACACCAACGAGGCGCGAGAGCTGTGCGCCGAGCACGGCGTGGCCATGGTGATCGCCGACAGCGCGGGGAAGTGGCCGGTCATGGACGACGCGACCAGCGACTTCCGCTACGTCCGGCTGCACGGCGAGACCGAGCTCTACGCGAGCGGCTACACGGACGAGTCGCTCGACCGGTGGGCCCGGACGTGCCGCTACTGGATGGAGCAGGGTCACGACGTGCACGTCTACTTCGACAACGACGCCAAGGGCCACGCCCCCTACGACGCGGTGCGCCTCCTCCAGCGCCTCGGCGTGCGGACCACCGCCTGACGCCCGATAGGTTCGGGTCGTGAGCCGAAGCGTCTACGTCGCCTCCCCGGAGGGCCTCACGGGCAAGTCAGCCGTCGCCCTGGGCCTGCTCGACGCCCTGATCCGCGAAGTCGGGTCGGTCGGCGTCTTCCGGCCCCTGACCACCCTGGGCGGCACCGGGCCCGACGACGAGGTCGACCACATCGTCGAGATGCTGGTCAGCCAGCCGGGGATCGACCAGGCCTACGACGAGGCGCTCGGCGTCACCTACGCCGAGGCCCACGACGACCTCGACGAGGCCCTGCACCGCATCGTCGAGCGGTTCGGCGCGCTCAGCGCCCGCTTCGAGGTCGTGCTCGTCCTCGGCTCCGACTAC
Source organism: Terrabacter lapilli (assembly GCF_039531305.1). Lineage (NCBI taxonomy): Bacteria > Bacillati > Actinomycetota > Actinomycetes > Micrococcales > Intrasporangiaceae > Terrabacter > Terrabacter lapilli. Next base: position 5,196 of record NZ_BAAAPU010000012.1, read on the forward strand.
ACCGACGTCTCGACCGGCACGGAGCTGTCGTTCAACGCGAGGATCGCCGCCAACCTCGGCTCGGCGGTCGTCCTGGTCGTCCACGGCCGTGAGCGCACCCCCGAGCAGATCCGCGTCGCCGCCGACAGCGCCGTCGCCGAGCTGCGCGCCAACCACGCCCAGACGGTCGCCGTCATCGCGAACCGCGTCGAGCCGGCGGCGCTCGACGACGTGCGCAAGGCGCTCGAGACCCTCCCCTTCCCGGTCACGGCCGCCATCCCCGAGAACCCCCTGCTGTCTGCACCGAGCTTCCGGGCGCTCGCCGACGCTGTGGGCGCGGAGCTCGTCCTGGGCAGCGAGTCGTGGATGGAGCGCGACAGCCTCGGCCTCATCGTCGCGGCCATGAGCCTGCCCAACGTGCTCGCCCGCCTGACCCCCGACGTCACCGTCATCGCACCGAGCGATCGCACCGACCTGCTCCCCGGCCTCATGCTGGCCCACCAGTCCGGCACGTTCCCGACGCTCGCCGGGATCATCCTCACCGGCGGTTACGCCATTCCCGAGACGATCGCGCGCCTGTCGGCCGGCGTGCAGCAGGACCTGCCGATCGCCCTGACCGACGACGGGACGTTCCGCACCGCCGAGCAGCTCATGCAGGTCCGCGGCCCGATGACGCGGACCTCCCGCAACAAGATCGAGACCGCGCGGCGCCTCTTCTCCGAGAGCGTCGACCAGGCGGCGCTGCTGGCGGCCGTCGACGTGTCGGCGTCCGAGGTGCGCACCCCGTTGATGTTCGAGTTCCAGCTGATGGAGCGCGCCCGCTCCGACCGCCGGCACATCGTGCTGCCCGAGAGCCAGGACGACCGGATCCTGCAGGCGGCCGACGTGCTGCTGCGTCGCGGCGTCGCCGACCTGACCCTCCTCGGCGAGGAGACCAAGGTCCGCGCCCGCGGCTCCGCCCTCGGGCTCGACCTCGACGCCGCGGCCGTCGTCTCCCCCACCGACCCCGAGCTGGTCGAGCGCTTCGCGCAGACGTATGCCGCCGTGCGGGCCCACAAGGGGATGACCCTCGAGCGCGCCCGCGAGGTGGTCACCGACATCTCCTACTTCGGCACGATGATGGTCCACCTCGGCCTCGCCGACGGCATGGTCTCGGGCGCCGTCAACACCACGGCCCACACCATCCGGCCGGCTCTCGAGTTCGTCAGGACGGCCGAGGGTGTCAAGACCGTGTCGAGCGTGTTCCTCATGTGCCTCGCCGACCGGGTGCTCGTCTACGGCGACTGCGCCGTCATCCCCGACCCGACCGCGGAGCAGCTCGCAGACATCGCGATCTCGTCGGCGCAGACGGCCCAGCAGTTCGGGATCGAGCCGCGGGTCGCCATGCTGTCCTACTCGACCGGCTCCAGCGGGTCCGGCGCCGAGGTCGAGAAGGTCCGTGCCGCAACGCAGCTCGTCGCGCAGCGTGCCCCGGAGCTGGCGCTCGCCGGCCCCATCCAGTACGACGCCGCCATCGACCCGGTCGTCGGCCGCGCCAAGATGCCCGGCTCCGAGGTCGCCGGTCACGCCACGGTGTTCGTCTTCCCCGACCTCAACACCGGCAACAACACATACAAGGCCGTCCAGCGCAGCGCGCACGCCGTCGCCGTCGGCCCCGTGCTCCAGGGCCTGCGCAAGCCGGTCAACGACCTCTCGCGCGGCGCCCTGGTCGACGACATCGTCAACACCGTGGCCATCACCGCGGTGCAGGCGCAGGCCACCTCGAGCCAGCAGGGAGAGCAGCGGTGACCGAGTCCCCCAGCGAGCGTCCGGTCCTCGTCCTCAACGCCGGGTCCTCGTCGCTGAAGTACCAGCTCGTGGTGCCCGAGACCGGCGAGGTACGCGCCCGCGGCCTCGTCGAGCGGATCGGCGAGTCGGGCAGCGAGGTGGCCGACCACTCCGCGGCGCTGCAGTCCATGGCCGAGCGGCTGCGCGGCGAGGGCATCGACCTCGAGGGGCTGTCGTTGCGTGCCGTGGGCCACCGCGTCGTCCACGGCGGTCCCGGCTTCTCCGAGCCGGTGGCCATCGACGACGAGGTGCTCGACCGCATTCGCGAGCTGAGCGCCCTTGCGCCGCTGCACAACCCGGCGGCCGCCATCGGCATCGAGGCGGCCCGGAAGCGCTTCGACGTGCCGCACGTCGCCGTCTTCGACACCGCCTTCTTCGCGTCCCTCCCGCCCGAGGCGTCGACGTATGCGGTGCCCCGCGACCTGGCCGAGAAGCACGCGATCCGCCGCTACGGCTTCCACGGCACCTCCCACCAGTACGTCGCGCAGGCGACGGCAGACCTGCTCGGCCGGCCCGTCGAGGACCTGCGCCAGGTGATCCTCCACCTCGGCAACGGGTGCTCCGCCTCGGCGGTGCGCGGAGGACACGCGGTGGACACCTCCATGGGGCTCACGCCGCTGGAGGGCCTGGTCATGGGCACCCGCTCCGGCGACGTCGACCCCGGGCTGCACGCCTACCTCGGACGCGAGGCCGGCCTCTCCCTCGACGAGATCGACACGCTGCTCAACAAGAAGTCGGGGGTGCTGGGGCTCAGCGGCGTCAACGACTTCCGCGAGCTCGAGCACCGGCTGGCCGCCGGCGACGCCGGCGCGCGGCTGGCCTTCGACGTCGTCGTGCACCGGCTCAAGCACTACGTCGGCGCCTACCTCGCGATCCTCGGCGGCATCGACGCGCTGGTCTTCACCGCCGGCGTCGGCGAGAACAGCGTCTCGGTCCGCGCGGCGGTGACCGACGGCCTGGAGGGACTGGGCATCGAGGTCGACCGTGCGCGAAATGCGGCTCGCTCCAAGATCGCTCGGGTCATCTCACCGACGGGGGCCATGGTGGTCGTCGCCGTCGTGCCGACCAACGAGGAGCTCGCGATCGCCCGTCAGACGGCCGACCTCGTCGGCTGATCAGGCGCGTCGCTGGGCCGCGAGGTGCTCGCGGAGGGACACCGGCCGGCGGCCGGTGAGCCGCTCCACGTCACCGCTCACCCCGTCGAGCTCCCCGCGGGCCACTGCTGTGTAGGTCGAGACCCACGCGTCCACCTGCCAGTCCGGGGCCCCGTGGACGGCGCGGGACGCGTACGCCTCCTCGAGGCTCTCGTCGTGGAAGCGCACGTCGCGACCGGTCACCTCGCTCACGACCTGCGCCATCTCGGCGAAGGTGAGCGCCTCCGGGCCTGTCAGGTCGTAGGTCGCACCCGCGTGCGCCGCAGGGTCCAACAGCACCGCCGTCGCCACCCGGGCGACGTCCTCGTGGGACACCACCGCGGCCCGCCCGCCGTCCGCGGGCCCGCGGATGACGCCGTCCTGGCCGACCAACTGGTCCACGAACTCGAGGTAGAGGTTGTCCCGCAGGAAGGTCCAGGCCAGGCCGGAGGCGCGGAGGTGCTCCTCGGTGGCGGCATGGTCACGGGCGAGGGTGAAGGTCGCGTCCGGTGCGGCGCCGAAGAAGGAGACGTAGACGACGTGCCGCACCCCGGCGGCCGCAGCGGAGTCGACGAAGGCGAGGTGCCCCTCCAGGCGGTCGGCGCTCTCGGCCGCCGAGACCATGAAGAGCATCTCGACACCCTCGAGCGCCGCACGCGCCGCCTCGCCGTCGCCGTAGCTGCACCGGGCGGCAACCGATCCGGCAAGACGCGGAGCCCGGGCCAGGTCGCGCACGAGCAGCCGCTGCCGAACGCCGCGGGCGGACAGGTCGTGGGCCACCAGGCCCCCCAACCATCCGGTGGAGCCGGTGACGGCCAGAGTGGGAGGGGCGCCGTCGACCGGTGTGCTCATGACTCGAGGGTAGGCAGCAGCGGGCCTGGCCGGCACGTGGGAGAGCCGGCCCGCCGGGGTCGGCCGGTGCTGCGCGCACGAGCGCGCCCGGCGACATACGGTTGGACGGTGACTCACAACCCTGGTGACCGCTCCGGCACCCTGTCCGACGCGACGGCGCCCCTCGCTCGTCGTGTCCCCGACGACGCAGCCCCCTCCGACGGCCTCTCCCGCCCCACCGACGACGGGCTCTCGGGCGTGGAGGCAGCCGCCGTGCCTGCCGGCATCCGGGTCGCTGCCGACTGGTCGTGGCGCCTGCTGCTCATCGGCGCCTTCGTCTACCTGCTCTCGATGGCCCTGCGCACGGTGTCCGAGATCATCGTGCCCGTCGCCATCGCGCTGCTGCTCACCGCGCTGCTGCGCCCCGTCGCCACCTGGCTGCAGCACCGGATGAAGCCCGGCGCCGCCGCCGGTCTCACCCTGGTCGGCACGATCGTCCTCGTGGGCGCCCTCTTCACGATGGTCGGCTCGCAGTTCAGCAGCGGCTTCGCCGACCTCACCGGCCAGGTCGCCGCCGGCCTCGAGACGGTCCGCGACTGGGTGCGCACGACCTTCCACATCACCGACGCGCAGTTCAACTCCTACTTCGACACCATCCGCGAGAAGGTCAGCAGCTCGGGCAACCTCGGCGACACGGCCACGTCGGTCGGCCTCACCGCGACGCACTTCGTCGCGGGCCTGTTCATCGCGCTCTTCTCGCTCTTCTTCTTCCTCTACGAGGGCCCGCGCATCTGGTCGTGGGTCGTCGGGCTCTTTCCCCGCGCCACCCGCCGGCGCATCGACTCCTCCGGCGTCATCGCGTGGCACCAGATGTCGGCCTTCGTCCGGGCCACCTTGATCGTGGCCCTTGTCGACGCCATCGGCATCGGCGTGGGCGCGGCGATCCTCAAGGTGCCCTTCGCCTTCGCCATCGGCATCCTCGTGTTCATCTTCGCGTTCATCCCGATCGTCGGCGCGCTGCTCTCCGGCGCGGTCGCGGTGCTGCTCGCCCTCGTGGCCCACGGCCCCGGCATCGCCCTGATCATGCTCGCTGTCGTCATCGGCGTGCAGCAGCTCGAGGCCCACGTCCTCCAGCCCTTCCTGCTCGGCAAGGCTGTCAGCGTCCATCCGCTCGCGGTCATCCTCGCCATCGCGGCCGGCTCGATCATCGCCGGCATCGTCGGTGCCCTGGTGGCCGTGCCGTTCGCCGCCGTGATCAACGCCGTCGGCAAGCACCTCTTCGGCGACGAGTCGCAGGAGGAGCTCGACCGCGAGATGACGGAGTCCGCCGACGAGGGGGGCGCCCCGGCGAACGCCTGAGTCGCCGGCACCGTCAGCGGGCCAGCACCTGCTGGGTGCGGACGTCGGCCGGCAGGAAGGTCTCGAGGTGCAGGTCGTCCAGGGTCGCGTCCGTGGCCGTCTCGAGGCGGGCGCTGACGCTGAAGAAGCGCAGGAGATCGCCCCCGACGAGCAGCTCCAGCGCGAGCACCGGTCCCACCAGCGGGAGGCCCGCACCGAGGCCCGTACCGAGGTCCGTGCCGAGGGTCGCACCCCCGCCCGGGCCCGCGCCGCCGGCCCGCTGGACGTAGCCCGCGACCTCCTCGGCGAGGTCGTGGAGCACCGGGTCGTGGGTGTGCTCGGCACGGCTGCGGACCTGGTGCTGCAGGTGCCCCGCCCACTGCTCGAGGTTCCGGATCCGTGGCGCCAGGCCCTTGGGGTGCAGGCTCAGGCGCACCACGTTGACGGGCGGCTCGAGCAGCTCGGGATCGCACCCGGCGAGCATGAGGTCGACGACCGGGTTGGTGTCGACGACGTCCCAGTGCCCGTCGAGGAGCAGCGCCGGGTACGGCTGGTGCGCGTCCAGCAGCCGCCGCAGGCCGTCCATGACTGGCGCGAGCTCGGCGTCGCCGAGTCCGCGCGGCCGGTGGCGCGGGGCGTAGCCACCGGCGAGCAGCAGGTCGTCGCGGGAGCGCAGCGGCACCTCGAGGTGCACGGCCAGGCGCTCGATGAGCTCGGGGCTGGGCTGCGCCCGTCCGGTCTCGACGCAGCTGAGGTGGCGGGTGCTCACCTGCGCCCGTGACGACAGCTCGAGCTGGCTCAGCCGGCGTCGCTCACGCCACGTGCGCAGCAGCTGGCCCACTGAGGGTGCCGAGGGCGCCGTCGCCCGCTGGGCAGGCCGTGGACCGGCCGTCTGCATGGTGGTCACGGCTCGCAGCGTAGGACCCTGCGACGGGTGGGGCCAGCACCGAGCATGACCTCTGAGGTCATCGACGCCATGACGGGGCGAGGGTGAGGCTGTCGCCGTCAGACCTCACCGACACACCCAAGGAGCTCCCCATGAGCGACATCGTCCGCAGCTACCTCGACACCTGGAACGCCACCGACACCGATGCCCGGCGCACCCTCCTCGAGGCGCACTGGTCGCCCGCCGTCACCTACGTCGACCCGATGGCCGAGGTCTGCGGGCACGAGGGCGTCGAGGCGCTCGTCGGCGGCGTGCAGGCGCAGTTCCCCGGCTTCGTGTTCACGCCCGTCGGCGAGCCCGACGCGCACCACCGTCAGGTGCGCTTCCAATGGGGCCTCGGTCCCGAGGGCGCTGAGCCTGTCGTCGTGGGCTTCGACGTCCTCGTCCTCGACGAGCAGGACCGCATCGCCGACGTGCGTGGGTTCCTCGACCGCGTGCCCGCCTGAGGCACGACCCTGCGGCCGTATGCCGTCACGCGCTGCGAGACCGGCCCGTTGCCGGGCGGCGCCTTCCGGTCGAGCTGCTCGCTCTGGAAGGCCCGCCCGGTGTGGCGGCTCTACTGGGAGACGGCGCGCCGCGCGAAGAGGGCGCGGTCGTCGAGCTCGTCCGCCTCCTCGGCGAACTCCGGGGTGTCGAAGACGTCCGCGGGGATGCCGCTGTCGGTCCAGCGCGGCTCCGCCTTCGCCTTGAGGACGTAGGTCGGGGGCGGCACCGGCACCGGGCTCCAGCTGCCCTCGGGCGCCTGCTGGGCCGGCGCCGCGGCGACCGGCAGCGGGCCGGTGGCCACCGCCTGCAGGTCGAACACGCCTCGTGCGACCGGCTTCTCGGACTGTGCCGGGGCCCCCGCCCCGGGCTCGAGGGTGACCACCGTGCTGCGGATGACCTGGGTGTCCTCGATGGACAGGACCGGCAGGGAGAGCGGCTCGCGTCCCTCGTAGTCCTCGTGGCTCTCGAGGCCCTGGTGACGCCAGCCCCGTCCCTCGCGTCGAGGACGCTCGGGGGCCGCGCCGCGCGAGTACGTGCGTGCCTGCGGCTGGGCGGAGTCGAGCTCGTGCTCCGTGGTCGAGCGCAGCCGATCGGCACGCGCCTCGGCACGCAGCCAGACCAGCACGGCGGCGACGGTCAGCACGGCGAAGGGAATGGAGACCCACATCAGCACGCCCGTCACGGTCAGCACCACCGACACCGGAACCCACAGCAGGGCGAGGAGCAGCAGGGCGGCTCGCAGCCGGCGCCGCGAGACCGGCACCGAGGCGGTGACGCGAGCGGAACCGCTTGAGCGAGAGGGGCGCTCGGACCTCACGGGACCAGTGGTCGGGCGTGCGGTCTGGGGCATGCGGTCCACCTCGGCGAAGTCGGCGATGTCGTGGTCGGTGTAATGCGGGGCCGCCCCGGTGTCGGTCCCAACGGTCGTGGGCACGTGCACACGTGCATGGCCGCGGCGGGCGACGAGCGGCGAGCTGCGTCGGGACGCGCCGGCCGGGATGGCCCGCTTGACGTCGACCGTGGCGCGCGCGGCGCTCGCGGGCTTGACGGCATACGAGTGGGGGCGCGGCGTGCTGAGGTCGGTGACGGGCAGGGCCGGTCGCTTCTCGAGCACGCGCATGGCCTCCGAGAAGTCCTCCATGGAGCGCGTGGCGGCCGCATCCTCACGGCGGCGAGCCCAGTGCTGCACGAGGTACGCGGCCCAGATCGCCACGATGACGACGAAGACGAGGCTGCTGACGGGCACGGGACCAACCGTAGGACGCGGCGAAGCGCGGGCCCGGCACATTCAGGGTGTGTCGCGCAAGAGGCTGCTGTTACTGGTGTGACAGACGTGCCGAGAGGCTCGATCCCTCGAGGTCCTCGGTCGTCACCGCGAAGGACCGGTGGTCGCGCCAGGCCCCGTCGATGTGCAGGAAGCGGCGACGCACCCCCTCGTCCCGGAGCCCGAGCCGTTCGACGACCCGGAGCGAGGGCTCGTTGTCGAGGCGGATGTTCACCTCGACGCGGTGCAGCCCGCCGGGCCCGAGGGCGTGGTCGATGGCCAGGGCCACGGCCCGAGTGGCGATGCCGCGGCCGGTCACGGACTCGTCGAGCCAGTACCCGGCAGCGGCCGACTGCTGGGCCGCGCGGACGATGCCGAAGAGGTGGACCTGGCCGACGATGCGACCGCCCACCTCGATGCACCACGGCAGCGCCCGGTCGGCGCGCGCCTCGGTGTCGAGGTCCCGGACGAACTGCCGGAAGCTGACCGGGGCCCGGGATGGTGCGCCCGGCGGCAGCGTCGGCTCCCAGGGCTTGACGTGGTGCGCGTTGTCCCGACGCACCCGCTGCCACTCGGCCTCGTCGGCCACCTGCAGGGGACGCAGCACGATGGTCGGCTCCCACGAGGTGTCGCGCAGCACGAGCGGCCACCGCGCCGACCCATCGCGATGGGGGCGCCAGGGCATCCTCATGCCGGGTGGTCGCTGCCGGGGATCTGGTCGAGGGCGTGCCCGAGGACCGGCTCGAGCACCTCCAGCGCGTCGGCGACCCCACCTCGCGAGCCGGGGAGGTTGGCCACCAGGGTCCGGCCGGCGAGCCCGACCAGGCCGCGGGAGAGCATCGCCGTGGGCACCCCCTTGGAGACCCCCGCGGCCCGGATGGCCTCGGCCACTCCGGGAACGAGGCGGTCGATGAGGGGCGCGGTCTGCTCGGGGGTCACGTCGGTGGGTGTCAGGCCCGTCCCACCGGTGGTGAGCACGAGGTCGGGCTCGCTGGCGAGGACCTCGCGCAGCGCCATGCCGAACTCGTCGCCGTCGGGCACGACGACCGGAAAGCCGACCTCGAAACCCCACGCGCGCAACCGCTCGACGATCACCGGACCGGACCTGTCCGCGTAGACGCCGGCCGCGGCCCGGGTGGAGACCGTGACCACGACGGCGCGGCGACCGGCGCCGATGTCCTCACTCACGCCAGTCCCCCGACCGCCCACCGGACTTGGCCGTGACACGCACGTCGGTGATGCGGCCGTGCTTGTCGACGGCCTTGACCATGTCGATGAGGGCCAGTGCCGCGACGGAGACGGCGGTGAGGGCCTCCATCTCGATGCCGGTGCGGTCCGCCGTGCGCACGGTGGCCGTGATGTCGGCGCCGTCGTCGGCCACCGTGACGTCCACCTCGACGCCGTGGACGGCGATGGGGTGCGCGAGCGGGATCAGCTCGGGAGTGCGCTTGACCGCCTGGATGCCCGCGATCCGCGCGACCGCCAGCGCGTCTCCCTTGGGCACGCGGCCTGACCGCAGGGCCGCCACGGCCTCCGGGCTTAGCAGCACCCGACCGGCCGCGCTGGCCTCGCGGGCCGTGACCGCCTTGGCGGACACGTCGACCATGTGCGCGCTGCCGTCGGCCCGAACGTGCGTCAGCGAGGGCGGCTCGTGGACGTCTGCCTGCCGTGACGCCTCCCCTGACGCCTGCCCTGACGACTGCCCTGACGACTGCCCTGACGCCTCCGCGGACGCCGTCTGCTCGCCCATCAGGACTCCGGGTCCAGCAGGAGGACGTCGACCACCTCGCCGGCCACGAGCTCGGTCACGTCCTCGGGCACGACGAACAGGGCGTTGGCCCGCGACAGGTCGGCGACGAAGTGCGAGCCCTGGCCGTCGACCGGGACGGCCACCAGCGCGCCCTCGGTCGAGCGCGAGACGACGGCGCGGCCGAACTGCCGGCGACCGCCGAAGGACTCGACTCCCGAGATGAGGGTGGCAGGGCGCAATCGGCGCTTCTCGGGCGTCAGCCGCATCAGGCGCCGCAGCGAGGGCCGGACGAAGACCTCGAAGGACACGAACGACGACACCGGGTTGCCCGGTAGGGCGAAGAGCGGCACCTCCCGACCGTCGGGACCGCTGAGCAGCCCGTAGCCCTGCGGCTTGCCCGGCTGCATCGCCACCTTGACGAAGTCCACGCCCCGGCCGGCCAGGGCGCCCTTGACGACATCGTAGGCCCCCATGGAGACACCGCCGCTGGTGACGACGACGTCGGCGGACGCGACGACGTCTTCGAGGACGGCGACGAGCTCGTCCTCGGAGTCGCCGACCACCCCGCGGACCTCAGCGGAGGCGCCGGCGCTCACGGCCGCGGCCCAGAGCATCGAGGAGTTGGAGTCGTGGATCTGGCCGGGGCCCAAGGCCTGTCCCGGCGGCACCAGCTCGGCGCCGGTCGAGATGACGACCACGTGCGGCCGGCGGTGCACCTCGACCTCGGCGTGCCCGCACGCAGCGAGGAGGGCGAGGGTGCGGGCGCCGACGACGGTGCCCGCCGGCACGACGACGGAGCCCGACGTGACGTCCTCGCCGCGAGGCCTGACGTAGCGGCCGGCCGTCACGGGCGTGCGGCACTCGACCTCTCCCGAGGCCGACCCGTTGGTGTCCTCGAGGGCGATGACGGCGTCTGCGCCCTCGGGCATCGGGGCGCCCGTCATGATGCGGGCCGCCTCACCGGGTCCCACCGAGAACGTCGGCTGCTGGCCGGCGGCGACCTCCCCGACGATGCGCAGCCGCACCGGCGCGCCCGCAGCGCCGGCGAGCGAGTCGGCGCGCACGGCATACCCGTCCATCGAGGAGTTGTCGAACCGTGGGAGGTCCACCTCGGACCGGACGTCGCGCGCGACGACGAGGCCGAGGGCCTCGGTGAGCGGGGTCCGCTGGGTCGGTGCGGGCTCGAGCGTCGACAGGATCGCCCTGAGATGCTCGTCGACGGTGCGCACCTCGCCGGGGGCCACCGCGGGGGCCGCTGCGCCGTTGGACGGCTCGCCGAGCACGGCGTCGTCGAGCACGCGGCGGTAGCCGTCGATGAGGACGTCACCGACGCAGCGGACGTTGCGCCCGAAGACGGGGTCGCCGATGACGCGCAGGCTCGTGCAGTCACGCATCGACGGCACCCCCTTGGGGAAGCGCTTCTCGAATCCGGAGACGAACCGGTAGGCCGAGTCGAGGTCGACGTAGGGCTCGGGCCCGTCGGCCGCCGCGACGACGCGGTAGCTCTCGTCGAGGGAGAAGAAGTCCGACCGGATGACGAGCAGGTCGTTGGTGGTCTTCACCGGACGGAAACGCGTGCGCGGCACGAGGATCGCCTCGGACCCCTCGAAGACCTCGATCGCCGTGCCCATCGCCGACTCCATCTGGATGACCTCGGGCGAGCTGGGGTCGGACGGGTCGACGTTCTTGCGGTTGACGATGATCGGCAGGCCCAGCACGCCCTGCTTCTGCGTCATGCGCTCGCGCAGCACCTCGAGGTCGACCCACACGTTGTTGGCGTTGAAGGTGTTGTGCCGCTTGATGTCACGGAAGAAGCGCTCCTCCCCCTCGGCCACCATCGCGGTGTCGCGCAGCACGATCCGTCCGTCGGACTTGCGCACGGCGAGGTGGCCGCCCTTGCGGTCGCTCTTGGTCCGCTCGCACACCTCCGCCACGTAGGGCACGCCGTGCTCGACCATCCAGGCCGCGACGTCGGGGTCGCAGGTGGCACCGAGGTTGTCGGAGTTGGACAGGAACGCGAAGCGGATCCCCTTGGCCAGCAAGGCGTCGAGAACGCCGGAGGTGACGAGCGAGACGTAGATGTCGCCGTGCCCCGGCGGGCACCACTCGAGCTCGGGGTCCTTGGGCCACTTGACGGGCACGAGTCCCTCGGTGCACAGCTTCGGCTCGGCGTTCTGGATGAAGTCCAGCGGGACCCCCTCGACGGGGAGATCGGGGTACTTCTCGAGGATCGCCAGCGACTCGGCGGAGGTGCGGAAGGAGTTCATGAGCACGAGCGGCAGCTCGACGCCCCACTGCCTGCGCAGCGCGAGGACCTGCAGGGCGATGATGTCGAGGAAGGTCAGGCCGTCCTTGACCTGGAGCGCCGACTTGGCGCCGGTCATGCCCATGCCGGTGCCGAGGCCTCCGTTGAGCTTGATGACGGCCGTCTTGGAGAGGGCGTCGCGCGCCTCCTCGTCGGAGACCCGCACCTCGCCGAGCGCCTGGATGTCCCTGAGCGGCTCGATCGAGTCCTCCGGGATCGTGCCCAGGGCACCGGCCTCCAGCTGGTGGAAGTAGTGCTCGAAGACACGGATCGCCTCGGGGCCGAGTCCCCGCTCACGCATCAGCTCGACGGACTCGCGCAGCCCCTGCTCACTCATGGCCCTCACCTTACGATGGGCCGCGTGCGCATCCTGCCGCTCTGCAAACCTGGTCAGCCATGAACGCCGGCCGCAAGCATGACCTGCGTCACGTCGCACGAGCGCGCCGGCGCGAGATCGCCGCCCGGATGGATGCCGGTGCACGCGACGCCGCGGCCCGGGCCGTCGCCGAGGCGGTCCTGCGCTTCGTGCCCGACCCGGGCCGCGTCGCCGTCTACGAGTCGCTACCCGACGAACCGCCGACCGGGTGCCTCGTCGCGGCGCTCCTCGCCGCCGGGCACGAGGTCATCGTGCCCGTCGTCCTCGACGACTTCTCGCTCGAGTGGAGGTATGCCGTCCCGGGCGCCGGCGCCGACGAGTCCACCGTGCGCCGACCGGGTCGGGGCGGCCGCACCTTCCGGCCCGACGAGCGGGAGGGCTGGCTCGGTGTCGATGCCCTGGCCGGCTGCGACCTCGTCGTCACACCCGGCCTGTCCGTCGACGCCCACGGCACCCGTCTCGGCCAGGGCGGCGGCTGCTACGACCGGGCCCTGCGCCACCGCGAGCCCGGCACGCCCGTCGTCACCCTGCTCCACGAGGGCGAGCAGAGCACCGAGGACCTGCCGGCCGACCCGCACGACGTCCCCGTCGACGGCTACGTGACGACCACCGGGCGCGTGGTCAGGCTGCGCTGACGACGGAGGCACACGGCATACGCCCCCGGCTGTCGGGCGGGCCCACGGCCACGGCCACGGCCACGGCCACGGCCACGGCCACGGCCACGGCCACGGCCACGGCCACGGTCAGGGTCAGGGTCCTGCGGCCGGCGAGGGCGGCTCGAGCGTCAGCTCGTCGTTGCCGGCCTCGCGCACCGCGTTCTCGCTGAAGGGCCACGGGAACGTCTCGTTGGCGGCCCAGGCGTCCACCTGGTCGGCGTAGTGGTCGTCGTAGGCGTGCCCCGACTGCCCGGTGGCGTTGACCCACCGGGAGGCGTCGAGGTTGCCGAGGTCGACGATCATCCGCATCGACGGTCCGGTGGTGACGCCGTAGCCGGGCTGCGAGGCGTTCCACGAGTTGGCGTTGACGATGGCGTTGCCGCCGCCGAGCTCGAACGGGCCGCGGTTGAACAGGCCCTGGACGACGCGCGGGACCCCGTCGCCGCCCATCACCTGGTGCTTGAGCTCGAGCTCGTGGAGCCGGCCCCACCGCCACGTCGCCGGAACCTTGCCGAGCTCGCGCGCGAGGTCGAGACGTGCCTCGACGAGGGCGCGCTTGAGGATCTCGCCCGAGCCCTCCGTGACGCCGGGCGTGGTCTTGTCGTCCCACCAGTCGTTCTTGGGGTCCTTCAGCAGCTGGTCCATGACCACCATCCAGCGGGAGCCGCCGTCGGGGGCGATGTCGGGCGGGAGCTCGTCGAAGGTGTACTCGAGCAGGTGCTTCCACACGGCGTTGTAGTACGCCGCGGCCGCCGATTCGCGGGACTTGTCGCCCGGCTGGTTGCCGTCCCAGTCGCGCAGCAGGCGCTGGGCCTGCGCCGTGAAGTCGTCGACCTGCACGGCCAGCAGCCGCTCGACGAGCGCCGGAGCGTACGTGTTGCGCGTGTCGCCCTGGATCTGGGCCATCGTCTCGGGCGACACCTTCGGGGTCGCGGCGAGAAGCGTGCGGATGCGCTGGGCGCGGAAGCCGTAGTCCCACTCGGAGGTGAGGAACGGCGTCGGGCTCGCCGTGACCGCCTGGTTGGCCGTGACGAGGAAGCCCTCCGGCGGGTCGAAGGTGTTGGGCAGCTCGTCGAAGGGGACGTAGCCCTTCCAGTCCCACTGCGAGTCCCAGCCCGGCGAGGGCCAGAAACCGGGAGGCGCGCCCGGGGTCGCCGAGCGCCGCACCGGGATGCGGCCGGGCGACTGGTAGCCGATGTGGCCTGCGGTGTCGGCGTAGACGAGGTTCTGCGAGGGGACGGAGAAGAGGGCGGCCGCCTTGCGGAACTCGCTCCAGTTCGACGCGCGGTTGAGCGCGAAGACGGCGTCGGCCGTCGTGCCCGGGGTCAGCGCCGTCCAGGCCAGCGACACGGCATACCGGTTGGACTGCGGGGCCCCTCGCACGACGCTGCGGTCGCCCGCCTCGTCGATCGAGGGCACGACGTCGGACAGGATCGGGCCGTGCACCGTCGAGCGGACGTTCAGCGGCACGTCGGACCCGCCGGCCACCTTGATGACCTCCGCACGGGTCGTGAGCGGGACGTTGCGCCCGTCCCGGAGGTACTTCTCACCCGAGACCTGCTCGAGGTAGAAGTCGGTGACGTCCGGGCCCAGGTTCGTCATGCCCCAGGCGATCTTGTCGTTGTGGCCGATGACGACGCCGGGCAGGCCCGAGAAGGTGAAGCCGGACACCCGGAAGGGGCAGGCGGGGCTGACCGTGCGGCACTGGAGGTTGACCTGGGTCCAGATCCCGGGGATCGACAGCCCCAGGTGCGGGTCGTTGGCCAGCAGCGGCTTGCCCGTCGTCGTGTGGGAGCCCGCGACGACCCACGAGTTCGAGCCGACCCCGTCGCCGCGGCCGAGGCTCGTGGGCACCGCATTGACCGCCGCGAGGGCGGAGTCGATGGCGGCGTTGCCGTCGGTGGAGCGCATCGCCGTCAGGGCCGCGGGCTGGGCGCTCGCCGCCTGGTCGGCGGCGCCCGCCACGGGCTGCCAGTCCTGCTCCGACAGGATCGGCTGGTTGCGGTCCACCGGATACGGCGGGTAGAGCAGGTTGATCTGCTTGAGCGAGCGCGTCGTGCGCGACAGGCGGGCGCGGGCCAGCTCGTCGTTGTAGTCGCCGCGCAGGTCCCAGGCCATCGCCTTGAGCCAGGCCAGGGAGTCGACCGGCGACCACGGCTCGACGCGGTAGCCCGGGTTGCGGCGCGCGAGCACGGTGTACTCGAGCGACATCTTCTCGGGCGACTCGGTCCGCTTGATGTACGCGTTGACACCGTCGGCGTACGCCTGGAGGTACTGCCGTGTCTCGGGAGCGAGCTTGGGCAGCTCCTGCTCGGCGACGTGGCGCCAGCCCATCGCGCGGATCACCTTGTCGCTCTCGAGGCCCGCGCTGCCGACCATCTCGGAGAGCCGGCCGGCCGTCACGTGGCGGCGCAGGTCCATCTCGAAGAAGCGGTCCTGGGCGCTGACGAAGCCCTGCGCCTGGAAGAGGTCCCGGGCGTTGTCGGCGTAGATCGTCGGAATGCCGCGGGCGTCGCGGCTGACCGAGACCGAGCTCGTCAGGCCCTCGATCGACAGCTTGCCCGTGGTGTCCGGGAACGACTGGCGCACCACACCGATGGCCAGGATCCCGACGGCGACCACCGCCATCACGACGAGGACGGCGACGAGCAGGACGATCCGACGGGCGCGCTTCAACCGTGACACGCGACGAGCCTAGGCCCCGGGCCGAGGGCGCCGACCACGCCCCGCGGGGTGGTGCAGCAATCGTTGCCGAACCGTGGGCAAGGCCGGCCGGACGTCGACACGCGCCCGGGGCGCGGCTGAACCGGTGGCCGCGGGCGTGTGCCGGGATGGTTGGATTGGCGCACACCCGAGGAGCAGCCCTTGACCGCACACCCGGCCATCACGTCGTCGACCATGGACCTCGACGACCTGACGCGTGTGCTCCTGATCGGCTCGCTCGTCCTGCTCGTGGCGGTGGCCGCCGTGCGCCTCTCGGTCCGGTCGGGCCTGCCGTCGCTGCTCATCTACCTCGGCATCGGACTGGCCCTCGGCAACGCCGGCGCGGGCATCCAGTTCGACGACGCCTCCATCACCCGGGTGCTCGGCTACGCCGCGCTCGTGCTCATCCTGTCCGAGGGCGGCCTGACGACGTCGTGGGCCAACATCAAGGACTCGGTCGCCCCGGCCGCCGTGCTCTCGACGCTCGGCGTCGTCGTGTCGGTGCTCGTCGTCGCCGTGGCCGCCCATGCCCTCCTCTCGCTGTCGTGGACGATCTCGCTGCTCATGGGCGCCATCGTCACCTCCACCGACGCCGCAGCCGTGTTCGCGGTGCTGCGCAACGTGCCGCTGCCCAAGCGGCTCTCGGGGATGCTCGAGGCCGAGTCCGGCTTCAACGACGCGCCCGTGGTGATCCTCGTCGTCGCCTTCGCCGCCCAGGGCGTTCCGGGCGGCAGCGCCGACCCGTGGTGGCTGCTGCTCCTGCACGCGGCCCTCGAGCTCGTCGGGGGCGCCGTCGTCGGCGTCGGGGTCGGCTGGCTCGGCGGCCAGGTGCTGCACCGGGTCGCGGGCGCGTCCTCGGCCCTCTTCTCGATCGGCGTCGTCTCCCTCACCGTCCTCGCGTATGCCGTGGGCGCCGCCGTCCACGTCTCCGGCTTCCTCGCCACCTACCTCTGCGCCCTCGTGCTGGGCAACATGGGCCTGCCCAACCGGGTGGCCTTCCAGAGCTTCGCCACGGCGATGGGCTGGATCGCCCAGATCGGGCTGTTCGTGCTGCTCGGGCTGCTCGCAGACCCGCGACGCCTCGACGAGCAGCTCGTGCCGGCCATCGTCATCGGCCTCGTGCTGCTGCTCGTCGCGCGGCCGCTGTCCGTGCTGGCCTCGATGGCGTGGTTCCGGGTGCCCTGGCGCGACCAGGTCTTCCTGTCGTGGGCGGGCCTGCGCGGGGCCGTCCCGGTCGTGCTCGCGACGGTGCCCCTCGTGGTCGGCACACCGAACACCGAGTGGATCTTCGACCTCGTCTTCATGCTCGTGGTCATCTTCACCATCGTCCAGGCGCCGACGTTGCCGTGGGTGGCCAAGCGGCTCGGGCTCACCGAGCAGGTCCACTCCGTCGACGTCGACCTCGAGTCGACCTCGCTGATGGAGATCAGCGCCGACGTCATCCAGGTGACCGTGGGGGCCGAGTCCCGGCTGCACGGGGTCGCGGTCTTCGAGCTGCGCCTGCCCAAGGGCGCCAACGTGACGCTCGTGGTCAGAGGCGGCGAGGGCTTCGTGCCCGAGCCGCACACGACGATCCGCCACGGCGACAAACTGCTCGTGGTCACGACCTCACGGGTCAAGCAGCGCACGGAGCGGCGCATCCGCGACATCAGCCGCGGCGGGCGCCTCGCCGGCTGGCCGTAGACTGACCCTCGGCCCTTCTTCCCTCATCGAGCACCAGAGGTTCTGCCTGTGCCCACCTACTCCTACGCGTGCCAGAACTGCGGTCACGCCTTCGACATCCGCCAGTCGTTCAGCGACGACGCCCTGACGGTGTGCCCGGAGTGCGGTGAGCCGCGGCTGCGCAAGGTGATCCACCCCGTGGGCATCGCGTTCAAGGGCTCCGGCTTCTACAAGACCGACTCGCGTGCCGCGTCCAAGGCGGCGTCCAAGCCTGCGACCGAGTCGTCGGCCGACGGCGCGGCGAAGAAGGACGGCTCCTCGACCTCCTCGTCGGACTCCTCCGGCTCGTCGACGTCGGGCTCGTCGACGTCCGGATCCTCGACGTCCGGCTCGTCGGCGTCGTCCTCGACGGCCTCGTCGTCCGGCGGCTCGTCCACAGCCTCCTGAGCCCCGGGGACGTTGTCCCCACCCGCCGACGTATGCCGTGGGGCCGGCCTGGTGCCCGCCCCTAGGCTCGCCCCATGACGACTGCGCAGACGACCCCGTCCGCCTCCACCCCCACCCGACCGCTCGACACGGGCCCGCGGGCCGAGATCGGCGTGATCGGCGGCTCCGGCCTCTACGAGTTCCTCGACGACCACGAGACGGTCGAGGTCCAGACGCCCTTCGGGCCGCCGAGCGACCCCCTCGTCATCGGTGAGGTCGAGGGGCGCTCCGTCGCGTTCGTGGCCCGCCACGGCAAGGGCCACCGCTTCGCCCCGCACCGGGTGAACTACCGCGCCAACCTCTGGGCGCTGCGGGCCGTGGGCGTGCGTCAGGTCCTCTCCCCCGGTGCCGTCGGTTCGCTCAGGCCGGAGCACGGGCCCGGCACGATCGTCGTTCCCGACCAGGTCGTGGACCGCACGTGGGGGCGGGCCCACACGATCTACGAGGACGAGGGTCCGGTCGTCCACGTCGGGTTCGCCGACCCCTACTGCCCCAACGGCCGGCAGGTCGCGATCGACGCCGCCCGGCTCTCTCCGCTTCCCGTCGTCGCGGACGGCACGCTCGTGGTCGTCAACGGGCCGCGCTTCTCCTCGCGCGCGGAGTCGCTCATGCACCAGCAGGCGGGGTTCGGCATCGTCGGCATGACGACGATGCCCGAGGCGGCCCTGGCCCGCGAGCTGGCGATGTGCTTCACGACCATCGCGATGGTGACCGACCACGACGCCGGGGTGGAGGGCGGCGACGCGGTCAGCCACGAGGAGGTCCTGAGGGTCTTCGCGACCAACGTCGAGCACCTGAGCGCGATCCTGCACGACGCGATCGGGCAGATGCCGGCGCACGAGCCCGACGAGACCGCAACGTGTCCGTGCCGGCGCAGCCTCGACGGCATCGAGCTGCCCTTCCCGCTGCCCTGATGGCCGGGTCACCGGCCTCTTCACGCTGGCTCAGGCCCCGCGGTCGCGCCGCCAGCTGGCCCGACGGGCCGCGCCGCCGGCAGGCGCGACGCGCCCGGTGGCGCCGGTGGGCGGCAGCGGCGCTCGCCGCCATCGCCGTGGTGGTGACGGTCAGCGCCCTGCGGCCGGCGCCGGCCGGGGGCGCAGGCGTGCCGACCCTCGTCCTGGCCCACGACGTCGCAGCCGGCGAGCGACTGGCCGCCGACGACCTCGTGCTCGCGACGCGTCCTGGAGCGCAGCGCCCGGCTGCCGCCCTGTCGTCGGCCGGAGCGGCAGTGGGGCGCGTCGCCGCCGGTCCACTGGCGGCCAACGAGGTGCTGACTTCGGCCAGGCTCGTCGGGGACGACCTCCTCGCGGGCCAGCCCGACGACCGGGTGGCGTTGAGCGTGCCGGTGCTCGACGCCGCCACCGTCGGCGTCCGACCCGGCCACCACGTCGACCTCTACGCCACGGGCACCGGAGCCCGCGCCGCCACCGATGTCGTGGTGCTCGCAGTCCACGACGCGCACGACTCGGAGGGTCTCGGCGCAGCTGCGCCCGCCCAGGTGGTGCTGGCGCTGGACCCCGGCCAGGCCGGCGAGGTCGCGCGGGCCCTCAGCGCGCTGCAGGCAGGCCAGAGCCTCGTCGTCGCCCTCCGCCGAGAGACCGGTCAGACGCAGTAGGCTCCGAAACGTCCCGAGTGTCCCGAGCGCGGGTCTCTGGCCGAAGCGCCGAGTCACTCGGAGGCCGCACTGCAGCGCAATGACGCTGGATCCACGGGGCAGGTCGACTAAGGCTCGTGCACCCCGGCACAGAACTCCCCTCCGGGGCACAGAAAGGGACGCTTCATGCTCAAGGGTTTCAAGGACTTCCTGATGCGAGGCAACGTCGTCGACCTCGCCGTCGCCGTCGTCATCGGCACTGCGTTCACGGCCGTCGTCAACGCGTTCGTGAAGGTGATCATGGACCTCATCGGCAAATTCGGCGACCAGACCGACTTCTCGTCGTACAAGCCCGGCGGCGTGGCGGTCGGCGCTTTCATCACTGCGCTGATCACCTTCCTGCTCGTGGCAGCCGCGGTGTACTTCTTCGTCGTGGTGCCGATGAACGCCATCGCCGCCCGGCGCAAGCGGGGTGTCGAGCCGGAGCCCGAGGCTCCCTCGGAGGAGGTCATGCTGCTCACCGAGATCCGCGACACCCTGCGCGTCCGCTGACCCGGCGAACCGTGCGTGCTGCGTAACCCGCAGCGAAGTGCCCACTCGACTTCCCCAGTCGAGTGGGCACTTCGCGTCAACGTGTGGGCACTTTCGTACGTCGAGTCGCCGTTTGCTGCACGCACTCTGCGGACGCGCGGTGCCGCAGAGTGCTCGGTCGACGCGGGCAGAGATCAGGCCGTCGGCGTGGTCTCCGCGCGGGCGGATCCGTAGGCCTGCGGCTTGGCGTAGCCGCCGAGGACCTCGGCGAGGGCCAGCGGACGGGCCGCCTCCGCGTGCCGTCCCGCACGCTGGAGGGTGCGCCCCAGGAGCAGGTGGGCGTAAGAGTCTGTCGGCGAGTCCTCGACGACCCGCCGCAGCGTGGCCTCCGCCCGCCCGAGCTGGGCGGACTGGAAGTAGGCGCGGGCCAGCAGCAGCCGCAGCTCCGTGACGGAGTGCAGCACCGCCTCGCTGTCGGCCGGTGCGAGACGTGCGGACTCCGCCTCGTCGACGAGCTCGGCCAGGGCGGTGGCGGCCCCCAGGTGGTCACCTCGCTCGAACAGGCCCTGGGCCCAGGAGAGGCGCAGCGAGAACGGTGTCGTCGTGTTCATGCGCCCCACAACGCCGTCATCGGTGCCGGCATTCCACAGGGAGCCGCCCCCTCGACGTCCCGGCCCTCGGGCCCACGGCCCGCGCCTCCCGCGCAGGGAAGTGGGCACTCGACCATTGGGGTCCCATCTCCCCGTCCCAGCGCACCAGGAGGGCGGAGGCCTCACTCGTAGTGGGGCGGCCGCTGCTCCTCGAGCCACTGGTCCCCGACACCCGAGCCGGACGGGCGCTCGCCCCAGCCGAGGTCGAGCTCGTCGCTGCTGCGCCGGAGCGCCGTCGCCGGTTCACCGGAGTCCGGCTCGCCGCCCGCAGCGGCCGCTGCGCCGGTTCCCTTGCGGAACACGCGTCGACGCTTGCGCCTCGGGGCCGGCGTCGGGTCCGCCGCCCCGTCAGCCGAGACGTCGTCGGGGCTCTCGGGGCGCTCGCCGTCCCCGGCGACGGGGATGCCGTCCTCTCCACCGTCCGACCCGCTCTCGCCCGGGTCCGCTCCCTCCGGCCCGGAGGACTGGCCTGCCGGGGCGTCGCTGCCGTCGTCCGGAGCGGGCTCCGACGCGGCTGCGGCAGGCGAGAAGTCGCGGGCGAGCGTCACGATGCGTGCGATCTCGCGGGCCGGGTCGCGGAACACGTCGGTGCTCCAGACCCGCTCGTGGACCCACCCGAGCCGCGCCAGCTGCTCCGGGCGCAGGCGGTCACGGTCACGCGTGCTGCGCAGGGCGGCATACCGCTCGCCGTCGGTCTCCACCGCGATCAGGGCGCGCCCGCGGTGGTAGGGGTCCTCGACGGCGATGTCGATGCGGTGGTTCGCGGTGCCGTAGTCCTCGTGGACGGTGAGCCCCTGGCGGCGCAGCCGCTCGGCGAGGTCGTGGCGCAGCGGGTCGTGGGTCAGCGTCGCCGAGGCGAAGAGGGTGTCCTCGTCGCCGGCGTTGCCGCGGCTCTCGGCGTACGCCAGGAAGTCGCGCAGCATGAGGGCGCCGCGGGCCTTGAGCCGGTCGGGGTCGAGGTCGGTCGCCCGCAGCGCCGACACGACGGTCATCCGTGTGCGGGCTCGGGTGATCGCCACGTTGAGCCGTCGCTCGCCTCCCTCGGTGTTGAGCGGGCCGAAGCGGTGCAGGACCCGACCGTGCGGCGTCTTGCCGTAGCCGATCGAGAGGATGACGGCGTCACGCTCGTCGCCCTGGACGCGCTCGAGGTTCTTGACGAAGAAGCGCTCGTCGCGGGAGTCGTCGAAGAAGCCGGCGACGTCGGGGTTGGTGCGCAGCGCCTCGGTGATCGCGTCCTCGAGCCGGTCGGCGTGCCTGATCCCGAGGGCGATGACACCGAGCGACTCCGAGGGCCGGGTGCGGGCGTGCTCGAGGACGAGCTGCACCACGCGGGCGACCTCACCGTCGGTCGTCTCGATCGCGTCGACGCCGGGCTGCACCTCGGCCACCCCCTCGACCGGCTCGAAGGTGACGGCCGAGTCGATGGAGGTGCCCGGGAAGGTGGTGAGCCGGCCGTCGTACATCGCCTGGTTGGCGAAGGCGATGAGGCGCTCGTCGCGGCTGCGGTAGTGCCAGCTGAGGTTGCGGGTGGGCAGCGCCGCCGCGAGCACGTCGAGGACCGACTCGAACCCCTCGGTCAGGGCCTCGTCCTCGGGTGCCACGGTGTCGGTCTCGTCGTCGGACACCACGGTGAAGAAGTTCGTCGGCGGCAGCTGCCGCTCGTCGCCGGCCACGACCACCTGGCGGGCGCGCGAGATCGCCGAGATCGCCTGGGCCGGCTGGACCTGCGAGGCCTCGTCGAAGATGACGACGTCGAACCAGCGGCCCGGCGGCAGCGTGGACGCGACGACGAGCGGGCTCATCGCCCAGCAGGGCTTGATCGCCGTGAGCGTCGTCCCCGCTTGGGGCATGAGGTCGCGCAGTGACCGGTGGCGCCGGGCCTTGCCCGCCTCGGCGCGCACGAGGGCCTCGTGGATCGGGTTGTCGGCGAGCACCTCGCGGACGTTGCGCGCGACCGCGCCGCGCACCCGGTCCACGGTGGCGGCCTGGTGAGCCCGGTCAGCGTCGGCGAACTCGGCGGCGTCGCGTCGCAGTCCCGCCCCGTCGTGGGCGCCATAGGCCGGGTCGCGCACCGTGATCTCCTGGGCCAGCGAGGCCCACCACACGTGCTCGACCTCGGCCGTGACCTGGTCGGTGGGGACACCACGCCGGGCGAGGTCGTCGACGACGGCACCCAGGCCTGCCGCGCGTAGCTCGTCGAGGGCGGCTGTCACCTGCGGCAGGACCGCGATGCGGTCGGGCCGGCTCGCGAGCTCGGCGAGCCGGTCGCGGAGGTCGCGCAGCGGCAGGGAGGTGAGGGTCTGCCCGTCCGGGCCGGGGGCAAGTCGTTCGTCGAGCCACTCGAGGTCCGCGGTCAGGTCACCGAGGAGCGCGAGCCCCTCGTCGAGCCGCGGTGAGATCTCGGGACGGCCGCCACCGCCGACGAGCTGGAACCAGTGCTCGCGCTGCTCGTTGGCCGACTCGAGCTCCTCGTGGAGGTCGGCCGGCGGCCGCCCCGGCCGCAGCAGCCGCTTGGTCTGCTGGCGGATGCGCCACCGCGCGACCCACCCCATGTCGACGCCGCGCGCGTCCCGCCAGTCGCGGGTGGCGGTGGCTGCGATGTGCTCCTTGAGCGGGATGTCGAAGACCTCGGGCCGGAAGACCTCGAGCGTCTCGCGCACCTTGAGCATCGTGTCGAAGGCGGACTTCCAGTCCTCGAGCGAGTTCGCCTCGGGCACATGAGATTCGGAGAGGATGCCGTTGAGCCGCCGTGCGACGTCGTCGAGTCCGCTCGTGCTGTGGCGCGTCGTGATGTCGAGGGCCTTCGACGCCTCGTCGGTGCTGAGGATGCGGGCGCCGAACCACGGGTCGTCGCCCTCGCGCGTCCACGCGCCGAGCCCCGCGGCGTCGCGCAGCCGTCGGCCCAGCTCGACCGCCCGGGCGCGGCTGATCCCCGCGAGCTCGCGGCTGGGCAGGCGTACGTGCGAGGTGGGTGGAGGCGTACGCGTGCCCAGCTCGACGAGCGCCTCCTGCGCCTCGTGCGCCGAGACGCCCCACGGCTCGCGGACCTCGTGGAGGGCGCGGACGTGGTCCTGCAGGCGGCTGCGCCGCTCGCGCAGCGTCGACGTGGTCCGGTCGAGGTCGGCGGCGTCGTTCTCGACGGCCGCGTCCAGGCTCTTGGCGAACTGCTGCGCTGTGGCGCGACGGTTCGTCGGGCCGTCGTACGCGTCGAGCACGAGATCGCCGAGGCCGAGCCGGTCGAGCCGGCTGAGGACCGCGTCGATGGCCGCGCGCTTCTCTGCGACGAAGAGCGTCGACTTGCCCTCGGCCGCGAGGGCGGCGATGAGGTTGACGATCGTCTGCGACTTGCCCGTGCCGGGAGGTCCCTTGACCACGAGGTGGGCGCCCGCGCGTACGGCGTCGATGACCGCCTGCTGGGAGGAGTCGGCGTCGAGGACGAGGTACTCGTGCTCCGGGTCGGGATCCGGCTCGCTGTCGGGCAGGCGCAGGCGCACGGCCGCGAGCGCCGACTCGTCGCCGGCGAGGGCTGCGACGACGTCGTGGTCGGCGAGGGTGTCGCGCTGCAGGCCGAGGTCGGCGACCATGGGGAGCTTGGCGTAGGAGAAGGTGCCGAGGACCAGGCGCGGGGTGATCTCGAACTCGGGCACGCGTTCGCACGCGTGCCCCAGCGCCGCATAGACCGGGTAGGGGTCGAACCCGTTGCCGGCCGTGGACAGGTCGGCCAGGGCGTCCGCGTCGATCTCGATGCCCTGCTCGGAGCGGAGGTACTCGCGCAGCACCGGGTTGAGCTCGACGTCGGGACCGAGGTCGATCTCGAAGTCCTCCTGCGCGGCGCCGGTGGGGCGCAGGACGCACGACCTCAGCAGGACGGGCGCGGCCGGCGGGCGCGCCGCGCGGGGCACGGACCACGTCGCCATGCCGATCGCGACGAAGCCGGCCGCGATGCCGCGCTCCTCCCGCAGCTCGAGCGCCTTGGCGCGGATGGCGCGAGCGCGGCGGCGCGCCTCGGCGAACGCCGCCGGCTCGCGGACGAGGTCGGACAGCCGGGTGCGCCGGCCCGCGAGCAGCATGGAGACGCCGCCGGGGTGGGCCGTGGTGAGGTCGAGCGTGCCCGAGGGCAGGTCGCGGTACCACAGGAGGGTGTTGCGACCGCCGAGGTCGACGAGCGTGCGCTGCCACGTGCGAACCGCGGCCGCGACGCGGTCGGCGCGCGGGTCGCCCGAGGGCGACTCCGCCGCGGTGGCAGGGTCGGTCCTGAGGGCGTCGGTCATTCCTGCAGGCTAACGAACGAACCGCTGCCGCCCTGTCACCGACAGACCTGCGGCCCCCGGCAATCACCCGGGAGCCACCGGGTCTTTCGGCCCTGCCCCTCGCGGGTCTGGCGGGTCGAGGATGGGACCGAGGTGAACCCATGACGACGACGCGCCCCGTGGTGCCCGCCGCCACGTCGGCGGATGCGCCGCGCAGGCCCCGGTTGCGCTTCCTCCTCGCCGGCCTGCTCGCCATCGCCGCCGGCGCTGTCGCCTTCCTGCTCCTCGGGGTGGCGGACACGGCGGTCACCGCATCGCTGCAGTCGGCGGCGCGGGGGCCGGCATCGGGTTTCAGCGCCACGGTGCATCCGGGCACGTATGCCGTCTTCAGCCTCGAGGGCGCAGCGGTCAGCGACGTCTCGGTCACAGCGCCCGACGGAGGACGGCTCGCCGTGACGCCGAGCAGCGAGGCGTTCACCTGGGGCCCCCACCGCGAGGGGCTGCAGGTCGGCTCGTTCGAGGTGCCGATGGGCGCCGGGCTCACCGACTACCGCGTCGCGGCGACACCGGCGGCAGGGTCGGGAGAGGTCACCCTGGCGGTCACGACGTTCGACGTCGTGGGCTTCAACCGCCTCGTCGCGTCGGGCGCGATCGGGATCCTCGTGGTCAACGTCGGCGTGGCCGCCGCGCTCCTCATCCTCTGGCCACCGCGAGCATCTTCCGGGCGGCCCGGCCGCCGGCCCTCCCGGCCGACACCAGCGCCTCCCGAGGCCGGGTGACCGGCCGCGTCGAGCTGCCCGCCTAGGGGCCGAACGCGTCCACGATCGCCTTGGCGAGGACGGACACGGACACCCCGGCCCTGGCAGCGGCCCACTCCAGCCTCTTCTCGGCGGCGTCGGGGTCCAGGTCGCGGGCGCTGACGAGCAGGCCGATCGCCTGGTCGACGTAGGCCTGGCCCTTGAGCCGCTCAGGGCTCTTGACCGCCTCCAGGCGCGTCTCGAACGACAGGTCCGCGTTGGCGACGGCGCCGGGGGCCCAGGCCCCGAAGAGCTGGGCCATCTCGTCCACCCGGCCGGTGAAGGTGTCCGGGGCCTCGCCGTAGAGGTTGACCGCCCCCGTCACCACCCCGCCATGACGGAAGGGCAGCGACAGCGTGCTCTGGATGCCGGCCACGGCGGTGGCCTGCGCGTAGAGCTGCCACCGCTCCTCGTCGAGCAGGGTGTTGACGTCGAGGTGCACCGGCTCCTCACGGGTCACGGCATCGGCGATCGGGCCGTCGTCGGCGTACCTGACGGCCTCGAGGGCCGCGACGTTCAGGTCGCTCGCGACGTAGGTGAGCATCAGCCCCTGGCTGACCAGCCCCAGGCTCACACCGCGCAGGCCGGGCACCTGCTCCTTGGCGCGCTCGACGAGGCGCGCGAGGTCACCACGCAGCTCCAGGTCGCCGTAGCGCTCCAGCTCCTCCAGGGCTTCGTGCGTCTCGGGTATGGGCTCCATGTGGGCCGCATACCCAGCGGCCCGCCCACCGTTTCGCGCGAGGGGTGCCTCCGCGGTGCCCTGCTGACCGTCGTGGTGCTGCTCGGCGACGGGGCGCCCTGCCGGGTGGCGGTGGCAGGACGCCCCGAGCCTGGCCCGCCTCAGTGGCGGCCCTGCGGCACGGTCAGCGGGAAGCTGCCGGGCGCGTGCGCCGTCCACGCACTGGTGTAGGCCGTGAGGTAGCGGTCGAGGTAGGGCGACCGGTCGCCCTGGGTGGGCACGTCGCGGCGCGGGCTCTGCAGGTCGAGCCACAGGGAGGCGTCGCGTGCCGTGATGGTCTGCCCGGAGGCCGTGTCGGCCCACGACCGGGTCGTGTCGGTGCCGATGCCGACGACGAGCTGGTGCCCACGCTTCAGCACCCAGTCGGTGGACTTGAGGTCGAAGGCGAGGCGGCCGCCGCGCACGAGCGACATCTGCTCGTCGAACATCACGGCCGTGCCGTCCGGTGCGACGTCCCACAGGCGGACGAGGACGTTGCCCTGCCCGCTCGTGCTCATCGAGACCCGCGGGGTGCCGGTGACGCGGACGTCGGAGGCGGTCGGCTTGGACCACGTGTAGTACGCGTTGCCGTCGTCGGTCGTGCGTGGCCTGGGACCGTAGCCGCGCTCCGTGCCGGCGGCGGGCGGCAGGTCGGGCGCGTGCTCCATGTCCCAGCGGCCGGTGTCCCGGGTGTCGGGTGCGAGGCTGCTCGTCGGCGCCGGCGCGCGGCCCTTGTCGTCGACGTAGCTGCCGGACTGGAGGCGCACCTCGACGTCGCGCCGGACCGCCGGCCACGTCGACTGGGCGCGCCACGTCCCGGTGCTGTCCTCGATGGCGAACGCCGGGTCCTGGACGGTGGGACGCACCCCCTTGAGGTGCTCGTCATAGAAGCGCATGACCTCGTCGAACCAGCCGGCCCGGCCCATGCGCAGCACGCCGTCGGAGCCGGTCTCGTTGCCGCGCACGTGCTCCCACTGCCCGAGCCAGCCGCGTTCCTCGCCGACGTGGTTGTGGAGGTAGGTCTCGATGTCCTCCGGCTTGGTGTTGGGCTCGATGAAGCCCTGTGTCACGAAGAGCGGGACCGTCGAGCCCTTGGCCTGCGCCGCGAGGTTGCGGGCGCGCCAGTACGCGGAGCTCGGGTCGGGGTTCTGCGTGTCGGTGAGGTTGTTCGCGAGGCACTCCGGGTGGGCGACCTCGTAGGCGGCGTTGGACTTGTACTTCGGTGAGTCGTCAGCCATCCCCTGGATGCCGGCGATGGAGTTGTACGCCTGGGGCGTGCCGAGGTAGTTCGGCCGGCGGACGCCGTTGCTGAAGAGGTAGTTGTACATGTCCCACACCGGCTCCTGCGCCACGACGGCCTCGAGCCCGGCAGGGGCCAGGTTGGCGCCGACGAGGCCGGTCGAGGCGTCGTACGACTTGCCGTAGAGCCCGACCCTGCCGGTGGACCAGGGCCGGCTGGCCGACCACTCGACGGCCGCCTTGACGTCGGCCTGCTCGCCCGGGCCGACCCAGTCGAGGCAGCCGGTCGAGCCACCGAAGCCGCGCAGGTCGACCATGACGACGGTGTAGCCGCGCTTCATGAGGTCCGCGCCCTCGATGAGGTCGTCGAACCGCGCGGACGGTCCGGTGCCGGTGAAGCCGTCGTCACCGGTCTGTCCCCGGTGGGCGAAGTACGGGCCGACCGAGAGGATGACCGGCGTCCTGGCGCCGGCGGGCAGCCCGGCCGGCCGCAGCACGTCGGCGTGCAGCTCGACGCCGCTGCCGTCGGAGGAGGGAAAGTACTCCTCGGTCCAGAGCGCCCCCTCCGGCACACGCGGGTTGTCCTCGTGGGACACGGGGTGGTCAGGCGTCGGGACGGGGTTGGCCCGAGCCACCACGGGGGCGGCCAGCGCCGCGCCGGAGGTGAGGGCGACGGCGGTGAGGATCGACAGACTTCGGGAACGGGTCATGGCGTGCCTATCAGTTCGGCGTCACTGGGCTTCGACCGTAGATCCGGACAAATCGCCCAGCAAGCAGACCTGTACTCCCTTGAACAAACCCTTACGACGGGTGTCGGATCGGCACAGGCGCGTTCGTTGCAAGGGTGAGGGTCGGCGGCACGAGGCCGCCGTGAAGAGCGAAGGAGATGGTGCACATGCAGTACTTGCTGTCCGTGATCGACGACGGCGCCGGCTCGGCCACCGCGACCGAGCAGGCCGACACCGACGCGTTCAACGACAGGCTGAGGGCGCAGGGCCGGTGGGTCTTCGCCGGCGGGCTCGGGGCGCCGACGCCGGCCACGGTCGTCGACAACCGGGGCGGCGAGCCGGTGTTCACCGACGGCCCCTTCGTCGAGGCCAAGGAGTGGCTCGCCGGTTTCTGGATCGTCGAGGCGCCCGACGGAGACGTGGCGCTGCACCTCGCCGCCGAGGGCTCGAGGGCCTGCAACCGCAAGGTCGAGGTGCGACCGTTCCTGTGAACCGTCCCGTGGACCGGGCCCGTGCCGGCCGGACCGCCGCCCCGGTGAGCAGCAGCCGGGCGGCCGAGGCCTCCGAGGCGGTCGCCCGCGCCCACCGCGAGGAGTGGGCGCGCGTCGTCGCCTCCCTGGCACGACGCTTCGGCGACCTCGACGTCGCGGAGGAGTCGGCGGCCGAGGCCTTCGCGACGGCCGTCGAGCGGTGGCCGGCGGACGGCGTACCGCCCAACCCCGGGGCCTGGCTGACGACCACCGCCAACCGGAAGGCCATCGACCGCCTGCGGCGGGAGAGCAAGCGTGACGAGAAGCAGAAGGAGGCCCTCACCGTGCACGTGAACGACGCCCCGGCGCCGGTCGGCCCCGTCGACGACGACCGGCTGCGGCTGATCTTCACCTGCTGCCACCCCGCGCTCGCCATGGAGACCCGCGTGGCCCTGACGCTCCGGATGGTCGGCGGCCTGACGGTCCCGGAGATCGCCCGGGCCTTCCTCGTCCAGGAGTCGACGATGGGCCAGCGGATCACCCGGGCCAAGGCCAAGATCAAGGCCGCCCGCATCCCCTACCGGGTGCCGCCCGCGGCAGACCTGCCCGTACGCGTCTCGGGCGTGCTCACCGTCCTCTACCTCGTCTTCAACGAGGGCTACCTCGCGAGCGGACCCGGGAGCGACCCGCTGCGGCCCGACCTCACCGCCGAGGCGATCCGGCTGGCCCGCCTGACCCGCACGCTGCTGCCCGACGACGGCGAGGTCGCCGGCCTCCTGGCGCTGATGCTGCTCACCGAGGCCCGTCGGGACGCCCGGGTCGCGCCCGACGGCGAGCTCGTGACCCTCGCCGAGCAGGACCGGAGGGCCTGGGACGCCACGCTCATCGCCGAAGGCCACCAGCTCGTACGCGAACGGCTGGCGTCCGGGGTCGCGCCCGGCCGGTTCCAGCTCCTCGCCGCCATCAACGCCGTGCACACCTCGGCCCCCGACGTGCGCGACACCGACTGGTCGCAGGTCGTCGCCCTCTACGACCAGCTCGTGCGCCTCGACCCCTCCCCCATCGTCGCCCTCAACCGCGCGGTCGCCGTGGCCGAGCTCGACGGCCCCGAGGTCGCGCTCGCGATCGTGGGCCGCCTGCAGGAGGCCCTCGCCGGCTACCACGCGCTGCACGCGACCCGCGCGGACCTGCTGCGCAGGCTCGGACGCGGCGACGAGGCGCGGGCGGCATACGACCGGGCCATCGAGCTGGCCGGCAACCGCGCCGAGATCGCCTACCTCACCCGCCGGCGGGACGAGCTCAGCGAGCGCCCTGACCACTGACCGTCCGCAATCCGGGAGTGGCGCCCGAACCCCGTGGTTAGGCTGGCTGCGGGAAGGCGGCGACCATGTCACAGAGCGCATCTCACAGCACCGAGTTCTTCGACCAGCTGGCCCGCCGCGGCCACGAACCGATGCTGGAGCGGGTGACGGCCAAGCTCCGCTTCCAGATCACCGACGACGGGGACGACGGCGGGTCCGTGACCCGCTTGGTGACCATCGACCACGGCGACCTGCACGTCTCGACCGACCAGGCGGACGCGGACGCCACCATCACGTGCAGCGGGTCGGAGCTCGACGACCTCATCACGGGCCGGACGAGCGCGGTCGCCTCGCTGCTGCGTGGCACGCTGGCGGTCCGGGGAGACCTCGAGCTGATGGTGCTCGCCCAGCGGTTGTTCTCGGGCAACGTCGCTCCGACGTCCGTGCCCGGGGGCCCGGCGGACGAGGGGCGGTCGTCATGACCGACGGTCTGGTCCGCATCCTCGAGGGCAACACGTTCGTCGTGAGCGACCGCGCCGGCGACATCGAGACGTCCGCCACCGACCCCGGCGGCCTCTTCGCCTGGGACACCCGCTTCCTCTCCCGCTGGGTGCTCACCGTGGACGGCCAACGGTTGACCGCGCTGTCGACCGACGACCTGCACTACTTCGAGGCGCGGTTCTTCCTCGTCCTCGGCACGGGCAGCGTCTACGTCAACGCGAACCTCACCGTCATCCGGCAGCGCGCCGTCGCGAACGGCTTCCGGGAGAGCATCACCCTGCTCAACCACCAGAACGGTCCGACCGACGTCACGGTGCGCCTGGACGTGGCGGCCGACTTCGCCGACCTCTTCGAGGTCAAGGACGCCCTCCCCAAGAAGGGCTTCTACGACACGCGCGTCGGTGAGGGCAGCCTGGTCATCTCCTACGACCGGGACACCTTCCACCGGGACACGACCATCTCCGCCTCGCCGTCTCCCACGCGGGTCGACGAGGGCGGCCTGGAGTTCACGGTGCACCTGGACCCCCACGGGTCCTGGAGCACCGAGCTGTTCGTGGCGCCGCGGATCGAGCGGCCCGACGGACCGCGGATCCTGCCTGCCGACACCGGCGGCGCAGGCGTGCAGCGCGGGCGCCTCGACGAGCTCGAGGCATGGCTGGGCGCCGCACCGCGTCTGGTCACGGACTCCGAACAGCTCGCCGCGACCTACCGGCGCAGCCTCGTCGACCTCGCGGCGCTGCGCTTCTCCCCGGCCATCGCCGGCGCCCAGAGCCTGCCCGCGGCCGGCCTGCCCTGGTTCATGACGATGTTCGGTCGCGACAGCATCCTGACCAGCCTCCAGGCCCTCCCGTTCGTCCCGGAGCTCGCGCAGACGACCCTGCACGTCCTCGGCGACTGGCAGGGCAGCCGCGTCGACGACTTCCGCGACGAGGACCCCGGCCGCATCCTGCACGAGATGCGCTACGGCGAGCTGACGGCGTTCCAGGAGCGCCCGCACTCGCCGTACTACGGCTCGGCGGACTCGACACCGCTGTGGCTCGTGCTGCTGGACGAGTACGAGCGGTGGACCGGCGACAGCGAGCTCGTGCGCCAGTTCGAGCCCGAGGCGCGGGCCGCCCTGCGCTGGATCGACACCTACGCCGACCTGCAGGGCAACGGCTACATCGCCTACCAGCGACGCAACGAGAAGACCGGCCTGGAGAACCAGTGCTGGAAGGACTCGTGGGACTCCATCTCCTACCGGGACGGCCGGCTCCCCGGGTACCCGCGAGCCACATGCGAGCTGCAGGGGTACGCGTACGACGCGAAGGTCCGGGCGGCACGGCTCGCGCGGCGCTTCTGGGACGACCCGGCATACGCCGACGAGCTCGAGCGGCAGGCCGCCGACCTCAAGGCCCGCTTCGACCGCGACTTCTGGGTCGAGGACGGGGACTACTACGCCCTGGCACTGGATGCCGACGGTGCGCGCGTCGACGCGCTGTCCTCGAACATCGGCCACCTGCTGTGGAGCGGGATCGTCGACGAGGACAAGGCCCCGACCATCGCGGCACACCTGCTCGGTCCCCGGCTGTTCTCCGGCTGGGGCATCCGCACGCTGGCCGACGACCAGGCGCGCTACAACCCGATCGGCTACCACGTGGGCACCGTCTGGCCGTTCGACAACTCCTTCATCGCGTGGGGGCTGCGCCGCTACGGCTTCAAGGCCGAGGCCGCGCGGGTCGCCGCCGGGGTCCTCGACTCTGCCGAGTTCTTCGACGGCCGACTGCCCGAGGCGTTCGGCGGGTACGAGCGCTCGCTCACCGGCTACCCGGTCCAGTACCCGACGGCGTGCAGCCCGCAGGCCTGGTCCACCGGGGCGCCCCTGCTGTTCCTGCGGACCATGCTCGGTCTCGACGCGGTCGGCGAGCACCTCATCGTCGACCCCGCCGTGCCCGAGTCGTTCGGGCGCATCGAGCTGCTCGACATCCCGGGCCGGTGGGGCCGTATCGACGCCTTCGGCCGGGGGCTGGTCGACGTCGACCCCGATAGGTAATTCCCGAGCGACAGATCCCGAGAGGCTGATCCCTGGAGGCAGCACTCCGCGGAATTCCGGAGATCACTTCTCGAAAGCGCCTGCCCAAAGAAACGGCGCGGCATATCTTTGGCAAACAACGGTGTCCCGCGCACAATGCGCGGGCCCTCGCCGGAAATCACGCTTGATGCCGACACCCGGAAGTGATGCCAATGCGATCCTGGATCCCATTCTCCGCGGCGGCGTTGGTCGCCGCGTCCGTTCTCACCGCGCCTGCGACAACGGCGACGGCCACCACGACGTCGACCGCGCCCTGCGGCGGAACAGCACAGGGAACGGCCCCGACGACGTGGGACCACGTCACCTTGATCATGTTCGAGAACAAGCCGCTGAAGAAGATCATCGGCAACACGGCCGACGCGCCATACATCAACTCGATCGCCAAGGCGTGCAGCTACGCCACCAACGACCAGTCCCTGTCGACCACCAGCCTGGCGAACTACGTCGCGCTCACGTCGGGCTACACCGGCTGCGACAAGGCCGACACCAACGGGGTCTGCACCCATCAGCTGCCGATCACGGCGAACAAGCCTCCGAGCTCGTGGCCGCAGGCCTCCAAGAGCATCTTCGAGCTGATGGACACGCCACAGCCGGGCAGTGCCGTGGAGTGGGCGGAGGACAGCCAGGGGAACTGCTACACCGGCGGCGCCGGCCTGTTCACGGTGACGCACACGCCCTTCCCGTACTTCACCCGGACGCAGAAGTCCCTGTGCCCGCAGTACGCAAAGCCCTTCCCTGCCAACAACGCCGACGTGCTGTCCGCCAGGTTCAACCTGGTGATCCCCAACAAGCAGCACATCATGCACCTCGTCCCGAACACCACGATCTCGCAACGCATCCAGAACGGTGACAACTGGCTCAAGGGCTACCTGCCGAGCCTGTTGAGCTCGCCCACGTACCAGGCCGGCCGCTCCGCCATCCTCATCACGTGGGACGAGGGCAACAACACCACCTTCACGGTGCCCCTGATCGTGATCACGCCCTACACCACTGCCGGTGGGGTCTCCTCGGTCGCCTACGACCACTACTCGGTCCTCAAGGGAATGGAGCAGATGGTCGGGCAGACACAGCTGCTCGGTCACGCGGGTGACGCAGGAAAGTCGTCCATTCGTGACGACACCCTTTTCCGGCTGAAGTAGACAGCTGCCATCTCGGGAGGGTTCTGGCATATCCACCAGAACGCAAGAAATGCCCGGACACCGAAAGAACCAGACGTTTCGGGCAGAAAGGTTCTACACCTGAGAATCGACTCCGGTCGACGACATTCACCCTGACGCATCGGCTCCGAATCACGGGCAGATGAACAATTGAATACTGCGCGGCAAGGGCCCAGCGGTGTGCGCATTTCTCCTCGCCGGGATGCTGCACGGGGAGAACACCTCCGCGGGCGCGCCGGGACGGCGCCGGCCGAAGCGCGAGCCGACGCCGTCTCGTGGCTCACATGAGGTGGCTCAGACCACTCAGACCACTCAGGCCACTCAGACCACTCAGACCAGCTCGGGCACGTCGAGGTGCGCCAGGGCGAGCTCGAACTCGGCGACCTCGACGACGCGCATACCCGTCTCCTGCACCAGGTCGGCTCGCAGCCCCATGGCCGCGTCGGCCGCCGCCGACATCGCCTCCCGCGAGTCGTAGGTCGCGGTGACGCAGCTGCGTCCGCGCTCGCGGTCGATGAGCAGGCTTGCGCTGCAGAAGCCGTCCAGCTGCTCGACGCGGGGCATGATGCTCATCTTGAAGGCGTCGACGATGCGGTCGACGGCAGTCGGGTCGGCCTCGGTCCACGTCACCCGGGCGCAGGCGCCGTCGTGGGAGTGGTGTGCGCGGTGGACGTACGCGACTTCCCACTCGTCGACCGTCACCTCGCCGCCGAACTGCTCGGCCGCCAGGGTGCGGATCGGGGTGACGGCGTCGGCCGTGGCGCGCATCGCCTCCTCGGACTCCCATGCCGAGGTGACGATGCACCGGCCGCTGGAGCGGTCTGCCAGCAGGGACAGGCCGATGCAGCCGGACATCCCTCTGACCTGGGGCATCACCACGTCGCGTACGTGCGCGATGCCGGAGTCGATCATCGCGGGCTGGCCGAGAACAGTCGTGGATCGTGCGAACACGGCCCACCTCCTCCGAGTCCGGGCGGCGCCCCCGCGGCGCCGCCGCGCCTCCCAGAGTCCTCCCCGGGCGTCGAAGGGGGCAACGGGCAAAGCGGTCAGTCGCCGGACCGCATCTCAACCGGCGGCGGTTGCCCCGGTTTGCGGGGCGGTGCAGCAGGCGGCCGTTCCGACGGGCTCGGCCGGCGACTCGAAGGTCGTGCTGTCGGCGAGGACGGTGTAGACCTCCCAGCGTTCACCGTCCGGCGCGTCCCGCACCCAGAACTTGTCCTGCTTGGCGTAGCAGCAGGTGGTGCCGCGCTCGTCGGTCGTGGCCAGCCCGCGCCGGGCGAGGCGGACCTGCTCGGCGTCGACGGCCTGAACGTCGCCGACCTCGACGCCCAGGTGGTTGAGGCTGCCGCCGGCGTCGGCGTTCTCGATGAGGACGAGCTTGAGCGGCGGGGTGGTGAGGGCGAAGTTGGCGTAGCCGGGCCGCACCTTGGCCGGCTCAGCCCCGAAGAGGGCCGAGTAGAAGGCGATGGAGGACTCGAGGTCCGAGACGTTGAGGGCGAGCTGGACGCGTGACATGGGTTCTCCTTCGTGGGGTTACATCGATTGTCATCGATGTCTTACGTTGCACCAGGCATAGACGTCTGTCAATATCGACGCATGTCGAAGTCTCTCGCAGCGCTCGAGCCGTCGCGGCCCGTCGCCTGCTGCTCCCCGGTCACCCGGGCAGCGCTGTCGGCCGAGGACGCCGACCGGGCAGCCCACGTGCTCAAGGCCCTCGCCGACCCCGTCCGGCTGCGGCTGCTGTCGCTGGTGGCCGCGCACGAGGACGGTGAGGCCTGCGTCTGCGACCTCAACGACGCCTTCGACCTGAGCCAGCCGACGATCAGCCACCACCTCAAGCTGCTGCACGAGGCCGGTCTGGTGCATCGGGAGAAGCGCGGCGTCTGGGTCTACTACCGCGTCAGCACGGCAGCCCTGGCCGATGTCGCGCAGCTGCTCGGCGGCGTCTCCTCGTGACGCCCGCGCCCGAGCAGGCGGACTCCCCCGTGCCGTATGCCTTGTCCCGAGCGGCTGCCCACGTCCAGGCCCCGTCGGGCCGGTCGCCGGCACTGCCCAGCCGGGTCGCTGCCGAAGGCCTGGGAACCGGCCTGCTGGTTGCGACTGTCGTCGGTTCGGGGATCGCAGCCACCCGGCTGATGCCGGGCCAGCCGGGGCTGCAGCTGCTGGCGAACAGCACCGCCACCGCGGCCGTGCTCGTGGCGCTCGTCCTCGCGCTGCAGCCCGTGTCAGCGGCTTTCAACCCCGTCGTCACCCTGGTCGAGCGACTCGCGGGGGTTTTGGCGACAGGCGAGGCGTGCGCCCTGGCGGGGGCACAGCTCATCGGTGGCTGCCTGGGGGCCGTCCTCGCCAACCTGATGTTCGACCTGCCGCCGGTCACCGTCTCCACCCACGCCCGCGCCACGAGCAGCGGCGTCCTCCTGGCGGAGGTGGTGGCGACGTTCGGGCTCGTGGTGCTGATCTTCGCAACGGTCCGTGCCGGACGCGAGCGGTCGGTCGCCTACGTCGTCGCCGGCTGGATCGCCGCGGCGTACTGGGCCACCAGCTCGACGAGCTTCGCGAACCCGGCCGTCACCGTGGCTCGCACTCTGACCGACTCCTTCGCGGGCATCGCCCCCGCCTCGGCGCCGGCCTTCGTCGCCGCCCAGGTGATCGGCGGCCTGCTGGCGGTCGCCGCCCTACGCATACTGCATCCCCGGCCTGCCTCGGGCCCACCGACCACGACGGAGGACGAAGGATGACCCCCCTGCCCACGGCACCCACCGTGCTGTTCGTCTGCGTGCACAACGCCGGCCGCTCGCAGATGGCCGCCGGCTACCTCCAGGCGCTCGCCGGCGACCGGGTCCGCGTGCTCTCGGCCGGGTCCATGCCGGCAGGGCAGCTCAACCCCGTCGCGGTCGCGGCCATGGCCGAGGAGGGCATCGACCTGACGACGGCGAGCCCCAAGCTGCTCACCGACGAGGCCGTCCGCGAGGCCGATGTCGTCATCACGATGGGCTGCGGCGACGCCTGCCCCTTCCACCCCGGCAAGCGCTACCTCGACTGGGAGCTCGACGACCCGGCTGGACAGCCCCTCGAGGCCGTACGGCCCATCCGCGACGAGATCCGTCGACGCGTCGAGGCCCTCGTCGCCGACCTGGCCACCGCCGGCGACTGATCCTCGGTCGGCCGCCCGCCGGCACAGCCCACGTATACCGTGCGCTCGCCTCCGCGCGGACTCGGCCGGCCGAGCGGGCCGAGCCGGCCGAGCCCGGGATAGTCCGCCCGCGCGCTAGCCGACGGGACGGGCGCCGCGCAGCGTGGCGACCAGGCGCCCCAGCCGCCGACGACCCACGAGGGCGAGGGCGAGCAGCACCCACGGCAGCGCTTGAGGGGCGTCGTGCGGGAGGATGCTCGCGGCCGTGGACCGGGCGTCGATCGAGGTGCCGTCCGACCCGCCCGCAGCGCAGGTGCCGCCGGTGCCGGCCCGAGCGCCGTGGTTCGCGGCGGGCCGGGCGGCCGTGCCCTTCGAGCCGGTCGGGTGGGCGGCGGCGCCGGAGTCCGGGCTGCCGTGGGGGGTGGTGCCGACGGCGCCTGCCGTTCCCGCCGGGCACGGAACGACCGCCTGCTGGAGGGGCACGCCGGAGCGCGTGAGGGAGCCGACCAGCTCCTTGTCGAGCACGAGGACACTGGCGTGCAGCGGCGCCCGGGGCGTCACCCGCACGCAGGCGCCGACGAGCCCCGGCACCGAGGCGTCGATGCCCAGGCTCGAGGGCGCGGACCCACGCGGGCAGGCGGCGAGCAGACCGGGAAGGGCCTGCACGAGCGGGGCTGTCACGTCGTGCCCGGCGACGGTCACGGTGGTGTTGGCGACGGCGGTGCCGCTGCCGGTCGCCTGGAGGCAGGCACTCGCCAGCGGGGCGGCATCGACGCCGACCTCGAGCACGCCTCCGGGCGCTGCACCGGGCACGACTGCCCCGAGAGGCGTCCCCGCCGCCTTGCCCTTCACCGTGGCGAGGCCCGACTTCACCCCGGACCCGACGGCGCCGAGCGACGGCGCCGACGGGCCGGCCGGGAGGGCGGGGAGCCCGGTGGCTGAGCCGGTCGGCAGCGACGGGCTGCCCGTCGTCGATCCATCGGCCGCAGACGTCAAGGGGGCGGTGACGTGGCCGACGAGTGCCGAAACGCTCGGTACGGCAGGGAGATTCGCGAGGGTCGGCGCGGTGGGCGCGGACGACGTGGTCGGTGAGGGAAGGTCGAGGGCCGAGACGGTGGACGACGCGACGACGGTGATGCCGGCGGCGAGAGCGACCGCCCAGCCGGTCAGCGTGACGGACGAGCGGACCTGCGAGTGATGACGAGACATGGCGACCCGATTCGAGAGAAGGGCACAGCAGCGACATCAGGCGAAACGAGCGGGGGTGCCACGTGGTTACGCGTCAGTAGGGTCACAACGACCGGTGGGTGATGGCTTCCCGGACCGACCACGAACCAGGCAGCGGAGACGGCCACCGGCCGACGCCGATGACCGTCTCCGGGCTCCGTCGGCGCCGTTCACCTCGGGGCGAGCTCCAGCCACGAGAAGTCGCCGGTGTACCGCTGCTCGCTCTGCATGCTCGAGTTCGCCCGGACCCACTCGCCGAGCGCGGCGTCGGCCCCCTTCGCCGCCTCCTCCGACTCCCACGCGCTCACCGAGACGACCGTGTTGCCGAAGAACATCACCCCGTAGGAGATGTAGCCCGGCGCACTGGTCACGATGGGGATGACGCCGGCGCGGGCCTTCGCCTCCAGCTCGTCCTTGTCGTCGTTGTGGGTGTAGATGACCACGCGTCCGTACATGTCTGACTCCTCGGTCACGGAGGGGCTGACGGTCGGACGGCTGTCTTCCCGCGCCCGTCTCCCGAACGTAGCTCCGGCGACCCGACCGGTCGCAGGAACCGAGGATGCTGACGGATAAGCGAGGTATCGGCCGGGATCACCCGCTGGTCGGCCGCACTGGAGGTCCGGCTGCCTGTGGTCCGTCCCCGTGGCCATGCCCCGCAGTGTGCAACCAAGGGGCCGCGAGGCCCTCAACCCGCGCCACCGCGCGTGGCGCCGGCGATCGCCACGCACCTCGGCTCGCGAACCGGCGTTCGTCGGACGACGGTCCAGCGGCGCTCCTAGGCTGTGCGTCACACGACACCTGTGGCGTTCGGCCAGTCGTCGCGTGTCGACGACGTCACTGTGGCATTCGGAGGAGAAGCCTCATGACCCACGACGACACCGCCGAACACCGCCGCCTCGCCGAGGCCACGGGCAGGGCCGACGACGACCTCTTCTCAGCGAACCCGTGGTACGAGTGGGGCCCCTACCTCTCCGAGCGCGCCTGGGGCACAGTGCGCGAGGACTACAGCGCGGACGGTGACGCGTGGTCGTCGTTCCCGCACGACCACGCCAGGTCGCGGGCCTACCGCTGGAACGAGGACGGCATGGCGGGGATCTCCGACATCCGGCACGAGCTGTGTCTCGGCCTCGCGTTGTGGAACGGCCGCGACCCGATCCTCAAGGAGCGCATGTTCGGCCTCACCGGGCCGCAGGGCAACCACGGCGAGGACGCCAAGGAGTACTGGTGGTACCTCGAGGGCCTGCCCAGCCACGCCCTGCTGCAGTGGCGCTACCACTACCCGCAGTCCGAGTTCCCGTACCAGCGCCTCGTCGAGGAGAACGCGCGCCGCGGCCTGCGCGACTTCGAGTTCGAGCTCATGGACACCGGCGTCTTCGACGAGGGACGCTACTGGGCCGTCGACGTCACCTACGCCAAGGCGTCGGCCACCGACATCTACATGACGATCGCGGCCACGAACCACGGGCCGCAGGAGGCGACCCTGCACGTGCTTCCCACGCTCTGGTTCCGCAACACGTGGCGCTGGTCGCAGCGCACCGACTTGCCCAGCCTGTCCCTCGAGGGGGACGCGATCGCGGTCGAGCATCCCCGCCTGGGCGGCTACCGGCTGCAAGCAGCGCCGGCAGCGGACGGCGCGACGCCGCGAGCGCTCTTCTGCGACAACGAGACGAATCTCGCGCGCCTGTACGGCGCTTCGCCGGTCACCGCGTTCCGAAGGACGGGATCAACGACCACGTCGTCGGCGGCGCCGACACCGTCAACCCGAGCCAGGAGGGTACGAAGGCGGCCTTCTGGTACCGGCTGACGGTTCCGGCCGGGGCCACGAGCCGGGTCAGCCTGCGCCTCCACCGGCAGCAGGCCGCGTCGCCCTGGGACGAGCAGGCGTGCGACCGGGTGGTCGCGGCCCGACGTCGCGACGCCGACGAGTTCTACGCCGCCCTCGGGCCCGACCTCGACGACGAGCGGATGCGCGTCCTCCGACAGGCGGCCGCCGGTCTGGTGTGGAGCAAGCAGATGTATCCCTACCGGGTGAGCCGGTGGCTCGACGGCGACCCGGCCGGCCCACCGCCACCGGAGAGGCACCGGCACCTCCGCAACGCCGGCTGGCGCCACCTCGACGCCTTCGACGTGCTGGCGATGCCCGATCCGTGGGAGTACCCGTGGTTCGCCGCGTGGGATCTCGCCTTCCACGCGATCGCCTGGGCGCATCTCGACCCGGCGTTCGCGAAGTACCAGCTCTCCGTGCTGCTGCGCGAGTGGTTCCAGCACCCCAACGGTGCCCTGCCGGCATACGAGTGGAACTTCGACGACGTCAACCCTCCCGTGCACGCGCTCGCGGCGCTGCGGGTGTTCGTCCTCGACGGGTCCACCGACACGGCGTTCCTGGAGCGGGTCTTCCAGAAGCTGCTGCTCAACTTCACCTGGTGGCTCAACCGCCAGGACCCGGACGGCAACCACCTCTTCGGCGGCGGCTTCCTCGGCCTGGACAACATCAGCCCGGTGGACCGGTCCCACCTGCCCGAGGGTGTGCGGATCGAGCAGGCGGACGGCACCGCGTGGATGGCGGCCTACTCCCTCGCCATGTCGATCCTGGCGCTGCTGCTGGCGGCCGAGAACCCCGTCTACGACGACATGGTCGTGAAGTTCCTGGAGCAGTTCGTCATGATCTCCGAGGCGCTCGAGGCCTCCGGTCTCTACGACCCGGACGACGGGTTCTTCTACGACCGGCTCATCGACGCCGCGGGCAACCGCACGCCGGTCAAGGTGCAGACCCTGGTCGGTGTCATCCCCATCCTGGCCACCGTCGGCGTGCCTCTCGACCAGGTGCAGCGGCTCGCCAGTCTGCGCAAGGCGGCGGCTCGCCGCCTCGATGCCTCCGAGAGCGACCAGGGCCAGCCCTTCCCGATCCGCGAGTCCGGTGGCGTGCACCGTGCCGTCGTGTCGCTGGTGACCCCGGACCAGGCTCGCCGCACGCTGACCCACCTCCTCGACGAGGACGCCTTCCTGTCGCCGCACGGGCTGCGTTCCCTGTCCCGCAGGCACGCCGAGCCGTATGCCGCCCCGGGGCTGCCGGGCGCCACCATCGACTACGAGCCGGCTGAGTCCACTACCTCCATGTACGGCGGGAACTCGAACTGGCGGGGCCCGGTCTGGATGCCGACGAACTACCTCGTGGTGCGATCGCTGCTGCTCTACGACGAGCTGCTCGGCCCCGACTTCACCGTCGAGCACCCAACCGGCTCCGGCAGCCAGCACACGGTCCGCGAGGTGGCGACCGACCTCGCCGACCGCCTCGTCGGCATCTGGCTGCCCGACGGCTCCGGCCGGCGTCCTGTCTCCGGCGGGCAGCGACTCATGACCGAGGACCCGGCGTGGAAGGACAACTTGCTCTTCTACGAGTACTTCCACGGCGACAACGGCGCGGGACTCGGCGCCAGCCACCAGACCGGATGGACGGCGCTCGTGGTCGACCTGCTCCTCGACCCGCCCGATCGAGCGAGGCAGGTGTTCGGCCGTCGGTGAGCGCGCGAAGGCCGCGGCAACGCCCCCATGCCGCTGCCCGACCGCCCCGGTGCACGATGTCCGGTATGACCCGCGACGCGGCCAGTGCCGCCGAATCCGCCGAACGCGCGGCAGCGTCCCACGACGAGGAAGCCGCGACCCGGGAGTTCCGGCGGGCGTGGGCACCTCCCCCGGCTGGCCGGGCGCGGCGCAGGTGGGCCGCGTTCGGCATCTCCGGGCGTCTGAGCGCCGGATGGGTCCTCACGCTGCTGGTGTTCTCCGTCATCGCCCTGGGCAACATCCCGGGGTCCATCCTGGCCCGCGACGACGCCCGGCTCCTGCAAGCACACGGGAAGTCCTTCGTCTGCGACGAGGTCGAGGTGCACGTGTCCCACGTCAGCGGCCGGGGCGGCGGGTACAACACGGTCGACGGGGTCCGCGTCACCGTGCCGGGGTCCACGGACCCGGTCGAGCTGGAATCGGTCGGTGCAGACTCGAGCGCCACCCAGGACATCTACGATCCGATGAAGGTGGGCTGGCAGACCCCCGACTCACAGACCGGATACCGGCCACCGCTGCCGATCCGCATCCTTCGCGACGAGAACGGCGTCATCGCGACCGCGATGACGCAGCGTGACTACGAGTACCAGCTCAGCGCCTACGAGCCGGAAGGCGAGGCGGTCCTCGGCATCGCCTGCTTGGTGCTGGCCGCGCTGTCGCTGCTGCTGAACCGGGTGCGGCTGCGACGGCGAGCGCGCCGCCTCGGGTACGGCTGCGCGTAGCGACGAGCCGGAGCACGTCCGCGGGCACCATCTCAGAATGACGAAAGGCACGGGACGGGCGCGTGTGGCACGATCCGCCCATGACGGACGCTGTCACGACGGTCGGCAAGGCCGATCCGGCACTTGACCAGTTGCTCAACGACGAACTCGACGCGTTCAATGCGGCCGCAACCTCCGGCGTCGCCCCAGCCGAGGAGCTGACCGTTCGAGTGGAGCAAGGCGGAGACGTAGTCGCGGGGGTCTCCGGGTGGACTTGGGGGAAGGCGGCCGGCATCGGAATGACGTGGGTCCATGAGGACCACCGTGGAACCGGCGTTGGCGCCAGTGCCATGGCAGCATTCGAGACCGAGGCGAAGCTGCGAGGTTGCACGCACGTGTTCGTCACATCGTTCACGTTCCAGGCACCCGGCTTCTATCAGCGGCTCGGGTACCGGGAGATCTTTCGCTGGGAGTCGGTGCCGACTGCCGGCAGCGATGATGTCCACATGCGCAAGGAGCTCTGAACGACTCGGACGCGACCGCACAACTCCCGGACCTCGGGGGTTCTGATGTGTAGGGGCTTTCCGGTCAAGCGGCAGGGTGAGGCGCCCGCAGAGCCTCGTCAACCTCGCGGGGCCAGTGTCATCGGGGCCAAAGGAGATGGAGAGGTAGGTCATGTCCTGCCGCAGAGCTGTCCCAGCCCACGCGAAGCTGAGTAGGAGCCAGCTCGGCGCTCACAGGCATGTGCTTGCTCTTCCCTTAGCCTCGATCCGTGACCGCGCTCCGTCCACTTCTCCTGACCGGCGGTCCGGCGGTCGGCAAGACCACGACCGCGCGAGCCCTGGCCCGCGTGACTGATCAGTGCGCGTACATCGACGTGGACGACGTACGCCAGATGATCAAGAGCGGCGGGATCGCGCCATGGAAAGGCCTGGAGGGCCGGGCCCAGCACCTCTTGGGGGTGCGCAACGCGGCAGCTCTGGTCGCCAACTTCACCGATGCCGGCATCAGCGTGATCCTCAGCGATGTCGTGACGCGAGACCTTCTCAACGTCTACCGAGACCTGGTGCCGGAGCTATTGGCGATCCGGCTCGCCTGCGAGCTCCCGACAGCGCGGGCGCGGGCAAGCACCCGCCGGGTCTACCTCACTGCCGAGGAGTTCGAGATGCTTCATCGTCAACAGAGCGAACCGCTCGGCACGGACGTGGAGCTGGACGTGTCTCGCCTGACGCTGGAAGAGCAAGTCGACGCCGTACGCCATCACTGGCTCCACCCACAGGGAGATGGGCGATCTGCCGGGTGATCCATCCGTGACTGCCGCGCGGCGACCGGAGCTCCGACGACAGAGTCCCGGACTGGCCTCGTCGAGGTGCTG
Organism: Terrabacter lapilli; assembly: GCF_039531305.1. Classification (NCBI taxonomy): domain Bacteria; kingdom Bacillati; phylum Actinomycetota; class Actinomycetes; order Micrococcales; family Intrasporangiaceae; genus Terrabacter; species Terrabacter lapilli. The sequence goes on from NZ_BAAAPU010000012.1 coordinate 48,942, forward strand.
CGGCGCGAACAGTGCGGCCAGATCCTCGAAGAGGTCGACGACCGGTACCGTCGCGCGACGCCGGGCGCACTGGGTCGCCCACACCACTGGTGGACATTTGGGCGCGGGAGCGCCCTCCGGTCACTCCCAGTCCGCGCTACGTGGCCGTCCACCGTGACGGGGACGGCGGTCCCGACGGGTATGCCGGCTACTGAATCGACAGCGGAACCGTGACGGTCGACGAGACGCCGAACTTTCCCCCTACTGCCTGCACTGGTTCTGACCCCGTGGTCGCTACCCACCGCGCGACAGGCACTATCCGGTCATGCCGCTGCATCGGTCCTAACAATGAGCGACCGTGCCACGCCGCTACTTTGTGTTGGCTACGTTGAGTTGGCCAACCAGTCAGGAGGCGCCAGTGTCCGACTATCCCGTTTTGGTTCATACCGCAATCGACGCGCACGACTGCCGAGGTCTGGCCGAGTTCTATCGCGAGTTCCTCGGGCTGCATTACCGGGATCGGGACAAGCCGCCGACCGACGGCAGCCCTGACGAAGCGGACTGGATTGTCCTGCTAGACGACAACGGCAATCGAGTGGTGACCGTTCAGAAGAAGGAAGGAACGACGGCTCCAACATGGCCGTCGGAGGCGGTCCCGATGCAGATGCACATGGACTTCGCGGTTCCGACGCTAGAGGATCTGGAGCGCCACCGCGAACGTGCTGAGAAGCTGGGGGCGCGGCTGTTGTACGACCGTACGCATGTGCGGGACGCTCCGCTCTACGTGCTCGCCGACCCAGCCGGACACCCCTTCTGTCTCCTGGTCTGACCCGGCCGGGCGCGAGGGTGTCGCCCCTGGTATCTGGATGCGCGAGCGACAGCAGAGCGAGTCGACCAGGACGCGCGGCTCTGGGGCGCAGCGCCGATGCCCGCGACCGTTCGAGGGCAGGGCTGAGCTCCTCCGGATCCGAGAGGCTGGCTGCAGTGAGGAGGTCGGACACCCGGCGCACGGCGTCCGCGTCGGACTCGTCGAGAGTCAGCCACAGAACCGCTCCCTGGCCCTGCTGCCCTCGTCGGGCGGCCGCGCCGACACGTGTCGACTTGCCATAGGCCGCCATACCTTCCAGCAGGACGACCGGTCGGCGGTCGATCAGCGGCAGGCGTGGTCCGACCATGTCACCCCGTAGGTAGATGCGTATGGCCGTGATGCGGCCTGCTCGTTCAGCAGACGTCGTGGCGACTGTGATCCAGAGTCCCGGGTCCGTTCAGGTTGCGGACAGACCTCGCGCGTACAGAACGAGGAGAGCTCAAGGACCTTGGACCCTTGCGGCTTCAGAGGCGCATTCCCACGATCAAAGGCATGCAACCGAACCCGACCACCACGCTGGCGTGCAGGTGAGGACGCTGGGGCACGTCTCCCGTGGTGACACTGCTCAGGCGCCGGTCGTCCGGCGCCATCGCGCACATCCTGAAACCCAAGGCAGTGGCTCGGGCACTGTCGGTCACCATTGGTCGTCGCGAAAGGCACCATCATGACCACCGCGCCCGCCGGGCGACAGCCCGTGCACATCATGGCCAAGCCGACCGGGGCGGTGTGCAACCTCGATTGCGAGTACTGCTTCTTCCTGTCCAAGGAACAGCTCTATCCGGACAGCACCTTCCGGATGACGCCTGAGACGCAGGAGACCTATCTCCGGCAGCTCTTCGCCACCCACCCGGCCGGCGGCGAGGTCACCGTCAACTATCAGGGCGGCGAACCGACCTTGATGGGACTGCAGTTCTTCAGAGACAGCGTCGAGATCGCCGACCGGTTCGCCGGCCCTCACCAGCGCGTCCAGCACACCATCCAGACCAACGCCACGCTCCTCGACGACGACTGGGGAGCGTTCCTGGCCGAGCACGGCTTTCTCGTCGGGGTCTCGATCGACGGCCCCCGCGAGATGCACGACGCGTTCCGGGTGGACAAGGGCGGCAAGCCCACCTTCGACCGGGTGCTGCGCGGCATCGACGTGCTCAAGCGCAACGCGGTCAGCTGGAACGCGCTGACCACGATCAACGCGGCCAATGCCGAGCATGGCCTGGAGGTCTACCGGTTCCTGCGCGACGACCTCGGCGCGACCTTCATCCAGCTGATCCCGATCGTCGAACGTGTCACCCCGGCGCTGCTGCCCATGGCAGACGCCGGGTGGGGCGTACGCGCCAAGGACCGCCCCCTGTACAAGCAGGAGGGGTCCGCGGTGACGCACCGAAGTGTGACCGGCGAGCAGTACGGCCGCTTCCTCATCGAGGTCTTCGACGAGTGGGGGCGCAACGACGTCGGCGATGTCTTCGTGCAGATGTTCGACACGGCCCTCGCGCACTGGCTCGGCATGGACCAGGCCGGGATGTGTGTGCATGCCCGCACCTGCGGCACTGCGCTCGCGCTGGAGCACAACGGCGACCTGTACTCGTGCGACCACTTCGTCGAGCCGGCCTACAAGCTGGGCAACCTGGCCGAGGGCCGCCCCATGCTCGACCTCGTCGTGTCGGACCAGCAGAAGGCCTTCGGCAACGCCAAGGCCGACCTGCCGCAGTACTGCCTGGACTGTGACGTGCGGTTCGCGTGCAACGGTGGCTGCCCCAAGGACCGCTTCGACACGACCCCCGACGGAGAGCCCGGGCTGCACCACCTCTGCGCGGGGTACAAGGACTTCTTCCACCACGTCGACGCGCCCATGAGGGTCATGGCCGAGCTGCTGCGCAACGGGCGAGACGCCACCGCACTTCGCGACTGGTACGCCGCCCGCGACACGCGGGACACCGCACCGACTCCTTAGGAGGGCGCCGCCCGCCGGTCCTCCCGCCACTGCGACTGCGTCTTGAGACGCTCACTGTGCACCGCTTCCCGCAGCCCACGTCGTACGACGACCAACGTCGGGGGCGGGGAGGGTTCAACCCCAGAGGAATCGTCCCCTGACGCTCGGACGAAGCCGCTCCCCCGACCTCACCCCACCCGGTGAGGTCGGAGCCGGACCCCCCGGGGCTACGCCGTCGGCGACGTGGTCGCGGTCGACGACGCGCGGCGCTGGGCCGCACCGGCGCCCCAGTGGCTGATGTCGAGCAGTGCGGCGACGGCCACCCAGAACCAGTCCCACCCACTCAGGCCGCCGGCCCGCCAAAGGATGACGTACATCAGGGTCGCGAACGGCAGGAAGAGCAGACCGAGCAACGGCCAGATCCACGAGGTGAAGGCTGCGTTGACCATGGCAGGTCGGGCGATCCAGACGATAAGGAGGGCCAGTCGTGGGAACACGCCGGCCAGCAGCACGAACAGGCAACCCATGGTGTGCACCTCTCCTCGACCGTAGCCCGACGCTCCCATGCGGACCCAACGCCGGACGTCACCCGAGACGGGTGATCTCTGACCGCGCCTCTCGAAGGAGCGGTTCCCGTGCGGGCAGTTAGTTAAGCGGCCGCCTGACGGACTCGGCCTGTTAGACGGGGCAGGGGCAAGCCGGACGAACGCGAGATCATGGTCGCGCCAGAGACTCTGCTGGCTGGGCCGTAGCCGCCTGCGCAGACACCGGTCGTGCCGTCAAGGAAACAAGTTGCCGCTGATCGGGGGGCCACGTTGTGTCGTCTGTGCTCCGCGATCACCGCGAGGCGAGGTGTCCCGGGCGCCTCGTCTTCCGGCTTGCGGATGGGTGTCGCGAGCAGAATGGTCCGGCGCCACCGATAGCGTGCCGCCATGAGCGGGGGCGCACGGGCCGTTGTAGCTGGCTGGAACGGGTTCATCGGACACCGTCTCGTCGACGATCTCGCGGCTCGCGGGTACGACGTCGCACGCATCGGACGTACCGGCCCGGATGGTCGGTGGAGCGATCCCACCTCGCTCGCCCGCCTCGTCGACGGCTCAGCCCTGGTGGTGAACCTGGCCGGCAAGAGCGTGGGCTGCCGCTATACCGACAGGAATCGGGAGGAAATCCTGCGCTCGCGTGTGGCCACCACACGACTGCTGCGCGAGGCGGTCGCCGCCGCTGCACAACCTCCGCGCCTGTGGCTCAACGCCAGCACCGCGACGATCTATCGCTACGCCCTCGATCGCCCCCAGACGGAGTCCGGCGGTGAGCTCGGTACGGGGTTCTCGGTCGATGTGGCGCGCAGCTGGGAGCGTGAGCTGTTCGCCGGCGACCTGCGCGGCACCCGCCGCATAGCGTTGCGCATGGCCATCGTGCTCGGCGGGCCGGCCTCCGACATGCTCGCCCGGGTGGCCCGCCTGGGCGTCGGCGGGGCGCAGTACGACGGGTGGTGGTTCCAGCACCGGCGCTACCGCGGCATCGGCGAGGACCCCTCTGGCGGGCCAGTACCGATCCACCACTCGCACGGGCGCCAGAAGTTCTCGTGGATCCACATCGACGACGTCCTGGGCTCGATCCGCTTCCTCGAGCAGCGCGAGGACCTCGACGGCCCGGTGAACCTCACATCACCGAATCCGAGTGACAACCACACCTTGATGACCGAGTTACGCCGCACAGTAGGCATGCCGATCGGCATGCCCGCGCCGCGGTGGCTGCTGGAGCCCGCCATGTGGGCCCTTCGCAACGAATCCGAACTACTGCTGAAGAGCCGGTGGGTACTGCCGGAACGGCTCACATCCGCCGGGTTCGAGTTCCGCTGGCCCCAGCTCGGCCCTGCCCTTGACGACACCGTCGGTTAGCCGAACCGGCCAGCGCAACCCCACGCCGACGCGGGCATCGAGCATGGCTCCCGGCCGGCCGCCGGGATCCGCCGTCGAGTAACCGGATCTGCCGCTGATGGTGCGCTACGCCGCGCCGTCGGCAGCCACGCGCGGGAGGCCCGCCGCAGTCCAGTAGCCTGTCCCCGTTGGTCGGCCCAGCAGGGCCTCGTTACAGCGAGGGTTACAGCGATCCTTGCAGCGAGGTTTCCAGTGAGGGTTTCAGCCATGCCCCGCCCTCGTAGCTCAGGGGATAGAGCACCGCTCTCCTAAAGCGGGTGTCGCAGGTTCGAATCCTGCCGGGGGCACCACACGTTTTACGTAGGTCAGAGGCGGTGTCAATCATCAGCCTTGGCCCCTTCCATGAGCCCGACCGGCCCGTTGTGGCACATCTGCGGCGCATGGATGCGTTGAGCTACTCCGCGAAGTAGCACGAGCCGCCAGAGTGCCCGGGCCACGCCCAAGGCCAATTGGTGATCAATTTCCGTACTGGCTCAAGCGCGCCTCCGGCGCGAAAGAGCGCGGGACCCCGCGCTCCGGTGATGTCGCGCCTTTGCACCCCACCGCACCCCGCGCGTAGGGCTCGTCAGGACCTACAAACAGCAAGCACCGCCACGAAATCACGACCTTGGCAAGACTCATTAGGCACGAATCAGCACCGTTCGCCAGAAGTCTGGCCCAGTGGCTATGTTGGTCATCCGCACCTGCTGCCTGCCGTTAGCGGCCCTCGCGAAGTTGCCGCATAGACAGCGTCCGGCTGGCATTCTCTCTGGCATGCGCCGAATCACAGGGGTGACCGGGGTCGGGCTCGTCGTGCTGGGATTCGTCGGCTTCATTGTCGGCAGCTCGATCGAATCTCTCGCCAGCCCGTGGCTGGCTTTGCTGACCCTTCTCATGGTGCCGATCGGCTTCGTCTTCATCTGGGAGGCACAAGTGGTCTGGCCCCAAGACGCAACCCCCTATCCCTGGCGCCGCAGGCTGGCCGGACTGGTGGTCGGTCTGATCACGTTGGCTTCGGCTGTCGTCACACGGGGAGTGCTCGCCGCAACCCTGCCGAACAATTGGATCGCACACGGCGTTGCGGTGCTCGCAGGCGGGCTGGTCGGCGATTTCACGTTCAGACGGCTTCGAG
>NZ_BAAAPU010000012.1:54826-59259 GCF_039531305.1 Terrabacter lapilli
GACGAGGGAGGCCCCGGCAGTCGTGTGCAGGGCCGGCTCGCACGTAGGGCCACGGCCCACCTCGAGCGCATGGCGTCGTGAACGACCCGCTCGGCCTGCTCCCACTAGCGCCTTCTGCGCGGCACCTTCCAGCCCAACTCCTCTGGGTCACTGCACCGACCCGCGGGGCGCATTTGTGGCACACGGCATCCGAGCAGGTCGCTCGCGGGACCACGACAACAGGCGATCACGTACGCCACAACCCACCCGAGAACCCTGAGAACAGGGCATATTCGGTCCTAAAGCGGGTGTTGCAGCTTCGAATCCTGCCGGGGCCTTACATGTTTGTTTTGTATGCGTTCGGCTCATGGTTGACATTCGGTCTTCGCCTGATGCCTGACGGTGTTTCGGGTGATGGTTGACAGCGGCTCCGGCTGATCCTTGACGCTCTCCTGATGAAGGAGTCGAGCGTGGCCGAGCAACGGCGCAAGGTAGTACTGGCCGGGGTCAGTGACCGCCAGCAGGTCCCCGAGGCGGCCGCAGCGTGGGGAGTCTCGACGCAGACCCTGCTCGCCCGGCTGTCCCAGTACGCGCGTGACGGGCTGGGTGGGCTACAGCCAGGAAGCGGTCCGCCGACCGGCGTGCACGCCTCGTGAACCACAAGGGGACAAAGGCGTACGAGCGAATGCCACGCCCCGCCGCGGACGCGGATGATGTCGACGACAACCCGGCCGTTCCCGACTCAGCAACCGAAACCGTTGCAGGACAGCCTAATTCGACGTCTGACCGTCCGCTGGGAACTTCCTGTTCTGCACCGCTCGACCACCTCGCTCACTAGCGTGGAGACGCCCTTCGGGGCCCCGAAGGGCGTAGCTGCACTCCTTGGAGGATCCATGCAGACGCACGCTCGAAAGAAACTACGGACGCTGCTCGCAGCGCTCGCCACGGTCGTGCTCGGAACCCTGTTCCTCGGGCCGACGGCCAACGCAGACACGGGCTCCACCACCACCCACAGGACGTGGACCGTTCACGTCGGCGCCCAGTCGCGCAACGGTGCCATCCAGGGGATGCAGTTCCTCCCCGGCCAGATCTGGATCGACGTCGGCGACACCGTTCACTGGACCGCTGCCTCCATGGAACCGCACACGGTGACATTCCTTCGTGTGGGACAGCTGCCACCGCCGTTCGACCCCACCAACGCGCGCCAGACCACGCGTACGGCCGCGACGACCATCACGACGCCGGGCCAGTTCCGCAACTCCGGGGTGCTGGCGACGATGCCGATCCCCGAGCTGCCGACGTCGTACCTCTCCTACGACCTCACCTTCAAGGGCCGCGGAGACTTCGTCTACTACTGCCTCCTGCACGGCAAGCAGATGAAGGGCGTGGTCCACGTCGCCGCCGCCGGCACGCCGTACCCGCACACGCAGTCCTACTACGACATGCAGTACCGAGACGGTCGGGACAGGACGGTCGAGAGGGGCTTTGACTACGCTGAGCGCGTCGCGGCTCTTTCGACCAACCACCACGTCTACGTCGGCGCGGTCGACCCCCGCGGCATGTTCATGGTCATGCGGTTCCTCCGGACGACCGTGACGGTCCACAAGGGCGACACCATCGACTTCGACTGGTCGTTCAACCACGGCTTCCCGGTCCCGCACACCGTGACCTTCGGTCCGGAGCCTCCCGCACCCATCGCGGTGGGCACGCCCCGCAACTTCACCGGCGGCCAGCTGAGCTCGGGCGTCCTGCCGACGGCCGGTCCCGGAGCGCACTTCAGGGTGACCTTCAACAAGGCAGGCACCTTCTCCTACATCTGCATGTTCCACGACGGCATGGGGATGGTCGGGAAGGTCGTCGTCACCTCCTGACGTGACGACCTGACGAGGCGTGCAGCCTGCCGGGCAGCGGTCAGGTCCGGTGCCACCGGACCGGGCCGACGCGGATGGCGGACTGCACGTCTTCGCCGGCTCGTCCGCCCGGCTCTGCTCTGCGCACCACGACCGGCTGCCCGCCAGGCGCCGCACGTCCTCGGCGGGCCCGGTCGTAGTCCGCGCGGGCCTGCGGGTCGCCCAGGACCGCATACGCGGCGACGGCCCGCTGGAACGCCGCGTCGCCGGTCGCCCCGGCCCCAGGCGTCGCCCCAGAACCCCGCGTGTCCGGATGGTGCCGACGCATCAGGGCACGGAAGGCGCGCCTGATCTGCTCCTGCGTGGCCGTGGGTGCGACCCCGAGGACGGCATACAGGTCAGCGCGCTCTGTCATCGTCCCCGCTCCCTCTTCGACACGGAGGAAGTCCCGGCCGTTCGCTGGGCGACGGCCGGGACCGCGAATCTTGTTGAGCCACAGGAACCCCGGCCGGTGCGAACCGGTACGCCGTCAAGGCGTGGGCGTCGCGCTTCGAGCGTCAGGCGCGCGAGCAGCGAACGCACCGGCCGGGGAGCTCCTTCGTCCGTCGAACACTCCGACACAACCACTTCCAGGCGACCACCTGCCCTTCGGTCATCACACCAGGCGCCGGCTCGGCTCAGGCGCCGATCGCCTGCCGGTCCTCGGTCGCTCCGGTGATCTCGATCTTGCGAGGCTTGGCCTCCTCGGCGACGGGGATCGTCAGGGTGAGGACCCCGCCGTCGTAGCGGGCCTCGATCCGCCCGGTGTCGAGGTTGTCGCCGAGCACGAGCTGCCGGCTGAACACCCCGAACGGACGCTCGGCGGCGATGAGCTGCTTCTCGTCGTAGCGCGGTCGGCGCTCGGCCTTGACCGTGACGACGTTGCGCTCGACGTCGAGGTCGATGCCGTCCGGCTCCACGCCCGGAAGGTCGAACTCGACGTGGAAGGTGTCACCGTCTCGCCACGCGTCCATCGGCATCAGGGAAGACCGGGCGAAGGACCCGCCGGTGCCCAGGACCTGCTGCGTGAGGCGGTCCAGCTCTCGGAAGGGGTCAGTGCGCATCAGCATCATGTTCACCTCCATCGTCTGCAGCGATGCTCCTCGGAGGGCCACGACCGCGTCTGGCGATCTATGGCGTGCGCTATAGATTTTGTATATCACCAGAGCCAAGACCCAGGCAAGAGGTCGCGACGGAGGACAACCGACCTGACCGTCGTGCCATGCTGGGACACGAGAGCGCGACGGAGAAGGAGGAGTCCAGTGACTGCACAGCACCCCGGCCGCGACGACGTTCCCGAGGCTGACCTGCTCGAGCAGCAGGCACCGGTCGACCCGCCGGTCCTGCCCGACTCGGAGGCGACGGCTGACTCCCCCGACCCCGAGCCGCCGACCCCGGCCGACGAGGCCGACGAGGCCGACCAGCTCGAGCAGCACGAGGTCGTCGCGGGCGACGACGACGACTACCCGCGCGAGTCGTAGGAGAGCCGGCGCCGCGCCTGGGCGCACGTATGCCGCCCGGCCGGGCCACGCCGCATACGTCCACCGGCGCTGGGGCCGGCGCGTGCGAGCGGGCCGAGCGCCTCTCGTCAGGGCCGCAGTCCTCTCCTAGAGTCATGACCATGGTGGAGCGTGCGCAGCCGGGCTGCTCCCAGCGATGACACCGGGTGCGGGGACGACCGAGTCGTCGCCTGATGCCGACGCGCCCAGGTACGCGTCCCGCGCCCGACGGGTCGCCGTCGCACTGGGCGTCGGCGCGGCGTACTACCTGAGTGCCCGTGTGGGCCTGCGGCTCTCCCTCGTCGGCAACGACGTCACCCCGCTCTGGCCGCCGACGGGAGTCGCCGTCGCGGCGCTCATCGTCTTGGGCCGGGCCTACTGGCCGGCGTTCGCCCTCGCAGCCCTGGCCGTCAACCTGCCGATCAGCGCCAGCCCGTGGGCAGCTGCCGTCATCGCGGTCGGCAACACCCTGGCCCCGATCGTCGCCGTGATGCTGCTGCGCAGGGTGGGCTTCCGGCGCGAGCTCGACCGGCAGCGGGACGCGATCGCCCTCGTCTTCCTCGGCGCCCTGGGCAGCATGCTCGTCAGCGCCACCATCGGCTCGGCCACCCTGCTGGCGTCCGGGTCGGTCTCCGCGGCCCAGCTCCCGACGGCGTGGACCGTGTGGTGGACCGGCGACGCCATGGGGGTGCTCGTGGTCGCCCCCTTCCTGCTGTGCATCCCCCTCTTCCGCGAGCAGCGTGGCTGGCCGCTGCACCAGTGGCTGGAGGCCGGCGCCGTGCTGCTGCTCACGACCGCCGTGGTGACCAGCGCGGCCGTCATGCGGCTGCCCGTCCTCTTCCTCTCCCTGCCGGTCCTCGGGTGGGCCGCATGGCGACTGCAGCTGCGCGGCGCCGCGCCTGCCGCGCTGATCGCCTCGACGGTGACCACCTGGTCGGCTGCCCGGGGCATCGGGCCGTTCGCGAACCGCACCGTGCTCGAGCAGATGCTCCTCCTGCAGGCGTTCAACGCCTGCATCGCCCTGACCTCCTTCTTCCTCGCCGCGCTCGTCAGCGAGCGGATGCAG
>NZ_BAAAPU010000012.1:59277-149504 GCF_039531305.1 Terrabacter lapilli
CCGCACAGCTCGAGCGGCGCGTCGAGGAGCGCACCCGGCAGCTGTCGGCCGCCAACGCCCGCCTCGTGCAGGAGATCCAGGAGCGGTCCCAGGCGCAGGAGCTGCTGATCCGCGAGGAGGCCCGGGCGCGGCACGAGCACGACGTCGCCGAGACCCTGCAGCGCAGCCTGCTGCCCGACCGGCTCCCCGACGTGCCCGGGATCGAGCTCGCCGCGCGCTACGTGGCCGCGACGACGGACGTGCAGGTCGGCGGCGACTGGTACGACGTCGTGCAGCTGCCCGGCGGCCTCGTCGGGCTCGCGGTCGGCGACGTCGCCGGTCACGGCCTGCAGGCGGCCGCGACCATGGTGCAGGTCCGTGTGGCCCTGCGCGCCTACGCGCTGCAGGACCCCACGCCCGCCGCCGTCATGCGCGGCGTGCACCAGCTCGTCGCCCGGCTTCCCGGACCGGAGATGGTGACGCTCGTCTACCTGGTCTTCGACCCGGCCAGCGGAGAGCTGCGGTGGACCAACGCCGGTCACCCGCCTGCGCTCGTCATCCACGACGGCGCCGGGTCCCCGCTCTCCGGCGCCCTCACCCCGCCGGTGGGCGTCACGCCGAACGGCTCCTTCGCCGAGGGCAAGACGCACCTGCCGCCCGGGGCCACGCTCCTGCTCTACACCGACGGGCTCGTCGAGCGTCGGGGCGTGTCCCTGCTCGACGGGATCGACCAGCTGGGCCGCGAGGCGGCCGCCGTCCCCACCGAGGACGGGCTCGAGAGCCTCTGTGACCGGCTGCTCCACACCTTCCTCGACGACACCAGGATCACGGACGACGTGGCCGTCCTCGCCATGCGCGCCGCACCCTCCGTCGAGGGCCGGCTCGAGGTGCGCCTGCCCGCCGAGGCGCGCAACCTCGTGCACGTCCGAAGCGCCCTGCGCCGGTGGCTGCAGGACGCCGGAGTGCCCGAGGAGCAGACCAACGAGGCGCTCGTGGCGTGCGGAGAGGCCTGCGCCAACGTGGTCCAGCACGCCTACAGCGGCAGCCCCGACGCCGGCGACCTCCTCGTCGAGGCGCGGCTGGACGACGAGTCCCTCCAGCTGTGGGTCCACGACGACGGCGAGTGGCGCCGTGCGGCCGAGCGCGGGGGCGGCTGGGGTCTGCAGCTGATGCACGCGCTCATGGACGACGTCGAGGTCGAGCACACCGCAACCGGCACCACCGTGCACCTGTGCCGCCGCGTCACCCGCGACGCGCCACCCGACCCGGCGCCGAGCCCGGCTGCCCCACCGCTCGCTGCCGCACCGCCGGAACGTCCGCCGGTGTCCGCATCGGATGAGGCCTCCGATGAGTGACCTCGCCCGCGTCGAGACCAGCCGTGTGGACGCCACCCAGGTCGTCCGGGTCACGGGTGAGCTCGACCTGTCCAACGCGAGGGCCGTGACCGACTCCGTCAGCCACACCGTGCCGGAGCAGGTGACCCTCGTCGTCCTCGACCTCGCCGGCACGACCTTCCTGGACAGCGCCGCCATCGCCTCCCTCTTCCGGCTCTCGGAGCGGCTGCGCAACCGCCGCCAGGACCTGCGCATGGTCATCCCGCGCGAGGCGCCCATCCGGGCGGTCGTCGAGCTCACCCGCCTCAGCCAGGTGGTCCCGGTCGACGACAGCCCGCCGGAGCTGCTCGACACCATGAGGGCGTATGCCGCCCTCCCGTAGTCCGCGCCCCGGCCGGAGTCCCTTGGCGCGGGTGCGTCAGACCGACTGGGTCGCGACGCCGCGGAGGAGGGCGAGGTAGTCGTCGACGGGACGCACCCCCGACAGGGCGGCATACCCGTTGGCGAGGAGGAAGGGCGTCGCGGTGACGCCCATCGATCCGGCCTCTCGCTCGTCGGCACGGACCTGCTCGGAGTAGTCGTCCGAGGCCAGCACCGCGGCCACCCGCCGCTCATCCATGCCGCACTCGGCGGCCAGGCGCTGGAGCACCTCGTGGTCGTCGATCGCGAGGCCCTCGCCGAAGTGCGCCCAGTGGAAGCGCTCGACCGCCGCGGAGCGCAGCGCCGGCCCGCCCATCTCGCCGGCGAGGGCGCACAGGCGGTGCGCGTCGAAGGTGTTGGCCCGCACGGCACGGTCCCAGTCGAAGACGAGGTCGTCGGCCTGCGCCTCCTCGCTGGCCTTGGCGTTCATCAGCCGGCCGGTGCCCGCGTCGCCGCCGCCGTAGCGCATGGACAGGTGCTCACGGACGGGCACCGCACCGCCCACCGGGACGTCGGGGTCGAGCTCGAAGGAGCGCAGGCGCAGCATCACGTCGTGCGGGCGCTCGAAGGCGGCGATGGCCGCCTCGACGCGGCGCTTGGCCACCCACGAGTAGGGGCAGACCAGGTCGCTCCAGAGGTGGAGCTCGATGTGGGTCGTGGACTCGGCGGCAGGCTGGACTGTCGTCATCACGTCAGTCAACCACGGACCGTCGCACCCGCCGGGGAATGCGATGTGCCCCCACCGGAGTCGGTGGGGGCACAGGGCGTGGCGCGAGAGGGGTCGCTCAGAAGCGGCCGTAGCCGGAGGGCGTCGTCCAGATGGAGTGGTTGCCGGTCACGGTGCCGGGGCGCTGGGCGTCGATCATGCGGCCCGGGCTGACGTAGATGCCCACGTGGTAGGCGGGCGAGCCGAAGAACACGAGGTCGCCGGGGCTCGGGCTGCTGACGGGAGTCGCCGCCGCCTGCTGCGCGGAGGCCGTGCGCGGGATCGAGATGCCGGCCTGCCGGTAGACGTAGGACGTGAAGCCCGAGCAGTCGAAGCCGGACGGGGTGGTGCCGCCGTAGACGTAGGGGATGCCGAAGAGCGACTGGGCGATGCCCACGATGCCCGAGGCGCTGGGAGCCGGGGCGGGCACCGGGTTGAGGGCGGCGCGCTGCGTCGAGCGCGAGGCGCGCTCAGCGGCGGCCTGGCGGTCGGCGGCAGCCTTGGCCGCAGCCTCCTCGGCAGCCTTCTGCTGGGCGCGTCGGGCCTTGACCGCGATGTCCTCGATGACGACCGGCTGGGACGTGGCCTGCTTCAGTGCGGGGTTGGCGTAGCCGATGGCCGACAGCGCGTTGCCTGCCGTCAGCGTGCCGGCTGCGGGCCCGACGGCGGCCGGAGCCGCGACGACGCTGCTCGAGCCGTCGGCGGCGTTCGCCGTGCCGGCGAACGAGGCCACGAGACCACCCGAGGCAGCCACGATGGCTGCGCCCTTGACGGCGGGCTGAGCAGACTCCTTGGCGATCGTCTTCAGCTCTGAGATCGCGCTGAATCGACCGGGGGCGCGGTGGCGCCCGGGAACGTTCTGAGCCACTGTTAGACCTCTCGACGCCGGCGAGGTGAGCTGTCGGGTTCGGGCTGGAGGTAGCTGCCCGGCCTTCGCTCGGACCGAGTTCGGTCCACGGAAGGCTTCACCCCGAGGACGTCTCACGACGCCCGGAGAACGTGGTTCCCCCGCTCCTGCCATGCGGTTCGTGCCGAGCCCCGGGTCGATGGCAGGACTAGGCGGTCCGACCCGTGGCACCTGCTCGACGGGGAGAGCAAGTGGGGCCAACCGTACCCAACTCCCCCATTCTTGTCACGTCCGGGTTGCGGCACGTCAAAGGCTTGTCCGCGGACGCGTAAAGAAGGCCTCAGGCGGCCTGGCAGAAGACGTGGACCGCCACGTCGTCGGGCAGCGAGACGCCGTCGGAGGGCTCGCCTCCCTCACGGACCGCGAGCACCCTGCCGCCCTCGCGGACCACCTCGACCCGGGCCCCGGGCACGACGCCGGCACTGGTCAGCAGCGCGAGCGCCTCGGGGTCGACCTGGACGGGCTCGCCGATGCGGCGGATGGTCACCACGGACGGGGCGTCACCGACGACGGCCGCCAGGGTCCGCAGGCCGGCGAGGAAGTCCTCCCCCTGCTGCACGCCGAGCTCGGCCAGCCCCGGGATGGGGTTGCCGTAGGGGGACTCGAGGCCGTCGCCGATCAGGCCGAGGATCTTGCGCTCGACCTTCTCCGACATGACGTGCTCCCAGCGGCAGGCCTCGTCGTGGGCGTACTCCCACTCGAGGCCGATGACGTCGACGAGCAGCCGCTCCGCGAGGCGGTGCTTGCGCATGACCCGGGTGGCCAGCAGCCGGCCACGGTCGGACAGCTCGAGATGGCGGTCGCCCGACACGGCCACGAGGCCGTCGCGCTCCATCCGGGCCACCGTCTGCGACACCGTGGGGCCCGAGTGGCCGAGACGCTCGGCGATGCGGGCGCGGAGGGGCACGATGCCCTCCTCCTCCAGCTCGAAGATCGTGCGGAGGTACATCTCGGTGGTGTCGATCAGGTCTGTCACGGTCATACCCTCTCAGAGTCGCGTCGTCGTCAGCGCCCGCGTCAGCGCCCGCGTCACCGGCCGCCCGTCGCTGGTGCTCGGGTGGGGTCGTGGCGTGGCACCCAGACGCGCAGCCAGCCCGCCCCGACCAGGGCGCCCGCACCGAGGACGACTGCGGAGGCGCCGAGGGACATGACGGCGCTCAGCCCGGACAACGCCAGCGGACCCGCCGCCCTTCCCAGGTCGGCACAGAGCCGCCAGCCACCGAGGAACTGGGCCCGGCCCTCGGCCGGCGACGCGTCGGCACCGAGCGTCATGATCAGCCCGGCACCGAGCCCGTTGCCCACCCCGAGCACCGTCGCCGCCGCCGTCACCGCGACCAGGCTGGTGGCGAGCGGCAGCAGCGCCATGCCGAGCCCGAGCACGACCATGCTCGGGACCGCAGCCGCGACCCTGCCGTAGCGGTCCATGAGCCAGCCCGAGGGGTAGAAGAGCGCCATGTCGATGGCCCCGGCGACGCCGAAGACGAGTGAGGTCTGCGCCGGCGAGAAGCCGACCGACTCGGCCCAGAGCGGGATCAGTGCCTCGCGGATCGCCCGCGCGCCGGCGACGCACATCGCGCCGGTGCCGAGGGTGAGGAGCACGTGCCGGTGCTGCAGCAGCACGGAGGCCACGCTACGGGGGGCTCCCCGGCCGACGACCCGGTGCGCCTCGGCCGTGATGTCGGGTGCGAGGAGGACGAGGACGAACGCCGCCAGGCTGGCGACACCGCCGACGGCATACGCCGAGTCGGTGCCCCAGCGCACGATGACGAGCGAGCCGATGAACGGGCCGACGAAGGAGCCGATGCGGTTGACGCCGCCCAGCGTCGACAGGGCGCGGGCCCGCATCGCGACGGGAACGGCCTCGGTGAGGTAGGCCTGCCGGGCCAGCCCGAAGAGGGAACCGGCCAGTCCCACCACGAGCACGCCGGCGAAGAGCATGACGAGGCCGCCGGCGAGGGCCGCGATCAGCATGCCGGCCGCCTCGACCACGGCCGCGATGAGAAGGGCGCGCCGCTCCCCGATGCGCGCGGCGAGCGCTCCCGAGGGCAGGTCCCCGAGGAGCTGGCCCACGCCCATCATGGCGACGAGGAGGGCGGCCACCCCGACGGAGGCGCCGAGCTCGCGCGCCGAGACCGCGACGATCGGGGTGACGGCGCCCGCACCCATCGAGCCGAGCAGCGTCGGGCCGTATGCCGACAGCGCGATCGCGCGCAGGCCGGCGTCCCGCCCGCGCGGGCTCTCCCCCCGAGTCTCGGTCACGCCACAGGACCCTAACGATCGGGTTACTCGGGTGGCCGCCCCGGTGGGCCGACGAAAGCATGGGCGGGTGGCTGGAGGCGAGGTGACGAGCGAGGCGAGCCCGGTGCTGCGGTCCCGCACCGTGACGCTGCTGATGCTCGCCGCCGTCGCCGCGTCCCTGCTGGTCTCGACGGTGGCGCCGATGGCGACCGCGGTCGTGGGGCTGATCCTCTTCGGGGTCCTGCACAACCTCCTCGAGATCCGCTACGTCGTGGGCCGCTTCTCCTCCCTGCTGACGCCGCCCTTCCTCTACCTGCTCGCGGCCCTCGTCGCGGCGGTGGCCGTCAGCCGCCTCGTCTCCGGGATGGCGCCCGGGCCGGCGCGGCTCGCGGAGATCGTGCTCGGCTACGCCATCCTCGCCGCCGCTGCACAGCACGGTCTCGACGGCCGCCGCCGGGTGACCGCGTGGGTCCTGCTGGCGCTCGCGGCTGTCGTGTCGTTGGCCTTCCCGGCATACCACTTCCTCGCACTGACGCACCTGCACAACGTCGTGCCGCTGTTCTTCCTGTGGGACTGGTCGAGGCGCATCGCCTCGCCGCGCGGCCGGCGCGCGTTCCGGGCCGTGCAGGTGCTGTGGGCGGTCGTCGTGCCGGTCGCCCTCCTCGCCGGCCTGGTTCCGTGGGCGCTGAGCGCCCACCCCGGCATGGTGAGCAGCGTCGTCGGTGACGGGGAGTCCTTCCTCGCCTCGGTCACCCCGCCCGGCGCAGCCGGTGCGCTCGCCGTCCGGGTGCTCGTGGTCTTCGCCTTCGCCCAGACCATGCACTACGTCGTCTGGGTGGCCCTGCTGCCCCGCGTCGCGCCCGACGCCTCGGCCGCGTTCGAGGCGCGCGTGCCGTGGGCGACCGGACCGCGGCTGTGGGCCGCGGGCTTCGTCGCAGCAGCCGTCTTCGCCGTCCTCTTCGGCGTCGACTTCGACCAGGGCAAGGCGCTGTATGCCGCCCTGGCGAGCTGCACGACCTACCTCGAGCTGCCCGTGCTGCTCGTGCTGCTCGCCGGAGGAGCGCCCGCAGCGGGCGGGTCGGGAGGAACCGTCATCCCTCTCCCCGGCACCCGGACGGTGACCACCGAGCTACCGGCCGGGACCCCGAACGAGGCCCCCGCCGAGGCCGGACGACATTCCGCGTAAATGGTCTTGCCGCCTGGCGTGGGTGCGACGTACGGTCGAAGGGTCGAACCCGAAGGGAGGTGATCCGAGAAGTGATTTCTTCCGGAGCGTGTGAGGTGGCCACGCGATAGTCGCGCCCCATCCACACCCATGGATGAAGCAGGGCAGTCCGACCTCGTCGGGCTGCCCTGTTCCTGTCCCGGGACCCGGCCGCGTCCGCGTCCGCGGGGGGGCTGGAGGCGGCGTCGTCGGGGGGCGCCGCTCAGGGCTGCAGCCGCAGCCGCTCCCACGAGCCGGGGTCGGCGAGGTCGCCGTCACCCGTGCGGCGGAAGAGGATGCGGTCGTGCAGGCGGTTGCGGCGACCGGCCCAGAACTCGACCTCGTCGCACACCACCCGCCAGCCACCCCAGAAGTCCGGCACCGGCACGTCGTGATCGCTCCCGGTGTCGGGGAAGCGCTCGAGGACCTCCTGCCACCTCCGCTCGAGCTCGCCGCGGTCGGCGGCAGGGCTCGACTGGTCGGACGCCCACGCCGACAGGCGCGAGCCGTAGGGGCGCGAGTCGAAGTACGCCTCGACCTCCTCACGCGCGATCAGCTCGGCGGTCCCCCGGAAGCGGACCGCCCGGTAGAGCGAGGGCCAGGTCAGGGCGGCCGCGATGCGCGGGTTGGCTTGCAGGTGCCGGCTCTTGGCGGAGTCGAGGTTGGTGACGAAGCCCGGCCCGCGCTCGTCGAAGAAGCGCATGAGGACGGTGCGCACGTCCGGGGTGCCGGTGGGGTCGACCGTGGCGACGGAGATCGCCGTTGGCTCGGGCACGTCCTCCCGTTCGTGCGACGCGGCCACCGCGTCGTCGACCCAGGCGCGGGCCTGCAGGTAGGGCGAGGCGGCGAGGTCGGACTCGACGAGCCCGTCACCGGTGTAGTCGACGCGGCGCACGGCCGCGAGTCCTTCGGGAGCGTTCGAGGGCGGCGACGAGGCGGGGGTGTCCATGAGGTCAGACTAGGGTTGGGGCATGGCAGGCAAGGGCAAGCTCGTGACCCAGACCGTCAAGCTCGGTATCAAGTACGGCCCCCAGATCTGGGTGGCCACCCAGGCGCTGCGCGCCCCGGCCAAGGAGGCCGTCAACAAGGCCATCTCGAGCGAGCGCGCCAGGCGCCTCGCGATGGAGCACGCGACGTCCCTGACCGACGGCAGCATCCTCAAGGTCTACAAGGGCGACTCCGCGCACTGGCTCGTCTTCGACGGTGACCAGCCGGTCGCCGTGCACCCCGAGACCGACATGCCGCTCGACACGCTCGCGGCGGGCGCGGACCTGACGAGGCGCATCCGGCCGCAGGACAAGCTCAGCGCCACCGACCGCGCACGGGACGCCGCGGCCACGGCCCTGCGGCGGGGGAAGCCCAACCAGATCAACTGAGCCCGGTCGCGCCGGTGCCCTACGACACTGTTCCGCCCACGAAACGCTGACGCGCCACCCGGGCCACCCGCCGCCTCGCTGCCCCGGGCGGCGGGCGCCGGACGCTCAGTCCGCCACTCGGATGCCCAGCTCGGCGGCGAGGGCGTCGGCGAGGTCGATGACCTGCAAGCGGCTCAGCGTCGCTCCCCTGAGCCCGGCCAGCCCCACCGGCGAGCGGAGTGTGGCCCCGGAGAGGTCGAGGCCGGCATACGTCCCCCGACCGAAGGTCGGCGCCGCGAGCGTGCAGCCCTCGAAGGTCAGCCCGTCGACGGTCGCCTCCTGCAGGTCGAGCTCGACGACGACGCAGTCGACGAACGCGACGTCCTTGAGGCGGGCCCCGCGCAGGTTGAGGAAGTCGACCTTGCCACCGCGGACCGTGACGTCACGCCACGTCGAGCCCCACGCCGAGACCGCCGCCAGGCGACAGCCCTCGACCGTCGTGTCGGCGAGGCTGGCCTCGGAGAACGTCAGGCCGACCCCGTCCACGCGATCCCACTCGCACTCGGACCAGCGCGACCCCTCGAGGTGCGCCCCGTCGAGGGTGGCCCCGATCAGCGAGCACTCGAGGAACGAGTGCCCCTCGGCGTGCGCGCCGGTGAAGTCGGTGCCCTCGAAGCGCACCCCGTCGTGATGTTGGTCTCGGGTGTCGAAAAGCGGGTCCGCAAAGGGGGTCTGGTCGGCGGCTGACGGCATACGGTGAGTCTGGCAGCCGGGACCGACACGTGAGCCTCGGCTGCTGCTGGGTCTCCACACCGCGGTGGTACCGCCTGCACAGCGAGGATCGAGATGGCCGACAACACGCCCGACCCCGACTTCAAGCCCGGCCTCGAAGGCGTCATCGCCTTCGAGTCGACGATCGCGGAACCGGACAAGGAGGGTGGGGCGCTGCGCTATCGCGGCGTCGACATCAACGACCTCGTCGGCCACGTCGACTTCGCGCACGTCTGGGGCCTGCTCGTCGACAACGAGTTCGACCCCGGCCTGCCGCCGGCCGAGCCCTACCCGCTGCCCGTGCACACCGGCGACGTACGCGTCGACGTCCAGTCCGCCCTCGCCATGCTCGCGCCGGTCTGGGGATTCAAGCCGACGCTCGACATCGATGCCGACGAGGTCCGCGACAACCTCGCCCGTGCCGCCGTCATGGCTCTGTCGTTCGTCGGGCAGTCCGCGCGCGGTCTCGACAAGCCGATGGTGCCGCAGAAGGAGGTCGACAAGGCCCGGACCATCACCGAGCGGTTCATGATCCGCTGGCGCGGCGAGCCCGACCCCAAGCACGTGGAGGCCGTCGACGCCTACTGGGTCTCGGCCGCCGAGCACGGGATGAACGCCTCCACCTTCACCGCCCGCGTCATCACCTCCACCGGCGCCGACGTGGCGGCCGCGCTGTCCGGAGCCGTGGGCGCCATGTCCGGCCCGCTGCACGGCGGGGCGCCGTCGCGCGTGCTCCACATGCTCGACGGCGTCGAGCAGCAGGGCGACGCGACGGCATACGTCAAGGGCGTCCTCGACCGCGGCGAGCGGCTGATGGGCTTCGGCCACCGCGTCTACCGCGCCGAGGACCCCCGGGCCCGCGTCCTGCGCTCGGCCTGCGAGCGCCTCGGGGCCCCGCGCTACGAGGCGGCGGCCGCGCTCGAGAAGGCTGCCCTGGACGAGCTGCACGCACGCCGCCCCGACCGGGTGCTGGCCACCAACGTGGAGTTCTGGGCTGCGGTGATCCTCGACTTCGCCGAGGTGCCGGCGTCGATGTTCACGCCGATGTTCACCTGCGCGCGCACGGCCGGCTGGTCGGCGCACATCCTCGAGCAGAAGAAGACCGGCCGTCTCATCCGGCCCTCGTCGCGCTACATCGGTGAGGGGCCGCGCAAGCCCGAGGACGTCGCGGGCTGGACCCCCGCCATCTCCCACTGACGAACCGCCGGCCGTCGGGCCGCGCCCACCGGTGCGGCCCGGCCGGACTTCGCACTCCTGCGCGGCCGCGCACGGGAGTCCAGGGACCGAGCAGGGTTGTCCACCACGTGGGCAGCTGGGCGAGAATGGGCGCCGTGACCGACGCACCCGCCGTGACCAAGCCCATCACCATCCCGGCCGAGCTGCTCCCGGCCGACGGACGGTTCGGCTCCGGGCCCTCGAAGGTGCGCCCCGAGCAGCTGGACCACCTCGCCTCCCTCGGCCGCACGGTCCTCGGCACGTCCCACCGCCAGGCGCCGGTCCGCAACCTGGTCGGCGAGGTGCGCCAGGGCCTGCGCGACCTCTTCTCCCTCCCCGAGGGCTACGAGATCGTCCTCGGCAACGGCGGCTCCACGGCATTCTGGGACATCGCCGCCTTCGGGCTCGTGCGGGAGCGGTCGCAGCACCTCGCGTTCGGCGAGTTCTCGAGCAAGTTCGCCGCCGTCACCAAGGCCGCCCCGTTCCTCGGCGACCCGACCGTCGTCGCTGCCGACCCCGGCACGCTCGCCAGCCCGCACGGCGAGGCCGGCGTCGACGTCTACGCGTGGCCGCACAACGAGACCTCGACCGGCGTCATGGCCCCCGTGCAGCGCGTCGCCGGTGCCGACGTCGATGCGCTCGTGCTCATCGACGCCACGTCCGGCGCGGGTGGGCTGCCGGTGGACATTACGCAGGCCGACGTCTACTACTTCGCGCCCCAGAAGTGCTTCGCCTCCGACGGCGGCCTCTGGCTCGCCGCGTTCTCCCCCGCCGCCCTCGACCGCGTCGACGAGATCGCAGCGTCCGGCCGCTGG
The DNA here is from genome assembly GCF_039531305.1 of Terrabacter lapilli. NCBI lineage: Bacteria > Bacillati > Actinomycetota > Actinomycetes > Micrococcales > Intrasporangiaceae > Terrabacter > Terrabacter lapilli. The sequence goes on from NZ_BAAAPU010000012.1 coordinate 70,222, forward strand.
GTCCCCGACTTCTTCAGCCTCCCCACGGCGATCGACAACTCGCTGAAGAACCAGACCTACAACACCCCGTCGATCAGCACGCTCGCCCTCCTGGACAGCCAGCTGCAGTGGATGCTCGGCCACGGTGGCCTCGACTGGGCGGTCTCCCGCACGAAGGACTCCTCGAGCAGGCTCTACGCCTGGGCCGAGCAGACGGACTGGACGAGCCCCTTCGTCGCAGATCCCGCAGCCCGGTCGCAGGTCGTCGGCACCGTCGACTTCGACGAGTCCGTCGACGCAGCGCTCGTCGCCGCGGCGCTCCGCGCGCACGGGGTCGTCGACGTCGAGCCCTACCGCAAGCTCGGCCGCAACCAGCTACGGATCGCCATGTTCCCCGCCGTCGAGCCGGACGACGTGACCCGGCTGACCCAGTCCATCGACCACGTGGTCTCCCAGCTTCGCTGACCTCCCGGTCACCGACCGCCGCGCGCCCCGAGAGGGCCGACACCCGTATGCCGGGTGCCGGCCCTCTCGCGCACCCGCCCACCCGCATCCGCCCTCGCGCACCCGACGGCCCGGTGGCGTGACCTTCCGGGTACGTGCCTCGTTGACCCGTCCAGACCGCCAACGGGGGCGGCCGACGCACGAGGAGTTCCCATGGTCCGCATCGTCCGCGCAGGCACGACCGCGCGACGGGTCGCTGCTGCCGTTCCGGTCATCGCCCTGGCCACGGCCGGCATCACGTTCGCCGCCACCCGGGGCACCGACACCGCGCCGACCTCGGCGCCCGCGATCACGGTGCCCGACCAGGCCATCACCGAGGGCAGCCCGCTCTACCCGCAGGCCGGGCCGGCGCCCGCACCGATGCAGCTGCCCCCGATCTACCAGACGTTCACCGGGGACTACGCCCGCGTCGGCGTGCCGAGCGAGGCACGCGGAGCGGTCACCGCCATCGACTCACTCGCGCCCGTGCGCCTGGACGCGAACGGCATACCCGCGGCGGCCCTCGCCGCCTACCAGCGGGCGGCCGGGGTGCTCGACGGCATCAAGCCCGGCTGTGGCATCGACTGGGCCCTCCTGGGAGCCATCGGGCGCGTCGAGAGCAACCACGCCCAGTTCGGCGGCAACGTCCTCGACGCCAGCGGCATCGCCCGGCCCGGGATCATCGGCATCCCCCTCGACGGCTCCAACGGCACCGCCCGCATCTCCGACACCGACGGCGGCTCGCTCGACCGCGACTCCGTCTTCGACCGTGCCGTCGGCCCGATGCAGTTCATCCCGACCTCGTGGCGGATGGCCGGTCGCGACGGCGACGGCGACGGGGTCGCCAACCCGCAGAGCCTGACCGACGCCGTGACGGGTGCCGGTGTCCTGCTGTGCTCGGGCGACACCGACCTGCGCCGGCCGGGCGCGGCATACCAGGCCGTGCTGCGCTACAACCACTCCGACAGCTACGTGCGCACCGTCCTGTCCATCGCCGACGCCTACCGACGCGGCGTCACGGTCGTGCCGATGAGCGCGCTGCCCGCCGCCCGTCCCGCCTCCGGGACCGGTACGGCCACTCCAGCCGGCTCCGGGTTCGCGTATGCCGGACCGGCCCCCCAGTCGACGGCTTCGCCGAGCGCAGACCCCACACCACGCTCCTCGGCGAAGCCGTCTCCCGCCCCCGCCCACAGCAAGCCGTCCTCCACGGCAGAGCCGGCGCCCAAGCCGAACCCCGCTCCCAAGCCGGCGCCGACCCCGGGCAAGGGGGCGCCGGGCCTGCCGGTCCCGCTGCCGCCGGTGCCCGCGGTGCCGCTGCCCTCCGTGACGGTGCCCGTGCCGGGCCTGCCCTCGCCGACGCTCCCCGCCGAGATCGTGCGGCTGCTCGCCCTCCCCCACCTGCCGCTGCTGGCCGGCGACCCGAAGGACCTGGTGCGCGTGCTCGACCCGCTCAAGGGCCAGGTCGTCTGCGTCCTCGTCGACAAGGTCGTGACGTGCCCGTCGGCGGGAGGCCTGCTCCCCTGACGGGGTGCACCACAGCGCTCCCGACAGACGGCGAAGCGGCCACCGCATCCGGGTGGCCGCTTCGTCGTGTGCGTCGAGGGGCTGTGCCCGCGTCCTGCCGGCGGCTGCCGGGCTTCAGCGGTTGACGACCGCCGCCACGACCGCGATGAGCAGGAACAGCACCAGCGCTGCGACGGTGATGCGGTGACGGAACTTGAAGCTCACTTCGTCACCTCGGGAGACGTGGGAACGGGCGATGCGAGCTGGATGTGCAGTCGCGGCCGCCGCTGGGTCTGGATGGTCACCGCGACATTCTGCCGACGTGTGAACCAGACGGCCACTGCCACCAGGCTGAGGCCCACCGCGACCGTGCCGATCGCGATCGTCCAGCGAGGTCCCCACACGTCGCCGATCCAGCCGATCACCGGGGCTCCGACCGGGGTGCCGCCCATGAAGATCGCCATGTAGAGGGCCATGACGCGGCCTCGCATGACAGGGTCGACGCTGACCTGGACCATCGCGTTGGCCGTCGTCAGCGCGGTCAGCGCCGACAGGCCGGTCGGCACGAGGAACAGCGCGAACAGGACGTAGTTCGGAGCGGTCGCCAGCAGGGCGGTGGACACGGTGAAGCCGGCCAGGGCGACGAGGAGCACGCGCAGCCGCGGCCTGGCCCGGCGGGCCGAGAGCAGGGCGGCGGTGAGCGAGCCGACGGCCATGATCGAGCCGAGCAGGCCGTACTCACCCGGGCCCTTGTCGAAGACCTTCGTGGCCATCAGGGCCATCGTGAGCTGGAAGTTCATGCCGAACGTGCCCAGCACGAAGACGAGCATCATGACGAGGATGATGTCGGGACGGCCCTTGACGTAGCGCAGCCCCTGGCGGATCTGGCCCTTGCCCCGAGCCCGGGGCGCGGGCGTCAGCAGGCTCGCGTTCATCCGCAGCAGCGCGACGAGCACGAAGACGAAGGTGGCGGCGTTGGCGAAGAGCGCCGGGGCCAGGCCGAACCAGGCGATGACCAGGCCGGCGACGGCCGGGCCGATGAGGCGGCCGAGGTTGAAGGAGGCGCTGTTGAGGGCCACCGCGTTGGGCAGGTGCTCGGTGTCGACCATCTCGGAGACGAAGGTCTGCCGCGCCGGGTTGTCGACGGCCGTCGCGACGCCCTGCAGGAAGGCCAGCGCATAGACGTGCCAGAGCTGGACCACGCCGGTCGCGGTGAGCATGGCGAGCGCCAGTGCGGTCAGCAGCAACGCACTCTGGGTGAGGAAGAGCAGGCGCCGCTTGGGGAAGCGGTCGACGAGCATGCCGGCGAAGGGCGCCAGGAGCAGGAAGGGCAGGAACTGCAGTCCGGTGACGATGCCGAGGGCCGAGGAGGAGTGGTCGGTCAGGACCGTGAGGACCAGCCAGTCCTGCGCCACGCGGCCCATCCACGTGCCGACGTTGGAGACGATGGCGCCCGAGGCGTAGATCCGGTAGTTGGGGATGGAGAGCGAGTGGAAGGTGGGGCTCACTTGCTCGCCACCTTCGCGAGCACGGCGGCCGCTCGCTGCAGGAGCTCGCGCTCCTCGTCGGTCAGGTGCTCGAACCGGGAGAGCATCCACTCGTCGCGGTGGCGCCGGACGCGCCTCAGCACCTTCTGGCCCTCGGGCGTCAGCGACAGGATCACCTGCCGGCCGTCGGTCGGGTCGTCGGCGCGGGAGACGTAGCCGAGCTCGACGAGGGCGCTCGTGGTGCGCTTCATGCTCGGGGCCGAGACGCGCTCGATGTCCGCCAGCTCGCTGTTGGTGCGCGGGGTCTCCTCGAGGCGCACGAGCACGGAGTACAGGTGCGGCGGCAGCTCACGGTCGGACTCGAAACGGACGCGCCGGGAGATGCGCATGCAGGCGAGCCGGATGTCGTTGGAGAGGGAGACGAGCTCAGCCCGCGAGAGCGGAGTGGTCGGAGTCTTGGTACGCACGGTGGTGAGGTCCTCGGAAGTGCTGTCTGGTGATAGTTACCCTAACTCATTACCTCTGCTAAGCATTCCCGGGGTGTCCGGGGCCGCCCGGTGCGAGGCCGGGCCCGGCACCGGGAACGACAGGAGCGCCGCCCCTGCACGACCGACCAGCAGGTCGGCGTGCGGGGACGGCGCTCTCTCGTGGGCGACCCAGCCCGCTTCGGAGCCCGGCGTGCGAGCGGGAGGGGCGTGGACGCGTACGCGTCCGGTGGGTCAGGAGAACAACGACTGCAGCGGCGCCTTGACGAAGTAGAGGACGAAGAACGCTGCGACGATCCACAGCAGCGGGTGGATCTCGCGGGTCCTGCCGCGGACCATCTTGACGAGCACCCAGGCGATGAAGCCGGCGCCGATGCCCACGGTGATGTTGTACGTGAACGGCATCAGCACGATCGTCAGGAACGCGGGCAGGGCGATGTCCATGTCGTCCCACTCGATGTTCTTGACCTGCGTCATCATCAGGAAGCCGACGATGACCAGCGCGGGCGCCGCGGCCTCCGAGGGGACGACCGCGAACAGCGGCGCGAGGAACGTCGCGAGCAGGAAGAGCACGCCGGTGACGACCGACGCGAGTCCGGTCCGGGCCCCCTCCTCGACGCCCGAGGCGGACTCGATGTAGGAGGTGTTGCTGCTGACGCCGCCGACGCCACCGGCGATGGCCGCGACCGAGTCGACGACGAGGATGCGGTCGGTGTGGGGCGGGTTGCCGTCCTCGTCGAGGAGCTTGGCCTCCGTGCCGATCGCCACGACGGTGCCCATGGTGTCGAAGAAGTCGGCCAGCAGCAGCGAGAAGACGAACATCACCGACGTGACGATCCCGATCTTGCCGAACGAGCCCAGCAGGCTGAACTGCCCGAGGATGCCGAGGTCGGGGGTGTTGGTGATGCTGTCGGGCAGCCTGGGCACCGTCAGGGCCCACGCGGACGGGTTGGTCAGGGCGCCCTTGCTGTCGAAGACGCGCGGGCCGATGTGGAAGATCGCCTCGAGCACCATGGCGAGGGCAGTGGCCGCCACGATGCCGATGAGGATCGCGCCCTTGACCTTGCGGATGAGCAGCATCGCGATGAGGAAGACACCGACGACGAAGACGAGCGTCGGCCAGCCGTCGAGGCTGCCGCCGATGCCGAGCTCGCTCGGCACGGTGCCGGGGGTCGACGGACGGCGCGCGAAGCCGGCGTCGATGACGCCGATGTAGGCGATGAACAGGCCGATGCCGACCGAGATCGCGACCTTCAGCGGGCCGGGGATGGCCTTGAACACGGCCTTGCGGAAGCCGGTCAGCACGAGGACGAGGATGATGATGCCCTCGATGACCACCAGGCCCATGAGGTCGGCGAAGGTGATCTTCTCGCTCGAGTGCGTGAGCACCATCCCGGTGATCAGCCCGTTGATGCCGAGGCCGGCGGCGAGCGCGATCGGGAAGTTGGCCACCAGCCCCATGAGGATCGACATGACGCCGGCGACGACAGCCGTGCCGACGGCGACGAGCAGCTTGCTCTGCTTGAGGTCGGTGGTGCCGCCGATCATGGTCCCCGACCCGTCGATGACGCCGGAGAGGATGATCGGGTTGAGCACGACGATGTAGACCATCGTGAAGAACGTGACGACGCCACCGCGGACCTCGCGCGCGACGGTCGACCCGCGCTCGGTGATCTTGAAGAAGCCGTCGAGCCCCGACCGTGTCGGCGTCGGGGTGTTGGTGCGCGTTTGCGTCGACATGCGGCACACCCTAGTGGCGGCATGTCAAGGGCAGGAAACCAGACCCTAGGCTGTCTGCGTGACCGACGAGACCACCCCCGCCGCGGACTCCGCGCCCTCCACGCCGTCCAGGCCGGCGGCTGGGCAGCCCCGCCCCGAGGACGTCCGCACCGAGGAGGTCGAGCCGCTGCACGTGCCGATGCTGCGGATCATCGAGGCCGGGCTGGTCGCCTGGGTCGTCGCGCTCGTCGTCACGCTCGTGGTGCCCGCGCTGCACGAGGGTGACCGCTCGTGGTGGCCGTGGACGTGCGTGGCCGGGTTCCTGCTCGGGGTGCTGGGCTGGGCCTACGTACGCCGGGGGCGCGGCAACGCTCGCGGCGCCGCCTGAGCGGCTGCCGGCTCTCCCACCGACGCGGACGGCCCCCGCGTCAGTCGGTGACCGGGTCGTCCGAGCCGTGCTGCTCCTCCACCGGGGCATCGGTCCCGGGCGTCGGCTCACCCTCACCCGCTGTGTGCTCGCCGTCGGCCGGCTGCTCGCCCTCCTTCGCGACGGGCTGCTCGGCCGGCGGCTCCACCTCGTCGGCGTGCTCGGACGGCTCGACGTCGACCGCGAACTCGTCGACGATCGGCTCCCCCACCGGGGTCGGCTCGGGGTGCTCCATGTCGGTCTCGGAGTGCGCGCCGCAGCCGTGGTCGAGCGAGACGACCCGGCCGTCCGAAGGGCTCCACTCGTTGGCGCAGACCCCGAAGGTGACCCGCAGCGCCCCCGCCATCGGCAGGAAGTAGCCGCACGTCGTGCACCGCGCCGTCGCCTTGAGCGCGACCTCGGAGCTCGGGCCGCCGTCACCGTCGTACCACCGGGTGGCCGCGGCCTCGCGGCCCTCGGCGGACAGGACGCGCGGGCGGCCGAGGCCGAGCTCGAAGAAGGCCATCTGGTCGACGTCCTCCTCCCCCGTCGCCTCGAAGCCGGCCTCGAGGTTGGGGTCGTCGGGCCGGTAGGGCAGCACGTCACCGGCGCCGAGGTCGCCGGGAGCCAGCCGGTCGGCATACGGCAGCCACTCGGGGGCGAGGACCGCGTCGGGGCCGGGCAGCAGGTTCGTCTCGCAGACTGTGGCGACCTTGGCGCGCGGCACGCGGGCCACGCTGACGCCCCACCGCCAGCCGCGGTAGCCCGGCGACGTGCACTCGAACCAGTGCATGCCGAGGCGCTCGTCGAGCAGGTCCATGCCGAGGTGGGCGCCGACGGTGCCGGGCTCGGCGATCTCCCCGAGGACGCTGCGGGCGAGGTCCGAGGCGGCCAGCAGCACGGCGTCGGACTTGGGGGCGGTGACGGTCATGCGCTCACTTCTCCAGCTCGTCGGCGAGCCCGCGCAGGGCACGGGCGACGTTGGAGGCGAGCTTGCGGTCGGGGCGGCGCCCGCCGCGGTAGCCGTTGCCGACCCCGTCGAGCAGCTGCACGACGTCCTCGATGATGACGACGAGCTCCTCGGGGGTCTTGCGCTCACGCGCCGACTTGTTGGCGGCCACCGACTGGATGGGGTCGAGCACCTTGACCGACAGCGCCTGGGCTCCCTTGCGGCCCTCGACGATGCCGAACTCGACCCGCACGCCCTTCTTCAGGGACGTGACGCCCGCGGGGAGGGCGTTCGCGTGCAGGAAGACGTCCGCGCCGGAGTCCTCGGAGATGAATCCGAAGCCCTTGTCCGCGTCGTAGAACCTGACCTTGCCAGTCGGCACTGTCCACCTCGTTCAGATCCCGGTCGGCCGTCCGACGGCGCGACACGATGGCGCTCCTTGCGCTCCTGTCCAGACTAGCTGCATCACGCAACGCGAATTCCCGCGCGGCGCAGGCCGCCACCGAGGGCGTATGCCGTGGGGCCGGCTCACGCAGGGCTGATGCCCCAGGTGCCCGTCCACTCCTCACCCGGCCCGAGGACGACGAGGTCCCGGCCGGAGTTGAACGCATCGGCCGGGCAGCTCATCGGCTCGACGGCGATGCCGACCTCGCCCTTGCGGTCCTCGGCGATGGCGGTGAACACCTGCAGCCAGGGGAAGGCGGCGTCGGCCCACAGGGTCGTCGCCCGGTCGCCGGCCGAGACGGTGCACCGCCACATGCCGTCCTCGTCGCGCAGGACGTCGGTGTAGGCGGTGTCGAGCGTCGCCGGGCCCACCCGGTGGGCCTCGCGGAAGTCGCACGGCTTCCCGTCGACCGGGTGCGTGGCGGCAGGCAGGAGGCGGTCGTCGACCTCGACCCAGGTGGCGGCCGGGACCTGCAGCTCGACGTCGGGCAGGAGCGTGTCACCGATCGCGAGGTAGGGGTGCGCGCCGTAGCCGAAGGGCGCGGCCGACGGGCCGACGTTGAGCGCGGCGGCCGTGACGACGAGCCCCGAGTCGTCGAGCAGGTAGGTGGTGCGCAGGTCGAGGAAGTGGTCCCAGCCGGGCTGCGGGTGCAGCCGGTAGCCCACCGTGACCCGGTCGTCCTCGAGCTCGACGAGCTCCCACAGCGCCCAGCGCACGAGGCCGTGGCTCGCGTTGCCACGGGGCACCTCGGTGATCGGCAGCTGGTGCTCCGTGCCGCCGAAGGTGTAGCGGCCGTCGCGGAGCCGGTTGGGCCACGGCATCAGCTGCTGTCCGCGGCCCGACGCGCAGGGCTCGTCGGCGGCATACCCCGCGACGAGGTCGACGCCGTCGCGGGTCAGCGTGCGCAGCCCACCGCCCACCTCGACGACGGTGGCCTCGAACGCGCCGTGGCCGATGGTCCACTGTTCCCCGGTCGGCTGCGCCCTGGCAGGGTCGGCCGGTGCGGCGGGAGAGAGCGCGCTCATGGGGGCAACGCTATCGGGCGGCGCGGCGGGGCCGGCGCGGGGCGACGGCATTCGGGCACGGCGCTGTCGCAGCACGGGCTGCGAACTGCGGGGAAGTAGGTTGGGAGGATGGCCAACTCGAGCCGGAGCCTCGCCGACGACATCCGCGGCCGCAGCGACGCAGAGCTCATCGACCTCGTGCTCGCGCGTCCCGACCTCGCCCGTCCGGCGCCGGCCGACCTGACGAGCCTCGCTGCCCGGGCCGGCACACGGGCCAGCGTCCAGCGGGCGGTCGAGGCCCTCGACCGGGGTCACCTGCAGGTGCTCGAGGCGGTCGTCGTGGCGGGCGACGCCGCCAGACGTGGCGCCCTGCTGGACCTCCTCGGCACGAAGGACGCCGTGACGGTCGAGACGATCCTGCAGGACCTCTGGCGCTCGGCGCTGCTGTGGCGCGGCGCCGACGGCGACCACGTGGTGCGCACCGTCCCGGAGGTGCTCGGCAGCTCGGTCGCCGGCCTCGGGGCGCCCATGCGCGAGCTGCGCCCCTCGTCACCGCCCGAGCAGGCAGACGCCGACCACATCAGGGCCACTCTCGACGAGGCGCCCGACGAGGCCCGCGCGATGCTGCAGCGCATGACGTGGGGACCCGCGTTCGGGGTGCTCCCGACCAGCGGGCCCGGCCACACGACCGCCCGCTGGCTCCTCGAGCACCACCTGCTCGTGCCCGTGTCGGTCGACCGTGTCGCGCTGCCTCGCGAGGTCGGGCTCGTGCTGCGCGAGGGCCGGCTGCACCGGTCGCTCGCCCTGACGCCGCCGGAGATCACCGCGCGCCACGTCTCCCTCGTCGACGCCGCGGCGGGTGGGGCGGCGAGCGAGTCGCTCACGCACGTCGACGAGCTCGCTGCCGCTTGGGGCGCCGCCCCGCCGCGCGTCCTGCGCGCCGGAGGCCTGTCGGTGCGCGACCTGCGCGTCACGCAGCAGTCGCTCGACCTCGACCCCGAGCACACCGCCTTCGTCGTCGAGCTCGCGTATGCCGCCGGGCTCGTCGCCGACGACGGCGAGGTGGAGCCGGTGTGGGCTCCCACGTCCGAGCTCGACGAGTGGAGCTCGAGCGAGGGTGGCCACCGGTGGGCGGCCCTGGCCACCGCGTGGCTCGCCTCCACGCGCGCCCCGCACCTGGTGGGGCGCCGCAGCACCGGGACGGGCCCGGCCAACGCCCTCGGGCCGGACGTGCAGTGGCCGGCCATCCGCGCGATCCGGCGCGAGGTCCTGCGCGAGCTGTCGTCGCTGGAACCGGGCTCGGCCGCGGACCACGCATCGCTGCGCGAGCGCCTCGCCTGGCGCCGGCCGAACCGGTCCGCTGCCGTCCTGGACGAGGCGGTCGAGGCCGTGCTGCGTGAGTGCGAATGGCTCGGCGTGACCGGTCGCGGCGCGCTGTCGGACGCCGGGCGCGCGCTCGTGGCCTCCCCCGGCTCGCTCGACGACGTGGCTGCGGCGATGTCGGCCCACCTGCCCTCGCCGGTCGACCACATCCTCGTGCAGGCCGACCTCACGGCCGTGGCGCCCGGGCCCCTCGTCGGCGGCCTCGGGTCGTTCATGCGGCTCGCGGCCGACGTCGAGTCCCGCGGCGGGGCCACCGTCTACCGCTTCACCCCCGAGTCGGTCCGCCGGGCGCTCGACGCGGGGTGGACCGCTGCCGACTTCGTCGACACCGTGCGACGGTCCAGCCGCACCCCGCTCCCCCAGCCGCTCGAGTACCTCGTGTCCGACGTGGCACGCAAGCACGGGCAGACCCGCATCGGCGGCGCGGCGGCATACATCCGCTCCGACGACGAGTCGGTGCTCGACACGATGCTCGCCTCCCGCGACCTCGCCCCGCTGCGGCTGCGGCGCCTCGCCTCCACCGTCCTCGTGTCGTCCGCCGACCCGCGCGTGCTCGTGGAGCTGCTGCGCGACAACGGCTTCGCCCCGGTCCACGAGAGCCAGGACGGCACCGTCGTCCATGCCGAGACGCCGCGCCGCCGGGCCGGGTCACGGCGCCGCGGACCCGGGCCCATGGTCGCCCCCGTCGACCGGGACTACACCCAGTCGCTCGTCGACGGGCTGCGCGCGGCGGAGGCGACGGCCGACCAGCGGCGCGCCGAGGACGAGGGTCGGCCCGGCCCGCGCATCCAGGCCATGGACCCGGTCGTGACGCTGTCGCTGCTGCGCGACGCGGTCGCCGAGCGGCACGGGGTGTGGATCGGCTACTCCGACGGGCACGGCTCGACGAGCCGGCACCTCATCCACCCGCAGCGCGTGGAGGGCGGCCGGGTCCGGGCCACCGACGAGGCCGGGCACGAGAAGTCCTTCTCGGTGCACCGGATCACCGGCGCCACCCTCGAGACCTGACCTCGATCGAGCCCGACCTGGCTGCCGCGCCCTCGGTGGATCCGGTTCCGCGGGTTCGACCGACCGGATCGAACGCCGGAAAGGCGCCTCCGGGGCCCAGAATCGGCGTTCGGTCCGGCCAGTCGGACCGTCCGGCGCCTCAGGCTCCGGCGAGGGCGCGGACGACGTTGCTGGGGCTGGGACGGCCCAGCTGACCCGCCATCCACACCGAGGTCCCCACGAGTTTCTCGAGGTCGACGCCCGTCTCGACGCCGGCACCGTGCAGCGCCCACACGAGGTCCTCGGTGGCGAGGTTGCCGGTGGCCGACTTCGCATAGGGACAGCCACCGAGGCCTCCTGCCGAGGCGTCGACGACGGAGACCCCGTCGCGCAGGGCCGCCATGGTGTTGGCGAGCGCCTGGCCGTACGTGTCGTGGAAGTGCACGGCGACCCGGTCGGTGCCGATGCCCCGAGCCGAGAGCGCCTCGAGCAGGCGGTGCACGTGCCCGGTGGTCCCGACCCCGATGGTGTCGCCGAGGCTGAGCTCGTGGCAGCCGAGGTCCATGAGGCGCTCGGCCGTCTCGACGACCTGTCCGATGGGCACCGGCCCCTCCCACGGGTCGCCGAAGCACATGGAGACGTAGGCGCGCACCCACATCCCGGCTTCGAGCGCGCGCTTCACCACCGGCTCGAACATGGCGTACTGCTCGGAGACCGACCGGTTGAGGTTCTTCCGGGCGAACGTCTCGGTGGCCGAGCCGAAGATCGCGATCGCTCGGAGCCCGAGCTCCTCGGCGCGGTCGAGACCACGCTCGTTGGGCACGAGCGCGGGTCGGCGCCGGCCCACACCGTCGGGTCCGAGGGCAGCGAGCACCTCCTCGGCGTCGCCCATCTGCGGCACCCACCTGGCCGGCACGAACGAGGTCGTCTCGATGGTGCCGAGCCCCGCAGCCTCCAGGCGCCGGATGAACTCCACCTTGGTGGCCGCGGGCACGACGGTCTTCTCGTTCTGGAGCCCGTCGCGCGGACCCACCTCGTAGATCGTCACCTTCGCGGGCAGCCCCGTCGCCGCCTCGACCTGTGGGGATCGCATGCGCCCATACTGTCACCACGCCCACGTGGCCCCGGAGCGATGTGTTCCGTGGTCACGGGTGCACCGCGGAATACATCGAAGGCCAGGGAGGGTTGTCACCAGACGATGAATGACGGACCCCTGATCGTCCAGAGCGACAAGACCCTCCTCCTCGAGGTCGACCACCCGACCGCCGAGGCCGCGCGGCGCGCCATCGCGCCGTTCGCCGAGCTCGAGCGCGCCCCCGAGCACGTCCACACCTATCGCATCACCCCGCTCGGCCTGTGGAACGCGCGCGCGGCCGGGCACGACGCCGAGCAGGTCGTCGACGCCCTCATGACGCACAGCCGGTATGCCGTCCCGAACGCGCTGCTCGTCGACGTGGCCGACACGATGGACCGCTACGGCCGCCTCACCCTCGAGAAGGAGGGGTTCGCCGACTCCGCCGAGGGCACCCGCCTCGTGCTGCGCACGACGGACCGCCCGGTGCTCGAGGAGGTGCTGCGGCACAAGAAGATCAAGCCGCTGACCGGTGAGCGCATCGACGACCTCGCCGTCGTCGTTCACCCGAGCGAGCGCGGCACCCTCAAGCAGGAGCTGCTCAAGGTCGGCTGGCCCGCGGAGGACCTCGCGGGCTACGTCGACGGCGAGGCCCACCCCATCGAGCTCGACCAGGACGGCTGGCACCTGCGCCCCTACCAGCAGCACGCCGTCGACGGCTTCTGGCACGGCGGCTCCGGGGTCGTCGTGCTCCCCTGCGGCGCGGGCAAGACGCTCGTCGGCGCGGGCGCCATGGCGGCCGCCAAGGCGACGACGCTCATCCTCGTCACCAACACCGTCAGCGCGCGGCAGTGGAAGGACGAGCTCATCAAGCGCACGACCCTGACCGAGGACGAGATCGGCGAGTACTCCGGGGCCCGCAAGGAGATCCGGCCCGTCACGATCGCGACCTACCAGGTGCTGACGACGAAGCGGAAGGGCGCCTACGCCCACCTCGACCTGCTCGACGCCCGCGACTGGGGCCTGGTCGTCTACGACGAGGTGCACCTGCTCCCCGCGCCGATCTTCCGCATGACCGCGGACCTGCAGGCCCGCCGCCGCCTCGGCCTGACCGCCACCCTCGTGCGCGAGGACGGGCGCGAGGCGGACGTCTTCAGCCTCATCGGCCCCAAGCGCTTCGACGCGCCGTGGAAGGACATCGAGGCCCAGGGCTACATCGCTCCCGCCGACTGCGTCGAGGTGCGGGTCAGCCTTCCCGACGGCCAGCGCATGGCGTATGCCGTCAGCGAGCCGGACGACCGCTACCGCCTCGCGTCGTGCTCGGACGCCAAGCTGCCCGTCGTCGAGAAGCTGGCCCAGCAGCACGCCGGCGAGCCGACGCTCGTCATCGGGCAGTACCTCGACCAGCTCCACGAGGTGGCCGAGCGGCTCGGTGCCGAGGTCATCACCGGCGAGACCACGGTCAAGGAGCGCCAGCGCCTCTACGACGCGTTCCGCACCGGCGAGCTCACCACGCTGGTCGTCAGCAAGGTCGCGAACTTCTCCATCGACCTGCCCGAGGCCAGCGTCGCCATCCAGGTCAGCGGCACCTTCGGGTCGCGGCAGGAGGAGGCCCAGCGCCTCGGCCGGGTCCTGCGGCCCAAGGGCGACGGGCGCACCGCGCACTTCTACACCGTCGTCAGCCGCGACACGGTCGACGCCGACTTCGCCGCACACCGCCAGCGCTTCCTCGCCGAGCAGGGCTACGCCTACCGCATCGTCGACGCCGACGACCTCTGAGGCCACGGCCCGGGGCGGGCTGGGGCGTGCACCGTCTGCCGAGGACAGGTCCGACCAACTCCCAGACAACTCCCAGCAAACGCGCCGACACTGTCGTCGTGGACACCCAGACAGCACCGGCCCCCGAGGCCCGTCTGCTCGTCGTCGAGGACGAGCCGAACATCCGCGAGCTCCTCGCGACGTCACTGCGCTTCGCCGGCTTCGAGGTCGAGACGGCCGGCGACGGCACGACGGCACTGGCGCTCGCCGAGGAGTCCGAGCCCGACCTCGTCGTGCTCGACGTCATGCTCCCCGACGTCGACGGCTTCGAGGTGACCCGCCGGCTGCGCGACCGCGGCCGCCAGCAGCCCATCGTCTTCGTGACCGCGCGTGACGCGACGGGCGACAAGATCCAGGGCCTCACCGTGGGCGGCGACGACTACGTCACCAAGCCGTTCAGCCTCGAGGAGGTCATCGCCCGCATCCGCGCGGTGCTGCGCCGCACCCGCGGCCAGGCCGACGACGGCGCGACGCTGCGCTTCCACGACCTCGAGCTCAACGAGGACTCGCACGAGGTGCGCCGGGGCGGCCGGGTCATCGACCTGTCGCCGACCGAGTTCAAGCTGCTGCGCTACCTGCTGCTCAACCCCAACCGGGTGCTGTCCAAGCTGCAGATCCTCGACCACGTCTGGGACTACGACTTCCGCGGCGAGTCCGGCATCGTCGAGTCCTACATCTCCTACCTGCGGCGCAAGATCGACGCCGACGGGCCCTCGCTCATCCACACCAAGCGCGGTGTGGGTTACGTTCTGCGCGTGCCCCCTGAGCTGACCACGACCTGACCGCATGGTCGACCCGACCGTGCAGCCGGACCCCAGACGGGCCGGTCGGCAGCCTGCGGCGACCCGCCTGCAGGCCATGCCGCTGCGCTGGCGTCTGCTCGTGGTCACGCTCGGGCTCATCGCCGTCGCGCTCGCCGTCACCTCGCTCGTCGTCAGCGCCCTGCTGCGTGTCTACCTGCTCAACCAGACGAAGCAGGAGCTGCAGGTCTACTCCGCGAGCCTCAGCTCGATCGACCCGACGGAGCTGCACGCTGCCCGGCCCCAGCTGCCGACGAACTTCACCACACGGGTGATCGACGTCCGCACCGGTAGGAGCCGGTCGCTCGGCGAGGCTGCGACGGAGAACAACCAGGCCGAGCCGCCGCCGCTGACGCCCGCCAGCGCCGTGGTCGTGAAGCACACTCCCTTCGAGATCGGCTCGTCCGACGGTGACGCACAGTGGCTCGCCATCGCCCAGCTCAACGAGCCGCGCACCGAGATCTACGTCCTGGCCCTTCCTCTGGGCCCGCTCGACCGCACCGTCGACACCTTCCTTCTCTACGCCGCCGGCATCGGGGCCATCACGCTGCTCGTCACCGGCGTGGTGGGCTGGTTCCTCGTGCGCCGCACCTTCCGTCCGCTCACCCGGATCGAGGACACCGCGGCCCAGATCGCCGTCGGTGACCTGACGCAGCGCATCGACGTGCCCGACTCCGACGACGAGGTCGCGTCGCTGTCCCGGTCGCTCAACGCGATGCTCGCGCGCATCGAGCAGAGCTTCGCCGTGCGCGAGGCCAACGAGGCGAAGATGCGGCGCTTCATCGCGGACGCCTCACACGAGCTGCGCACCCCGCTGGCCGCGGTCGGCGGCTACGCCGAGCTCTACCGCCAGGGGGCGCTGCCCACCGGTGAGGCGGTCACGGGCGCCATGGGACGCATCGAGTCCGAGGCGCACCGGATGAGCGGGCTCGTCGAGGACCTGCTGACGCTGGCGCGTCTCGACGGCGAGCGCCCGCTCGAGCTCCAGCCCGTCGACCTGGCCGTCCTCG
This sequence comes from Terrabacter lapilli, assembly GCF_039531305.1. Lineage (NCBI taxonomy): Bacteria > Bacillati > Actinomycetota > Actinomycetes > Micrococcales > Intrasporangiaceae > Terrabacter > Terrabacter lapilli. The sequence continues at coordinate 85,752 of NZ_BAAAPU010000012.1, forward strand.
CGGCCGACGCGGCGCAGGACGCCCGGACCATCGCCCCGGACCGGCACATCGTGGCGAGCGGCATCCACGGCCCGATCGAGCCGACCGAGCTGCAGGCCGACGAGCAGCAGCTGCGCCAGGTCGTCACCAACCTGGTCACCAACGCCCGCGTCCACACCCCCGCCGGCACGCCGGTCGAGATCCTCGTCGGCCGCACCGACGACGAGCACGTCGCGCTGCACGTGCGCGACCACGGGCACGGCATACCCCCTCAGGAGCGGGCGGACGTCTTCGAGCGCTTCTACCGCGCCGACCGGTCACGCAGCCGCGGCAGCGGCGGCGGCAACGGCCTGGGCCTCGCCATCGTGCACGCCATCGTCGAGGCGCACGGCGGGACGGTCACCGTCCGGGAGACCCCCGGTGGGGGTGCGACGTTCGTCGTCGAGCTGCCGGTGGCTCCCGGGAAACGGCTCGCCGGCCCCCGCCGGACCCCGGCCCAAGGCACAGCCGATTCTTAGGAACGCCACAACAGCGACCAATGCTGGGTAGGTGTCATGGAATCAAGACACCAGAGCAAGGAGGAGCCAGTCCCATGGCACCTGAGAACGAGACCCAGCAGATCCCGCAGGCCGACTACTACAGCCGTCCGGCGACGCCGGAGCCCCCGTCGGAGCCGACGACGCCCCTCGGCACGGCGACCCGCACGGAGCCGCGCCCCGAGCCCCGGCGCGACAGCCACCTGGGCCAGACGCTCGGTGCAGCCCTGCTCGCCGCGGTCCTCGCGAGCGGTGGGACGTATGCGTTCACCCACGCGGGTGAGTCGGGCAGCTCCACCTCCACGACGCCCACCGCGACCGCGACGACCAACAGCAACCAGAACACCTCCCCCACGGTCACCCAGGGCAGCGCCTCCGCCCCCGACTGGACCACCGTCGCGGGCGCGGTCGCACCGAGCGTCGTCAGCATCGACGTCACCACCGCGCAGGGAGCCGGCGCCGGGTCGGGCGTCGTCTTCGACGACCAGGGCCACGTGCTCACCAACAACCACGTCGTCGAGGGCGCCGGGGGCGGCGGCTCGATCACGGTGACGCTCAGCGACGGGCGCACCTACCCCGCCACGGTCGTCGGCACCGACCCGTCGACCGACCTCGCGGTGGTCAAGCTGACCGGCGCCCCCAAGGACCTGGTGCCGATCAGCCTCGGCAACTCCGACGCGCTCAAGGTGGGCGCCCCGGTCATGGCGGTCGGCAACCCGCTCGGCCTGTCGGGCACCGTGACCACCGGCATCGTCTCGGCGCTCAACCGCCCGGTCAGCACCGGCTCCAGCGAGTCGCCCTCGGGGCAGCAGTCCCCCAGTGACGAGGTCGTGACCAACGCCATCCAGACCTCGGCCGCGATCAACCCCGGCAACTCCGGTGGCGCCCTCGTCAACGCCAAGGGCGAACTCGTCGGCATCAACAGCTCGATCGCCTCGCTCGGCCAGAGCAGCGGCAGCCAGAGCGGCAACATCGGCATCGGCTTCGCCATCCCCGTCAAGGAGGCCAAGTCCATCGCCGAGCAGCTGATCGACAGCGGCAAGGCGCAGCACGCCTTCCTCGGCGTCGGCACCCGCGACACCGTGGTCACCGACGGCAACGCCAAGCGAGCAGGAGCCCAGGTCATGTCCGTCAGCGGCGGCACCCCGGCCGCCAACGCCGGACTCCAGAACGGCGACGTCGTCATCGCCGTCGACGGCCAGCGCGTCGACTCCGCCATCGCCCTCGTCGGCCAGATCCGCGAGATGAAGGCCGGCGACAAGACCACGCTGACGATCATCCGCGACGGCGCCCGCAAGGACGTCTCGGTGACCCTCGCCGTCAAGCCCGCAAGCTGACCTCCGCCTCCCCGCGTATGCCGTCGGGCTCGCGGCCGTCCCCGCCACCACGCTCCCGGTGGCTCGGGCGGTCGCCGGCCCGGCGGCATACCTCGTCTCCGGGAGGACTCCGGCGATTGGGGCGCCGGCGGTGCTCGCCCGTACCCTTGCGCGGTGAGTCTGACCGAAACCGAGCTCGACCCCTCCGCCGTCGTGCGCCTCGACCCCGAGGACGTGGCGACGGCCGTGCGCGTGCTCGCCCTGGCCCCCTCGCTCGACCTGGACGACCCCGACTTCGAGACGCTCAAGCGGGCGGCGTCGCTGATGTACAAGCGGCTGAAGAAGGACCGGCGCAACGCCAAGACGTGGGCCGAGCGCAAGGCCGACCGGCAGGTCATCGAGTCGACCGCCACCGGCTCACCGATGCGGATCGACGACGAGACCAAGGGGATCCCCTTGGTCTCCACCGCGACCGGCGCCTTCGCCGGCGAGCTCGTCAACCCGCGCGGCTGCTACATCTGCAAGCACGACTACACGCTGGTCGACGCGTTCTACCACTGGCTGTGCCCCGCCTGCGCGAGCAAGAGCCACGCCAAGCGTGACCAGCGCACCGACCTGACCGGCAGGCGGGCGCTGCTCACCGGAGGCCGCGCCAAGATCGGGATGTACATCGCCCTGCGCCTCCTGCGCGACGGGGCCCACACCACCATCACGACCCGCTTCCCCAAGGACGCGATGCGCCGCTTCGCGGCCATGGAGGACAGCGCCGACTGGATCCACCGGCTCAAGGTGGTCGGTATCGACCTGCGCGACCCCACCCAGGTCATCGCCCTCGCCGACGAGGTGGCCGCCGCAGGCCCCCTCGACATCCTCGTCAACAACGCCGCCCAGACCGTGCGCCGCTCCCCCGGCGCCTACAGCCAGCTCGTCGAACTCGAGTCGGCGCCGCTGCCCGACGGCGTCGCCCTGCCCGAGATGGTGACCTTCGACAGGGTCAGCGAGGCGCACCCCGCCTCCATCGCCGGCGCCCTGCGTGAGCACGCCGTCGCGCACCACGACGGCGAGTCGGTCGAGCACGCCCTGGCCGCCCAGACCGCCGCCTCGATGACCGCGCTGGCCCTGACAGCCGGCCACGCCAGCCTCGAGGCCCACCGGGCCGGCACCGCCGTCGACGCCGGTGGCCTGCTGCCCGACCTGCAGCGCACCAACTCGTGGACGCAGAAGGTCGAGGAGGTCGACCCGCTCGAGCTGCTCGAGGTGCAGCTGTGCAACTCGACGGCCCCGTTCCTGCTCGTCTCGCGCCTGCGCCCGGCGATGCGGGCGGCGGTCGCGGCGGGCGCGCGCCGGGCCTACGTCGTCAACGTGTCGGCCATGGAGGGCCAGTTCTCCCGCCGCTACAAGGGCCCCGGCCACCCGCACACCAACATGGCCAAGGCGGCGCTCAACATGATGACCCGCACCAGCGCGGGCGAGATGTTCGAGACCGACCGGATCCTCATGACGGCCGTCGACACCGGCTGGATCACCGACGAGCGGCCGCACGACGAGAAGCTCCGCATCGCGGCCGAGGGCTGGCACGCCCCACTCGACCTCGTCGACGGAGCGGCCCGGGTCTACGACCCCATCGTGCGGGGCGAGGCCGGCGAGGACCTCTACGGCTGCTTCGTCAAGGACTACGAGCCCAGCCCCTGGTGACTCGCCCGGTCTCGGCTCGTCGGGAGAGGCCGTCGGGCGCGTGGCCCTCGACCGGTCAGTCGAGCCTCTTGGCGTACCACGCCTCGGCGTAGGGCTCGTGCGAGAACGCGGGCACCTCGACCCACCCTTGCGCCAGGTAGAGCGAGCGCGCCTCGACGAGGTCGAGCCGGGTGTCGAGCCGCATCGCACCGACACCCCAGACGCGCGCCACCTCCTCAGCGCAGAGCAGCAGGCTGGTGCCGAGGCCGGCCCCACGCAGGTCCGGCCGCACGTAGAGCCGGCGCAGCTCGGCCACCCGCGCCCCCGACGCGTCCCGCAGGCGGCGCAGGCCCACGCACCCGCCCAGGACGGTGGGGTCGTCCGACCGCCGTGCCACGAGGAACTCGCCCGTCGGCGGCGCGAGGTCGTCGCTGCGCATCTGCGGGTAGCCGGTCTCGATCTCCTCGGGCGTGGAGTCCCGGCCCTCGTGCAACCGGTGGTAGCGGTCGCTCACCTCGACGTAGTACGCGCGCAGCAGCTCTTCGCACGCGGGGTCGCGGACGTCGCCCAGCTCGATGACCCACCCAGCGACCGGCGAGCCGTCCGGACCGGGCGCTGCGTCCATGCCGTCGAGGCCACTCACGTTCGCAGCTCTCCTCCGGACGTCGCGGCCGGACCGGCCGCGAGGCCGTCGTCGATGACCTCGGTCATGAAGGCGACGAGGTCACGTCGACGGCGCCCCGGGTCGGCGGCATACGTCGTCGGGGCGTCGGGCTGCTCACGCACGCGCAGCGCCTCCTCGAGGAGCTCGCGGTGGGCGGGATAGGCCTCGAGCGCCCAGCGTCCGGCGCCCGACTTCGACGTCGGTCGCCCCGTGCGGAGCAGGTGGACCAGCCTCGCAGCACCGAGGGCTCCCCACTCGGCGGCCTGCGGGAGCGACGCCTCGCGGGGATGGTGCTCCATGGCCTCGAGCTGGGAACGCCAGTAGGTCAGCAGGTCCTGGCGGGTGGCCTCGTGCAGGGCGGCGTCGTCGCTCCAGACGGCGAGGTCGTCGAGCGGCGTGCCCCGCACCGTGATCCCGTGGTCGCGCAGCTCACGCCAGGTGATGCGCTTGACGTCGCTGTGCGTGCCGACGTCGAACCACTGGTGCAGCACCCCGGGCACGTCGGGCACGACGTCGGGGCTGCCCGCCAGGTCGGCGGCCGTGACGTAGAAGCCGTCGTAGTGCGGCTCTGGCCACCGTCTGGCCAGCTCGGCGTGGACGCCGCGCAGCACCTCGACGTCGGACGCCGTCGGCCGGCGGCTCGTCACCGCCACGAAGTCGATGTCGCTGCCCCCGTGGAACTCACCGCCGAACCCGAGCGACCCGTGCAGGTAGAGCCCGTCCAGCAGCCCCGGCACCTGCTCGTCGAGCAGCGACGCGTGGCCGTGGCACACCGCCACGACCACGTCCGGCAGCTCCACCCGGCCCACCACCGCGTCGCCGCTCAGACCGCGGCGCCGAACGTCTGGAGGGAGGTGAGAGCCTCGCGCAGCTCCGCGTCGGCGTCGACGAGCGAGCGGCGTACGGCCGGGGTGAGGTCGTCCCGGCCGATGGTCTCGGCGCTCAGCGTGGCCGTCTGCTCGGTGAACACCCGCGGGAAGGCGACGAGCACCACCCGGGAGAGGGCGTCCTCGCCGACCCACGCCGACATCGCCGGCACGTCGGTGAAGAAGCGCGGGACGTAGTCGACGACGAGGTCGTCGTCGGGTGCGGCCCACATGCCTCGGGCCAGGTGCACCATCTCGTAGTTGGAGCGCCCCTCGCGGCCCGTCAGCTGCTGCCAGGCCCATGCCTTGGCCTCGGGGTCCGGCAGGCTCGCCCGGCACATCAGCGCGTTGAGACCGCCCTGCAGGGTGTCGTCCTTGGCGCGGAACCGGTCGACCTCCGCCGCGCCGATGAGGCCACGCGTGGCGAGGTTGCGCACCACGATCCAGCGGAAGTCGCCGTCGTCCTCCAGGCCCGAGGGCAGTCCCTCACCGTCGGCCCAGGCACGCAGCAGGGCCTCGTCGTCACTGGTGCCGGCGACGAGGCGGGCCGCGGCGAGCGACTCGGTCGTGCCGGGGGCCGCTCCCTCGAGCAGCCCGACCCCGGCACGGTTGAGGCGCGCCAGCGCCGCGTCCTGCCCGGCCCGGGGGACGAAGTACGGCACGATCCGGTGCTCGGCGTAGGCGGCCACCCGGGTCAGGATCGAGGAGTTGGACTCGTGCGGCCAGGCGGTGTCGAAGACGTCGAGGAAGGAGTCCGGGGAGACGGTCGCCCCGTGGACCCCGTCGATGAGCGCGGACCACACGACGGCGCGCGCCTGCTCGTCGGGCACCTGCGGCAGCTGCGCCGGCAGCGATGCGACGGTGGTGTCCGAGAGGCGCACGCGGGCCCAGGTGAGGTCGGAGGCGTTCGGCACGAGGACCGCCGGCTCCGGCGTGCCCTCGAGCTCGGCCAGCGGCGTCATCGGGTCGGTGACGGTGACCGAGACCCGGCCCAGCTCACGCCCGTCGGTCCAGCCGGCGACGTCGAAGGCGTGCGGCCGGTCGGCGGGCCGGTCGACCGGCGACTCCCGGATCACCACGGCACGCTCCACCACGCCGTTCTGCTCGTCGAGCTCCACCGAGAGGGTGTCGCGGTCGGCCGTCAGCAGCCAGGCGCGCGACCAGGTCTCGAGGTCCTTGCCGCTCGCCGCCTCGATCGCGCCGAGGAAGTCGGCGAGGGTGCCGTTGCCGAAGGACTTGTCCGTCAGGTACGCACGGACCCCCGCGATGAAGCGGTCGTCCCCGACGTACGCGATGAGCTGGCGCAGCGCGGCCGCGCCCTTGGCGTACGAGATGCCGTCGAAGTTCTGCAGCGCGCTCTGCGCGTCGAGCGCCTCGACGCCGGCGACCGGGTGCGTCGAGGGCGAGCGCTCGGCGCCGTAGCCCCACACCTTGCGCACGATCGAGGAGTCGACCCAGGCGTCGGTGTACTCGGTCGCGTCGACGAGGCAGCGGTGCGACATGTACTCGGCGAACGACTCGTTGAGCCAGAGGTCGTCCCACCACTTCATCGTCACGAGGTCGCCGAACCACATGTGCGACATCTCGTGGCTGACCGTGTTGGCGCGGGTGAGCAGCTCGTCGCGGGTGGCGGCACCCCGGTAGAGGTACTGGTCCCGGAAGGTGACGCACCCTGGGTTCTCCATCGCCCCGGCGTTGAACTCCGGCACGAACACCTGGTGGTACTCCCCGAACGGGTAGCGGATGCCGAAGAGGCCGTGGAAGTAGTCGAAGGAGCGCCTGGTCACGTCGAAGAGCTCGGCGGCGTGCCGCTCGAGCGGCTCACGGAGCGACGCGCGCGCGTGGATGCCCAGGGGTATGCCGTCGTGCTCGTCATGCACGGAGACGTACGGGCCCGCGCACACCGTCACGAAGTAGGTGGCGAGCGGCTTGGTCGTGGCCAGCGTCCAGGTGCCGTCGTCGCCACGGGTGGCTGCGCCGTTGCCGATGACGGTCCACTCCTCCGGCGCCCGCACGGTGACGTCGTAGGGAGCCTTGAGGTCGGGCTGGTCGAAGCACGCGTAGACGCTGGGGGCGGCGTCGAGGAAGAGGTGTCCGTAGACGTAGTCGCGCCCGTCGGCCGGGTCGGTGGCGCGGTGCAGACCCTGGCCGTCGTGGCTGTAGGCCATGGTCGCGACGACGGTGAGCTCGTTGTCGGCCGCCAGGTCGGGCAGGTGCAACCGGCCGTCCGACACGGCGTCGGGGTCGAGGCTCTCGCCGTTGAGCTCGACGCTGTCCACGAGGACCGCCTTGAGGTCCACCCACGAGCCGGCGCCGGGGGTCTCGCTCGTGAACCGGATGACGGTGCGCGAACCGAAGACCTCGGGACCCTGGTCGAGGTCGAGCGTGACGGCATACGACGTGACGGTGATCAGCGAGGATCGCTCGCGGGCTTCGGCCAGGGTGAGACTGCGCATGGGAGCGAGCCTGCCAGATGGACGGCCGCCCCGTCGTCGGGGTTGCAGGACCGCCCGCCCGGAGCGGGTCGGAGCGTCCTGCTCAGCGCTGCAGCGGCCCGCCGGCCATGCCCTCGAGGCGCGCGATCCGCTGGTCCATCGGGGGGTGGGTGGAGAGGAACCGGGTGACGTCCTGGGCCCGGAAGGGGCTGGCGATCATCATGTGGCTGGCGTTGACGATGTCCTGGGACGGTGCGAGCGGGGCCCGGGCGACGCCGGCCTCGAGCTTGCGCAGCGCCGAGGCGAGGGCGAGCGGGTCGCCGGTGAGCTTCGCGCCGTCCTCGTCGGCGTCGTACTCGCGGGTGCGGCTGATCGCCATCTGGATCATCATGGCCGCCATCGGGGCGAGCAGGCTCATGGCGAGCAGGGCGAGCGGGTTGGGGCGGTCGTCGTCGGAGCCGCCGCCGAACATGCTCGTGAACATCAGCATCTGGCCGATCGAGGTGATGACACCGGCGATGGCGGCAGCGACCGAGCTGGTGAGGATGTCGCGGTTGTAGACGTGCATGAGCTCGTGGCCGAGCACGCCGCGCAGCTCGCGCTCGTCGAGCAGGCCGAGGATGCCCTCGGTGCAGCAGACCGCGGCGTTCTGCGGGTTGCGCCCGGTGGCGAAGGCGTTGGGCGCCTCGGTGGGGCTGATGTAGAGGCGGGGCATCGGCTTGCCCGCGGCCGTGGAGAGCTCGCGGACGATGCGGTACATCGCCGGGGCCTGGGCCTCGGAGACCGGGTACGCGTGCATGGCGCGGATGGCGAGCTTGTCGCTGTTCCAGTAGCCGTAGAAGGTCGTCGCCACGCCGATGAGCGCGAACACCCAGATGTAGCGGCCGCCGCCGACGAGGGCGCCCAGCCCGAGCAGCAGGGCCCAGATGCCGCCGAAGAGGGCGGCGGTCTTGAGCCCGTTGAAGTGCTTGTGCATGCCGGTTGAACGAGTGGTCGTGGGCGCGTGTTCCCGCTGGGAGCCGGCTGGGAGTGCCCCCAGGGTCGGGCGTCCGCGACATCTGTGACACACGCCTCATCGCGGACTCGTTGAAAGCGCAACTCGTCTACTACGCCCGGTAGTACTTTGACGGTGTTGGGGAACCCGACAACCCACCGGAACGAAGGAAGCGAACGATGCGCAAGACACTCGACAAGCTGATCTCCTGGACCGGCATCACCGTCGCCGTGGTCCTCCTCCTCGCAGGCGGCCTGCTCACCTACGCCCACAGCTTCATCACCGACCAGGTCGAGCAGCAGCTGAGCCAGCAGGACATCACGATGCCGGGTGCCAAGGCGCTCGAGACGCAGGCGCAGAAGGACGCGCTCCTGCAGTACGCCGGACAGAAGATGACGACCGGCGACCAGGCCAAGGCCTTCGCGGACAGCTACATCCTCGTCCACATGAACGCGGCGTCGAAGGGCCGGACCTACGAGGACGTCTCCGGTGAGTTCCTGACGCTCTCGAAGGACCCGAACGCCGACCAGGCCAAGGTCGCCCAGCTCGGCCAGCTGCGCCAGACGCTCTTCATGGGCAACACGCTCCGGGGCCTGCTCCTCAACGCCTACGCCTTCGGCACCATGGGCACCATCGCCCTCTACGCCGCGATCGCCGCCTTCGCCTCCGGGGCACTCCTGCTGGTCCTCGGCCTCCTGGGCCTGCGCCACGCGAAGACCGCGGAGGACGTCCGGGTCAGCACCGCCGAGTCGGGCCGGGTCCCGCAGACCGCCTGACACCACGAGCAGGCCGGCGGTTCAACAGCGAGCCGCTCCGGCCGGAGCGAGAGCCCCGAAGCACCGCCTCGGGGCTCTTCGGCTGCCCAGCCGCTCCGTCATCGCTTGCGGGACGGCGCCTCGTGGGGTCAGCCGAGCAGGCCCAGCAGCAGGTCGGGCTGCACGCTGACGACGACGAGCACCGCGGACGCGAGCACGAGGCCGAGGACCAGCCCGGGGCGCCGCCTCGCCGCGGCGAGCGCCGCAGCGGGGTCGCGTGTCGGCACGCCGGTTGCGGGCGCAGCCCCGGTGGGCGCCGTGATGACCGCCCGGAACCAGCGGAGGTAGACGGCCACGCCGATCACCGCGTTGGCCGCGGCGATGACGGCGAGCCACACCCACCCCTGTGCCATCACGGGGCGCAGGGCCGTGATCTTGCCGACGAGGCCGATGACGCCCGGAGGCAGCCCCGCGAGCGAGGTGAGCGCCAGGGCGAGCGCCCCCGCCCGCCACGGGCTGCGCTGCCAGAGGCCTTCGTATGCCGTGAGGCGCCGCCCGTCACCCGGCTGGTCGCGCAGCGTGACCGCCACGACGGCGAAGGCCACCAGCGTCGCGACGACGTAGGTGAGCAGGTAGGTCGCGCTCGCCCCGACGCCGAGCGCGGAGATGCTGACGAGCGGCATGACGACCCAGCCGGCCTGCGCCACCGTGGACCAGGCGAGCAGCCGCACGACGTCGTCCTGCCTCAGGGCCATGACGTTGCCGAGCGTCATGCTGAGGGCCGCAAGGATCGCGATCGACAGCACGGCCGGGGTGCCGAGCACCGCGACGGCGCGCAGCACGACGAGCAGCGCCGCGAGCGCTGCCACCTTCGACACCGTGGCCAGGAACGTCGCGATCGGCACCGACGAGCCGGAGTATGCCGTGGGGGTCCACGCGTGGAACGGCACCAGCGAGAGCTTGAAACCGACCCCCGCGACGACGAGCACGGTGGCCAGGGCGACGAGGCCGCTCGCGACGGAAGCGGCCACGACGGGGGTCGTCCCCGCGCCGGCGCCCGCGGCCGCGAACGCGCCGCCCGAGGAGAGCGCGGCGTCGGGGGTCAGGAACGGGCTGCCCGTCGCGGTGAACCACAGGGCCGTGCCGAGCACGAGCAGGGCGAACGACACGAGAGAGGTCACGAGCAGCTGCGTCGCGCCGGCGACCGCGGAACGGCGACCGGAGAGCGCCACGAGCGCGATGACCGGCAGCGTCGCGAGCTCGAGCGCGATGAGCCAGGTGCCGACATCGCGGCTGGCAGCGACGACGACGGTGCCGGCGAGTGCGGCGAGGAGCAGCACCGCCTCCACCGGTTCGCGGGTGCTGTCGGCCGGACGGGATCGCCGGGCGCTCGGCCAGGCGAGGGCGATGCACACCAGCGCCGAGAGGGCGGCGGCAAGCTGCAGCGTGCTGGCGAGGGCGTCGGCCTGCCACAGGCACACCTGCTGCAGCCCGGGGCCGGCCGGCCGCCCGGCCGCGGCCGGTCGGGCCGCCAGGCAGAAGGTCTGCCGTGCGGAGCCACCGCCGAGGGCCAGGCCGGGGACGGTGGCGACCGCCGAGCCGAGAGCGGCGAGGGCGGCGACGGCATACGGCGTACGGCGCAGCCGGGGGTCGACGAGGTCGGCGACGAGCACCACGACGAGGCCGACGACCGGCACGAGCGCAGGCAGCAGCGTGACGTAGTCGATGGTCAGGCCCTTCACCGGCCCACCCCCATCCCGGACAGCAGCCCGGTCGTCGCGGCGTCGGACAGGCCGAGCAGCAGGTGCGGCAGCACCCCGAGGGTGACGATGACGACGACGAGGGTCATCACGACGGCCCAGCGCACGCCGCGTGCGTCGGCGACCGGCTCGGCCGCGGCGCCCTCGGCCGCGTCGCTGCCCTCCCCCGCCCAGACGATGCGGGCCACCCGCAGCGAGTAGCCGGCAGCCAGGGCGAGGCCGACGGCGCCGAGCACGACGCACGCACGCATGAGCCCGACGGGACGGCCGGGCGCGGGCGACCAGGCGGCGTACAGCGCGAGGAATTCTCCCCAGAAGCTGACGAGGCCGGGGAGACCGAGGGCTGCGGCGAGCCCCACGACGAGCGCGAGCCCGAACCGGGGAGCCTTGTCGCGCAGCGCGGCCCGGGCCACCCGCAGGTCGGCCGAGCCCCACTGCTCCTTGAGGTCGCCGACGACGAAGAAGAGCAGGGCCGACACGACGCCGTGCGCGATGTTGCCGAAGAGCGCGGCCTGCAGGCCGGTCTCGCTGCCCGAGGCGATGGCGAGGGCGACGAAGCCCATGTGCGCCACCGAGCTGTAGGCGATGAGGCGCTTGAGGTCGCGTTCGACGAGGCAGGCCAGACCTCCCCAGAGGATGCCGACGACGCCGAGGACCGCGAGCAGGGGGCTCAGCTCGGCGACTCCCCGGGGCACCGTGCCGACGGCGAGCCGGACGATGCCGTAGGTGCCCATCTTGAGCAGCACGGCGGCGAGCAGCACCGAGCCGGCGGTGGGCGCGATCGTGTGGGCGGAGGGCAGCCACGTGTGCAGGGGCCACAGCGGCACCTTGATGCCGAGCCCGAGCAGCAGCAGCGCCGCGATCGTCACCTGCAGCGAACGGGACAGGCCGGCGCCGTGCTGGGCGGCCAGCAGCGTGAGGTCGCTCGTGCCCTGCTCGTGCACGAGCAGCAGGATGCCCAGGAGCATGAGCGTCGACCCGAGCGCGGTGAAGAGCACGAAGCGCCCCGCGGCGTCGGCCCGCGTCTCGTCGGGCACGTGGTCGTCGCCGAAGCGGCGCACGAGCACCCACATCGGCACGAGGACGACCTCGAACGCGATGAAGAAGAGGATGGCGTCGCGGGCCATGAACGTCGCGAGCGCGCCCGTCTCGACGAGCAGTATGCAGCCGAGGAAGGTCGAGCCGGTGCCTCCCTTGGGGATCGGCCCGGAGAGGGCGTGCGCGACGACGGCAACGGCGAGCACCGCGGTGAGCAGCACGAGCGCAGCCGAGATGCCGTCGACGCCGAAGTGCCACCGGATCCCGAGGGAACGGATCCACGGCACGTCGACCTGCTGCCGGTCCGCGACGACGACCACCGCCAGCACCGCGGTCACCAGGGTGCAGCCGTGGGCGATGCCGCGCTCGACCTGCGACTCGCCGGGGATCGCGATGCACGCGATGGCGCCGAGCAGCGGCAGCAGGAGCATGAGGGTCACCGCCATGCGGTCACACCCAGGATCGCGACGACGACCGCGCCGACGAGCAGGCCGAGGACCGAGAGCGAGGGCACGGCGCGGTGGCCGCGCTCCCCGGCACGGCCGGCGGCGCGCGCGACGACGGCCGTCGCCCGCGGGTAGGCGTCGACGACGTCACGGTCGAGGGCCACCACCAGGCGCGCCAGGGCGGTCACCGCCCGACCGAAGGCCACGTATGCCGTGTCGGCGCCGAAGCCGCGCACCGCCGGGTCCCGCACGCCGGCCGGTATCCGCTCGGCGACGTCGACGCGGCCGCGGTCGCTGAGGGACCACACGGCATACGCGGCCCCGACGACGAGCAGGACGGACAGCAGCGCGCTGACGAGCCCGAGGTGGACCGCGCCCGGCAGGCTGAGCAGCAGCAGGACCCCGACGACGGTCAGGGCGGCGAGGACCGAGACGACGAGCGCCGCGGACAGCGTGATGGTGGGGTGGCCGTGGGCGTGGACGCGCTCGACCTCGGCGTCGTCGGCGCTGTCGGCGCTGGTCACGAGGGCGAGGTCCTCCTCGGCGACGATGGCCGGTCCGGTCTGGGGCGCGATGCCGGTGGCGGTGACCGGGGTGTCGAGCAGCAGCCAGGCGCGGGTGCAGTAGGCGGCGGTGAGCACGACGGTCACGAAGAGCGCCAGGACCACGAGCCAGGCCCGCAGGCCGCCCCCGCTGGTGGCGCCGTCGATGGCGGCACCCACGACGGTGTCCTTGGAGAAGAAGCCGACCAGCGGCGGCACCCCGGCGAGGGAGGCCAGACCGATCCCCATCGCCCAGCGCAGCGCACCGGTCGGGCGCAGGCGCCCTCGTAGCGCCACGAGCGCGGTCGCCCCGGCGAGGACCGAGAGCCAGCCGGCGCCGAGGAAGAGCAGCGCCTTGAAGAACGCGTGCGCGATGAGGTGCCCGACGCCGGGGTCGGGTCCGATCTCGGCCGGTGCCGCGGCCAGGGCCGAGAGCATGATCGCGACCTGGCTCAGGGTGGAGTAGGCGAGCATCCGCTTGAGGTCGGTCTGGGCCAGCGCGAGCAGGGCGGCGTAGACCATCGTCACGGCGGTGAGGACCGCGAGCAGCGTGCGGGCGCCGTCGTGCCCTGCATAGAGCGGGAAGAGCCGGGCGATGACGTACGTGCCGGCAGCCACCATGGTGGCGGCGTGGATCAGCGCGGACGCCGGGGTGGGGCCCTCCATGGCGTCGGGCAGCCAGTCGTGGAACGGGACGAGGCCCGACTTGCCGGCCACACCGATGGCCACACCGACGAGCCCGACGGTCAGCAGGGTGTGGTTGCCCGGCGCCGTCAGCACGGCCACGAGGTCGGTCGAGCGGGCCCGCACCGAGAGGGAGACGATGCCGACCACCATGCCGATGTCGGCCACCCGCGTGACGAGGAACGCCTTGTAAGCGGCCCGGCGCGCCGCCGCGCGCTCGCTGTCGTGCCCGATGAGCAGCCACGAGCACCAGCCCATGACCTCCCAGCCGACCAGGGTCAGGACGAGGTCGCTCGACTGGACCACGAGCAGCATGCCGGCGGCGAAGAGGGACACCGTGGCGGCGAACCGGGAGTAGCGGGGGTCGTCGTGGAGGTACCACGTCGTGAAGACCTGGATGGCGAGCACGACGAGGGCGACGACGAACGCCGTCAGGCCCGAGAGCTGGTCGGAGAGCAGGTGCAGCGGGACGGACAGGTCACCGAGGGGCAGGCGCCCGATGGTGGCGATGTCGGCGCTGCGCGTCGGTGCGACCCACTCGACGAAGGCCAGCACCGTGACGACGGCCGAGGCGGCGACGGCGATCCCCGCCGCCACGACCCGCCGGCCTCGCGTGAGCAGACCGGCCAGGGCCGCGAGCGCCGGGAGAGCCACGACCAGTCGCACGACCCAGCTCACGAGGCGCCCTCCCCCGCCGATGCCGGCTGCCGCCCGTCTGCGGGGTCGTCGGTGAGGTCGTCGGTGAGGTCGGGCACCGCGGTGAGGTCGATGTGCCCTGCCCGGCGGAACATGACCAGGATGATCGCCAGCGCCACGGTGATCTCGGCGGCGGCGATCGTGATGACGAAGAGGGTGAGCACCGGCCCGGCGGCGTAGGCGCCCGTGGCCCGGGTGCCGGCCGTGACGAGCAGCAGGTTGGCGGCGTTGAGGATCAGCTCGACGCCGATGAGCACGAGCACCGCGTTGCGCCGCGCGAGGACGCCGTAGACGCCGATCCCGGCGAGCAGCGCGGCGAGGGCGGCCGGGAGGGAGAGGTGGATCATGCGCGCTCCCCTGCCGTCGGCGCCGGAGCCGCTGCGGGAGTGCCTGCGTCGCCGGCCGGCCTGCCACCGTCGACCACTCGCCGGGCGGCGACGACGCTCTGGGGGCCGCGCTCGCCCAGGACCAGGCGCGACACGGCGAAGGCGCCGATGAGCGCGACGAGCAGCAGCACCGACAGCAGCTCGAAGGGCCACACCCACGTCCCGAAGACGGCCTCGGCGATCTGCGGCGTGGCGCTCGGTCGGCGGTCGAGGTCGGCCGTCGCGCCGGAGAAGAACGGCAGGAGCAGCGATGCGAGCAAAGCGGTCGTCGCGGCCCCGAGCAGGGCGCCCGCCACCCGCTGCCACCACGGGGTGTCGATCTCGGCGTGCGGGCCGATCGGCGCCCGGGTCAGCATCAGGGCGAAGAGCACGAGCACGACGATGGCGCCGACGTAGACGAGCAGCTGGACGAGACCGACGAGCTCCTGTCCCAGGACGAGGTAGGCGCCGGCGAGCGAGCCGAGCGACACGAGCAACCAGAGGGCGGCGTGCACGACGTGCTTCGTCGTGACCGAGAGCAGCGCCGAGAGGGCGGTGATGGCCCCGACGGCGCTGAAGACGATGTCGCGAGTGGTCACTCGCCACCGCCCGTGCCGCGAGGGTCATCCGGCCTGTCGGCCTCGTCGGCGGCGCCCTCGTCGGTGGACACCGTGGGCAGGACCTGCGTCGAGTTCCCTTGTGCGGCAGCGGCGTCGGCAGCCTCGGCGACCGGGAGCGCCACCGTCTGCTCCGGGTCGGACGGTGGTGCCACGGTCCCGGTGGCGGCCGGCTCCGGAGCCTCCACGGCGGGCATCACCTTCGTCCGCTCCACGGGCGGCGGGCCGGCCTGCTCGGTGAGCGGGGTGGTCTCGGGCTGGCGGCGCACCCGGGTCGGGCGGGCAGCGGCGCCGGCTGCACGCGTACTCCCACCGGCGGGGCCGCGAGGGGGCCGGGCGGCGGCAGCGACCTCGGCCGGGTCGACGCTGCCGGGGTCGAGCGCCGGCGGCGGGGGCACGGTCGCCATCCACGCGCCGAGGCGGTCCTTCTCGTGGAGCAGGTCGCGGATGTCGAGCTCGGCGTACTCGAACTCGGGGCTCCAGTGCAGCGCGTCGAACGGGCAGACCTCGATGCAGATGCCGCAGTACATGCAGAGCGAGAAGTCGATCGCGAACCGGTCGAGCACGTTGCGCTGGCGAGCGCGGCCGCCCGGGGTCGTCGGGGGCAGCTCCTCCTTGTGGGAGTCGATGTAGATGCACCAGTCGGGGCACTCGCGCGCGCAGAGCATGCACGAGGTGCAGTTCTCCTCGGTCAGCGCGATGACGCCCCGGGAGCGCGGCGGCAGGGCCGGCGCGACGTCGGGGTACTCGGCGGTGTGCGTGTGCCGCGTCAGCGACCGCGCCGTCGTCGCGAGCCCCTTGACGAGCCCCGGGAGTATGCCGTCAGCCACGTCCCGTCACCCCCTCCTCCGCTCGCTCCCCGTACCTGTCCCCGAAACCCTCAACCGTCGAGAGGCCACGTATGGCCCACCCCAACCCGTCGAGAGGCCACGTGTGGCCGCCTCCGGCTGGTCGAGTGGCACCGGTCCGGATGGCCCGGACCGGCCACGCCCGGCCTGTCGAGTCGCACGACGCGGCCACCGCTGGCCTCTCGACGGTGGAGAGGCGGCCGAACGTGGCCTCTCGACGGTGGAGAGGCGGCCGAACGTGGCCTCTCGACGGTGTGGGGTGGGGGGTTGTCATGAGGTGAGCACCACCCCGACGGCCGTGATGGCCAGCTGCAGCAGCGCGAGCGGCACCAGCCACACCCAGGCCAGGCGCTGGAGCTGGTCCTCGCGCATGCGGGGCCACGACACGCGCAGCCAGATCACGACGACGGCGACGAGGAAGCCCTTGAGCAGCGTCCAGACCCAGCCGAGCCACGACTCGAGGGGCCCGGCCCAGCCGCCGAGGTAGAGCACGGCGAAGAGCAGCGACATGACGACGATGCCGGCGTACTCGGCGAGCAGGAAGAACGCGAAGCGCAGCCCGGTGTACTCGGTGAAGGCGCCGAAGACGATCTCGGAGTCGGCGAGCGGCATGTCGAAGGGCGGCCGCTGCAGCTCGGCGAGGGCCGCGACGAGGAAGACGACCGCGCCCGGCGCCTGCCACAGCAGCCACCACGGGTTCCAGGCGGTGGCGATGCCGACGAGCGAGAGGGTGCCGGCGGCGAGCGCGACCGAGGCGACGGCGAGGACCATCGGCAGCTCGTAGGAGACGAGCTGGGCGGCCGCGCGCATCGCCCCGAGCAGGGAGTACTTGTTGGCCGAGGCCCACCCGGCCATCAGCGTGCCGATGATGCCGACGCCGATGACGGCGAGCACGAGCACGACGCTCGCGTCGACGTCGGCCCCGACGACCCGCGGCGAGAGCGGGATGACGGCGAGCGCCACGAGGTAGGGGATCAGCGCGACGAACGGGGCGAGCCGGAACGCCCACCGGTCGGCCCGGGCGGGAGTGACGTCTTCCTTCTGGACGAACTTCACCCCGTCGGCGACGAGCTGCGCCCAGCCGTGGAAGCCGCCGGCATACATCGGCCCGAGACGGCCCTGCATGTGCGCCATGACCTTGTGCTCGGTCTGCCCGACGAGCAGCGGCAGCACGAGGAAGGCGGCCAGCACCGCGGCGGCGCGCAGCACCACCTCGAGCCAGGGCGCCAGGTGCAGGGTCACCGCGGACCCCACTCCGGGCCGGGCACGCCAGGTGCCTGGACGCGGCGGCGACCCGGTGCGCGCGCGGAGTCGTGGCCCTCGCCCGGCTCCTTGGCGCCGGGCCACGGCTTGGAGGCCCGGGCGGCGAGGACGAACGACTTGCGCAGCGGCGTGCCCTCGAACCCGTCGGGCAGCAGGAGCGGGCGCAGGCCGAGGCCGCTGCCGTCGTCGAAGCCGTCGAACCCGATGCCGAACATCTCGTGCGTCTCGCGCTCGTGCCACGCCGCGCCGCGGAAGACGCCGGTCAGCGACGGGACCGCCCGTCCCTCGGGCGCCCGGGTGCGCACCAGGACAGAGCGCAGCGCCCGGGGCTCGCGCGTGTCGAGCAGGTGGCACACGATGTCGAAGCCGGCCTCGCTGCCGGGTTCCTCGCCGGGGGCGTCCGTCTGGTCGACGGCGGTCAGCCAGTCGAAGTACGCGTAGCCCTCCTCGCGGAGCGCGTCCACCGTCGCGACCCACTCCCCGAAGGGCACGTCGCGCACGTCGGTGACCTTCACCGGCCGGCCTCCGTCGGAGCCGCCGACCGGGCAGGCGCGGCGGGCGCTGCGGGCGCTGCGGAGGCTGCGGGTCGGCGCAGGAGGGGGCGTCGGACGTCGCCGGCGCTGGCGACGCGGTTGCCGGCATACCTCCCCTTGAGCTTGGCGGTCGAGAGGCGCTCGCTCGCGATCTGCTCCTGCAGGCGGATGATGCCGTGCAGCAGGGCCTCGGGGCGCGGCGGGCAGCCGGGCACGTAGACGTCGACGGGCACGACCTGGTCGACGCCCTTGGTGACGGAGTAGGAGTCCCAGTAGGGGCCGCCGGAGTTGGAGCAGGCGCCGAAGGAGATGACGTACTTCGGCTCGGGCATCTGGTCGTAGAGGCGGCGGATCGCCGGCGCCATCTTGTCGGTGACGGTGCCCGAGACGACCATGAGGTCGGCCTGCCGGGGACCCGGCGCGAAGGGGATCACGCCCAGGCGGATGAAGTCGTGCCGGCCCATCGACGCGGCGATGAACTCGATGGCGCAGCAGGCGAGCCCGAAGTTGAAGACCCAGAGGGAGTAGCGCCGCCCCCAGTTGAGCACGACCTTGATCGGCTTGGGCGCGTGGCCGCCGAGGACGCCCATCGACGCCGGCCCGACCGTGGGCATCGGCAGGCTGACCGGCTGGTGGGTGGGCTCGCTCGCCATCACACCCACCTCAGCAGGCCGCGGCGGGCCGCGTGTCCGAGCCCGAGCACCAGGACGCCGAGGAACAGGCCCATCTCGACGAGGCTCGCGCGGCCGAGGTCGACGTCGCGGATGACGCTGGCCCACGGGAAGAGGTAGACGGCGTCGACGGCGAAGATGACGTAGAGGAAGGAGAAGACGAAGTAGCGCACCTTCGTCTGGGCCCAGCCCTCCCCGACCGGGTCGACACCCGACTCGTAGGTCGTCAGCTTGGCCGGGTGCGGGGCGCGGGGCGCCAGCAGGCGCCGCGCCAGCATCGCCGCCGTGACGAGCAGGACGCCCGCTCCCAGCACGGCTGCGACGGCTAGGTACCCGGACATGTCCGCCAGCCTATCCAGACGCGCGGCCGCTGTGCGGGTCGCCGCCACGGTGGCGCGGGCGCCCGTGCCGCCTGTCCACGACCTGGCAACCGGCGTAAATGTCAATAGCACTCGAACTACGATGTAAAGGTGCTCGCCGCACCGGGCTACGGGCACTTCGCAGAGAAGTTCGAGGACGTCGCTGAGCATGAGCACCAAACTGGTCCAGAAGCTCGACCGCGTGGTCATCCGGTTCGCCGGGGACTCCGGCGACGGCATGCAGCTCACCGGCGACCGGTTCACGTCGCAGACCGCCCTGCTGGGCAACGACCTGTCGACGCTGCCGAACTTCCCTGCCGAGATCCGGGCACCCCAGGGCACGCTGCCCGGCGTCTCGAGCTTCCAGCTGCACTTCGCCGACCACAACGTCCTGACCCCCGGCGACGCCCCCGACGTGCTCGTCGCCAT
Source organism: Terrabacter lapilli (assembly GCF_039531305.1). Classification (NCBI taxonomy): domain Bacteria; kingdom Bacillati; phylum Actinomycetota; class Actinomycetes; order Micrococcales; family Intrasporangiaceae; genus Terrabacter; species Terrabacter lapilli. Next base: position 105,222 of record NZ_BAAAPU010000012.1, read on the forward strand.
GAACCCGGCCGCCCTGAAGGCCAACCTGCGTGACCTGCCCCGCGGCGCGACCGTCATCGTCAACACCGACGAGTTCACCAAGCGCAGCCTCGCCAAGGTCGGCTACCTGACCAACCCCCTCGAGGACGGCTCCCTCGAGAGCTACGATGTGCACCCGGTGGCCCTGACCTCCATCGCGGTCGAGGCCCTGGCCCAGTTCACCGACCTGACCCGCAAGGAGAAGGAGCGCGCGAAGAACATGTTCGCGCTCGGCCTGCTCTCCTGGCTCTACACGCGTCCGATGGACGGCACCGAGGCGTTCCTCAAGTCGAAGTTCGCCGACAAGCCGCAGATCCTCGAGGCCAACCTCACCGCCCTGCGCGCCGGCTACAACTACGGCGAGACCACCGAGGACTTCGCCGTCTCCTACGAGGTCGCTCCGGCGGCGATGGCCGCCGGCACCTACCGCAACGTCACGGGGAACGTCGCGCTGTCGCTCGGCCTCGTGGCCGCGGCGCACCGGGCGCACCTGCCGCTCTTCCTCGGCAGCTATCCCATCACCCCGGCCTCCGACATCCTCCACACGCTGGCCGGGCTCAAGCGCTACGGGGTCGCGACGATGCAGGCCGAGGACGAGATCGCCGGCGTCGGTGCCGCGCTCGGCGCCTCCTTCGGTGGCGCCCTCGGCGTCACGACGACCTCTGGCCCCGGGCTGGCGCTCAAGGCCGAGACCATCGGCCTGGCCGTCTCGCTCGAGCTGCCGCTCGTCGTGTGCGACATCCAGCGCGGCGGCCCGTCGACCGGCCTGCCGACCAAGACCGAGCAGGCCGACCTCCTGCAGGCCCTCTTCGGCCGCAACGGCGAGTCGCCGGTGGCCGTCGTGGCGCCGGCGACCCCGGCCGACTGCTTCGACATCGCCGTCGAGGCCGTGCGCATCGCGACGACCTACCGCACCCCCGTCATCGTCCTGTCCGACGGCTACCTCGCCAACGGCTCGGAGCCGTGGCGGCTGCCGCGCACGGCCGAGCTGCCCGACCTCACCGTCGAGTTCGCGACCGAGCCCAACGCCGTGGACGACAAGGGGCAGCCGACCTTCCACCCCTACCTGCGCGACCCCGAGACGCTCGCGCGCCCGTGGGCTATCCCGGGCACGCCCGGCCTCGAGCACCGCGTCGGCGGCATCGAGAAGGCCGACGTCACGGGCAACATCTCCTACGACCCCGACAACCACGACCACATGACGCGGCTGCGCCAGGCGAAGATCGACGGGATCGCCGACACGATCGAGCCGCTCACCGTCGACGACCCCACGGGCGACGCCGACGTGCTCGTGCTGGGCTGGGGCTCGACCTTCGGTCCCATCGCCGCGGCCGTACGCCTGGCGCGGGCCACCGGCGCCCGCGTGGCCCAGGCGCACCTGCGCCACCTCAACCCCTTCCCCGCCAACACCGGCGAGGTGCTGCGCGCCTACTCGCGCGTCATCCTGCCCGAGATGAACCTCGGCCAGCTCGCGATGCTGCTGCGCGCCAAGTACCTCGTCGACGTCGAGTCGCACACGTCGGTGCGCGGCCTGCCCTTCCAGGCGGGCGAGCTCGCCGACGTCATCGCGACCGCCGCGACCTCCCTGACCGACGCGCCCCTGAAGGAGGCCGCCAAGTGAGCATCGACCTGCCCGTCGACCTCGGTATGCCGTCCGCCGCGCCGGGTGCCACCGGCACCGCGGGCGTCCCCCGCCTCGGCGACGGCACCGCGCTGACGAAGAGGGACTTCACCTCCGACCAGGAGGTGCGCTGGTGCCCCGGCTGCGGCGACTACGCGATCCTCGCGGCGGTGCAGGGCTTCCTTCCCGAGCTCGGGCTCAAGCGCGAGAACATCGTCTTCGTCTCGGGCATCGGGTGCAGCTCGCGCTTCCCGTACTACCTCGACACCTACGGCATGCACTCGATCCACGGCCGCGCCCCGGCCATCGCGACCGGCCTCGCCGCGACCCGCGAGGACCTGTCGGTGTGGGTCGTCACCGGCGACGGCGACGCCCTGTCGATCGGCGGCAACCACCTCATCCACGCGCTGCGCCGCAACGTCAACCTCAAGATCCTGCTGTTCAACAACGAGATCTACGGCCTGACCAAGGGGCAGTACTCCCCCACCTCGCACGTCGGCCAGGTGACCAAGTCGAGCCCGCTCGGCTCGCTCGACCGGCCGTTCAACCCGGTGTCGCTGGCGCTGGGGGCCGAGGCGAGCTTCGTCGCGCGGACGATGGACTCGGACCGGCAGCACCTCACGTCGGTGCTGCGTGCAGCCGCCGAGCACCGCGGGTCGGCGCTCGTCGAGATCTACCAGAACTGCCCGATCTTCAACGACGGCGTCTTCGACGTCCTCAAGGACCGCACCGAGGCGGCCGCGCGCATCCTGCACCTCAGCGACGGCGAGGAGGTCGCCGCCGGCGACAACGTCGTGGTCCGTGACGACCGCGGCTCGCTCGCCGTGGTCCCCCGCACCGAGGCCGACCCGGCCCGGATCGTCCGGCACGACGTCGCCGCCGCGGACCCGTCGGCAGCGTTCGCCCTCTCGCGGCTCGACAGCCCCGACCTCGGCCACGTCCCGATGGGCGTCTTCCGCAACGTGCAGCGACCCACCTACGACGACTCGCTGCGCGAGCAGATCGCCTCGGCCCGCACCGGTGAGGTCACCGACGCCGACATCGACGCGCTGCTGGCCGGCCGGGACACCTGGACCGTCGGGGCGTGAGCTCCCGGCAGACCGTCGCGCCGGTCACCACTCCCTCGACCGCGCCTACGGGAGAGGTGGGTCGGGGCACCCTCCTCGGCTTCGCGGCATACGGCATCTGGGGGCTCTTCCCGCTCTACTTCGACGCGCTCAGGCCCGCCGGGCCGTGGGAGATCCTGGCCAACCGCATCCTGTGGACGCTGCTCTTCTGCGTCGTCGTGCTCCTCGTCGTGCGCGACTTCGCCTGGGTCCGCCCGCTGCTGAGGCGACCCAAGCTGCTCGCCGGGACGGCGGTCGCGGCCATTCTCATCGCCGTCAACTGGGTCGTCTACGTCGCGGCCGTGACCTCCGGCAACACCTCCGAGGCCGCGCTCGGCTACTTCCTCAACCCGCTCGTCACGGTGGCGCTCGGTGTCGTCGTCCTGCGCGAGCGCCTGCGCGTCCTCCAGTGGGTGGCCGTCGGCATCGGTGTCGCGGCCGGTGTCTACCTCGGCGTCAGCGGCGGACGGGTGCCGTGGGTGGCGCTCACCCTGGCGGTGTCGTTCGCGCTCTACGGCCTGACGAAGAAGAAGGTCGGCGTCAGCCTGGACGCCGTCCACGGCCTCACCGTCGAGACCGTCGTGCTCGCCCCGGTCGCCGTCGTGCTCCTCCTCGTCGTCGGCAGCCAGAGCGACCTGCAGTTCGGGCACCACGGCGCCTGGCACACCTCCCTCCTCGTGCTCTCGGGCGTGGTGACGGCCCTGCCGCTGCTGTGCTTCGCGGCTGCCGCCCGGCGCATCCCGCTGGTCACGGTCGGGCTCATCCAGTTCGTCACCCCCGTCATGCAGCTGCTCTGTGCGGTGCTGCTGCTCCACGAGCACATGCCGGCCGAGCGCTGGATCGGCTTCGGCATCGTGTGGGTCGCCCTGCTCGTGCTGACCGTCGACTCGCTCGTGTCGATGCGCGGCGCGCGGGCCGCCCGCCGCGACGCGCTGCCCGTCGACGACTGCCCGCGCTGAGCCCTCTACGCTGGACAGCCCCATGGGCGCGCGTCGTCCCGGGTGACAGACTGCCGGGATGAGCGACGTCGCCCTCGCGTCCCGGACCGGCCGCTTCGTCATCGCGGCTGCGGTGCTCGGCTCCGGCATGGCGCTGCTCGACGGCACGGTCGTCAACGTGGCGCTCGTGCGCATCGGCGACGAGCTGTCGGCCAGCCTCGCGGACCTGCAGTGGATCACCAACGGCTACCTGCTCGCGCTCGCCTCGCTCATCCTGCTGGGCGGCTCGCTCGGTGACCGCTACGGCAGGCGCAGGATCTTCGTCGTCGGCGTCGCCTGGTTCACGGTCGCCTCCGCCGCGTGCGGCCTGGCGCAGTCCCCCGGCCAGCTCGTCGTCGCCCGGGTCCTCCAGGGGGTCGGCGGCGCCCTGCTGACGCCGGGGAGCCTGGCGATGATCCAGGGCTCCTTCCGCCATGCCGACCGGGGCAGGGCGATCGGCGCGTGGTCGGGTCTCGGCGGCGTCGCCTCGGCGGTGGGGCCGTTCGTCGGGGGCTGGCTCGTGCAGTACGCCAGCTGGCGGTGGGCCTTCCTCGTCAACGTCCCGCTCGGCGCCGCCACGGTCTGGGTCGCGCTGCGGCACGTCCCCGAGACCCGCGACCCGATGGCCGACCACCGCTTCGACGTCGCCGGCGCCGTCCTCGCCACCCTGTCCCTCGGGACGGTGACCCTTGCGCTCATCCAGCACGAGAGCCTGGGCCTGTCGGGGTCGCTGCTCGTCGGCGGCCTCGGGGTCTCCCTCGGCGTCGCCTTCGTCGTCGTCGAGCACCGCAGCTCCCACCCGATGGTGCCGCCGGCGCTCTTCCGCTCCCGCCAGTTCAGCGCCGCGAACGCCATGACGCTGCTCGTCTACGCCGCGCTCGGCGCCGTGTTCTTCTTCCTCACCCTGCAGCTGCAGACGGTCCTCGGCTACGGCCCCCTGCAGGCGGGGCTGGCGACCCTGCCGATCACCGTCTTGATGCTGCTGCTCGCCGCCCGCGGCGGCGAGCTCGCCTCGCGCATCGGCCCGCGGCTGCCGATGACCGTGGGTCCGGTCGTGTGCGGTGTCGGCACCCTCCTGCTCGCCGGCGTCGGCGCGGGCTCGAGCTACTGGACCGGCGTGCTCCCCGGCGTCACCGTCTTCGGGCTGGGGTTGACGCTGCTCGTCGCGCCGCTGACGGCGACCGTGCTCGCCGCCGCCCCCGACCGCTACGCCGGCGTGGCGAGCGGTGTCAACAACGCCGTGGCCCGCGCGGGCAGCCTGCTCGCCGTCGCCGCCCTCCCGGCGGTCGTCGGGCTCACCGGCGCCGCGTATGCCGTGCCGCAGGCCTTCTCGGAGGGGTACCGAATGGCGATGCTGCTCTGCGCCGGCCTCCTCGCCCTCGGTGGGCTGGTCTCCTGGCTGCTCATCCGCAACCCCGCACGCGAACCGGCCGCCGTAGCGGGCCGCGAGGCGGCGCTCGAGGCGGGCGGAACGCCCGACGGGGCCGTCCTTCCCCAGCTCTCTCCCGAGCGGGACGTCACGTCGGCGGCTCGGGCCGGCACCCGGCCCACGGCCCCTGCCGGGTGGTCGTGCGCCGGCTCCGAGGGCTGCCCCGGGACCGGCGTCGCGGAGCCGGCCCCGGCCCGGGACGCCTGACCGGCCCGGCCGCGCTGCGGTCGGGCCGGTCAGCCGGTCACCCGTCGGCTCCGGGGGTCACGGTGTCGGGTCCGACACGTGGCTCCCGTAGATGTCGCTGTTGCCGAAGGTGGCCGGGCAGGACCCCAGCACGTCGGGGGCCGCCATCGGGCTGCTCGTGTAGAGCGACGCGCGGTACGCGTCGATCGCCGGGCAGTCGGCGGCGTTCCTCGCGTCGTTCCACACGCCCACGGCTCCGGTGTTGGTCGCCGCCGCGTAGACGTAGTCGCCCAGGAACTCCGCCGTGAGGCCGTTCTGCGACGTGCCGCGCGGGTCGCCGTCGGCGCCGCGGTGCAGGGTCGTCCAGCCGGTGGGCACCCCTGCTGCCACGTTCGCGTGGAGCACCTCACCGACGAGGTTGCGCGGTGACGTCGTGTCGTTGCGGTACGGCGTCGTGAAGGCGTTCACCGTGACGTAGAGGTCCGTGCCGTCGGGCGACAGCGCCGGCGCAGTGTAGACCGGCCGGTCGCCCGCCTGCAGCGGGACGGCGGTCGGGCTCGCCCAGGAGGCTCCACCGTTCACGGAGCGCGTCAGCAGGAGCTGCTCGTTGTCGAGGCCGTTCCGACCGTCGGACCAGGTCATGACGATCTCGTTCGTCGCGCCGGCCCCGGTCGGTGCACCGTTGGCGATGTCGACGCTCGGCGCGGCCGCCAGGTCGACGCGAGCGCCCGCGATCCCGTCCATCACCGGACGGCCGAGGACCGGGTCGGGGACGCCGGGCTGCTTCACCGAGGTGATCAGCAGCGGGCCGGCGAAGTGGACGCCGCCGTCCGCCGACTTGTACATCATCTGGTAGCTGACGCCGTTGCGGGCGCCGATGCCGAAGACGTACACGTTGCCCTGGCTGTCGGTGCGGACCGTGCAACCGTCCGGCTGGGCGTTGTTGGCGTTGCTCGTCGCAGGGCCGACCTGCTTGCTCGTCCACGTGGACCCGCCGTCCACGGACCGCGCCACGATCAGCGGCGTCGCGATCGCCTGGCCGGTCGTGCTGTTGCCCCGGAAGGAGGCCCAGCAGACGTAGACGTTCCCGAAGAAGCGGCTGCTCGAGGCGTTGTCGGCCCAGATCTGCTCCTTGTCGGAGAACGTCGTGGAGGACTGCTTGGAGATCAGGACCGGGCTCATCCAGGCGCTCGCGTCGTTGGCCGCAGCCCCCGCGACGTCGTCGGTGCGCGAGACCGCGATGGCCTCGAAGCCCTTGAAGGTCTCGGAGCGCTTGGTCGTCCCGACGTTCGAGGTGAGGTTGGCGTAGTAGAGACGCGAGCCGTTGGCCCAGGAGAACGCCCCGTTGGCGCCGCGCCGTGGCCCGAAGGCGACCGCCGGGTCACCGTCGGAGACCAGGCCCCGCTCGTAGTAGCCGGGAAGGGTGCCGATCGGGCCGACGTGTGCCGTGCACGGTTGCCCTGCCGCGCAGTCGCGCGCGGTCAGTCCGGTGTAGGTCGGCTGCTTCCAGCCGGTGCCGCCGTCGAACGAGAAGTAGACGCCCGAGACCCCGACGCCGGGAGTGAAGGGACAGTCGTTCGGCGCGCCGGCGGCGCACGACTCCATGTCGATCTCGTCGTTCGCGCCGGCCACGACGACGTTGGGATGGGCCGCGTCGATGGCCACGGCCGGCTCGTTCTGCTTGTTCTGCGAGAACGGGGTGGACGGGCTCCCCAACGACACGCGAGTGTCGGTCGGGGTGGCCACCGCGACCGCGGCTCCGGCGAGGGCAGTCGCGACGGAGACAAGGGCCGCGGTGAGAACGGGGCGATGAGCCATGGGCATCTCCTTTGGTGCTGCATGGGTACGGGTCGCGTCGGCGCCGCGCCCTCCAAGCGTGCGCTCGCGCAACGGCATACGACGGGCTTTCGGGTGAAACGACGCCCTCAGTGGGGATGATGGGGACATGACCGACGCCGCGAAGCAGACGTTCCGGACCGAGCACGACTCCATGGGCGAGGTGCAGGTCCCTGCCGACGCCCTGTGGGGGGCGCAGACCGCGCGGGCGGTCGAGAACTTCCCGATCAGCGGCCGGCCCGTCCCGGCCGGGGTGGTGCACGCGCTGGCGCGCCTCAAGGCGGCCGCGGCCGAGGTCAACGCCGACCTCGGGGTGCTCGACGCGGACCGCGCGCGGGCCATCGCGGCCGCTGCCGCGCAGGTCGCGCAGGGGCGGCACGACGACCAGTTCCCGATCGACGTCTTCCAGACCGGGTCGGGCACGTCGACGAACATGAACGTCAACGAGGTGGTGGCGCGGCTCGCCCACCTCGAGACCGGGCTCGACGTGCACCCCAACGACCACGTCAACGCCGGCCAGTCGAGCAACGACACCTTCCCCAGCGCGCTGCGCATCGCCGCCACCACCGCTGCCGTGCTCGAGCTCGTGCCCGCACTCGAGCACCTCGCCGCCGCGCTGGGGCGCAAGGAGGCCGAGTTCGCCGACGTCGTCAAGGCCGGGCGCACCCACCTCATGGACGCGGTGCCCGTGACGCTCGGTCAGGAGTTCGGTGGCTACCGGCGGCAGGTCGAGCTGGGCGCTGGCCGGGTGCGACGGGCCGCGGAGGCGACGAGTGAGCTGCCCCTCGGCGGCACGGCGGCGGGCACCGGCCTCAACGCCGCCCCGGGCTTCGCGAGCGCCGTCATCGAGCGCGTGTCCCGGGAGACCGGGATCACCTTCCGCGAGGCTGCAGACCACTTCGAGGCCCAGTCGGCGCAGGACGCCGTCGTCGAGCTGTCCGGGGCGCTCAAGGTGGTCGCCGTCAGCCTCACCAAGATCTGCAACGACCTGCGCTGGATGAGCTCCGGCCCGCGCACGGGCCTCGGCGAGATCCACCTGCCCGACCTGCAGCCCGGCTCGAGCATCATGCCGGGCAAGGTCAACCCCGTTGTGCCCGAGGCGACCCTCATGGCGTGCGCCCAGGTCATCGGCAACGACGTCGTCATCACCACCGCCGGCGCCGCGGGCAACTTCGAGCTGAACGTGATGCTGCCGGTGCTCGCCAAGAACGTCCTCGAGTCGATCGGCCTGCTGACCGCGACGAGCCGGCTGCTCGCCGACCGGTGCATCGACGGGATCACGGCCGAGGTCGAGCACGCCCGGGCCCTGGCCGAGGGCTCCCCCTCGATCGCCACCCCGCTCAACCGCTTCATCGGCTACGAGGCCGCGGCAGCGGTGGTCAAGCAGGCCGTCAGGGAGCGCCGCACGATCCGCGAGGTCGTTCTCGACCAGGGGCACGTCGCGAGCGGCAGGCTGACCGAGCAGCAGCTCGACGAGGCCCTCGACGTCCTGTCGATGACGCGCCCCGACGGCGCCCGCTGAGCCTCGGCGCGGACGACCGCCGTGGCGGCGCGCTCCCGACTCGGTGCTCGGCGATGACGCTCGAGGAGGTCGAGGCGTACCTGCTCACGCTCGACGGCGTCCGCGCCCGACGCGCCGGCGGCCGGCCGGCGTGGTACGTCGACGGCCTGCTCGTGGCCCGGGCGGACGCGCCCGGGACGCTGCTCGTGCGCCTCGGCGGGACCGACCGCGAGCGGCTCGTGTCCGCGCATCCGGAGACGTTCGGGGTCCCGCCGCGCTGGGAGGCGCACGCCAAGGTGCAGGCCGACCTCGAGGGTGACGCCGAGGCGGTCCGAGGCGCCCTGCGGCTGGCCTGGGAGCGCCAGCGCTCGGCCCGGGCCTGAGAGACGCGCCCCGGGCACACGGCATACGGCTCGGGTCTAGGCGCCCAGGACCCGGTCGAGGTAGGGGTTGGCGAAACGGCGCTCGGGGTCGACGCGGTCGCGCACCGCGACGAAGTCGTCGAAGCGCGGATACACGCTGCGGAGGTAGTCGGCGTCGCGGGTGTGCAGCTTGCCCCAGTGCGGGCGGCCGCGGTGGTTGACCGCGATGGCCTCGAACGCGTCGAAGTACGCGCCGCGCGGCTGCCGGTGGTAGCGGTGGACCGCGACATAGCAGCTCTCCTGCTCGTATGCCGTCGAGAGCCACACGTCGTCGGCCGCCGCGACCCGGCACTCCACCGGGAAGGAGATCCGCTCGTCGTGGGTGTCGATCCACTCGCGCAGCTCCTGCAGGACGTCTCCGAGCGCCGCCCGGGGGAACGCCCACTCGGACTCGACGAACCGCACCTCGCGCGCCGTCACGAAGACCCGGTGTGAGCTGTCGGTGTACTGGCGGCTGCTGAGGGCCCGCGCCGCGACGGCGTTGATGCCCCTCGTCGAGCGGGGCACCCGCGTCGCGACGCGGTTGGTCAGCTCGAACACGCGGTTGCTCAGCAGGTCGTCGTCGAGTCGCTCGCGCCAGGCGCGCAGCGGGCGCCTGGGCGTGCCCTCGGGGACGCGGTTGGTGCGCTTGGTCAGGGCCCGGTCGGTGTGCGGGAACCAGTAGAACTCGAAATGGTCGTTCGCCTCGGCCGACGCAGCGGCGTGCGCGAGCACCTCCGACAGGCGCTCGGGCCGTTCGGAGGCGTGGAGCAGGAAGGCCGGCACGACGCCGAGGGTGATCTCGGTGACGACCCCGAGGGCGCCGAGCCCCAGGCGCGCCGCCTGGAACAGGTCCGGCTCACGCGTCCGGGAGCAGTCGACGACCGAGCCGTCGGCAAGGACGATGCGCAGCGCCCGGACGCCTGCCGACAGGCCGGGAAGGCGCAGGCCGGTGCCGTGCGTCCCCGTCGCGGTCGCGCCGGCGAGGCTCTGCCGGTCGATGTCGCCGAGGTTGGGCAGCGCGTGACCGAAGGCGGCCAGCTCCTCGCTGAGGACGTGCAGGGGCGTGCCCGCACGGACCGTCGCCTCCCCGCGGGTGGAGTCGATCGAGGTCACCCCGGTCAGGGCGCCGAGCCTCAGCTGCAGCCCGTCGGTGACCGCCGCGCCGGTGAACGAGTGGCCGGCGCCGATCGCCTTGACGCGCAAGCCCTTCCGGGCCGCTCGCCGGATCTCGTCGACGACCTCGACCTCGCTCCGGGGAGTGGCCACGCGGGCCAGCCTCGAGCTCTCGGTCCCGGCCCAGTTGGACCACTCGACGCCCCGCACGATGCTGCTGGTGGTGCCGCTGACGCTGTCAGCCAAAACACTGCCCTTCCCCACGATAGGTCGCGGCCCGTCCGACGACCCGGTCGCCTCCGTCGCTGCTGACGAGCACGAACTCCGCGAACCGCTCGGCCAGCTCCCCCGCCTTGGCGTGCCGGAACCATATCCGATCCCCCAGTGAGAGCCGGTCGGCGCCGGGACCCTTCAGCGGCGTCTGCACCTCCCCCGCCGCCTCCTGCCGCAGCAGCGCGAGCTGCTGCTCCGGCAGCGGGCTGGGGACCCGCGACCAGCCGGGAGGGCCTGACGCGACGTAGCCGCCGCCGTATGCCGTCACGAACCCGTCGCCGGGACGCCGGACGACCGGGGCGGCGAAGTAGGCGGCCGGGCGCAGCGAGAGGTCGTCGTAGCCGTCGAAGAGGGTGGGGGCGAAGAGGCCCGACCCGGCGGCGAGCTCGGTGAGCGAGGGGTCGTGGTGGGTGACGTGCAGGCTGCCCGTGCCGCCGCCGTTGACGAGATCGAGGTCGGCCAGCGCCCTGGCGGCGGCGACGACCTCGGCCCGTCGGCTGCGCAGCTCGGCGTCGGAGGCCCGCTTCATCCGGCGGACGACCGGTGAGGAGTCGGGCAGGCCGGCGATCTGCGCGTCGTAGAACATCAGCCCGGTGACCACCAGACCGTGCTCCTGCGCGCGCCGGATGACGGTCTCGACGTCGGCCGGGGTGCGGGTCGGTGAGCGGCGGACCCCGAGGTGCGCCGGCCCGAGCCGCAGGGAGGCGTCGACGTCGACGGCCACACGCATACCCCGGTGGCCCGGTACCTCGCGGGCGATGAAGTCCACGAGCTCGACGCTGTCGACCATGACGGTGACGGACGGCGTCAGGGACCGGTCGGTCGCGAGCCGTGCCAGCGCCGGGACGTCGACGCTCGGGTAGGCGACGAGCACGTCCGTGCGGCCCGCGCCGGCCCACCAGAGCGCCTCACGGACGGCGTAGCACATGAGTCCCGCGAAGCCGTCGTGGGCGAGTGCCCGCTCGATGAGGGGACGGCTGCGCAGCGACTTGGTGGCGACCCGGATCGGCAGCCCGCCGGCGAGCGAGACGAGGGTGTCGGCGTTCGCGTCGAAGGCGTCCAGGTCGACCACCGCGAGCGGCGCCGACAGGCCGGCTGTGGCCGCCGAGAGGCGCGCCGCGACGGGCTGCGACAGTCGGCGGGACATGTCCGCACCCTACCGACCGTCACCACACCCGACCCGGGTTCGGTGGGGCGGGCAGCTGGGCACTCGGCCACGAGACCCCGGTCGAGTGCTCGCTCCCCCTACCTGCGGGGCTCGGCCCTCGACTGGGTGCTCAGCCGACGCGGTCGACGACGCTCGTCGCTAGGGCCTGCAGCGCGGCCTTCGCGTCACTGTCGGGCAGCGGGTCGAGCAGTGCCTGCGCCTCGCGGGCGACGGCATACGTCTCCTCGCGCGCCCGCTCGAGTGCCGGGTGGGCGCGCAGCAGGCGCAGCGCCTCGGCGAGGGCGTCGTCGTCGGTGAGGTCGCCGTCGAGCAGCTCGAGCAGCCGCGCGTCCGCAGGCTTCGTGGAGTCGGCCATGGCGCGGAAGCGGAGCACGGCGAGCGTGTCGACCCCCTCGCGCAGGTCGGTGCCGGGCAGCTTGCCGCTGTCGTCGGCATCCGACGCGATGTCGATGAGGTCGTCGGCGAGCTGGAAGGCGATGCCCACCCTCTCGCCGTAGGCGCGCAGGATCTCGACCGTCTCGGGCGAGCCGCCGCTGAACATCACGCCGTAGCGCCCCGCCGTGGCGATGAGCACGCCCGTCTTGTCGGCCAGCACCTGGAGGTAGTAGTCGACCGGGTCGACGCCCTCCGGGCACCCGCGGTCGTCGCGGATCTGGCCCGAGCACAGCCGCACGAAGGTCTGGGCCTGGATGAGCACCGCCTCGGCTCCGAGCCCGGCCACGAGCTCGGACGCCTTGCCGAAGAGCAGGTCGCCGACGAGGATCGCCGTCGAGTTGTCGTAGGCCGCGTTGACCGAGGCGACGCCGCGACGCACGGTCGCCTCGTCCATGACGTCGTCGTGGTAGAGCGAGGCGAGGTGGGTCAGCTCGACCCCCGCGGCAGCGCTGACGACGTCGTCGTTGATGCCGTCGCCGAGCTCGGCTGCCAGCAGGGTCAGCAGCGGCCGGAACCGCTTGCCGCCCGCCTCGACCAGGTGACCGGACGCCCGCGCGATGAAGGGGTCGTCGTGGTCGACGACCTGCCGCAGCAGCGCGTCGACCCGCTCCAGTCCGTCGCGCAGGCGCTCGGACAGGTCGGCCGAGGCGCCCGGGAGGCCGAGCACCGGCGGGGTGGTGTGCGTCGTCATCGAGCGCGTCGACCGTCCCCCCGGCCGTGCAGCCGCCCGTCCACGCACGTCCCGCTCGTCATCGCACGAACTGCGACGCACGGTCGGCGAGGTCGAGCAGCGCCGACGGCACGATGCCGAGCGCCAGCGTGACGAGCGTGCCGATCGCGATGGAGAACGTCGTCGAGACCGACGGCGTCACCACCTCCACCGCGTCGTCGGGGGCGTCGCTGAAGAACATCAGGACGATGACCCGCGCGTAGACGAAGACCGTGATGGCGCTGCACACGACACCGACGACCGCCATGACCGTGCCCGTCGCGCCGCCCGTGCCGACCGCCGCCGAGAAGACGGCGAACTTCGACACGAAGCCCGAGGTCAGCGGGATGCCGGCGAAGGCGAGCATGAGGAACGCGAAGGCGGCACCGACCACAGGGTGGCGCTTGCCGAGGCCGGCCCACTGGGACAGGTGCGTGGCCTCGGCGCCGTTCTGTCGCACGAGCGAGACGATGGCGAAGGCCGCGATCGTGGCGAAGCCGTAGGCGACGAGGTAGAAGAGCACCGCGCCGACGGCCGCGCGGTCGAAGGCGAGCACACCGACGAGGATGAAGCCCGCGTGCGCGATCGAGGAGTAGGCGAGCAGACGCTTCATGTCGGTCTGCGTGACCGCGAGCACCGAGCCGACGACCATGGTCAGCAGCGCGACGAGGACGATCGCGTTGGTCCACTCCCAGCGGCCGGTGTCGAGGCCGACGTACGCGAGGCGCAGGATCGCGCCGAACGCCGCGGCCTTCGTGCAGGCGGCCATGAAGCCGGTGACCGGCGTCGGGGCGCCCTGGTAGACGTCGGGCGTCCACGCGTGGAAGGGCACGGCGCCGACCTTGAACAGCAGGCCGACGAAGACCAGGAAGGCACCGGGCAGCAACAGGCCGTTCATCGCCAGCGGACCGCTCGAGATGGCCTTGGACAGGTCACCGAAGTAGACGGAGCCGGCGTAGCCGTAGAGCAGCGCCGTGCCGAAGAGGAAGAACGCCGAGCTGAAGGCGCCGAGCAGGAAGTACTTGAGCGAGGCCTCCTGCGAGAGCAGGCGCCGGCGCCGGGCCAGGCCCGAGAGGATGTAGAGCGGCAGCGAGAGCACCTCGAGCGCGACGAACATGCCGATGAGGTCGTTCGTCGACGGGAAGAGCATCATGCCGAAGATCGCGAACATCGTCAGCGGGAACACCTCGGACGTCAGCGCGCCGGCACGGGCCGCCGCAGCCTCCGTGGGCGAGCCCGGCGTGGAGGCGCCGCTCGGCGTGAACGCGTCGGGGCCGACACCGCCGAAGCGCTCGGCCATCGTCAGGACACCGAGGACTCCGAGCAGCAGGATCGTGCCCTGCATGAACAGCGCCGGCCCGTCGATCGCGAGGGCGAAGAGCTGATGGCCGTTGGTGCCGTCCGTCAGGCCCAGGGTCAGCCCCTGGTGGTCGGCCGCGACGATGATCGAGGCCGCAGCCGCGAGCAGGCTGACGACAGCAAGGGTCACCTGGATGACGTGGCGGCGCTCGCGGGGCGCGAAGGCCTCGACGAGGACGCCCACCAGGGCGGCGCCGAACACGATGAGCAGCGGCAGGACCGCGAGGTACTCGACGTTCGACTGCTGGAACGCTGCGGGAAGTGCGGGCAGCGCCGGCGGAGCGACGGCGGTCACTTCGAGCTCCCTTCGGCCACGGTGCCCGTGGTGTTGAGGTTGGGAATCGCGTGCTGGACGTACGACAGGGTCCTGTCGACGGCCGGGTTGATCACGTTGAGGGCGAGGTTCGGCACGAAGCCGAGGACCAGGAACGCGGCGATGAGCGGGGCGGCGACGAGCTTCTCGCGCGATGTGAGGTCACGCACGGGGGTGAGGCCGTGGCGGCCCGGCTCGTCGAGTCGGGCGTGCTCACGGGCGCTGACGAGACCCTCGGGCCGAGGCCCGGTCGCGACCCGCTTGTACATCAGCAGGACGTAGAGCGCCGCCAGGATGATGCCCGCCGTCGCGATGACGGTGCCCACCGGCTGCGTGGACCAGCTGCCGACCAGCACGAGGAACTCCGAGACGAAGCTCGACAGGCCGGGCAGCGACAGCGCCGAGAGACCGGCGACGAGGAAGATGCCCGCGAGGGCCGGCGTGATGCGCTGCCAGCCACCGAAGTCGGGGATGCGCTTGCTCCCCCGGCGACGGATCAGCATGGCCGCGAAGAGGAACAGCGCCGCCGTGGAGAAGCCGTGGTTGACCATGTAGAGGGTCGACCCACCCTGACCGACGTTGGTGAAGGCGAAGATCCCCAGCACGATGAAGCCGAAGTGGCTGACCGAGGTGTAGGAGACCAGGCGCATCATGTCGGTCTGGCCGATCGCCAGCAGCGCGCCGTAGATGACGGAGAGCACCGCGAGGGCCACCACGACGGGCGTCGCCCAGTGGCTGGCGTTCGGGAAGAGCTGCAGGCAGAACCGGATCATCCCGAAGGTGCCGACCTTGTCGAGCACGCCGACGAGCAGCGTGGCCGTGGCGGGCGTGGACTCGGTGGCGGCGTCGGGCAGCCAGGTGTGGAACGGCACCATCGGGGCCTTGACCGCGAAGGCGAGGAAGAAGCCGACGAAGAGCAGCCGCTCGGTGGTCGGGTCCATCGACAGGCCGGTGAGGCGCTGGATGAGGAAGCCCTCGGTGCCGCCGGGGCCCTGGAAGTAGAGGGCGATGACGGCGACGAGCATGATGAGCCCGCCCGCCAGCGAGAAGAGCAGGAACTTCATCGCGGCGTACTGCCTGCGCGGGCCGCCGAAGCGCCCGATCAGGAAGTAGACCGGGATCAGCATGGCCTCGAAGAAGACGTAGAAGAGGAACACGTCGGTGGCGGCGAACACCCCGACCATGAACGTCTCGAGCACGAGCAGGAGCGCGAAGTAGGTCTTGACCCGCTGGGTGCCGCGCGGGCCGGCCTCGACGGGCACGTCGTGCCACGCCGCAAGCAGGCAGACCGGTGTGAGGACGAGCGCCATGAGGATGAGCACGAGCGCGATGCCGTCGACACCGAGGGCGTAGCTGACCCCGAACTGCGGGATCCACGGGTGCTGCTCACCGAGCTGGAACTGCGCGCTCGAGGAGCGGTCGTAGGTCGCGGCGGCGGCGATGCCGATCACGAGGGTCAGGACCGAGACGCCGAGCGCGATCCGCTTGGCGTTCTCGACGCTGCCCGGGACGAAGGCCACGATGAGCGCACCGACGAGCGGCACGAGCATGAGGATCGTCAGCCACGGGGTGGCGGACATGGTGGTCGACACAGTCGTCATCAGGAGATCACCCAGAGTGCACCGAGGATGGCGACGACGCCCGCGAGCATCGTCAGGGCATAGGAGCGCGCGAAGCCGTTCTGCAGCCTGCGCAGGCGCGAGCTGGTCCCGCCGACGAGGGCGGCGAGGCCACCGGCCGCGCCGTCGATGCCCTTGCTGTCCGCGAAGACGAGGGAGCGCGTGAGGTGGAGGCCGGGTCGCATGAGGAGGGCCTCGTTGACCTGGTCCTGGTAGAGGTCCTGGCGGGCGGCCCGGGTGGCGAGGCGACCGGCGGGAGCACGCTCGGGCACGTCGTCGCGCCAGTAGCGCATCCAGGCCAGGGCGATGCCGGCGGCGACGAGCAGGAGGGTCACCACGACGAGGATCGGGGCGGACAGCACCGGCTCGGCATTGTCCGGCTCGGCTCCCGTGACGGGCTCGAGCCACGTGACGATGCTGTTGTTGAAGCCGAGCACCAGGCCGAGGAGGCCAGAGCCGACCGCGAGGACCATCATCGGCACGGTCATCAGCAGGCCCGACTCGTGCGGGTGGACGTCGTCGGTCCAGCGCTTCTTGCCGTGGAAGGTCATGAAGAACAGGCGCGACATGTAGAACGCCGTGATGCCGGCGCCGATGAGGGCGGCCAGGCCGAAGACCCACGGGCGCCAGCCGTCGCCGATGAACGCGGCCTCGATGATCTTGTCCTTGGACCAGTAGCCGGAGAAGGGCGGCACACCGAGGATCGCGAGCCAGCCGAGGCCGAAGGTCACCCACGTGATCTTCATGGCGCCGGACAGGCCGCCGAAGCGGCGCATGTCGACCTGGTCGTTCATGCCGTGCATGACCGAGCCGGCGCCGAGGAACATGCCGGCCTTGAAGAAGCCGTGCGTCAGCAGGTGGAAGATCGCGAACGCGTAGCCGACCGGGCCGAGCCCGGCGGCGAGCATCATGTAGCCGATCTGGCTCATCGTGGAGGCCGCGAGGGCCTTCTTGATGTCGTCCTTGGCGCAGCCGACGATCGCACCGAAGAGCAGCGTGATGGCGCCGACGATGACGACGACGAGCTGCGCGTCGGGGGCGGCCTGGTAGATCGGCGCGGAGCGCACGACGAGGTAGACGCCCGCGGTGACCATGGTCGCCGCGTGGATCAGCGCCGAGACCGGCGTCGGGCCGGCCATGGCGTCACCGAGCCAGCTCTGCAGCGGGAACTGCGCGGACTTGCCGCAGGCGCCGAGCAGCAGCATCAGGCCCATGGCCGTCATGAAGCCCTGGTTGGCGTTGCTGCCGGCCGCACCGAGCACCGTCTGGAAGTCGACGGCGCCGAAGTGGAAGAACATCAGGATGATGGCGATGGACAGTCCGAAGTCACCGACACGGTTGGCGATGAAGGCCTTGTTGGCCGCCGTCGCGTAGGCCGGGTTGTAGTTCCAGAAGCCGATGAGCAGGTAGCTCGCGAGGCCGACGCCCTCCCAGCCGACGTAGAGCAGCAGGTAGGAGTTGGCGAGGACCAGCAGCAGCATCGCCGCGACGAAGAGGTTGAGGTAGGCGAAGAAGCGCCGCTTGTCGGGGTCGTGCTCCATGTAGCCGATGGAGTAGACGTGGATGAGCGAGCCGACGAAGGTGATGAGCAGCACGAAGACGATCGAGAGCTGGTCGACGAGAAGGCCGGCACTCAGCTTGAACGAGCCGTCGGTGATCCACTGGTAGAGGTCCACGTTGACCGGGCGCGCCTCGGAGCTGCGCCCGAGCATCGCCACGAAGACGATCGCGCCGACCACGAAGGCGCCCCAGGACAGGGCCGTCGCGAGCAGCGGGCCGAACTTGTCGGTGCGGCGGCCGCCGAGCAGCAGGACGGCGGCGCCGAGCAGCGGCAGGGCGACGAGCAGCCACGCGTATGCCGTCACCCCGGTCGCGGCGTGCGCCTCACCTTCGTGCGCGGCGAGGCCCGCGGCATACGTGCTCAGCGTGCTCGGTGAGCTCGCGAGCGTCTGGACGAGAGTTCCCATTCTGGGCGGCGCTCCTTACAGCTTCAGCAGGTTGGCGTCGTCGACCGAGGCCGAGCGGCGGGCGCGGAAGATCGCCATGATGATGGCGAGGCCCACGACGACCTCCGCGGCTGCGACGACCATGACGAACAGGGCCATGACCTGCCCGTCGAGGGCGCCGTGCATCCGGGAGAAAGTGACGAAGGCGAGGTTCGTCGCGTTGAGCATCAGCTCCACGCCCATGAAGACGATGATCGCGTTGCGTCGCGTCAGCACGGCGGCCGTGCCGATCGCGAAGAGCAGCACCGCGAGGTAGACGTAGTGCATCGGGCTCACTTGGACCGACCCTCCTCGATCTCTCGCTCGATGTGGCGCTCGACGTCCTTGAAGCCGTCGGCGGTCGCAACCTGGTCGCGGGCCACGAGGACGCGCGAGACGGACAGGTCGCTCGGCGTGCCGTCGGGCAGCAGCGCCGGGGTGTCGACCGCGTTGTGGCGGGCGTAGACACCGGGGGCGGGCAGGCCCGCGACGTTCTTGTTCTCGCGGACGCGGCGGGCGGCCCACTCGGCCTGGGTGACCCGCGGCGACAGCCGCTCGCGGTGCGCGAGGACCATCGCGCCGAGGGCGGCGGTGATGAGCAGCGCGGAGGTGATCTCGAAGATCCAGACGTACTGGCCGAAGACCAGCTCGGCGATCCCGGTGACGTTGCCCGTCTCGGCGTTGCTGGCCACGAGCTTGTCCATGCCGGCCTGGACGCTCTGCTGGTCGAGGACGACCTGGCCGATGGAGAAGATGAGCAGCCCGGCGAGGCCGATGACGAGCAGGAACGAGGCCCAGCGCTGGCCCCGGATCGTCTCGACGATCGAGTCGGAGGAGTCGACGCCGACGAGCATGAGGACGAAGAGGAAGAGCATCATCACGGCGCCGGTGTAGACGAACACCTGCACGATGCCGAGGAAGTCGGCCTTCTGCATGATGTAGAAGATCCCGAGGATCACCATGACGACGGCCGTGGCCATGGCTGCGTGGACGGCCTTCTTGGCGAAGAGCAGGCCCAGGGCGGCGATGACCGCGACCGGGGCGAGCAGCCAGAAGCCGACGGCTTCGGCGGTGGAGGTCACGGGTTGGCCCCTTCCCTGGTCTGTGCTGCGGTGGGGTTCGTCGAGTGCACGAGGTCGTGCGCCCCGGGCACCGCGGCCCCTGCGTTGCCCGGCCGGCCGGCGTCACCGGTCACCGAGGGGGCGCCGCTGCCGTCGTCGTCCAGGGCGTCGAGGTCCTCGTCGTCCTTGCCCGCATCGCGGGCGTCGACGTACGCCTTCTGCGAGTCGGTCGCACCGGTGACCTTGCCCTGGTAGTAGTCGCGCTCCTCCATGCCGTCGGCCATCGGGAACGGCGGCGGGAGCATGCCGCCCTGCAGCGGCGCCAGCAGCTGGTCCTTGGTGAAGATCAGCTTGCCGCGGTCGTTGTCGGCGAGCTCGTAGAAGTTGGTCATCGTCAGGGCGCGGGTCGGGCACGCCTCGATGCACAGGCCGCAGAAGATGCAGCGCAGGTAGTTGATCTGGTAGACGCGGCCGTAGCGCTCACCGGGGCTGAACCGGCCGGCGCCACCGGGGGTGTCGTCGTTGTCGGCGCCCTCGACGAGGATCGCGTCGGCGGGACAGGCCCAGGCGCACAGCTCGCAGCCGACGCACTTCTCGAGACCGTCGGGGTGACGGTTGAGCTGGTGGCGCCCGTGGAAGCGCGGCGCGGTGGGGCGCGGCTTCTCGGGGTACTCCTCGGTCGCGACCTTGCGGAACATCGTGGAGAACGACACCCCGAAGCCGGCGACCGGTGCGAAGAGCTCGGACAGGAAGCCCTTGCTGCGCTCGTCCGTGCCGGATCGCTGCTCGCGCGGCGTGCCCACCTCCGAGCCCGGCCGGTCGGCGGGGCTCCGGGGCGACACGTCCTTGCCGACGGTGTCGTCAGCCATGGTCCTCCTCCTTGGCGGTGCTCGAGCTGGTCGAGCCGGTCGTGCTGCCGGTCAGCACCGGCTGGCGGGCCGCGGCCAGGCGCGGGGTGGGCTCGGCGAGGCGCTGCCCGGGCAGCGGCGGCACGGGGTAGCCACCCGCGAACGGGTCGATCTCCTCCGGCGGGGCCTCGTCCTCGGCGGCGGCGCGGGCCGCCCGGCGGTCGTCCCAGATCCAGGCCGCGGCCAGGGCGATGACGGCCACGATGCTGACGATGACGACGGTGGCCACGGACAGCTCCCGGCCGGCGAAGGTCAGCTTGCTGTCACCGAGGAAGCCGAGCTGCGCGCCGCGGATGAAGGCGACGGCGACGACCCAGGCGAGCGTGATCGGGATGAGGAACTTCCAGCCGAAGCGCATGAACTGGTCGTAGCGCACGCGCGGCAGCGAGCCGCGGAGCCAGACGAAGACGAACATGAAGGACCACAGCTTGGCGGTGAACCAGAGCAGGCCCCACCAGCCGCCGCCGAACATGTTGTCGTTGATGGCCGAGACCAGCGGCGGCGCCTGCCAGCCACCCAGGAACAAGGTGGTGGCCAGGGCCGAGACGGTGAACATGTTGACGTACTCGCCGAGGAAGAACATCGCGAAGCGCATCGAGGAGTACTCGGTGTGGAAGCCACCGGTCAGCTCGCCCTCACCCTCGGCGAGGTCGAACGGCAGACGGTTGGTCTCGCCGACCATGGTGACGACGTAGACGGCGAAGCTGAAGAACGCCGGCAGGATGTACCAGAGCGAGCTCTGCGCCGAGACGATCGCCGAGGTCGACATCGACCCGCTGTAGAGGAAGATCGCGACGAGCGAGAGGCCCATGGCGATCTCGTAGCTGATGACCTGGGCGGTCGAGCGCAGGCCACCGAGCAGCGGGTAGGTCGAGCCGGAGCTCCAGCCGGCGAGGATGATGCCGTAGACACCGACCGAGGCGACGGCCAGGACGAGCAGCACGGCGACGGGCACGTCGGTGACCTGCAGCGGCGTGTGGTGACCGAACATCCACACCGTGCCGCCGACCGGGATGATGGCGAACGACACGAAGGCCATCGTCGCGGCGATGAGCGGCGCGACGGTGTAGATGACCTTCTCGGCGTTGGCCGGCGTGATGTCTTCCTTGAGCATCGACTTCATGCCGTCGGCCAGGGTCTGGAGCAGGCCGAAGGGACCGTTGCGGTTGGGCCCGGGGCGCTGCTGCATGCGGCCGATGACGCGGCGCTCGAACCAGATGACGAGCAGCGTCGACACGAGCAGGTAGACGAAGATGCCGAGGGCCTTGATCAGCGCGAGCCACCAGGGGGTGTCGCTGAAGTCGGCCGAGGGGTTCTCGGTCGTGGGGAGCGTCGTGGGCAGCGTCGCCGCCAGCCCGTATGCGGTCGCGGCGAGGCTCATGCCGCACCACCCTTCGTGACGTGGACGCGGCCCCCGGCATCGGTGCCGAGGCCGGTGCGGACGGAGCAGAGTCGCGAGTTGGTCGGCAGCCAGACGACGCCGTCGACCATGCCCTCGGTGACGACCGCGGGCAGCGTGACGTGGCCGGCGGGGCCGGTGACCGTCACGTCGTCGCCCTCGGCGACGCCGAGCTCGGCGGCCGAGGACACCGACAGGCGGGCGACCGGCAGCGGTGCGGTGCCGGCGAGGAACGGCTCGCCGTCCTGCATCCGGCCGGCGTCGAGCAGCGTGGGCCACGTGGCGAGGACGTAGCCGCCCTCACCGGCGGGGGCTGCCGCGGCACGGTGTCCGGCGGGGGCGCCGGTGGCGCGGGCGCCGGCCCAGGGGCCGAGCGCCTCGAACTGCGCGTGGATCTCGCGCTGGGTGCGCGTCTCGAGGAAGACGCCCATCTCGTTCGCGAGCATGTCGAGGGCGCGGTGGTCGCTGACCTTGTTGCTGTCGAGCGCCTCCTCGAAGGCGCGGACGCGGCCCTCCCAGTTGACGTAGGTGCCGGTCTTCTCGGCCTGCGAGGCCACCGGGAGCACGACGTCGGCGACGGCGGTGACGGGCGACTCGCGCAGCTCGAGGGACACGACGAACGCCTTCTCGAGGGCGGCGGCGGCAGCCGGGTCTCCCAGATCGGACGGGTCGACCCCGCCGACGACGAGGGCCTCGATCTCACCCGACGCCGCAGCGGCGACGATGCCGGCGGTGTCGCGGGCCGGCGTGGCCGGCACCTGGTCGACGTCCCACAGGCGGGCGACCTCGGCACGGGCCGCGGCATCGGACACGGGACGGCCACCGGGCAGGAGCGCACCGAGCGCACCGGTCTCGAGGGCGCCCCGCTCCCCCGCCCGGCGCGGCACCCACGCGAGGCGGGCACCGGTGGCGGCGGCGAGGTCGGCCGCGGCGCTCAGCGCACCGGGCGAGGTGGCGAGACGCTCACCGACGAGGACGATCCCACCGGCGGCGAGGGCGTCGCGGGCTGCGGCGCCGACCGGCGTGGACGCGAGGTCCGTCAGGGCCGGGCCCTCGTGGCCGGGGACCGTCGGGATGAGGGTGCCGCCGAGCTTGCCGAGGCCGCGCGTCACGTGGGAGGCGACGGCATACACGGCGGTCTTGTTCTTGCGGAAGGCCTTGCGCAGGCGCAGGAAGACGATCGGGCTCTCGTCCTCGGGCTCGAAGCCGACGAGCAGGACGGCGGGCGCCGTCTCGAGGTCGGCGTAGGTGACCGCGCCGCCCTCGGGCCCCGTGGCCGCGACGTGCTGGGCGAGGAAGGCGACCTCCTCGGCCGAGTGCGGGCGGGCCCGGAAGTCGACGTCGTTGGTGCCGAGCACGACGCGCGCGAACTTGCCGTACGCGTACGCGTCCTCGGCGGACACGCGGCCGCCCACGAGCACGCCGGACGCCTTGGCACGGGAGAGCCCGGCAGCCGCAGCAGCCAGGGCCTCGGGCCAGCCGACGACCTGGAGCTCGCCGTCGGCGCCGCGGACCATCGGGAGGTCGATGCGGTCGGGCTGCGTGGCGTAGGTGAACGCCCAGCGGCCCTTGTCGCAGTTCCACTCCTCGTTGACGGCCGGGTCCTCGTCGGCGAGGCGACGCAGCACGACACCGCGGCGGTGGTCGGTGCGCATGGCGCAGCCGCTCGCGCAGTGCTCGCAGATGGACGGCGTCGACACGAGGTCGAAGGGACGGCTGCGGAAGCGGTAGGCGGCGCCGGTGAGCGCGCCGACCGGGCAGATCTGGACGGTGTTGCCCGAGAAGTAGCTCTCGAACGGCTTGTCCTCGTAGATGCCGATCTGCTGGAGCGCACCGCGCTCGACGAGCGCGATGAACGGGTCGCCGGCGACCTGGTCGGAGAAGCGGGTGCACCGGGCGCAGAGCACGCAGCGCTCCCGGTCGAGCAGCACCTGCGAGGAGATGTTGATGGGCTTGGGGTAGGTGCGCTTGACGTCCTCGAAGCGGGACACGGGGCGCCCGGCGCTCATCGCCTGGTTCTGCAGCGGGCACTCGCCGCCCTTGTCGCAGACCGGGCAGTCGAGCGGGTGGTTGATGAGCAGCAGCTCCATGACGCCCTGCTGCGCCTTGTCGGCGACCTTGGACGTGTTCTGCGTGTTGACGACCATGCCCTCGGACACGGTCATCGTGCAGGAGGCCTGCGGCTTGGGCATCGGCCGGACGTTGCCCTCGCGGTCGGGCATCGCGACGTCGACGAGGCACTGGCGGCACGCGCCGACCGGGTCGAGCAGCGGGTGGTCACAGAAGCGCGGGATCTCGATCCCGACCTCCTCCGCGGCCCGGATGACGAGCGTGCCCTTGGGCACGCTGACGGGCACGCCGTCGATCGTCAGCCGGACGTGGTCGGGGTTCGCCGGGATCTGGGCGTTGCCGCCCTTGTCGACGGCGTTGCCACCCGCGGACGGGGAGCTCGTGACGGTCATGCGGACACCATCCCGCTGGACTCCTTGGTCTGGGCCTGTGTCGGGACAGGGAAGAGGACCGACTTCTCCGGCGGGAACAGCTCGTGGGCCGGCGTGTGCATGCCCGCCTCGAACTCCTCGCGGAAGTACTGGACGGCCGAGGTGATCGGGCTGGTCGCCGCGTCACCGAGGGCGCAGAAGCTGCGGCCGAGGATGTTGTCGCAGATGTCGACGAGCTTGTCGATGTCGTCCTGCGTGCCCTGGCCGTTCTCGATGCGGTTCATGATCTGGCGCAGCCACCAGGTGCCCTCACGGCACGGGGTGCACTTGCCACAGGACTCGTGGGCGTAGAAGTCGGTCCAGCGGGCGACTGCGCGCACGACCGAGACCGTCTCGTCGAAGACCTGCAGCGCGCGCGTGCCCAGCATCGAGCCGGCCGCGGCGACCGAGTCGAAGTCGAGCGGCACGTCGAGGTGCTCCTCGGTGAAGATCGGCGTGGACGAGCCACCCGGCGTCCAGAACTTCAGCCGGCGTCCGCCGCGCATGCCGCCGGCGAGGTCGATGAGCTCGCGCATCGTGATGCCGAGCGGCGCCTCGAACTGGCCGGGGTGGGCGACGTGGCCGGAGAGGCTGAAGATGCCGAAGCCCGTGGACTTCTCGGTGCCCATGCCCTTGAACCAGTCGGCACCCTCGAGGATGATCCCGGGCACCGAGGCGATGGACTCGACGTTGTTGACCGAGGTGGGCCGGGCGTAGAGGCCTGCTGCGCCGGGGAACGGCGGCTTGAGGCGCGGCTGGCCGCGTCGGCCCTCGAGCGAGTCGAGCAGCGCCGTCTCCTCGCCGCAGATGTAGGCGCCGGCACCGGCGTGGACCGTGATGTCGACCGTGACGCCCTTGCCGCCGACGTTCGTGCCGAGGTAGCCCGCAGCGCGGGCCTCCTCGACCGCGCGCAGCAGGCGGCGGTAGACGTGGACGACCTCGCCGCGCAGGTAGATGAACGCGTGCTCGCAGCCGATGGCGTACGAGGAGATGATGACGCCCTCGATGAGCGCGTGCGGGTTGGCCATCATGAGCGGGACGTCCTTGCACGTGCCCGGCTCGGACTCGTCGGCGTTGACGACGAGGTAGCGCGGGCCGCCGTCGGGCGGGCTCATGAACGACCACTTCATGCCGGTCGGGAAGCCGGCGCCGCCGCGGCCGCGGATGCTGGAGTCCTTGACGGCGTCGATGATCGCCTGCGGCTCCATCTCGAGCGCCTTGGTCAGGGCCTTGTAGCCGTCGTGGCGCTCGTACGTCGCGAGGGTCCAGGACTGCGGGTCGTCCCAGAACTTCGTGAGGATCGGGGTCAGGGTGTCGGTCACTTCGATCCGTCCTTCCCGTCGGCCTGGGCCGCTCGTGGAGCGCGCGAGCCGTTGCTGCCGCCGGCGCCCTGCGCGCCCGGGGCGGTCCAGCCGTGCTCGTTGGCGATGCGCAGGCCGAGGAGCGAGGCCGGTCCGGCGCCCACGCCCTCGTCGGCGCGGCCGTCCTCGAAGCCGGCGAGCACCCGCGAGACCTCCTTGAAGGTGCACACCTTCGCCGCGCCGCGCGTCGGCGCGACGTCCTTGCCGGCGCGCAGGTCCTCGACGAGGCCGATGGTGCTCTCGGGCGTCTGGTTGTCGAAGAACTCCCAGTTGGCCATGACGACGGGCGCGTAGTCGCACGCGGCGTTGCACTCGATGCGCTCGAGGGTGATCCGGCCGTCCTCGGTCGTCTCGTCGTGGCCGATGCCCAGGTGCTCGGAGACGCGGTCGAAGATCAGGTCACCGCCCATGATCGCGCAGAGCGTGTTGGTGCAGACCCCGACGGTGTAGTCGCCGTTGGGGTGGCGCTTGTACTGGGTGTAGAAGGTCGCGACACCGCTGACCTCGGCCTCGGTGAGGTCGAGGACCTCGGCGCAGAAGGCCACTCCCCTACCGGTCACGTAGCCGTCGACCGACTGCACGAGGTGCAGCAGCGGCAGCAGCGCCGAGCGCTTCTGGGGGTAGCGGGCGATGACCTCGGCGGCGTCCGCGTGCAGCCGCTCGAGGACGTCGGCGGCATACGGCGCCTTCGACTCGGGGCTGACGTGCAGGAAGCCCGAGGCGTCATGGCCAGCGCTCATCGGTCCACACCTCCCATGACGGGGTCGATCGAGGCCACGGCGACGATGACGTCGGCGATCTGGCTGCCTTCGCACATGGCGGCCACGGCCTGCAGGTTGTTGAAGCTCGGGTCGCGGAAGTGCGCGCGGTAGGGGCGCGTGCCGCCGTCGGACACGAGGTGGCAGCCGAGCTCGCCCTTGGCGGACTCGACCGCCTGGTACACCTGGCCCGGCGGGACCCGGAAGCCCTCGGTGACGAGCTTGAAGTGGTGGATGAGCGACTCCATCGAGCTGCCCATGATCTCGCGGATGTGGTCGAGGCTGTTGCCGAGGCCGTCGCTGCCCAGCGCGAGCTGCGCCGGCCACGCGATCTTCTTGTCCTGGACCATGACGCTGGCGTGCTCGCCCTCGCTCGCCTGGAGGCGGTCGGTGGCCTGCTCGATGATCTTCAGCGACTCGTACATCTCGTCGATGCGGATGCGCAGCCGGCCGTAGGCGTCCTGGCTCGTGCGGGTGATGACGTCGAAGTCGTACGTCTCGTAGCCGCAGTACGGGTCGAGCTTGCGCAGGTCGTGCGGCAGGCCGGTCGAGCGCAGGACCGGGCCGGTGATGCCCAGGGCCATGCAGCCGGCGAGGTCGAGCACGCCCACGTCGACGGTGCGGCCCTTGAGGACGGGGTTCTCGTTGAGCAGCGCCTCGAGCTCGCCGAGGCCGCGGCGGATCTCGGGGACCATCTCGCGCAGCGCGTCGATGGAGCCGGGCGGGAGGTCCTGGGCGACGCCGCCGGGGCGGATGTAGGCGTTGTTCATGCGCAGCCCGGTGATCATCTCGATCACGCGGAGCAGGCGCTCACGCTCACGGAACGCGACCGTCATCACGGTCGTGGCGCCCATCTCCATGCCACCGGTGCCGAGGCAGACCATGTGGCTGCTGATGCGGGTCATCTCCATCATGAGCACGCGGATGACGCTCGCGCGCTCGGGGATCTGGTCCGTGATGCCGAGCAGCTTCTCGATGGCGAGGCAGTAGGCAGCCTCCTGGAACATCGGGGTGAGGTAGTCCATGCGCGTGCAGAACGTGACGCCCTGCACCCAGCTGCGGTACTCCATGTTCTTCTCGATGCCGGTGTGGAGGTAGCCGATGCCCGCGCGGGCCTCGGTGACCGTCTCGCCGTCGATCTCGAGGATGAGGCGCAGCACGCCGTGCGTCGACGGGTGCTGGGGACCCATGTTGACGACGATGCGCTCCTCGCCGAGCGAGGTCGCCTCGTCGACGAGGTCGTTCCAGTCGCCGCCGGAGGCGTTGAAGACGTGGGCGCCCTCGCTTGCCTGCTCGTCGGCGGTCGACGTCGCGTAGATGTCGTTGGCGCCGCGCTCGGGCACCTCAGTCTGCGTGAACTCGGTGTGGATCGGCTCGGTGTGGGTCGGGTCGGTGTGGGTGCTCATCAGTTGTACGACCTCCGCTGGTCCGGCGGCGGGACCGTGGCCCCCTTGTACTCGACGGGGATGCCGCCGAGGGGGTAGTCCTTCCGCTGCGGGTGGCCCGGCCAGTCGTCGGGCATGAGGATTCGGGTCAGGGCCGGGTGGCCGTCGAACTCGATGCCGAACATGTCCCACGTCTCGCGCTCGTGCCAGTCGTTGGCCGGGTAGATCGAGACGATCGACGGGATGTGGCGGTCGTCGTCGGGGCACGTGACCTCGAGGCGGACGCGCCTGCCGCCGTGGGTGATCGACAGGAGGTGGTAGACCGCGTGCAGCTCCTCGCCGGTGCGGTCGGGGTAGTGCACCCCGGAGACGCCCGTGCAGATCTCGAAGCGCAGCGACGGGTCGTCGCGCAGCACCCGGGCCACGGCCGGCAGGTGCTGGCGGCGGACGCGGATCGTCATCTCGCCACGGTCGACGACGACACGCTCGACGGCCTCGGCGTAGGAGGCGGTGCCGCCGACGAGGCCCCGCTCGAGGTTGTCGGCGATCTCGTCGAAGTAGCCGCCGTAGGGGCGTGAGGCCGCTCCGGCGATGAGGATCGGGCGCTGCAGGCGCGAGTAGCCGGAGGTGTCGCCGCCCTGCGTGACGCCGAACATGCCGCGGCGGACACCGACGACCTCGGGCTCCGAGCCGGCGGCGGCGTCCTGGCGGATCTGCACCTCGTGCGGCGTCAGGCCCGAGCTCTGGGTCTTGGTGGTGTCGGCGTTCACCGCGGGCGCGCCGTCCTTCTTGTCGGCGTCGCTCATGCCAGCAGGCCCTTCATCTGGTGCGTCGGCGTCGCGGAGAGCGCGGCCACCTCGGCGGCCTTGGCGGCCTCGACCCGGTTGACGCCGAGCGGCGAGGTCTCGATCTGGTGGTGCAGCTCGATGATCGCGTTGAGCAGCATCTGCGGGCGCGGCGGGCAGCCGGGCAGGTAGATGTCGACCGGGACGATGTGGTCGACGCCCTGCACGATCGCGTAGTTGTTGAACATGCCGCCCGAGCTCGCGCAGACGCCCATCGCGATGACCCACTTGGGGTTGGGCATCTGGTCGTAGACCTGGCGCACGACCGGGGCCATCTTCTGGCTGACGCGGCCGGCCACGATCATCAGGTCGGCCTGGCGCGGCGTCGCCGAGAAGCGCTCCATGCCGAAGCGGGCGATGTCGTAGTCGGGGGTGCCCACGGCCATCATCTCGATGGCGCAGCAGGCCAGGCCGAAGGTCGCGGGCCAGATCGAGGCCTTGCGCATGTAGCCGGCCAGGCCCTCGACGGTCGAGAGCAGGAACCCGGACGGGAGCTTCTCTTCGAGACCCATTGCTTACTCCTTAACTTTCCTGACGGACCCGGTGGACGCGTACCGCTTCACGCGGCGCGGCCTGCGGGATCAGTCCCACTCCAGGCCGCCGCGGCGCCAGACGTAGGCGTACGCGACGAAGACCGTGAGGATGAACAGGACCATCTCGACCAGCGCGAAGAGGCCGAGCTTGTTGAAGGCCACTGCGAACGGATAGAGGAAGACCGACTCGATGTCGAAGATGATGAAGAGCATCGCCGTCAGGTAGTACTTGATCGGCACGCGCCCTCCGCCGGCCGCCTGGGGCGTCGGCTGGATGCCGCACTCGTAGGCCTCGAGCTTGGCGCGGTTGTAGCGCTTCGGGCCGACGACGAGCGAGGTGAAGACCGACAGCGCGGCGAACGCGAAGCCGAGCCCCAGCATGAACAGGATCGGGACGTAGGAGTTCATCCGAGGTCGCGTGCCTTTCGGTCGTGCTTGACGTGCGAAGCAGGGGCGCAGGTGCGCAGCGCACCCATCCTAGGGGCGCCGGGGACGATTGTGCTCGGCGTCACAAGCCGGTCGGCAGGCGGGGTCGTCATGCGCTCGGCGCCAGCCGGGAGAGGGTCGTGATGAGCCGGTCCGTCGCGTTCCTGCTCGTCGGATCGGCGAGATTGGCCATGATCTTGAGCAGGACCGGCATGAGCCGGGTCCGGGGCAGGCCGTACTTCGTGGCCAGGCGCATGACCTCGGGGTTGCCGATGGCGTGGGCGAACCAGCGGCCCAGCGTGAAGTAGCCGCCGAGCTCGTCCTTCATGACCTTCGGGTATGCCGCGAGCACCCTCTCGCGCTCGGCGTCGCTCGGGCGGGCCATCGCCTGCGCGACGAGCTCGGCACCGACGCGGGCGGCCTCGAGGGCGTAGTCGATGCCCTCGCCGTTGAACGGGTTGACCATGCCGCCGGAGTCGCCGACGAGGAGGAGGCCGTCGGCATACAGCGGGGTGCGGTTGAAGCCCATCGGCAGGGCGGCGCCGCGGATGGGGCCGGCGGACTCGTCGTGGTCGAGCTGCCACTCGGGGTTGATGTCCTCGACCCACCGGCGCATGACGTCCTTGTAGTCGGTCTTCTGGAAGGCCGAGGTGGTGTCGAGGGTGCCGAGGCCGACGTTGGTGCGGCCGTCCTCGAGCGGGAAGAGCCAGCCATAGCCGGGCATGAGGATGCGGTTGCCGGCGTCGTCGCGGGTCCACAGCTCGAGGTGGCTTTCGAGGTAGTCGTCGCGTTTGGGCGTCGTGTAGTACGCGCGGACGGCCACGCCCATGACGCGGTCCTCGCGCTTGGGGCGGCCCACGGCGGTCGCGAGGCGGCTCGAGACGCCGTCGCTCGCGACGACGACGGGGGCGCGGTAGGTGACGGTCTCACCCGTGGCACGGCCCGCCTCGTCGAGGCGCTTGGCCGTGACGCCGGCGACCCGGCCGGAGGAGTCACGGACGGGCGCGGTGACGCTGGTGCGCTCCTGGAGCAGCGCGCCCTTGCGCTCGGCGTGCCGGGCGAGCGCCTCGTCGAGCTGCGCGCGGGTGCGCACCATGCCGTAGCCGGGGAACGCGTCGGACTCGGGCCAGTCGAGCTGCAGGGTGTGGCCGCCGCCCTTGATGCGCAGGCCCTTGGTGCGCTGCCAGCCGCTCGTGTCGATGCCGAGGGAGATGAGCTCCTTGGTGGCGCGCGGGGTCAGGCCGTCGCCGCAGATCTTGTCGCGGGGAAAGGCCGACTTCTCCAGGAGCACGACGTCGAGACCGTGGTCGGCGAGGTACGCGGCTGTCGCGCTGCCACCGGGACCGGCACCGACGACGATGACGTCGGCCCGCTCGACGGGTGCATCGCCACCCCGTGAGGGGCTGGGCGCGACGCTCGAACTGGACATGTCTCCCTGCACGCTTCCGAACCGCTTGTGAAGATCTTCACGAACTCTCCGGGAAGTGTATTCCCGCGATCTGCCCATGTCAGATAAGGCATACCTAACCCTGCACAGCCGCCCCGTCGAGAGGCCACGTCTTGCCGCCCCTGCCCCGTCGAGAGGCCACGTCTTGCCGCCCCCGCCACGTCGAGAGGCCACGACTTGCCGCCCCCGCCCCGTCGAGAGGCCACTTCTGACGCGCCTCCCGCAGCGGACGGCATACGCCCCGACGCTCCGGGAGGGGTCAGCGCTTCGTGCCGTGGTGCAGCGCGACGATCCCGCCGGTGAGGTTGGTCCAGCCGACCTGCTGCCAGCCGGCCGCCTCGATGATGCCGGCGAGCTCGCCCTGCGGGGGCCACGCCCGGATCGACTCGGCGAGGTAGACGTAGGACTCGGGGTTGCTCGACGTGCGGCGCGCCACGGGCGGCAGCGCGCGCATGAGGTAGTTCGTGTAGACGGTGCGGAACACCTTGTTGACCGGCTGGCTGAACTCGCAGACCAGCAGGCGGCCGCCCGGCTTGGTGACGCGGAGGAACTCGCGCAGCGCCGTGGCGGGATCGGCGACGTTGCGCAGGCCGAAGCTCATGGTCACGACGTCGAAGCTCTCGTCGGCGAAGGGCAGGCTCATCGCGTCCGCGGCGGTGAACGCCATGTCGGGACGGCGACGGCGACCGACCCGGAGCATGCCGAGCGAGAAGTCGGCCGGCACGACCTCGATCTCCTGGTCGGCCCACGGCTCGCTGGAGGTTCCGGTGCCCGCGGCGATGTCGAGGATGCGCTCCCCCGGCTTGGCGTCGACGGCCTTGACGACGGCCCGGCGCCACAGGCGGTCCTGGCCGAGCGAGAGCACGTCGTTGGTCACGTCGTACTTCTCGGCGACGGTGTCGAACATCGACGCGACGTCGACCGGCTTCTTGTCCAGCTGCGCACGGCTCATGCGCTCATCCTCGCACCACGCGCGACCACGGCCGGGGCGGGCGGGGCTCCGCCGTAGAGTTGCAGTCGATGTCCACGCTCCCAGCCCCCGACGCGGCCTCGCCCGCAGCGGCCCCATCGGTCGTCGTCCGCACGGTGCCGATCCCGGCCGACGCGCCCCTGCTGACCTACCTGCCGTCGGGGCTGCCGCACGACGAGCTGCTCTCGTGGGTTCGCCGCGGCGAGGGACTCGTCGGCTGGGGAGCGGCGCTGACGTTCGAGGCGGCCGGCGAGGACCGGTTCCGCGAGGCGGAGCGCTGGTGGCGCGAGCTGTGCAGCCGTGCGGTCGTGCGCGACGACGTGCGGCTCGCGGGCAGCGGCCTCGTCTGCTTCGGTTCGTTCCCCTTCGCCTCCGACTCGGCCGAGCAGGCCCGCCTCGTCGTGCCGTCGACGATCGTGGGGCGTCGCGACGGGCAGACGTGGCTGACCACCGTGTCGCTGGAGCCGCAGCTGTCGCTGCTCGAGGCGCCCTCTGTCGCAACGGATCCCGAGCCTCCTCTGGATGTCGCCTTCGCCGACGGCGCTGTCTCCCCCGCCGACTACGCCCACGCGGTCGCCGAGGCCGTGCAGCGCATCGCCGCCGGCGAGGTCGACAAGGTCGTCCTCGCCCGTGACCTCGTGGCGACGTCGTCAGCACCGATCGACCCCCGCTGGCTGCTGCGACGCCTCGCCGAGCGCTACGAGAACACCTGGGTCTTCTCCGTGGCCGGCCTCGTCGGCGCCACGCCGGAGCTGCTCGTGCGCCGCGACAAGGGCCTGATCACCTCGCGGGTGCTCGCCGGCACGATCCGCCGCACCGGAGACGACGCCAAGGACCTCACCCTGGCCGCCTCGCTCGCGCGTTCGTCGAAGGACCTCGAGGAGCACGAGTACGCCGTCCGCTCGGTCGCGGAGGCCCTGGCCCCCCACTCCTCCTCGATGAACGTGCCCGAGGCGCCGTTCGTGCTGCACCTGCCCAACGTCATGCACCTCGCCACCGACGTCGCGGCCGTGAGCGTCGACGACGCCTCGTCGCTCACGCTGGCAGCGGCGCTGCACCCCTCGGCCGCGGTGGGCGGGACACCGACCGCGCGGGCCGTCGAGCTCATCGGCGAGCTCGAGCACATGGACCGTGGGCGCTATGCCGGCCCGGTCGGCTGGATGGACGCTCATGGCGACGGCGCGTGGGGCATCGCCCTGCGCAGCGGGGCGCTCGACCCCCACGACTCCTCGCAGATCACGCTGTATGCCGGGTGCGGCATCGTCGCCGGGTCGGACCCCGAGTCCGAGGTGGCCGAGTCCGACGCCAAGCTCGTGCCGATGCGCGACGCGCTGGCGAGCGACTGACGGCGGCCCCGGATGGCGGCGATGACGGCCGACAGGTCCGCGAGCGAGCTCGCCCTCGGCGTGCTGCAGCAGCTGTGGCTCGGGGGCGTGCGTGACGTCGTGCTCTCGCCGGGCTCGCGGTCGGCTCCCTTCGCCCTTGCGCTCGACGCCGCTGACCGCGCCGGCGACCTGCGCCTGCACGTGCGCGTCGACGAGCGCTCCGCCGGTTTCCTGGCGCTGGGGCTCGCGACGGGGTCCCGGCGACCCGTGGCCGTGGTCACGACGTCGGGCACTGCCGTCGGCAACCTGCTGCCGGCCGTCATGGAGGCGCACCACACGGGACGGCGCGTCGTCGTCGTCAGTGCGGACCGTCCCGACCGGCTGCGCGGCACGGGCGCGAACCAGACGACTGAGCAGGCGGGGATCTTCGGCACCTTCGCGCCGTGCCACGACCTGACGGCCGCGATCGCTGCCGACGATCTGAGCGAGACTGTGTGGCAGGCCTGTTCGGCGTCCGGACCGACGCAGCTCAACGTGCAGCTCGACGGAGACCTGCTGCCCTCCGGACCGACGCCCGAGGACTGGTGGCAGCGCCCTGACGGAAACCTCGCCATGGCGCAGTTGCAGGCGGGATCCGACCCCGAGACCGGGCGAGACCGCGCCACGGCGCAGTTGCAGCCGGGGGGTGATGCGGGGGTCCGGCCCTCGGTGACGATCCCGTCGGGCGGCGAGCTGCTCCCCCTCGGCCCGCGCACCGTCGTGGTCGCCGGGGACGACGCGGGCCCTGCAGCGCGGTTGCTCGCCGAGGCCGCAGGCTGGCCGCTCATCGCGGAGCCGACGTCCGGAGCGCGCATCGGCCGCCAGGCGCTGCGCACCGGTCGGCTGCTGCTCACGACCGGTCTGCGTGACGAGGTCGAGCGCGTCGTCGTGATCGGCCATCCGACCCTGTCTCGGCCCGTCACCGGTCTCATCAGCGACCCAGCCCTGGAGGTGCTGTCGGTCCGGGGACGCGGCGGCGTGGCGACCGACCCGGGCCGCGTGGCGCGCGTGCTCGACGTCGTGCCCCGTGTCGAGGGACCCGACGACCGGGCGTGGTTCGACCGGTGGCAGGCCGCCGACCAGCGCCTGTCCGACCTCATCGACGCCGGCCTGACTGCGGCGCAGGGCGATCCGTCGCAGACGCCGGATGCTGGCAGCCCCTCGCCACTGGCCGTGGCCGCGGTCGTCGGAGCAGCCGTTGCCGCCGACACGACCCTCGTGGTCGGGTCGTCGAACCCGGTCCGCGACCTCGACGTCATGGCCGCGCCCTGGCCGCCGCTCCAGCACCGCTTCGTCGTCGGCAACCGCGGTCTGGCCGGCATCGACGGAATGGTCTCGACCGCGGTCGGCATCGCCCTCGGCCGTCCCCGTGCGGCTCGCACCATCGCCTACCTGGGTGACCTGACGTTCCTGCACGACACCAACGGCCTGCTCATCGGTCCCGCGGAGCCGCGACCGAACCTCACCATCGTGGTGCTCAACGACGACGGCGGCGCCATCTTCACCACCCTGGAGCAGGGCGGGAGCCGCTACGCCGACGCCTTCGAGCGGGTGTTCGCGACCCCGCACGGCACCGATCTGGCGGCGCTGTGCGCGGCGCACCACACGGCATACGAACGCGTCGACGACCTCAGCCGGCTGGCGCAGGCGCTTGCCGAATCTCACTCAGGGACACGGGTGCTCGAGGTCCGGGTCTCCCGAGCAGACCGGCGCACCGAGGCGGCGTGGCTGCGCGAGCTGGCCCAGCAGGCGGTCTCCGCAGACCACTCGGAGGATCACTCCCTTCCACTGGAGTGAGGACCCGGTCCTGGCCGAGTGCGCCCTGCACCTCACTCAGCAAGGCGGCGCAGGTGTCCCGCCGCGGAGACGAGCTCGGCGTTGTCGCGGGCCTGCTGCCCGTCGGGCAGGTGGCAGGTGTCCTCGAGACCGATGCGCACGTCATGGCCGGCAGCCATCGCCCATCGCAGCACCGGCCAGGCCCAGTCCTGCTCGCCGTGGACGAGCAGCGGCACGGGCAGCTCCCCGAGAGCCTCGAGAATGCCCTGAACCGCCCGCGGACCGTCCTCGCCCGGAGTGGCGCCCGGGATCGCCTCGACGAGCACGCGCTCCACCCGCGCGGGCCAGTCGCCATCGACGAACTCACGCGCCGCATGCGGACTCCAGACACCGGCCTCCACGGCAATCCCCTTGTCGGCCAGAGCCGTTGCAACCTCCTGGGCGCCCTCCTCGTGCCAGTTGACGCTGGCGCAGTCGGGCCCGCCGAGCCGGGGCGGCGGCCACCCCGAGACACAGTCGAGCTTGGCCGCGGCGCCGTCCACGATCCCGTCCCGCGTCGTCGCGCTCACCAGCACGCCGGGCGAGGCCGCACGAATGGCTGCCACAGCCGCGACGACGTGCCGCGCCTCGAGCGTCTCGAGACCGCTGGAATCTCGGGGATGCACGTGCACCATCCACGCACCGGCCTCCACCGACTCCCGTGCCGCCCGGGCGAGCTCGTCCGGCGTCTGGGGCACCGCGTGGTGCTGCCGGCGGGTGCGGTCCCCGTTGAGGCAGGCCGTGATCATCCGGGCGCACCTTCCGCCAGGACGGCGTGGCAGCGCACGAGCCGCTCACGCCACCACTGCTGCCGATCCGAGGGTGCCGCCAGGTCGGCGAGCGCTCGCGCATCGGGCACGGCGCGCCCCCTCGACAGCATGCCACCGGCCGGACGCCAGGGCGTCGCTGCCACGTCGCGTTCGAAGAGGCCGACCGTGCCCAGACCACAGGCGAACTCGAGGCTCGGCAGGGCCGCGGCCAGGGCCACCCCGGCTGCGATGCCGACACTGGTGTCGAGGGCCGACGACACGACGGCAGGCAGCCCGCACGCCTCCACGATCTCGAGAGCGGCCGACACCCCACCCAGAGGGGCGACCTTCACGACCACCACGTCCGCGGCCCCGAGCCGTGCGACCCGCAGGGGGTCCTCCACCTTGCGGATCGACTCGTCCGCGGCGATGGCGACATCGATCCCGTTGCGCGCCAGGGCTGTCCGCAGCTCGACGAGCTCCTCCACGCCCGCGCACGGCTGCTCGGCGTATTCGAGGTCGTACGCCGTGAGCCTCCTCAGCGCCTCCGTGGCCCTCCCGACGTCCCAGCCGCCGTTGGCGTCGACCCTGATCCGCGCCGACGGCCCCATCGCCGACCGGACCGCGGCGACCCGGTCGACGTCGTCGTCCAGCGTCTGGCCCCGCTCGGCGACCTTGACCTTGGCCGTGGTGCAGCCGTCGAAGCGCGCGAGGACCTCGGGCACGCGGTCGGGGCCGACCGCCGGAACGGTGGCGTTGACCGGGACGGCGTCGCGCACGGGCGCCGACCACACGGCATACGCGCTCTCGACCGCGGCAGCGAGCCAGCGCGACGACTCGACGTCGGCGTACTCGAGGAAGGGACTGAACTCGCCCCAGCCGGAGGGGCCCTCGAGCAGCAGGGCCTCGCGCACGTCGACGCCCCGGAAACGGACCCGCATCGGCAG
Source organism: Terrabacter lapilli (assembly GCF_039531305.1). Classification (NCBI taxonomy): domain Bacteria; kingdom Bacillati; phylum Actinomycetota; class Actinomycetes; order Micrococcales; family Intrasporangiaceae; genus Terrabacter; species Terrabacter lapilli. Next base: position 141,722 of record NZ_BAAAPU010000012.1, read on the forward strand.
CGCGACCACGTGCGCCCGCTCGAGCAGCTCCTCGACAGCCGGCAGCGTCGTCATGGCCTCATTCTCACCGACCGCTCCCCGACCGCTCACCGACCCCCACGGCCGGTGCGGTCGGGGCGGGAGCGTGGCCCGTGTCAGGGCCGGGAGGGGAAGGCGTCGTGCTGGTCCCGGGTGGGATCCGGCGCCGAGATCCCGCCTTCCTGCGGCGCGTCGTCGGCACGCCCTGCACCCCCCGAACAGCAAGCTCCGCCGTGACGAACGACCCGCGGCAGCAGCCAGAGGAAGCCGACGAGCCACCAGAGTCCGTGACCAGCGGGTCCGAGCGCGATGGCGACGAGCGCCACCCCGGCGATGATGAGGTTGCGTGGCGAGAACACGGGGCGTCTCCTGGTTCCGGGACCGGGCGGCCCCTCCTCCCTCGACGGTAGGCAGGGCCGACCGACGAAGCCCCGGTCCTTCGTCAGCACCTGCCCCTGACAGATGTCACCCCGCCACGGCTCACGCCTCCGAGGCAGCCCCCAGACGCACGTCTGCCGGGTTGTCGGCGGCGACCATGATGCGGTCGCGGTGCCACTGCGCCATGGGGGGCAGCCCGTCGAGCGGGAACCAGCCGGCTTCCGTCGACTCGTCGTCGCCGGGGCGTGGCTCTCCCGACAGCCAGCGGCAGCGGAAGGTGTGGTCGACGTACTGCGCGCGGTCACCGTTGGGGTAGGTCACGACCCGCGTGGTCGAGACCCACACGAGCCGCTCGACCTCGGCAACGACGCACGCCTCCTCCTGGACCTCGCGGACCGCGGTGACGTGCGGCTCCTCCCCCGGGTCGACGATGCCCGTCACCGGCGTCCAGGCGCCGTTGTCCGAGCGCCGAACCAGCAGGACCTCGCCCGCGCCGTCCGAGCCCTGACGCAGGACGACTGCCGTCACGCCGGGCATCCACAACAGCTCGCGACCGACCATGGTGCGCAGGTGGGCGACGTAGGGAGGGATCGGCATACGGCCGACCCTAACGCCGTCGATGGGCGCGGATAGGGTCGGTTCGTGAGCAGCGAGCCGACCCAGAACGCCGTTTCCGAGATCTTCGACCCGAGCGAGTGGGCGCCCGTCGAGGGCTTCGAGCTCACCGACATCACCTACCACCGGCGTCGCCCCGTGGCCGGCCGGCCGCACGCCGAGTCAGGCGTCGTGCGCATCGCCTTCGACCGGCCCGAGGTGCTCAACGCCTTCCGCCCGCACACCGTCGACGAGCTCTACCGCGCGCTCGACCACGCCCGGATGACGCCCGACGTCGGCGTCGTGCTCATCACGGGCAACGGCCCGAGCGCCAAGGACGGCAAGTGGGCCTTCTGCTCCGGGGGCGACCAGCGCATCCGCGGCCGCTCCGGCTACCAGTACGCCGAGGGCGAGACGGCCGACACCGTCGACCAGGCGCGGGTCAGGGCGCAGGGTGGGCGCCTCCACATCCTCGAGGTCCAGCGCCTCATCCGCACGATGCCCAAGGTCGTCATCGCGGTGGTCCCCGGCTGGGCAGCAGGCGGCGGCCACTCCCTGCACGTCGTCTGCGACCTCACCATCGCCAGCCGCGAGCACGCCCGGTTCAAGCAGACCGATGCCGACGTGGGCAGCTTCGACGCGGGCTACGGCAGTGCCTACCTCGCCAAGATGGTCGGCCAGAAGTTCGCTCGCGAGATCTTCTTCCTCGGGCGCACCTACTCGGCCGAGGACATGCACCGCATGGGCGCCGTCAATCTCGTCGCCGACCACGCCGATCTCGAGAAGGAGGCGCTGCAGGTCGCGACCGAGATCATGGGCAAGAGCCCGCAGGCGCAGCGCATGCTGAAGTTCGCCTTCAACCTCACCGACGACGGCCTGATGGGCCAGCAGGTCTTCGCCGGCGAGGCGACCCGGCTGGCCTACATGACCGACGAGGCGGTCGAGGGCCGCGACCAGTTCCTCGAGAAGCGCGACCCCGACTGGTCGCCCTTCCCCTGGTACTTCTGAACTTCTGAGTCTGTGCAGGTCAGCGGCCTACTCGGCAGCGGCCGTCCGCACGGAGTCCGCAAGGGCCGCGGCCGCCAGACCGGAGGCTGCGGACCGGGTCCGATCCTCGGCCGATGGCCACAGGTGCGCGTACGTCCCGAGCGTGGTCGTAGCCGTCGCGTGTCCGAGCGCCCGCTGCACCGTGACCACGTCGCACCCCGCCGCGATCAGGCCTGACGCGTAGAAGTGTCGGAGGTCGTGCATCCGCACGCTTGGGCAGCCGGCCACCTTGCGTGTCTGGCGCCACCGGAACGTCACCGCGTTGTCGTGCAGCGGTTTGCCGTAGGCCGTGAACAGCCACCGGTCGGGCGCACCCTCTGGAGTGTGCTGCCGAACGTGCTCCGCCAGCATCGTCACGAGCTCGTCGGGCAGGTAGACCACGCGCTCACTGCCGTACTTCGGCGCCCGGACCGCGACCTCGCGCCCATCCCGCTGGAGTTGTCGGGAGACCGTTAGTTGACGCCGGAGGAAGTCGACATCGCCCACCTGGACCCCAGCCGCCTCCCCCATCCGCAGCCCGGCGAACGCGCACAGTGCCACGTATGCCGTGAAGCGTTCGTCGGCGGCCCGGAGCAGGCGCCCCACCTCCTCGACAGTAGGCACCCGCATCGCCGCCTCGGCCTTGCGGCGCCGCGGCAACACGACACCCTCGCACGGGTCGGCCGCGATCACCTTGTCGGCGACCGCCGCCCGGAACACCGACCTGACGATGACGAACCTGGTCTTGATCGTCGAGGCCGCCAGGTCGGCGCTGAGTGCCTTCACCCATGCCTCGATGTGGGACCGCCGGATCGCCTTCAGCGGGACGCCCGCGAAGGGGACCGTCGCGGCCGCGTGGTCGGCGTTGCATCGGGTCGAAGGCACCCACACCTGACGCGATGACCATGCCTCGTAGAAGGCGCTGAACGTCACCTTGCCGGCCCGCGGGTCCACGTACTGTCCAGTGAGAACCGACGCGGTGACCTCGTCAAGCCACCTTTGAGCGTCCGTCTTGCGCGTGAAGTGGCGGGCGTGCTCCTTGCCGGCGGCGTCCCGGTACCGGGCCCGCCAACGGCCGTCAGTCCTCTTCGCGATGCTGGCCATCGTCGCTCCCGTCTTCCGGCTCGGCCCTTCGTCTCAGTTCGTGGTACCGCCGCACGAACCTAGGTAGGCGATGCGCCTCAGCGTCGGCCTCCGCTTGGGCATACATCCGCTCCTCGGCCTCGTGGGCGATGTCCATCAAGAGGGCCATCGACGCCTCTTGGCGCGCCATGGCATCCATGAGTTTCATGGTGAATTCATCGCTGGCCGCCACCGCCACAGCGAGCAGTCTGATGGTACGGCTGAGCTTCGCCGCCGCTTCCCGGTACGGCGTCGCCGCGGCGTACAGGTCCGCCAACAGTCGGTTGGCCTCCTCGCTGAGACTACGGTCAACCGACTGGGCGAGTTCCTGCATGGGAACGTCGAAGATCTCGGCAAGGGCGGCGAGCTCGTTCACCCTGATCCGGCGCGGAGGTTCCTGCCTGAGCATCTTGTGGATGGAGGACTGGTTCGCCGGCGCGCCGGCCGCGGTCATGCGGTCGGCCAGTTCACGGTAGGACCACCCTCGTCGAGCGAGCTCAGCTTCCACGTGCCAAGCCACGTAGCGCTCGGCGAAGATGCTCCCTCGGTTCGTCCTCGGCATGCTGTGCCTTCCAAAGCGGGAACGGGGCTCTTCCATCCTGACACCCGGCCATCGATCGTTCAACGCATGAAACCGAGTGCCAACGATGGCTGCCCCGAGACGCCGGGGAGCCCGTACCTGACCACCGCCGAGCTCGCAGCGCTCCTCCGCACGAACCCCGAGACCGTCCGTTACTGGCGACACGTCGGCTACGGCCCCTTTGGACTAAAGGTCGGCAGGCATGTCCTGTACGCGCGTGCCGACGTGGATGCCTGGATCGCGAAGCGACACGCAGAGGCTGAGCAGGGCTGGGAGCAAGCATGACCGCCCATCAGCCGAGGCCGCCCGGGACTCTACGCACCACGCAGCCTCGAGACGACCTGCCCGAGGGGGGCGAGGCACGGCTGTTCGCGTTGCTGAACAAGGGCGTGGCGCTATGACCGCCTCCGGCGCCTTGTCGTTGCCGCGTCGGCTGACGGGCTCGGCGGAGGATGCCGCCGTCTGGTACGCGCAGGCTGGATGGCATGTCGTTCCGGTCGCGGCCGAGTCTGGCGACCCCGCCTCCCTGCTCGGGCCGAACTGGGGCAAGCGCTCGAGCCGGAAGGCAAGCAAGGTTCGGAAGTGGTTCCGCAGGTGGCCGGACGCTCGTATCGCTCTAGATCTAGCCCGTTCCGGTGCAGTGGCCTTCCGCTCCATCGAGAGCGAAGTGGGAGTGCCGTCGATAGACATGCTCACCGTCATGGCAACAGGGTCGGTGTTGGTGGGAGCTGGCCGGGGTCAGGCCAATTACCTGATGGCGCTGGAGGATGGCAAGCCTTTGTCGAGCGGCGACTATGGGCCCTTGGAGGGTGAGCTTGAGGTCCTGTGCGATGGCGAAGTGCTCGTTCTCCCGGACACAGCCCGGCTCGGCACCCATGGCAGCCTCGGGAGATGGGACCCCGCAGGGACGCTCCCTTACCTCCCGAGTGATCTTCATGCGGCTCTTGTCCTGGCTCAGCTGCCGGAGGCGGCCCGAAAAGATGCTTCGCGCGTCATTAATGAAGACGCAGCGGCCACAAGCGATCCTCGAGGGGCAGGCCTGGCGGGGCTGGCTGGGCCTGACTCGCTGTTCCGGGGCGTGGAAGACGAGGGCCAAGACAGCGCTGTACAGGTCGCTGCTGTCCCGTCTGCCACGGAGGCCGCGCGTCGTCAGGACGCGCTGTCGCAGGAGCTCTCCAGCTGGGCGCCACGGGAACTCTCTCACCTCGTCCACGGCCCGGTGGAGCCGCTGCAGGCATCGCTGATGCTGCGGACGGACGGGGCCGGGCTGCTTTACCCAGGCATGGTGCACACGTTCTTCGGGGAACCGGAGTCGGGCAAGTCCCTGCTGCTGCAGTGGGCCTGCGTCGAGGCGCTGGCCGAGGGCAAGGAGGTGCTCTATGTCGACTTCGAGTCCGACGAGGTGTCGATTCTGCGCCGGCTCCTCGCATTGGGGGCCAAGCCGAAGCACATCCACAAACGGTTCACCTACGTCCGACCCGAGACCGATCTCTCCGGACAGCGGGACAAGACGATGTGGCTACAGCTGCTCGAGCGGCCGTTCTCGCTGGCCGTCATCGACGGCGTCACTGAGGCGCTGGACCTCTTCGGCTTCAAGTCCACGGACAACGACAACGTGGCCCGGTGGATGCGCACCGTCCCTCGGGATCTTGCCCAGAAGACCGGAGCCGCGGTGGCCCTGATCGATCACGTCACCAAGTCGCGCGAGGGCCGCGGCCGGTTCCCGGTCGGGGCCCAGGCCAAGCTCGCGGCGATCTCAGGGGCCGCCTACACGGTCGAGGCCTCACAGCGCCTCGTGGAAGGCGGGCGGGGTGAGTTCACTCTGCGGCTGGTCAAGGACCGCCCCGGTGGGGTGGGCCGGCACGCAGTCGGCAAGGGCCGGACACCACTGATCGCCCGGGCCAACGTCACGTCGCTTGCCGTACATGAGGCGGGTTCTGGCTCACTTGTCGTTGCCCTTGAGCCGCCGGGAGAAGAAGCAGAATCGGAATCGAAAGCCAGTCTCGCAGGGGGCGACGATCTCGACCTGCGCATCCTCGGCGTGGTGGCTCAAAACCCGGGGCTCACGCAATCCGAGCTGATGCTTCTTGTGAGAGGTAACACCGGAACCAAGAGGGATCGCCTCAATGATCTCGAGGCGAGGAACGAACTACGCGTAGAGCGCGGCCCACGAGATTCCAAGATCTACTACCCGCGCGACACAGAGGACGATCCCGACCGCGACCCGATCCCCCTTTAGGGGTCGGTCGTGGTCGCGGTCGCAGGCTCCTGCCAACGCCGGATTCAGGTTGGTAGCCGCCTCAGCCTCACCGACGAGGGGCCGGTGGTGCAAGGTGATCGCCATGGCTGTCGTGTCGCTCCAGGCACCGGTCGCCCTCGCGCGGACCGTCGATGACCTCACCCCCTCCGGCGTGAAGGACCTGGTCTGGGAGCCGAAGTGGGACGGCTACCGCGCGCTCGTGGGCCGCGGGAAGATCTTCTCCCGCAACGGCACCAACCTCACGCCCCTGTTCCCCGACCTCACGCCGGCCCTGAATTGGCGGCTGCCCGACGACCTGGTGCTGGATGGCGAGGTCATCGCGTGGGACCCGGCTGCGGGCCGGCTCGACTTCGAGGGGCTGCAGGCCCGGATGACCGCCGGCCGGCGGATCCGCTCGGTCGCCGCCCGACGCCCCGCACAGCTCGTCGTCTTCGACGTGCTCGCGGCCGGCACTGAGGATCTTCGTGGACGCCCGCTGCGAGAACGTCGGGCCGTCCTCGAGCAGGCTCTGGCCGGCATCGCCACCCGCTGCAAGCTGCCCATCCGTAGTGGGCGAGCGCACGCATGCCGTCAGGGTCAGGCCTGCGAGTGCAATGGCTAGCGAGAAGGTCGCGGTCAACCGCTTCGCTGGCAGAGCGCCGGTCAGTTCATGGCGGCAACGTAGCGGCTCTAGTGAATCGGCATGGCCTCACGATGAGGCGTGCCGTACTTACAGCGGCAGTTCCGGACGTTCAGTCGCGACCCAGTCCACGCGCGAGAGCTTCCTTGATCTCTTCCGCATCGTCGTCGAGCAAGGCACGCTCTCGCTGCTTCCAGTCAGCAGTCATCGAGAAGCCGTCTCCCGCGTAGCGAGGAATCACGTGCAGGTGGAAGTGGAACACCTCCTGGCCTGCGACTTCGCCGTCGGCGAGGAAGGCGTTGATCCCATCGCAGCGCAGGCTCGAGCGCCGCAGGGCTCGCGCCATCTGGTGACCGACAGACCACACGTGAGCGCTGGTTGCTGCATCGACGTCGGCCAGGCCGACTGCATGTTCGCGTGGCACGACGAGAAGGTGCCCCGGCGTGACTGGGTTCAGATCCATGAACGCGACGACGGTCTCGTCTTCGTAGACCACGCTGGCTTCTGCCTTCTTCGCCGCTATGGCGCAGAAGATGCACTCGGCTATCCCGGCTGGCGGTGCTTCAGTCACGGGAGTGATGGTGTCAGGCGGCTCGGCCTCGGGCCACCGAGGTGTTGACGACCTGCATGACATCCACTCGATCGATCGGCGGCATAAGCGATCATCACGGCGTCAGTTGCCGCGCATCGAGTCACGGCCCGCCGCTAAGCCCGTACGCCGTGTAGCGGTCATCACCGGTCTTGAGGTAGAGCGCCATGGTGCACGGGATCCCAAGCTGTTGTCGTTGGGCCTCAGAGGTGACGGCTGCCAGCATGTCCGCGCCGACGACCGGTGGAGTCTTGCCAATGCTGATGAGCGGGTCCGGGGCGCCGCCCGACAGACCGGTTCGGCTCGCACGTTGACGGATCTCCGCAAGGCTCAGGTCGGGCGTGCCGGGCAAGAAGGTCCGACCGCAGTAGGGGATGCGTTGCGGAGATTGCCACCATGAGCCGTACGTGTACCGGTACGCGAAGGTGCCGGCGATCAGCAGAACCGCTGTCACCGCGACGACGGCCGTGGCCCACCTGCGCACCATGGCCGTGATGCTAACTCTGCCGCTGCGAATCGGTGCTCTCTCGGCGGCTACTTGTTTCATTGACGGTAGGACCGGTGCCTGCGCAGGCTCTGGTCTAGGTGCCCGGGTTC
>NZ_BAAAPU010000013.1:0-965 GCF_039531305.1 Terrabacter lapilli
CGGGTGTGGGCCATCGAGGGCTGCGAGGGCATCGGCCGGCACATCGCGCACCGGCTGATCGCGGACGGGCAGGACGTGGTGGACGTGCCGGCGAAGCTGTCCGCACGGGCCCGGGTGTTCGCGACTGGGCAGGGCCGCAAGACGGACGCGACCGACGCGCACTCGGTCGCTCTGGTCGGAACGCGGATGGCGGGGCTGCGCCCGGTCGTGTCCGATGCGCAGCTGGAGGTGCTGCAGCTGCTGGTGGACCGGCGCCGCGCGATCGGGGACGAGCACACCCGCAAGATCAGCCAGCTGCACCGAATCCTGTTGGAAATGCTGTCTGGTGGCGCGAAGAAGTACCTCTCGGCAGCACAAGCGCGGGCTCTGCTGGCCACCGTCCGGCCCCGGGATGCGGTCGGCAAGACCCGCAAGCGCGTGGCCATGGAGCTGGTGGTCGACCTGGAGCGGATCTACGCGCGGAAGAAGGCCGCCGACAAGGAACTCAAGGAGCTCGTCGCGGCGACCGGAACCTCACTACTCGGGCTGCACGGCATCGGCCCCTCGGGTGCGGCACGGCTGCTCGTCGAGGTCGGGGACGTGTCGAGGTTCCCGGACCGCAACCACTTCGCGTCCTGGACCGGGACCGCCCCGATCGACGCCTCCTCGGGCGATCACGTCCGGCATCGGCTCTCTCGTGGCGGGAACCGGCAGATCAACCGGGTGCTGCACATCATGGCCACCGTGCAGCTGCGCACCCCGACCGAGGGGCGCGCCTACTTCGACCGGAAGAAGGCCGCCGGGAAGAGCTCGATGGAAGCGATGCGATGCCTCAAACGCCGGCTGTCCGACCTCGTTTTCCGGACCATGCTCGGCGACTACACCGCAGGGAAGGTGACGGGCCCGGGAGGGCACCGGGGCAACGACTCTGACTCCAGCGCGACCGGCTCACAACCCCACACCAGCTCTTCGGACAAGCCACTTCC
>NZ_BAAAPU010000014.1:0-506 GCF_039531305.1 Terrabacter lapilli
AACCCAGTCGTCTAGCTGGGAGCCTCTCACCCTCGCGGGTCTGGAAACCTCATCTTGAAACGTGCTTCCCGCTTAGATGCTTTCAGCGGTTATCACTTCCGAACGTAGCTAATCAGCGGTGCCCTTGGCAGGACAACTGACACACCAGAGGTTCGTCCATCCCGGTCCTCTCGTACTAGGGACAGCCTTTCTCAAGTTTCCTACGCGCACAGCGGATAGGGACCGAACTGTCTCACGACGTTCTAAACCCAGCTCGCGTACCGCTTTAATGGGCGAACAGCCCAACCCTTGGGACCTACTCCAGCCCCAGGATGCGACGAGCCGACATCGAGGTGCCAAACCATGCCGTCGATATGGACTCTTGGGCAAGATCAGCCTGTTATCCCCGGGGTACCTTTTATCCGTTGAGCGACGGCGCTTCCACAAGCCACCGCCGGATCACTAGTCCCGACTTTCGTCCCTGCTCGACATGTCTGTCTCACAGTCAAGCTCCCTTGTGCACTTAC
>NZ_BAAAPU010000015.1:0-763 GCF_039531305.1 Terrabacter lapilli
AGAACGACCAGAGTGGTATTTCAACGTTGACTCCACCATCACTGACGTGACGGCTTCACAGTCTCCCACCTATCCTACACAAGCCGTACCGAACACCAATACCAAGCTGTAGTAAAGGTCCCGGGGTCTTTCCGTCCTGCTGCGCGTAACGAGCATCTTTACTCGTAGTGCAATTTCGCCGAGTTCGTGGTTGAGACAGTGGAGAAGTCGTTACGCCATTCGTGCAGGTCGGAACTTACCCGACAAGGAATTTCGCTACCTTAGGATGGTTATAGTTACCACCGCCGTTTACTGGCGCTTAAGTTCTGAGCTTCGCACTTGCGTGCTAACCCGTCCCCTTAACGTTCCAGCACCGGGCAGGCGTCAGTCCGTATACATCGTCTTGCGACTTGGCACGGACCTGTGTTTTTAGTAAACAGTCGCTTCTCCCTGGTCTCTGCGGCCGATCACGCTCGGGAAGCAAGTTCCGTCACGATCAGGGCCCCCCTTCTCCCGAAGTTACGGGGGTATTTTGCCGAATTCCTTAACCACGATTCACTCGATCGCCTTGGTATTCTCTACCTAACCACCTGAGTCGGTTTGGGGTACGGGCGGCTCGAACCTCGCTAGAAGTTTTTCTCGGCAGCATAGGATCACCCTCTTCCCGCATTCGCGGTCACTATCAGGTCTCAGGCGTCATGCGGTCCGGATTTGCCTGGACCGCGCCCTACACCCTTGGACGTGGACAACCATCGCCACGCGGAGGCTACCTTCCTGCGTCACT
>NZ_BAAAPU010000016.1:0-1330 GCF_039531305.1 Terrabacter lapilli
CAAGGCCCGGGAACGTATTCACCGCAGCGTTGCTGATCTGCGATTACTAGCGACTCCGACTTCATGGGGTCGAGTTGCAGACCCCAATCCGAACTGAGACCGGTTTTTTGGGATTCGCTCCACCTCGCGGTTTCGCAGCCCTTTGTACCGGCCATTGTAGCATGCGTGAAGCCCAAGACATAAGGGGCATGATGATTTGACGTCATCCCCACCTTCCTCCGAGTTGACCCCGGCAGTCTCCTATGAGTCCCCACCATCACGTGCTGGCAACATAGAACGAGGGTTGCGCTCGTTGCGGGACTTAACCCAACATCTCACGACACGAGCTGACGACAACCATGCACCACCTGTACACCAGTCCGAAGACGCACCCATCTCTGAGTGATTCCGGTGTATGTCAAGCCTTGGTAAGGTTCTTCGCGTTGCATCGAATTAATCCGCATGCTCCGCCGCTTGTGCGGGCCCCCGTCAATTCCTTTGAGTTTTAGCCTTGCGGCCGTACTCCCCAGGCGGGGAACTTAATGCGTTAGCTGCGGCACGGATCTCGTGGAATGAGACCCACACCTAGTTCCCAACGTTTACGGCATGGACTACCAGGGTATCTAATCCTGTTCGCTCCCCATGCTTTCGCTTCTCAGTGTCAGTAATGGCCCAGAGACCTGCCTTCGCCATCGGTGTTCCTCCTGATATCTGCGCATTCCACCGCTACACCAGGAATTCCAGTCTCCCCTACCACACTCTAGTCTGCCCGTACCCACTGCAAGTCCGAGGTTGAGCCTCGGATTTTCACAGCAGACGCGACAAACCACCTACAAGCTCTTTACGCCCAATAATTCCGGACAACGCTCGCACCCTACGTATTACCGCGGCTGCTGGCACGTAGTTAGCCGGTGCTTCTTCTGCAGGTACCGTCACTTGCGCTTCTTCCCTGCTGAAAGAGGTTTACAACCCGAAGGCCGTCATCCCTCACGCGGCGTCGCTGCATCAGGCTTCCGCCCATTGTGCAATATTCCCCACTGCTGCCTCCCGTAGGAGTCTGGGCCGTGTCTCAGTCCCAGTGTGGCCGGTCGCCCTCTCAGGCCGGCTACCCGTCGTCGCCTTGGTGAGCCATTACCTCACCAACAAGCTGATAGGCCGCGAGTCCATCCCAGACCGAAAAAACTTTCCACACCATACGGATGCCCGTTGGTGTCATATCCGGTATTAGCTCCGGTTTCCCGGGGTTATCCCAGAGTCAGGGGCAGGTTACTCACGTGTTACTCACCCGTTCGCCACTGATCAGACCAAGCAAGCTTGATCGTCACCGTTCGACTTGCATGTGTTAAGCACG
>NZ_BAAAPU010000017.1:0-1516 GCF_039531305.1 Terrabacter lapilli
GCTACATTGTCGGCGCGGAATCACTTGACCAGTGAGCTATTACGCACTCTTTAAAGGGTGGCTGCTTCTAAGCCAACCTCCTGGTTGTCACAGCAACTCCACATCCTTTCCCACTTAGCACACGCTTAGGGACCTTAGCTGGTGATCTGGGCTGTTTCCCTCTCGACTACGGAGCTTATCCCCCGCAGTCTCACTGCCACGCTCTCACTTACCGGCATTCGGAGTTTGGCTAACGTCAGTAACCTGGTGAGGCCCATCGGCTATCCAGTAGCTCTACCTCCGGCAAGAAACACGTGACGCTGCACCTAAATGCATTTCGGGGAGAACCAGCTATCACGGAGTTTGATTGGCCTTTCACCCCTACCCACAGCTCATCCCCTCAGTTTTCAACCTAAGTGGGTTCGGTCCTCCACGCAGTCTTACCTGCGCTTCAACCTGGCCATGGGTAGATCACTCCGCTTCGGGTCTAGACCCAGCGACTATGGGCGCCCTGTTCGGACTCGCTTTCGCTACGGCTTCCCCACACGGGTTAACCTCGCCACTGAGCACTAACTCGCAGGCTCATTCTTCAAAAGGCACGCTGTCACCCCACACGCCCAACGGCGGGAGGCTCCAACGGATTGTAGGCACACGGTTTCAGGATCTATTTCACTCCCCTCCCGGGGTACTTTTCACCTTTCCCTCACGGTACTTGTCCGCTATCGGTCACCAGGGAATATTTAGGCTTAGCAGGTGGTCCTGCCAGATTCACACGGGATTTCTCGGGCCCCGTGCTACTTGGGAAACACCACCGGGAGTCCACACCATTTCGTCTACGGGGGTCGCACCCTCTGTGCCGAGCCATTCAATGCTCTTCGACTATGACGCAGATTTCTCACTCCCTGCCGGCCTGTCAGAGCCAGCTGGCGGGTCCCACGACCCCGAACGTGCAACGCCTGACAGCTATCACACACGCCCGGTTTAGCCTCATCCGCTTTCGCTCGCCACTACTCACGGAATCACTGTTGTTTTCTCTTCCTGTGGGTACTGAGATGTTTCACTTCCCCACGTTCCCTCCACACACCCTATATATTCAGGTGCGGGTGACTGGACTTGCCTCCAGCCGGGTTTCCCCATTCGGAAATCCTCGGATCACAGTCTGGTTATCGACTACCCGAGGCTTATCGCAGATTCCTACGTCCTTCTTCGGTTCCTGGTGCCAAGGCATCCACCGTGTGCCCTTAAAAACTTGGCCACAAAGATGCTCGCGTCCACTGTGAAGTTCTCAACATACAACCGGCACCCCACACCCAACCCAGCATCACGCTGAGCTCTCGGCAGGGCCCACAACCAGAAGCACCCGGCACACCACCCGGCCACGCAAGAGTCACACTCTCCCGCAGCCGGCGGTGTTGCCCGATCCCTCAGGACCCAACAACGTGTCAGACACCGCACCCACCATCCCTGCACGTTCCACTGCGGAGCACGCTCCGCTTGTACTTGCCAGGGACACCAGGACGGGTGCCAAGTAATCGAT